>NZ_JAUHJJ010000002.1:0-377500 GCF_032381175.1 Bradyrhizobium sp. SZCCHNR1093
ATCCTCCGAGGGCCGGATGGTTCGGAAATCCAATCCTAACCCTTCTTGACCACCCGCCGCCCCATAGGATCTGTGGTACCTGCCGCCTGCATTTTTTTCTGCAGGCGGGCCGCAGGCCTCAGCCGAGGCCTGGCCTTCCCTGCGCCCTCTATTTGCAGAGGGCGGATGAATGGGCAAAGCTCGGACGCGAGATGCGTCGCGAGAACGATGATGTGCGGCGTGAGTACAGGATCCATCGTATTGCACTTCGTCCGCTGGCGCGTTGTCGGAAGCTTGCCGGGACGACAGCGGGCCAAACATCGGCAGGCGAGGCGAGCCGCAAGGACAAGGTATTGAACGTCGAGAGCAGCACAAGAGACAGCGAGCGGATGACTGGGGAGCAGTCGAACTGCATGCCTTCTCAGCTAATTCAACACCCGCTTGCCGTCGGGGCTGTCAAGCGAGAAGGCTGGCACGGCGATGTCGAAGTGCTCACCGCTCTCGCTCTCCATCTGGTACGAGCCGGCCATGAAGCCGGACGCGGTGGTGAGCGGGACGCCGGAGGTGTATTCGAAGCGCTCGCCCGGCGCGAGCACCGGCTGCTCGCCGACCACGCCCTCGCCGCGGACCTCCTGCTGCCGGCCGATCCCATCGGTGATGATCCAGTGCCGGCTGCGCAGCCGCACCGTCTCCTCCCCGCTGTTGGTGATGACGACGGTATAGGACCAGAACCAGCGGCCATCGGCCACCGACGACTTCTCAGGCAGGAAGTTCGGTTCGACGGTCACTTCGATGTGGCGAGTCACGGCGCGATACATGGTGGCATTGTAGCGGAAACCAGCGCCGGAACCAATCGGGACGCCATCGTGCTTTCAACACAGTTCCGCATTATGGCACCAGAATCGCGGACTCTGTCGCCCGTATGCGCGATCCGTTCCTTGGGCTCGGATCGGGCGCGGCTGGCAGCACCCTGGCGGTGATCGCCCTGTCCTGCGTCGTGCGATCGCCACCAGCCGTCCGCCAAGGTCGAAAAACTGGGCACGGCCCAGCTGATAAGTCCTTCATCGCTTGCGCGAAAACTGCGCAGCCCTACATTTCCCCTGCCGGGCCTCGAGGGCTGGCAGCTTTGACGCGGTGCCTGATGACGTCGATTGTCGATCGCCTTGCCGGACCGTCCGCCCCCGCAGCCAGCGCCGCACCCGCGCCGGCTACGGAGACTGCCGCTGCGGCGAGCGCGGCTGCACCCGCGGTTGCATCTGCATCTGCCGTCGCGGCTGCGCCGGCCGTCACCGCTGCACCCGCCAACACCGCCACCACCGCCGTCCCTGCGATCACCTTCCCGGCGGTCGGCGAGCGCGAACTGCGGCTCGACCTGTTTCGCGGGCTGGCGCTATGGCTGATCTTCATCGACCATCTGCCGCCGAACCTGCTGACCTGGTTCACGCTCCGCAACTACGGCTTCTCCGACGCCACCGAGATCTTCATCTTCATCTCAGGCTACACGGCGGCGTTCGTCTACGGCCGGGCGATGCAGGATGCCGGTTTCATCGTCGCAACCGCGCGCATCCTGCGCCGCGTTTGGCAGATCTACGTCGCCCACGTCTTCCTGTTCACGATCTTCCTCGCCGAGATCTCCTACGTCGCGACCAGCTTCGAGAACCCGCTCTACACCGAAGAGATGGGAATCATGGATTTTCTCAAGCAGCCGGACGTGACCATCGTGCAGGCGCTGATCCTGCGCTTCCGCCCCGTCAATATGGACGTGCTGCCGCTCTACATCGTGCTGATGTTGTTCCTGCCGTTGATCCTGTGGCTGATGCGCTGGCGGCCCGACGTGACGCTAGGCCTATCCGTCATTCTCTATGCCGTGACCTGGGAGCTCGATCTCTATCTGACGGCCTATCCCAACGGCTTCTGGGCCTTCAATCCGTTCGCCTGGCAATTGCTGTTCGTGTTCGGCGCCTGGTGCGCGCTCGGCGGCGCGCGGCGCATGTCGCGCATCATCAACTCGCCGATCACGCTCGGGCTCTGCGTCGCCTATCTGGTCGCGGCCTTCTGTGTGACCCTGACCTGGTACATTCCGCAGCTCGGCCATCTGATGCCGCGCCGAATCGAGCAGTGGATGTATCCGATCGACAAGACCGACCTTGACGTGTTGCGTTTCGCGCATTTTCTCGCACTCGCAGCACTCACCGTGCACTATTTGCGCAAGGATTGGCCGCTCTTGAAGTCGCCGTGGCTGCGTCCGCTGATTGTCTGTGGGCAACACTCGCTCGAGATCTTCTGTCTCGGCGTGTTTCTGGCGTTTGCGGGCCACTTCGTCCTTGCCGAAGTGTCCGGCGGCGCCATGATGCACGCGGTGATCAGCCTTTGCGGCATCCTCATCATGTGGGGGGTGGCGTCGTTGATTTCGTGGTACAAGCGTGAGGCCGATAAGGGCGCGACGCGAAAAGGTGCGCGCAGCAACGCCGATCTGGCGGGAGGGGGCTGATGAAGTCCGTCTCGTGGTTAAGGTTTGGTATCGCAGTGCTGGCTGTTTCGCTGGCGGCCTCTGCGCGCGCGGAAGAGGCGCCGCAGAACTGCGAGGTGCCGGCCTACCTGCTGACCACCGAGAGCCCGCTCCCGAAGGTTGCAGACGCCGTCAAGAACGGCCGCACGCTGGATATTCTCGTCGTCGGAAGCAGGTCATCCTCCATTGTCAGCACGTCCGACGCCAATGCCTACCCCGCCCGTCTGCAGGCTGCGTTGAAGGACAAGCTGCCAACCGTCGCCGTCAATCTCAGCATCGAGCTGCAGCCCAAGAAGACGGCCGAGGAGGTCGCGGGCAATCTCGTTAAACTGGTGGAAGGAAAAAGGCCTAATTTGGTCATCTGGCAGACCGGCACGGTCGACGCCATGCGGTCGATCGATCCTGATGAGTTCCGGCAGGCGGTCGACGACGGTGTGGCGACGCTGCAGAAAGCGGGAGCTGACGTCGTCTTGATGAACCTGCAATACAGTCCGCGGACGGAGACATTGATCTCCGTGCCGCCCTATGTCGACAACATGCGTGTGGTGGCGCAGCACCGGGACATTCCGCTGTTCGATCGGTTTGCCATCATGCGGCAATGGAACGAGCAGGGCGATTTCGACCTGTTCAATCCGACGCACGGAGTCGAGCTGGCCAAGCAGGTTCATGACTGCCTCGGCCGGGCGCTGTCGAAGTTCATCATCGACGCGGCGCATATCGGGCCGGCGCAGCAGAACTAGGGTTATGTCGTTCATGACGTCGAATGAGTGTCACCGCGTCTCCGGGACATGGGAGAAGCTTTCGGCCGTTGCGGTCATTGCCATTGCCATCGCCCTCGCGCTGAGCCCGCAGAAGCTACGGGCGCAGAGCGCAGCGCCGGCTGCGCCCGCCGCGCTTTCCGATGTGGAGAGCTCCGATCCAAAGGCTCCGCTGATCAGCGGGCTGCGACCGAGCATCGGTCACGTCACGGTGGCGCAGGCGAGCGATCAGGTGCCCGGGCCGATCGCCGTGGCGCGCCCGGCGGCCACGACCTCGCCGCCTGCGGCGACGACCGCGCCGGCCATGACGGATGCACAGCCGCCGGCTGCAGCCGGGCAGGCCGTCGCGGCGACGCCGCCGTCGCGCAGCATCACCGAGCGGGCGATCGACAAGGTCAAGCAGGTCGCGAAGTCGGCCACCGACATCTTCAACCGCGTGCCGTGCCTGACGCCGAAGGGCGTCGCCAAGAAGAATTTCATTTCGCTGCCGCACGTCGCCAACAAGCTCGCCTCCGGCCTGCCGGTCGTCATCGTCGCCTTCGGCTCGTCGTCGACGCAGGGCTATGGCGCGAGCGCGCCGGACTACACCTATCCGAATCGGCTTGCCGCGCAGCTGCGCCGGCAATATCCGATGGTCGACATCAGCGTCATCAATGCCGGCGTCGGCGGCGAGGATGCGCCGGAGATGATGAAGCGGCTGGAGACGTCGGTGATCGACCGGCATCCGGATCTCGTGATCTGGCAGGTCGGCACCAATGCCGTACTGCGCGATCTCGATCCCGCCGAGACCGCCAAGCTGGTCGATGACGGCGTCGCCAAGATCCAGGCGGCGGCCTCCGATGTCGTGCTGGTCGACCTGCAATATTCCCCGCGCGTCAACGAGCGCTCGGAGAACGCCAGCCGCATGAACAAGCTGCTCGGGCGTATCGCCGAGCTGCATCACGCCGGCATCTTCCCGCGCTTCGAGGTGATGCGCGACTGGCACGAGCGGCAGGCGATCCCGATCAACGAGTTCGTGATCTCGGACGGTCTGCACATGAGCGATTGGGGCTATGCCTGCTTCGCCCAGCTGCTCGGCGACGACATCATCCGTTCGGTCGGCCAGGTCAAGCTCGGCATCAACACGCCGGCCAACGTGCTGACCTATCGGCCGATGTGAGAGTGGCGAGTAGGGAATAGCGAGTAGCGAATAGGATGCAATCGGTACGCCCTATTCGCCATTCTCTATGCGGCCATTCGCTACGCGGCCCTCAGGGCCGCATCCAGATCCTCGATCAGGTCGTCGGCATGCTCGAGCCCGGCGGAGAAGCGGATGAAGCCCTCGCTGATGCCGAGCTCGGCGCGTGCCTCCGGCGTCAGCCGCTGATGCGTCGTCGTCGCCGGATGCGTGACCAGCGTCTTGGCGTCGCCGAGATTGTTGGAGATGCGCGCGAGCTTCAAGCCGTTGAGCGTACGGAAGGCGCTGGTCTTGCCGCCCTTCACCTCGAAGCCGACCAGCGTCGAGCCGGCGCGCATCTGCTTGCGCACGGTCGCCGCCTGCGGATGGTCCTCGCGGCCGGGATAGATCAGCCGCGAGATCTTCGGATGCGCCGCGAGAAAGTCGGCCACCTTCGCCGCCGTCTCGGTCTGCGCGCGCACGCGCACCGCCAAGGTCTCCAGGCCCTTGAGCAGGACCCAGGCGTTGAACGGCGAGATCGACGGACCGGTCTGGCGCATGAAATTGTGGATGTGCTCGGCGATGAACGCCTCCGACGACAGGATCACGCCGCCGAGGCAGCGGCCCTGGCCATCGATGTGCTTGGTCGCGGAATACACCACGACGTCGGCGCCGAGCGCGAGCGGGCTCTGCCAGATCGGGGTCGCGAACACGTTGTCGACGATCAGTCGCGCGCCACGGGCGTGCGCGATCTCGGCGATCGCGGGAATGTCCATCACGTCGAGCGTCGGATTGGTCGGGCTCTCCAGGAAGCACGACTTGGTGTTCGGCCTGACCGCCTTCTGCCATTGGTCGAGGTCGAGCCCATCGACCAGGGTCGATTCGATGCCGTAGCGCGGCAAGAGATCTTCGACGACGTAGCGGCACGAGCCGAACAGCGCCTTGGCGGCGACGACGTGATCGCCGGCACGGAGGGGAGCGAGGATTGCCGTGGTGACTGCGGCCATGCCGGTTGCGGCCGAGCGGCAGGCCTCGGCGCCCTCGAGCTCGATCATGCGGCGCTCGAACATTGCCGTGGTCGGGTTGGAGAAGCGCGAATAGATGAAGCCGGGATCCTCGCCCTTGAAGCGCGCCTCGCACTCCTCGGCGGTGGCGTAGACGAAGCCTTGCGTCAGATAGAGCGCCTCGGCGGTCTCGCCGAATTCGGAACGCAAGGTGCCGGAATGCACCAGACGGGTTTCAGGACGATAGCGGGCGAACGACGCCGGGGCCTTCGCGGGGGACTTCGACATGTGACCTCCATCGTGACCACCGCCTCCAGCGATGGGCACAAAAAAACCGGCCTGGGAAAACTCCTCACGGCCGGGATCACAATCGTCCCCGGCCTGTTTAGCGACTTATTTAACGTGGCTGCAAGCCGGCCGGCTCAAATCACCACGGGATAAGTCGTGCTCATAGTCGCAACCGGCCTTTCCGTCAAGCCAGCCATCGGATAACCGGTAAAAAGACCCTATATAGGCTCGATAAGCCGCCGTTCCGGCGCCTGCAAAGGATCAGGTCTTGCCGTTTTCGCTCAGCCCCGACGCCCACGGCATCCTCCCCGATCGCATGATCGTGGCGATGGCGGAGGCTGGCCTGATCATCCCCGCATACGATTTTGTCGAAAGCCAGATCCAGCCGGCGAGCCTGGACCTGCGGCTCGGCGACATCGCCTATCGCGTGCGGGCAAGCTTTCTGCCCGGGCCGGGCGCGACGGTCGCCGAGCGCATCGACGAGTTGAAGCTGCACGAATTCGCGCTCGCCGACGGCGCAGTGCTGGAGACCAACTGCGTCTACATCGTGCCGCTCTTGGAGAGTCTCGCGCTGCCGAAGGACATCGTCGCGGCCGCCAATCCGAAGAGCTCGACCGGGCGGCTCGACGTGTTCACCCGCGTGATCGCCGACGGCACGCGACGGTTCGACATGATCGGCGCGGGCTATCACGGCCCGCTCTACGCCGAGATCAGCCCGAAGACGTTTCCCGTTTTGCTGCGCGAAGGCTCGCGCCTGTCCCAGGTCCGCTTCCGCTACCGCGACGCGGTTCTATCGGAGGACGAACTGATCGCGCTGCATCAGGCCGAGCGGCTCGTGGATCGCGATGATGCGGATCTCGTCGGCGGCGTCGCTCTTTCCGTCGACCTGTCCGGCAGCAATGCCAACGGCTATGTGGGCTATCGCGCCAAGCGCCATACCGGCGTCGTCGACGTCGACCGCCGCGCCGGCTATGCCGTGGAGGAGTTCTGGGAGCCGATCAAGGCGCGACCCGACGGCAGCCTCATTCTCGATCCCGGCGAGTTCTACATCCTGGCTTCGAAGGAGGCCGTGCAGGTGCCGCCGGACTACGCCGCCGAGATGGTGCCGTTCGATCCGCTCGTGGGCGAATTCCGTGTCCATTATGCCGGCTTCTTCGATCCCGGCTTCGGCTATGCCGGCGCCGGCGGGCAGGGCTCGCGCGCGGTGCTCGAGGTGCGCTCGCGCGAGGTGCCGTTCATCCTCGAGCATGGCCAGATCGTCGGCCGCCTCGTCTATGAGAAGATGCTGGCCCGGCCGAACGCGATGTATGGCAGCCGCATCGGCTCCAACTACCAGGCCCAGGGCCTGAAGCTCTCCAAGCACTTCCGCCTCTAGGCCCGGCTGCGCGCTGACCGCGCACCCGCAATGCGCCCGCTGCACGGGGCGCGGCCCGGCGGTGTGCTAGGAGGAACGACAAAGGTCCCGCCAGATGGCGCGGCCAAACGGGGAGCGAGCATGTCCGAGATCGGCTTGGCCGACAGTCCGGTCGGCGAGGGGCGTACGTTGCCGCCCATCGCGAAGCCGGTTCGGAATGCGCTCGTCGACGGCCCCATTCTGCGCACCCTGCTGTCGCTGGCCTGGCCCAACATCATCGCGAACACGGCAGGCACCTGCGTCGTCATCGCCGAGACCTCCTATATCGGCCGGCTCGGTATCGAGGCGTTGGCGGCGATGGCACTGGTGTTCCCGCTGGTGATCCTGACCATGACGATGTCCGGCGGCGCCATGGGCGGCGGCGTGGCCTCGGCGATCGCGCGGGCGCTCGGCGCCGGCGACACCGAACGGGCCTCGACCCTCGCCACGCACGCGCTGCTGATCGCGCTATTGTTCGGCGCGACCTTCATGATCGGCATGCTGGTGTTCGGACCTGCCTTGCTGGAGGTGCTCGGCGGCCGCGGCGCGGTGCTGAGCCATGCCACGGCCTATCTGCAGATCTTCTTCGGCGGCGCCATCCTGCCCTGGCTGATGAACTCGATGGCCGGCATCCTGCGCGGCACCGGCAACATGAAGCTGCCGTCGTTCATGATCCTTAGCTCGGCCGTGCTGCAGATCGTGCTCGGCGGCACGCTGAGTCTGGGCCTCGGGCTCGGCATGCGCGGCGTCGCCGCCGGCGCGCTGCTGGCGTTCTGCGTCAGCATCTCGGTGATGGGCTGGTATCTGTTCTCCGGCCGCGCGCGCGTCCGGCCGAAGCTGCGGGGCCTCAAGATCAGCCGTGCGATGTTCGCCGACATCCTCAAGGTCGGCGCCATCGCCTGCTTCTCGCCGCTGCAATCAGTGCTGTCGATCGCGATCTTCACGCACATGCTGGCATCGTTCGGCACCGCCGTGCTGGCCGGCTACGGCATCGGCGCACGGCTCGAATTCATGGTGACCACTGTCGCGTTCTCCGTCGGCATGGCCTCGGTGCCGATGGTCGGCATGGCGATCGGTGCGGAAAGAATCGTGCGCGCCCGCCGGATCGCCTGGACGGCGGGGCTGGTCTCTTTCGCGTCGGTGGGTGCGCTGTCGACGCTGATCGCGATCGTTCCGCAATTGTGGGTCGACATCTTCACCCAGGACGAGAGCGCGCGCAGCGCGGGTCGGCACTATCTTCAGGTCGCAGCGCCAATGTATGCCTTCATCGGCCTGGCGATCTCGATGTACTTCTCCTCGCAGGGCGCAGCCAGGGTGATCGGTCCGGTGCTGGCACAGACGGTGCGGCTCGTCTTCATCGCCGCAGGCGGCAGCTATCTGCTGAGCCATGCCGCGACCGAGGGCGACTTCTTCATGCTGGCGGCGTCCTCGATGGTCCTGCTCGGAGTGCTGACGCTCGCCACCGTCATGCTCACCCGCTGGGGCCCGAAGCCGGCCGCAGCGCTGGAGCTGCGCCCGGCCGTGCTGGCGGCCGAGCTCGGCTCGGGGGCGCAGATCCCGCCATCTCCGCATGTCGGCTGACGGCTGCTCGGCTCGTCTAGGCGCGCAGCCCGCCTAGGGCGTCCTGCATCGCGCGCGTGCCGAGCGCCATCTGCTGCTCGATATAGGGCGCGATGGCGTGCGGCAGCACGTCGGTGATCCAGAGCATCCGGCAACCCTGCGCGCCGTCGGGGATGATCTGCACGGACGCGTTGTGATGCGTCACGCGTTCGCTCTCGATCGTGTAGACCAGACGCTGCTGCGCCTCGTCGCAACTGACGAGGCGTTCGCGCGCCACATTGCCGTTGGCGAAGGTCACGATCCGGACGTCGCCGTCGAGCTGGCAATCGACGACGAAGCCGGGCGCCAGCCGGGTATGAACGGCGCCGAAGTCGCGCACGGCGTCCCAGACGGCGGCTGCGGAGGCTGCGATCGGGATGTCCTTCTGAATCGATGCCATGGCCGGGACCTCACGGACACACGGCTTCGATGTTGTTGCCGTCGGGATCGATCAGGAAGGCGGCGTAGTAGGTCGGACTGTAGTCCGCGCGCGGCCCGGCGCCGCCATTGTCGCTGCCGCCGGCCGTCAGACCCTCGCTGTGGAATCTGGCGACCGCCGCGTGGTCCTGGGCGCGGAACGCGATATGGGCGGCGCCTTTGCTGGCGCCCTTGTCGAGATACAGCCACAGCGCCGGCTCCCCCTTCGGGCCGATGCCCGCCGACGCCTCGTCCTTGGAGCAGAGGATGTGGCCGAGCGGCGCCAGCGCCGATGTGTAGAAGCGTACGCTCGCGTCCAGATTGCCGACCTTGAGGCCGATATGATCGTACATCGATGATCTCCATGCTTCGCGTGCGGCCGTCGCACGCGCTGGGATCATCCAATCAATGGCGGCTCAGATGATCTTGGAGAATCTTGCGCTCGCCGCGCGACGCCTTGCGAAACTTCGCCGGCGACACGCCGGCAGCGCGCGCGAAGGTGCGGGTGAAATTCGACAGATCGGCAAAACCCGAATCGTAGGCGATGGTGGTGACCGGCGTATCCTCCTCGCTGAGACGCCGTGCGGCGTGCCGCAAGCGGGAGCGGATCAGATATTGATGCGGCGTCACGCCGATCGTGGCCGCGAACAGCCGCAGGAAATGGAACGGGCTGACGCCGGCCTCACCAGCCGCAGCCGCCAGATCGATGTCGCGCGCCGCATTGTCGTCGATCCACAATGCGCTCTCGACCGCGCGCCGGCGATCACGAAGGCTTGGCGTCGCCGCCCGTTCCTGCTGGCCCGTGGCGGTCGCGACGAAGCGGCTGGCGATGATCTGGCCAACCTCGTCCAGACCGAGGTCCTGCTCGCGCGCGGCGACGGCCTCCGCGAGCTCACCGAGGACCATGAGCTCCGGCAGCGGCGGCATCGCGCCAACCCGCCAAGCCTGCCTGTTGCCGCCGATCTCGTCGATGAGCGCATGATCGAAGAAGAATGACAGGCATTCGTCGCCGCAGACGTGATCGTGCGTGCACATGAACTCATCGCCGGGATGGCCCACCAGCAGCGAGCCGGTGACCAGCTCGAAGAAGCGGCCGCGGTGCCGACAGCCGAAGCTCCCCTTGCGCACATAGGACAGCGAGTAGCCGGAATACTGCTCGACATAGGGACGCTCGCCCGGAACCGCCGCACAGCGGAACTCGGAGACGGTGACGTCACGGCTTTCGAACAGGATGGTGGCGGTCATCCTGCAAATCTAGCGCATTGCGGATGAAAGAGGAGGGCTGCGTCCGAGATAATATCGCGCGCAGCGAGGCGCCCGCTTACAACGCGCGCGGCCGGTCGACCGCGAGAAACGCGTCGAACAACGTCAGGCCCGCATGAGGCCGTGCGCCTTCGAGCGACAGCAGCCGCCGCTTGGAGATGACGCCGCTGTTGGGCGACGGCTTGTCGAGGCCGTTGCCGATGTCGCGCACGCGGTGACAGGGAACGATCAGCACGAGCGCATTCTTGCTCAGCGCCTGCGCGATCGAATTCAGCGCCTTGGGAACGTGCAGTTCGTCTGCGATCGCGTCGGCGCTGCGCGTCTCGCCGCGCGGAATGGCACGAATGCAATCATAGACGCGCTGGTTGAATGGTGTCACGCCGCCGAGATCGAGCACGACATCGGAGAAGTCGACCTCCTGCCCGCGCAGCATGGCGGTGATGCCTTCGATGGCGAGTTCAATATTCGAACACGGGCGCTGCTCCCGCGCTTCGGGAAATTGGCGAAACAGGCGCCGCCGCGTCTCGATTTCCCGTGCTTCCGGCAGTTGTACGCCGGTGATTCCGGCATCGCTCCACGCAATGCCGCAACGGCCGAGGGCCGTATCAAAGATCGTATACCCACGCCCCATGACGCCACCCCAACCCCACGTCACATCATATCATCGTCACGATCGCCCGCATCAACTTTGTTTACAAAGTGTTAACAGCGCGGCGTGACCGGGGCGGGTTTGCCCTGATTTGGGTGATGGTTGTCAAGCGTCCCGTTGCGATCGTTGTCTGCGATCTCTGTCATCGGCATCGCGATCGCGGAATGCGGCGCAGCGCGCAGGCGAGGTGCGATCGACCAGAGGCGCTACGGCTGGCTCACCAATGCAGGCCTATCGCCAGCAAAATCAGGATCGTGCGCAAGCCACAGTTCGAGCAGGCTCAGGAAGGTCACGGCGATCCCGATCGTGATGCTGACATGCATCGCCGACGTATGCACGAACCCGAGCAGCCACGGAGCTGCAATCAGCCACAATCCAAGCGCGACCTTCAGCCACTCCTCCCAATCGGCAAACGCCAGGAGGCCGCCGAGCGAGAGCACGACGACGGCAGCCCCCGCCAACGCAGCATCGATCCGGCCGGCGCTGCCGACAAAGCCGAACAGCCAGGGCGCGACGGCAAGGAACAGACCGCAGCCGAGGGTGTAAAGGTCGAGCGCCGACGGGCCCGCCATGATGGCGAGGGCTTTCGAGGTTGCGGTCTGAGACGCGGGGCTGTGGCTCTGCATGATGTGAGCTCCCAGGACATTGACGGCGGACCTTGACGGCGCGGCGAAGCAGCGAGGGGCGCCGCCTCCAACGGGCAAAAGCGCGACCGGCCCGATCCGTTCCGGAGCCGGCGGTCGCGGCCGATCACGATCCGGAGATCAGGCCGATGGAGAACTATTGCGTCCGCCACTCTTGGGCCTGGCGGTGTCGCGGCAACAAGCCGCTTGGCGAAACGCATGGTCTCGGCTAAGCATTGGCGAACGCGGGCGTAGTTCAATGGTAGAACGGCAGCTTCCCAAGCTGCATACGAGGGTTCGATTCCCTTCGCCCGCTCCAATGCCGCAATGTCCTGCTGCTACGCTCTGCAAAATCAGCTTCGTACGGTAGCCGATGGCCGCAAAGCTGCCGCGCGTTTTGCATAGATCGCCTCGATCTCCTTCGCGAAGCTCCGCTCGATCGCCGGACGCTTGTTCTTCAACGTCGGCGTGATCAGGCCTTCCTGCACGGTCCACGGCTCCAAGGTCCAATGCACCGCCTTCGGCGTCGCGTAGGACGGATAGGCCTTCGCGGCTCGCGCAATGTGGCGCAGCAGAGAGGCCGCTTCGGCCTCGGTGCCGCGCTGGCCGTGCGCCGCGAGCCTCGCCTGCTGCTCAGCCCAGCCGTTGGCGTTGAGCACGACGATCGCGGTCAGGAACGGCCGGTTCTCGCCGATCACGATGGCCTGCTCGAACAGCGGATCGGTCAGGATCGCGGTCTCCAGATCGGCGGGCGCGATCTTCTCGCCGGTCGAGGTGACGAGGATGTCCTTGATCCGACCGGTGATGGTGATGCGTCCGCCGTCGATGCGGGCCTGGTCGCCGGTGTGCAGCCAGCCGTCGGCTTCCCTGGTGCGCGCGGTCTCCTCCGGCCGGTGCCAATAGCCGAGCATCACGTTCGGGCCGCGCACCATCAACTCGTCATTGTCGCCGATGCGCACCTCGATGCCCGGCAGGGCGCGGCCGACGGTGCGAGGGTCGTTGTCGTCAGGCGTGTTGACGCTGACGACGGGCGATGTCTCGGTCATGCCGTAGCCCTGCAGCACCTCGAGCCCGAGCGCCAGGAACAGCCGCACCACCGGCTCGGCGATCGGGGCGCCACCGCTGACGGCGACGTGCAGCCGTCCGCCGAATCGAGCCAGTATCTTGGCGGCGACCAGGCGTTGCAGCAGCGGCCACGCGATTCGGTCGAACGCTGAAAGTCTGGTTCCGCGCCCATGCTGCGCATCGAAGCGCCGGCCGCCGATCGCGATGGTCAGGTCGAGCAGCGCCCGTTCGAGCGGGTTTGCGATCGCGCGGTGATGCATGATGACCGAGTAGATCCGCTCATAGATGCGCGGCACGGAGATCAGGATGGTCGGACGGACCTCCACCAGATCTTCGGACAGCTGCTTCACCGAGCGCGCATAGGCGACGCAGGCGCCGATGGCGATCGGGTAGTAGTAGCCCGCAGTGCGCTCGAACGTGTGTGACAGCGGCAGGAACGACAGGAATACGTCGTCGGTATCGGCCGCCAGCCGCTGATGAATGGCCTTGAGGTTGGAGACGACGTTGTCGTGCGACAGCATCACACCCTTGGGCCGGCCCGTCGTGCCCGAGGTGTAGACGATGGCGGCGAGGTCGTGCGGCGCGATGGCGATCCGGGTGCCGGGAAGCGTGGCGTTGCCGGCTGCGTTCAACCACGCCTCCAGATCGACGAGGCGCGGATCGCCGGTCGGCTGGGTCGTTCGCCGGTCGGCGCAGACGATCCGCCGCAGGTCGGGCAGGGCCTCGCCGACCGCTGCGATCTCATCCCAGCGTGTGTCCGAATCGACCAGCAGCAGCCGGGCACCGGAATCGGCGAGTATGTAGGCGATGCTGTCGGCATTATCGACGGCATGCATCGGCACCGGCACCAGGCCGAGCGAGAGCGCGGCCTGGTCGATGGCGAGATGCGCGATCCCGTTCGGCATCAGGATGGCGACACGCTCACCCTGGGCGAAGCCGTCGGCCGCAAGCGCCCGCCGCCAGCGGTCGACGACGAGATCGATCTCGCGCCAGCAGAAGCTCGCCCATCGGCCGCTTCCTGCGTCGAAATGTCGGTAGGCCTGCTTGTCCGGGCTCCGTTCGACGCGCCAGCGCCAGAGTTCGGGCAAGGTGGTGATGGCGGCCAGCGTGCCGGTCGCCATGGCGTGATCATCGATGGGATTTGACTGCTGCACGCCCGTCTCCGGCGATCCTGAACTCGTCGCGAAGCAGAAGCTCTGCAGCGGCGGACCGGATCCGACGTTGACGTAGCGCAATCACCACGAGACAGGTCGTGCGTCTGCGCATGGGAGCCCGGCCATCGCGGCAGGCCGACCGCACTGCGGAAGCCGGGCGGAACGGGACGTCCGTCAGGCGCCCTGCGGGACCTTGTCGAGAAACCCGGTGACGCGCTGGATGCGGCCGTCGGCCAGCTCGACGAAATCCGTGCCCTGGATCGGGGCTTCCGCATCCTCGGGGCCGAGCTCCCAGGAAAAGCGGAGATGATGACCGTGGCCGTCCGCGGAGCCGATCAGGCGAAAGCGGAAGTCGGGAAAGCGCTTCTGCACGCCCGCGACCAGGCCATCCACCCCATCGCGTCCTTCACCGCGCATCAGCGGGTCGACATAGAGCGCATCCGCGGTCCAGTGACGTGCGAGCAATGCACTACGCTGCGCGGCATCGCGTTCGTTCCACAGCGCGATGTAGCTCTCGGCGATCTCGGTCGGGTTGGTCATCGGTGCTCTCCATGTTGTGAACGATGAGGAGCCCATCATCGCGCCCGGCGCGCAGCGAATCGATTACGTCGAACGTCATCTCATCCGGAATGACAGAACTGTAAGTTGCCGCCTGTTTGCGCGAGGACTACTCCACGCGCGGAGGCGGTGCGGGGAATGCGTCTCATGATGTCCGACACTTGGAAGTGGATTGCCGTCGCAATCTGTCTGGTGCTGTTCACGGCGGATACCGTGCTCAAGCCGCAGGACAAGCCCAATCGCATGGTGTTCTTCGAGCTGCATCGCGGCGAGCGCCCGACGATGATCGGCATGATGCGCGACGACCTCGTCAAGCTGCCGGGACGCGGCGCCAGCCGCATCCGCGACGCGCTCGCGCGCGGCGAGACGTTAACGGTCTGGCAATATGAATTAAGAAAGATTGAAGACGGCAGCTATCAGGAGGTGCCGGAGCGGCAGATCCAGCTCAGCGCCGCCGATGCGCCGCTCGTCACGTTTGGAGCGCGGATTCGGCTGCCCGATAATTAGTTAACTTCACGGGGACCGAGGGCGTCGGGAGGCAGATCGCCCTCCCCGCTGCCAGCGCGATATCGGCCGGACCTCGCTCCATCTCGCGATCAGACGGCGCGCTGCTGGGAGTGATCCTGCCGCGCCCGCTTGCGGGGCGGGGCTCGGCACGGTCCAAACTTGTGATTGCATTGGTCGCATCTCCGGATTTCGGCCATGCCAGCCAGGGCTGGCGGGAGCCCGCACCCACGATCGTGATCGCACGAGCGCCCCTGGGCCGGCGATGAGAGGGGTGAGCGTCCCGCCGTCACCGGGCAACGGGGCGTGTGTCGCGCGGAAGCTCGGCCACCGGGCTTTTCCGGAGTGTCGTTTGTGCCGCCGTGACGCCGCTGCCGCGCCGATGGGCGAATCATGCCGGGCCTCTGCCTTGCTCGTGGCGCCATCGCCATGTCCGGAACCAGCGTTCGGCCATTTTCGGTGGTAGCGACTCATTGGTGCAGCGGGCTTGCAACACTCGCGGTGAATTTGGCTTTCGTCACCGCGCTGTCCTGGACAAAAACACGATCTCGAAACACGCTGCATTTGCGATTTGGATTTGGCTTTCGCGTTCCGGTTCTGCGGATGGGCTCGTGGTCGCAAGGTCCCGCCGCAGTCCAAGTATCAGAAGAAGCGCATCTCAAGACGCGTACCAAAGTCGGTCAGATCGGTTTCGCCGGGTTGAACTGGGGCTCGACATGAAATTCTGGACGGGGTTGCTTGCGGTCGTTCTGTTGCTGTCGGGGGTCGGCGCCAGCCAGGCCGTGGTCCGGATCGCCGATGACCGCGGCGGCCGGATCGGAACCTATGTCGACAAGTACCAGGGCCTGCGATCCTCCGGTGAGTATGTGATCATCGACGGGCTTTGCGCCTCGGCCTGCACCATCGTGCTCGGGGCGATCCCCCACGAGAAGATCTGCGTCACCTCGCATGCCAATCTCGGATTCCACGCCGCCTGGGATTTCGGCGCCAACGGCCGCGCCGTCACCAACCCCGAGGCGACCCAGATGCTGTACTCGATGTACCCGTCGCCGATCCGCCGCTGGATCACCCAGCGCGGCGGCCTGACGCCCCGGATGATCTTCCTGAAGGGCAAGGAGCTGCAGGCAATGTACAAGCCCTGCTATATGGATGCCCAGGCATCCTCTCCGGCCTCCTCGCATGTCGCGCCCAATGCGCCGGCCATCTCGCCGGCCGCGGCCAAGGCCTCCGCTTCCCATTGATGACGCCGGCCACCGGCCGTTTCGGGTGATCGGCTGCCCGTCCGCGGCGCTTGCCTGGACCGGCCGCGGGGCTTATCTGAAGCGCGAGGGGCGGGCCGCTCGGGCCAGCACCCGCCCGATGAGTACGTCATCATGCAGCCTCTTTCAGCGCCGCAAGAGATACCGTCCGCGTCGGGTGACCGGCGTTCGGCCTCCGCTTCGGCCATCGTGGCTGGGGTTGCGGCGATCGGGCTCGTCGCCGGCGCCGTGACGATGTGGGTGCAGTACGGGACCGCGGTGTTCTTCGAGACGATCGCGGCCGGCTGGCAGGCCTGCTTCTGAGAGACAATGAAGGAGCGCGCAATGCCATCCAATGCCACCCGCCCCCTGGTGATCGTCGGAGCCTTTGCCGCCAGCCTCGTGGTCGGGCTTTCGCTGATGTTCCTCATCATGGGCGGCGGCCGAAACATCGCGGCGCCGGCCGCGATCGGCGGACCGTTCCAACTGACCGACCAGAGCGGGGCCGTCGTCACCGAGAAGAGCCTCGAAGGCCGTCCGACCCTGATCTTCTTCGGCTTCACCCATTGCCCGGACGTCTGTCCGACCTCGCTGTTCGAGATCTCCGAGGTGCTGCGCGCGATGGGCAAGGACGCCGACGGCGTCAACGCCTATTTCGTCTCGGTCGACCCCGAGCGCGACAATCCGGCCGCGATGAAGGACTACCTCTCCAGCTTCGACCCGCATCTGAAGGGTCTGACCGGCGATCCCGAGGTCCTGGCGAAGGTTCTCACCGAGTACCGGGTCTATGCCAAGAAGGTCCCGCTGAAGGACGGTGATTACACCATGGACCACACCGCCCTGGTGTATCTGATGGACCGCAACGGCCGGTTCGTCGCGCCGTTCAACCTGAAGCGGACGCCCGAGGAAGCGGCGGCGGATCTCAAGAAATACCTCTGAGCGCGTTGACGCTCCAGCCGGGCGGCCGCCTCCGGGCCGAATCCAGCCTCGAATTTGCGCCGGGATGGTCTATAAGGCGCTGACCATCGGGACCGCTGATGCAGACCGTCTTATCAAAGCCCGTGAAATCCGCGCCTGCGGCCCGCGCCGCCATCGCCAGCGCGCTGCTCTGCTTCGGTCTCGCCGCAGCCGGCTCGGAGGTGCGCGCCCAGGCGCCCGTGCGGCCCGCCGTCGAGGCGGCGCCGCAGGCCGTCCCCGGCTTCTGGGACCCGCGACGCCGGCCCGACCGGCCCGATTTGTCGCGCCTCACCGTGATTCGTTTCCTGACCGAGACCGACTATCCGCCGTTCAACTTCACCGGTCCGGACGGCAATCCGGCCGGCTTCAACGTCGATCTGGCACGGGCGATCTGCGACGAGATCAAGGTCACCTGCACCGTCCAGATGCGCCGGTTCGAAACCCTGCTCGATGCGCTGTCCTCGAACCGGGGCGATGCGATCATCGCCTCGATCGCGGTGACGCCGCAGATGCGGGCGCGGGCCGACTTCTCCGATCCGTATTACCGGGCGCCCGCCCGCTTCGTGTCCCGCCGCGATGCCGTCATGACCGAGATCCGCCCCGAATTTCTCGAGGGCAAGAAGATCGGCGCCGTCGCCGGCACCGCGCACGAGGCCTACCTCAAGGCGATGTTCACCGACGCCGAGATCAAGACCTATCCGAACGACGAGGCGCTGCGGCAGGCGCTGCGCCGGGCCGAGGTCGACCTGATCTTCGGCGACGGCATCTCGCTGGCGTTCTGGGTCAATGGCACCGATTCCGGCGATTGCTGCGCCTTTTCCGGTGGACCTTTCGTCGAAAGCCGCTATTTCGGCGAGGGCGTCGGCATCGCCGTGCGCAAGGGCAACGACCTCTTGCGCCAGGCGCTGAACTGGGCGCTGTTCCGGGTCTGGGAAAAAGGCCGCTACACCGACCTGTGGCTGCGCTACTTCTCGATCAGCCCTTTCTAGCGCTTGCCGTCGTTCCGGGGCGCGTCGAAGACGCGAACCCCGGAACCTCGAGATTCCGGGTTCGATGCTTCGCATCGCCCCGGAATGATGGGTATCATGACCGCTGTTTTGCACTGACGTCTTCGGAGAAGTCTTTTTCACGATGTCCACGATCGATCTCGTCCAGACCAGCCCGAGCGACTTGCGCGCGCTCGCCGAACAATCCAACGCCTGGCCGTTCGAGCAGGCGAAAGCGATCGTCAACCGGCTGAAGAAGAACCCCAAGGACGAGGTGCTGTTCGAGACCGGCTACGGCCCGTCCGGCCTGCCGCATATCGGCACCTTCGGCGAGGTAGCGCGCACCACCATGGTCCGCCACGCCTTCCGCGTGCTCACCGAGGACAAGATCAAGACCCGCCTGATCGCGTTCTCGGACGACATGGACGGCCTGCGCAAGGTGCCGGACAACGTGCCGAACAAGGACATGCTGGCCACGCATCTGGGCAAGCCGCTGTCGCGCATCCCGGATCCGTTCTCCAACGAATATCCGTCGTTCGCCGCTCACAACAATGCGCGGCTGCGCGCCTTCCTCGACCGGTTCGGCTTCGACTACGAGTTCGCCTCCGCGACCGACTACTACACCTCCGGCAAGTTCGACGCGGCTCTGCTGCGCATGCTGGAGCGGCTCGAGAAGGTGATGGCGATCATGCTGCCGAGCTTGCGCGAGGAGCGCGCGGCGAGCTACTCGCCGTTCCTGCCGATCTGCCCGCGCACCGGCCTCGTGCTGTATGTGCCGATCGTCGAGCACGACGCCAAGGCCGGCACCATCTCCTACGACGATCCGGAGACCAAGGAGCGCATGACCGTTCCGGTGACCGGCGGCCATTGCAAGCTGCAATGGAAGCCGGACTGGGCGAT
Source organism: Bradyrhizobium sp. SZCCHNR1093 (assembly GCF_032381175.1). NCBI lineage: Bacteria > Pseudomonadati > Pseudomonadota > Alphaproteobacteria > Hyphomicrobiales > Nitrobacteraceae > Bradyrhizobium > Bradyrhizobium sp. SZCCHNR1093. The sequence continues at coordinate 19,001 of NZ_JAUHJJ010000002.1, forward strand.
GCGCTGGCATGCGCTGGGCGTCGACTATGAAATGGCCGGCAAGGACCTGATCGATTCGGTGAAGCTGTCGGGCAAGATCTGCGCGGCGCTCGGCGGCACCCCGCCTGAGGGCTTCAATTACGAGCTGTTCCTCGACGAGAAGGGCCAGAAGATCTCGAAGTCGAAGGGCAACGGGCTGACCATCGACGAATGGCTGCGCTACGCCTCGCCGGAATCGCTGTCGCTGTTCATGTATCGCGAGCCGAAGGCGGCGAAGCGGCTGTATTTCGACGTCATCCCGCGCAACGTCGACGACTATCAGCAGTTCATCGATGGTTTTCGGAAGCAGGATGCCAAGCAACAGCTCGGCAATCCGGTCTGGCACATTCATTCCGGCAAGCCGCCGAAGGCCGACATGCCCGTCACCTTCCAACTGCTGCTGACCTTGGTGTCGTCGTCGAACGCGGAGAATGCCGAGACGCTGTGGGGCTTCATCGGCCGCTACCGGCCCGGCGTGACGCCGCAGACCCATCCCAAGCTCGACGCGATGGTCGGCTACGCCATCAACTACTATCGCGACTTCGTCGCGCCGACCAAGACCTTCCGCGAGCCGACCGAGGGCGAGCGCGTGGCGCTGCAGGACCTGCGCGATGCGCTGTCCAATCTTCCGGCGGAGGCCACGGCCGAGGACATCCAGAACGTGGTCTACGAGATCGGCCGCCGCGAGCCGTTCCTCGACCACGCCAAGAAAGGCAAGGACGGCCGCCCCGGCGTGTCGCTGGACTGGTTCAACATGCTCTACCAGGTGCTGCTCGGCCAGGAGAAGGGCCCCCGTTTCGGCTCCTTCGTCGCGGTCTACGGCGTGAACAATGCGGTGGCGATGATCGACGGGGCGCTGGCGCGGAGCGCGTGAGGGGCTCGCTCGTCGTCACACAAAAAGGTGTCGTCCCGGCCCTGAGCCGGGATCCATAGCCACGAGCCGAGGTGAGGTGACGGATATCCGCCACCTCGCAAGACAACTGAGATTCCGCGGTATGGGTCCCGGCGTTCGCCGGGACGACAGCGGAGAACTCGGCGGCCGCGTCAGTCCGAAGCGGCCATTCGTACTACACCCCGTGCAGCACGAAGCGGCGGTCGAGCTTCTGCACCGGGCGCGCGTTCATCGGATACAGCTTGGCGAATTTCGTGACGTCCGCTTCCGCGACCGAGACCGGCTCGCTCAGCAGCAGCCATTCGACCACCTCTGAGCAGGGCGGCGTCGTCAGCGAGCCGGCATAGCGATAATAGGAGCGGCGTGCCGGCAGCATCATGTTGGGGTTGATGCGCGGATCGGCCTTGACCGCGGGACCCTCCTTGTCCGGCATCGTCGCCACGATCTGCGCGAAGGCGGGATTGGGCCGGCCGGTGGTCATGAGAACGCCGACCACGGCGAGCCCGCCCGACGCGGCGCGGTGGACGAAATGCGCCTCCATCGGATAGTTCTTGCCACCGATCTGATGCTCGCTCGGGCGATGGAAATGCACCTGCAGCAGCTTGTAGGTGGTGCCGTCGAGCTTCAGGGTGCTGCTGCCGTCGGCAAAGTTGAGCTGGATGGTGTGACCATTGTTGACGATGGTGTCGGCGGTCCTGGCCCAGCTCAGCTTGAAGTTGGGCAGTTGGGCCCGGGTCGAGTGCTCGATGTCGATGGGCGATTGCTGGGTGCCGACGCCGCAGACCTTGTTGGCCGCATCGAGATCCCCCCAATTGGCCGGTCCGGTCGCGCCCTCATAGCTCCAATGCGGGGCGCCCTCGGCGGCGAAGCCCGGGGTCGCGCAGGCGGGGCAGAGGGCGAGCCCCGCAAGAGCCTTCAAGACGTGGCGGCGGTCCATGGCAATCTCCAAAAGGTTCAAGCGTGGGCATGATCGGTTGCGAATCGCGCGCAACAGGAAAACCGAATCAGGTTAACCCTTGCTGAGGAACCGGCTGCGTCCTCGCGAACTCGCAGTCACTCGGGTGCAGCCTGAGCGGGGCGGCCGCCGGGCTGTCCCGGGCAAACGATGCTTGAGTTCGCCGCCCCCTGCCGATACGGTCGGCCGCTCCGAAAACATCAGCAAACTCAAGCTCGAGCCAGGACCGCGCGAAGGTGCCCAAAATCTACAAAATCTGCTCAGCTTCGGCCTGGCGCGAGGCGGAGCGGCTGGGCGTGTACCGCGGTAGCGCCGACGATCTGCGCGACGGGTTCATCCATTTTTCGACCGCCCCCCAGGTGCCGGAGACGGCCCGGAAGCACTTTTTCGGGCAGAGCGCGCTGTTCCTGGTCGAGGTCGAGGCGGATGCACTGGGTGCAGGCTTGCGCTGGGAGCGCTCGCGCAACGACGAGCTGTTCCCGCATCTGTATGGCGAGCTCGATCTCGGCGCCGTGACCGCCGTTCACCAGTTGCACAGCCGTGCCGATGGCGGCCATGACATTCCGGACCTGAAGCCGTGATCCGCGCTTTCGACCAGCTCTCGCTGCCGCTGCTCCGCTGGCTCGACGCCGAGGATGCGCACCGGCTCGCCATCCAGGGCCTGAAGCTCTTGCCGGCGATCAAGCCGCGACCGGACGATGCGAAGCTCGCGGTGCGCGCCTTCGGGCTCAACTTCCCGAATCCGGTCGGCATGGCCGCCGGCTTCGACAAGAACGCCGAGGTGCCGGACGCGCTGCTGCGGCTCGGCTTCGGCTTCGTCGAGATCGGTTCGGTCACGCCACGGCCGCAGAGCGGAAATCCGCGCCCGCGGCTGTTTCGGCTGGAGCGCGACGAGGCGGTGATCAACCGCATGGGCTTCAACAATGACGGCGCCGAGATCGTGTTGCGGCGGCTTGCCGGCCGCGCCCATCAGGGCGGCATCGTCGGCGTCAATGTCGGGGCCAACAAGGATTCGGCCGACCGCGTCGCCGATTACGTCCGGCTGATCGAGACCTTCGCGCCGGTGGCGAGCTACTTCACCGTCAACATCTCCTCGCCCAACACGCCGGGCCTGCGCAACCTGCAGCAGGCTTCTCAGCTCGACGAACTGCTATCCAAGGTGCTGGAGGCGCGCGACCGTATCCGCCGCAAGGCCGGCGACACCCCGGTGCTGCTCAAGATCGCGCCGGATCTCAGCCTCGCCGAGCTCGATGACGTCGTCCATGTCGCGCGCTCGCGCGGCGTCGACGGCATGATCGTGTCGAACACGACGCTCGCTCGGCCCAGCTCGCTGCGCGAGCAGTTGCGCGCCAAGGAGCAGGGCGGCCTGTCCGGGCGGCCGCTGTTCCGGCTGTCGACCCGGATGGTGGCCGAGACCTTCGTGCGCGTCGAAGGCGCGTTCCCGCTGATCGGCGTCGGCGGCATCGACACGGGCGGCGCCGCGCTCACCAAGATCCGCGCCGGGGCCAGCCTGATCCAGTTGTATTCCTCGCTGGTCTACAAGGGCCTCGGCCTGGTCGAGAGCATCAAAGCCGACCTGACCTCGACGCTGCTGCGCACGGGGCGTGACTCCCTGGCGGAGATCGTCGGCGCCGATGCCGCGACGATCACGGCCGAGGATTGGCCGGTTTAGTTGCAGCCGAGCTGTCGCATCGTTCACGCACGGCTGTCATCCCCGCCTTCGGACGATGACAGCTTACATTGTCGGTCGAGTCGGGCTCTTCCCGAACGACGCCCGCAGCAGCGCCGGATAGCGTGCGGCCTGGAAGCCGCCGCGGGCGGCGTAGAAGCCGAGCATCGCGATCCACAGGCCCGTATTGCCGAAGCCGCGCAGCGCCAGCCAGATGCCGAGGAAGACGATCAGCGCCGCCACCATGAGATTGCGCATGTCGCGCGCCCAGGTGGCACCGATATAGACGCCATCGAACGCGAAGGCGAACACCGACAGCAGCGGCGACGCCACCACGAACGGCAGATAGTCGCGCGCTGCGCGGCGCACCGCATCGTTTGCCGTCATCGCGTCGATCAGCACCGGACCGAACAGCGCGAAGATCACCGCAACGGCGAGCGCGAAGCCGAAGCCCCAGGCGAGCACCAGCCTTGTGGCGCCGGAAAAGGCGTCGCGGTTGCGCGCGCCGAACGCATAGCCGCACAGCTGCTCGGCGGCGTTGGCGAGCCCGTCGAGGAAAAACGCGGCCACCAGCAGGAAATTGTTCAGCACCGCGTTGGCCGCCAGCGTCGTGTCGCCGGCACGCGCGCCTTGTGAGGTGAAGAACAGGAAGGCGACGATCATCGCCGCGGTGCGGATCATGATGTCGCGGTTCACCGCCATCATGTGCATCAGCTTGGCGCGGTCGAGCAGCGCAGCGCGCGATATCCGGGCGTCGGCTTTGACCAATCGGCGCGCCAGCACGAGGCCGATCGCGACACCGACCGTCTCCGCGATCACGGCGGCAATCGCCGCGCCGGCGATACCGGCCTGCAGTATCTGGACGAACAGGATGGTCGCGGCCATGTTGATCAGGTTGATCGCGACCTGAACGGCCAGCGCCAGCCGTGCGCGCGCCAGTCCGACGAGCCAGCCGAGCAGCACGTAGTTGGCGAGCGCCAGCGGCGCCGACCATATCCGGACGATGAAATAGCTGCGGGCCGCGCTCAACACGGCGTCGCTGCCGCCCATGATGTCGAAGATGATCGCGCCCAGCGGCAGTTGCAGCGCGATCAGGGTGACGCCGATCAGCGCGGCCAGCGCCAGGCCGCGGATCAGGACCATCAGGATCTCGTCGCTCTCGCCGGCGCCGAGCGATTGCGCGGTGAAGGCGAGTGTGCTGGCGCGGAGGAAGGCGAACAGCCAGAACAGGCAATCGAAGATCACCGAGGCCATGGCGACGCCGCCGAGCATGGCCGCTTCGCCGAGCCGGCCGATCGCCGTGGTCGAGACGATGCCGATCAGCGGCGTGGTCAGGTTGGCGATCATCGCGGGACCCGCGATGTCGAACACCTGCGCTGTCGTGATTTTCGCTGAAGCGGTCAAGAACGTCTCGCGGATTGGCAAAGCGCGCGGCACGCGCGTCTCTCCTGGTCTTAGCGGCCTTTCGCGTCTCTCAGCTAGAGGTCGATGCTCATGCCGTCATGCGCGGCCACATGGCCGATGCGGTCCAGCCGGCCCAGCATGTCGTCGCTCATATGGGTGAGCACCAGCCGCTTCGGCCCGATCTCGCCGAGATGCCCCTCCAGCGCCGCGAGGCTGAGATGGTTCTTCACCGCCTTGTCGTAGGTGTAGGCCTCGGCGATCAACAGGTCGGCGTCGCGGCCGAGCGGGATCAGGCTGTCGGTCCACTCGGTATCGGCGGTGTAGGCGACGATCTTTCCCTCGGCCTCGATCCGGTAGCCGAGAAACGGTCCGCCCGAATTGCCGTGGACGACTGGAAACGGCGTCACGCAGACCGCGCCGAAGCGCGTTGGCTGCTCAGGCGCGAGCTCGATCACGGACAGTTCGAACTTCCGCGGCGTGCGCGACGAATGCTCGAACAGCGCTTCCATCACCTGCGTCAGCCGCGCCTCGATGCCGGCCGGGCCGGCGATCACCAGCGGCTGCGTCCGGCGCGAAAACTGCGCATCGAGCAGCAGGAACGGCAGGCCGGCGAAATGATCGCCATGGAAATGCGTGATCAGGATCAGTTTGATATCGTTGCAGGCGATGCCGAGCCGCTTCAGCGCCGGCAGCGACGAGGCGCCGCAATCGATCAGGAGATTCGTGCGCGAGCCGGTCAGATGGAAGCAGGTGTTGGACCTGCCGCCCGAGCCGAACGCGTCACCGCAGCCGACGAAGCGGAGCTGCATCGGCTGCGTCTCTCTACCGGCCGCGCGGGGCGAACAGCCGCGACAGGAACCAGATCGGGATCACGATCACGGCGCCGAGCAGGAAGTAGCGCCACAGCCAGTTGAAGGCGTCGAAGCCGAGCTCGTACAGCCGGATGAACAGCAGCCGGATGCTGTGCAGGATGTTCAAGGGATCGAAGCCGATCGCCGACAGCACCACGCCGACCAGGATCGACAGCAGGACCAGCCGGAACGCCACCGACAGCGGCGAGCCGCCGAGAAAGCGATACAGGCCATCCGAGCTGCGGGCGCGGGCCGGATAGTCCCTGATGTCGTTCGACATGTCATCGTCTCCAGGCGGGTTCGTCGGATTCGCGAGCCCGATTATAAAGCACGGCAGGGCAGGTGGGGAACCCGGCTCGCCGCCGCAAGCTGGTTACTGGCATTTAATGTTCCCGCGCTGTCACGCCGGGGTCTCGCTCTTCAGCATGCGCTCCAGCGTCTCCAGCCGGTCGGCGTCGCGCGGTGGCTTGTCCCAGCGCAACCGGTTGATGCGCGGAAAGCGCATCGCGATGCCGGATTTGTGCCGCGGCGAGCGCTGCAGGCCCTCGAACGCCACTTCGAGCACGAGCCCCTGCCCGGGCTCGTGCACGACGTGGCGGACGGGACCGAACTTCTCCGTGGTGTTGCGGCGGACGAAGCGGTCGATCTGCAGCAGCTCCTCGTCGGTGAAGCCGAAATAGGCCTTGCCGACGGGCACCAGCTGATCGCCGCCGTCTCCCGCCGTCCAGACGCCGAACGTGTAGTCGGAGTAATAGGACGAGCGCTTGCCGTGGCCGCGCTGCGCATACATCAGCACGGCGTCGATGATGTGCGGATCGTGCTTCCACTTCCACCACTGCCCCTTGGGACGCCCCGGCAGATACAGCGCGTCGCGCCGCTTCAGCATCACGCCTTCCACCGCTTCGGCATCGTCGCCGGCCCCGGCCGAGGCGGGATTGGCGCGCGCGGCCTTCAACGCATCCCAGGTCGCGAACGCAATGGTCGGTGACAGGTCGACGCGCGGATCGTCCAGGCGCTTGATGAACGCCTCCAGCTTCGCGCGGCGCTCGGCGAACGGCAGCTCGCGCAGGTCATTGTCCTCATCGCCGAGCAGGTCGTAGGCCCGCAGGTGGATCGGGTACTCCTTCATCAGCTTCGGCGACACCGTCTTGCGATTCAGCCGCTGCTGCAGCACGTTGAAGCTCTGTACGCGCTGATCGCGCACCACCAGCAGCTCGCCGTCGAGCGCGCCAGGCAGATGCAGCGACGGCAGCAGGTCCGGAAAGCTTCCCGTGATGTCCTCGCCGCTGCGCGAATACAGCCGCGTGACGATGCGGCCATCCGCCTCGCGGCCGCTCACCGCCTGCACGCGGATGCCGTCCCATTTCCATTCCGCGATGTAGTCGGCCGCGTTCATGCCGGCGAAGTCGTCGTCCTCGACCGCATGCGCCAGCATCACAGGGCGGAACGGCGCGGGATCGCGGTTGATCGGCCTGTCGCCGCGGCCCTCGAGCCAGGCGAACAGGTCGAGATAGGGCGGCGCGAGCCCCGGCCAGATCAGCTCGACCTCGTGCGGGTCCTTGTCGCCGAGCGCGGCCGCTGCGGTCTTGGCAAGCCGCGCGGAGATGCCGATGCGCAGCGCGCCGGTGACCAGCTTCAACAGCGCCCAGCGCCCGGTCTCGTCGAGCTCATCCAGCCATTGCGCGAGTTGCCGCGGCATCTCGGTCTTGCCGAGGGTGCGCAGGGTGGTGACGACCTCGGTCAGCGTCGGCGGTGGCGGGTTGTTGTGGCCGGATGCTCTCGTAAGACCACCTGTGTGGCACCCCCCTCCCTGACCCTCCCCCACAAGGGGGGAGGGAACGGAGAGAGCAGTGCTCGGAGGAGCAAGATCACTTGTTGAGCCCCTGTTGGCTATCGAACGAGATGCAAGCTCCGAGTGCCACTCGGCTCCCTCCCCCCTTGTGGGGGAGGGGTGGGGAGGGGGGTACCCAGGAACGAGCTGCTGATGATGCGCCCTGTCCTTCGGCCACATCAGCGCGACGGTCTCCGAGAGATCGCCGACATAGTCATACGACAGCGCGAACAGCACCGGATCGGTGCGCGCGGCGATGAGGTCGCGGATCAGCGCCGGCTTGGCGTGCTTGAACGACAGCGCGCCCGTCAGCGCGCCCAGCGCGTAGCCGCGACCGGGATCCTCGACCTCGCGGAAGTACGACGTCAGCAGGCGCAGCTTGTTGTTGCGGCCGGGCTCATAGGCGAGGCGGTCGAGCAGCTCGGCGAAGCGGTTCATGCCTCCGCGTCCTCCGTCGCCACCACCTCGCTCTCCTCCTCGTCGCCATAGCCGACCAGGTCGAGCGGCCGGGCCGCCAGGCCCTTGCTCCGGCACCAATGCACCAGCGCGTCCTCCTGGCCGTGGGTGACCCACACCTCGCTTGCGCCGGTCGCCGCGATGGTGGCGGTCAGCCCGTCCCAGTCGGCATGGTCCGAGATCACCAGCGGCAGCTCGATGCCGCGCTGCCGGGCCCGGGCGCGCACCCGCATCCAGCCCGAGGCGAACGCGGTGACGGGATCGGGAAAGCGGCGGGTCCACAGGTCGGAGGTCGCACTCGGCGGCGCCAGGGTGATGGTGCCGGCAAGCTCGGCCTTCTTGACGCCCTTCACGGGCCGGAGCTCGCCGAGCGCGATTCCCTTGTCTTGATAGTAGCGCGTGATCTTGTCCATCGCGCCATGCAGGTAGATCGGCCGATCATAGCCGGCCTCGCGGATCAGCGCGATGACACGTTGCGCCTTACCGAGCGAGTACGCGCCGACCAGGTGCGCGCGCTCGGGAAACAGCACCACCGAGGCCAGCAGCTTGTTCACCTCCTGCGCCGCGTCGCCGTGACGGAACACGGGCAGGCCGAACGTCGCCTCGGTGATGAAGACGTCGCATTGCACCAGCTCGAACGGTGCGCAGGTCGGATCGCGCGCATCCTTGTAGTCGCCGGAGGCGACGATGCAGGTGCCGCCGCAGGACACCTTGATTTGCGCCGAGCCCAGCACATGGCCCGCAGGGTGGAAGCTGACGGTGACGTCACCCAGCCTGATCCGCTCGCCATAGCCGATCGCCTGCGTGGAGCCTGCAAAGTTGTCGCCATAGCGCAGCCGCATGATGTCGAGCGTTTCCTGGGTCGCCAGCACCGCGCCGTGGCCGGGGCGGGCGTGGTCGGAATGGCCATGGGTGATCAGCGCCCGCTCGACCGGGCGCACGGGATCGATGTGAAAGCCGCCGGCCTTGCAGCAGAGGCCGGACGGAACGGGCAGCAGAATGTCTTGCGGACGCATGTGGGTCATATAGGTCATGCAAGACGCGTTTTCAGGTCGTGCCCGTTTCCATCTCGTCATGCGCGGGCTTGACCCGCGCATCCATCTCCTCGATGAAAAGTTCGCATTGACGACGATGGTTCCCATGCCCCACCGCCTGTTCCTGTCCTCCGGCGATCTGATCGCCGACCGCCGCTACGAGTTCGCCCGCGACCTGCAATTGAAGGGCGACCTGGTCGCGGCCGCCGAGGTGATGGAGCAGGCCATCGAGGTCGCCCCCAGCTTCGCCTCGGCCTGGTTCGAACTCGGCAAGATCAGGATCGCGCTCGGTGAAACCGACAAGGCAATCTCTGCCTTCCGGAACGCCTGCGTCGCCGATCCGGATGACCGCCACGGTGCCGCTGTGCGTCTGATGCAGCTCGGCGCCGCGCCGCTCTCGGACATGCCGAAGGCCTATGTGCAGTCGCTGTTCGACCAGTACGCGCCGCGTTTCGAGACCGAGCTGATCGAGCGGCTGCACTACCGTGCGCCCGCGATCCTGTTCAAGGCGGTGATCGCGGTGCGCGCGGCCGAGCGCAAGCTGGCCTATTTCAAGCGCGCGATCGATCTCGGCTGCGGCACCGGGCTGGGTGCGGCGGCGTTCGCCAGCAACGTCGATAGCTTCATCGGCATCGACCTGTCGGCCGGCATGATCGCGGAGGCGCGCGCCACCGGGCTCTATGCCGGGCTCGAGGTCGACGACATGACCGCAGGGCTGCAGCGCCAGGACGTTGCGTCTGCTGATCTCATTCTCGCAGCCGATGCGATGGTCTATGTCGGCGACCTCGGCCCGGTGTTGCGCGAGGCGCAACGTGTGCTGACGCCGGACGGGCTGCTGACCTTTACCGTTGAGACCCATGACGGCGACGGTGTGATCATGGGGAAGGGGCTGCGTTATGCCCATGGAGCGGAATATGTCCGTGGCGTGATCGCGGCCGCGGGATTGAAGCTGGCCCATCTCGAGCCGGCGTCGCCACGCACCGAGGAGCAGCTGCCGGTGCGCGGGCTGGCCGTGGTCGCCGTCAGGACTTGAGTCTACACGCTATTGAATGCGCTGCACGCAGCGTCCAATGCGGCAACTTCGCTCTTGCCGCAGCTCTCCCGATGCCAAAAAATGTCGGTAGTCTAGGGAGAGACAAAAAATGAAAAAACATCTGACGCGGCGCGATTTCTGCGCCACCGCGCTTGCGACCATCGGCGCTTCGACCATCGCCTCGCCTTACGTCTGGGCTGCCGAGAAGAAATATGATGCCGGCGCCAGCGACACCGAGATCAAGATCGGTCAGACCATTCCGCATTCCGGTCCCGGTTCGCTGTACGGCGTGCTCGGCCGGGTGGGTGAAGCCTATTTCCAGATGCTCAACGAGCAGGGCGGCATCAACGGGCGCAAGGTCAAGTTCTTGACCATGGACGATGCCTATAGCGCACCGAAATGCGTCGAGGCGACGCGGCGGCTGGTCGAGCAGGACGAAGTGCTGGCGCTGTACGGCTCGCTCGGCACCGCGCCGCAGACCGCCGTGCACAAATACCTCAATTCCAAGGGCGTGCCGCAGCTGCTGCTCAACACCGGCGCCTCGAAGTGGAATGATCCGAAGAACTACAAATGGACCATGGCGGGGCTGCCGCTCTATCCGACCGAGGCGCGCATTCTCGCCAAGCACGTGCTGAGCGTGAAGCCGGAAGCCAAGATCGGCATCCTCTATCAGAACGACGATTTCGGCCGCGACTTCCTGGGACCGTTCAAGAAGGTGCTGGCCGACGCCGGCGGCAAGGCGCAGGTGATCATGGAGCAGACCTATGATCTCACCGAGCCGACGGTGGACTCGCAGCTGATCAATTTGTCGAAGTCCGGCGCCGACGTGTTCTACAACATCAGCACGGGAAAGGCCTCGTCGCAGTCGATCCGCAAGGTGGCCGAGCTCGGCTGGAAGCCGCTGCAGCTGCTGTCGGCGGGCTCGACCGGCCGTTCGATCCTGTCCGCCGCCGGCCTCGAGAATGCCAAGGGCATCGTCGCGATCCGCTATTCCAAGGACGCCGGCGTGCCGCAGTGGAAGGACGATCCGGACGTGAAGGGCTTCGAGGCGCTGCGCGCCAAGTACCTGTCCAGCATCGATCCCGACAACACCATCGCCTATGCCGGCTACGGCCAGGCGGTGTCGATGGGCGAGATCCTGCGCCGCTGCGGCGATACGCTGACGCGCGAGAACGTGCTGAAGCACGCCACGACACTCGCCGGCTTCCACTCGCCGTTCTTCCTCGACGGCGTCAACTATGCCTACACGCCGGACGACTACACGCCGATGAAGACGCTCTACATCTCGATCTTCGACGGCAAGGACTGGAGCATCTCCGAGAAGCCGATGACGGAGTAGGGGGCAGCGGTCTCGTTCGTCATTGCGAGCGAAGCGACGCAATCCAGAGTTCCTCCGCGGACGCAGTCTAGATCGCTTCGTCGCTTCGCTCCTCGCAATGACGATGTGGCGAGGGATGCAGCCTCAAACTCCGCTGTCGTCCCTGCCTAGTGCGCAATTGCGCACGCGGCGCAGGGATCCATAACCACCGGCTTTGTTGGGACGATGACTGGCAGTATGCGTCTCACCGATGCCGCGGTATGGGTCCCTGCGTTCGCGGGGACGACGGCGGAGCGTGGCGAGGCGCTGGCGCTTCAGGATAGGCTGGCACGGCAGCCGTGAAGGCTAAGGCGCCTATCCGCCCCTCGACGAACCGCGGGCGACTGCCTACCTTCCCCCGGTGCCGCCCCGCGTCTCACCAGTCCCGCCTGACGACAGCGCCGCCTTGCCCGACCATTTCACCGAATGGTTCGCGGCGCGCGGCTGGGCGCCGCGCGCGCATCAGCTGGCGCTGCTGGAGAAGGCTCGCGCGCAACGCTCGGCGCTGCTGATCGCCCCGACCGGCGCCGGCAAGACGCTCGCCGGGTTCCTGCCGACCCTGGTGGAGCTCGGCTCCGCCGTCGCGCCGAAGTATCGTTCTGTTCTTGCCAAGCCATCCGCTCTCTCCACTCCCTCCCCCCTTGTGGGGGAGGGGCGGGGAGGGGGAGGGGGGCCTCCGGCGGCGGTGTCGATGGTGGCACCCGGCACCGAGCCGAATGTACTGGTCGAACTCGCGAACACGGAAAAGAGCAAGCAGACGGCGAACCGCATCCCGCGACCCGCCGGCCTGCACACGCTCTATATCTCCCCGCTGAAGGCGCTCGCGGTCGACATCGCGCGCAATCTCGAGGCGCCGATCTCCGAGATGGGCCTGCCGATCAAGGTCGAGACCCGCACCGGCGACACGCCGGTGTCCCGCCGGCAGCGGCAGCGCCGCTATCCGCCGGACATCCTGCTGACCACACCGGAGCAGATGGCGCTGCTGCTGTCGTCCGACGATGCGCCGTTCCTGTTTTCCTCGCTGAAGCGCGTGGTGCTCGACGAGCTGCATGCGCTGGTCACCTCCAAGCGCGGCGATCTCTTGTCGCTCGCGCTGGCGCGGCTGTGGCGGCTTGCGCCGGACATGCGCATGATCGGCCTGTCGGCGACCGTCGCCGAGCCCGAGCAGCTCGCGCGCTTCCTGGTGCCGCAGCCGAGCGGCGGCATTGCTGCTGCGGATGTCGTGGTCGCCGGCGGCGCCGCGCAGCCGGTGGTCGAGATGCTCGACACGCAGGAGCGGCTGCCGTGGGCCGGCCACAGCGCGCGCCATGCGCTGGCCGAGATGTACGAGCTGATCAAGCGAAACAAGACCACGCTCGTGTTCGTCAACACCCGCAGCCAGGCCGAGATGCTGTTCCAGGAGTTCTGGCGCATCAACGACGACAATCTCGCCATCGCCCTGCATCACGGCTCGCTCGACGTCGCGCAGCGCCGCAAGGTCGAGGATGCGATGTCGGCAGGCAGGCTGCGCGGCGTCGTCTGCACCTCCTCGCTCGATCTCGGCGTCGACTGGGGCGACGTCGATCTCGTCATCAATGTGGGCGCGCCCAAGGGCTGTTCGCGGCTGATGCAGCGCATCGGCCGTGCCAATCACCGGCTCGACGAGGCTTCGCGGGCGGTGCTGGTGCCGGCCAACCGCTTCGAGGTGCTGGAATGCTCGGTCGCGATCGACGCCATCGCCGACAATGCGCAGGACACGCCGCCCTTGCGCACCGGCGCGCTCGACGTGCTGGCGCAACACGTGCTCGGCTGCGCCTGCGCCGAGCCGTTTCTCAGCGACGAGCTCTATGTGGAGGTCATCACTGCGGCCCCCTATGCGTCGCTGTCGCGCGCTGATTTCGACGATGTCGTCGACTTCGTCGCCACCGGCGGCTACGCGCTGAAGACCTATGAGCGCTTCGCGCGCATCAAGCAGGATGCAAAAGGACGCTGGCGCGTCGCCAATCCCAAGGTGCGGCAGAGCTATCGCCTGAACGTCGGCACCATCGTGGAAGAAGCGATGCTGAAGGTGCGGCTGGTGCGCTCGCGCGGCGGCGGCGCCGGTTCGACCGGCGCGATCGCGCGCGGCGGCAGGCTGCTGGGTGAGATCGAGGAGGCGTTCATCGAAGGGCTCACGCTCGGCGACACGTTCGTGTTCAGTGGCGAGATCGTGCGCTATGAGGCGCTGGCCGAGGACCAGGTGTATGTGTCGCGCGCCAACGATGCCGATCCCAAGGTGCCGTCCTACATGGGCGGCAAGTTTCCGTTGTCGACCTATCTCGCCGATCGCGTCCGCGGCTTGCTGGATGATCGCCGCGCATGGTCGGCCTTGCCGGAGCAGGTGCGCGACTGGCTGTTGCTGCAGAAGGACGTGTCGCGCGTGCCGGCGCGCCGCGAGCTCCTGGTCGAGACCTTCCCGCGCTCCGACAAGCATTATCTCGTCTGCTATCCGTTCGAGGGCCGGCTCGCGCATCAGACGCTGGGCATGCTGTTGACGCGAAGGCTGGAGCGGGCGCGCGTCCGGCCGCTCGGCTTCGTCGCCAATGAATATGCGCTCGCGGTGTGGGTGCTGGGCGACATGTCGTTGATGGTCAGCCAAGGCCGGCTCGATCTCGCCGCCTTGTTCGATCCGGACATGCTGGGCGACGACCTCGAAGCGTGGCTGGCCGAATCGGCGCTGATGAAACGCACGTTCCGGTCCTGTGCGATCATCTCCGGCCTGATCGCGCGGCGTTCGACGACCGAAGAGAAGACCCGCCGCCAAGTGCTGTTCTCGACCGATCTGGTTTACGACGTGCTGCGCCGGCATCAGCCCGATCACATGCTGTTGCGCGCCGCGCGCGCCGATGCCGCCACCGGCCTGCTCGATCTGAAGCGGCTCGGTGATATGCTCCAGCGCATCGAGGGACGAATCACGCATCGGGAACTCGATCGCGTCTCGCCGCTGGCGGTGCCGGTGATGCTGGAAATCGGCCGCGAATCCGTCTATGGCGAGGCCGCTGACGAGCTCCTGGCGGAAGCTGCCGAGGAACTCGTGAAGGAAGCGATGGGGTAGATCGAGAAGCGAGGCGGCTTTGCGGGGGACTGTCTGCGCATCGGGAATGATGGACGTCGCCGGCATCGCGCTGCGCGTCGATCTCTCCGGCGCGCTGGTGTGGGACGAGCAGCGCCTGCTCGTCGTTTCCGACCTGCATCTGGAAAAAGGCTCGAGCTACGCGTCACGCGGCACGCTGCTGCCGCCGTTCGACACCGCCGCGACCTTGCACCGGCTGGCCGCCGTGGTCGCGAACTACAATCCGCGCGCCGTGATCGCGCTCGGTGACAGCTTTCACGATCGCGACGCGCATACGCGCCTGACCGGTGACGATCGCGCCTGCATCGCCAACCTCCAGGTCGGCCGCGACTGGATCTGGATCACGGGCAATCACGATCCGGCCCCGTGCGGCATCGGCGGCGAGGTGGTCAACGAGATCACGGTCGGCGCGATCAGCTTCCGTCACGAGCCGACCGGCGCGCGTGGAGAGATCGCCGGCCATCTGCACCCCAAAGCGCGGGTGGCGACGCGGGCGCGCACTTTGGAGCGGCGCTGCTTCGTCTGCGACGGCGAGCGCGCCGTGATGCCGGCGTTCGGCGCCTATGCCGGCGGCCTGAGCGTGCGCGACGCGGCCTTCGCCAAGCTGTTTCCGAAGCGCGCCTTCATCGCGCACGTGCTGGGAGATAGGCGCCTGCACAGCATCGCCGCGGCGCGGTGCTATTAGTCGGATGATGGAAATTCATTAGTTGGATCAGTGATCAGAGGTCGAACGGATCATTCGAAGCTGGACTGATCATGCCCGCTGCGCGCACCGCTGCGCCCTCTCCCCCGCTCGCGGGGGAGAGTTGGAGAGGGGGCGCCAAGCGCACCGCCGTCGGAGCGGCCCCCTCCCTAGCCCTCCCCCGCAAGCGGGGGAGGGAATGCACTTTGCTCGTGGCGCCATGGTCGCAGGAGTCGCGGACGTCTCGCTGCTATGCCGCCTTCGCCTGCACCTTCTCGCAGAACTCGGCCAGCCGGTCGGCCAGGCGCAACGTCGCCGGGCTCGCGTCGGGCGAGGCGACCAGTGCAACCTCCGTGCGCTCGATCGGCGCAAAGCCCTCGCGCGCCGTCAGCACGCGGTGCTCCGACTGCACCGATATCTCGGAGAGGATGCTCAGCCCCATCCCGGCCGCGACCGCGGCCTGAATGCCGGCGAGGCTCGACGATGTGTAGGCCATGTGCCAGGCGCGCCCTCTGCTCTCCAGCGCATGGATCGCCCGGGTCCGATAGAGGCAGCCGAGCGGGAAGCCGATCAGCGGGAGCGAGCGGGCGTCGAGGTCGACGGGATGGGCCTTGCTGGTCACCCAATAGACCTGCTCCGGCCATGCCGCGATCGCTGCCCTGGTGTCGTCGACGCCGCGCTTGAGCAGCGCCAGATCGAGATCGCCGCGCTCGATGTCGCGCTTCAGGTTGAGGCTCTGGTCGGCGCGCACGTCGAGCCGCAGATCGGGGTGGGCGCGCGAGAACGCGGCGAGCAGCTTGGCGAGCCGGTAGGCCGCGAAATCCTCGGGGATGCCGAGCTTCACCGCGCCGTCGGGTCCGGGCCGCGCCACGACATCGCGGGCCTCCTCGGCGAGTGCCAGCAGGCGGCGGGCATAGGACAGCAGCCGCTCGCCGGCCTCGGTCGGCGTGACCTCGCGGCCGTCACGGTTGAGCAGCGTCTGGCCCAGATCCTCCTCGAGCCGCCGGATCTGCTGGCTGATCGTTGATTGCGTGCGGTGGACGCGCTCGCCGGCGCGGGTGAAGCCGCCGGCCTCGACCACCGAGACGAAGCTGCGCAACAGGTCCAGATCGAGCACGCGGGACCTCCATTCGGAAAACCACTGAGTATCAGTCTATCATTTAATTTCCAAATGGGAAAGAACAGCCCTACACCGGCGACGAAGGAGAGCTCCGATGTCGTCCGTTTCCTCGGTTGCCGTGACCCCGATGAAGTCGAACCTGCTGCCGCTCGAAATCGGCCTGTTCTGCTTGCTGTGGAGCTTCGCCTTCGTCGCCGGCAAGGTCGGCGTGACCTATTGTCCGCCGCTGCTGCTGCTCGCGGCGCGGTTCTCGCTCGCCGGCGTCCTCATTGTCGTGGTGTCGGCGGTCCGGGGCGAGCTGCGTATGAGCTGGCGCGATGCGGCCGTGTTCGCGATCATCGGCATCGCCAACAACGCGCTCTATCTCGGCCTCGGCTACACCGGGCTGCAGACGGTGTCGGCGGGGCTCGGCGGCCTGATCGTCTCGGCCAATCCCGTGTTCACGGCGGTGTTCGCGGCGCTGCTGCTGGGCGAGCCGCTGACCCTGCGCAAGATCTCAGGCCTCGCGCTCGGCACCATCGGCGTCGCCATGATCGTCTGGCACCGCATGTCCGTCGGGACCGACCAGCTCGAAGGTATTCTCTATACGCTGGCGGCGCTGGCCTCGATCGTGACCGGCACCATCCTGTTCAAGCAGCTCGCCCCGAAGGGCAGCCTGTGGATCGGCAACGGCATCCAGAACCTCTCGGCCGGGCTGGTGCTGTGGCCGGTCGCGCTCGGCGTGTCGAACATGGGCGCGATCGTGCCGAATGCGCAGCTGATCGGCGCGTTCGCCTTCCTCGTGCTCGGCGGCTCGATCCTGGCCTATGTGCTCTGGTTCCATCTCTTGAAAGTCTGCGGCGCGACCGCCGCCAGCGCCTATCATTTCGTGATGCCGCCGCTGGCGATGATCTTCGCCTTCCTGGTGCTCGGCGAGCACGTGGCGCTGCAGGACCTGCTCGGCGTCGTTCCCGTCGCGCTCGGGATCTATCTGGTCACGCGGGCGCCGGCCCGTACCGTTGGAGCATCATCATGAGCGTTGCGATCACCCTGATCGGCGGCCCGACCGCCCTGATCGAAATCGATGGCTTCCGCCTGCTGACCGATCCCACATTCGATGCTCCCGGTCGCTATGAATTGCCGCATGTCGTGCTGGAGAAGCTCACTGGACCGGCGATGACCGCGGAGGCGATCGGCGAGGTCGATGCGGTGCTGCTGAGCCATGACCAGCATTCCGACAATCTCGACCACGGCGGCCGCGCCTTCCTGACACGTGCACCGCGCGTGCTCACGACGGAAGTCGGCGCAAGCAGGCTCGGTGCGCCGGCGGAAGGATTGGCGCCGTGGCAGACGACGCAGCTCAGCAAGGGCGGCAGGACATTGACGGTCGCGGCGACGCCGGCGCGCCATGGTCCCGCCGGCATCGAGCCGCTCGCGGGCGATGTGATCGGCTTCGTCCTGATCCCGCAGCACGGCGCGCCCGTCTATGTCAGTGGCGACACGGTGTTCTATGACGGCGTGGCGGAGGTGGCGCGGCGTTTCAAGCCTGGCGTCGTGATGCCCTTTGCCGGAGCGGCGCAGACACGCGGGCCGTTCCACCTCACCATGGACACCAACGACACGATCGAGACCGCGCGCGTGTTTGCCGAGGCCGCCATCGTTCCGGTTCACACGGACGGCTGGGCCCATTTCCGCCAGGACGCGCAGGATCTGCGCAAGACCTTCGATGCGCTCGGGTTCGGTGCGCGGCTGAAGCTTCTGGAGCCCGGTGTGAGGACGGTGATCGCCTCGTCGCCCAGCTCCTCGCAATGAGGCGGAAAAGATCAATCCCGACGGAACACGATCGAGGCCATCCATCCCGTCATCAGTGCCATCGCGGCGGTGACGAGACCATAGACGAAGCCGTTCTGCCGCGCTGAGTTCGCGACGAACTGCTCGAAGCCGACCTTGACGATCTCGAACGCGGTCTCGGTCTTGGTGACCAGCGCGCCGTCGGCGAGCAGCTTGATCTCGACCTCATAGGTGCCGATCGGCACCGCAGCGGGCAGAGGGATGCCGGTACGGAACAGGGTCGGCGTCAGGAGGGTCACCGCGGACGTGTCCTCGCGATACAGGCCGTGCTGCGACTGCAGTCGCACGAAAGCGCTACGGAACGCGTCGTTCGGGACCACGTCGGCATAGTCGGGACCGACGCGCTGGGTCAGCAGCACGTTGTTGAGTCCGAGCTGCTGCCGGCGCAGCACCTCGGGCGCGGCCATCGTGTCGAACGGGCGGTTGGCGAACAGCGCCAGATAGCCGGGCACTTTGAGGAACTGGCGCGAGTCGGTGTTGATCCAGATGCCGAACTTCCGCTCCTTGCGCCGCGTCACCATGTCGGCGCGCGGGCCCCGGACGGTGACGACGAGGTCATAGGCGGTGCGGCCCGGTGGGGTCTGGACGTCCTTCTCGACCGAGCCGAACAGCACCAGCTCCTCGCCGGAATAGTTCGGCGTCACCGTCACGCGATGGTTGGAGACCGAGACGATCAGCCGCTCGGCGCGCGCCGATGCGGCGCCGGCAAGCAGCAGCATGAAGGTGAGGCTGGCGAGGCGGAGCGGCGTCATCGGCTGATCTCGGTCTCGCGGATCGTGAACAGGTCGTCGGGCTTGATCACGAGCTCGATCGCGAACCGGATGCCGACGGCGAGGATCAGCAGGCCGAGCAGCAGCCGCAGCTGCTCGCCGCGGATCATCTGGCCGGCGCGGGCCCCGAACTGCGCGCCGGTGACGCCGCCGACCATCAGGATCAGCGCCAGCACGGCGTCGACCAGATGATTGCTCATCGCGTGCAGCATGGTCGCGATCATCATGGTCGCGAGCGTCAGGACCATCGAGGTGCCGATGACGGTCGAGGTCGGCACGCGCAGCAGGTAGATCAACAAGGGCACCAGAATGAAGCCGCCGCCGATGCCCATCACGGCGCCGAGGAAGCCGATGATGAGGCCGATGGCGATCACCGGAATGACGGAGACATAGATCTTCGAGCGCTTGAAGCGCATCTTCAGCGGCAGGCCATGGATCCAGACATGGCTGCCCGGACGCCGTACGGTCGCGACCGCGCCCTGGCGCGCGCGCATCATCGCCCGCAGACCCTCCCAGAACATCGTGCCGCCGACGCTCGTCAGCAGGGCGACATAGGACAGCGCGATCATCAGATCGAGTTGGCCGAGCGAACGCAACAGGGTGAAGGTGGCGACGCCGAGCCCGGTGCCGAGCGCGCCGCCGATCATCAACACCGAGGCCAGCGAGGGATCGATCGCGCGCCGCCGCCAATAGGACAGCGCGCCGGAGAACGAGGAGGCGGCGATGTGGCTGGAGACCGAGGCGACCGCGACCGCGGGCGTGATGCCGACGAAGATCAGGAGCGGCGTCATCAGGAACCCGCCGCCGATGCCGAACATGCCGGAGACGAAGCCGACGGCCGCGCCCATCGCCAGCAACAGGAAGATGTTGACCGGGATGTCGGCGATCGGAAGATAAATCTGCATCGGCGCGGCCTCTGCGAACCTTCGAGCGAGCATCCCGCGCATGCGAAGCAGGACGCCGGGCTCCTGCATAACCGAAAATGGGAGCGAAGGGATCAGTCATTCCCGCCCAAAGTGATATCCACCGGCGCCGAGCGTGGGGGTCTGGGCGCTCCGTCAGAGGGCCTTGAGCGGCGCGGTCACCAGCCTCATGGCCTCGGCATCGCTCGGATCGAGCCAGCGGATCTCGCGGGTCTGCGACATCGCCTCGATGACCTGCGACGATACGCCCATGCGTGTCATATAGCCGAGGATGGCGCCGGTCACGCGCTGGGTGTCGGCGACCGCGTCGGCGCCACGGGCCTCCGACGTGAAGCGGTGCACGCCGAGCGCCGAGCCATCGAGGCCATAGCGGGTCTGCCCGCCGGCAAAGGCGAACACGCAGGCGCTGGCGCAGAAGCCCGGACGGATGCGGCCGGAATTGTCGGCCACGCCGACGGCGGTGGCGAGTCCGTGAGCGCGGATGATCTCGCCCATCAGCACTCCCTGGTCGAGGTTGCCGCCGGGCGAGGACAGCAGGATCAGGTCGCCCGGCTTGAGATGGGCCTCGCTGATCCGCTCGCGCAGCCAGCCGGCCGCCGCGGGTCCGATGTGGCCGCTGACGGCGAGCACGGTGCGCCTGTCGCCCAGCCCGGCAAGCGCGGGGTCGGCGACCAGCGCCGCCGACAGACTCGGCGAGATGTACTGATCCTTCCAGAACGACCAGGCGTCGGGTCGCGACAGGTCGCGGTAGGCGCGAATGCCCCCGCCGAGTAGGATTGCAACGAAGAAAATGACGGAAGCCAGCCGACGCCATCGGAACGCCGCAGGATAGCCGTCGGTCACTTGCTGGATTGGTTGGCGAGGAGGCGGAGCGGGGGCGACGTTCGCCGTGGTCCGCGGCGGCACGCGGGGGCCCGTCGGCGACTGCAGGAAGCGCGCGCCGTCGTGTTGTTCGTTCCCCGCTGACACGCGTCGATGCTCCCTCGCGGCGCTCGTGATGATCCGCCGCGACAACCTATATCGATCGACCGCGCGACACTATGGCGGCGCGATCGCAAGCCGGGAGGATTTTGCAGGCCGCGCGCGAGCGCTCGTCAGCCTGCCCAGAGAAATGCCCTCGTCAGCGCAGCGCCGTCGCAGCCGCGCGCTTCGCCAGCGCCGCCTTGGCCGCGGCTGCCTTGGCGATCGCCTGCGTGCCATCCCAGCCGCCGGCGGGTGCCGGCACATTCACGGCGTCGTCGGGCTGCGGTTCGACCGTGAAGGTCTGGATCGCGAGCTTGGCCGCGGCGAGCGACTGGACATCGAGCCGCTTGGCGACATCGTCGCGCTTGCGCCCGGCATCGACGTCACCCTGCGCTGCGGCCAGGGTGAACCATTTGTAGGACTCGGCGAGGTTCTGTTCGACGCCGATGCCACGGGCATAGAGAATGCCGAGGTTGAACTGGCTGTCGGCGACGCCGCGCTCGGCGGCCTTGCGGAACCATTGCGAGGCGCTCTTGTAGTTCGCGCCCTTGCCGCCGCCGTCGGCATCCAGCACGGCGAGATTGTGCATCGCCTTGGCGCTGCCGCGCTCGGCGGCGACGACGTAGTAGCGGCGGGCGATGTCGGCGTCCTTCTTCACGCCGAGACCCTTCTCGTAGAAGGTGCCGAGACGGAAGACCGCCGGGATCAGCCCCGCCTGTGCCGCGCGGTCATACCACTTCGCGGCTTCCTCATAGTTCGCCGCGACACCCTTGCCCTCGGCAAAGCGCACGCCGACCTCGTAGGCGGCGGTCGGATCACCCTTCAGAGCGGCGTTGCGCAGCGCCAGTCCGCCGATGGCATCGGGCAGCTTCTCGGAGGCGGGCACCTGCACCAGACCGAGCTTCTGGCCGTTGGCGGCGGTTGGGATCGTGCCGGTGACATCAGTGGGGACGGCAGCGGGTACCGTGGCCGGCTTTTCGACGTCCTGCGGGATCGCGAGCATCGCGATCGTCTCCGCTTCGCTCGGCATGGCCCGGTTGTAGGACTGACGGTCGATCGGCGTCGGCGACGTCAACGACGGCACGCTCTGGTCGGGCGTCGTCGGCCGCGGCGACAGGCCCGGCGAGGCCGACGGCATCTGCGCCCGGGGCGCCTCGCCCTGGGTTTCCATCGGCGAGATCGGCGGCGGCGTGCTGCCGCTGTCGAGCAGCGACATCGCAAATTTGAAGGTGCCGAGCACGATCACCACGACGCTGGCACCGACCAGCAGCGAACGGATCTTCGACCCGATGGTCGAGACCTCCTCGTCACCCTCAGCGGTGAGAGCGAACGTCGGCTTGTCCTTGGGTTTGGCCTTGGGCTTGGCGACGTCGCTGGCGACTTCCTTGACGACGTCCTTGGGCGGCTCCTTGGCCTTCTCCTTCGGCTTGTCCTTCTTCGCCTTCTTGGCGTCAACGGGCTGTGCAGCCGCCGCGGCCTGCGCCGCGCGGCGCGCAGCCGCGATGAAGCTCGACGTCGACACCGGCTCCCGCTTGCCGGCGGGAAGCTCGCTCAGCGCATCCTCGGACGCGGCGATCCGCTCGGCGGGCGATGCGGTCCGGCCAGGCGGACGGGTGCCCGGTTCGAGCGGATGATCCGGTGGCAGCTCGGGGACGATGATGGTCGCACGGGGCGCCTGTGCCGCGTGCGGCTCCAGGATGTCGGCGATTGCTTTCGGCGGAATCGGCGGCGGCATGGCAGCCGCCGGCGCCTGAGCGGCGTGGAAGTCGCGCGAGGCGGCCGCGAACGCCTGTTGACCCGCGGCCGGAGCGACAATCTGTCCCGCTGGCTGCTCGGCCGCCGGATTGGGCAGCTCCGGCCGGTAGGCAGGCTCTGGCCTGGCCGGCTCGGCATGGGCCTGGGGCGCCGGCGCGCGTGCAGCCGGCATCGGCGACTCGATTGGCGGTGCCAGCGGCGGCAGCGCGGCCGGCGGGCCCGCGGTGGCGCGCACATTGCGCAGGTCGCCTTCGATCATGGCGAGGCGGTCGACGACGTGCCCCAGCGTGTTGTGGACGGCCTCGAGCGAGTCCTGGGTGTTGCGGTCGGTCTCGGTCTGGCTGAAGCGGATGTCGGACAGCTCGCGCTTGACCATGTCGATCAGGCCGCCGTCCTGCGACGTTTCGCGCTGCGACCGGCTCTCCGCCAGCGCTGCGAATGTCGCCTGCTGCCGTTCGAGATAGCGCAGGATGTCCTGCAGGCCGTCCTCGACGCGGGTCATGTTGCCGCCGCGCGGGTCGTTGGCGGCCTCGAGCCGCTCCAGCAGATAGCTGATCCGCTGTTCGAGATGGGTGATCGCCGATGAGCCGTCGTTGCCGACCTGCAGGCGGTCGATGCGGTCGGACAGGCCGCGCAGCGCGTCCTCGATCTGGGCGGTGTTGTCGCGCGCTGCCGGCGGCGGCTCGCGGCTCTCCAGCGTCGAGGTCAGCGCGGCGATGCGCTGTTCGAGCGCCGCAAAGGAATCATGGAACGACTCGTGATTGTCGCGCGCCTGCGTGACCTGGTCGACCTTCGACGACAGCTGCCGAAGATCGTCCGACAGCCGTTCCAGGGCGTCGTTGGAGGCGACATTGGCGACGATCGCACGCAGCGCCGCGATGGCGCTTTCGAGCTGCTGCACGGTGCCGGGGTCGTCGTTGGCGCGCAGGATCAGGTCGAGCTTGGCGCCGAGATTGCGGATCGCCTCGTCATAGACGGCGAGCTGCTCGGCAGGCTTCAGCGAGCCGACGACCTCGCGGATGTCGGTCAGCGCGCGCTCGATCCCGGCCAGTGCCTGGCCGTCGACGCCGGTGTTGCGGTTCTCGTCGATGCGGCGCGACAGCGAGCGAATCTCATTCTCGATCGACTCGATCGCCCGGCGCGGCATCGCCTCGGTGATGGCGTGACGAATCTCGGAGAGCTCGTTGCGGAAGCCGGCGATCGACTGCTCGATGCCGTCCTCGGGGCGATGCAGCGCCTCGATCTGGCTCGTGATCTTCAGCAGATGGCGTTCGAGCAGCGAGAAATCGGGCGTGGGGGCTGCCGGTTGCGGCGGCGTCAGCGGCGCGCTGATCGGGGTCATCAGCGGCGCTGCTGCGGATGCCATGGCAGGCGCGGTCGGCGGCGCCTGGTGCGGCGGCAGCGGGCGCGCATTGTCGAGCTCGCTCTGGCGGGCGCTGATCTCGGCGACGGCCACGTCGAACGAACCCGCGCTGAGCGGCTGGGCGGGCCGGTAGAGCTGTGCGGCGGCGCGCTCGACGCCGTCAGGACCACGATAGCGGTCTTCGGTGTCCGGCTTGCGCAGCGGCGTCGAGATCTGTGACAGGCGGGCGTCGAGCCGCGAGATCGCATCGTTCAGCTGACGCGCGACGCCCTGCTCGTCGCGTGGCGCATCCTTGCGCGCGACGGGGCGCGACATCTGCTCGATCTGCCGTGCGATGGAGTCGAGCCGCTGGTGGATGTCGGTCACCTCGCGGGCATCGCGGCTGACGGTCGGCGTGCTGCGCGGCGCGTGGCTGCCACGGAAGTCGGGCGGGGTAGATGCGCCGAGCGTGGAGTTGATCCAGTCGTTCAGCGTCATGCCGGCGCGTTGCGCCGCGGCCTCGGCCCTTTCACGGACGGACGGGTCGATGCCTTCATTACTCCACGGTACGCGCGAATTCATGTCTCGTCCGGTTCCGCTTCCAGCGCTCCACCAAGCGCCTCCAGCCTCCCCACGCGTCCCGGACATGAACATGAACGGGTCCGCGCAGATCGTCTGCTCCAGGTCCCGACTTTTGACTTTTACGGTAAATAACGCGTTAAGTTTACCGCCGGCGCGGCCAGAAGTTTTGCCCTATCAAACGGCGGGTATCAGCCGGCATTTTCACGTGATGATGGGTCGAGCGGCCGCACGCTGCTCGCGCCGGATATCGTCGACAGCGCGGTGATCGCTTCCTCGCACCATTCCGCCACCATGCGTTCGTGGCGCAGGCCGAGACGCAGGTTGAGGAGCTTGCCCATATCGGCCGGGGCCACGTTGCCGTCCGCATAATGCTTCTTGAGGATGCGATCGTAGCGCTCGGCGCGGTCGCGATGATGCTCGAGCCGCGCCATCAGGTCCGCCCGGATCGGCCCGATGTCGGCGGCGCCCAGTGCATAGAGCCGGACGAGAAGATCGTCCTTCGTCGAGGCCGGCGTGCTCGGCCGCGCCGCCCAGCTGCGAAACGCCGCGCGGCCCTCCGCGGTCAATGTGTACACCAGCTTGTTGGGCTTGCCGGTCTGCACCACCTCGCGACCCTGGATGTAGCCGCGGTCGCGCAGCCGCGACAGCTCGCGGTAGATCTGCTGGTGGTCCGTCTTCCAGAAGAAGCCGATCGAGGAATCGAACGTCTTGGCGAGCTCGTAGCCCGTCATCGGATGTTCGGTGAGGCAGGCGAGGATGGCGTCGCCGAGGGCCATGGCCGGAAACTGCTCCCGTTTTTCTGATCGTGTTCTGCCCCGCTCCACGCTTGACATTATGCACACTGGCGCATATGCGTCAATGCGCATATGGGGTGGTTGTGGTGCTGGCCTGTTCCGCCCCGAGGAGACGCCCAATGACAATGACCGGCCTCGATGGATGGTACGGCTACATGAGGTCTCACGATCTCGGCGCTTTGCGGGAGCTGCTGCATCCCGACGCCGTGTTCGAAAGTCCCGTCGTGCACACGCCGCAACGCGGCCGCGACATCACCTTCAAATATCTCGCGAGTGCTGAGAAAGTCTTAGGCGGTCCCGGATTCAAGTATGTCGGGGAGTGGCGTAACGCCACGGGCGCCGTGCTCGAATTCGAGAACGAGATCGAAGGCATCAAGCTCAATGGCGTCGACATCATCACTTTCGATGACGCCGGTCGGATTACTCACTTCAAGGTGATGGTGCGCCCGCTCAAGGCGATCAATTTGCTGCACCGCCTTATGGGCGAACAGCTGGCCGCGATGAGCAAGCCGTCGTGATGTGACCGACAGCCGCAAACGAATGGCTGCCGCAAGCTCTTAGAAGTCGCTACAGTCCGCGGCCAGCATTGCCTGCCGCGTCCTCACAATTTCAGTCTGAAACTTCAGCCTTCCTGCCGGAGACGCCGATGCCGATCTACAAAGCCCCCGTGGAAGATGTCACCTTCCTGCTCAACGACGTGTTCCAGATCGACCGCTACGACAATCTGCCGGGCTTCTCCGATGCCTCGGCCGATGTCCGCGAGGCGATCCTCGGCGAGGCCGCCAAGCTCGCCGAAGAGGTGCTGCACCCCCTGAATCGCGTGGGCGATCTCGAAGGCTGCAAGCGCCATGACGACGGCAGCGTGACCACGCCGAAGGGCTTCAAGGAGGCCTACAAGCAGATCGTCGAGGGCGGCTGGCTCGGCCTGTCGGCGCCGACCGAATATGGCGGGCAGGGCCTGCCGGTGACCTTGAGCCAGACCGTCAACGAATTCCAGTGCTCTGCCAACATGGCGTTCTCGATGTATGGCGGCCTCACCATGGGCGCCACCGCCGCGCTGATCGTGCATGGCAACGAGGAGCAGAAGAAGACCTACGTGCCGAAGATGGTGGCCGGCGAGTGGACCGGCACCATGAACCTCACCGAGCCGCATTGCGGCACCGATCTCGGTCTCTTGCGCACCAAGGCGGTGCGTCAGCCCGACGGCAGCTTCAAGATTTCCGGCAC
The DNA here is from genome assembly GCF_032381175.1 of Bradyrhizobium sp. SZCCHNR1093. NCBI lineage: Bacteria > Pseudomonadati > Pseudomonadota > Alphaproteobacteria > Hyphomicrobiales > Nitrobacteraceae > Bradyrhizobium > Bradyrhizobium sp. SZCCHNR1093. Next base: position 45,580 of record NZ_JAUHJJ010000002.1, read on the forward strand.
CAAGATCTTCATCTCGGCCGGCGAGCATGACCTCGCGGACAACATCATCCACCTCGTGCTTGCCCGCATCGAAGGTGCACCGGCCGGCATCAAGGGCGTGTCGCTGTTCGTGGTGCCGAAATTCATGGTCAATCCGGACGGCACGGTGGGCGCGCGCAACGGCGTCACCTGCGGCTCGATCGAGCACAAGATGGGCATCCATGGGAACTCGACCTGTGTGATGAACTACGACAACGCCACCGGCTGGCTGATCGGCGAAGAGAACAAGGGCATGCAGGGCATGTTCGTGATGATGAACGAGGCCCGGCTCGGCGTCGCCGTGCAGGGGCTCGCGCAGTCCGAGGTCGCCTATCAGAACGCGGTCGCCTATGCGCGCGAGCGCATCCAGGGCCGCTCGCTGACTGGGCCCAAGGCGCCCGACAAGGCGGCCGATCCGATCATCGTGCATCCCGACGTGCGCCGCACCCTGCTGTCGATCCGCGCCTTCAACGAGGCCGCGCGCGCCATGGTCGTCTGGACCTCGCTGAAGAGCGACGTCGCGCACCGCTCGCAGGACCCGAAGGACCGCCAGGCCGCCGACGACCACATGGGCCTGATGACCCCGGTCATGAAGGGCTACATGACCGACATGGGCTTCGCCAACGCGGTGCAGGCGCAGCAGATGTATGGCGGCCACGGCTACATCGCCGAGCACGGCATGGAGCAGTTCGTGCGCGATGCCCGCATCGCGATGATCTACGAGGGCGCCAACGGCATCCAGGCGCTCGACCTCGTCGGCCGCAAGCTGCCGCGCGACGGCGGCCGCGCCGTGATGGCGTTCTTCGCCGAGGTCGGCTCCTTCGCCAAGGAGCAGGGCGGCAATGATGCGATGAAGCCGTTCGTCGCTCCGTTGTCGACCGCGCTCGGCCATCTGCAGCAGGCCACGACCTGGCTGATGCAGAACGCGATGACCAAGCCGGACAATGCCGGCGCCGCCGCGACGGACTACATGCATCTCTTCGCGCTGGTCACCTTCGGCTACATGTGGGCGAAGATGGCCAAGGTCGCGCAGGACAAGATTGCGGCCGGCGACAGCTCGACCTATCTGACCACGAAGCTGGTCACGGGCCGCTTCTTCATGGAGCGCGTGCTGCCCGAGACGGCGGCCCATCTCGCGCGCCTGCAGACCGGCTGCGCGACCGTGATGGAGCTGCCGGCGGAAGCCTTCTGATGCTGCGGCGGTAGCCGGTGCGCCGCTCGCGCGCCGGCTACCGTCGAACACCAACGACAACGAATCCGATCAGATGAGGAGGGCGTGATGCCTGAGGCCTTTATCTACGACCACGTGCGTACCCCCCGCGGCCGCGGCAAATCCGATGGCAGCCTGCATGAGGTGACCGCGCTCGCGCTCGCCACGGTGCCTTTGAAGGCGCTCAAGGACCGCAACAACATTCCCGAGGACGCGGTCGATGACGTCGTGCTCGGCGTGGTCGATCCGGTCGGCGAGGCCGGCTCGGACATCGCGCGTTTCGCCGCGCTGAATGCGGGTCTCGGCGACGCCGTCCCGGGCATTCAGATCAGCCGCTTCTGCGCCTCCGGCCTCGACGCCGTGAATTTCGCCGCCGCGCAGATCATGAGCGGCCAGCATGAGCTGGTCATCGGCGGCGGCGCGGAGTCGATGAGCCGCGTCGGCATCGGCGCCTCCGGCGGCGCCTGGCCGATGGACCCGTCGATGGCGGTGCCGGCCTACTTCATGCCGCAGGGTGTCTCCGCCGATCTGATCGCGACGAAGTACGGCTTCTCGCGCGACGACGTCGACGCCTACGCGGTGCAGAGCCAGCAGCGCGCGGCGAAGTCCTGGGAGGAAGGCCGCTTCGACAAGTCTGTCGTTCCGGTCAAGGACATCAACGGCCTGACCATCCTCGCCAAGGACGAGCACATGCGACCGTCGACGACGATGCAGTCGCTGGCGCAGCTGCAGCCGTCATTCGCGGCCATGGCGCAGATGGGCGGCTTCGATGCGGTGGCGATCCAGTCGCATCCGGAGATCGAGCGCGTCAACTACGTGCATCACGCCGGCAACTCCTCGGGCATCGTCGACGGCGCCGGCGCGGTGCTGCTCGGCACCAAGGAGGCCGGGGCGAAGTATGGCATGAAGCCGCGCGCGAAAATCCGCGCCTTCGCCAATATTGGATCCGAGCCGGCGATGATGCTGACCGGCCCGGTCGACGTCACCGAGAAGCTGTTCGAGCGCTCCGGCATGAAGACCTCGGACATCGACCTGTTCGAGCTCAACGAGGCGTTCGCCTCGGTCGTGCTGCGCTACATGCAGGCGTTCGAGATCGACAAGGACAGGATCAACGTCAATGGCGGCGCGATCGCGCTCGGCCATCCGCTCGGCGCCACCGGCGCGATGATCCTGGGCACCGTGCTCGACGAGCTCGAGCGCACCGGTAAGGCCACCGCGCTGGTCACGCTGTGCATCGGCGGCGGCATGGGCACCGCGACCATCATCGAGCGGGTGTGACGAACCCCTAACGTAGGGTGGGCAAAGCGAAGCGTGCCCACCATCGTCTTCATCGACACCGTCGGTGGGCACGGCGCAAGGGCGCCTTTGCCCACCCTACGATCGCAGGATTTTTTGCCGCGCCGACCGGCTGCAGGCACGAGGGAGCACCACATGGCCTTCAAGAACTTCAAGCTCGAAACCGATGCCGACGGCATTGCGCTGATCACCTGGGACATCCCGGGACGTTCGATGAACGTGCTGGACGAGACCTCGGCGATCGAACTCGAGACCATCGTCAAGGAGACCACTGCTGACGCCGCCATCAAGGGCGTCGTCATCACCTCGGCCAAGGAGGCGTTCTGCGCCGGCGCCGACCTGTCCATGCTCGAGGGCATGAACCGCTCCTATGCCGAGGTGCTGAAGGGCAAGGGCGAGGAAGCCGCCAACCAGATGCTGTTCGACAACAGCCGGCGCTTCTCGCAGATCTACCGGGCTATGGAAACGTCGGGCAAACCGTGGGTCGCCGCGATCAACGGCCTCGCGCTCGGCGGCGGCTTCGAGCTGACCTTGGCCTGCCATCACCGCGTCGCGGCCGAGAACCCGAAGACCCGTCTCGGCCTGCCCGAGATCAAGGTCGGCCTGTTCCCCGGCGCCGGCGGCACCCAGCGCGTGCCGCGCATCGTGCAGCCGCAGGACGCGATGAACCTGCTGTTGAAGGGCGAGGCGCTGACGCTCGACAAGGCCAAGGCCTTGAAGCTGGTCGACGCCATCGTTCCGGCGGCTGACCTCATCAAGGCCGCCAAGGACTGGATCAAGGGCGGCGGCAAGGCCGTTCAGCCGTGGGACGAGAAGGGCTTCAAGCTGCCGGGCGGCCCGGTGTTCTCGAAGAACGGCATGATGATGTTCCCGGCCGGCAACGCCATCTACCGCCGCGAGACCTACGACAACTATCCGGCCGCGCGCGCGATCATGAGCTGCGTCTATGAGGGCCTGCAGTTGCCGATCGACGCCGCGCTGCGCGTCGAGTCGCGCTACTTCGCCCACATCCTGCGCTCCAAGGAAGCCGCAGCGATGATCCGCAGCCTGTTCCTGTCGATGCAGGAGTTGAACAAGGGCGCGCGTCGTCCGGCCGACGTGCCGCCAAGCAAGCTGAAGAAGATCGCCGTGATCGGCGCCGGCTTCATGGGCGCATCCGTCGGCTACGTCTCGGCGCGCGGTGGCCTCGAGGTCGTGCTGATCGACCGCGACCAGGAGAGCGCCGACAAGGGCAAGGCGCATGCCCAGAGCGTGGTCGATGGTCTGGTCAAGAAGGGCCGCGCCAAGCCGGGCGAGGCGGAGGCGATCATGGGCCGCATCACCGCGACCGCCGACTACGCCGCGCTGAAGGATTGCGACCTGGTCATCGAGGCCGTGTTCGAGGACCGCAAGGTCAAGGCCGAGACCTACGCCAAGGCGCAGCAGCATCTGAAGGACGGCGCGATCTTCGCCTCCAACACCTCGACCTTGCCGATCACCTCGCTGGCCGAGGAGTTCAAGGACCAGGGCCGCTTCATCGGCATCCACTTCTTCTCGCCGGTCGAGAAGATGATGCTGGTCGAGATCATCATGGGCAAGGCCACCGGCGACGTCGCGCTGGCGACCGCGCTCGACTATGTCCGCACCATCGGCAAGACGCCCATCGTGGTCAACGACTCCCGCGGCTTCTTCGCCAACCGCTGCGTGATGCGCTACATCGCCGAGGGCAACGAGATGTTCCTCGAAGGCGTGCCGCCGGCGATGATCGAGAACGCGGCCAAGATGGCCGGCATGCCGGTTGGCCCGCTGTCGCTGTCGGACGAGGTCGCGCTCGATCTCGGCCTCAAGATCATGAAGGCGACCGAGCACGATCTCGGGCCCAACGCGATCAACCAGGACCACAAGAAGCTGATGGTCGAGCTGGTCGAGAAGCAGGGTCGCTTCGGCCGCAAGAACGCCAAGGGCTTTTACGACTATCCCGAGAAGGGCAAGGGTCAGAAGAGCCTGTGGCCGGATCTCGCCAAGCTCCAGCCCAAGCATCTCGATCCCGACACGCTCGACGTCGAGGAGCTGAAGCAGCGCTTCCTGGTGGTGCAGGCGGTGGAGGCTGCGCGCACCGTCGAGGACCACGTCATCACCGACGTGCGCGAGGCCGATGTCGGCTCGATCCTCGGTTTCGGCTTCGCGCCGTTCACCGGCGGCACGCTGTCCTACATCGACTTCATGGGCACGAAGAAGTTCGTCGAGCTGTGCCACAAGTTCACAGAGAAGTACGGCTCGCGCTTCGCCCCGCCGAAGCTGCTGGAAGAGATGGCCGCCAAGGGCGAAACCTTCTACGGCCGCTTTCCGCCGAAGAAGGCGGCGGCTTGACGATTGCGGGCTGCCTGATGAGTCTCGATAGCACCGCATCGACGGTGCGCTCCCCTCCCCCTTGCGGGGAGGGGTCGGGGGTGGGGGTCTCAGGAAAAGGTCTCACAGTCCTGGAGACATCCCTCGCTGCGCCGGCCTTTTTATCACGAGCGTAGTCTGCAGAGGGGATAGCGTCCGTCCTGCGTTCTCGCGGTCGCGATGGAGCACGCAGGTCGGTGGACTCAGCGGGAGTCATCGTGTGGACCCCCACCCCCGACCCCTCCCCGCAAGGGGGAGGGGAGCTCACCGGCTTCGTGGCGTCGCAATCGCTTCGTAAGAAGCAAACCCTCACCCCGCCTTCATCAGCCCTTCCTTCGTCAGCGCCTCCTGCACCTTCGGCCGCGCGGCGACGCGGTTCTTGTAGGCCACCAGATTCGGCATCGCCGACAGGTCGAACTTCATCCGGTCCGCCCAGGTCAGGATGGTGAACAGATAGCCGTCGGCGACCGTGAACTGCTGGCCCATCAGATAGTCGTGGCCGGCAAGCTGGCCGTCGATATATTTGAACTTGCCCATCACGCGGTCCTTGAAGAACGCCTTGGCGTCGTCGGCGAGCACCGGCGAGAACATCGGGCTGAAATTCTTGTGCAGCTCCGAGGTGATGAAGTTCAGCCACTCCAAGAGCTTGTAGCGCTCGCCGCTGTCGCGCGCCGGGGCGAGGTTCTTGGTCGCCGCCCGGTCGGCGATCATCTGGACGATGACCGGGCCTTCGGTCACGATCTCGCCGCTCGGCAACCCGAGCGCCGGCACCTGGCCCTTCGGATTGACCTTGAGGTAATCGTCGCCATTTTCCAGGGTCTTGGCGCGCAGATCGACCTTGACGAGATCGTAGGGCAGGCCGGCCTCGAGCAGGGCGATGTGGGGCGAGAGCGAGCAGGCGCCGGGTGAATAATAAAGCTTCATTGGGTATTCCCTCCGTGAGACCATCGTCGTGGTTGGAACCGATCGCGGCGTCACACCCGCCCTTACATGCACTTGCATGGAATAGTCAAGATTGATGCAGGTGCATCGAATGCGCTAGAACGAGGACCTGAAGGATACGAGCCGGCCCATGAAACGCAAACCATCGACCGAGGCGACCGCCGCCTGGATCCGCCTGATGCGGGTCCAGAGCCGGGTGCTGGACTGCGTCGAGCAGGAGCTGAAGAAGGCCGGTTTTCCGCCGCTCGCCTGGTATGATGCGCTGCTGGAGCTGTCCCGGGCCCCCGCGGGCGAGCTGCGCCCGGTCGAGCTCGAGCGGCAGATGCTGATCCCGCAATATTCCACTTCCCGGCTGATCGACCGGCTGGTCGAAGAAGGTCTGGTCGTCCGGCGCGAATGCAAGATGGACAAGCGCGGCCAGTTCGTCGAGATCACCGAGGCCGGACGCGAACTGCAGAAGCGGATGTGGTCGGCCTATTCCGCCGCGATCGAGAAGCATGTCGGCTCCAAGCTGTCGGATACCGACGCCGCCAAGCTTTGCATGCTGCTGGATCGGCTTGGCTGCTCCTGTGGTCAGGCCGCTCCGTTGGCGGCTGGAGAGGGCGCGGCGACCCGATGAAGCATCCGTTCCCATTCACATCCGCGGCCCCCTGGGGTCCGCGGCCCTTCCTGTCACCACGCGCGACCCTCGAAGCGCTTCTGAACCGAGACTCCCATGGCGCGTGACCAGATCGATATGACCCCGCTGCAGTCGCGCGACGAACTGGTGGCGTGGCTCGCGGCCGGCGTGAAGCCGCCGTCCGCCTTCCGCATCGGGACCGAGCACGAGAAGACGCCGTTCACGCTCGACGGTCACCGCCCGGTCCCTTACGAGGGTGCGCGCGGCATCGGCGCGCTGCTCGAAGGCATGAAGCTCCTGCTCGGCTGGGAGCCGATCATGGAGCGCGGCAACATCATCGGGCTCTATGATGTCACCGGTGGCGGCGCCATCTCGCTGGAGCCGGGCGGCCAGTTCGAGCTGTCGGGCGCGCCGGTCGAGACCGTGCACCAGACGCATGCGGAACTGATGGCGCATCTGGCGCAGGTACGCGAGATCGCAACTCCGCTCGGCATCGGCTTTCTCGGCTTGGGCATGACGCCGTCCTGGTCGCGCGCCGAAATTCCGGTGATGCCCAAGGGCCGCTACAAGATCATGACCAGCTACATGCCGAAGGTCGGCCGTTACGGCCTCGACATGATGTACCGGACCTGCACCGTGCAGACCAATCTCGACTTCTCCTCCGAAGCCGACATGGTCAAGAAGCTCAGGGTCTCGGTGGCGCTGCAGCCGATCGCGACCGCGCTGTTCGCCAATTCGCCATTCACCGAAGGCAAGCCGAACGGCTTCCTGTCGTTCCGCTCCGAGATCTGGCGCGACACTGACAATCAGCGCTCGGGCATGATCCCGTGGGCGTTCGAGGATGGCATGGGCTTCGAGCGCTGGGTCGACTACGCGCTCGATGTTCCCATGTATTTCGTGAAACGCGAGGAGGCCTATATCGACGTCTCCGGCACCTCGTTCCGCGACTTCTTCGAAGGCAAGAACCCGGCGATGCCGGGCGAGCGTCCGACGCTGTCGGATTGGGCCAATCACCTCTCGACGATCTTCCCGGAGGTGCGCCTGAAGCGCTATCTGGAAATGCGCGGTGCCGACGGTGTGCCGTGGGGCCGGCTGCCGGCGCTGCCGGCGTTCTGGGTCGGCCTGCTCTACGATGACGTCAGCCTCGACGCGGCCTGGGACCTGGTCAAGACCTGGACCGCGTTCGAGCGCCAGAACCTGCGCGACGACGTGCCGCGCCTCGGCTTCAAGGCGCGTATCCGCAATCGCTACGTGTTCGAGATCGCCAAGGAATGCCTGACCCTGGCGCATCTCGGCCTGCGCCGGCGCGGTCGCATCGACCATCTCGGCCGCGACGAGAGCCGTTATCTCGAGCCGCTCGATCAGATCATCGATTGCGGCCGCTCGCCTGCCGAGGAGATGCTGGAGAAGTTCGACGGCCCGTGGGGCGGCTCGGTCGAGCCGGCCTACGACGAATATGCGTTCTGATCGGAACGGCTGAGCCTGCGACCGTCGCAGGTTCGCTGCGCCGCCTGCTCCACGTTGAGGCGGCTGGCGGCTTGGGTCCGCTGTTTTTTGTTGCGATTTGTGTCCCAGGTTCGATTCAGCGCCTGGGCGCCGCTGCGTTGCCTTCCGCTGCTCCCACCGGTCCGAGCCGTTCATCCGCCATACAGGTTCGTGGCGATCAAATGACTGCCTAAAAACTCGCAAGAAAACTCGAACATTAACAATGGGTCGGATGGTTCAGCGGCGGCGCGTGGGGCGCTTCATCGGGGCATGGCTGAGGGCACTGGCGTGCCTGTTCGCGGCTGCGTGCCTGACGCCGGCTTCAGCCCAGACCTATTCCGATCGTCCCGGCGGCGACTACATGAGCGCGCCGATCACCTCCGGCGACCCGGCCGATTGCGCGCTGCTGTGCGAGCACGACCGGCGGTGCCGCGCCTGGAGCTTCAACTATCCGACCGTGATGGAAGCGGGTGCGGTGTGCTGGCTCAAGAACAGCGTGCCGGCGCGCGTGCCGGACAATTGCTGCGTTTCCGGCGTGCGTGGCGCGGGCGTCGTCGAGATCCGCAACGATGCGGTCGAGACGTCGATCGACCGTCCCGGCGGCGACTACCGCAGCTTCGACATCAAGACCACCGATCTGAAGGGCGGCGACAAGGCCGAGAAGGCCGCCGACAAGGGCGACAAGAGCAGCGGTGACAAGGCGGCGGACAAGAAGGAAGAGAAGGCCGCCGACGCCGAGGAGATCTGCAAGGCCGCCTGCACCGGCGACAACAAATGCCGGGCCTGGACCTTCTCGCGGCCCGGCTATGCCGGCAAGGAGGCGCATTGCTTCCTGAAGAAGGAGATCAAGCCGCCGCGGCGCCGCGCGGGGTTCACGTCAGGCGTGGTGCGATAGCGCGGGGCGACGAGGGCCGCTATTTTGCGGGCCGGCTATGGGACGGCAAACGAAGATGCCTGCGTCCCTGTCGTTTCACGTGTTGGTCCAACAATGTTAGTCTTCCGCGACGATCACGGTGATCTCAGGCCACAGTGCCTTCCAACGTTCCGCCTTGGCGATGTAGTTCGTCGCCGAGAAATTGGCCGTGTGGTTCGGCCGCACGATCATCTGCGCGATGTCACCGAGGCCCTTGGGCGCATAGAGCTCATATCCATCGGCGACGGGGCGGAGCCCGACCTGCGTGTTGACGGTGAGAAACCGGTCGATTCCATCGGTTGATCGCGACACGGCGGAGTAGGGACGACCGTGCTTGGCGGGATACCAGAGATGGACGCGGGCCTGGTTGCGCACCTCCACCTTGGCTTCGATGTCATGGAGGCAGGATGTGATGCGCCGGATGACGGCGTCCTCAGCATCCCACGACGTATCCGGATCGAAATAGAAGATGTCGTAGTCGTTGATGCCGTGATCGATCGGACGGCCGGTCCGCACGTTCCAGACGCTCTGAGTCAGGCAGCCGGCGACGACCCAGGCATCGGGCACGGCCGTTTCACGCAGCACGCGCATGATCGCGGTGTTGACGGGGTTGCGCAGCGCGGCTGCGATGAAATCGTCTTTGGTCATGATGGTCGAAGGCATCAGAACATGGGTGCCGTCGGCACGTTCAATACACGAGATGGAGAACGGCGTGCAGCCCGTTTCAGCCGCGATCGAACACGGCTACGGCTCTCCTTGACGCCAGGGCCCGCCACTGCCGGCGCAACAGCGGCTCTGCGTCGGCGCGCTTCGCCTTCGACAGGCGCAGCAACACGATCGGATAGTCGCGGTAGTGATCGGTGAAATAGAACAGCCTTGGGCGCGTCTCGACCAGCATCGCGCGTTCGTCCGGCGGCACGCCCGGAAGGACGAGGCTGTCCCCGTCCTCCTTCAGCCGCGCCAGCATCTTCTTGCGCACCTTCAGCGCGGGCGTCCCGTAGGACGTGCCGTCCTCGACCTCCGGCCATGTCAGCGCAAGCGCCCTGACATCGTCGAAGGTCACGGCCGCGGTCCGCTCAGCGCACCGCGGTGAAGAAGCGATCCAGCCGGAAGCCCGACAGCCAGGCCCAGACCGGCTGGTTCTTGAAGCCGAGGTCCCAGGAGCCGACCACCGCATCGGCGCGGCCCACGAGGTTGTCGATCGGCAGCAGGCCAACGCCGCCGTCGCGCAAGGCAACGCGGCTGTCGGCGGAGTTGTCGCGGTTATCGCCGAGCACGAACAGCTTGCCGGGCGGAACGGTCACCTCCGGGGTGTTGTCGAGCCGGCCGTTGTCGCGCATCTTGAAGATCAAATGCGACACGCCGTTCGGCAGCGTCTCGACGTAACGATAGGCCGGCTCGTTGCGGCCGGTGTCGTCCTCGGCATCGCCGATGCCGTCCGGCTTCAGCGCGGCTGCCTGGCCGTTGATGTAGAGCTGGCCCTGGCGCATCTGGATGCGGTCGCCGGGCAGGCCGACGACGCGCTTGACCCAGGCCTGCGAGTTGTCGCCCGGCCAGCGGAACACGACGACGTCGCCGCGCTTCGGCGTCTCGCCGAACAGGCGTCCCGTCTCCGGCAGCGTGATCTGCATCGGCAGCGACGAGGTGCCGTAGCCATAGGGGAATTTCGACGCCAGCAGGGCGTCGCCGATCATCAGGGTCGGCTCCATCGAGCCGGACGGCACGTAGAACGGCTCGGCGATCGCGCCCTTGGCGACGAACACCACCATCACCACGGCGGCGAGTTGCGCAAGCTGACCGCCCCAAGTGGTTTCCTTACGCACGGCCTTGGTTCCGATCTTGCTCGTGGACATCTTGTCGAGGCTCATCGGCCCGTGCCTCCAACGGTGATGCGATCCATGCGAAGCGTCGGCTGACCGACGCCGACCGGCACGCCCTGGCCGTTCTTGCCGCAGGTGCCGATGCCGGTATCGAGCGACAGATCGTTGCCGATCATGCTGATGCGGTTCAAATCCGTCGGGCCGTTGCCGATCAGCATCGCGCCCTTCACCGGCGCACCGACCTTGCCGTTCTCGATCCTGTAGGCCTCGGTGCACTGGAAGACGTATTTGCCCGAGGTGATGTCGACCTGGCCGCCGCCGAAATTGACGGCATAGATGCCGTTCTTGACGGATGCGATGATTTCGGCCGGGTCGTGCTCGCCGGCCAGCATGTAGGTGTTGGTCATGCGCGGCATCGGCACATGTGCGTAGCCCTGGCGGCGGCCGTTGCCGGTCGGCGCCATGTTCATCAGCCGCGCGTTCTGGCGGTCCTGCATGTAGCCGACGAGAATGCCGTCCTCGATCAGCAAGGTACGGCTGGTCGGCGTGCCCTCGTCGTCGATCGACAGCGAGCCGCGGCGCGAGGCCATGGTGCCGTCGTCGACCACGGTGACGCCCTTGGCGGCGACCGGCTTGCCCAGCAGTCCGGCAAAGGCCGAGGTCTTCTTGCGGTTGAAGTCGCCCTCGAGGCCGTGGCCGACGGCCTCGTGCAGCATCACGCCGGGCCAGCCGGCCCCTAACACGACGTCCATCTCGCCGGCGGGGGCGGGGACAGACTCCAGGTTGACCAGCGCCTCGCGCAGCGCGCCGTCGGCGGCCTCGCGCCACGCCTTGGTCTCGATGAAGCGCGCATAGGCCTCGCGGCCGCCATAGCCCTTGCCGCCGCTCTCCTGGCGATCACCCTGGCCGGCGACGACGGAGATGTTCACGCGCACCAGCGGGCGGATGTCGCGATAGCTCTCGCCGTCGGGCCGCAGGATCTCCACGACCTGCCAGGTCGCGCCCAGGCTCACCGTCACCTGGCGCACGCGCGGATCCTTGTCGCGCAGATACGCGTCGATCTCGCCGAGCAGCTTGACCTTGGTTTCGAAGCCCGGGGCGTCCAGCGGATTGTCGTCGCCATAGAGCCGGACGTTGGTGTGCGGCGGTGCGCTCGCGAACGTGCCGGAATAGCCGCCCCTGACCGCGCTCACCGCATCGGCGGCGCGCATCAGAGCCGGCAGCGACACGTCGGAGGAATGGGCATAGCCGACCGCGTCGTCCTTCACCGCGCGCAGGCCGAAGCCCTGACTGGTGTCGTAGGTCGCCTGCTTCAGCCGGCCATTGTCGAAGGTCAGCGCCTCGGTCTGGCTGTATTCGAAGAACAATTCGCCGTCATCGGCACCGGCCAGGCCGCGCGCGACCTCGCTCCGGACCGCATCGCGATCCAGATTGGCGCGCTCGAGCAGGGAAGTGGTGGGAGCAGTCATGTTTCAATCCGTTGTCGGAGCGTTCATTCCAAGATAGTTGTTTTGACGCCGGGGCGCGAGGGGCTGGATGATTACCGAACTGACATGGTTGAGATCGTTCCCATCACGTCCGCTCACATCGAGAGCTTCCACCGCACGCTCGATCATGTCGCGCGCGAGCGGCGCTATTTGTCGTTCGTGCAGGCGCCGCCGCTGGAGTCCACGCGCGCCTTCATTCTGAACAACATCCACGAGGGATATCCGCAATTCGTCGCTCTCTCGGCCGGGGAGGTGGTCGGCTGGTGCGATGTGACGCCCAAATCGGGGCCAATCGATGCCCGGATCGGGGTGCTCGGCATGGGCCTAATGCCGCAGTTCCGGCACCAGGGCCTCGGCAGGCGACTGATGGCGGCGGCGCTCGAGGCCGCGCGGGCGGCCGGCTTCTCGCGTGTCGAGCTCACGGTCTACCGCAGCAACACCAACGCTATCCGGCTGTACCAGAAGGCCGGATTCCTGCTCAAGGCGGTGCAGCCGCGGGAGCCTGGCGATGACGGGTTCGACAAGACCCTGCTGGTGATGGCGCTGGCGCTCGACGGCCCGCGCTGAGGCCGCGGCGCGCGCATTCAGACGCGCGAACTCACGGCTCGATCACGGCATCGTGCGCGGGAGGGGCCTGTCAATCGTGGCCAACGTCAGGGCAGCTTGTCGAAGCCTTCGGCCAGTCCGTTGAGGCTCAGCGGGAAGCCGATCCCTTCCTCCGGCGTCTCGAAGATGATGAAGGTCGCGGTCTTGGCCGTCTTGAGCTGGCCGAGCAGCTTGTCCTCCAGCACCACCTCGGCGACGCAGCCATTGGGCAGGCAGCGCACGAAGCCGGCGCGGCCGACGTCCTGGTTGTCGAGCTTCAGGCCGAGGCCGGAGGGCAGCAGCACGCCGAGCGGCGCCACCACCCGCATCAGCCGGCTCTTCTGGTCGGCGGTCTTCAGCATGATCACGGTGAGGCCGGCATTGGAGCGGTCCTCGGCCACGACGCTCTGGATCAGCGCGCACTGCTCGCTCTGCGCGCCCGGCGGCGTGTCGCAGCGGATCTGCCAGTCGCCATGCACCGAGCGCACCGCGCCCTGTGCCAACGCCGCGTGCGGCACGCCGACCACCGTCGCGGCCATCAGCGCGATCGCCGTTGCTGCGGCGGAGGTCATTGCGGCGACATGCGTGAGTCGCGCACGCACCGCGCTGAATCGGTACAAACGGCGCGAGTCATTCGCAGCTGGGGTCGGCATGTCAGCTGTCCTGTCCGTTGAAACCCTGATCCGGGTCGGTGCCATGACAATTTCCTGTGGGTGATCTGCGCGTCCGACGCCATGATACGGCAATGATGGCGTCTTGAGGACAGCGTCACCGGCGTACGGCACGAAACGATACCAAATATGGCCGCACCCCGGTGGGCGCTGCCGCTGCGCCTCGCCGAATCAGCCTCGCAAACGGCCGTGTCCCGTTTGCCTACATCGCGCCGCACGCCTGTCAAGCGCCCGTTGCCCGCGAAATCACGGCGTGCGGCAATCTCCCGGAAAATACGCTTGTCGCGACGAACAGCGCGGCGCGCGATATCCGGCGCAAGACTGCATTGCGATAGATCAAGAATTATGGTTTGAGAAGAAAGATTTCGTCATTCCAGTGAACTGGCCCAGGTGCTTTTCTATGCATCCGCCCGAAGGCCATTTGTCAGGAGAGCGGATCGAACGGCGCGCCGCCGCGTGAAGCGGGCGGTGCGCTGAGGGGGAAAGTTCTGAAGGGAGCGCGACGGCATGAAGATGTCGAAAGGCCAATTGAGCGCCTTGCTGGGGTTGGCTGTAACGGGCATGACGCTCGTGTCGGGTGGAGCGGCGTTTGCTGAAACGGGGCAGCCGGCGCCATGGGAAGTCAAGCTGCAGGAGGCTGCGACGCCGGTGATGGAGAACATCACCTGGTTCCACGGCCTGCTGCTGACGATCATCACCATCATCACGCTGTTCGTGCTGGCGCTGCTGATCGCCGTGGTGGTCAAGTTCAACGCGCGCGCCAATCCGGTGCCGTCGCGGACCACGCACAACACGCTGCTCGAAGTGGCGTGGACGCTGATCCCGGTGCTGATCCTCGTCACCATTGCGGTGCCGTCGTTCCGCCTGCTGTTCCTCGAGCTCGACGTGCCGAAGGCCGACCTCACGATCAAGGCGACCGGCAAGCAGTGGTACTGGAGCTACGCCTATCCCGACAACGGCAAGTTCGAGTTCGACTCGCTGATGGTGCAGGACAAGAAGCCGCGCCTGCTGGCGGTCGACAATGAGATGGTCGTGCCGGTCAACAAGGTGATTCGCGTCCAGACCACCGGCGCCGACGTCATCCACTCCTTCGCCGTGCCGTCCTTCGGCATCAAGATCGACGCCATTCCCGGCCGCCTCAACGAGACCTGGTTCAAGGCGACCAAGGTCGGCATGTATTACGGCCAGTGCTCCGAGCTGTGCGGCAAGGACCACGCCTACATGCCGATCGCGGTGCGCGTCGTGAGCGACCAGGAATTCACCGCCTGGGTCGAGGACGCCAAGAAGAAGTACGCCAGCGCGCCCGCGAGCACCTACGCGTCGGCTGCGGGCATATCGCAGTAGCGCGCGGGGACGAGCGCTTAGGATTGAGGGCCGCCTCGCGCGGCCTACGGGGACACTGAGGATTGGACAATGGCGACGAACGCGACGACCCTGACCGGCCATGACGATCACGCGCACGACCATCCGACCGGATGGCGCCGCTGGATCTATTCGACCAACCACAAAGACATCGGCACGATGTATCTGATCTTCGCGGTGTGCGCCGGCATCATCGGCCTCGTCATGTCGGTCGCGATCCGCATCGAGCTGATGTATCCGGGCGTGCAGTTCTTTCACGAGAACCACACCTACAACGTGTTCGTGACCTCGCACGGCCTGATCATGATCTTCTTCATGGTCATGCCGGCGATGATCGGCGGCTTCGGCAACTGGATGGTGCCGCTGATGATCGGTGCGCCGGACATGGCGTTCCCGCGCATGAACAACATCTCGTTCTGGCTGCTGCCGGCCTCGTTCGCGCTGCTGCTGACCTCGACCTTCGTCGAGGGCGAGCCCGGCGCCAACGGCGTCGGCGCCGGCTGGACGATGTATGTGCCGCTGTCGACCTCGGGTCATCCGGGACCGGCGGTGGATTTCGCGATCCTGTCGCTGCATCTCGCCGGTGCGTCGTCGATCCTCGGCTCGATCAACTTCATCACCACGATCTTCAACATGCGTGCGCCGGGCATGACCCTGCACAAGATGCCGCTGTTCGTGTGGTCGATCCTGGTGACGGTGTTCCTGTTGCTGCTGTCGCTGCCGGTGCTCGCCGGCGCCATCACCATGATGCTGACCGACCGCAATTTCGGCACCACCTTCTTCGATCCGGCCGGCGGCGGCGACCCGCTGCTGTTCCAGCATCTGTTCTGGTTCTTCGGCCATCCGGAAGTGTACATCCTGATCCTGCCCGGCTTCGGCATGATCAGTCAGATCGTGTCGACCTTCTCGCGCAAGCCCGTGTTCGGCTATCTCGGCATGGCCTACGCCATGGTCGCGATCGGCGGCATCGGCTTCGTGGTGTGGGCGCACCACATGTACACGGTCGGCATGTCCTCGGCGACGCAGGCCTATTTCGTCGCCGCCACCATGGTGATCGCGGTGCCCACCGGCGTGAAGATCTTCTCCTGGATCGCCACGATGTGGGGCGGCTCGATCGAATTCCGCGCGCCGATGCTGTGGGCGGTGGGCTTCATCTTCCTGTTCACGGTCGGCGGCGTCACCGGCGTCGTGCTGGCGAATGCCGGCGTCGACCGCGTGCTGCAGGACACCTATTACGTCGTCGCGCACTTCCACTACGTGCTGTCGCTCGGCGCCGTGTTCGCCATCTTCGCGGGCTGGTACTACTGGTTCCCGAAGATGTTCGGCTACATGTACAACGAGACGATCGCGAAGGCGCACTTCTGGGTCACCTTCGTCGGCGTCAACCTGGTGTTCTTCCCGCAGCACTTCCTCGGCCTGTCGGGCATGCCGCGCCGCTACATCGACTATCCCGATGCCTATGCCGGCTGGAATCTGGTGTCGTCGATCGGCTCCTACATCTCGGCCTTCGGCGTGCTGATCTTCATCTACGGGGTCGTCGACGCCTTCATGCGCAAGCAGCAGGCGGCGAACAATCCGTGGGGACCGGGCGCGACGACCTTGGAATGGACCCTGTCCTCGCCGCCGCCGTTCCACCAGTTCGAGGTGCTGCCGAAGGTGCAGTGAGTCCGATCTCTCCGACGCGGCGCCCATCCGGCGCCGCGTCGATATCCGCCGGTGGTGCGCCCGATGGTTTGCCGGATGGAGTCTTGAATCGAGGTTCTGGCGCGCCCTGCGTCAGAGCCGTTTGAATTGAAGCCTGTGAATTGAAGTCTGGATTCGTCGTGTCGGTCATCGATCAGAACGCCATTGCCGTCGGCCCGCGGATTTCCGAGGCCGATGTCGGCGATTATCTCGCGCTCCTGAAGCCGCGGGTGATGTCGCTCGTGATCTTCACGGCGTTGATCGGCCTGCTGATCGCCCCGGGCCATTTCCACCCGGTGCTCGCCATCACCTCGCTGCTGTGCATCGCGGTCGGGGCCGGGGCCTCCGGGGCGCTGAACATGGCGCTGGAAGGCGACATCGACTCGCTGATGTCGCGCACCGCCAACCGCCCGATCCCGCGCGGCCGCGTCACCCGCCAGGAGGCCCTCGCCTTCGGCATCACGCTGTCGTTCTTCTCGGTGCTGACGCTGGGCATCCTCGTCAACTGGTTCGCCGGCGCGCTGCTCGCCTTCACCATCTTCTTCTACGTCGTGATCTACACGCTGTGGCTGAAGCGCTGGACCGCGCAGAACATCGTCATTGGCGGCGCCGCCGGCGCCCTGCCGCCGGTGGTCGCCTGGGTTTCGGCCACCGGATCGATCGCGCCGGAGCCGCTCTGGCTGTTCCTGATCATCTTCTTCTGGACCCCGCCGCATTTCTGGGCGCTGGCGCTGTTCCGCAGCGACGATTACGCCCGCGCCGGCGTGCCGATGCTGCCGGTGGTCGCCGGCCCCGATGCGACCCGGCTGCAGATCCTGCTCTACACGATCGTGCTGGTGGCGGTCGCGCTGGCGCCCTGGCCGCTCGGCTATTTCGATGCCGTCTACGGCGTGGTCTCGCTCGCGCTCGGCGCCGGCATGCTGTGGCTGGCGATCGGGGTGTTCCGCAAGCGCGAGCGCATCGCCTCGCTGCGCGCCAACCGCAGGCTGTTCGCCTTTTCGATCCTGTATCTGTTCGCGCTGTTCGCGACGCTCGGGCTCGAAGCGGTCGCGCGCATGATCGCGCCGCTGATCTGGTAAGAGGCGCGAGACTGGAAAACATGGCGATCACGATGGCAGATCCGAACGAGCAAGAGGGCATCGTCCTCACCGAGGCGCAGCTGCGCAGCCGCCGTCGCCGCTCGATCGCGATTGCGCTCGCGCTCGGCGTGCTGGTGGTGCTGTTCTTCGCGGTGACCATGGTGAAGGGTCCCGCGGTGCTGAATCGGCCGATGTAGAGACGCGATGCAGGACAGGGCGAAGCAGACCGCAATGGAGACAACCGACCAGATCGTTCCGGCGACAGCGCCGGCCGCGCCGCGCCGCGGCCTCGGCCGTGATGCGCTGGTCGGCGGCATCTGCGGCGCCGTCGTGGTGCTGATGGTCGGCGCGTCCTATGCCGCCGTGCCGTTCTACAACTGGTTCTGCCGCGCCACCGGCTTCAACGGCACCACGCAGGTCGCGACCGCGGCGCCGTCGTCGGCGCCGCTGGCGCGCCGGATCGGCATCCGTTTCGATGCCAATGTCGCCGGCGGGCTGCCGTGGAAGTTCGAGCCGGAGAAGACCGAGATCGAGGTCGCGATCGGCGAGGTGGTCACGGTCTACTACAAGGTCACCAACCAGGCGGCGCGCACCACCATGGCGCAAGCGGCCTACAACGTGACGCCGCTGACGTCGGGCGCCTATTTCCAGAAGATCAACTGCTTCTGCTTCACCGAACAGACCATGGCCCCGGGCGAGACCCGTGAGATGCCTGTCGTGTTCTACGTCGATCCGGCGATCACGGCCGATCACGAGAATGACGGGCTGAAGACGATCACGCTGTCCTACACCTTCTATCCCGTTCGCGACGCCGAGCCCAAGCCGATCGCCGCGGGCGAGCCGGACAAACCGCGGGGCAACCTGTGACCGCGCGGACGTCCGATATCCGGGGACCATTGCTGTTGAACGACACCGTGCCGGCGCGACCGGCATCGATCTGGGGAGAGACCTGACATGGCTGAGGCGCACGCCAAGCATCACGACTACCATCTCGTCGACCCGAGCCCCTGGCCGTTCGTCGGCTCGGTCTCGGCCTTCATCATGGCGTTCGGCGCGATCGGCTGGATGCACAAGATGTTTGGCGCCGCGCCGGTCGTGTTCGGCATCGGCACCATCGGCGTGCTCTACACCATGGCGAGCTGGTGGGGCGACGTCATCAAGGAAGCGCAGTACAAGGGCGATCACACCCGCGTGGTGCAGCTCCATCACCGCTACGGCATGATCCTGTTCATCGCCTCCGAGGTGATGTTCTTCGTCGCCTGGTTCTGGGCCTATTTCAATGCCGCGCTGTATCCGAACTTCGAGGTGCAGGTCACCCGCGACGCCCTGTTCGGCGGCGTCTGGCCGCCAAAAGGCATCGAGACCTTCGATCCCTGGCATCTGCCGCTGCTCAATACGCTGATCCTGCTGACCTCTGGCACCACGGTGACCTGGGCACACCACGCGCTGCTCGAGGGCGACCGCAAGGGTCTGAAATACGGCCTGATCCTCACCATCCTCCTGGGTGCCACCTTCACCTGCGTGCAGGCCTATGAGTACAGCCACGCGACGTTCTCGTTCGCCGGCCACATCTACGGCTCGACCTTCTTCATGGCGACCGGCTTCCACGGCTTCCACGTCCTGGTCGGCACGATCTTCCTGATCGTCTGCCTGGCGCGCGCCTATGCCGGCCACTTCACGCCCAAGCAGCATCTCGGCTTCGAGTTCGCCGCCTGGTACTGGCACTTCGTCGACGTGGTCTGGCTGTTCCTGTTCATCTGCATCTACGTCTGGGGCCACGGCGCCGAGGCGATGGCCCACGGCGCGCACTGAAGCTGGCGCGTACCGGTTCCGCCGAACGTGCTAAGAAGGGGCGGCCGTCGGGCCGCCCTTTCTCGTTGCGGCGGCGCCCGGCGGTTGATCGAAATGTGATCCGCTCTCGTCGCCTCCGGTTGTATCACCATGAGGCGTCGCCCGGCCGCCCAGGGGGCAAGACACCATGACCACCCACCCGCCCGTCACTTTGGCCCAGACCGTCCTGCGCGGGCTCGCCTGCCGCTGCCCGCGCTGCGGCCGGGGCAAGCTGTTCGACGGCTTCCTCAACCTGCGCAAGCGTTGCGAAGCCTGCGATCTCGACTACGCCTTCATCGACACCGGCGACGGTCCGGCGATCTTCATCATGATGCTCGCTGGCGCCATCGTGGTCGGCGCCGCCCTGATCGTCGAGGTGAAGTATCAGCCGCCGTTCTGGGTCCATGCCGCGCTATGGGGACCGCTGATCCTGGTGACGACGCTGCTGCCGCTGCGCGCGATGAAGTCGCTGCTGATCGCCCTGCAATTCCACCACAAGGCCGCGCCCGGCCGTTTGGTGGACAAAACGCCGCGATGAGGGACTTAACGGATCGCCGCCGGCGCGGTGCGCTCCCTCCCCCCTTGTGGGGTGGGGAGGGGGGTAGCTCCGGCGGCAGTCTTTGTGGGGCTACCCTCACCCCCAACCCCTCCCCGCAAGGGGGAGGGGAGCGCACCGTCTGCGTCGGCAGAGCGCGCAGCCTGTCGTTGGCGGCCCTGCAACGATGACCTCGACCCGCCCCAACACCTCATCTCGCGCCTTTGCCGCCTTCACCCTCGTCATGGTCGCACTGTTCATCGGCCTCGGCGTCTGGCAGTTGCAGCGCCGGGCAGCGAAGCATGCGCTGATCGCCGCGCTCACCGATCGCGTCGCCGCTGCGCCCGAGCCGCTGCCGCCACAGACGGAATGGCGCACGCTGACGCCGGAGCGCGACGAATTTCGCCGCGTCAGCTTCACCGCCACCTACACCAGACTGCCGGACGCGATGGTCTACAGCGCCGGCTCGGCCGTGCGCGAGGACGTCTCCGGGCCGGGCACCTGGGCGTTCCTCCCCGCGCGCCTGCCGTCTGGCGAGACCGTCGTGATCGACGCCGGCTTCGTCGCCAACACGATGCAGGAACGCAGCGTCCAGGATCGCCAGGTGGGCAAGCTCGTCACCGGCGTCCCCGTGACCCTGACCGGCTATCTGCGTTTCCCGGAAGCCGCCGGCCTGCTCACCGCGGCGGAAAATCACGACAAGCGCCTGTGGTTCACCAGGGATCATCAGGCCATGGCCAACGCCCTCGGCTGGGGCGAGGTCGCGCCGTTCTACATCGATCTGGAATCGCCGGTGCCCGACAATGGCATTCCCAAGCCCGGCCCGCTGTCGCCGCATCTGCGCGACGAGCACATGCAATACGCGATCACGTGGTTCTCTCTGGCCGCCGCGTTGATCGTCGCGTTCGCGGTGTGGGCGCGGGGTCGGCGCGCAGCGAACCGATGAGCCCGTAGTCCGCGAAACGTCGCTTGACTTAGAGCGCACTCGAACCCGTAGCCTGCGTGGCGTCGTGAATGGAGATAGGGGCGCATGAAGATCGGCGAGCTGGCAAGGCAGTCGGGGCTCACGCCCCATACCATCCGCTACTATGAGCGGATCGGGCTGCTCCCCAGGGCCGATCGCGATCATGCCCGCCAGCGGGACTACGACGCATCGATCCTGACCTGGATCGAATTCCTCGGCCGTCTCAAGGCCACGGGAATGCCGATCCGGGACATGCTGCGCTATGCCGAGCTGCGCGCGGGCGGCGCTGCCACGGAGCCGGGCCGACGCCGGCTCCTGGAGCGGCATCGCGACGCGGTCCGGGCGCGCGTCGCCAGCCTGCAGGACTGCCTTCTCGTTCTCGACGGCAAGATCGCCGGCTATGCCGGCAGCAGCGAGAGGACGAACGATGATGACGCGATCCACGCCCAACCAGGCCACGACGACGAGCCCGATGCCATCCGGCGCCAACAACGATCAGGATCGGCTGGTGCGCGGCCGGCGCGCGCTCGATAGCATCGACGGCGAGGCCGGCCGCAATGTGATCGCGGCGCTCGCCGACATCGCGCCGGATTTCGCGACCTACGTGATCGAGTTTCCGTTCGGCGACATCTATTCGCGCCCCGGCCTCGATCTGCGCAGCCGCGAGATCGCGACCATCGCAGCGCTGACCGCGCTCGGCAATGCCAGCCCGCAGCTCAAGGTGCACCTCCATGCGGGCCTCAATGTCGGCCTCAGCCGGGCGGAAATCACCGAGGTGATCATGCAGATGGCCGTCTATGCCGGCTTCCCCGCCGCGCTCAACGGCCTGTTCGCGGCCAAGGCGGTGTTCGCGGAAGCGGACGCGAAGCCCGCATGAATTCGGGCGCCCGCGGTGAGCACAGTCATGACGATGGCTGTGTGTTCTCATCGCCTGCGGACGCGGCCAAGGCCAGTGCGGCGATCGCATCCGCGATGGCCGCACGCATGTCGGGGGCCGCGACGCGACCATCTGCGGTCATTGCCGTCGGCGGCACCGGTACGGCGACGCAAGCCTCATCGACGATCGTCGCGCCCGCGCGCTCCAGCACCCTGCGCAGGTCGGCATGGGCGTCGTGCGCGCCACCATGGGCCGAGCAGTTGATCCAGCCGATCGGCCGTCGATAGAGGCTGCCGGCACTGACGGTCCAATCGATCATGTTCTTGAAGCTGCCCGGCAGCGAGCCCGCATATTCCGGGGTCGACAGCATGACGGCGCGGGCGTCGCCGAGCAGCTTGCGCAAGCGAATGACCGGCTCGGGCAAGGGATCGCAATCGTGGTCGGGATTGAAGTGCGGCAGCTCGCTCAGCCCGACGTAGATCGCCGGCGTGACATCCGCTGGCGCCAGCTCGGCCGCGGCGACGATCGCTGCACGGCAGGCCGAGCGGGCGCGCAGGCTGCCGCTGATCAGAACGATGAGCGATGTGTCCTGCTGCATCTCGGTCGACATCATCACGGCGTGCTCCGCTGGCGAACGAAGCGCTCGTTCTTGCAGCCCGCGCACTATGGCAGCCAAGCGCCCCGGGATTTCAAATCAAATCACGCGTGAATCAACCGGGCTCGCCCGGACACCCGGACCGGCGCGCCTGGAGGGCCGTCGAGATCGACCTGCAGGCAGCAGGGCACGCCCATGTCCTCGCCCTGGCGGATCACGATCGGCCCCTCGGTCGCCCAGGCGAGCTCGCGCAGATAGCCGGCCAGCGCCGCGGCCGCAGCGCCCGTCGCCGGATCCTCGTAGACCCCGCCGAACGGAAACGGGTTGCGGGCGTGAAACAGCTGCGGCGTCTCGGCGTGCACGAGGGCGAAGGTGCAGAAGCGCTCACGCTGTGCCAGCACCTGGCCTCGAGCGAAGTCGTAGCTGATGGCAGCCAGGCGGCTGCGGTCGCGCAGGGCAATCACTGGATGATCCATGCCGGCGTGAGCGATCACCGGCGGGATCCGCTCGTCGAGTTCGTCTTGCGACAGCCCGAACAGCGCCAGGATCTTGTCGAGCGCCGCAGATGGCAGGGCCCGGGTCAGCGTCGGCGGCGATCGAAACGCCGCGCTCCAGTCGGTCGCCGAATGATGCCCGTCGACAGTGATTTCGGCATGGTTGAGCGTCAGTGCGAACGTGCCGGAGCGCTCGTGCCTCGCCAGCGCTGCGCCGAGCGCAATCGTCGCGTGGCCGCAGAAATCCACCTCGGCCTGCGGCGCGAAATAGCGCACCCGCCATTTGTCGCCGATGGGCGCCGCGAACGCCGTCTCCGAATAGCCGATCTCCGCCGCCGTCGCCTGCATGGTGGCGGCCTCGGGCAGCGCCTCGCAGATGACGACCCCGGCCGGATTGCCGCCGCGTGGGCCGTCGGTGAAGGCTGCGATGTGCTGGATGATCATGGAGGTCTCGCGCTCGATCTCTGTGTTGGCGATGCTAGGCTTTCAGCGCTCGCAAGTGAAGATGTGCAAGACGTGACTCCACGCACCGCTGTCGTCCCTGCGAACGCAGGGACCCATACCGCGGAATCTATCGGTGAAGCGCAACTGCCAGTCGTCGTCCCACCGAAGCCGGTGGTTATGGGTCCCTGCGTTCGCAGGGACGACGGCGGAATGTGACGCGGCTTCCCTGTGTCGTCGGTGCGATGGTCTCCCGCGTTCGACCGCGGTCTACACGGATCGGCCCGCCCTCACATACGCCCGCTCGCCGGTCCGCGGATGAAACCACACGTCCAGCGTCTCGCCGCTGGTGGGATCGACGAAGCGCTCCTCGGTCTTGATCCAGTCCGGGCCTGGCGGCGCCGAGAGCGCATCGCGCTTGTAGCCTCCCTGGCGGAAGACGAACCACACCAGCACGACCGCTGATATGACCGCGAGCCAGAGCACGAGATCGATCACGGCGCGGGTTCGATCACCGCCGCCGTGCCATAGGCGACGATCTCGCTCATGGTCTGGCCGATCTCGGCGCTGTCGAAACGCATCATCAGAATGGCGTTGGCGCCCATCGACGTGGCGTTGGACACGAGCCGGTCGAGCGCATGGCGCCGCGCCTCCTCCAGCATCTGCGTGTACTCGTGGATCTCGCCCCCGACGATCGAGCGCAGGCTGGCCACCAGATTGCCCCCGAGCCCGCGGCTGCGCACCACCACCCCAAAACACTGCCCCAGCATCCGCACCGTGCGGTAGCCGGTCACGTTTTCCGTCGTCAAGACGATCATGGGGGGCTCCATCTGATACTGGCCCGCTCGGGCAGGGGCGCTTGGATTTGACAACCCAGCCACGGTTC
The DNA here is from genome assembly GCF_032381175.1 of Bradyrhizobium sp. SZCCHNR1093. Taxonomy (NCBI): domain Bacteria; kingdom Pseudomonadati; phylum Pseudomonadota; class Alphaproteobacteria; order Hyphomicrobiales; family Nitrobacteraceae; genus Bradyrhizobium; species Bradyrhizobium sp. SZCCHNR1093. The sequence continues at coordinate 69,739 of NZ_JAUHJJ010000002.1, forward strand.
CGGTTCAAGGGAGCCACAAGTCTTGCCAGGGCGCCACGGCCAGACGGTGTTACAGCCCATAAACTGTTGAGCTTTGTTAACACTGAGTTTGGGCGTATTCGTTCCGTCGAACGCAAGGCATGCAGGCCGCTAGGCTCTCACTGCCTTATTGGAATCGATGACGGATCATAGCTCATGCCGATGAAGATGATCGCGCTCGCCGGAGCCCTGTGTCTCCTGCTCTCCAGTTCGATGGCATGCCGCGCGAACTCTGGTCCGTGGTGCAGGCCTGACGCTGCAATCCTGAGCTTCAAGAACCAACAGGGGCACGATCTCGCAAGGATCGAGCTGCGCGCCCTCAAGCCCAACTGCAACCGAAATCCGGAGAAGCTTGGCGCAAGCGTGGAAAGATCGATGCGCATCGAGCATGGCGGAGGGTGGACAGATGTTCCGGCGGAGTGCGTAGCCGGTGTTTCCTTTGAAGCAGATGGGTTGGCGCTGTCGGGCGACGATTCGGGACTTGGCATAGCGCTCGCCGGGAAATCGACTGACACGGCCGAGCGCGTGAGGCTCGTCATTTATAAGTCGCGAGAAAGGATCGCATGCTTTCGCATCGAGCCATGTCCGAGCGCCGAGGATCAGTCGGACGAAATCCGCGAGTGCTACAGAGAGTTGACGCGCTAAGCCCGCTCGGCCTGCGGATGACTGCAGACCGAGAGCGTCAGGAGACCTCTATCCCCGCCATTGCGAGGCATCGTTGCGCCGACGCAATCTGTGGATGGAGCCGGGTTGTTTCGTTCATCCGGCCGCGCGATCCGCGACCGGATGGCTCGCAATGACGGCTGCCGACTGCGTCTTACTCACCTGGGCGCGTAACCCGGCATGTCGCTGCGCTCATGCGGGCTACTGACCAGCGCCCCCAAAACTCCGCTGTCGTCCCTGGTCGGCATCCGTCGATGCATGCGCGTCGTCGGGCTTCCACGGGACGACACCGGGAGTGAAGCTGCTCTGCGGTCTGCATTGCGGAGCAGCGCCTGCCGCACTCGTCTGAGTCGCCCGACGGGCTGCCAGGATCTAGGCCCGAGCGCACCGCGAACTAATACGCCTGGCTGCTCCGAAACTTTCTTTTGGCGAGCAGGTCCAACGCCATCAGCCAATCCAGTCCAGTCTGCGCGAAAATTCCTCTTTCATATTTTCCGAAATTGTGGTTGTCTTTGTCTATCCCGCCTCGTTGCGAGGGGCGTACGCGTCGTCACGGACGTGGGGTGGGATGCGATGGACGGGTCGGCTGCAACTGACGAGTGCGGCCGGCGCGGACGGCGAAGTCGCGTGGTCCTGATACCCCGACGCTGGTATCAAGTTGGCGCTGGTGCCGATGCATCGCGTCGATGACGGTGGCCAAAAAGCCCGGTGCACCGAGGAGATCGCGTATAAGTCGTAAGCCATCGCGCAGGGAAGGCCGGGTCGCTCTGGCTGAACCTGTGGTTCCTGCCCCGTGCATTCTTGTTCGCACGGGGGCCGCGGGTGCCAGCCGGCATCCGGTCTTCCCTGCGCCCTCCGATTCGGAGGGAGGTATGCTTGCAAAGCTCGGGCGCTCATCGCGCCGCGAGAACGCTTCTCCACGCACCGCCGTCATTCCGGGGCGCCCGCAGGGCGAGCCCGGAATCCATACTCCTGGTCGTGGTTATGGATTCCGGGCTCGCGCTCCGCGCGCCCCGGAATGACGAGGTGGAGAGATCGTGCCGATATCCCATAGTTCGTTCGCGTGCTCGAAGTGCCCGGCCGGAAGCCACATCCACCGCCGTCATCCCCGCGAAGGCGGGGATCCGGGACGCCGCGGCGGTGCGGTCGACCGCGGCCGCCGCGGCGTACGGGATCGCCCGGTTGAACCGGAGATGAAAGCGGTGGGGCGGATGGTCCGCTGGACCGGCCCGGGTCAGCCGTTGCGACCCAAGTCTCGTAACCGATGCCCCGTGACCCACCGTAACGCCGCCGTAACCCGCAGCCGCGACCATTGCTGTGCCAACAACCGGTTTCGCGCACGGGCCAAAACCATTATGGTGCCGGACCATGTTGCCGCCAGGCGGTTCCGATTTCGAATTCAATCAACGGGTTATGGCCTGGTGACGCAGGTCAGGAGAGCGGTTTGACGCGCTATGTTTCGACCCGCGGGGAAGCCCCCGCGCTCACCTTCTGCGATGTGATGCTGACCGGGCTCGCCCGCGACGGCGGCCTGTACGTGCCCGAGACCTGGCCGCAGCTGACGCCCGCGACGATCGCTTCGTTCTTCGGCCGGCCCTATTGGGAGGTCGCGGTCGAGGTCATCAAGCCGTTCGTCGCCGGCGAGATTTCCGACGAAGAGCTCGGCCGCATGGCCAACGAGGCCTATGCGACCTTCCGCCACCCCGCCGTGGTGCCGCTCGACCAGAGCGCAGCGCACCAGTTCGTGCTGGAGCTGTTCCACGGCCCGACCTTGGCGTTCAAGGACGTGGCGATGCAGCTGATCTCGCGGCTGATGGACCACGTGCTGGCCAAGCGTGGCGAGCGCACCACCATTGTCGTGGCGACATCAGGCGATACCGGTGGCGCGGCGGTCGAGGCTTTCGCCGGCCGCGACTATGCCGATCTGATCGTGCTGTTCCCGCATGGCCGCATCTCCGAGGTGCAGCGGCGGATGATGACGACGTCGGGTGCGGCCAACGTGCATGCGCTGGCGATCGAAGGTCATTTCGACGACTGCCAGGCGATCGTGAAGGGCCTGTTCAACCATCACGGCTTCCGCGATTCGGTCAGGCTGTCGGGCGTCAACTCGATCAACTGGGCGCGCGTCGTCGCCCAGGTGGTCTACTACTTCACCTCGGCGGTCGCGATCGGCGCGCCCCACCGCGCCGTCGACTTCACCGTGCCCACCGGCAATTTCGGCGACGTCTTCGCCGGCTATGTCGCCAAGCGCATGGGCCTGCCGGTGCGCACGTTGCGCGTCGCGACCAACGTCAACGACATCCTCGCCCGGACGCTGACGACCGGCATCTACGAGGTGCGCGAGGTGCATGCGACGGCTTCGCCCTCGATGGACATCCAGGTGTCGTCGAATTTCGAGCGGCTGCTGTTCGAAGCCGGCGGCCGCGATGCCGGTACCGTGCGGCGGCTGATGGACAGCCTCAAGCAGTCCGGCCGCTTCGTGCTGCCCGATGCCATGCTGGCGGCGATCCGCGCCGATTTCGATGCCGGCCGCGCCGACGAAACCGAGACCGCGGCGGCGATCCGTGCCGCCTTCCGCGAGGCCGGCGATCTCGTCGATCCGCACACCGCCGTGGCGCTGGCCGTAGCCGATCGCGACGGCACGGATCTGTCGGTGCCGAATATCGTTCTGTCGACCGCCCATCCCGCCAAATTCCCCGATGCGGTCGAGGCCGCCTGCGGGATGCGGCCGCACCTGCCGGTGTGGCTCGAAGGGCTGATGAGCAAGCGCGAGGACATCAGGATCATGCGGAACGACCAGGCCGAGGTGGAGAAGTTCATCCGCTCAGTCAGCCGGGCCGCCAAGCAGGGAATTGCATGATGGGTGTGGAAGTCACCAAGCTGCCGACGGGGTTGACGGTCGTCACCGACACGATGCCGCATCTGGAGACGGCGGCGCTCGGGGTCTGGGCCGGCGTCGGCGGTCGCGACGAGAAGCCGGATGAGCACGGCATCTCGCACCTCCTCGAGCACATGGCGTTCAAGGGCACGACGACGCGCAGCGCCCGCGAGATCGTCGAGACGGTCGAGGCGGTCGGCGGCGATCTCAATGCCGGCACCTCGACCGAGACCACGGCCTATTACGCCCGCGTGCTGAAGGCGGACGTGCCGATGGCGCTCGATGTGCTCTCGGACATTCTGGCCAATCCGTCGTTCGTGCCGGAGGAGCTGGAGCGCGAGAAGAACGTGATCGTGCAGGAGATCGGCGCGGCACAGGACACGCCCGATGACGTTGTGTTCGAGCATCTCAACGAGCTGTGCTTTCCGGACCAGCCGATGGGCCGCTCGCTGCTCGGCACCGCCAAGACGCTGGAGGCGTTCGATCGCGACAAGCTGCACGGCTATCTGTCGACGCATTATCGCGGACCCGACATGGTGGTCGCGGCGGCCGGCGCCGTCGATCATCAGCGGGTGGTCGAGGATGTGACGAAGCGATTTGCCAGCTTCAATGGCGGCCCGGCGCCGAAGCCGCTGCCGGCGACATTCGGCAAGGGCGGCTCACGCGTCGTGCACCGCGATCTCGAGCAGGCGCATCTGACGCTCGCGCTCGAGGGCGTGCCGCAGGCCGATCCGTCGCTGTTCTCGCTGCAGGTGTTCACCAACATCCTGGGCGGCGGCATGTCGTCCCGGCTGTTCCAGGAGGTGCGCGAGAACCGGGGGCTCTGCTACTCCGTCTACACGTTCCACGCGCCCTATAGCGACACCGGCTTCTTCGGCCTCTACACCGGGACAGATCCGGCTGACGCGCCCGAGATGATGGAGGTCGTGGTCGACATCATCGGCAATGCGGTGGAGACCTTGAGCGAGGCCGAGGTCGCCCGCGCCAAGGCGCAGATGAAGGCCGGGCTGCTGATGGCGCTGGAGAGCTGCAGTGCCCGTGCCGAGCAATTGGCGCGGCATATCCTGGCCTATGGACGGCCGCAGACCTTGCAGGAGATGGTCGCCAAGATCGAGGCGGTCAGCGTCGAGAGCACGCGCGATGCGGCGCGGGCGCTGCTCGCACGCAGCAAGCCGGCCGTCGTCGCGCTCGGCACCGGCAGGGGTCTGGACACAGCGGTAACTTTCGCCGAAGGTCTGACCGGTTCGAGATCGAAGGCCCAACTGCACTGAACGTGGTGCGGCTCGGTGCGGTCTTCGCATTGAATTCCGCCAGGACTCGGCGCCGGAGATCTGGGGTGGGTCGGAGCAGGCTTCGACCCGGAAAGAGCAGGGGGAGCATCACAGATGGCCCTGTTTCGCTTGCCATCCAACGGACCGGCTGCGCTGGCTCCGCGCGGCCAGGGCCTGCTGCTGCGCGCGCCGCAGATGGCCGATTACGCGCAATGGGCGCGGCTGCGCGAGATCAGCCGCGACTATCTCACGCCCTGGGAGCCGATCTGGCCGTCCGACGACCTGACGCGCTCCGGCTTCCGCCGCCGGCTGCGCCGCTATGCCGAGGATATCTCGGCCGACCGCTCCTATCCGTTCATCCTCTTCCGTGAGCAGGACGGCGCCATGCTCGGCGGCATCACGCTCGCCAATGTCCGCCGCGGCATCGTCCAGGCCGGCACCATCGGCTACTGGATGGGGCAGCCGTTCGCGCATCATGGCTACATGACGGCGGCGCTGCGGCTGCTGCTGCCGACCTTGTTCGGCGAGCTCAATCTGCACCGGGTCGAGGCGGCCTGCATCCCGACCAATACGCCGTCGATTCGCGTGCTGGAGAAATGCGGCTTCACCCGCGAGGGCCTGGCGCGTCGCTACCTGTGCATCAACGGGGTCTGGCAGGACCATTACCTCTATGGCCTGTTGCACGAGGATTTCCGGGGGTAGCAATCGTGATCGGGATGGCCGCGGGAGAGGCCGATCGGGGCTGGTTCCGGCCTCTGAATTGGGTATAGACGCCTGGGCTGGGCGACCGAGTTGCCGGGGATATCAGACGATGCGAGAGACGAGCGTGATCAGGGTTGGGACGTTGGCAGCCGTGCTGCTGGCCTTGGGAGCCGCGGGCGCGGCGCCGCCGGCGGCCGCCCAATCGCTGACCGACCGCTTCAAGAGCCTGTTCGGCGGCGGCTCCGACAACAAGGGACAGGAGAACTTGCCGGCCGGCGGCGGACCGCAGGCCGATCCGACCGAGGGCCTGACCTGTCCGCCGGTCAGCATTCGCGCCGGCGCCTCGACCTACGCCGTGGCCGCGCCCGGCAAGCAGGCGGTCGGCAATGACGTCCGGTTCCAGGCGTCGATCACGAAGACCGCGCGCGAATGCAATCTCAACGGGGCCGAAATCATCGCCAAGATCGGCATCCAGGGGCGCATCGTTGCCGGACCGGCGGGCGCGCCGGCGAGCGTCGACATTCCCATGCGCATCGCCGTGGTCCAGGGCGGCATCGGCGAGAAGGTGATCGCGACCAAGTCGTATCGCACCACGGTGCAGATGACCGAGGACGGCAGCGTGCCGTTCACGATCGTCGCCGAGGACATGGTCTATCCGGTCCCGCCGCCCGGCGCCAATGCCGACAATTACGTCTTCTACATCGGCTTCGACCCGCAGGCCCTGACCCCGGAGCGGCCGCACGGCAAGAAGCGGAGGTGAGGCGGGTGAACGACGGCGAGGCCGCGCTCGGCATGTCCGGGGCCGATGGCCTTCAACGCAAAAGGCCGGCGCGATGAAATCGCCCCGGCCTTTTGAAGATTCTGGATCAGATGGACTGCCGCTCAGTTCAGCTTGCGGCCGACTTCCGCGATGCCTTTGGCCACGAGGTCTTCGCCAAGAGCGCCCTTGACCGACTGCGACAGCACGGTCGCGGCGGCCTGGACGGCGGCATCCGCCGCAGCGGACCTGACGTCGGCGAGAGCCTGGGCCTCGGCGAGGGCGATCTTGCTCTCGGCGGCCTTGGTGCGACGGGCGACGAAGTCTTCCATCTTGGCCTTGGCCTCCGCCGCGATGCGCTCGGCTTCCGCCTTGGCGCTGGTGATGATCTCCTCGGCCTCACGTTCGGCACTGGCGCGGCGGGTCTTGTAGTCGGCGAGCACTTTGGCCGCCTCTTCCTTGAGCCGCTTGGCCTCCGCCAGCTCGTTCCTGATGCGCTCGGAGCGATTGTCGAGCGCCTTCAGGACCGTGCGGTGGACACCGAGATAGGCGAACAGGCCCATCAGGATCACGAAGGCAATCGCAACCCAGGTTTCCGGATCAGCAAGCAAATGCATCAGGCTGTTCCCTTCAACGATGCATCGACCGCAGCCTCGACCGTCTTGGCCGCAGGGGCCTTGCCGGTGAGCTGCTTCACGATCGCGCTGGCTGCGTCTGCGGCGATGCCGCGGACATTGCTCATTGCGGTCGTGCGGGTGGTGGCGATGGACTTCTCAGCCGCCGCGAGCTTGGATGCGAGGCTGTCTTCCAGCGCCTTGCGCTCGGCGTCCGAAGAAGCCGCGAGCTTCTCGCGGGTCTCGGCTCCGATCGCCTGGGCACGGGCACGAGCCGTCGCCAGCTCGCTTTCATACGCCTTCATCGCGGCTTCGGATTCATCCTTCAGCCGCTGCGCTTCAGCCAGATCGCCGTCGATCGACTTCTGGCGGGCGTCGATGACGGCCCCGACCTTCGGCAGCGCCACACGCGAGACGATCACGTACAGCGCCACGAAGGCGATCACCAGGGAGACGATCTGGGAGGGAAAGGTTTCCTTCTGGAAGGGAGGGAAACCATGCCCGCCATCGGCCTCAGTATGGGCGCTTGCGGTGCCCTTGGCCTCGCCGCCCTTGGCCTCGCCATGACTTTCAGCCACGGGCTTCTCCTGTCCGGCTCAGGCCGTCTTAGACGGCGTACAGCAGGAGCAGCGCGATCAGCAGCGAGAAGATGCCGAGCGCTTCGGTCACCGCGAAGCCGAAAATCAGGTTGCCGAACTGGCCCTGGGCAGCCGACGGATTGCGCAGAGCGGCCGACAGATAGTTGCCGAAGATGATGCCGATGCCGGCACCCGCGCCACCCATGCCGATGCAGGCAATGCCCGCGCCAATGTACTTCGCTGCAACCGGATCCATGAAACGAACTCCTTTGAGGGGTTTGGTAGAGAGGGCCGGATCAGTGGCCCGGATGGATAGCATCGTTGAGATAGATGCAGGTGAGGATCGTGAAGACGTAGGCCTGGAGGAACGCGACCATCAGCTCGAGGCCGGTCAGCGCGACCGTCAGGCCGAGCGGCAGCAGCGCGCCGACCTTGCCGACGAAGCCGAGCGCGCCGAGCATGGTCACGAAGCTCGCGAACACCTTCAGCGTGACGTGGCCGGCCAGCATGTTGGCGAACAGACGGACGCTGTGCGAGATCGGGCGGGAGAAGAAGGAGATGATTTCGATCACGACCACCAGCGGCAGGATCACCGCGGGGATGCCGGACGGCACGAACAGCTTAAAGAACTTCAGGCCGTTCTTGTAGAAGCCGTAGATGATGACCGTCAGGAACACCAAGAGCGCCAGCGAGAAGGTGACGATGATGTGGCTGGAGACGGTGAAGGTGTAGGGGATGATGCCGACGATGTTCGAGACGAAGATGAACATGAACAGCGAGAACACCAGCGGGAAGAACGTCATGCCGTGCGAGCCGGCGCTGGTTCTGATGGTGTTGGCGACGAATTCGTAGGACAGCTCGACCACCGACTGGAACCGGCCCGGCACGAGCGCGCGCCCGGCGGCCATCATCATGACGGCGATGAGCACGACCGCGAGCAGCATGTACGCGGACGAGTTGGTGAAGGTGATCTCCTGATTGCCGATGTGGCCGATCGTGAAGATCTTGTTGAGATGGAACTGGTGGATCGGATCGATCATCCGCGTGGCGTCTCAGTTGTTCACCGGCCACGCCGGCGCTTTGCAATTCACTCGACGATCTTCCGCGCTGATCTCACTGGCGGGGCCTGTCGGGAGCTATGCCTGCGGATCTCACCACGTTCAACACGCCGGCGGCAAAGCCGAGCAGGAAAAACACGATGAATCCGAAGGGCGATGTCGACAGCAAGCGGTCGAAGCCCCAGCCAAGCAACGCACCGACGAGGACACCGGCGATCAACTCGGACGACAGTCGCAGGCCACGCGCCATGGCCGAAGCCCGGGCTGCAGTGTCACCGCTGCCGTTTCCAGGTTGATCAGCCCCGATCTTTCGGCCGTCGCGAATTTCGGACAACCGTTGGTCGAGACTTCCGAGCCTTGCGGAAAGCGCAACCTCATCGGGCGACTTGTCGCGATCCTTGTGTCCGCTGCTCTCGTTCGTGTCATCCGCCATGTGCCATCCGCCACGTGTGGAGACCCGACCCGGTGCCGCGAGTTTCAGGAATTAGCGCCCCATCGCCCTTTAAAGCCGCGCGGACCATACTGACCGCATCCCCCCAAGTCAAGATTGCGTGTTGAACTGTTAGATGCCTGAATTTACACGTTTTCTCGGCTTTTTCGTCAGATCGGTCGCGCGTGTCACCGCGCCGCATCAACAGTGTTGTGTGCGGCTGCGATCTTGCACCCGTCAGGACCCTCTGATCAGCTCTCGCTGAGCTCCAACCAACACGGGAACCCGCATGGCGCGCCAGATCGACTACTATTTCTCGCTGCAGTCGCCATGGGCCTATATCGGCCACCGGCTGTTCCGCGACATCGCCGCGAGCCACGGGGCGACTGTCAACCTCAAGCCGGTCATGCTGGTGGATCTGTTCGCCGAGACCGGCGGGCTTCCACTGGCCAAGCGCCATCCGGCGCGGCAGCGCTATCGCATCGTCGAGCTGAAGCGGTGGCGCGACAAGCGCGGTCTTGATTTCCACATCCAGCCGAACAACTGGCCCTTCAACGCCCGGCTCGCCGACGGCGTCGTCATCGCGGCGCAGCAGGCCGGCCTCGATCCGGAGCCCTATCTGCAGCGCGCCTTCCCGGCCATCTGGGAGCAGCAGCTCAATCTTGCGGATGCCGAGGTGATCGCCGGCTTGGCCGATGCAGCCGGACTGCCGGGCCGCGATCTCGTGACGCAGGCGGCGACGGACATGGTCGGGGCGGCCTACGAGCAGAACCGGCAGGACGCGATCGCGGCCGACGTGTTCGGCTCGCCGGCCTATGTGCTGGACGGCGAGATCTTCTGGGGGCAGGACCGGCTCGAGCTGCTGGCGGACGCGTTGAAATCCGGTCGCTCCGCCTATACGTCCGAAACATAGGTGCGGCCTGTGGCAGGGGATCGCACCTGGGGCAACGTCATGGCCGCGACACAATGTCGGCGTGCATGGCGGCGGTTGCGAATGCGCCTGGGAGAGCCAGCCATGAGTCTCACGAAGCCCTACCGGCCGCCCCTCCTCGCGCTGCTGGCGTTGAGCTGTCTCGGCGGAGAGGCGTTTGCGGTCGAGGACACCGCGCCTGACGGCGACAAGGGACGCTACACGATGTCGACGACGTCGGATGGCGTGATCCGGCTCGATACGAGGACCGGTGCGGTCTCGATGTGCAACAACAGCGGTGGGTCGGGCTTCGCCTGTTACGCGGTGCCCGATGAGCGCGCCGCGCTGGATGCCGAGATCGGCCGTCTGCAGGCGGAGAATGAAAAGCTCAAGGGCCAGCTCGCGTCGCGCGACCAGAGCATCTCCGGCAAGATCGATGAGCCGCTGCCGAAAGATCAGGCGCTGCCCAAATCCGATCAGTTGAAGAAAGCCGAACCCAAGACGGGGGACAAGCCGGGTGAATCGAAATCCTCCGATGCAACGCGCAAACTCGAGATCCCGCTGCCCAGCGACCAGGACATGGATCGCATGATGGGGTTCCTCGAACAGGCTTGGCGCCGGCTGCTCGACATGGCGACGCGGGTGCAGAAGGACGTCTCGGGCAGGATCTGAGACCGCTTCGAGGAGGCTGAACGCATGCCAGCCAGATCGATGTCGCGCAGCGCGCCCTCGGCGAGCGTCATCAATACGATCGTAACCTCGACTCTGACCGTACAGACTTCGGGCCGCGGCTTCACCGATCTCACGCGCGAGGTCGAGGCGTTCCTGCGTGAAGTATCCGCCAGGGAAGGCGCGGTGACCCTGTTCATTCGCCACACCTCGGCGTCGCTGACGATCCAGGAGAATGCCGATCCCACCGTGCTGCACGATCTCGCCACGGCGCTGGCGCGGCTGGCGCCGGAGAATGCCGGTTGGGTGCACGACACCGAGGGGCCCGACGACATGCCGGCGCACATCAAGACCATGTTGAGCGCGGTCTCGCAGCAGGTGCCGGTGCAGGACGGCCGCATGATGCTCGGCACATGGCAGGCGCTCTATCTGATCGAGCATCGCGCGCGTCCGCATCGGCGCGAGGTGGTGTTGCAGTTCATCGGCGCGGCCTGAGGCCATGAAAGAGAAAATCCCTGGCGCAAAAAGCGGAACGGCCGCGGAGTGATCCGCGGCCGTTCGTCGTTGGAAGCAGATGCGAGCGGGGTGCCGCTCGCCTCGTGATCAATCGGCCTGGATGTCGACGTCCTTGGTCTCCGGCAGGAAGATGAAGCCGACGACCGCGGTGATCACGGCGAACGTGATCGGGTACCACAGGCCGGCATAGATATCGCCGGTCGAGGCCACGATTGCGAAGGCGGTGGCGGGCAGCAGGCCGCCGAACCAGCCGTTGCCGATGTGGTAGGGCAGCGACATCGAGGTGTAGCGGATCTTGGTCGGGAACAGCTCGACCAGCATCGCTGCGATCGGGCCGTAGACCATGGTGACGAAGATCACCAGGATCAGCAGCAGGCCGATGATCGCCGCGACCTGCGGACGGAAGATGTCGAACGGATGCGCCATCTTCACGATCGTCGGGTTGCCGGCCTTCGGATAGCCGGCCTCGCCGATCGCCGCCGTCAGCGCCGGGTTGCTGGTCTTGGCGTCGGTGTAGGGCACTTCCTTGCCGTTGAAGGTAACCTTCACGCCGGAGCCGGCCGGACCGTACACGGTCGAGTACTTGACCGAGGACTGGGCCAGGAAGGCGCGGGCGGTGTCGCAAGGCGCGGTGAAGACGCGGGTACCGACCGGGTTGAACAGGTCGCCGCAACCGGCGGGATCGGCCACCACTTCCACCTTCGTCGCCTCGATCGCCTTCTCCAGCGCCGGGTTGGCGTTGGTGGTGATCATCTTGAAGATCGGGAAGAAGGTCAGCGCCGCGATGAGGCAGCCGCCCATGATGATCGGCTTGCGGCCGATCTTGTCGGACAGCATGCCGAACACGACGAAGAAGCCGGTGCCGAGCAGCAGCGACCAGGCGATCAGCAGGTTGGCGGTGTAGCCGTCGACCTTCAGGATCGATTGCAGGAAGAACAGCGCGTAGAACTGGCCGGTATACCAGACCACGCCCTGGCCCATGGTGGCGCCGATCAGGGCCAGCAGCACGATCTTGGCGTTGCCCCAGTTCGCGAACGCTTCCGTCAGCGGTGCCTTCGAGCTCTTGCCCTCGTCCTTCATCTTCTGGAACACGGGCGACTCGTTGAGGCGCAGACGGATCCAGACGGAGACGCCGAGCAGCAGCACGGACACCAGGAACGGAACGCGCCAGCCCCATTTGGCGAAGTCGGCCTCGCCAATGATGGTGCGGGTGAACAGGATGACCAGCAGCGACAGGAACAGGCCCATCGTCGCCGTGGTCTGGATGAAGGAGGTGTAGTAGCCGCGCTTGCCCATCGGCGCATGCTCGGCGACGTAGGTGGCCGCACCGCCATACTCACCGCCGAGCGCGAGGCCCTGCAGCAGGCGCAGACCGATCAGGATCACCGGTGCGGCGAAGCCGATGGTCTCGGCGTTCGGCAGGATGCCGACGATGAAGGTCGACAGGCCCATGATCAGGATCGTGACCAGGAAGGTGTATTTGCGGCCGACGATGTCGCCGATGCGGCCGAACACGATGGCGCCGAACGGGCGGACCAGGAAGCCGGCGGCGAAGGCCAGCAGCGCGAAGATGTCGCGGGTGGCCGGCGGGTAGGCGCTGAAGAACTGCGCGCCGATGATCGAGGCCAGAGATCCGTAGAGATAGAAGTCGTACCACTCGAACACGGTGCCGAGAGAGGAAGCCAGAATGACGAAGCGTTCGTCCTTCGTCATGCCTCCCGATCTCGCTTGTGTGGCTACCATTGTCGACATCGGCATTCGCTCCCCATGATTGTTGTGATGATGGCTTTCGCCTCCGCATGCCGGACTTGGACGGCGCAGGTCGCGGAGACCTTGGCCTTCAGTAACATTGCAGTGAAACCCGCCCCAATACGACTTTCGGCTCTGCCCTCTGCGGCGCGCGGGAAAGATGGGGACATTGCGGCGGATCAAGTTCGGTGAGCGGCCGTCGCGTTACCGATGTTGCGTTGCACAAGGTTCGGATTAACCGCCTTCCCTGCAAGTGGAATTGGACGCTTGCATGCAACCGGTGGCCGGGCGAGTATTTCCGGAAAACCGGGCGCGTGCAGTTGCAGCATGTCGTCGGTCTCGCAAGGTCAAATCTGGATTCATGGCGGCTGCCAGCACCCATCTCGTCATTGCCGATGATCATCCGCTGTTCCGCAACGCTTTGCGGCAGGCGGTCGCGAGCGTGCTCGCGGAGGCCGTGGTCGACGAGGCCGGTTCGTTCGAGGACCTCACCGCACTGCTGGAAAAGGATTCCGATGTCGATCTCGTACTTCTCGACCTCACCATGCCCGGCATCTCCGGCTTCTCGGGCCTGATCTATCTGCGCGCGCAATATCCGGCGATCCCGGTGGTCATCGTGTCGGCGAGCGATGACGGCGCGACGATCCGCCGCTCGCTCGATTTCGGCGCGTCCGGCTTCATTCCGAAACGGTTCGGCGTCGATACGCTGCGTGATGCCATCAAGAAGGTGATGGACGGCGACGTCTGGGTGCCGCCCGACACCGACCTCGCCGCCGGGGCCGATCCGGAGATGACGAAGCTGCGCGACCGGCTGGTCACCTTGACCCCGCAACAGGTGCGTGTGCTGATGATGCTGTCGCAGGGCCTCCTCAACAAGCAGATCGCCTACGAGCTCGGCGTCTCCGAGGCGACCATCAAGGCGCATGTCTCGGCCATCCTGCAGAAGCTCGGTGTCGAGAGCCGGACCCAGGCTGTGATCGCCGCCGCGAAGATCGCGGGCAGCGCCTGGCGGCAGGATACGCCGACGGGGAAGTAGGCGACGGGAAAATCTGGATGAGTCGTCATTCCGGGATGGTCCGAAGGACGGGGCCCGGGATCTCGAGATTCCGGGTTCGGCTCTGCGAGCCGCCCCGGAATGACGATACCCCGCAGCTGTCTGCCGGAGACGCGATTGGCCGGCGCTTGATGCCGCCTTGCAGTGTATGTGGACAGCGTCCATTCCGCACGCCTTCTGCTTCACCCGCGACACACCTTCACGGCCTCGCGGCGCACAGCGCGTCCGAGCTTTGCCAATCATCGGCCCTCTTGAAGACAGAGGGCGCAGGGAAGGCCGGGCGCTGGCCGCGCCCGTGGCCCGCCTGCAGAAAAAAAGCAGGCGGCAGTCACCACAGGTCTGGCCGAAACACCCGGCGGGCTCAAGCGGTGGTCGCAACACCCAGTGTTTTCATTCGTGACAGCAGCTCGTCAAGCGCCTCTGCTGGAGTTTTCCATCCTAGCGTCTTTCTCGGTCGGGAATTGAGCGCTGCGGCCACGGCGGCGATCTCGTCAGCATCGTAGACGCTCAGATCGGTACCTTTCGGGAAGTACTGCCGCAGCAGGCCATTCGTGTTCTCGTTCGTGCCACGTTGCCAGGGGCTTCTTGGATCGCAGAAGTAGATCTGAAGGTCTGTATCGATCTTGAGGTCACTGTGTTGAGCCATTTCGGTCCCCTGATCCCAGGTTAGCGAGCGGCGGAGTTCTTTGGGCAAGGTGACGATGGTGCGCGTGATCGCATCGCGTACCGCTTCAGCTCCGTGTCCGGAGAGCGCAGGCCCATCCTTCGTACGTGGGCCGTCGTCAAACCCCGGCAACCGTGGAAGGTGCAGGAGCATTGTAAACCGCGTGCTGCGTTCGACCAGCGTGCCGATTGCCGAGCTGGCGGAGCCGACGATCAGATCTCCTTCCCAATGTCCCGGCACAGCTCGATCCGCGACTTCGGCCGGACGCTCACTGATCATGATCTCCGGCGATATGAAGCCTTTGCTGCGCTTCCGCGTACGCGCTCGGGGCACGCGCAGCGCACGTCCCGTTCGCAAACAGGACGACAACTCGCGTTTCAGCGCTCCTCGGCCCTGAACAAAAAGCGCCTGGTAAATGGCTTCGTGGCTGATGCGCATCGCCTCGTCATCCGGGAAGTCGATCGGCAAGCGCCGGGCAATCTGCTCGGGACTCCACGCTTTCGTCCACCCCTGATCCTGGCTAGAGCCCGCACGACCGGCCTTCCGCCGAACGCCGCCTGGAGGCGCGACAAACCCTGCAAGCCGCTCTTCAACATAAGCGCGCAAGGCGGCGTTGCTTGCAAGCTTGCTCGGCTTAGGACGCCGGGCCGATCGATCTGCATGCCACTGGGCGGCCGTCGCCCGATAGGCCATCTTGCCGCCGTGCGTGGCTGCATTGCGATCGAGTTCACGGGAGATGGTCGAGGGAGACCGATTGAGGCGCCGTGCTATCTCTCGTACAGAATGGCGCTGCGCATTCAGCAGCGCAATCTCTTCGCGCTCAGAAAAGGAGAGGTGCCGTCCGGAGAGCGGCTTCGCTGAAGGTCGGAACATTGCCGGTGCCACGCCGCCCGCTTTTCGAAATAATCGGGGGCCGACAGCATCCGATAATCCAGCAGCCAGCGCAGCATTCTCGCTGTTCAATCCAGCGGCAATCCCACGCCAAAATTTCTGCTGTTCCGCACGCCCCGCAACTGGTGGGCGCCCCAATGATCCCAGCTTGCCCCGCGTTGACCGTTTCTTTCGAATGCCCATCGCAACCTCCTCATCGAGTGTTGCGACGACCAATTGAATCCACCCCCGGCCTTCCCTGCGCGATGGCTTTAACGGCTGCTCCGCGCTCTCCTCGGGGACCGGCTTTCTTGCCCCCGTCATCCGCAACACCGTCGTCACGGATTTGGCATCAGCAACGGGATGCCAGGACCACACGGCTTGACCGTGCGCGCCGGATCGTTCGTCGGCATGCCAAAGCACGCTGCGACCCGACGCGCCCACCGCATCCCGCGCCCCACGTTCGTGACGATCGCGAAGCGCCCCTCATGGCGGGCACGGGATGGCGCGACTCGTAGCATGATTTCTGGAAAAAAGAAACTCAATTCGCGGGGGGGGGCCTCGTTTCGGCTCGAATAGCTGCCGAGCTTTGTTGGTCCAAGAGTAGACGCATCTGCTATCATTAGCCGCATGTCACGCACCCGCACCTGGATTGAAACGACCCGTGGCCCTCACGTGCTGATCCCCGCTGAGCAACTGTCGCGTTGGCGGGGCATCGAGGGATGGAGTAGCCATGAAGACCCTGAAGATCAGAGCGACTATGCGCGTGCGTGCAGGGTGACGGGCTGGCTGGGATCGATCGTCTGCGGGAATGGTGCGGCCGTCATCTTGTCCGGAGATGCCGGTGATGTGGCGTGGTACGCCGATGATCGCGAAGACCGAGGGGTTCTCGTTCAATGGATTGGGGTCGACGATGAGCGACTGATTGAGCCTGCATTGAGGGCGCCGCAACTGCGGGCCGACCTCGATGGCCCGGACGCTGAGCGACTCGAATTCGAGACGGGGGCGTCCGGGGTCATGTATCTGATCGATTCAGCCGATCGAGGTGACGATCTGCGCAGCCATCATCTGACACTGGCGTTGCGGCCAGGGCGCTATCTCGCGAGAGCAGCGTATCAACACTCTACCGGGCTGGCGATTGTCGTTCGCGAGATCGGCTGGATCAGCCGATTGCCGACCGCTGGGAGACAGGCGGCTGCCCCAGACAGTTGATCGGCCGTTGAAGAGGATGTTATATGCCCACCCCAGAGTGGAGCAGCTCGATGTTCGCAATGCCCCGCCGGATCTTGGTCGCCTCGTTGATTACGATATCGCTTGCGCATGTCTCGCCTGGGTCCGCTTGCTCTTCCCTCTCTCGGAAGCCGCTCGTGACCGAGGAGGAATTGTTTTCGCAAGCCTCCGCGGTCCTCGTCGCACACCTCACGTCGGTCCAGGAGATTGCCGCGCCAGACGATATGAAGGGGGCCTACAAGCAGATCATCGAAGCTTCGGCCCAAGCGATCGAGGTGATCAAAGGAAAGCCGCCGGACGACGAAAAGGTCAGGAGCGCGCCATTTGCATACGGCAATTGCACGCTCCCTCTCCTGGCGGGGGCTGATTACATCTTCTTTCTGCAGGATCGAGATCCGTACATCACCTTCCTGACCGGATCTGCAGGGCCCATCCTGAACCGCAACGGGAGCGAGGTGCGCGAGAGGCTCGACAAGCTGAGGTCGCTGGCAAAATAATGCGGGGGAAGAGATTTGCCGATTGATCTCGGATCCAGTGCGTCGAGTACCTAATCCGACTCATTCGAGCCGCGAACCTGCTCCGGAACGAGGAAAGCCTGCTCCATGACAGCCACAGCCGCGTCGTCCTCTCCAGCGACCACGCTGCCATCCCCTTGCGACAAGCCATTGCGGCTCATCTCTCGCTGAAAGGCTGGGTGGTGGTCGATATCGGGCTGACGACGCCGGAGAGCACGCATTATCCGAAGCATGGCGAAGCGGCCGCGCGTCGCGTCGCCTCCGGCGATTGCCGGTTGGGCATCATCCTGCGCGGCACCGGCCAGGGCATTATGATGGCTGCCAACAAGGTCAAGGGCATCCGTTGCGGCGTCTGCGCAGACACCTTCTCGGCGCGGATGATCCGCCAGCACAACGACGCCAACATGCTGTCGATCGGTGCGCGCGTGGTCGGCGAGGGGCTGGCGCTCGATATCGTCGACGCGTTCCTAACTGCGGATTTCGAGGGCGGCCGGCATGTGACGCGGGTGGACATGATCACCGCACTGGAGGCGTAGTGCCGTCGCTTGAATGCGAACGGACCAGCAATTGCGACAGCCAAAGGGCGGGTCCAGGTGCGCCGCGCTGCTGCGGGTCAGCGTTCCCGCCTTGGTGAACCTTTCAGCCCTTCGTCTTGACCTATTTTGAGCGGGGGGAGGTAGAGGTCGCACATGACTGCCATGGCCAGGGCTCTTTCGAGGGCTTTTTCCGAGTCATCGGATGGTGCAAAGGACGAGTTGCTCAGACATCTGGTGCTGTTCTTCGCTGCTTTATTTTTCGTATGGATACTGACCCAGACCTACGGGCTGGATTTGAGCCTCGCCTTTTTCTGATTCCTTTGTTCGCCAGTCGGGGCTGCCTCTTTTTCGGGTGAGCAGCCGCGCCTTTGCGAACTACTCCGCCGCCACCATCTGCTGGATCCGCCACTGTCCCAACAACGCCCGCAGCGACGCCGGCTTGAGCGGCTTGTTGAGCACGGCGATGTTGTCGTCGCGGGCGGCGGCGCGGACGTGGGGGCTGCGGTCGGCGGTGATCAGGATCGCGGGCAGCGCCTCATTGAAGCGGCGGCGGATGTCGCGGATGGCGGCGATGCCGTTGCCGCGGTCGAGGTGATAGTCGACGAGCAGGCCGGTGACGGCGCCGTCGCGTGCCGCGATCGCCTCCACCGCGGACTCCGGATCGGGGACGGCGATCACCTCGGCGTCCCACGCCGTCAGCAGGGTCTTCATGCCGTCGAGGATCGCGGGATCGTTCTCGATGCAGACGATCAGGGCGCCCGCGATCGGCGTCGTTGCCAGCGGGGTCGCGGTGGTGACGGCGGCGGTGTGGTTGATCGCCTTGGCGATCGGCACCGTCACTGAGAACACCGAGCCGCGGCCGGGCCGCGAGTCCAGCGCAATGCCGTGATTGAGCACACGCGCGATGCGCTCGACGATCGACAGCCCCAAGCCGAGGCCGCGCGCGATCCGCGCGCCCTGCTCGAGGCGGTGGAATTCCTTGAAGATCTCGCCGCGCTTGACCGGGGGGATGCCGACGCCGGTGTCGTAGACGCCGATCTGCAGCGACTGGCCGTGGCGGCGGCAGCCGACCAGCACGCGCCCCTTGGGCGTGTACTTGATGGCGTTGGAGATGAAGTTCTGCAGCAGCCGGCGCAGCAGCAGGCGGTCGGATTCGACCGGCAGCGACGACGGCACGAACACCAGCTCCAGACCCTTGGCGCGCGCGGCCGGCGCGAACTCGATCTCCAGCGAGCGCATCAGGTCGGCCATCTTGAAGCTCGAGATCGAGGGCGTCATCGCGCCGGCGTCGAGCCGGGAGATGTCGAGCAACGCGCCGAGAATCTCCTCGATCGCCTCGAGCGAGTCGTCGATGTTCTCGACCAGGCGCGAATCCTCGCCCGCCGTCTGCCGCTCGACCAGGCTCGTCACGTAGAGCCGCGCCGCGTTCAGCGGCTGCAGAATGTCGTGGCTGGCGGCGGCGAGGAAGCGCGTCTTGGAGATGTTGGCGTCCTCGGCGGCGCTCTTGGCCAGCGCCAACTCCGAGTTCAGCCTTGTCAGCTCCTCGGTGCGGTCGCGCACGCGCTTCTCCAAGGTCGCATTGGCGCGCTCCAGCGCTTCGGCGGCCTCAAACGAGGGCGTCACGTCGGTAAAGGTGATGACGAGGCCGCCATCCGGCATGCGGTTGGTGCGGACCTCGATCACCATGTGGCGGTCGGCGAGGCGTTCCAGATAAGGCTCGCCCTCGGTGGTGTAGGCGGCGAGTCGGCGCGCCAGCAGCGCCTCGCTGTCCTCATAGGTCGGCGCGCCGATCGTGCCCATGAATTCGAGGATTTCCTTCAACGGGCTGCCGATCTGCACCAGATCCGGCGGCAGCCCGAGCAGGTCGACGAACTGGCCGTTGGAGCAGATCAGTTGCAGGTCGGCGTCGAACACCGCGATGCCCTGGCGCACGTGGTTGAGCGCGGTCTGCAGGATCTCGCGGTTGAAATGCAGCGCGGCATGGGAATCGTCGAGCAGCTTCAAGGCGGCCTTGGCCGACACCGTGCGCTTGCGCAACAGCAGCGACATCACGAGGCGCGACGACGCCGCGCCAATCGAGGAGGCGATCAGGTGCTCGGCATGGCGCAGCAGCTCGAAATCGGCCGGCGCGGCCGGATCGAGCGGGAGGTTGCGCTGGGCGGCGAACGCCTCGAACGAGGCGCGGGCGCGGTCGGGACCGAGATATTGGCCGACCGTGCTCTGGATGTCCTGCACCGTCACGGTCGAGCGCCAGCGCCGGAAGCTCGGCGCACTCGGCGTCAGCTCGGCCGGTACGAAGATGTCGGCCTGCAAGAGCTCGATCGACGACGGCTGCCGCGCCAGCGACAGCACGATGTAGGTCAACAGATTGAGCGACAGGCTCCACAGCACGCCATGCAGCAGCGGCGGCAGATCGGTGCCGAGCAGCGCCTGCGGCCTGAGTGCCTCCAGCCCGAACGGGCCGTGCTGGAGAAACAGGATGCCCGCGGTCGAGGTGTCCAGGAAGCTCGGGATGAAGAGCGTGTAGAGCCAGACGGCGAAGCCGACCAGCATGCCGCCCATGGCGCCGCGCGCGGTCGCGCGCCGCCAGAACAGACCGCCGAAGAAGCTCGGCGCGAGCTGGGCGATGGCGGCGAACGACAGCAGACCGATCGCGGCGAGCTGGGTGTTGCCGAGCGCGCGGTAGTAGAAATAGGCCATCACCATGATGGCGAAGATCGCGATGCGGCGGGTGCCGAGCAGGAAGCCCGCGAAGTCGCGGCCGATCTCGCGCTGCTCCTGACGCTGCAGCACCAGCGGCACGACGATGTCGTTGCACACCATGATCGACAGCGCCACGCATTCGACGATGACCATCGCGGTCGCCGCCGACAATCCGCCGACGAAGACGAGGATCGACAGCCATTGCGAATTGGCCTCGATCGGCAGCGCCAGCACATACATGTCGCTGTCGACGGCGCCGAACGGGAAGGTGACGAGGCCGGCGAGCGCGATCGGAATCACGAACAGATTGATCGCGACCAGATAGAGCGGGAACAGCCAGCGCGCGCGCGACACCTCGGCGTCGTCGGCGTTCTCGACCACGCTGACATGGAACTGGCGCGGCAGCAGCATTGCGGCGCAGAACGACAGCAGGGTCATGGTGAGGAAATTGCCGATGCCCGGCACATATTCCAGCGCGCGCTCGGCCTCCGGCGATTTCATCGCGCGCTCGATCAGCTCGACCGGCGAGAACATCCAGAAGGTGACGAAGGCGCCGGCGGCGATGAAGGCGACGAGCTTGATGATCGACTCGGTCGCGACCGCCAGCATCAGGCCATGCTGATGCTCGGTGGCGTCGGTCTGTCGCGTGCCGAACAGCACCGCGAAGACGGCCATCGCGAGCGTGACCATCAGCGCCATGTCGCCGACGATCGGGATGTGGGCGAAGGCGCGGTCGTCGATCAGGATGGTCTGCAGCGACGAGGCGACGGCCTTGAGCTGCAGCGCGATGTAGGGCACCGAGCCGATGATCGCGATCAGCGCCACCGTTGCTGCGACCGCCTGGCTCTTGCCGTAGCGGGCGCCGATCAGGTCGGCCACGGACGTGATGTTCTGCGACTTGGCGAGCTGGATCACCCGGCGCAGCAGCGGCGTGCAGGCGCCGACCATCAGGATCGGCCCGAGATAGATCGCGAGGAAGTCGACGCTGGTGCGCGAGGCGAAGCCGACCGAGCCGAAGAAGGTCCAGGAGGTGCAGTAGATCGCCAGCGACAGCGGGTAGATCAGCCCAGCCAGCCGGCCACGGCTTTCCGCCGGCCGCCGCTCTCCGGCCCGGTTGCCGCGGCTGGCGACCAGGAACAGGAAGCCGATGTAGCCGAACGCGGCTGCGATCACGCCCCAGTCATGCAGCATGGCCTTCGCGAACTCCTCGATCGCTGCGCCCCGTGAATTGGCTGCGAACTTAGCGCTTTGCGAGAGGCGGGGCGATAGGGATGTGGCGAGGGACGCAGGGAACGAGGAGGCGTCGTTAAGGGCGGCGCGATGTATCGCTTCGACGGCGGCGGTCCGTTCCATATCCAGACGGATCGGTGGAGTCGTGACGATCTGAGCCCGTGTCTCGCGGCGTGGCCGGTCAGCTCCCCTCCCCCTTGCGGGGAGGGGTTGGGGGTGGGGGGCCCCGGGCACTGAATTGAATTAGACGCGCGCCTCGGCCTTATCGTCAGCAGCTGGACTCTTCGCTCCTTTAGAGAGCTCAGGCTGTCTCATGGAGAGCGGGACTCGTGGACCCCCACCCCCGACCCCTCCCCGCAAGGGGGAGGGGAGCGCAGTGGCGCGTGAGGTGATCGCGTAGCCAGCTCAGCCGCGGGCGCGCGTAGCCCGGATGAGCGGAGCGATATCCGGGGTCCTATGAGCTGCCGAGGCGAACCCGGGTGTCGCTGCGCTCACCCGGGCTACGAAGGGCTACTCCGCCGCCATCGCCTTCTTGTGCAGCGAAAGGCCCAGCCGTTCCCAGACCTGCAGCAGGGCTTCGGCGAGGCGGTCGATCAGGCCGTCGTCGTGATAGGGCGAGGGCGTGATGCGCAGACGCTCGGCGCCCTTGGCGACGGTCGGGTAGTTGATCGGCTGGATGTAGATGCCGTGCTCTTCCAGCAGCAGGTCGGAGGCCTGCTTGCACTTCTCGGGATCGCCGACGAACAGCGGCACGATGTGGGTGTCGTTGGTCATCACCGGCAGGCCGGCGGCGTTGAGGATCGCCTTCACCCGAGCGGCGCGGTCCTGGTGGCGTTCGCGCTCCCAGCTCGACGATTTCAGGTGCTTGATCGCAGCCGTGGCGGCCGAGCAGATCGGCGGCGGCAGCGCGGTCGTGAAGATGAAGCCCGGCGCATAGGAGCGCACGGCGTCGATGATCTCGCCCTTCGCGGCGATGTAGCCGCCGAGGCAGCCGAACGCCTTGGCGAGGGTGCCTTCGAGGATGTCGATGCGGTGCATGACGCCGTCGCGCTCGGCGATGCCGCCGCCGCGCGGGCCGTACATGCCGACCGCGTGCACCTCGTCGACATAGGTCATCGCATTGTAGCGCTCGGCGAGATCGCAGATCGCCGCCAGCGGCGCGACGTCGCCGTCCATCGAATACAGGCTCTCGCAGGCGATCAGCTTCGGCCTGTTAGGACCGGCGGCGATCAGGAGCTGTTCGAGATGGGCGAGATCGTTGTGGCGCCAGATCTGGCGCTCGCAGCCGGACTGGCGCACGCCCTCGATCATCGAATTGTGGTTCAGCGCGTCCGACAGGATCAGGCAGTCGGGGATCAGCTTGGCGAGCGTGGCGATGCCGGTCTGGTTGGAGACATAACCGGAGGTGAACAGCAGCGCCGCTTCCTTGCCGTGGAGGTCGGCGAGCTCGGCCTCGAGCTGCACCAGGGGATGATGGGTTCCGGCGATGTTGCGGGTGCCGCCGGCGCCGGTCCCGACGCGGGTCGCGGTCTCGACCATCGCGCCGACCACCTTCGGGTGCTGGCCCATGCCGAGATAGTCGTTGGAGCACCAGATCACGACATTGCGTGGTCCGCTCGGCGAGTGCCAGGTCGCATGCGGGAACCGGCCGGCGATGCGTTCGAGATCGGCGAAGACACGGTAGCGACGCTCATCATGCAGGCGACCGAGGGCGGCACTGAAGTACTGGCTGTAGTCCATCACGAAACCCGAACTGGCGCGCTGCAGTGCAGCATCTAAAGTGAAGACCTCGCGGCATGCGTGGCGTGAGGTCTTCTTAGAGCGTTTCCAGAGCGGCTGTCGAGCCGGAATCCCACGGCGGGAATTGGGCGATTTGTCCAAGGGAGGAGTGATCTCGGCCGAACGGCGCCCGGATTGCGGCGACGCGGCGGCGGCACAGCTCCGCGGCCTCAGGTGGTGCGATAATGCAGCACGCCGTCGACATCCTGGCCGGTCAGCCGACCCTCGACCAGCATGTAGTTGACGTGGGCGATCAGCTCGCCGGCGGCAAAGCCCATCTGGTGCGGGTCGAGCACGTGCTTGTGGAACACGACCGGCACGAGCTGCGCCGAGGTTTTCGGCTCGTCGCGGCAGGCGTCGGCGATCATCCGGCAGCGCTCCTCGTGGTGGTCGGCGAGCTGCTTGATGCGCGTCTTCAGCCCGTAGAACGGCACGCCATGGCCTGGCAGCACCAGCACGTCATAGGGCAGGGTGGTGGTGAGGCTCGCCAGCGACGCCAGATATTCGCCGAGCGAGTTCTGGTCGGGCTCGACCGCCCAGACGCTGACATTGGGCGAGATCTTGCTCAGCACCTGGTCGGCGGACAGGAACAGCTTGTCGGCGGCACAATACAGCATGACCTGGTCGAGCGCGTGGCCGCCGCCGGTGATGACCTTGAAGCGCCGGCTGCCGATCTGGATCTCGTCGCCATGGGAGATGCGGCGGTAGGAGGCCGGCAGCACCGAGACGCGCTGCAGATATTCCTGGCCGCGGCCGAGCAGCTTGTCGGTCAGGGTCTCGTCCATGCCGTGGCGGCGGAAGAACAGCCGCTGGGCATCGCGGCGCTCCTCGGTGCCGCGGTTCTGGTGATAGACCGACTGCAGATACTCGACCTGCGACATCACCAGCGGGCAGTTGAAGCGCTCGACGATCCAGCCGGCGAGCCCGACATGGTCGGGATGCGAATGCGTCACGATCAGCCGGCTGATCTTGACGTGTTTGAGCGGACCATCGAGCAGCCGCGTCCAGGCGGCGATCGACTCCTCGTTGCCGAAGCCTGAGTCCACCGCGACCCAGCCGTCGCCATCGGCGAGCAGATAGATGTTCACATGGTTGAGGCGGAACGGCAGCTTCAGGCGCAGCCACAGCACGCCGGGCGCGACCTCGACGACCTGGTCCTCACCGGGATGCTGCTCCCAGGGATAGCGCAGGGCCTCGGCGGAGGAGTGAACGGTGTCTGTCTTCGTCATGCCTCATCGATTAACGGCCGCTGCGGGCGAGCGCCAGCCGAAAAACACATGGCAGGACGGCATTCCGGGGTACGGAAGGTGCTTCGGGTCGCGCCAGCATGACCTGCCTCGACGCCTTCTGCTTCGCCACGCCCCCATCATTCCGGGGCGAGGCCGCAGGCCTCGAACCCGGAATGACCGGCGAGTAGCAACTACGCCGCCCGGATGTTGGTCAGGAACGAATCGACCTCGGCGCGCAAGGTGTCGGCCTCGCGGCGTAGCGCCTCCGAGGCGCTGAGCACCTCGTTGGCGGAGGTGCCGGCCTGGGCCGAGGCGCTGGAGACGCCGGTGATGTTGTTGGAGACCTCGGTGGTGCCGGAGGCCGCCTGCTGGATGTTGCGGGCGATCTCGTGCGTCGCGGTGCCCTGCTGCTCGACGGCGGCGGCGATCGCGGTGGTGACGTTGTCGATCTCGGCGATGGTCTCGCCGATGTTGCGGATCGCCGACACGGCCGACGAGGCGACCTGCTGCATGCCTGCGATCTGGGTGCGGATCTCGTCGGTGGCCTTGGCGGTCTGGCTCGCCAGGCTCTTCACCTCCTGCGCGACCACCGCGAAGCCGCGGCCGGCCTCGCCCGCGCGCGCCGCCTCGATGGTGGCGTTGAGCGCGAGCAGGTTGGTCTGGGAGGCGATCGCCTGGATCAGGTCGACGACGACGCTGACGCGGCTCGCATTGTCGGCGAGTCCCTGCATCGTCGAGTCGGTGGCGCCGGCTTCCTCGACCGCCTTCTTGGCGATCTGGGCCGAGGTCACGACCTGGCGGCTGATCTCCGCGATCGACGACGACAATTGCTCGGTGCCGGCCGACACGGTCTGGACGTTGACCGAGGTCTCCTCGGCAGCCGCCGCGACCGCATTGACCAGCGAGTTGGACTGGTCGGCGGTCTGCGACATGCTCTGCGCGGTCGCCTGCATGGCCGTGGCGGAGTTCTGCAGCGTGCCGAGGGCGCTGCGCACCGTCGCCTCGAACGTGGCGATCTGGGCCTCCATGCGCGCGGCGCGCTCGGCCTTGGCGGCATTCTCGCGGTCCTGCTCGGCGGCCAGGGTACGGGCACGGACCATGTTGTCGCGGAACACCTGCAGGGTGTCGACCATCGCGCCGATCTCGTCGCGCTGCTTCGAGGCCGCAATCTCGGTGCCGAGATCGCCGCTCGACAGCGTCTGCATCGCCTGCTGCAGCCGCTTGATCCGGCGCAGGATGTTGCCGCCGACATAGAGCCAGACGAACAGCACCGAGCCGAGCAGCGTGGCTGCGCCGGCACCGGCCATGCCGAGCGTTGCCAGCTCGATGTCACGGCCCGCCGTGCTGGTGGCGCTTTCGGTCGACTTGCGCACGCCTTCGACGAGCTGCTGCACGCTGATGTCGAGACCGACATTGAGCTTTCGCGTCTCCTCCAGCACGGTCTGCCCGTAATCGTTGGCGTCGAGCTCCTTCTCGCGCGTCTTGAACACGCGGGCCTTGCCCTCGCCGAGTGCGGCGAGCTTCAGCGCGGCATCGTGGATTGCCTTGGTGCTGCGGCCGGTCGGCAGCAATTCGAGATTGGATTTGAGCTGCGCCAGCGCCTCCTTGAACTGCCGCTCGATCGTCTCCAGCGTGTCGCTGTCGTTGGCCGAGAGCGCGGCAGCCATCTGCGCCACCAGCAGGTTGCCGGACGCGATCACGTTGCCGAGCTGTTCGACGAACCGTGCGGCCGCCGTTGCATCGTCTGCCGACACCTCGGCTGCGCCGAGCACGGCGTTGAGCTGCGTCTGGGCATCTAGCATCGGCTCGTTGGCGGCGGCAGTGAAGTCCGCCTGCGCCTTGCGCAGCGCGTCATATTGCTTGTTGTGCAGGGCCGCCACTTCGAGCCGCTCGCGTGCGGCCGACACCAGGCTCTGATTGGCTTCGTTGATGTTCTTGATGGTCTCCGCGAGCGGCGCCACCACGCTTTTCGCGGCGCCGAGCGCGCTGATCTCGCTCAGGCGCTCCTGCGTGGTCTTCTGGATCTCCTGCATCTTCTTCAGGCGATCGTTGAGCGCGTCCTCGCTCTGGGACTGCAGCAGCGCCGGGCCGAGGCTGGCCAGGCCGGAGCTCTGCGCCAGCAATTGCAGGCTCGAGGTCAGGCGCGGAATCTCGCGGTCCGAGAGCTCGACCATGGTGCCGCCGACGTGTCGCAGCATCAGTCCCGCAGCGACGCTGATCGCGATCGCCATGCCGGCGATCACTGCGAAGGCTGCGAACAGGCTGCCGCGGACGCCCCATCCAGGTCGCAGGACTCCGAGCACCCTGCTGAAGCTGAACCGAATCGCCATCTCTGGTGTCCCCCGATATGCACTACTTGGAGCTGTTGCTTGCAGGCAGTATCGCGGCGGGCGGTTAACAAATCCGGGAAACTACTCGGGCAGTGCTGAGTTTTCTCGCATTTTCGCATTTCACCGTGCGGCATTTAACAGGACGGAAAGGATTGTTGGGCCGCGCTTTCGATAACCTATGACAGAAAAGGCCGGCATCGCTGCCGGCCTTCCCGTCGTTTGTTGTTATTTGACGCCTGCGGATCAGTAGCGGGCCGCGAGCGGAGCGCCCCAGTTGAAGCGGTAGTTCACGCCAGCCTTGAAGGTGTGGTCGTCGGTGGTGAAGCTGCCGGTCGGGACCAGCGCGGCGGGCGCCGTGAAGGTGGCGCTGCCGAAATTGTAGTACTGATACTCGGCCTTGGCCGACCAGTTGGGCGCGAACATGTATTCGAGTCCGCCGCCGACGGTCCAGCCGTTGCGGTGGTCGCCGTTGGTTGCGAAGCCGACCGGCGTGCCGGCGAACGTCACCTTCTCGTTGTTGTCGGAATAGGCGTAGCCGCCCTTCACGTAGAGCAGGCCCGGACCCCAGGTGTAGCCGAAGCGGCCGGTGATCGAGCCGAGGCCGCGCTGGCTGTTGGTGTAGACGAGGCCGCCAGGGAAGGCGGCGCCGACGCTGCCGCTCAGCCAGCTGTACTGGCCCTCGGCGCCGATCACCCAGGTCGGTGCGAACTGCCAGTCGGCGCCGACCTGCACGCCGCCCAGGAAGCGGCCGTTGGAGTTGTTGCCGGTGGCGAGGCCGGAGAAGTTGTTGTCGCTGGAGAACGCGCCGCCGAGATGGGCGCCGAGATAGAAGCCGGTCCAGTTGTAGATCGGAGCGGCATAGGCCGGCGGCGCCTTGGTGGCGTAGGGATAGGTCCGGGCGCCGAGATCGGCGGCGACAGCGGACTGGGCCGAGGCCAGCGCGGCGACTGCAACGGTTGCGAACAGGATCTTCTTCATGGCGGGTCTCCGATACTCAACTAACAAGGCTCGCGCAGCGCGCGCCGTCGATGGATCGGAGATAGATCGCTTTCGAATAAAATGCTGTCACTCGCGCAGCACACTGGCCTCCAACCCGACCTTCTGCGGGCAAAGGCTCTGGCGTAGTTAGCAATGCACTAACGAAGGCTGGAGCAGGAGCTGACGCCGGGCCTTGCTGTGCCGTCGCGGCACAACTGGTTAAGGCGCGTTAAGAGCTCGATGCAAGGCCGCGACTGCGTCGCGCAGCTGCTCGCGATGAATGATGTCGTCCTTGGGCATCGAAGCGATGCCGGCGGCGAGCTCGTGAAGGATCGCGGCGAGCAGTCCAAAGTTCAGATGCATATGGATCGATTTGCGGACGTCCTCGGGGCCGGGGCGCTCCAGGGTCAATGCCAGGCCAGATGATTCGAGATGGGCTTCGAACCGCGAGGAATGCTCGAACGTGCCGGCATAGAACTTGTCGGGATATTCGAGCGCGATCTCGGCCTTGTCCGGGATGGGTTTCGACATGGTGGCTCCTGAGCGGCGGTGCGCGGATGTTCGCAGATCCGCCTCCCGCCGCCTTGCGCCAGGTCATAGTGGGCAGAGCGCCTGCGTCCCCCGATCGAGTCGGGCCGGACCGCATTTCTACGGGGGCGGAAATTTACCTTACCCTGAGAAAAGGTTGTGCACGCTGATCAAATTGACGACTCGATGCCGGTCGTTCCGGACGGACCAGCTCCATGCAAGCGAGCGGAGAGGGCTCCGGCGGGGCGACGGCGGGTGCAGTCCACCCTCCAGCGAAATGTGCCGCCGACATGAAGATGCGTCTCTCCATTTCCACGTTCATTGCGGCTTTTGGCCTTGTGCTCGCACTCGGCTTCGGTGCGGTCGTGCTGACCAGCGCCTATGCGCTGCGCGAGCTCAAGGTCGGCGGGCCCCTCTACGACAAGATCAAGCTCGGCAATGATCTGGTGGCCGACATCCTGCCGCCGCCTGAATATGTGCTCGAGGCCTATCTCGAGGCGACCCTCGCACTCCGGACGCCGAAGGATCTCGACACGCATGTCAGTAAGCTCTCGCAGCTGAAGAAGGACTATGAGGATCGCAAGACGTTCTGGATCGGCTCGGCGCTGCAGCCTGATCTGAAGTCGCTGCTGGTCGAACGATCGGACGGTGAGGTCCAGAAATTCTGGCAGGCCCTGGAAGCCGAGTTGATCCCGGCGCTGCGCTCCGGCGACATGGCGAAGGCCGATGCCGCCTATGCCCGGCTGGCCGAAGCCTACGCCGCCCACCGCGCGGTGATCGATACGCTGGTCGACAAGGCGAACAAGCTGAATGCGGACATGGAGGCCACGGCGGCGACCCAGGATCGCAGCATCTCCATCGTCGTGTGGACCGTGTCCGGCATCGTTCTGGCTCTGGTCGTCGCCGGCATGTCGGGGCTGGTGATCGGCGTCGTCCGTCCGCTGTCGCGCATGACCGGCCTGATGCGGCGGATCGCCGAGGGCGATCTGTCGGCCGACATTTCCTATTCGGAACGCGGCGACGAGATCGGCGCGATGGCGGGCGCGCTGAGCATCTTCAAGACCAACGCGCTGGAGAATGCGAGCCTGCGCGACAAGCAGGAGCGCGACCGTTTGGCCGCCGAGGAGCATAAGAAGCGCGCCATGCTCGACATGGCCGACGTGATCGAGCGCGAGACCGAGACGTCCGTCGAAGCTGCGGCCGGCGCATCGCGCCAGGTCGAGGCCGTCGCCGCAGGCCTCTCGAAACTGGCCGAGGAACTGTCGACCGACGCGCAATCGGTGGCCGCAGCCTCGGAGCAGTCGCTCTCCAATGCCCAGACGGTCTCGTCGGCAGCCGAGCAACTGAGCTCGGCGATCCGCGAGATCTCGAGCCAGGTGGCGCGCGCCAGCACGATCACCAAATCGGCGGTGACGGAGCGCGAGAAGGCGAAGAACACGATGCTCTCCTTGTCCGCGGCCGTGGACAAGATCGCCGAGGTCTCCAACCTGATCGGCGGCATCGCCGAGCAGACCAACCTTTTGGCGCTCAATGCCACCATCGAGGCCGCGCGCGCCGGCGATGCCGGCCGCGGCTTTGCCGTGGTTGCGGCCGAGGTCAAATCGCTGTCGGATCAGACCGCCAAATCGACCGAGGAGATCTCGCGCCTGATCGGCGAGGTGCAGACCACCACGCAGGCGACCGTCGACGTCGTCGAAGGCATCGGCAGCCAGATTTCCGAGATCGACGAGGTCGCGGCCTCGATCGCCGCGGCGATGGAGGAGCAGCACGCGGCGACCCAGGAGATCAGCCGCTCGGTCCGGTCGTCGGCGAGCGCGGCGCGCGATGTGTCGTCCAAGATCGGCAATGTCGGCAGGGATGCCGGCATGGTCAACGATCGGGCCGCCGAGGTGCGCAACGCCATCGGCTCCGTGGCAACGGGCCTGACCTCGCTCCGTGCCACGCTGGTGAAGGCCGTCAGGACGGCGACCGCCGAAGCCGATCGCCGTCAGTCGCCGCGGTTGAAGTCGAGCCTGTCGATCAAGGTCGTCGACGATCGCAAGGGCGTGGTGAAGGCCGATCTGGTGGATATTTCCGAAGGCGGCGCCTGGATCAGGTTCGATCCCGAGCCGGGCATCGGCGATCGCGGTGTCATGGAGTTCAGCGGCTTCGACGGCCACGTGCAATATCGGGTCCGCGCCCGTGACAAGGACGCGCTGCATGTCGAGTTCGACCCCGGCCAGAATCGCGAGGCGTTTCTGGCGTGGTTCAGGCGGACCTTCGCACGGCAGGCGGCGTAGACGGAGCGCCGTCGCTTGCCTCCGCTCTCGGCCAAGAGAACGGAGGCTTCGTGCCGGTCCTCAACGCGCCATCGTCATTGGCGCGAGACCAGGTCGCTGATCCGCACTGGGAAGCGCCTGATCCGAATGCCGGTCGCATGCGCCACCGCGTTGGCCACCGCCCCGGCGGAGCCGGTGATGCCGATCTCGCCGACGCCCTTGATGCCGAGCGGGTTGACGAACGGATCGTGCTCCTCGACCGTGAACGCCTCGATCGCCGGGACGTCGGCATTCACCGGGACATGATACTCGCCGAGATTGGCGTTCATGATGCGGCCGCTGCGCCGGTCGGTGACGGCCTCCTCGTGCAGCGCCAGCGAGATGCCCCAGATCATGCCGCCGATGAGCTGGCTGTTCACCAGCTTCGGATTGATGATCCTCCCGGCCGCAAACGCGCCGACCATGCGGGTCACCCTGACCTGGCCGAGATCGGGATCGACCTTGACCTCGGCGAAGACAGCGCCATGCGAGCTCATCGCGTACTGCTCGTTGGCGGCGGGATCGGGCACGCCTGAGCCGGAGCCCTCGATCTCGGCGAGACCGGCGCGGGCCAGGATGTCGGCATAGCTCTCGCCGCGGCTGTCATCGTCGCGCCGCAGCAGCCGCCCGTTGCGAGCGATCACGCCGGCATTGCCGGCGCCGAACAGTGGCGAGCGCTCATCCGCCGTCGCAAGCCCGGCAAGCTTCGCGATGACCGCGGCTCCCGCATTGTGGATCGCGGTGCCCACGGTCGCCGTGTGGGCCGAGCCGCCGGCGATGCCGGCATCCGGCAGATCCGACGTTCCGGCCTTGAACGTGACCTGGTCGAGATCGAGCGCGAGAGAATCCGCGGCGATCTGTGCGAACGCGGTCCACGCGCCCTGGCCCATGTCGTGCGCGCCGCTCTCCACCACGCCGCTGCCATCGCGCCGGATCACCGCGCGCGCCTGGCCTGCGAACATCAGCGCATGGAACGTCGCCGTGCCCATGCCCCAGCCGACCAGGAAGCCGTCCTTGTCGCGCATCGTGCGCGGCTTCAGCGGCCGCTCCCACCAGCCGAAACGCTCCGCACCTTGCGTGTAGCACTCGCGCAGCGCCTTGGACGAGAACGGCTTGCCGGTGGCCGGCTCGACCTCGGCGTAGTTCTTGACCCGGAAGGCGAGCGGATCGAGGCCGCAGGCCTCGGCCATCTCGTCGACGGCGCTTTCCAGCGCGATCGAGCCCGGCGCGATGCCGGGCGCGCGCACGAACAGCGGCGTGCCGGTGTCCATGCGCACCGCGTCATAGGTGGTCGCGATCGCCGGCGCGGTATACAGCGTGTGCGTGACATGCGCCGCCGCCTCGTAGAAATCCTCGAAGCTCGAGGTCGCGATCCGCGCGTGATGATGGATCGCCGACAATTGTCCCGCGCCGCTTGCGCCGAGCTGCAACGTCTGCCGGGTCGGCGAGCGATGGCCGAACGGACCGTAGAGCTGCTCGCGGCGCACCACGAGCTTCACCGGACGTCCGGTCAGCTTCGCGGCGAGGATGCCGAGGATCTGCGGTCCCGCGATGAGGCCCTTGCCGCCGAAGCCGCCGCCGAGATAGGGGCTGCGGATCAGGATGCTCTCCGGCGCGATGCCGAACAGCTCGGCGAGGCGCCCGCGCATCATCACGAGGCCCTGGGTCGGCGTGTCGATGACGAGGCGATCGCCCTGCCATTCGGCGACGATCGCATGCGGCTCCATCGCGTTGTGATAGTGCGCCGGGGTCTCATAGGTCGCGGTGATCTGCCTGTCGCTGCCCGCCAGCGCGGCCTCGACATCGCCATGGTAGCTCTCGGCAGGAAATCCCATGCCGACCACAGGCGGCACGTAGGCGTCGCTGGCGTCGAGCCCGATGCGGGCCGGCTCGACTTCGTAGCGCGGGGACAGCAGAGCGGCGCCTTCGGTCGCTGCTTCCAGGCTCTCGGCGACGAGGAGCGCGATCGGCTGGTTGGCGTAGCGCACGCGATCGTTCTGCAGCGCCTCGAACCGGAACGCGAACGGATTAGGCTTGCCGTCGGGATCGGCGTGCAGCGGCGGCCGGTTGGCGGAGGTCATCACCTCGACCACGCCGGGATGCGCCTTGGCGGCTTCGACGTCGAGCGCGACGACGCGGCCGCGCGCGATGCTGGAGACGGCGAGCACGGCATAGAGCAGGCCGGGCGGATTGTTGTCGGCGGCGTAGCGTGCCGTGCCGGTGACCTTGGCGCGGCCATCGACGCGCGACAGCGACTGGCCGATGTTGGAGCCGTGTCTGATATGGGCGGGATCGCGGGAGAGATTGAGCTCAGGCGTCATGAAGCACTCCTGGAACGGAGGAGAAGGGAGAGGCCGGCAACGCCGGCATGCGCGACGGCGTGCCGTGGGCCGCGGCGGCAAGCGCGCGCACGATCAGGCTGCGCGCGAGCGGGATCTTGTAGGCGTTGTCGCCGGAGGGCTTTGCGTCGTGCAGCGCCGCCTCGGCGGCGCGTTCGAACAGGTGCGCATCCGCGGGCTGTCCTGCGAGCAGCGCTTCGGCCTGGTGGGCACGCCATGGCTTGGCAGCGACGCCGCCGAGCGCCAGGCGCGCCTGCTTGATGCTGCCGTTCTCGATCACGAGACCGGCTGCCGCCGAGACGATCGCGAACGCGTAGGAATTGCGCTCGCGGACCTTCAGATAGCGCGCGTGCCTGGCGAACGCGCGCGACGCCGCGGGCAGCCGGACCGCGACGATCATCTCGCCCGGCGCGAGCACGCTCTCGCGCTCCGGCGTGCTGCCGGGCAACAGATGCAGCGCCTCCAGCGCGACCTCGCGCCGGCCCGCTTTGCCTTCGATCTCAACCACGGCATCGAACGCCGCCAGCGGCACGCAGAAGTCGGAGGGATTGGTGGCGATGCAGGCCTCGCTCCAGCCCAGCACAGCGTGCTGGTGGTTGTCGCCGCCGCGGGCGTCGCAGCCGGCGCCAGGCGTGCGCTTGTTGCAGGCCGACGCCGGGTCGTAGAAATAGGCGCACCGCGTCCGCTGCAGCAGATTGCCGCCGACGGTGGCCGCATTGCGCAATTGCGCCGAGGCGCCGGACAGCAGCGCTTCCGCCACCGCCGGAAAGTCGCGCGCGAAGCCTGAATCATGCGCGAGATCGGCATTGCGCACCAGCGCGCCGATCCTGACATCGCCATTGCCGAGCGTCTCGATGCGCGTGAGCTCGGCGAGATGCGAGATGTCGACCAGCCGCGCCGGCCGGACGACATTGCCCTTCATCAGATCGAGCAGGTTGGTGCCCGAAGCGAGATAGGCGGCGCCGGGTGCGCCGGCGGCGGCAATCGCTTCGGCGACGCTCGACGGCTTCACATAGTCGAACCGGTTCATGCCGCGCGCTCCTTCGTATCAGAGAGCGTCGCCTGCGCGTCGAGCACCGCCTCGACGATACCGACATAGGCGCTGCAGCGGCATAGATTGCCGCTCATGCCTTCGCGCACGCGCTCGGGATCGGAGCCCGCCTGGCCTTCGTTGATGAGCCCGACCGCGCTCATGATCTGGCCCGGCGTGCAGAAGCCACATTGCAGGGCGTCATGATCGATGAACGCCGCCTGCACCGGGTGCAGCTGGTCGCCTTGAGCAAGTCCTTCGATGGTGGTGATCGCGGCGCCGTCGAGGCTGACGGCCAGCGTCAGGCAGGAGTTGATGCGGCGGCCGTCGACCAGGACGGTGCAGGCGCCGCACTGGCCGCGGTCGCAGCCCTTCTTGGTGCCGGTGAGGTGGAGGCGCTCGCGCAGCAGGTCGAGCAGGGTGACCCTGGGGTCGTCGAGCGCAAGCGTTCGCGGCTCACCGTTGACGGTGAGTCTGACAGTCCGATTCATGCGTTGTTCCGATCGAAGCGATGGCCTAATCGGATCGCAGCGGGCACCGCCTTACGGGCGATGGTCCGTCCAGATCCAGCGACCGCGGGACGACAGCTCAGGAAAGTTGGCTGTCCCGGGTGGCAGGTCTATTTATACGGAGGGTTCCTCCGTTTAGCAAGGGGACATGAACGGTCCGTCATCAAGAGCTGGTGAGATGGAGACGAAACCACAAGAGCGGCCGCGCAAGCCGCGCGCCGATGCGCAGCGAAATCGCGAGCGCGTGCTGGAGGCCGCCAAGGCGGTGTTCAGCGCTGGCGGCGCCGAAGCCAGCCTGGAAGCGGTGGCGCGCCAGGCCGGCGTCGGCATCGGCACGCTGTATCGTCACTTCCCCACCCGCGAGGACCTGTTCGAGGCGGTGTACCGGCGCGAGGTCGAGCAGCTCTCGGAGCTCGCCGAGGCGCTGAAGAGCGAGCCGTCGCCGGTCGAGGCGCTGCGGCGCTGGCTGCGCTCGACGGTGCAGTTCGTCGCCACCAAGAAGGGCATGATGGCCGCACTGGCGATCGTCATGAACGCGAACTCCGAGCTCGCCGCCTATTCGCACGGCCATCTCACCCGCGCGATCGGCGCGCTGCTGTCGCGGGCCGTCCAGGCCGGCGAGATTCGCAGCGACATCAGCGCCGACGACGTCCTGCGTGCGCTGATCGGCATGTGCTACATGCACGATCAGACCGGCTGGCAGCAGAGCGTGCTGCGGCTGCTCGATGTGTTCGTGGACGGGTTGAGGGTGGGGACGGGAAGAGTCAGCGAAGCGTAGTTGGCTTTCCGTCCTGGCTCAGCGGGGCGGGAATAGCAACAACGTCAACAATGTCAGGAAAGTTTCCTGGTTTTGGACGCGAGCGGCTTCGAAGCTCGCCAATGCAGCTCTCGCCATTCTGATGGCGAGCTGCGCATCCAGGGTTTTGACGCGGATCATCGGATTATAGTCGGCTTCATGGCGCTTCTCTTGCAGCTCCAGGACAGCGAATGCGAACGCTTGAAGGTTTGCTCCAAAGCCTCCAGAGGGCGCAAACGGGAGATATTTGGCGGAGAGCTTCGACTTTTTGATCTCCTCGCATAGCAATCGGAGGTCTCGATGATCCACGGCTCTATAGACGAGGGCGTATGAAGGTGTCCCTTGTTTCGTCTTGCCAACGAATTGATCTGCAGCGGCGATGAGCGTTGCATGAAACAATCCATAGTACGCAGCCGAAATTGCGCGACGGATGTTCACCTGCCGTGGTGGCCCCGCCGCAGGCGGAACGATCAACTGCTCAGCCTGCTGAAACAGATGCTCCGGATTAAGTATCGCCAACGGCCTCGTTCTCCGCCTCGTATTCGATCAGCGGAAAACGGTCCTCGCCTGCGGCCTGGAGCTGCTCTTGGATCTGGACCAGCGTATCCAGTACTGCTTCTCCCTCGATGTTGGTCCCTTGGATGGGGCTCAATACGATGGTGATCCGCAGCGCGTCACGGCCTTCGGAGTCCGCATAGGACGCCGTCGTGACGTCTGTTACCGCGGCGGAGCTGCTCAGATTCGCAGTGGCGACCTCGCGGGCGATCTTGGCGATTTTGGCGTTATCCAGCATTGTCGCAATATACGCTGCATTCCGGTGAGTTGCCACCGGCCAGCGTGCGGAGTCTCATATGGCTCATTGGCGATCTCACCCCCTGAGCCACTCCATCAGCGCCTGCGCCGTTTCCTCCGGCTGCTCGGGCTGCGGCAGGTGACCGCAATTCTCCAGCACGACCAGCCAGCTGCCGTCGATGCCGTCGGCCATCTCCTTCGACAGGCTGTTTGGAATGGTGTTGTCGGTGTCGCCGGTCAGCACCAGGGTCGGGCAGCGGATCGCGGTCAATGTCGGCCGCGAGTCCGGACGCGACATGATGGCCGTAAGCTGCCGGACGAAGCCGATGACGCCGACCTCCTCGGCCATGTCGTGCACCAGCTGGCGCAGCCGCGGATCGTCCTGGCGCGACGGATGGACGAAGCCTGAGAACAGCTCGTCGACCACGCCGTGATAGTCGCCCTCCTTGGCGCGGGTGATCATGGTGCGGCGGCGCGCGCTCGCCTCCGGCGTGTCGGGCCTCGCCTGGGTGTTGATCAGCGCCAGCCGGCCCACGCGCTCCGGCGCCTGGCGCATGATCTCGAAAGCGATGTAGCCGCCCATCGAATGTCCCGCGAGCGCGAAGCGCGGCGGCGCCTCGGCCAGGATGCGGCGCGCGATCGCGGCCATGCTGTCATCGCGGACGTGGTTGGCCACCATCACCGGCCCGAGCCGCCACAGCGCGGGGATGACAGGCGCATAGATGCGGGGCGACGAGATCAGTCCAGGCACCAGCACGAGCGGCAGCGCATCAGTCATGGGTCTTCCCCCGGAAACGGCGTTCACCTGGTCCGGGTGTTTTCCACCCGGCATGCCATTTACGCGCGTGAGGCGGCCGATGTCCAACGATGTGCTCCGCTTCGCGCCCGCCGTCCCGGGGCGACGACCTCGTCCCCAGCCTTGCCCTGGCTCATCCTGCGC
Organism: Bradyrhizobium sp. SZCCHNR1093; assembly: GCF_032381175.1. Taxonomy (NCBI): domain Bacteria; kingdom Pseudomonadati; phylum Pseudomonadota; class Alphaproteobacteria; order Hyphomicrobiales; family Nitrobacteraceae; genus Bradyrhizobium; species Bradyrhizobium sp. SZCCHNR1093. The sequence goes on from NZ_JAUHJJ010000002.1 coordinate 106,901, forward strand.
CTCTTCGCGACGGCGTATGGCCGGACGGACGCAGTGATCGGGTCGCACGCGATGCCGCTTGGGCCGCGGCGCCTTTGGCTTTCGTGATTGCGGCGCCATTCGCGGCAATCTGGTGGCGTCGTCCGCAATCCGCGCGCGAGGCGGAGGTCGAACTACTTCCGCTCCGGATCATGCCACCATCGCACGCAGCGCGATGATACCAGGATGGATCGTCAATCGTGGCAAACAGGGTCGGGCGTCACGATAATATCACGTAATGGGCGTGGGCCGCGGCGTCGCAAGGCCTGCGACCACAACGATTAGTTCGCGCGGCCGGTAACTTCACGTGGCCGGCGATGGCCGGCTCTCTCGTCCTGTTGCGGCGATGAGTTGGTAGCACCGCGCTGTCGGTGATGACATCGGAACGATTGTCGCGCGAAGTCCGGCTCTCACGAGAACGGCGAGTGCGCCGATCCGCGATGCAGCGAGGGGCGGGACGACGTGCTCGATCAGCGGCGCGACGATGCCTCTCGGCGATGTCGCTGCCGGATGGAGCAGCGGCGCTCGTGGCCGCGAGTTCGATGCGAAGGTTGCGGTGGTGTGACCTGATGCGCGAGCGAGAGCCAGCGCGCCAGCGGCCGAGGCCTCTCCCCGACGATCAGACGAGCAGTGGCTGCGCCGTGGCTGCGAGCTTCTTCAGCAGCGGCAGGAAGCGCTCCTTCATCTCGTCGACGCCGATGCGATCGACGTGGCCGCCGATGTTGGCGGCGGCGATGATGCCGCCGTCATAGCGGCGAATCGGCACTGAAATCGAGCGGAAACCCAGCTCCGCCTCACCGTCGACGAGCGAGTAACCGTCGTCACGGACGGCGATGATCGACGCGAGCAATGCTTCCTTGTCGGTGATCGTCTGCGGCGTCATCTCGGTCAGCGTCATGCGCTCGACGGCCTGGCGCAACTGATCGTCCGGCATCCGGCTCAGCAACACGCGGCCGACCGACGTGCAGAACGCCGGCAGCCGATAGCCGATTTCGAGCCCGGTCGAGAACATCCGCGTCGACGTCGCGCGCGCGATGAAGACGACCGTCTCGCCGTCGAGGACGGCGAGCGAGCAGACCTCGCGCGCCTCGCCGGCCGTGTTGTCCATCAACGGCTGCATCACGCTGTTGATCTGGTTGGAGGCGAGATAGCTGGAGGCCAGCAGCAGCACGCGCGGCGTCAGCGAGAACAGCCGATCGTCGCCATGGACGAAGCCGGAGGCCTTCAGTGTCAGCAGAATCCGTCGCACCGTGGCGCGGGCGAGGCCGGTGAGTTCCGCGGCCTTGCTCAGCGTCATCGGGCGGCCCTCGCGGCTGAAGGCTTGTATCACCCGCAGGCCGCGATCGAGCGCTTCCACGAACTCGGGACCGTCGCCCCGAGCCTGCTTCTTCTCCTCATCAGTGCGCTTCAGTTTCGGCATCGGCCTGACATGATCCGCTGTTGTTGTTTTCGGCCGCAGTGAAGCTGCAGTCCGTTGGCCCCTCGGCTTCGGTTGTAGCTTTTTCACTTGCGCTTCTCCCCACTTAAAGCGAATCTAATCTGGGCGAACATGTGTTCGTCTAGCGAACATTATTAGATGATCGCGTGACGCTCAACGCCCGACTTGCGACGGAACAGGAGAGACGGCCATCATGATGAGCCAGGAGCAAAACGACCTGATCACGCGCGTCGGACCCGGCGCGCCCGCCGGTAAACTAATGAGGATGTACTGGCAGCCGGCCGCGCTGGTCGATGAGCTCGCGGGCGAGCGGCCGGTGCGCGCGGTGAAGCTGCTCGGTCAGGACTTCGTGCTCTTCAAGGATGCGCAGGGCCGCTACGGACTACTTGATCGCGATTGCCCGCATCGCGGCGCAGATCTCGCCTTCGGACGGCTGGAGAACGGCGGGTTGCGTTGCGCCTTCCATGGCTGGCTGTTCGACGCCGACGGCAATTGTCTGGAGACGCCGGCCGAACCGGCCGGCTCGCCGCTGTGCAAGAACGTCAGGCAGCGCGCTTATCCCGTGGTCGAGAAGGGCGGCCTCCTCTGGGCCTGGCTCGGCGATGGCACAGCCCCGGCGTTCCCGGACCTCGACTGCTTCACCGCGCCCGACGCCTACACCTTCGCCTTCAAGGGCCTGATCGAATGCAACTGGCTGCAGGCGCTGGAGGTCGGCATCGACCCGGCGCATGCCTCGTTCCTGCACCGCTTCTTCGAGGACGAGGATACGTCGACCGCCTATGGCAAGCAGTTCCGCGGCGCCTCCGCCGACAGCGAGCTGCCGATGACCAAGGTGCTGCGCGAATATGATCGTCCGATCATCAATGTCGAGCGCACTGAATACGGGCTGCGCATCATCGCGCTGCGCGAGATCGATGCCGAGCGCACCCATGTGCGGGTCACCAATCAGCTGTTCCCGCATGCCTTCGTGATTCCGATGAGCACGGAGATGACGATCACGCAGTGGCACGTGCCGGTCGATGACGAGACCTGCTACTGGTACGCGATCTTCACCAGCTATGGCGCGCCGGTCGACCGGGCGAAGATGCGGGCGCAGCGGCTCGAGCTCTATGAGCTGCCGGACTATCGCTCGCGCAAGAACAAGAGCAACGACTACGGCTTCGATCCTCAGGAGCAGGCGACCGCGACCTACACCGGGATGGGCAACGACATCAACGTGCACGACCAGTGGGCGGTGGAGTCGATGGGCCGGATCCAGGACCGCACCCGCGAGCATCTCGGGCAATCCGACAAGGCCATCATCCAATACCGCCGTCTGCTGCGCGAGCAGATCGAGACGATCGCGCGCGGCGAGCTGCCGATGCTGTTCCTCGATGCCGCGGAGGCCCGCAGCGTGCAGGGCCCGGCGACGATGGACGGCATCGGGCCGACGCGCGGCTGGGAGACCTACTGGATGGAAGTCGACGTCCGCCGCCGCCGCAACGCCCCCTGGGCCCCGCCGGTGCCGGCGGATATCATTCGGCTGGCCCCGCATCTGAGCGCGGCGGAGTAGCTACTTTGCTCCGAGTTGCCGTACGGTGGCCAAGGCCGGCGGAACGGCGCAGCGTGCCGTCCGACGGCGTGCCCACCATTCACGTGCACCGTCGCGGCGGTGGGCGCGTCGTGTTCGCAGCGTCCACTGGCGCAACGGCGGAGGTAGCGCCGCGAACGCGCCTTTGCCCGTCCTACGATTCGAGGAGCCATCGTTGAGTTTCGTCGACAAGCATCAGCTGTGGACCGTCGAGCAGGCCGAGGCCGCAGCGCGCATGCGCCGCCTCGCCGAGGAGCACGGCCTCACCACCATCCGCTTCTCGTTCCCGGACCAGCACGGCATCCTGCGCGGCAAGACGCTCACCGTCGATGCGGCGCTGTCCTCGCTCGAGGACGGCTGCTCGATCACGACGACCCTGCTTGCCAAGGATACCTCGCATCGCACCGTGTTTCCGGTGTTCACCGCCGGCGGCGGCTTCGGCATGGCCGAGATGCAGGGCGGCAGCGATGCACTGATGGTCGCCGATCCCACCACCTTTCACGTGCTGCCCTGGGCACCCGGCACCGGCTGGGTGCTGTGTGATCTGTACTTCGCGAATGGCGCGCCGGTGCCGTTCGCCACGCGCAATCTCTATCGGTCGGCATTGGCGACGCTCGACCAGCGTGGCTATCAGTTCAAGGCCGGCCTCGAGGTCGAGTGCCACATCTTCAAGGTCGAGGATCCCAGGCTCGCGCCCGGTGATGCCGGCTCGCCCGGCCAGCCCGGCGTGCCGCCGACGGTCAGCCTGCTGACGCAAGGCTATCAGTATCTCACCGAGCAGCGCTTCGATCAGATGGAGCCGGCGCTCGAGATCATCCGGGCGAACCTCGTCGCGCTCGGCCTGCCGTTGCGCTCGATCGAGCTCGAATACGGGCCGAGCCAGTGCGAATTCGTGCTGCAGCCGGGCATCGGGCTGGCGCCTGCAGATACGATGGTGCTGTTCCGCAGCGCCGTGAAGCAGATCGCGCAGCGAAACGGCTATCACGCCACCTTCATGTGCCGGCCGCGCATCCCCAACGTGATGTCGTCGGGCTGGCATCTGCACCAGTCGCTGGTGGCGCGCGACGGCAGCAACGCGTTCATGACGGAGGACGCCGAAGGTCTGTCCACGCTCGGCCGTCACTACATGGCAGGCCTGCTCGCGCATGCGCGCGCCTCCGCGCTGTTTTCGACGCCGACGATCAACGGCTACCGGCGCTACCGCGCCTATTCGCTGGCACCGGACCGCGCCATCTGGGGCCGCGACAACAGAGGCGTCATGATCCGCGTGCTCGGCGGCCCCGGCGATCGCGCCACCCGCCTGGAGAACCGCATCGGCGAGCCCGCCGCCAATCCCTACCTCTACATGGCATCGCAGATCGCAGCCGGCCTCGACGGCATCGACCGCAAGATCGATCCCGGCCCGTCCGCTGACGTTCCCTACGAGACAAAGGCAGATCTCCTGCCGAAATCCTTGGGCGAAGCGGTCGATGCGCTGAAGCAGGACGCGTTCTTCCGCGAAGCCTTCGGTGCCACCTTCATCGACTACTACACCTTCCTCAAGACCGCCGAGCTCGAGCGCTTCCAGGCCGAGGTGTCGGACTGGGAGCAGCGCGAATATTTCGAGATGTTCTGACCACGATGCAGCGCATCGCACGCTGCGCGTCAGCCCGCCGTCGACCCGGATGCTCTGCCCGGTGATGTAGGCCGCGCTCCGTCGGCGGACGCGCAACATCCTCGTCGCGCGCGCAATGCGCCGACGATGATGCGGCGCGGGCATTTCCATATCCGCCGGATTTGTTCCCCCGCCGCCTCCTCGCATTTTCGTGAGCCCTGTGTCCGCCGTCCCGCGTGCAGGCATGCCTGCGGGAACCCGATCCGATCCTTCGGCATATCGAAGGGGCGCGTTGCGCAACTCACGCCGGTGCCGGCGCGACCCTGCATGTCATGGAGAGAGAAGGCGGAGCAAGGAAGCATGTTGGAACACAAGCCGCAGCGCGATCGCGCGGTCGTCGACAGCGGCGATGCATCCGATCTGTCGTCGGAGCGCCACGACATCTTCTTCGCGGCCGTCGAGACCACACGGATGCCGATGATCGTCACCGATCCGCGCCAGAACGACAATCCCATTCTGTTCGCCAACCGGGCGTTCCTGGAAATGACCGGCTACGAGATCTCCGAGATCGTCGGCACCAATTGCCGTTTCCTGCAGGGGCCGGACACCGACCGCGACACCATTGCAGCGATCCGCACGGCGATCGCCAACCGCCAGGACATCGCGGTGGAGATCCTCAATTATCGCAAGAATGGTGCTTCGTTCTGGAATGCGCTGTTCGTCAGCCCGGTCTACAACCGCGACGGCGAGCTGGTGTATTATTTCGGCTCGCAGCTCGACGTGTCGCGCCGCCGCGACGCCGAGAGCGCGCTGGTGCAGTCGCAGAAGATGGAGGCGATCGGCCAGCTCACCGGCGGCATTGCGCACGACTTCAACAACATCCTGCAGGTCATCATCGGCTACACCGAGACGCTGCAGGGCGCCGTCGCCGAACTGGCCCCGCGGCACCGCCGCGCCGTCGAGAACATCCGCACGGCCGCCAACCGGGCCGCGACCTTGACGCAGCAGCTATTGTCGTTCGCGCGCAAGCAGCGGCTCGACAGCCGGCCGATCAACCTCAACAACATGATCGAGACCATGGTGCAGATGGCGCGCCACACGCTCGGCGACAGCGTGCGCATCGTCGTCAAGGCGCAGCCGGGCCTGTGGAACAGCCGCGTCGACCAGACCCAGGCGGAGGTCGCGCTGCTCAATCTGTTCGTCAACGCGCGCGATGCGATGCCGCACGGCGGCACGTTGACCATCCGCACCGAGAACAAGGAGATCGCGGAGGAGGACATCGTGCAGTTCGGCGTGCCCAAGGGCGGGCGCTATGTCGCGCTGAAAGTGTCCGACGACGGCGTCGGCATTCCGCACCATGTTCTCGCGCGGGTCGCCGAGCCGTTCTTCACCACCAAGGAGGAGGGCAAGGGCACCGGGCTCGGCCTCGCGATGGTCTACGGCTTCACGCGGCAGTCCGGCGGCAGCACCTATATCTACAGCGAGGTCGGGCTCGGCACGACCGTGCAGCTGCTGTTTCCGGCGACCGAGCAGGCGATCGCCGCGCCCTCGATCCGGACGCAGATGGCGATGGAGCGGTCGGGCAGCGAGCGCATTCTGATCGTCGAGGATCGTCCGGACGTGGCCGAGCTCGCGCGCTCGATCCTGGAGGATTTCGGCTATCGCATCGAGGTCGCCGCCAATGCGCATGCCGCGCTCGAGCTGCTGGATTCGGAGGTCCGCTTCGATCTCCTGTTCACCGATCTCGTGATGCCCGGCGGCATGAACGGCACGGTGCTGGCGCGTGAGGCGCGCAAGAGCCAGCCGAAATTGAAGGTGCTGCTCACCACCGGCTATTCCGATGCTGCGGTCGAGCGCGCCGATGCCAACATCGGCGAGTTCGAGATCATCAACAAGCCGTACCGCCGCACCGATCTGGTCCGCCGCGTCAGGCAGTTGCTCGACGGCCCCACCGGCGTGACCTGATGCGACGCTTGACCCGGCGACTCCTCGCGTCGAAAGTCGGCCCGGAAAGCGGAGATTCAGCCATGCGTCCCGTCACGATGCAGACAGCGGCCGATGCGCCGGCCGTGCCCACGCGCGGCGCGTCGCGCGAGCCCGGCGTGGTCGCGGCCAGCGTCTATGCCGATGGCCGCCGCGTCGCCGACATCGCCATCGAGGAGGCCGGCGCCTGGAGCAGGCGGCCGGGCCATGTGGTGTGGATCGGGCTGCATGAGCCTGATGCTGCGCTGCTGCAGCGCGTGGCCGAGCAGTTCGGACTGCACGAGCTCGCGATCGAGGATGCGTCGAAGGCGCATCAGCAGCCCAAGGTCGAACGCTACGGCGATGCGCTGTTCGTGGTCGCCCGCACCGCGCAGCTCGTCAACGAGCACATCGTGTTCGGCGAGACCCACGTCTTCGTCGGCCCCGGCTTCGTCGTCTCGGTGCGCCACGGCGCCTCGACCTCCTATGGCGCGGTGCGCGAGCGCTGCGAGAGCTGTCCCGGCTCGCTCGCCAAGGGCGAGGACTACATCCTCTATGCGATCCTCGATTTCATCGTCGACAACTACCGCCCGGTGACCGAGAGCATCATGGCGGAGGTCGAGACGCTGGAGGAGGTCGTGCTGCAGCGGCCGCTCGCGCGCCACGAGGTCGACCTTCTGTATCGCCTGCGGCGCGACCTGCTGCGGCTGCGCCGCGCCGTCGGCCCGGTGGTCGACGTCTGCAAGCGGCTCGAGCACGTCGACAACGTCGCGATCGATGCCGAGATGGCGCCGCTGTTTCGCGACGTCCTCGACCACGCCAAGCGCGCCGAGGAGGATGCGGATTCCCTGCGCGAGATCCTCGCCTTCGTGTTCGAGGCCAGCATGATGGCCGGCCAGGCGCAGCAGACCGACATCGCCCGTCGGCTCACGGCCTGGGCCGCGATCCTTGCGGTGCCGACCGCGGTCGCCGGCATCTACGGCATGAACTTCGAGCACATGCCGGAGCTGAAATGGCAATACGGCTACTACGCGGTGCTCGGCTTCATCGCCACTGTCTGCAGCGTGCTGTATTGGCAGTTCAGGCGGCGCGGGTGGCTGTGAGTTGACGGACCGTTGGTCCCTCCTCCCGAAGCGGGTCCGGTCACTTGCGAGCGGCGCGAGGCGTTGCCCCGAATCCCTGCGCCAAAGCGATGCGCGGTGCCAGTGCACTGAGTGCGGTGGCGCCGAGCACGACGTGGCGGCGTGTGACATCGAAATCCGAGCTGCTCATTGGACCCCCCTTGCGGCATGATAGGTTTGCCGTTGAGGAGGCGGGCGCGTGCCATGGCGCAGCGGTCACGCCGCCGCGGATCGCCCCTGATGCGCGAACCACCACGCGGCGATGGCGTCCGTCAGTTCGTCCCAGATCGCGGTCGGCAGGTCGGGCACGGCGACGCGCACGCTGTAGCGATCCGTGGTGGCGTCGTGAAACCATTCCGTCGCAGCGAAATCGAAGCCGAAGCTGCCGGCGTGGCGGATCGGCAGCCCGGCGCGCCGCAGATCATCGCTTATGGCGGTTGCGGCTTGCCGCGCGGTGGCCTCATCAAGCGGCGCGCGACCGGCGAGCGTGACGTAGAGGCCGTGCGCGAAGTCGAGCTCCGCGGTAAGTTCGGGAAGCGTCGTTGCGAATTGGCGCCGCGCGCGCCGGCTGTTGCGCAGGATGGCGGCGACGCGGCGCGCGGTCAGCTCGCGATAGGCGGGCAGGCCGACATAAGGCGGGAAATGCGCCGGCAGCGCGGCGCCGCCGAGCAGCCTGACGGCGTTGCGCGTCTCGTCCGGCAGCGTCTGAAGCGCAACGCGGCTTGCAGAGCCGGCATTGGTCCAATAGCTGAAAGCGACCGAGCCAAGCCGGCCGTACTCGGCGCCGAGCGAGTCGAGCTTGGTGTGGCTGCGCACCATCACGACCGGCACGTCCCAGCGCCGCGCCCAGGCCTGCACGCGGCGAACGCGGCCGGAGCCATTGGCAAAGCAGGTGGTGTCGAAGATCAGGAGATCGATCGCCGGGCGGTCGCAACTCAGCACGGCTTCGAAGCGCGGCGCGGTCGCGCTGGAATCGATCAGCAGCAGCCGCGGCGCCGGCGAGGGCTGCGCCAGCGCGGCGGCAAGGTCGCGGGTCAGCGTCACCGGGCGCAGATGCCGCGCATGCGCCGCGACCAGCTCCTGCGTCTCGCCATAGGAGCCCGGCAGCATCAGCAGGTCCGCCGTACCGAGAACGGGCCGCGTCGCCAGCAGCAGTGCCGCGATCGCGGCCATGCCGGAGATGGTGTAGATGGTGTCCTGACGGCTCTCGCCCACCGCATAGAATGACGGCCCGCGCACGTCGAGATCGGCCCGCTGATAGTCGTAGCTGTAGGCGAACGGGCCGGCGCGATGATCGGCGGCATCCGCCCAGGCCGTCTCCGTCGCGGTCCAGTCGCCCAGCGCGTGCTCCGCCTTCAGCGCGGCCGTGAGCTGAAACTTGCGCCGGATGACCTCCATCACGGCGCGCGGCGCCGGCAGCGCATGCGGTCTCCGCAGGCAGCCGTTCAGGAGCTGCAGCTCCTGATGCTTGCGGGCGAGATAGGCTTCGATCGTCTCCATCGGGTTCTTCACGGGTGATGCGGCCGGGATACAACGCGCAGGGATTGCGATGGGTCCAAACGCGGTACGGCAGCGCCGCGCGATTTGCTGTAGTCTGGCCGGACAAGGAGGAGATGATGAGCAGGGAACTGGAAGGCAAGGTGGCGGCGGTCACCGGCGCGGCGTCGGGCATCGGGCTGGCCAGCAGCGCAGCGATGCTGGCGGCCGGCGCGCGCGTCGTGATGGTCGATCGCGACGCCGCGGCGCTGGCGAGCCTGCGCGAGCGGCACGGCGACGCCGTGATCCCCGTGGTCATCGACCTGCTCGATCCCACGGATTGCGCCACCCTGCTGCCGCGCGTCCTCGATGCGGCCGGCCGGCTCGACATTCTCCACGCCAATGCCGGCAGCTATCTCGGCGGCGATCTCGTCGACGCCAGGACCGACGCCATCGACCGTATGCTGAACCTCAACGTCAACGTCGTGATGAAGAATGTGCGCGACGTTCTCCCGCACATGATCGCGCGCGGGTCCGGCGACATCATCGTCACCAGCTCGCTCGCGGCGCATTACCCGACGCCGTGGGAGCCGGTCTATGCGTCGTCGAAATGGGCGATCGACTGCTTCGTGCAGACGGTGCGCCGCCAGGTGTTCAAGCACGGCATCCGCGTCGGCGCGATCTCGCCGGGCCCGGTGGTGACCGCCCTGATCGCGGACTGGCCGGCCGAGAAGCTGAAGGAGGCGCGCGAGTCCGGCAGCCTGCTGGAGCCCTCAGAGGTCGCCGAGGTGATCATGTTCATGCTGACCCGTCCGCGCGGCATGACCATCCGCGACGTCGTGATGCTGCCGACGAATTTTGATTTGTAGGCGGGGCGGGCCGGGCGCTCGGTCCGCTCGCGGCTCGAACAGCAGCCCGCTCGGATGGCCTGGTGCACATAGGCTGGGGCCAGCCCCCGTTGAAATACGGGATTCGATTTAAGCACAACCTTAATCATAAGGAACCTAGCGTGGGCCCGCGTAATCCGGGGGCAATGATGAAAATCGGCCGACTTTTTGCAATTTCGATGCTTTCCGTGACGGCTTTGGCCGTCCTCCCTGCTGCACAAGTCGTGATCGAGCAGGTGAAGGCGGTCAGCGACAAGGCCGAAGCGATCAAGACCGTCGAGGCATTCGGCGCGGTGCTGCTGTTCGCCCAGGATGTCGTGGGTCACCGCGCGCCCTACATCACGCCGATCTTCCAGGAAGGTCCCGCAACCCCCGCGCAGCTCGAAGGCGTGCGCAAGATCAGGCAGTCGTCCGAGGCGTCCTTCGCGAAAGCGCGCGCACAGTTGACGAGCGTGTCCGACAGCGAGGCGATCACCCGCAGCCTGGACCAGGCGTCGTCCAAGCTGTCCGAGATCCTTGCCAAGGTGGACCCCACGCTGACCGCGCCGCTGAGCGCGCGCGACCCGGCTGCGATCAAGAGCTTTCTCCCCGGGGTCACCCAGGTGGCTCTTGCGATCGAGCCGATTCTGAACCGTCTGCAGAACCGCATCGCCAATGCCGACGCGTCGCTGACGACGCTGCTCGACGTGGCCCGCACGGCGCAAGACCTGCGCGTGACCGCCGGCGGTCGTGCCGCCGCGCTGTCGCCGGCGCTCAGCGCCCGCCGCGCCGTGGCTGCGGCCGAGAAGGCGGCGATGGATCGCGCCCAGGGCCGCACCGAGGTCGACCGCGAGCGCCTGGAGGCCGGCATCGACCAGCTCGGCAATCCGGAGCGCCTGCTCACGGCCTTCAAGGACGCCCGGGAGGCCTATTTCGGACGCGCCGTTCCGATCGTCGACAAGGACATCGCCGCCGGGCTCGGCGATCTCAACTACGCACTCACCGCTGACACCCTGGCCGATGCGGTCGTCCCGGCCGTGCAGAAGTTCTTCGTCGTGCGCGACGCCGCGATCGCCGAGGCGCGCGACCGCGCCGTCGCGGCGCGCGATGCAGCCTATCTGATGCTCGCGCTGGCGACGGCGGTGGTCGTCGCCCTCGCCGGCATTCTCGTGTTCGTCACCATGCTGCTGCGCCGCCGCGTGATCAACCCGATCGTGAACCTGACCGGCCTGATCGGCCAGATGGCGGCCGGCAATGACGACGTGGCGATTCCGACGATCAATCGCGACGACGAGATCGCCGCGATGGCCGGCTCGCTGCAGACGTTCAAGGAGGCGCTGCTGGAGAAGAAGCGCGCCGAGGAGGCGGCCGCAGCCGACGCGCAGGCCAAGATCGAGCGCGGCCAGCGCGTCGAGCGCTTCACCCGCGAGTTCGAGGCGGCGATCGGCGAGGTCGTCGGCGTCGTGTCGTCGGCGTCGGCCGATCTGGAGCGCTCGGCCTCATCGCTGACGACGACGGCGGGTCGCTCACTGGAGCTCGCCACCGTGGTCGCATCGGCCTCCGAGGAAGCCTCGACCAACGTGCATTCGGTCGCCGCGGCCGCCGAGGAGATGAGCTCGTCGGTCACCGAGATCAGCCGCCAGGTGCAGGACTCCGCGCGCATCGCCAACGAGGCGCTGGCGCAGGCGCGCAAGACCAATGACAACGTCGCGGAGCTTGCCAAGGCGGCGGCGCGGATCGGCGACGTCGTCGAGCTGATCAACGCGATCGCCGGCCAGACCAACCTGCTCGCGCTCAATGCCACCATCGAGGCCGCCCGCGCCGGCGAGGCCGGACGCGGCTTCGCGGTGGTCGCCTCGGAGGTGAAGGCGCTGGCCGAGCAGACCGCCAAGGCGACCGGCGAGATCGGCCAGCAGATCGGCGGCATCCAGGCGGCGACCCAGGAGTCGGTCGGCTCGATCAAGGAGATCGGCGAAACCATCGCCCGGATGTCGGAGATCGCGTCCGCCATCGCTTCCGCCGTCGAGGAGCAGAGTTCGGCGACGCGCGAAATCTCGCGCAACGTCCAGCAGGCGGCGCACGGCACGCAGCAGGTGTCGGCGAACATCGCCAGCGTCCGGCATGGCGCCGACGAGACCGGCTCGGCCTCCTCGCAGGTGCTGTCCGCCGCGAAGTCGCTGTCCGGCCAGAGCAGCCGCCTCCGCGACGAGGTCAGCCGCTTCCTGAACTCGGTGCGGGCGGCGTGAGGAAGCGCCGGCTGCGGCCTCGGTGAAGCGTGGCGCTCACGGCGCCGGAATTGAAGTGGGAAGGTTGCAACAGCCCTGGTGCTGCCGGACAGGATTGAACTGTGCTGCACCCTTCCCGGCATGCTGATTGCCAGTAATTTAATACCTATCGGTACTCTATTGTGCTTAGCCAATCCCGACTCGGCGCGAAGCCGTGGCATGCCTGCCGATCCCTGCGCGTCGACCTAATCGGCGACGATAAACTCTCCATAGTAGAGAAGTAATACTGAGCGTGCTTCCTCCAGATCTGAAAAGACGCCGAGATCATCCCGGTCAGCCGAAAAGACAAAATAGGCGCCGGGCACGCCACGAATACCAACGGGATACCGCCCGAGATCCTGTTCCGCGTGAAATTCTTCGATTGCAGGAGCTTGATTTCCGAGCACATCGATGCACGCATCCGAAAGGCAATCGAAGCTATCCTGATCTAGCTCAGAAAGAGGTTGGATCAAATGCTGATTACTTTTCATGTGCTCAGCGAGCTTGGCTCTCAATTCAGAGTTTCTAATCGCGTCTATTTGGTTCGCTGAGAGCTTAAGCATCATTTGGCCCCATTCCTAAAGCTTTCGAACACGATGGTAAGCTGACGTAGTGGCCCTTCCGGGTGAACTTGGCCGCTGCGCGAGACCCGCGGCGAGCAGTCCCTTATTGCTTACGCGAGCTTATGCCCGTCATGAGCCATAGGCGCCTTCGGCGATGGGCAACGCGCACCCCCGCACGATAAGCTCCGGGGGCATCGATATCTCCGTGGCGTTGTTGCACAACTCGCCTGCAGAGTACGTTTATCCTAACGCCTGTTGTTGCCGACTTAGCTCACGCACGATCGCCCTAATGTCTGCAACGGAAAGAAGTCCCTCTTGATTTATCCAATCGACGCTATTTTCGCCCCTATTTCCACTGAACTTCAAGTACTCCAAGAGCAGATGTTTTGCTGCAACGTCTTTGTCAACATTCGTCCTGTTACAGTATCCGATCGCCTGCCAATCCCATCGCCATGGATAGGAGTTGTCGTCAAGGGTACGTAGCCACATGACCCAGTACTTCTTTCGCGCTTGGAGATAGAACGCGCAGATACCATTGTTCATGGGGCCTTCTGCCCACTCGGCCTGGACCAATAGTTCGGGTGATCGTGGTACACCCTGTTTTGGCACTACGTCCGGCGCAAAACTCCCATAGCCTACCTCGAAATTGAACGGGACTGGACGAGACGGCAGGGATAGCACTTCAGAAATTCTTTGCTGCGGCATTTCCGACGGCAGCATCGGGATTTTCGGTAAGCGGCTCATTGTACGAACCTATATAATGGCCCTAATCGCCTGGCCTGCTGCTCATCGTATTCAGACATACGACACAGGTCGTACGTTCCAGCTATCCCAGATTATTGTCTTATGCTGGCAGGCCGTCATCAAGAATGAATTGGTTGCGCAGTGCTTCCACCGCCTCGCCCCGGTTCAGAAAGATGCCGAAGACATGGCGCGATGTCTCCCATCCTGCGCCCCAGCACACGATGACAACGATCTTATTTTCTTGCTCGTCACAAAACCAAATACCGGGTGTCACATCGTCATCCGGGGCCTCAAACGCGTTCTTTACCTGCCACCTGAGCATGAGGCCAATTTCATCATCAGTAGGATCGGCTCCTCCTGAATTGAGCAACTCCGACCTTTGCTCACCAAGATGATCTTCCAGTGCCCACCAGTCCGGCTCAAGCCGTAGCACAGTCGCGGTTGAGCTGTCGCGTGGAAGCGCATGGCCAAAAAATTCACCTCGTTCGGAGATCAATTCGTCCAGATCGATTGCCAATATGTTTCCCTCCACAACCATACACTTTCATTTAGCTGACCTGCCACCGAAGTTTCATCCAGCAGCATTTAGAGTCCGAGTGGGTTTTACGCCGATTGGCGCGAGTGGAAGCAACGTATTACGGTGACAGTGCATGAAACGTATGCAGTGCCGATCTACCGTTAAGTGCACTGTCACCGTGTGTCTCACTTGAGGGGTGCAGTCCAGTGCACTTAACGGCGGCAGCCATGGCGCTCCATAAGTTTAGTGCTCTGTCATCGTAATGCGAGCCGGGGATGGTTGACGACGCGAGTTTCCATCACGCGAGGCTTGCGCAGATCACCGAGGCCAGAGAGACCGATTCAGTATCCATAGCCAGAAGCCCGCCGTCACGGCAGGATCGATCAGTCGACCTCTCGGAGATTGCCTTCAATCTCTCGAATGCGCTTAGTGATAAGGTTGGAAAACTCAGCATCAGTGGGATTGCGGTTCGCGTCGGCCCACCCTAGCGCCGCATAGTTTGGCTCAAATCTGGCGTCGGCGGACCGCTTCTGAGCGAACAACTCTGTCAGCCAAACAAGGTGCTCTATCAAGAGTTCGTAGACTTCGTCCTCGGTTGGGCGTTGCCTCTCCACCTTGAGCTTGAAGCTTACCATCTCGATTAGCGCTTCTCGAACCCAGCCCGCCATTTTTTCGCCCATGGTGGCTTCGCGCGCCTCCTCAATCCATCTAAAAACGCTGGCGGTCGTGGCCCCTGCTTGCTCGGCGAGATCGGAAATCGATTCTCCAAGGCAGTAACTCACAACGATGAGGAGCTTGGATAATTCGGGCCACCCTTTCGGATGTTCTTGCGTGAAGTTGAAGCCGCAGGAGCAACACCGATACCGCTGAGTACCGCGTACCACTCCATTTTTTGTGGTTTTTTGACTGCGACATTTGCGGCAACGCATGTCAGAGCCCTCCGGGCAGAAGTGAGTTCACCTTCCACACAACGATCGCCGTCAAGATGATCAAGGCCAGAATAGCCGTAGGCCCTTCAGCGACCCCTTCAATATGTTTGCCGATCCGCACCAGCAACCGGTCCTTATGTTTTGGCATAAACTACCTCCTTCGTTTGGCGTTGGCAGTTTGAATACCTTGAATTGGCACGTCCTCCGAGGCCCTGTGCGGAGCGGCTACTTGACTTTCACTTAAAGATAGATGGGCATTCTCGTATGCTAGGCGCTTTTTGGCCTCAGGCGGCGCCCTCCCGGGTCAGCGGCTGGCCATGCTTGCGCGGGAACGACCGTCTCGGCGCCTTTCCAACATTGCATCCAAGCTCCGGCACAAGATGAGATGCCTTACTCGGTAAAAACCAGCCGTCCGTTCGGCAGCACCACCGACTCACCGTACACCGGATCGAACAGGCGGACGCCCCTGCGTCCGGGATTACGGTGGGATTACGGTGACGCTGCACCAAACAACAAAGCTCCCGCATGCCGGCCATGCCCAAACTGCCCGTCGTGCTAGTTTGCCGCAACAATTCCCCTTGTGTCGTCGGGCAAATCACCTGCACATTTCCGGCCGTCCCGTGCTCATCGAAAGAGGGGCGTTCGCGAGTCGTCACGAGCGTTGGGTGTGGGATGCGGTGGCCGGGTCGGAGTTGCAGCGCGCATTCGCGAGCGGACGAACAACTTCGAGTCGGACGGTGAAGTCGCGTGGTCCTGGCCTCCCGATGCTGAGGTCAAGCTCGCTGATGTGCGTCAGTGCATCGCGGGTGATGGGGGCAACAAAGCCCGGTCCCCAGGGAGAGCGCGTATAAATCGTAAGCCCATCGCGCAGGGAGGGCCGGGTGTGTTCGGCCAGACCTGTGGTACCTGCCGCCTGCATTTCTTTCCGCAGGCGGGCCACGGGCGCGGCCAGCGCCCGGCCTTCCCTGCGCCCTCGATTTCCGGAGAGGGCGGTGCTGCAGCAGAGCTCGGACGCAAATTGCGCCGCGAGGCCGATGACGCGCATCTGTGCGTGGCCTGCGGTCCCGAGGCGTCGCCGAAGATCATGTCGGGGAAGAATGCCCTGGTGCTGCCGGACAGGATTGAACTGTCGACCTCTCCCTTACCAAGGGAGTGCTCTACCACTGAGCTACGGCAGCAAAGGGACTGGCGGGGACAGGCCCGAAGGCCGCGACCGAACGCGGGCGGTTCTTGCCACAAGGTCCCCGCCTGCGCAAGCGTGGCTCGTCCGGTTTTCGGGGAAAGACGTCAGCGTGATGCATCGAAATGGAGCGAAAGACCTCCGAATCGGAGCGAAATCGCCCGTTCACGGCGGATTCTCGCGGTTGGCCGCCCTTGGCGTCCCCAATGCCCGGGTCGCGCCGGCAACTCCCCATCCGGGCAGGCGACGGCCGGTCGGGCGGAACCTAGCGTCTGCGTCGCCAACGCCTCTTGGCTTTCGCAGCTGCGGCCCCAATTGTGCCTCTGGTATGGGGTGACCGGGGGAAGGGGATGACGGAGAAGACCGGGAAGGCGGCGCCGAAGGGCGCGCGCGAGGAGCGGCTGAAGCAGGCGCTGCGCGAGAACCTGAAGCGGCGCAAGGCGCAGAGCCGCGAGCGCAGCCAGGCGGTGGCGGCCGAGGAGGGCGGCTCGGACGAGGCCGCTGCCGGCGGTCCGGACGATTCGAAGCGTTGAGCAGATTGCAAGCGGGGTGGGCGTGATGGCGGCGGATGAAGGGATGACGGTGGAGGCAGGGGCACAGCGGGCGGAGCTGGCGAAGACGCTGCCCCGCTTTGAGCAGACCTTTCCAGAGCTGACGCCCCAGGAGATCGCGCGTCTGCGCGGCTTCGGCGAGATCCAGACCTATCGCGACGGCGAGCTGCTGTTCGAGACCGGCAAGCCCGGCCCCGGCATGTTCGTGATTCTCAAAGGCCATGTCGCGATCACCCAGCGTGACGGCCTCGGTCGCGTCACGCCGGTCATCGACCAGGGACCTGGTCAGTTTCTGGCCGAGATCGCCCAGCTCTCCGGCCGGGTCGCGCTGGTCGACGGCCACGCCGAGGGCGATGTCGAGGTCATCCTGATTCGTCCCGAACGGTTGCGCGCGCTGCTGATCGCCGAGGCCGAGCTCGGCGAGCGCATCATGCGGGCGCTGATCCTGCGCCGGGTCAACCTGATCCAGGGCGGCGCCGGCGGCCCGGTCATGATCGGCCCGCCGCAATCGGCTGCGATCGCGCGGCTGCAGAGCTTTCTTACCCGCAACGGCTTTCCGCACCATCTGCTCGATCCCGCTGATGATCACGACGCGGCCGATCTGATCGCGCGCTATTCACCGACGCCCGCCGAGCTGCCGCTGGTGGTGGTGTCCGACGGCAGCGTGCTGCGCAATCCCAGCGAGACCGAGCTGGCGCGTGCCGTGGGGATGATCGGCGGTCCGCGCGGCGAGAAGATCTACGATGTCGCGGTCGTCGGCTGCGGGCCGGCGGGCCTGGCCACCGCGGTGTATGGCGCCTCCGAAGGTCTGTCGGTGGCGGTGTTGGACTCGCGTGCGTTCGGCGGCCAGGCCGGCGCCAGCGCCCGCATCGAGAACTATTTTGGCTTCCCGACCGGCATCACCGGCCTCGCGCTGACCGCGCGCGCGTTCAACCAGGCGCAGAAGTTCGGCGCCGAGATCATGATCCCGGTGGCGGTCAATGCGCTCGACTGCGAGCGGAAGGCCGGCGCCTTCGTGCTGGCGCTCGAGGGCGGCGACGAGGTGCGGGCGCGCTCGGTGGTGGTTGCCAGCGGTGCGCGCTATCGCCGGTCTGATCTCGACCGGCTCAAGGAGTTCGAGGGCCGCGGCGTGTGGTACTGGGCCTCGCCGATCGAGGCGCGGCTGTGCGCGGGGCAGGAGGTTGCGCTGGTCGGCGGCGGCAATTCCGCGGGGCAGGCCGCGGTGTTTCTGTCGGGCCACGTCAAGAAGGTGCGGATGATCATCCGCGGCGGCGGGCTTGCCGCGTCGATGTCGCGCTATCTCATCGAGCGCATCGAGGCGACGCCGAACATCGAGCTGTTGTTCAACACCGAGGTCGTCGCGCTCGATGGCGGGGCCGACACCGGGCTCGAACGCATCACCTTGAAGAGCCGGCTGTCCGGCGAAGAGACGCCCGCCGACATCAGCAATCTGTTTCTGTTCGTCGGCGCCGATCCCGCCACCGGCTGGCTCGACGGCTGCGGCATCACGCTCGACCGTGCCGGCTTCGTCGTCACCGGCGCGCAGTCGGAGCAGAATGCCGGGCGGATGGTGTCGCCGCTGGAGACCTCGGTGCCCGGCGTCTATGCGGTCGGCGACGTCCGCTCCGGCTCGGTCAAGCGCGTCGGCGGCGCGATCGGCGAGGGCGCCCAGGTCGTCGCCGCGCTGCACGGGTTTCTGGCCGATGCGCTGGTCCCACCGGTCTGATTCGCGGATTCCCGCCGCGGCGGGCCGCACCGTCAGGGGATGAATTCCCCGGCGATGCGACCTGCCGTTGCGAACCCATCAAATCGCCGTAATGTCGGTCCTGTTGCGCCGACCTTAGCCCAATTTCCCGGCCAGCCCCACAGGACCAGCATGGATCGCATTCGCATCGTCGGCGGCAACCCGCTTCGCGGCACCATCCCGATTTCGGGCGCGAAGAACGCCGCCCTGCCGCTGATGATCGCGGGTCTTTTGACGCCGGAGACGCTGATCCTGGACAACGTCCCGCGCCTTGCCGACGTCGCGCAGCTTCAGCGCATTCTCGGCAATCACGGCGTGGACATAATGTCGGTCGGCAAGCGTCCCGGCGATGGCCAGTACCAGGGCCAGACGCTGCAGATCTCGGCGGCCAACATCATCGACACCACGGCCCCCTATGAGCTGGTGTCGCGGATGCGCGCCAGCTTCTGGGTGATCGCGCCGCTCTTGGCGCGGATGCACGAGGCGCGGGTGTCGTTGCCGGGCGGCTGCGCCATCGGCACGCGGCCGGTCGACCTCCTGATCATGGCGCTGGAAAAGCTCGGCGCCAGCATCGAGATCGATGCCGGCTATGTCGTCGCCAAAGCGCCGGGCGGCCTGCGCGGCGGCACGATCGATTTCCCCAAGGTCACCGTCGGCGGCACCCATGTCGCGGTCATGGCCGCGAGCCTCGCGAAGGGCACGACCGTCATCACCAACGCCGCCTGCGAGCCGGAGATCACCGATCTCGCCGACTGCCTCAACAAGATGGGCGCGCACATCACCGGCGCCGGCACGCCACGCATCGAGATCGAGGGCGTGGCGTCTCTGCACGGCGCGCGTCACACCGTGCTGCCCGACCGCATCGAGGCCGGCACCTATGCGATCGCCGCGGCGATGACCGGCGGCGATGTCCGGCTCGCCGGCGCGCGGCCGGAGCTGTTGCAGTCCGCGCTCGACGTGCTGATCGAGGCCGGCGCCGAGATCACGAGCGACGCCGAAGGCATCCGCGTCGTCAGAAACGGCCACGGCATCCGCCCGGTGCAGGTGACGACCGCGCCGTTCCCCGGCTTTCCGACCGACCTGCAGGCCCAGCTGATGGCGCTGATGGTCTGCGCGCAGGGCGCCTCGGCGATCACCGAGACCATCTTCGAGAACCGTTTCATGCATGTGCAGGAACTCGCGCGGTTCGGCGCGCGGATCAGTCTCGATGGCGAGACCGCTCGGATCGAGGGCACCTCGAGCTTGCGTGGCGCGCCAGTGATGGCGACCGATCTGCGCGCCTCGGTGTCGCTGGTGATTGCCGGGCTTGCCGCGGAAGGCGAAACCATGATCAATCGCGTCTACCATCTCGATCGCGGCTTCGAGCGGCTGGAGGACAAGCTGAAGGCCTGCGGCGCCACGATCGAGCGCATCCGCGAGTGAGGGCGCTGCCAAGAGGATGAGACCGTGACCGACCGGCTCAAACTGATCGCGCTCGATGCCGACGATCTCGCCGTCATCTCGGCCCATGTGCAGGACGCGCGGGTGCAGGCGGCCGACATCATCTGGCGCCAGGCCGAGAAGCGGCTGGTGATCGGCATGAACCGGCTCGACTGGGATCAGGCGCTGCATGGCGAGAGCGAGCCGCGCCGGCTGCTCGCGGCGTTGCGGTTCGACCGGGTGCTGGCCTGCAAGTCGCGGCGGATCGAGGTCGATGCGCCCGATACTGTGCTGGAGCTGATCGGCATCGAATTCCATGCCGGCGCCGAGCCGCCCGCCGGCAGCGCGCTGCTGCTGTTCTCCCATGGCGGCGCATTGCGGCTCGATGTCGAATGTCTGGAATGCGAGCTGACCGATCTTGGCGAGGACGATCTCGGCACCAGCGATATCGATGGCGGTCCGCCGCTGACCCGGTAGGCGCCTGTTCAAAGGGTTGACGGCCCCGCGCTGCCGCGCCATTGAGCAGGGGGTCGGGGGCAGCCACCCCTTCGGAAAGTGCCAGAGATGCCCATTCGCCTGTCCCGCACCAGCGCCGATTTCGACACTCAGTTTCGGCAGTTTCTCGCCGCCAAGCGCGAGACCTCCGCCGACGTCGAAGCCGCCGCGCGCGCCATCGTCGACGACGTCGCCCGGCGCGGCGATGCGGCGCTGCTCGAGGCAACGCGCAAGTTCGACCGGCTGGAGCTCGACGCCTCCTCGCTGCGCGTCAAGCCTGCCGAGATCGAGGCCGCCTTCAAGGCCTGCGATACGGCCACGTTGGACGCGCTGAAATTTGCCCGCGACCGCATCGAAGCCTTTCATCTCAAGCAGCTGCCGCAGGACCAGCGCTTCACCGATGAAGCCGGCGTCGAGCTCGGCTGGCGTTGGAGTGCGATCGAATCGGCAGGGCTCTATGTGCCGGGTGGCACTGCGGCCTATCCGTCCTCGGTGCTGATGAACGCCATTCCGGCCAAGGTCGCAGGCGTTGCGCGCCTCGTGATGGTGGTGCCGGCGCCGGACGGCAGGCTCAATCCGCTGGTCTTGGCCGCCGCCCATCTCGGCGGCGTCTCCGAGATCTACCGCGTCGGCGGCGCTCAGGCGGTGGCGGCGCTGGCGCATGGCACCGCGACGATCGCCCCGGTCGCCAAGATCGTCGGCCCGGGCAACGCCTATGTCGCCGCCGCCAAGCGGCTGGTGTTCGGCAAGGTCGGCATCGACATGATCGCGGGCCCGTCCGAGGTGCTTGTCATCGCCGACGACAGCGGCAATGCCGACTGGATCGCGGCCGATCTGCTCGCGCAGGCCGAGCACGACGCCAGCGCGCAGTCGATCCTGATCACTGACAGCCGCCGCCTCGCCGACGACGTCGCCCGCGCCGTCGAGGGCCAGCTCAAGACCCTGCCTCGCGCCGCGATCGCCGGCGCGTCCTGGGCCGATTTCGGCGCCATCATCGAGGTCGACGATCTCGACCAGGCCGTGCCGCTGGCGGATGCCATCGCCGCCGAGCATCTGGAGATCATGACGGCCGATCCAGACGCGTTCGCCGCCAAAGTCCGCAATGCCGGCGCCATCTTCCTCGGCGCGCACACGCCGGAGGCGATCGGCGACTATGTCGGCGGCTCCAATCATGTGCTGCCGACCGCGCGCTCGGCGCGGTTCTCTTCGGGCCTCGGCGTGCTCGACTTCATGAAGCGCACGTCGCTGTTGAAATGCGGCCCCGAGCAGTTGCGCGCGCTGGGGCCAGCGGCGATGACTCTGGGCAAGGCCGAGGGTCTCGACGCCCATTCACGCTCCGTGGGAATACGCCTCAACCTGCCATGACCCAGCACCCGCCAGGCGACGACCGGACCAATCGCATCGTGGCGGTGACGCTCGACGAGGAGTCGATCGGCCGCTCCGGTCCGGACATCGAGCATGAGCGGGCGATTGCGATCTACGACCTCGTCGAGGAGAATCTGTTCGCGCCCGAGGGCGCCGACGGCGCCGGTCCGTTCACCCTGCATCTCGGCATCACCGCCAACCGGCTGATGTTCGACATCCGCAAGGAGGACGGCACGCCTGTCGTGACGCATCTGCTGTCGCTGTCGCCGTTCCGGCGGATCGTGAAGGACTATTTCATGATCTGCGACAGCTACTACCAGGCGATCCGCACCGCGACGCCCGACAAGATCGAGGCCATCGACATGGGCCGCCGCGGCATCCATGACGAGGGCTCGCGCACCCTGCAGGAGCGGCTGAAGGGCAAGGTGCGGGTCGATTTCGAGACTTCGCGCCGGCTGTTCACCCTGATCACCGTGCTGCACTGGAAGGGCGAGGGCCAGTGATGCCGTCCGCGCTGCGTCATCGCCTGCTGCCGGGCCCGGCCACCTTCGCGGCCGAGGGCGCCTAGGCGCATGGCCGAGGTGCCGCCGCGCGCGCGCCAGCCGCAGGCGGTGCTGTTCGCCTGCGGCCAGAACAGCGTGCGCTCGCCGATGGCCGAGAGCCTGCTGCGCCAGATGTATCCGCAGGCGCTCTATGTCCGCTCCGCCGGCGTCAAGAAGGGCGAGCTCGACCCCTTCGCGGTGTCTGTCATGGCCGAGCTCGGCCAGGACATCTCGCAGCACAAGCCGACCACCTTCGAGGAACTCGAGGACTGGGAGGGGCTGAATTTCGACCTCATCATCACCCTGTCTCCCGAGGCCCATCACAAGGCGCTGGAGCTGACCCGTACCATCGCCGCCGACGTCGAATACTGGCCGACGCCCGATCCGACCGGCGCCGACGGCAACCGCGAGCAGAAGCTCGCCGCCTATCGCGAAGTCTGCGACGGCCTGTTCACGCGGATCCGCAAGCGTTTCGGCAAGCCCGGGCCGGCGGGCTTGTAGGGTCCCGGTTCCTGCACAGGTGTCATCGAACCGAAATACCAACGTCGTCCGCCGCTCAAACTGAGGCCGTAGAGCAGGCCCGTCTCGGCCTTGTCGCACGCCTCGCGGGTTGTGGAATGGCAGCCCTTCCGATAGGTTCCGCGCGCCCGCCCCACAGCTTCCGAATCCCCTAGCGAAATCAGCATGCTCGGCCGTCCCAAAATCGTTCTTGCATCCGGTTCGCCCAGGCGTCTGGCGCTGCTCAACCAGGCCGGCATCGAGCCCGACGCGCT
This sequence comes from Bradyrhizobium sp. SZCCHNR1093, assembly GCF_032381175.1. NCBI lineage: Bacteria > Pseudomonadati > Pseudomonadota > Alphaproteobacteria > Hyphomicrobiales > Nitrobacteraceae > Bradyrhizobium > Bradyrhizobium sp. SZCCHNR1093. The sequence continues at coordinate 130,032 of NZ_JAUHJJ010000002.1, forward strand.
GCGCCCGGCCGATGTCGACGAGACGCCGAGGCGCGGCGAGCTGCCGCGCGCCTGCGCCAATCGCCTCGCCCGCGCCAAGGCCGATGCCGCGCTCAAATCCGTCCAGCTCGACGACGAGCTGCGCGGGTCGTTCATCATCTCCGCCGACACGGTGGTCGCGGTCGGCCGCCGCATTCTGCCGAAGGCCAATCTGGTCGACGAGGCCTCGCAGTGCCTGCGGCTGCTGTCGGGCCGCAACCATCGCGTCTACACCGCGATCACCCTGGTCACGCCGAAGGAGGCGTTCCGCCAGCGCCTGGTCGAGACCCGCGTCCGCTTCAAGCGGCTCAGCGAGGACGACATCCAGGCCTATATCGGTTCCGGCGAATGGCGGGGGAAGGCCGGCGGCTATGCCGTGCAGGGCATCGCCGGCTCGTTCGTGGTCAAGATGGTCGGCTCCTACACCAACGTCGTCGGCCTGCCGCTCTACGAGACCACGACCCTGCTCGCCGGCGAGGGCTTCCCGATCCGCTTCGGCTGGCTCAACACGGTCGGCGTCTGACCATTCGCGTGCGGGGGTGCATCCGCGCGTCCAGCCCATTAAATAGCCGCCGATGTCAGACGAATCGCCCAACCGGAGCGCCCCCGCTTCGAAATCCGCCAAGCCCATCCGCCGCTGCCCGATCTGCAACCGGCCCGCGGCCGAGGCCGTCCGCCCGTTCTGCTCGCCGCGCTGCCGCGACGTCGACCTGCATCGCTGGCTCAGCGGCTCCTATGTCATCCCGGCCGCCGAAGGCGACGAGGACGACGTCGAATAGCGCCGTGTTTTCATCATCTTGCCCCTGCGGTGCCGGCCGGTCGGGACGGGCGTCCCGCGCCGCCGCGCAACCGCACAAGGAATGTGAAAACTTGCCCTCAGGGCGGTAGACAGCGCGGTCCGGTCCCACTATAACCCGCCGGCTCGCCGGGCTTTTTTGCCCGCAAGAGACCTGCCCAGGTAGCTCAGTTGGTAGAGCATGCGACTGAAAATCGCAGTGTCGGTGGTTCGATTCCGCCCCTGGGCACCATGTCTCAAATCAGGCTTTGATCTTCCTCGGTTTTTTCCCCTTTTACTCCCACTTTCTTCAACCGGGCCCAAAAGTGGGAGACTATTGTTCGCGGTTTGATCGAGGGACAGGAGCGGTATCGCGCTCGCGGCGAGACGTTTTTGTTGGCCATCTTGGTATAGTGCGCGGCCTCCTTCATCGTCTGCCATCCGAAGATCGCCATCAGCTGCTTCTCGGCCGCGCCGTTCTCGGCCGCAATGCATGCGCCCGTAAACGTAAGCCAGCCATTCTTGATGTGTTGTCGGCCAAATTTAACGACGTCCGATCTTCGCTGACCGGTGAACAGAATAGCGCGAGTGCGAGATGCGCCTTGGTGCCGATTGGATGCTTCTTGGTATATTGCAGCACTTCAGCAATCGTCCAAGTGTGGAAGCCCTGCGATCCGGTCTTCATGTACGGCACATCCCGGGCCGGATTTCGCTCGGCGCCGGGATGCTCCGCCGCGATTGCATACTTGACGACTTGGCGCAGCGCCTTGATGTGACCGTTGGCAGCCTCGGGAAATTCCGCTTTGCGATCGCGCAGCGCGCGCACCTTGCTGCTCGGCATCGAGGCGTAGGGCAAGGAACCGATCAAATTTGAATTCTCGTCCGAGACCGGTTCGCTACACAAATTATCGAGAATGCCGCGTCGGGCTGACTTGATGCTGGTGTCGAGTCTCGTGAATTCCGCCGAGGCGTAGTATTGCTCAATCAGCCATCGCAGCGACCCATTCTTCGCGCGCGTGCCCTGCGGTTGTTCGGTCTCTCTGGGCTCGATCTTGCCATTCAGAGCGGCCTGGTACTCTCTCCCGAATTCGTCGGTACCTGGCACGGCACGAAGTCGGATCTTGGGTCCTCGATTGCGCTGGAAACACCGGCGACACATTACCGTGTCGATCCATGTCCTCGTATACGTACTTGATACGCAGAGTGGTCACTGCGAGTCCATTTAATCACGCGGCAACTTCATCCCATGGATTGGTGCTCTTCGCGCCGGCGAGATCAGCATTCGTGTCGAAGCCGTTCCGGAGCACGGCATGGCGACTATTTGGGACGCCGACGTCCTGATCTGGGCTGCTTCGCAAATCGTTGAAGCTCGCGATGGCGGACTGAAGACGTCCCGTCTGATGGCGGCAACGCCCTACGAAATCCTGACCTTCGTCGGCCGCGGCACCAGACCGCTGATGCCAGCGTGATTTGTTTGCACGACTAACGACTCTCTAGTCGCTCTCAGAGCAAGTCTCTCTCATGAAACCCAGAGTTGGCATTTACCTCTCCGAGGGCATGGCTGCGCGGTTGGCAGAAGCGGCCAAAAATCCCCGTGCCACTCGTTCTCTGGTTTCCCGGGATCGCGTCCCGCTCCTGAACGGCTTGATGGTGATGCTGGGCGCGCTGGGTGCGGTCACGGCGACATTGCCGGCCGACCTGTTGCTGGAGTGGATTGGTTGGCGTGAACTATTTGGTCTGCTTGACTGTCGCCAGTGCGCTCACGATTTATCTGATCGTGCCCGAGAGGACTGCAGTTCCGGGCGGCGCGGTCGCAGCCGGTTTGAAAGAGGTCTATGCCGATCCGCGATTCTGGCGCGTTGCGCCGCTCTCGGCATCCTGCATTGGAACGGCCTGGGCTCTCCAACGGCTCTGGGCGGCGCAGTGGCTCAAGGACGTTGAGGGCCTCGATCGTGCGAGCGTGGTATTTCATTTGTTTGCCATGGCGGCCGCGCTCAGCCTGGGTGCCATTCTGCTTGGGGTCGCTACCGATCGGCTGCGAAGGCGCGGTGTTGGACCGGAGGTGCTCCTGGGGCTTGTTGCGGCTGTCTTTATTGCAACTCAGTTCGAATTGATCCTGCGCTTGCCCTTGCCGTCATATTTGCAGTGGGCCGTTGTAGCGGCCGTCGGCGCGGCTACAGTGCTGAGCTTCGCGACTCTGGCCGAGTATTTCCCGAAACAGCTCGCCGGAAGGGCCAACGGCGCGCTGAATCTGTTCCACATTGCCGCGGCCTTCGTTGTGCAATACGCGACCGGCGTTGTACTTCAGTATTGGACACCTCAAGCGGGACACTATCCCGAAATCGCCTATCGGACAGCCTTTGCTCTCAATCTCGCGCTCCAGGTCGTGGCTTGGATCTGGTTCGTGTCTCCGCGCGTCAGCGCCGACTCGCGACAAATGCGCGCGAGCGCGATGTAGATACGAGACCGGAGCACAAGGAACTCTCCCTGATCACACTGGTGGAGGTGATCAAAATCGTTAGAAGCCCAGGGCGCTCGAGGTGCTTCGCCCTATTGCGCAGGGACGTGCCTCTTCGGTCGAGCCGCCCGGGACAGGAGCAGCGCAAGCGGGCCCATGAGAATCCCGGCAGCCAGCATCATATAGGCAAGCCACCACCCGCCGGCGCTCTGGGGTCCTCCCGCCGCGTCGAGGGCCACGCCCGTGCCCCAGGCTCCGAGGGCCGACAACCCGAAGCCCACAGTGGAGTGCAGCGCCAACGTGGCTCCCCGATAATTGGGGTCGGCCGCTGCGCTCATTCCCGCGGTCAACGCTCCAGAGTCGGCAGGGACCGTTACGCCGTAGATCAGCAGCAGCAGCACCAGCGCCCAGGCCGGGGCGGTTACGTTGAAGGCGATGATGGTCGCCACGCAGGCGGACGTGATCATCACCGCGATAATCGCACGGTGCCGCCCGAACTTCAGCGCGGCTTCGTTGCCCAAAATGCTGGCGGGCATCGAGATGATTGCAAAGAAGAAGCTCACTACGACTGGCGACAGCCATGATGGCGCGTCCTGGTGCGCAACCACGAACGTCCAGAAACCTACGAGCCAGGTACGGATGCCGTAGAGTTCGAAACAGTGGGCACCGTAGCCGAAAATGTAGCCGAGTGCCTCTCGGTTGGCGAACACCGGCTTGAAGTTCAAAAGACGCCCTGTCTTGGGCTCCGGTCGGCGAGTTTCCATCAGCGCGCACGCCATCACCATTGCAATGGGTCCGATTCCGGTGATCACGAACGCAGCAGGCCAGCCCCATTTGTCCGCCGCCACCTGCGCCACCAGAAAAGAGATACCCACCCCGAACGAGAAGCTCGATGTGTACAGCGTGACCGCACGCGAACTGTTTCCTGCCGGGAGCCGGTCGGTGAGCGCCTTCAGGCCCGGCATGTACGCCCCCGCAAAGCCGAGTCCGGCGATCGACCAGATGATTGTGCCCGACCAGAATCCTTGCGCAAACAAACCGAAGGCGATGGTCGCAAGTCCGCTCACGACCGATCCGCAGAGGAGCACCAAGCGCGCGTCGATACGGTCCGTCAGCGTCGTCAGTAGGGGCACCGCGAGCATGTAGCCGAAGGCGTAGCCGCTTGCCATCAAGCCGCCTTCGGCGGCACTGAGCCCCCATGCCGGCATCAGGTGTTGAGCCAGATTTGCCGAAAGGGTCACGTGCGGCAGCAGGTTGCCCACCTGTCCGAGACACATCACCGCGATCAGCGGCCGGCCGGTCAAGTTGCGGATGCTCGCCTCCCCTCGATTCTGTGGGCATTCATGCGGTTCGCCCAGGCTGCAGGAGCAACAGCGCGACGAAGGCAGACAGCGATGCGAGAGCGCTGACCCACAGCGCGACGCTACCGACATGTTCCACCATGAGCCCCATCGCGAGCGGTGCGACGGCTCCCGTTGCCCGTGCCGGAAGCGAAATCATGCCGACGCGTCTCCCGAAGCCGGCGGGTCCGAACAGAGCCAGCGGCAGCGTGCCGCGCGCGATGGTGATGATCCCGTTGCCAGCGCCGTACAAGACCGCATAGGCAGACGCGAACAGAGGACCTCCCAGGATCAGCGTGATGACGCCGATGGGATTCATCAGTGTAGCAAGTCTCGCCGAGAGCAGCGGGTGGAAGCGACCGAGCCAACCCGCTTCGAGAAGCCGGGCACCAACTTGGGCGGGCCCCACCAACGTTCCTGCGAACAACGCGGCAGCCGGTGAGGCACCCAGGGACACCAGCATCGTCGGCAGGATGGCCGAAAACCCCGAGCTGACGAACCCGACGGCGGCGAACATGTAGGCCAGCACCACGATCGCGAACGTTTCGCTTTCACGCGAGGGGAGTTGAGGATGATCCACCGTCCCGGCTTCCTGTCGTAGGGGCGCGGCACGCGGCAAGTAGAGATTGAGAGGAAGCGCCAGGACCAAATGGATCAGCACCCAAGCCTGGCACGCCACTCGCCAGCCGTATTGGGCATCCAGCCACGTCGACAAGGGCCAGCCGACGGTGCTGGCAAACCCGGCGATCAGCGTGATGCCGGTGATGGAGCGTCGCGCCTTGCTGCCGTAGATGCGCGCGAGCGTTGCGAACGCCGCCTCGTAGAGGCCCATTCCCATGCCGATCCCGAGCAGCACCCAGGATACGACCAGGAGTGCTGGCCCCTCTGCGATCGAGAGCACGAACAAGCCGCCCGACAGAACAAGGTTCGAGGCCGCGAGCAGGCCTCGGCCTCCGAACGTGTCGATGGCATGCCCCACCCGTGGCCCCAGAAGTCCCGCGATCACGAGGGCGCCCGAGAGCGCCGCGAAGACATGGGTGGGTGCAAGACCCAAATCCCGCGCGATTGGCGCAGCGAGGATGGCCGGAAGGTAATAGCTCGAGGCCCACGCAATGGTTTGCGTGGTGCCGAGTGCAACGACGACCGCGACCGGACCTGCAGCCTGGCCCGCAGGAATTCGATTCATGAGCACCCGCAGCCCGAAGCTCCCGTCTTCTTGGCCGCCTCGTCGGCGCCGCAGCAGGCCGATGCATCCTCCTTGGGAGGGCCGCCGCAGCAGGCCGTCGCGAGCGTGGCCGCCGCGACGCTTCCACGCGTGCAGACGCCGGTCTCCGGCAGCACGAGCTCGACCCTCGCCGCGGCGGCCTTGTCGCCCGCAAGGTCGGCTGCGATCGAGCGGACCTGTTCGTAGCCGGTCATCATGAGGAAGGTGGGGGCGCGGCCGTAGGACTTCATGCCGGCCACGTAGAAACCGGGCTCGTCGTGTGCGAGTTCGCGCGCACCATGGGGGCGTACCGTTCCGCAGCTATGCTCGTTCGGATCGATGAGGGGAGCGAGAGCGACGGGCGCCTCGATGGCCGGATCGAGTTTTAGGCGCAGTTCGGACAGGAACGACAGGTCGGGACGGAAGCCCGTCGAGACGATCAGTTCATCGGCGACCACGCTACGCGCCCCGCAGCACGCGCCGGTCGCGATCCGTAGCCGGCCTTCAACTTCCGAGATGTGCGTGACGCCGAATTCGGCTTCGACCCGGACCTTGCCGGAGGCGACGAGCGCGGCGAAGGCGGCGCCTAGCTCGCCGCGTGCCGCGAGCTTGTCGTTGCGGCCGCCGCCGAACGCCTTCGCAGGGTCGGCGCCGCGCAAGAGCCAGACCGGCTCAGTGCCAGGTGCCTTTTCGGCGAGGTGGGCGAGGTCGATGAGCGTACCGACGGCCGAATGGCCGGCGCCGAGGACGGCGACCGCCTTCCCAGCGTATCTGGCTCGCTCGGCGCCGCGGACGTCCGGCATGCCGTAGGTGATCTTGCCCCCGTACTCCCGTTCTCCGAGGGCGGGCAGACCGTTTGCGCCCGCGGGATTGGGAGAGAACCCGGTGCCAGACACGTCGATGACGGCATCAGCCCGCAGCACCTCGGGCCCCTTGCCGTTCTGATAGCGGATCTCGAAAGGAGCGCCCTCGCGACCCTTGGTCTTGGCCTTGTCGAATCCGACCCGGCTGATCGCGGTCACGCGGCTCGAGGTGCGTATCGACTCGCGGAGCGCGGTTTTCGTCGCCAACGGCTCCAGGTAGCGGTCGATGAGCTCGCCGCCGGTGGGGTAGGATTGAGGGTCCGGAGAGTTCCATCCGGTCGGCGCGAGCAGGCGCTGCGCGGCTTTGTCCACATTGTACTCCCAGGGCGAAAAGAGCTGGACATGCTGCCACTGGCGAACGGCATGTGCCGCTTCGGGTCCGGCCTCGAGCACGATCGGCTCCATTCCGCGCTCGAGAACGTGCGCAGCCGCGGCGAGACCGACGGGGCCTGCCCCCACGATCGCCACCTTCTTCTTCTCCGTCATGATCGTCTCCTATCCTTCTAGAATTATCGAATATTGATCGACCAGAAATCAAGCCGCCGGCTTCTTGCTCCGGCACTCCACTTCGTCGGCGCAGCACTCGGCCGCCATGAAGTCGACCAACCCGCGCATGATCTCGTAGTTGGCGTGGCAAACGAGCGTGGTGGATTCGCGGACCTGCGTGATCAGGCCGACGGAGACCAGCGTCTTGATGTGATGCGACAGCGTGGACGCAGGAATCTTGAGCTTTTCCTGGAGCCGGCCGACCGGCAGACCGGCCCTGCCGGCTCTCACGAGGGCCCGATAGATCTGGAGCCTGGTCCGGTTTCCAAGCGCTTCCAGGCGCGCTGCGACGTCTTCGATCTTCATGTGGCAAATATGCGCCGGCGCGCAGGAAGAGTCAACGGTATTTCTAGAAATTTCGAAATAGCGCGTGCTCTGGTTCTCTCAGGCATACCAGGCGAAGAAGCGATCGAGAACTTGACGGCCATTCGCCTCGAAGCACCGCCCGTGACTCACGATTATGCGCTCGGGGTCCCAAGACAAGACTCTGTCAATTGCGGCTCGGGCTCTTCTTCGGTGCAACAAGAGTGGCAAGCGCATTCCGAAAAAGATCTGGCCATTGGGATGGTACATTCCCGTGAGGCGCGCAGCCGAGCGCCAGGGCTCGCTAATCTTGTCCAGCTCAAGGTTGATGATCGTATCGGTGAGAATGAGCGTTCTGGACGCCTTGTGAAAGAAGACGATTTCTCCGAAAATGCCTCCTGGGATGGCAGTTTGGTCGATTTCACCTCCCCACGCCGGCGGCGGCGTCGACGTAAGCTCATCGTCAAACCGCACGTCAATTCCTCGCGCCCGTGCGCGTCGGCGTGCGCCCGGAGACCCCCACGTAGTGGCATCGGGGAATGCTCGCGACCACTCCCCGATGTGAGCATAGTGAAATTGGTTTGGTGATACGAGATGGCTGATCGAACCGATCGATCGTAGGTGGCGCGCGAGTTCGAGATCGAGCGCGATGGGTGAATGGAGGAATAGTTCACCATTCTGAAGCTGCACGACGGTCATGCGCGTCGAAAACGGCAGTGGCAGCGTCACGCCAGCCATCGTCAGGTACTCGAATGGCCCGTCGACGACCCCGATTCCTGGCGCGAAGGGCTTGTATTCGTTAATCGGGTCGTACAGCGATGGAGTACGCGACATGGCGGTCTGCCGGGTGTTCCGGGCCGCCGATTATAGCCCTCTCGCCTTTCAAGACCTAGAGCCGGCGCAGGTTTAGCGGGGCGGCATCGATTGCACCTCTATCCGGCGGGTTCAGCGTGCACGCTCTGCTCCCGGTGTTGTGGAGTGCGATGGATCGCGTCGAACCAGGCAAGAACGGCCTCGGCCGAATAGGGGAGCTCAGCTCCCAAGCCGCCGTGAAACTGGCGCCAGCGTTCCACGTAGGGCTCCCGCACCGCCGTCAGGAGCGGGGTTCCCGCGCAGACGACGTCCGCGCAGGAAGCGAGCAGCCCGTGTCCTGCGGCCTCGGCTCTGCCAAACCGACTGATGACGACGAGATCCACTGCATCCCTGATCGCGGATTCGATGCAATGCGCCATCGAGAGCAGGGCCTGTTCGTCCAGCTTGCAGCCGCGGGACTCGCTTCCGCGATCCTGGGTGATCCTCGCCCGCTCCCCGGTGCGAAGGTCCAACAGGTCGAGCATCCGGCATTTTGCGGAGCCCGGCACCATGTTGACCTCGGCTGACCGGCAGCGACATGACCGAGATCAACACACTTGAATCGGGGCCGGGCGGCTCCCGCCGCCCGGCCCCGGTTCTCTACGCCTTGTAGTGGGGCGACTTGAACGATAGCCGTTTCGTCGTCTCGGGAGCCGAAGCGATCTTGCGGATGTCCGCCCACGTCTGCTTGTAGTTGGGAATGATGAGCTCGTTCACTCCGGCGTTGACGACATTGCCCTGCACGCCGGTCGGGAACCCAAAGAGCATAAACGTCTGCTTTGGCTTCGCCGACGGCGTTGGCTGGACCATCGCTTGGGTCGAACCGGCATCATTATAGACCTCGACCAGATCGCCTTCGCCCAGGCCGAGCTCCTTCATGTCGTTCGGGTTCATCTCGATGAAGGGGTACGGCGTCCGGTCCATGACGAAGTCATTCTGGGCATCCATGAACGCATTCTGCCAAACGAGGTTGGTCCGTCCGTTGTTGACCAGGAACTTGTACTTGGCCTTCTGCTCGGCCTTGCCCGCGGCCTGAAGCCCGCGCCAGGGCGCGGCCATGAAGAATGCCTTGCCGTCCTTGGTCGAGAACTTTCCGTCCGTGTACAGTCGCTTGGTTCCCTGGATCTTGTTGTCGGCGAAGCCGACAGATGGCTCCTGGAAGCCGTTCGTGCCCATCGCGCGGAGGCGTGCATACGTGACGTTATCGCCGCCTTTCTCGTGCTTGCGGTAGCCGTCGTTGAAGGCGTCTTCCTCCGTCTTCCAATCGAACCCTTTGAACTGATCGGCGTAGGAGGCATTGCCCTGCTCGCGCAGCACGCGCTCCATCGTGTTCGCAAACCGGGCGGCGATGAGGCAGTCCGGCATCGCGTTGCCGGGCGGATCCATGTAGCGCTCGGTCAGCCGCATTCGTCGTTCGCCGTTCATGGATGTCAGGTTCATCTCGCCGGAGATGGCTGCAGGCAACCAGACGTGGGAGGCTTGTCCGATCTGGGTCGGCACGATGTCGACGTCGACCGAGAACAGGCCGCCCTGCCGGATCGCGACCATGATGGCGTCGACCATGGCCTTGCGGTCGCCCCAGGGCACGGTGTTCATGGCGTCCTTCACCATGTCCGTCCGGCGCTTGTACACCTGCTTGAACTTGAACGCGTTGAGCGTCGTCTTGTAGTGGTCGCAGGCCCAGATGTGATGGATGCCGCCGCGCCCCTCGATGAGGAGCTTGTCGACGTAGGCGGCCGGCCGCCCGACATGGGCGTCGGATGGACGCGAGTAGCCTTCCTGGTGGCCGCCCAGGCGCACGACTCCGCCGCCCGGCCGGCCGACGTTGCCGGTCGCGAGCGCGAGGTTCACGATGGCGCCGTTGGTGCGGTAGTTGTCGTTGCCCCAGATGATGCCCTTCTCGTATCCGAACATCGTCCGCCGGCGCTTGCCGCCGGCCTTCGGCTCCGCGATCCACTGGGCTGCCTTGACGATGTCCTCTCCGCGGAGCCCGGTGATCTTCGCCGCGTCCTCGATCGACGTGCGGTTCGCAGCCAAGGCCGACGCGAAATCGGTCAACGGTTGATCGGCCGGCGTGCCGCCGGGCCGCGATATCAGACCGGCGGCCTGACCCGAGGGCAACGTGCTTGCCGCGATGAACTCCTTGTCGATCCACCCCTTGTCGGCCACGTAGGTCAGAAGCGCGTTGAACAGCACGAGGTCCGTGCCAGGCTCAAGCGCGAGGTGGAGGACACGATCCTTCCCGCCCTCGGCTTCGCAGGCAGCCGTAGTCGCGGTGCGGCGTGGATCGATGATGATGATCCGGCTGGCCTCGACGGGTTCGCCGGGGAATTCCTTCTTCCTCTTGTCCATCGTGGTGCCGCGCAGGTTCGGTATCCAATGGTTGAGGAAGTAGTTGGTCTGGGTCTCGAGCGGATTGGTGCCGATCGCCACGATCGTGTCCGCAAGCTCGGCGTCCTCGTAGCAGTTGTTGAGCTCGCCGACGCCCATGTCGCGCGTCGCATGCACCTCGGAATTGTAGGCGGGCCGATTGTGAATGCGGACGTTCTTGATCTTCATGGCGCCGAAGTAGAGCTTTCCGGTACCCCAGGTGTTCTCGTATCCTCCGGCCGATCCGCCGTGGTCGAACATCGACACGAAGAGGCCGTCTTCGCCCTGTTCGTTGATCACAGCTGCCGTGACGCGCGCCACCAGATCGAGCGCGTCATCCCAGCTCGTCGGCTGCATCGAGCCATAGCGCCAGACCATCGGGTCGGTCAGACGCTGCAGCTGGGTGTTCCGTTGCTGGGAGGTGTGGTTCTCGGCCATCCGCGCGCCGCGGATCGAACCGAGACCGGAGTTCACGACACAGTCCGTGTCCGGCTTGATGACGAGGTGAACGTCCTTACCGTCCTGCTTGACGATGTTGTACATGGACGGCGAATACCAGGCCGCGGTCTCCGCGCCCTGCTGCTTGGACAGGTCGACGCCAAATTTGTTGGACTTCGGATCGAAGCCACCCTGCTTGTTGATCGCCCAGGTGTAGGCTTTGTAGCCGCATCCGACGATACAGTAGTGGCAGGTGACGTTGTGCTCCTTGGCATCCGCCGGGATGATCGGGAGGCGGTCGGTCTGGCGCTTATAGGTCATGTTGTCCCTCCCTCACAGAACGTTGGAAAGCCGGCCGTACAGGAGCTCGTCCACACCGTCGGCGTAGATGTCGCCCTTGCCGTCGATCCGGAGCTGGTATTGCGCGAGGTTCTGGGTGGCGTGACCCCAGATCTGCTGTCCTCCCTTTTCGACGTCGTAGCGTCCATAGTGACCGGGGCAGCTCAGCGACCTATCCTCCTTCGAGTAGCTCAGAGGGAAGCCCTTGTGCGGGCACACGGTCGAGAACCCAACGATATCGCCGTCGGGACCAATTCCGCCCTCCACGCGGGTGCCGAGCTTGATCAGCACGCCCGGCGCGTCCGCATCCGGATACGCCACGTCCATGGGCTCATTCGTTTTGAGCTGAGACACGTTGGCCAGGCGGCTCGATGGATATGCGACGCGGGCTTGGGACGGGGCAGCCTGAGCGGGCGTCGACATCGCGCTCGCGGCCACGGCGCCGGCGGCGGCCACGGTTGCGCCGCTTAGAAATCGGCGCCTGCCGGCGTCGACCATCAGATCGCACTTTTTCATGAGGGCTTCTCCCGGGTGATGCGCGGATCATTGGGCTGATCCGTTCATCTCTGGACTTCAATTCCCGGGCCAGAAGCGCGAACGGTCTAAGTTCTTGAAGTCTCTAGGACGCGCTGCAGCAAGCCGTCCAATTATCCGAACGTTCACAAAGCGAGATGTTCAGAATACTGAACGTGTCAGACCGCGTTGATGCCGAAACGGCGCATGCGATCCCACAGCGTGGTTCGCGAGACACCGAGCAGCTTCGCCGCTTCGGCGATCTGCCCGCCCGTATCCTTGAGCGCGCGCTCGATCTCCTGTTGTTCCGCGGCGTCACGCGCCTCGGCGAGCGATCTTCCGGACGGCTGGCTCGCGCTGCGCATCGTCTCGGGAAACAGATCGACCGGCATAAGCCATGGGCCCGTCGCCAACGCGACCGCCCTGTCGAGCCGATTCCGCAGCTCGCGCACGTTGCCGGGCCAGGGGTGAGCCAGAGCGGCACTTTCGGCGCCGCTACTCAGTCCGCGCAGGTCCGGATTTGCGCTGGCAAGTTCGGTGAAGAAGCGATGCATGAGAAGCTGAATGTCTTCGGGCCGCTCGCGAAGCGGCGGAATCGCGACCGCGACGACGTTGATGCGGTAGTACAGGTCTTCGCGAAATCGCCCCGCAGCGACTTCCGCCGCGAGATCCCGGTTGGTGGCACAAACGACGCGCGCCCGGAACGGGACGATGGCTTCGCCGCCCAGGCGGTAGAAGCGGCGTTCGTCGAGCAGCCGAAGCAGCTTTGCCTGAAGTTGCAGTGGTAGCTCCGCGACCTCGTCGAGAAAGAGGGTCCCGGATTGAGCGCGCTCCGCATACCCGAGGTGCCTGCTGTTGGCGCCCGTGAAAGCGCCTTTCTCGTGTCCGAAGACCTCGCTCTCGAGCAGATTGTCCGGGATGGCGGCGCAGTTGACTGCCACGAATGGCCGGGAAGCGGCATCCGAAATGTTGTGGAGGTGGCGTGCGCAGACCTCCTTGCCAGAGCCGGTCTCGCCGGTGAACAGCACAGGCGTATTGCGGCCGGCCATGCGGGCGAGCAGTTCCTCGATGCGGCGCATCTGCTGCGACAGTCCCAATACGCCGTCCGGAACCGCCGGCCTACGGCCGATCAGAGCGCGGGCGCGCGATATCAGATCGTCGAGTTCGAATGGCTTGGTCACGTAGTCGCCCGCGCCGGCCCTGATGAGAGCCACCGCATGGTCGATCTGGCCGTATGCGGTCATGAACAGAAACGGCGGGGCGGCACTTTCGCCGCTCACTTTCCGGAAGATGTCCTCACCCGACATGTCCGGCAAACGGATGTCACAGATGACAAGATCGGGGGCACCTCGCCTCAGGCCCGCGAGAGCTTCCTGGCCGCTGCGCCACCACTCGACCTTGCAGCCTTCCAGCTCCAGGTACTGGTTGAGGGATTCTCCCATGATCGGATCGTCTTCGATCACAGCGATGGACACTGACTCAGGCAACATTGCGCTGCTCCTCCCCCGAGCCATCGGGTATCGCTATGGAGATCGCCGTTCCGCCGCCGGCCGGATGCTCGACTCGGATGGAGCCGCCGACTTCCAGAACGAGACGCCGAATGATCCAAAGGCCAAGGCCGGGCTCTCCGGGCCGTGGCGCGGCATCCGCTTCACGGCTTTCGAGGTAGCTGACCCTATCCTGGTCGAGTCCGGCGCCTTCGTCGCTCACTGTCAGGACTAGGCTGCCGTCCACCAGCCCCGCTTCGAATGCGATACGGCCGGCGGGCGCGCTTGCTTGGCACGCGTTGAGCAGCAGATTGAGCGCGGCCTGACGGACGGCATTCGCTCTGACGGGAATCTCGCCGGGAAGCTCGTTCGCCCACGACAGCGAAAGGTTTCTGCGATCGAGCTCAGGACCGATCAGAAGACGCAGGTCCTCGATGTCGCTTGGCTTCAGCGGACGCATCGCGGTGTCGACACGGTGGGTCACCAATGCGGACCTCACGACGTCGCGGATGCCCGCGAGCCCCCGCTCAAGAAGAGAGAGTGCACGCTCCCGAACCCCGAGCTGATGGCCATGTCGCCGGAGCGTCTCGATCGCGTTGAACATGCCTCCCAGCGGATTGTTGATTTCGTGGGCCATCCCGGAGGCAAGACGGCCGAGGCTAGTGAGACGTTGCTCTTCCGCGACGCGAGCAGCCAGCGCCTCACGCTCGTTCCATGATCGCACCATCATGTTGTAGTGTCTGAACAGGCGACCGAACTCCGAACTGGGCGGTCCGACATCCTCATCTGCGATGCACCGCAGTTCGCCGGACTGCCCCCGCCTGAAATGCGTGGTCAAGAGCTGCACCGGTCGCAGCATTCTGCGCACCGCGATGAAGCCGACCGCCGCGACCAGCATAGTGATGGCGATATTGGTCGCGACCAACGTCCAGAGCACGTCCCGCCGCTCCTTGAATCGGGCGCCGACGTCGAATTGGGTGTAGATCACCCCGATGCGACGCCCCTGATCGAGCAGCACGCGGCGGACGCCGGCACGCTCGGCCTGCTCGTCAAGCCAGCTATCGTTTGCGTCCGCAAACCGATCGACGATCGACTTCGGCACGGGTGCAAAGGCCGGCACGGTACGGGGATCGAAGGAAGCCAGGACGATGCCGTCGGGTTCCGCCACCACCGTCTCGAGAATCGTCAAGCCGCGGTACAGTGAACGAGCGCGGTCGAGATTGTCGAACGTCTCCCAGGCGTCCCCACGGATCACCGCAGGCATCACCGACGACGAAAGCCCGTCCAGGTAGGCGGCGGTCAATTCCCGGAAATGGCGATCCTGGGTTTCGGCGAGCCTCTTGAGCACCTGATCTGTGAGCACCACCCCGATGGCGACCATGAGCAGCGCCACAAGCGCAGGGACCTTGATCACGACCGGCAGATTCGATCTCAGGTCGAAGCGAGCGCTCATCCGAGGCTCCGAACATAGTTCATCTTCGCCCCAATCGTGTCGAACAGGGATGGATCGCTTCTCGTGAAACCGTCGAGATGCAGCATCTGCAGCACCCGACGGGCCTCCGGATCGGACGACATCCCGACGAACGCTGCGGCCAGGTCATCGACCGAAAGTCCGCTCGGGCGGCTCTTGCCGCACGCCACCGGCGGAAATCCTAGCCATTCCGATTGTCGCAACACGCGAGTTGGAGCCGTCAAATCGGGCTCTACGATGCTGAGGACTTCCCACACGTAGCCATCGACGGATCCGCTATCCGCCAGCCCGGAGGCGACTGCGCGGACGACGTTGCGATGACCATAGGTGAAGAAGTGATGCCTGAAGAAATCCTCCGGCTTGGTGTGCATATCGGTCAGAAGGGCGCGAGTGACGAGGAAGCCGGAATTGCTGTCGGGATCGGAGAACGCGTGCGTGTCGCCTTTCAGATCGGGAAAGGACTCGGCCTTACGGCGGGCATCGACGATCACGTAGGACTGGTAAAGTGGGCGGCCCTTCCACACCGGTACCGCTACCAGATCGAGCTGCTCGCGAAATTGGACGTAGGGGTAGCCGCAGATCCAGGCAGCATCAATTTGTCCGTTTACCAGGAGGAGCGTGATCTCCTGGTAGGTTCGGCGCGTGAGGATCTGGACTTCCCTGCTCCAAATGCGCTCAAGATAAGAGCGAAGTGTCGCCAACAGCTCCAAGTCGGAAGTCAGAAGCACGGGCGTGAGCCCAATCTGCACCGGCCGCGGATCAGCCGCTACGGCGCGTCTGCTTTTAAGAGCAATCGTACTCGCCGCTAGTCCGGATAGGACTGCGCGCCTCGTGACTCGCGTTCTATTCGCATGTGATGCAGGGGCCTGCCTTTGACGCAAACCCATGGCGATTCCTCCTAGAGTCGTCGCCCCTTTTTTCTTAGAGAGTATCGAATGGCGTCTGGCGCGGCAACGAATATGACAGGCATGTGACGGTGAGGTATTGAGATAGCTCAAGCAACAGCTCACCGGCGCGCGTCTCAAGGACCTGCGGGAGCTCAGCGCCACTCTGTGGTTGACAGAATGCTGTAATATCCATAAGTCTAGAAATATGGATAATGAAGAAGCGGTCTTGGCGCTCGCCGCGCTCGCTCAGCCCACTCGGCTGAACGCATTTCGTATTCTGGCAAGTCATGAGCCGGAGGGTCTGTCGGCCGGAGAGCTTGCTCGCGCCCTGGAAGTTCCCCAGAACACGCTCTCGGCGCACCTTTCGATCCTTTCAAGGGCGGACCTCGTCACCTCGGAGCGACACAGCCGGTCGATCATCTATCGCGCCAATCTTGCCGAATTCCAGAAGGTGGCGCTGTTTCTGCTGCAGGACTGCTGCGGCGGCCGGCCGGAAGTCTGCGCACCATTGATTGAAAGCCTTGCGCCTTGCTGTCCTCCGAAAAAGAAAAGGGAGCGAAGCCGTGTCTGATCACCTCTACAACGTTCTCTTCCTCTGCACCGGCAACTCCGCCCGTTCAATCATGGCGGAATCGATCCTGCGAAAGAATGCCGGCGGCCGCTTCCGGGCGTTCTCGGCAGGCAGCACGCCGAAGGGCGCGGTCAACCCGCTGGCGCTACGCACTCTCCAAAGCCTGGACTATCCGACCGACGGCTTGCGCTCGAAGAGCTGGCTCGAGTTCGCCGCCCCCGATGCACCCGTCATGGATTTCGTCTTCACGGTCTGCGACAACGCCGCCGGTGAGACCTGTCCGGTGTGGCCTGGACAGCCGATGACCGCTCACTGGGGCATCGAGGATCCCGCCGCAGTCGAAGGTATTGATCTCCAGAAGGAGGCGGCATTCGTGACCGCCTTCCGGTACCTGAAGAATCGCATCGGTACCTTCACCAATCTTCCTCTGCGCAGCATCGACAAACTGTCGCTCGGCACCAAGTTGCGCGAGATCGGCCGGTCGGAAGGCGCGAGTTCATCCCGCAACGACGTGGCCTGACACATGAGCATCTTCGAACGTTACCTCACACTTTGGGTTGCCCTCTGCATCGTCGCCGGCGTCGTGCTCGGCCACTTCATGCCTAGCTTCTTCGGAGTGGTTGCAGCCGCGGAAGTGGCCAAGGTCAATTTGCCAGTGGCAGTCCTGATCTGGCTGATGATCGTGCCGATGCTGCTGAAGATCGACTTCGGTGCTTTGAGCCAGGTCCGAGAGCACTGGCGCGGCGTGGGGGTTACCCTGTTCATCAATTGGGCCGTCAAACCGTTCTCGATGGCGCTTCTCGGCTCCTTCTTCATCGGCAACGTGTTCGCGCCGATGCTGCCGTCCGCGCAGATCCCATCCTACATCGCGGGTCTGATCCTGCTCGCAGCCGCTCCTTGCACCGCGATGGTGTTCGTCTGGTCGAACCTGTGCGAAGGAGAGCCTCACTACACGCTCAGCCAGGTCGCATTGAATGACGTGATCATGGTCTTCCTGTTCGCGCCGCTGGTGGGGCTTCTGCTCGGTGTAGCCTCCATCAGCGTTCCCTGGGCGACGCTTCTGCTCTCGGTCGTCCTGTACATCGTTGTGCCGGTCGTCGTAGCGCAGGCCTGGAGGACGTCCCTTCTCGCCGCTGGCGGTGGTGCCTTCGAGCGGACCATGCGGAGGCTGCAGCCATTGTCGCTTGTTGCTCTGCTGGCGACGCTAGTTCTGCTGTTCGGTTTCCAGGGTGAGCAGATCGTCAAGCAGCCGGTCGTGATTGCGATCCTCGCCGTGCCGATTCTGATCCAGGTCTATCTCAACGCCGGTCTCGCCTACTGGCTGAGCCGGCGCTTCGGCGTCGCCTGGTGTGTCGCTGCACCTGCGGCGCTGATCGGCGCCAGCAACTTTTTCGAGCTCGCGGTTGCTGCTGCCATCAGCCTGTTCGGACTAGACTCCGGAGCTGCGCTCGCGACCGTGGTGGGCGTGCTGGTCGAAGTGCCCGTGATGCTGTCGGTGGTCCGCATCGTGAAGGCGACTCGCGGCTGGTATGAATCCGGAGCGAATGCGGCCAAGCCCGCGATGGAGGCTCACAGATGACCATTACGATCTACCACAATCCAGATTGCGGTACGTCCCGCAACACGCTCGCTATGATCCGGCAAAGCGGCATCGAGCCTGAGATCATCGAGTACCTCAAGACGCCGCCGTCGCGCGATAAGCTCCAGGAGCTCATCACCACCATGGGAATTCCGGTTCGCGACCTGTTGCGCGAGAAGGGAACGCCCTACAAAGAACTTGGCCTCGGCGATCCGAAGTGGACCGACGACGAACTGCTGGATTTCATGATCGCGCACCCGATCCTAATCAATCGCCCGATCGTCGTCACGCCGAAGGGCGTCCGGTTGTGCAGACCGTCGGAAGCGGTCATCGATCTCCTTAACGGCCCGTTCGGGCGGTTCGTCAAGGAGGATGGCGAGGTCATCGAGCCCAGATGAGCCGGTACAACGACCGCATTAGATCGCTCGGTCGAAGGCGATGCGGGGCGCAGTGTCCGACGGCTTAAGCGCCAGAGGGCCGGCCTCAGGCGTGCCCAGAACACACCATCGATACCTATTTTGTTGTTGCCTCGTAGCCCGTTGGTCACTCCCATTCGTTGATTCCATCGCAACAGAGGAGCTCGCGGCGTTGCTATTGAATCTCCGCAGGTATCCCATCGCAAAGCGATGCAACGATGCGGTCATTTTGAACGCAACGCTCGTCGCACCCATCGGACTGACGGCAATTGCATGACTGCTGCGTCTGCAGGACAGCTTATTATGTCTCACTTTCGCGCGCTGAACGCCCCGACGCCGTATCTGTTTTTCACCGGGAAGGGTGGTGTCGGTAAGACGTCGCTTGCATGTGCCACCGCTGTTGGCCTCGCCGACCGTGGACTACGCGTTCTTCTCGTCAGTACCGACCCGGCGTCGAACCTGGACGAGATGCTCGAAGTCACTTTGACTGATCGCCCAGCGCCGGTGGCAAACGTGGCCGGACTTTCGGCGATGAATATCGATCCCGAAGCTGCTGCCGAGAGCTATCGCACCCGGGTCCTCGAACAGCTCGGACCGGAAGTCACCGCCGGTGAGCGGTCGACTGTGCGCGAGCAGCTCTCCGGAGCTTGCACCACCGAAATAGCCGCCTTCGACGAGTTCGTGGGACTGCTGGACGGCGATATGGCAGGATTCGATCACATCATATTCGATACGGCCCCGACTGGCCACACTCTACGGCTGCTCAGCCTGCCAAAGGCATGGACCGGCTTTCTCAAGGACAATGACCGAGGAGCGTCCTGCCTCGGGCCGCATTCAGGCTTGAAGATGCAGGAGGACCGCTTTCGCAAGGCGCTCCAGGCCTTGGGCGATTCCGAGCGGACCACTATCGTTCTCGTCACCCGCGCCGACAAGGGGGCCATCCGTGAGGCGGCCAGAACATCGGGCGAACTCGATGCGCTCAATCTCTCGAACCAGCTCCTCATGGTGAACGGGCGCTTCCACGCGGCGGATCGAACTGATGTCGTCGCGACTGCCCTTGAGCGGGATCAGGACGAGGCACTAGCGGCAATGCCTGCGTCGCTCACGAAACTTCCGCGAGAGGAAGTCCCGTTGCTTGGTTTCGACATCGTGGGTCTGACGGCTCTGAGGGCGCTTCTGTCGCCCTCCAGCCAGCCTTCAGTTGCTGCGAGCATGCCGAACCTGGAACCAGTTGACCTGCCGGGCCTGGACCGGTTGGTCGATGACATCGCGCGGGATAAGCACGGCCTCATCATGGTCATGGGCAAGGGCGGCGTCGGAAAGACGACGATTGCTGCCGCCATTGCCGTGGGATTGGCCAAGCGGGGTCATGCCGTCCACCTCAGCACCACCGATCCCGCAGCTCATGTCGCTTTCGTGGTCGATGGCGCCATGCCTGGCCTCACCGTTGACCGGATCGACCCTCGGGTCGAGACGGAGCGGTATGTCGCGAAGATCCTGGCAAGTCGGGGTCGTGATCTGGACGAGCAAGGCAAAGCTCTGCTGCTTGAAGACCTCGCTTCGCCATGTACCGAGGAAGTCGCCGTCTTCCATGCCTTCTCGCACATTGTTGCGGAGGCCCGTAGCGACTTCGTCGTGCTCGATACGGCGCCCACGGGCCACACGCTACTCCTGCTGGATGCGACCGGGGCCTATCATCGCCAGATGACAAGCCAACTTGCGCCAAGCGGAGCCGGGCGTATCGTCACCCCGCTAATGAGGCTGCAAGACCCCACCTACACAAGGGTGATCCTGGTGACGCTGCCGGAGACGACTCCGGTTTCAGAGGCCGCTGCTCTTCAGGAGGACTTGCGGCGCGCCTGCATTGAGCCATTCGGCTGGGTAATCAACAAATGCCTGATTGCATCGGGAACTCACGATCCCCTGCTGCGATCGCGGCTCGTCAGAGAGCGGACTCAGATCGCTCGCGTTCGGAACGGCCTCGCAGAGCGGGCATTCATGATCGGTTGGCGAACCAAGTCTCCTGTTGGCGTGAGGGAGCTTGCGGCGCTGTCGTGATGACGGCGTCTCCCGACCTACGCGACCGACGGCGAGATCGAACGGGTGTACGTCGCCGCCGGATAACCATCGCCGGTCCCGGTTGTCCTCCGATAACAGACCATGCGACGGCAAGCTGCATGCGTCTGACCGAATCGTAGCCTGCAGACGCCGTTGGTGCGCCGAACGCGATAGGACACTTGCTCTTGGGGCAGCCGACGCTTGACGCTCGGTCCGTCATGTCCGGGACCAAGATCTCTGGGGGCAAATC
The DNA here is from genome assembly GCF_032381175.1 of Bradyrhizobium sp. SZCCHNR1093. Classification (NCBI taxonomy): domain Bacteria; kingdom Pseudomonadati; phylum Pseudomonadota; class Alphaproteobacteria; order Hyphomicrobiales; family Nitrobacteraceae; genus Bradyrhizobium; species Bradyrhizobium sp. SZCCHNR1093. The sequence continues at coordinate 150,770 of NZ_JAUHJJ010000002.1, forward strand.
GCCATCGTCTTTGCGATCGTGCTGGCCACGATGTGGGCGGCCACGATGTGGGTGGCTTGGAGGCTCGGTTACCAACCTCAGCTTGGACAACCATGGTTCGAGCTGATCTCGGGAGTACCCATCTACTTCCCGCCAGCATTCTTCTGGTGGTGGTACGCCTATGACGCGTATGCGCCGCAGGTCTTCGTAGAGGGGGCTTACATCGCGTCGTCCATCGCGTCGTCTGGCGGATTCATCTCGATCACGGTTGCCGTTGGCATGTCGGTATGGCGGGCGCGCGAAGCCAAGACTGCCGCGACCTACGGTTCAGCTCGCTGGGCGACGCATCAGGAGATTCGGGCTGCCGGCCTTACCGGCCCTGATGGTGTCGTGCTCGGGCGTTTCGAGCAAAATTACCTGCGTCATGATGGACCGGAACATGTGCTGTGCTTCGCGCCGACCAGGTCCGGTAAAGGCGTCGGTCCGGTGGTGCCAACGCTGCTGACCTGGCCGGGCAGCTGCATCGTTCACGACATCAAGGGCGAGAACTGGACCCTGACCTCGGGCTTCCGAGCCCAACACGGCCGGGTCTTGCTGTTCGATCCGACCATCGCGAAGTCAGCCGCCTATAATCCATTGCTGGAGGCGCGGCGAGTGCGAGGTGCGTGACGTGCCGCTGCACTTTGATGAGCTCGACCTGTAGGTCGTGCAGCGCGGCGCGATAAGTCTTGCCGCTTTCGTGTTGTGCGGGTCGTCTTTTGGATGATTTCGACATTTGCTGACATCTGATGGCGTAGGCTCAAAAATGGCTCGCGCCTGACTTGGTGTCAGTCGGAATCAATATCGGCTGATTGGGTGCGGCGACCCGCAGGGGCGTCGCACCTACTCAACCTCGAAGCTCACCGCTCCTTGTCGCCCATGTGATGCGGCGTCGACGTCGCGGGGCCGCCGCGGTAGTGATGACCGCCGGTGCCCTGGGTCTTGGTGGAGACGCCGACCGTCTCCTTCTTGCCCATATGGTGGGGGACTTCGGTCTTCGGCCCTCCCTGATAGTGATGGCCGTTCTTTTCGGTGTCGGATGATCCGGTCTGCGCCATCGCTGGCAACGCAATGAGCGACAGGGCCGCGGCAGCGGCAAGAATTTTGGGAAGGGTCATATTGGCTTCTCCATTGTGAAACTTGGACGACAGATGTCGGGTCGCGGTCTTGCGTGAAGATCCCAGACGAAGCTCGTTTGCGCTGTGAAAAAATCCACATCAGCGAACGGATCGCTGACGATAAGAAACCGCGCAGGAAGCAATTTAGAGTTGGGATCGCTTCTGAGATTGACTTGCATCAATCGGTAGCCGGTAAAAATCGGCACTCATTGCGACCAATCAACTGATCAGCGGGAGGGTTCCATGAAACGTCTGGCACTGCCTGTCGCATTGCTGCTTGCAACGGCGAGCACAACGTCCTGGGCGCAATCGGCCGCCGATCACGAAGCGCACCATCCTGACCAGAAGGGGGCGCCCGCCGCCGCACAACCTCAGTCGCCTGCCGGCCAGCCCGGAATGATGGGACAAGGCATGATGGGTGGCAGGGGCATGATGGGCGGCAACATGCCCATGGCGAACATGATGGGGATGATGGGGCAATCGGGCGCTGAAGGGGGCTGCGCTGGCATGAGCGGGTTGGCCACCATCGACCGGGTCGAGGGCCGGATCGCCTTCCTGAAGACCGAGCTCAAGATCACCGATGCGCAGGACGCCGCCTGGAATGCCTTCGCCGACGCACTCCGCACCAACGCAAAGAGCCTTGGCGAGGTGCGCGCCTCGATGATGCCGCAGACGGGGGCTGGGCAGCAAGGCTTGGTCGATCGTCTTGCGCTGCAGGAGAAGTGGCTGGCTGCGCGCCTGGAAGGCACCCGCGCGATGAAGTCGGCGCTGACAAACCTCGTCGGCACCCTTTCCGACGAACAGAAGAAAACCGCCGACGAACTCCTGGCGCCACATATGGGCATGAACGCGATGGCGCGCATGATGCCGTCCGGCCAGATGCAACCGGGAATGATGACGCAGGGTCAGGGACGGTAAGGCTCCGACTCGCCCATTGGAGGGCTGCCATGGCCCACGCTTTCCTCCCTGAGACCCTCCGCGAACACAGATCGCAGGCTGGTCCAGTGGTCAGGCCATTGGCGGATTCTTCCGAGCCGGCCGCCGGTGCCGCTCCGACGGCCGCCATCGGCGTGTGGCCTGGCGACAACATCACGCCGCCCCATCAGGCGCTCGGCTGGATTCCGAGTGTTTACTCCGACACGGACGACCTGAAGCGGGCGGGCCAGCGCATCGTCTATCTCATCAACCCGCATGTCGGGCATCTCGGCATCTTCGTATCCACGAGCGTCGCGCGTCTCGACTGAGCCGCGCTCTCTAATCCCAATCAACTCTGTCAAACAGCCTGTCGCTCGCCGCAGCCTTGCTCACGGTCATGCCGCCGCGATCCCGCGGCCGTGTCGGCCCGAGCTCTGCTGCAGTTGGCGTCCTCGTCAGACGAGAGGGCGCGGGGAAGGCCGGGTGCTGGTCGCACCCGCGGTCCGCGTGCAGCAAAAAAGCACGCGGCAGAACCACAGGTACGGCCGAACATCCGGCCTTCCCCGCGCGATGGCTTTACGGCTTATACGCGATCTCCCCGGGGACCGGCTGTCTTGCCCCCGTCGCCCGCTGCGCTCGTCATGAGCGCCGCGACCTTGACGCCAGCATCGGGGCGCCAGGACCACGCGACTTCGCCGTCCGCAGCTCATCAGTCGTCGCGCAAAAGCGCCTGACGAAGCCGCGGCCACCGCATCCCCGCCTCACGTGCCGTGACGATCGCGATACGCCCCTCTCGGCGAAGCAGGATGGCGGGAATAAAATCACTGATTTGGGGGTGGTGTCAATAAATATTCTGGTATTCAGAATTTATGGCTTGCGCCGCTGTCGTGCCGCATCAGTTGATCACATGAGTTGGCCGCCATCAAACTCACCATTGATGACGACCTGCTTCCCGAGCGCGCCGAATCATCGCTTGGCGCTCGCCACAAAACGCGTGGCGAGAAAACTGCAGCGTCACCGTAATCCGCACCGTAATCCCGAAATCTCCCGTGAGAGCGTCGAAGGTGCTCGACCGAGACTCCGGGCAATTGAACGCAGGCTCTCGCCGTTCAGCATCCGGCTATGAAGATCGTTGCGCTCCGTCGCGTTCAACTGACTGTAGTGACGTCCCATGCTCACCCCCTTATATGGGGTGTTGCACTTCAAATTGGAGTCCGCCGAGGATGGAGAAACGTGTAGCGTCACCGTAAGTCCAACCAATCCGCTTATCGGACGCCTGCGTAAAGCACGGCAATGGACGTCCAAAAACGGAGCTCGCTCCGCTCGCCCAGGCTCCCGCCTCACGAACACCAGCGTCGATATTGGAACGGCAGAGCCGTCCAATATGCCGGCGGCGTCACGTGAGCCGTCAATATCCCTCGTCTGGTAGAGCGGGCATCTTTCCTATCTCCCGTTTGAGGGCCAAGATTTCATGCTGGGTATCGACGTGTTTTTGATACGAAGCAAACACCGCCTCGATGTTCTGGTTCAGCGTCGACTGTTCTTGCAGCATTTGTTGCTGCTGCTTTGGCGTACTATCGAACCATTTTTTGAGCGCGTCGAGGTCCGCATGGGTCCACGCCGCGAAGCCAATGGCGAAGTCGCGAAACGCCCGCGCGATCTTCGGTGACATATTCAGCAGGCGGATGAGCAGAAGCATCAGCGATCCTTCCGTTAGCCCCACACGGAGAAAGTACCCTGATTCGGTCAGTGGCAGTCCTGTGAATTGTGGGGATTGCCAATTTGTCGTTCTGCGTGTGTATTTGACCCAGTTTGGGGGCGGAAATGGCGAAAAAGGCGCGGGGACGGACTGAAGAGCAGCAGATGGTCTGGCGGCTGTCGGACATGCTGACAGCCGCCAATTTCAATGTTCAGCACCAGCTCGATCTCGGGAAATCTGTAAAGCCGGACTTGGTAGCCGAGCGAGAAGAGTTCGGCCGGTACCGCAGATACGCGATTGACGTGGTGATTGTCTCTGATGCGAATCGGTTGGTGGATGCGCTCGACACTTTGCAGGAATTTGCCGAACGGCAAAAAGGCAGGGACTTCGACGAATATTGGCTGGTCTCGAACCTTTCGTATCCGCATCTGGCTGGCGACCGCAAGCGAAGACGCCGGTTCGAGAGCGTACGTGCATTTGCGATGAAAGAACTGGAGCGAATGCTCGCGCGGGTCACACCTCAAAAACCGCAACCGCCGAAGAAGAAAAAGGGCACCGCGAAGACGACCGTAGGAAAAGCGGTCCAGGCGAACGATAAAGAAATCATGCTCGCCATCGCCGGGCTAATGCTTCAGATCGACGACAAGCTTGACAAGTTGAAAGAAGAGAGGCCGAACTCTGAAGATGCGAAGGCGAATGCAGCTGAAGAGATTTCCGATCTTGAACGCATGAGGGCCGAGCTCGAACGAATCCGCGAGCTCGTTACCGCCTTCACCAAGGGGAAAGCCCCGGAAAGGGAAGTTGTCAAATCGGTCAAGACGTTCAAAGATAGTCTGAACGGATGGTGGGAAAAGCGCCACGACAGTCTCCTCACAACCACAGCTAAATCGGCCCTATTCGTTTCGTCGGCTGGTGTTCTGGCACTGATGGGAGCGAACACACCGGCAGCGTTGGCGGTTGCCGGCGCGCTGATTGGTGGGAAGGTCATCAAGAAGGGGCTGGCGAAAGCCGGGGAGATGGTACGCGACGCGTTACAATAGAGCTTGGCAGTTCTATTTCCGGTCGGCGGTCCCGCAGGCTTTGTCCTGTCACGGCACGGAGACTAGGTCTGCCGTGACTGCCGGCCATGAAACTCCTGAAAATCGGCCTTGCCGATAAGATATTTGAATATCCAAAGGGCTCGCTCGTGATTACCGACGAGTCCATTTCGAAGCGGGGTGCGAAAGTTTATGACCCCCGCCAAGCACGGCTTGAATGTTCTTCCCATGCAATACCGGGAGGCTCGCGAGTTTGCCGCCGCAGTCTTTCCCGACAAGGATCTGATGACCTACCCCGACGGCCCCCGGGCGCTCACCCGTCTGGTGATGAATGCCGCCCGCCAGGACAAACTGACTTACACCCGGGGTGACGACGACCAAGAGGCGAGGGGAGTGGTGGAGGGTCTCCTGCTGTCACCCTTGCTGAGGACGGCGCTGCAGAAGCCGATCCCGCGCTGGTTTTATTCTGGCGCCACCATTCATGGTGCGGCTCAATCGGAAGGAAATCGGAGACGAGGATGCCCGGCTCATTGCCAGTATCCTCATATCCGAATTCAAGGGGCCAATTGTCATTGAGGATTTCGGCTTTTATGCCCGCCCATTCCACACCCGTTTAATCCGAGAACACCGGCTCATGGCCGGCGTCTACACACTCTCAAAGCTCGACGAAAAGCTCCGGCAGATGTGCCTGCTCATGGAAACGGAGGCTGTGGGATGCACCTATGAAGACGCCGAGGTGCTGGCGAGGTACGGAGGACACATTCCTGGACATAACGCCTTCAGCTCGTTTGTGTCGCAGGCAATGGCCGGCGCGTCCACTCGAACACTTCAATAGTCGTGCGAGTCAGCCGTAACGCAAAAGCGAACGCAAGAATAAATGGCCAAGTGAAAAGGCCGTGGCCTTCCTCGCGAACGTCTCGGTCCGTCCTTGCTCGTGACTCGTGAAATCGGAGGTCGTCCGCCGCCGCAAACTCCCTTTCTCTTGCCTCCTTTAAGATATCGAAGTTCCGTTGCGCACGCTCAAACGCTACCTCCTGTCCGCTGGGAGCTACTGGAAATTGTCGCATGAACTCTTCGAGCGATATCTTTCCGTTCTCGGGAATGCTCCCAATTTTCAATTTCTCCCAATCCAGCTTTTCGATCAACTCGCAATGGGACGAGAAGGGGGGCTTGTCTCTAGATGACCTCCCGCAGACAGCGGAATCTATCCTTGCGAGCTGCAGGCTGACGTCTCCGCTCGCAGACAGAAGTTTGTTTTGCAACTGCTCTCTCCTGTCGCTGAAGTCGTAGTCTTGCCGTCGGCCCTCGTAATTGAAAGCCAATACAAAGACACCAACGGCCGCAACACCAAGGTACACATAGTCTATGGCGCGGGCCTGCGCGGCTGACAACAGATTGGCGAATCCGAATACGGCGTGGAACAGAAAGAGCCAAGCGAAGAAGCTGAAGATCAATGAGAACATGAAGGAGTATTGCGGCTCGAACCACCCGATGACGGCCAGGACGGTGAACACCATAGTCAAAGCCGAGCAGGCAATGGCAAATGCCCTACGGGTCCAAAACGAATTGATCGAAATTGCCACCGGTTCCCCCTAGAAAGAAAATGCTTCGAGCGCGCGGCGAACCACTTCGGCTTCGCTCACTTTCAGTTTGCGAGATGCTTTCTTGATAATGACGCGATGTCGCTTGAAGACGCGCGGGCTGATAACAGCAGGATTTTCCATGTGCTGCTACTATATAGCATGTGCGATTGCACGACCACACGCTATCCACGCCATGCTGCTTGCTCGATTGGGGAATTACAGTAACGCTATACTAACTCCGCCAGGGGCGCCGAGGCATGCGGACAAGCCGAGGCCCATCCCCGCAAACAGGCCGGCCGATCAGGAGCTGAAATATCGGCTAGTTGCCGATGTGACCTATCTCACAGCCGCGCCGCGCGACTGCGCGGCAAGGTCGTCCCATGTGTTTCCTCGCACGCCGAACAAGGGATTTGATGACATGCGCTGGAGTGACTCAGCCAAGGGATTTGCGGTCGTCCTGGTGGTGACCGTCGCGGGATGCCTGTCCACGACCTATGTCGACCACCGATTTGCCGCGCTTGAAGCATCCGCGGATGCGACAACGAGCCCGCCCCCGACATCCTCCGCTTGCGTCGACGAAGACGGGCGCTGGCACAATTGGCCGTGGGCGAACGTGCCGATGCTCTCGCCGGCGTGTCGCGAGCCACAGGCAGAGCGCGCGTCGGATTAAACGCGCTGGCGCGGCCATTCGTCGTGTTGAGGCCCATGCCCCGGGCAGGGAACTCCCTCACCGCAGCCGCGACTGCGTCTTTGACTCTGGGTTGTAGAAGTGATGATCTGCACCTGATGGCGGGGCGATCAATGTGGGCCAATCACACGCACCCAGGGAGGCGATGATGAACGGCAACAACAACAAGCTCGTGGCGGAGGCGATCGGGACGTTCTGGCTCACGTTCGGCGGTTGCGGCAGTGCGGTGATCGCGGCGGGCGTGCCGAATGTCGGGATCGGCATGCTCGGCGTGTCGCTGGCGTTCGGGCTCACCGTGGTGACCATGGCCTATGCGATCGGGCACATCTCGGGCTGTCATCTCAATCCGGCTGTCACGGTGGGGCTGGCCTGCGGCGGGCGGTTCCCGACCGGGCTGATTGTGCCCTACATCGTCGCGCAGGTGGTCGGCGCCATCGTTGCTGCTGCCGTGCTGTACGCGATCGCGAGCGGCGCGCCGGACTTCAGCACGGCGAGCGGCTTTGCCGCCAATGGCTATGCGGAGCATTCGCCCGGCAAATATGGGTTAGGGGCCTGCCTGCTCAGCGAGTTCGTGCTGACGATGATGTTCCTGTTCGTGATCATGGGCGCGACCCATGGCAAGGCGCCGGTGGGATTTGCGCCGCTGGCGATCGGGCTTGCGCTGACGCTCATTCACCTGATCAGCATCCACGTCACCAACACCTCGGTGAACCCGGCGCGTAGCACCGGGCCGGCGCTGTTCGTCGGCGGCTGGGCGCTGGCGCAGCTCTGGCTGTTCTGGGTGGCGCCGCTGCTCGGCGGCGCGGCCGGCGGCTTCATCTATCGCTGGCTGAGCCCGGAGCCGGCCGGCGAGGTGACCGGCGAGCGGACGGGGCAGGGCGCGGTCGCGAAAAGCGCCTAGGAAGATCTCCTCACGCGGTTGGATCGGGCCGCGTCACGGCCGATGCCGCGGTCGCGCCGCTCTTGATCGCCGCCGGCTCTGTTGGATAATGCGCGCCTTGTCAGCGTTCACGATCTTGCAGGTGCGGTGATGAGCCGGGGGAACAAGGAGCCGGTGTCCGATCGCGTCGCTAGGGCGGCCGAGGCGCTGCTGGCCGAGCAGCACTACGTCAGCATCGCCGACCTGTTCTGTGGCCTCGGCTGGCTCGATGCGAGCTTGCTGGAGCAGTGGCGGCGCGGGCAGGTCGGCTCGCTGGAGGAGGTCACGCGCTCCGGTCTCCCGCGCATCAAGGAGGCGATGACGCATGTTCGTGCCTGGGCGCTCGCCAAGGGGCTGAGCCCGAGCGAGACCGCCTATGTCGCACAGACGCCACGCCGGCAGCCGCTGCGGTTCAGCCGCAGCAATGATCCGCAACTTGAAGAGCTGTTCCGGACGCACTGGGTCTCGCCGGCGCTCTCCGAGAAGAAGCGCGAGCGTGTGGCAGCGAAGGCGAGCCGGGTGCCGGAGCTGGTGGCGATCCTGCCGACGCGGGACGGTTGGAGCTGTCATCGCTGCGGCGGGACCGGCGATTTCCTGATGATGGAGGACGGTGGTCCGGCATGCCTCTCATGCGTTGGTCTCGGCGATCTCGTCTTTCTGCCCGCGGGCAACGCGCTGCTGTCGCGGCGGGCCAAGGCGAAGAGCAAGCGCCATGCGGTCGTGGTGCGCTTCAGCCGGACGCGTGGGCGATACGAGCGGCAGGGGCTGCTGGTCGAGCCGCAGGTGCTGGCCGAGCTGGGCAAGGACACCGCGTGAGCACGGCGCAGGACGCGCCGCCGATCGTCTCCATGATCCCGCCGTGCTACGATGCTCGTCCGGAGCGGGGCATCCGATGCGCCTGCTCCGGCGTTCTGCTGCGACAGGTGAGGCCGCAATGTTCGTCGACTTGCCCGGTGGCTGGCCGCATGATCCGAAACCGGAGCCGCCGAAGCGGCGGCTGTCGCCGCGGCGTGAAAGGCTGCTGCTGGTGCTGATCGGCTTCAACATGATGCTGCTTATGGTCGCGCCGATCGGCGGTGCCACGCTGATCCACTGGCTGGTCGCCGCACTCTCGCGCTGACGCGGCGCGAGCCGCCGAGGCCGGTCTACACCTTCATGTCGATCACGGTCCGGCTCATCTCGTCGCTCGCCTTCAGCACTTTTGCATTCGCGGCAAAGCTGTATTTGGCGACGAGCTGGCTGATCATCTCCTGCGCGAGATCGACATTGGGCGCCGCGACCAGGCCGTCCTTGTTGGCGAACGGCGCCGAGGGATCGTAGCTCGCTGTGGTCCCGGAGCCTGCACGGGTGATGGTCGTCTGCGTGCCGCCGCCGGCGACGTCGCTCTGCACCAGATCGAGCGGCACATAGGCTTTCGGGGCGCCCGCCGGCAGCGTGCCGTCGGCATTGGGCAGCGCGCCGGTGCTCCGTGCATTGGCGACGTTCGAGGCGGACACCTCGAGGCGGCGCGAAGCCGCGTTCATGCCGGAAACTGCGATGGTTGCGGTGGGGCTCATGGGACACTTGCCGACGACGATGATCCCCGCAGCTAAGCCCTGCGCGTGCCAAGCAAGCGTCAACATCGGCCGCGACATTCGATCGTCCGCGGCAAGGTTTCGTTGACCATCGGCCGGTCGCCAGCGGCGGCCGACGACGCTCAGGACGATCTGTTCTGATCGTCACGCAGCAGCGCCAGGGTGCCCGCCGCGTCGTCCGCGGCGGAGACGAGCACATATTCGCCGCGCGCCGCGCGGACGCCGCCGGTGACGACGACCGCCCGCTTCGGGCACAGGCCGAAGCAGCTCGTCATGACGACGCGCGCGGGCTTCTCGCGAGCGCCACTGCCGCGCTCACGCTCTGATGTCAGCGCATGCTTGATCGCCTTCTTGATGGCCTTCTTGGTGGCCTTGGGGTCATCGCTGCGCTTCAGGCATTTGCGGCAGACGAGCACCGGCGCGGCGCGGTTGGGGCGGACGAGGGGAGGGACAGCCAGGCCTCCCAGCTAAGCGGCCTCCCGAGACGCCGCATCCCTGATGGGGAGCCGTCGTGCGGCCGGCGAGGTTCCGGGGCCAGCGCGCCGGTCGTTGCGCCGCAACCTGCCGAGGTTGGGCTATTGCCCATGGTCCGAGCATATGATCTGGTCTGGGCGAGGCTGCTGCGCCCGCCTGGGGATGGCGGCGGGCTTCGGTTCCCGGCGCCGCGGCCGCCATGCCATAGTGCTGGCCGATCCGCGTCGAGCCTCTGCTTGGCCGGGGTAGCAGCGACTGGAAGGAGACCGCGCGGCGTCATGGCGGGCAGCGACAGCGACAAATCACGGCTGGACGACGCCGCCCGCGCCGGCTGGCTGTATTTCATCGCCGGCCATACCCAGGACGAGATCGCGCGGATGCTGCAGGTGTCGCGCGCCTCCGCGCAGCGGCTGGTGTCGCTGTGCCTCGCCGAGCGACTGATCACCTTCCGGCTCGAGCACCCCATCGCGTCCTGCATGGCGCTCGCCGCCCAGCTCAAGGAGCGGTTTGCGCTGGTGCATTGCGAGGTGGTGCCGACCGACCCGGCTGCGCCCACCGGGTCTGCAGGAATCGCCGAACGCTGCGCCAACCTGCTGGAGACGACGTTGCGGGCCGAGACGCCGGTCATCATCGCGCTCGGAACGGGGCGGGCGGTGCGGGCCGCGGTCGAGCGCGTCACGCCGATCGACCGCCCCGAGCACCAGATCGTCTCGCTGGTCGGCAACATCCTGGCCGACGGCTCGGCGAGCTTCTTCGACACCGTCGGCCGGCTCGCCGACCGCACCGGTGCGCGGCATTATCCGATGCCGCTGCCGTTCCTGATGGGCACCGAGGACGAGCGCGACCGCATGGTCCGGCTCGATGCCATCGCCAAGGTCAAGGCGGTGGCCGACAAGGCCGATCTCAAGCTGGTCGGCATCGGCCAGATGGACCAGAAGGCGCAGATGCATGTCGACGGCTTCGTCACCCGCGACGAGCTCACCGAGATGATGCGGCTCGGCGCCATCGGCGAGATCACCGGCTGGGCCTATGACGCCAAGGGCAAGCTGATCGCCGGCGGCACCAACCGCAGGCTCACCAGCATTCCACCCGAGGTGCCGGCGCGCGCCATGACCATCGCGGCGGCGCTCGGTCCGGCGAAGGTCCCGGCGATCCGCGCTGCGCTCAAGGGGCGGCTGATCAACGGCCTGATCACCGACGAGGCCACGGCGCGCGCCGTCCTGGCGTGACAGCCTTAGGCGCTGCTGCGCAGTCTTCTATCAAAGGTCGGATCCCTGTCGCGCCGCACAACCTGTGCGCGCCGGCGCATGCTTGACAAAGTCTGATCCGTATAGTGAACATCAGCCCAGCCCGTGAGCATATGTTCAAAAGACACGGGAAGGGAGGAGACCGTGAAGACCATCTTCACTCGGACGAGCACGCTTGCCGCCCTGATGGGCGCCGCCGCGCTGCTGACAAATGCGCCCGTACTGGCGGAGACAAGTCTGACCATCGCCACCGTCAACAACGGTGACATGATCCGGATGCAGGGCCTCACCAGCGAATTCACCAAGGCCAATCCCGACATCTCCGTGAAATGGGTGACGCTGGAGGAGAACGTGCTGCGCCAGCGCGTCACCACCGACATCGCTACCAAGGGCGGCCAGTTCGACATCCTCACCATCGGCACCTACGAGGTGCCGATCTGGGCCAAGAAGAACTGGCTGGTGCCGCTCGACAAGCTCGGCGCCGACTACGACGCGAACGACATCCTGCCCAAGATCAAGGATGCGGTCTCCGTCGACGGCAAGCTCTACGCCGCGCCGTTCTACGGCGAGAGCTCGATGGTGATGTACCGCACCGACCTGTTCGACAAGGCCGGGCTGAAGATGCCGGAGAGCCCGACCTGGGACTTCGTCATCGATGCCGCCAAGAAGCTCACCGACAAGCAGGGCGGCGTGTTCGGCATCTGCCTGCGCGGCAAGGCCGGCTGGGGCGAGAACATGGCGTTCCTGACCGCGATGTCGAACTCGTTCGGCGCGCGCTGGTTCGACGAGAAATGGCAGCCGCAGTTCAACACGCCGGAATGGAAGAAGACGCTGTCGACCTATGTCGAGCTGATGAAGGAGGCCGGCCCTCCCGGCGCCAGCTCGAATGGCTTCAACGAGAACCTCGCGCTGTTCAACTCCGGCAAATGCGCGATGTGGATCGATGCCACCGTGGCGGCCTCGTTCGTGACCAACCCGAAGGAGTCGAAGGTCGCCGACAAGGTCGGCTTCGCGCTGGCGCCGAACACCGGCCTCGGCAAGAACGCCAACTGGCTGTGGGCGTGGAGCCTCGCGGTGCCCGCCGGCTCACAGAAGGTCGAGGCGGCCGAGAAGTTCATCGCCTGGGCCACCAGCAAAGATTATCTGAAGCTGGTGGCGTCCAAGGACGGCTGGGCCAACGTGCCGCCGGGCACGCGCACCTCGCTCTACAAGAACGAGGAGTATCTGAAGGTCGCGCCGTTCGCCAAGCTGACGCTGGCCTCGATCGATGCCGCCGATCCGAACAAGCCGACGGTGAAGCCGGTGCCGTATGTCGGCGTGCAATACGCCGCCATCCCTGAATTCCAGGGCATCGGCACCGCAGTCGGACAGCAGTTCTCGGCTGCGCTGGCCGGCTCGATGACGGTCGACGCGGCGCTCGCGGCGGCGCAATCATCCACCGAACGCGAGATGAAGCGCGCCGGCTACATCAAATAGGCGCGCCACGTCCATCAGCTCGAAGCCAAAACTCCTCCCGAGCTGATCACTGGCGGCCATCCCTCCCCACAGGGATGGCCGCATTTTTTCTCTGCTCGAACGCGACATGCGAGACCCGTAGGGTGGGCAAAGCGAAGCGTGCCCACCGTCGGGCCGCGAACCGTGAAGACGGTGGGCACGGCGCTCCGCGCCTTTGCCCACCCTACGACTAGCCATCAGCTCGTCATTGCGAGGAGCCGAAGGCGACGAAGCAATCCAGAGTCCCGCCCGTGTTCGGGATTGCTTCGCTTCGCTCGCAATGACGGCAATATCTGTCGAGCGAACAAGGAACGGCGGTCATGGCCACCAGACAGACGCAAATCCTGGCCCGCGCGCTGATGTCGCCCGCGGTCATCCTGCTGTTCATCTGGATGATCGTGCCGCTGGCGCTGACAGTCTATTTCTCCACGCTGCATTACAGCCTGCTCGATCCCGGCTCCGAGCGCTTCGTCGGCCTCGAAAACTTCGAATATTTCCTCACCGACCCCGCCTTCCTCGCCTCGCTGCAGAACACGCTGGTCCTGGTCGGCTCGGTGCTGCTGCTGACCATCGGTCTCGGCATTCCCCTCGCGCTGCTGCTCGACCAGCCGGTGATTGGCCGCAACATCATCCGCCTGATGGTGATCGCGCCGTTCTTCGTGATGCCGACGGTGAGCGCGCTGGTGTGGAAGAACCTCTTGATGCATCCGGTGTCCGGCCTGTTCGCCTGGATCGCGACCTCGCTCGGGATGACGCCGATCGACTGGTTCACCGATGCGCCGCTGCTCGCGGTCATCTTCATCGTCGCCTGGCAGTGGCTGCCATTCGCGACCCTGATCCTGCTGACCGCGCTACAGTCGCTCGACGAGGAGCAGAAGGAGGCCGCCGAGATGGACGGCGCCGGCGCGGTGTCGCGCTTCATTTATCTCACTGTGCCGCACCTGGCGCGCCCGATCACGGTGGTGATCCTGATCGAGACCATCTTCCTGCTCACGGTGTTCGCAGAGATCTTCGTCACCACCGGCGGCGGACCGGGCCTGCAGACCACCAACATCGCCTTCCTGGTCTATTCTCAGGCGCTGATCCAGTTCGATGTCGGAACCGCCTCGGCCGGCGGCCTGGTCGCCGTGGTCATCGCCAACATCGTCGCCTTCTTCCTGGTCCGCATCGTCGGCCGCAATCTGGAGGCGTGACACCATGGCGCGCAAGGTCACCGGACGTCATGTCGCAATCTCCACCGTGGCCGCATGGCTCGCCGGGTTCGTGATCTTCTTCCCGATCCTGTGGATGGTGCTGGCGAGCTTCAAGACCGAGCTGGAGGCGTTCGCGACGCCGCCGTCGTTCCTGTTCTTCCACTGGACAACCGAAAACTACGCCACGGTGCAGGAGCGCAGCGACTATCTGCACCACGCGCTGAACTCGCTGATCATCGCCGGCGGCTCGACCTTGATCGCGATGCTGATCGCCATTCCCGCGGCGTGGTCGATGGCGTTTGCGCCGACCAAGCGCACCAAGGACATCCTGCTCTGGATGCTCTCGACCAAGATGATGCCGCCGGTCGGCGTGCTCGTGCCGATCTACCTGATCTACAAGAACTTCGGTCTGCTCGACACCCGCACCGGGCTGGTCTTCATCCTCTGCCTCGGCAACCTGCCGATCGTGATCTGGATGCTGTTCACCTACTTCAAGGAGATCCCGAAGGACATCCTGGAAGCGGCGCGGATGGACGGCGCCACGATCGGGCGCGAGCTGATCTACGTGCTGACGCCGATGGCGATCCCAGGCCTCGCCTCGACGCTGCTGCTCAATCTCATCCTCGCCTGGAACGAGGCGTTCTGGACCTTGAACCTGTCGACCCTGAATGCGGCGCCGCTGACGACCTTCATCGCCTCCTACTCGAGCCCGGAAGGCCTGTTCTGGGCGCGGCTGTCGGCGGCCTCCACGCTCGCGATCGCGCCGATCCTGATCATCGGCTGGTTCAGCCAGAAGCAGCTCGTGCGCGGGCTGACCTTCGGCGCAGTGAAGTAACGAAAGGCTGGATCACATGGGACGGATCACGCTGGAAGGTGTGCAGAAATCGTTCGGGCCGGTCCACATCATCAAGGGCGCCGATCTCGACATCCCCGACGGCGCCTTCGTGGTATTCGTCGGCCCCTCCGGCTGCGGCAAGACCACGCTGCTGCGCCTGATCGCGGGGCTGGAGGACGTCTCGGGCGGCCGCATCCTGATCGACGGCAACAATGTCGTCGACGTGCCGCCGGCCAAGCGCGGCCTGTCGATGGTGTTCCAATCCTATGCGCTCTATCCGCATATGAGCGTGCGCGGCAACATCGCTTTCGGCTTGAAGATGGCCGGGCTGCCCAAGGCCGAGATCAACCAGAAGGTCGAGGCGGCCGCCGCGACCTTGAACCTCACGCCCTATCTCGATCGCAAGCCGCGCGAGCTCTCCGGCGGCCAGCGCCAGCGCGTCGCGATCGGCCGCGCCATCGTCCGCGAGCCCAAGGCGTTCCTGTTCGACGAGCCCTTGTCCAATCTCGATGCGGCGCTGCGCGTGCAGATGCGGCTCGAGGTGACGCGGCTGCAGAAGCAGCTCGGCACCACGGCGATCTACGTCACGCATGACCAGGTCGAGGCCATGACGATGGCCGACAAGATCGTGGTGCTCAATGCCGGCCGCATCGAGCAATACGGCTCGCCGATCGAGCTCTATCAGCGGCCGGCCAACCTTTTCGTCGCCGGCTTCATCGGCTCGCCGAAGATGAACCTCATCACCGGCGCGGAAGCGGACAAACACCATGCGACCACGATCGGCGTGCGGCCCGAGCATGTCGCTGTCGTCGATGACGGGCACGGTTGGCAGGGCAAGGTCGTGATCGCCGAGCACCTCGGCAGCGACACCTTTCTCTATGTCGATGCGGGCGCGCTCGGCACGCTCACGGTGCGCGTCGTCGGCGAAAAGCGCCTCAGCGCCGGCGATGCGGTGACGCTGCGGCCTGAGCCGAACCGCATCTATCGCTTCGATGCCAACGGCAATTCGATCTTCGCATGAGAGGCGACGCCCCCTCCGGGCGTCAATGACAACAACGGACCACGACGATGTATCTGGAGAAATTCAAGCTGAACGGCAAGACCGCGCTGATCACCGGCGGCGGGCAGGGCATCGGGCTCGCCTGCGTCGAGGCGCTGGCGGAGGCGGGCGCGCATGTCGTGATCGCCGATCGCGACGCCAAGGCGGCAGCGGACGGGCAGGCGGCGATGAAGGCCAAGGGCTATGACACCGAGACCGCGCTGATGGACGTCACCAACTCGGCTCAAGTCAACGAGGTGGCCGACGATCTGGTCGCGCGCTACGGCGGCCTCGACATCCTCGTCAACAACGCCGGCATCGCGCGCAGCGAGACGCCGGCCGAGACGGTCACCGACGAGCACTGGCTCAACGTGCTCGACGTCAACCTCAACGGCACCTTCTGGTGCTGCCGCGCCTTCGGCAAGCACATGCTGGCGGCGAAGAGCGGCACGATCGTCAATATCGGCTCGATGTCCGGCTTCATCGTCAACAAGCCGCAGGAGCAGTGCTTCTACAACGCCTCCAAGGCCGCAGTGCATCATCTGACCAAGTCGCTGGCGGCCGAATGGGGCGCGCGCGGCATCCGGGTCAACGCGGTCGCGCCGACCTATATCGAGACGCCGCTGAATGCCTTCGTGAAGAGCAATCCGCGCATGTACGACGCCTGGATCGGCGGAACCCCGATGGGCCGCATGGGACAGGTCGAGGAGATCGCGTCCGTCGTCCTGTTCCTGGCCTCGGAAGCGGCAAGTTTGATGACCGGCAGCGTCGTCGTTGTCGATGGCGGCTACACTTGCTGGTAAGCTCGCGTCAAAATTTGACGGGAGCGAAACATGCGGCAGGCGTTCATCGGTGTCGATGTCGGCACAACCAGCACGCGCGCCGGGATTTTCGACTGTAACGGCCGCCTGCTTGCCGCGGCGCGGCATCCGATCCAGACCTGGCACGAGGCCGGCGACGTCGTCGAGCAGTCGTCCGACGACATCTGGCGTGCCTGCTGCGCCTCGGTCAAAGCCGCGCTGGCGGAAGCGGCGGTCGCGCCGGAGCTGATCAAGGGCGTCGGCTTCGATGCCACCTGCTCGCTGGTGGCGCTGGACCCATCGGGTGCTCCCGTCACCGTCAGCAGCTCCGGCGCGTCCGCCCGCAACGTCATCGTCTGGATGGATCATCGCGCGCTGATGGAGGCGCGCGACATCAATGCGACCAGAGACGAGGTGCTGCGCTATGTCGGCGGTTCGATCTCACCGGAAATGCAGATGCCGAAGCTGCTGTGGCTGAAGCGGCACCTGCGCAAGAGTTTCGATGCGGCAGGCCACTTCTTCGATCTCGCCGACTTCCTGACCTGGCGTGCGTCAGGCTCTTTGGCGCGCTCGATGTGCACCGTCACCTGCAAATGGAATTATCTCGCGCATGAGACGCGCTGGAGCGCGGCCTACTTTCGCCGCATCGGGCTGGAGGATTTCGTCGCAGAAGATTTCGCGCGGATCGGCACCGAGATCGTTGCGCCTGGCACGCCGCTCGGCCGTGGGCTGTCGCAGGACGCGGCCGAAGAACTCGGACTGGTTGCAGGCACACCGGTCGGCGCGGCGCTGATTGATGCCCACGCCGGCGGCATCGGCGCGATCGGCGGCCGCGCGGCTGAGCGCGGCGAGGTCGATGTTTGCGAGCGCCTCGCCTATATCATGGGGACCTCGGCCTGCATCATGGCGACGACGCGCGCTCCGTCCTTCGTGCCCGGCGTATGGGGACCGTACTATCAGGGCATGGTGCCGGAGTTCTGGCTCAACGAGGGTGGCCAGTCCGCTGCGGGGGCTGCGATCGATCACCTGCTGCGCTCGCACCCGGCGTTTGCCGAGGCCACGGCTGCCGCGCGTGCCGAAGGGCTCGACGTCATCAGCTTTCTGGAGAAGCGGATCATGGCGCGAGTGCCGAATGCCGGCGCCGCTGCGCTGCTGGCGCGGGATCTCCACATCCTCCCTGAGTTTCTCGGCAACCGTTCGCCCTATGCCGATCCCGACTCGCGCGCCGTCATCGCCGGCCTCGATCTCGATACCGATATCTCAGCGATGGAGCGGCTGTTCGTGGCCGGGTTGTGCGGGCTCGCCTATGGCTTGGCCGACGTGATCGACGCTTTCGCCGCCAACGGCGTCAGCAGCCGGACGCTGGTCATGGCCGGCGGCGCCTCGCGCAGTCCGCTGGTGCGCCAGATCATGGCGGACACGACGGGGTTGACGGTGGCCTTGCCCGGCACCCAGGAGCCCGTGCTGCTCGGCGCGGCCATGCTCGGCGCGGTGGCGAGCGGCGGCTTTCGCTCGATCGGCGAAACGATGGCGTCGATGTCCTCGCTCGGCCGCCTCAGCGATCCGACCGATCCGGACATCGCGGCCTTCCATCGCCGCAAGCGCCGCATCCACGGCCTGCTGCGGACGCTTGATCGCGAGAGCCGTTCCGTGATGCATGGGGTCGACGGGGAGGCATGACCATGATCCTGAGCTGCGGCGATGCGCTGATTGATTTCGTCCCGGCCAGATCGGCCGATGGCCGCGATGCCTTGCGGCCGGTGGTCGGCGGCTCGTGCCTGAACGTCGCCGTCGGCGTGGCGCGGCTCGGTGCGCCCACGGGCTTTGTCGGCGGCATCTCGACCGACCTGTTCGGCACCATGATCGCGGCGCATGCGCAAGGCTCGAACGTCGATCTCGGCTACGCGACGCGCAGCCCTGACCAGACCACGCTCGCTTTCGTGCGCCATGTCGGCAGCGAGGCGCAGTATGCCTTCTACGACGCCGAGACCGCCGCGCGGAAATGGACGTTCCGGCCGGGCAGCATCCCCTTTGCCGACATTGATGCCATCCATGTCGGCTCGACCACGCTGATCCACGATCTCGGCGCCGCGCAGACCCGTGCGCTGATCGCCGCCACGCAGGGCGCGGTGACGATCTCCTTCGACCCGAACTGCCGTCCGAATCTGGTGACTGATAAGGCCGGCTATCGCGCTGACATGGATGGGTTTGCCGCAAGCGCCGACCTGATCAAGATGTCGGATGTCGATTTCGACTATCTGCATGGCCACGACGATTACGCTGCGCGGGCCGACGCGCTGCTGGCGCGCGGCACCAGCCTGGTCGTCGTCACGCGGGGTCCCAAGGGGGCGCTCGGCTGGCATGCGCAAGCCGGCGCGGTCGAAGTCGCAGTCCCCCAGGTCGAGGTGGTCGATACGATCGGGGCCGGCGACACATTCCAGGCGGGGCTCTTGTTCGCGCTGCGCAAGCTCGGCCGCATCGGCCGGGAGGCCCTGAGGGGATTGAGCCAGACCGAATTGCGCAAGGTGCTCGCCTTTGCCGGGGCGTGTGCGGCCGTCACCTGCACCCGCGAGGGCGCCGACCCGCCGCGCTGGGACGACATGGCTGCAACCTGGGATCGCCTGGGCTGAAGCACCCCATTGCACTCGTCATTGGGAACTGGTTGGCTGTTCCCTCGTCATATGTGAGTACCGGGAGACGGAGCGCGATCGCGAGACGCCCCTGTCCGGGCCGCGGAATTCTTGACGCGACAACGAGTTGCAGGGAGGAGAACCATGGCACCCGCCGCACGGACCGAGCCGCTGTCTCGTCACGCGCTGGCCTTCGTGTTGGCCGGCGGACGCGGCAGCCGGCTGCTGGAGCTGACCGACCGGCGCGCCAAGCCCGCCGTCTATTTCGGCGGCAAGTCGCGCATCATCGATTTCGCGCTGTCGAACGCCGTGAACTCCGGCATCCGTCGCATCGCGGTGGCGACGCAGTACAAGGCGCACAGCCTGATCCGGCATCTGCAGATGGGCTGGAACTTCTTCCGTCCCGAGCGCAACGAGAGCTTCGACATCCTGCCCGCCAGCCAGCGCGTTTCGGAGACGATGTGGTACGTCGGAACGGCCGACGCCGTGTACCAGAACATCGACATCCTCGAGACCTACAATACCAAATACATCGTCGTGCTGGCCGGCGACCACATCTACAAGATGGACTACGAGCTGATGCTGCAGCAGCATGTCGACCAGCGCGCCGACGTCACCGTCGGCTGCCTGGAGATGCCGCGCGAGGAATCCTCAGGCTTCGGCGTCATGCACATCAATGAGGACGACACGATCCGCGACTTCATCGAGAAGCCGGCCGATCCGCCGCCGATGCCGGGCAAGCCCGACAGGTCGCTCGCGAGCATGGGCATCTACGTGTTCGACGCCAAATTCCTGTTCGAGGAGCTGAAGCGCGACGCAGCGGACCCGAATTCCAACCATGATTTCGGCCGCGACATCATTCCCTACATCGTCAGGAACGGCCGCGCCGTGGCGCACCAGTTCTCGCGCTCCTGTGTCCGCGCCGCCCACGATCAGGGCAGCTACTGGCGCGACGTTGGAACGGTGGACGCCTATTGGGCGGCCAATCTGGATCTGACGGACGTCGTGCCCGAGCTCGATCTCTACGATCGCTCCTGGCCGCTCTGGACCTATTCGGAGATCACGCCGCCGGCCAAGTTCGTCCATGACACGGATGGCCGTCGCGGCGAGGCGACGTGCTCGTTGGTGTCCGGGGGCTGCATCGTCTCCGGTGCCCAGGTGCAGCGCTCGCTGCTGTTCACCGGCGCTCATCTGCATTCCTATGCCAAGCTGCAGAACGCGGTGCTGCTGCCCTACGTCAACGTCGCGCGCCATGCGCGCCTCACCAACGTGGTGGTCGATCGCGGCGTGCAGATTCCGGAGGGGCTCGTGGTCGGCGAGGATCCGGAGTTCGACGCCAAGCGGTTCAGGACAACGGAGAACGGCGTGACCTTGATTACCCAGCCGATGATCGATGGGCTCAATTCATGACGCCACTGCGCGTTCTGTCGGTTGCCTCCGAGGTCTATCCCATCGTCAAGACGGGCGGCCTCGCCGATGTCGTCGGCGCCTTGCCGTGGGCGCTGATGGCGGAGGACGTCGAGGTCCGCACGCTGATCCCGGGTTACCCCGCAGTCATGACCGCGCTGGAGCAGGCCAGCGAGATCAGCTCGCTGCCGAACTTCTTCGGCGGCAATGCCCGGCTGCTCGGCGGCAGCCATGGTGCACTCGATCTGTTCGTGCTCGATGCGCCGCATCTCTATGACCGCGAGGGCAATCCGTATCTGGGACCCGACGGCAAGGACTGGCCGGACAATGCGTTCCGCTTCGCGGCGCTGGCGCGAGCGGCGTCCTATATCGGCCTCGGCGCGGTGCCGGCCTTCGTGCCCGACATCGTCCACGGCCACGACTGGCAGGCCGGGCTCGTGCCGGCCTATCTGCTCTACAGCCACCGGCCGCATCCGGGCACGGTCATGACCGTGCATAATCTCGCCTTCCAGGGCCGCTTTCCGCGCCACTTCCTGCCGCCGCTCGGCCTGCCGCCGGAATCCTTCTCGATCTACGGCCTCGAATATTTCGGCGACATCAGCTTCCTCAAGGCGGGGCTGCAATTCGCCGACAAGATCACGACGGTGTCGCCGACCTACGCACGGGAGATCCAGAGCGACGAGCAGGGCATGGGCCTCGGCGGCCTGCTGCGCCAGCGCGCGTCCGACCTCGTCGGCATCCTCAACGGCATCGATACGGCGGTGTGGGATCCCGGCAGCGATTCGGCCATCCCATCGCATTTCGGCATCGAGCGGATCGAGGCGCGGGCACCGAACAAGGCGGCGCTGCAGACGCGCATGGGCCTGCAGGTCGCGCCGGAGACGTTCCTGCTCGGTGTCGTCAGCCGGCTGACGTCGCAGAAGGGATTGGACCTGCTGCTATCCTGCCTGCCGACCTTGACCGGTAGCGGGATTCAACTGGCCCTGCTTGGCGACGGCGAGGCCGAACTGCGCGACGCATTCCGCGCAGCCGCCGCGCACCATCCAGGACAGATCGGCGTCGTCATCGGCTATGACGAGAGCCTGGCGCATCTCATTCAGGCCGGCTGCGACGCGCTGGTCGTGCCGTCGCGGTTCGAGCCGTGCGGCCTGACGCAGCTCTGCGCCCTGCGCTATGGCGCGCTGCCGATCGTCACCGCCGTGGGCGGCCTCGCCGACACCGTCATCGACGAGACTGAGGCCGGCGTCGCCGCAACGGGGTTCAAGTGCGCCTCCGTGACGGCGGAGGCGCTCGATCAGACCCTGCGCCGCGCCGCTGCGGCCTTCTACGCCTCGCGCAGCAACGCCGCGAACTGGACCCGCATGCAGCTCAATGCGATGCTGACCGACGTGTCGTGGCGGCACCGCGCCGGCCGTTATGCCGAACTCTACCGGCAGATCGTCGCGCAGCGGCGGCCGGCGGGTTGAAGGACGACTGCGTTACGACCACCGTCATTCCGGGGCAAGGCCGCGGGCCTTGAACCCGGAATCTCGATGTTGTCTTGCGTCCGTTCCTGAAATCTCGGGATTCCGGTTTCAATCGTCAACGTGTTGCCGCTTCGCGGCTGCGCATTGACGATTGCCCCGGAATGACGGTGACATCGCGCTCCTTGTTGACGCAGTGCCAGCGGTCGCGGGGCTTGCAGCCCAGCCCAGCGCGCACCTCATGCCGATCCCGCTGGACGCCCGGAGGCGTGCAGCGGATAGTCCCGCCAGCTCCGATCAATATCCCTGCGCGAGACCTCATGACCGATACCCAGCCTTCCTCCGACTCCTTCGACCTGATCATCCGCGGCGGCACCGTCATCGACGGCACGCGCGCGCCACGTTTCGAGGCCGATGTCGGCATCAAGGACGGTCGCATCGTCGCCATCGGCGAGCTTGGTGGCCGCAAGGCTGCACGCGTCATCGACGCCACCGGCCACATCGTTGCGCCGGGCTTCATCGACTCCCACACCCATGACGACAGCGCCGTGCTGGTCGATCCCGACATGATCTGCAAGGTCTCGCAGGGCGTGACCTCCGTCGTGACCGGCAATTGCGGCGTCAGCATCGCGCCGCTGAAGCCGGGCTCGCCGCGGCCGATGCCGCTCGGCCTGCTGTCGCCCGGCGACGGCCGGGTCGCAGAGTACGCCTCGTTTGCGGACTACGTGGCTGCACTGCGCGCGGCACCGGCCGCCGTCAACGTTGCGCCGATGGTCGGCCACACCGCGCTGCGCGCCTCGGTCGTGAGCGACCTCGGCCGGGCCGCGACCGACGCGGAGATCGCCGAGATGCGGGCTCATGTGCAGGAGGCGCTCGACGCCGGCGCCATCGGCGTCTCGACCGGGACGTTCTATCCGCCGGCGGAGGCGGCGCCGACCGAGGAGATCATCGAGATCTGCCGGCCGCTCACCGGCAGCGGCGGCGTCTACGCGACGCACATGCGCAACGAGGCGAACGACGTGATCAAGTCGCTGGAGGAGAGCTTTGCCATCGGCAAGACGCTCGACGTCCAGGTCGTGATCTCGCATCACAAGGTGGTGGGCCCGGCCAATTTCGGCCGCACCAAGGAGACGCTGCCGCTGATCACGAAGGCGATGAGCTGCCAATGCGTCGCGCTGGACTGCTACCCCTACAACGCCTCGTCGACCATGCTGCACACCGATCCGGCCAAGCTGCAGGTCAGGGTCGTCGTCGCGGCCTCCGGGCCGCATCCCGAAGTGGCGGGTCGCGATCTCGCCGACATCGCCGCCGGCTGGGGCGTCGACCGGCTCGAAGCGGCAAAGCGGCTGCAGCCGGCGTCGGCGATCTACTTCGCGATGGATGAGGCCGACGTGCAGACCATCCTCGCCTTCGAGCCGACCATGATCGGCTCCGACGGCCTGCCGTTCGGCGAGCGTCCGCATCCGCGGCTCTGGGGCACGTTCCCGCGCGTGCTCGGCTATTACTGCCGCGAGCTCGAGCTGTTCTCGCTGGAAACCGCGGTCTGGAAGATGAGCGGGCTGACCGCGCAGAATTTCGGCATCAAGGGACGCGGCACGATCGCGATCGGCAACCACGCTGACATCACGATCTTCGATGCGGCCAGCGTGCGTGACAGCGCGACCTATGATGACCCCTGCGTACCGGCCGCCGGCATCGATGCCGTCATCGTCAACGGCGCGCTGACCTGGTGGCAGGGGGCGCACCAGAAGGCGCATGCGGGGCAGGTGATCACGCGCGGATCACTGCAGTGATCTAGCTAGATCGCGAACGGGCGCTGGCTGTCGTACTCACGATCTTCCTTGCCGATCCTGTAATGGTTCGGCGATTGCGTCGGCAGCATCTTGCGCTGGATCTGAAGGTGGAAATCGTTGTAGTTGCCCTTGAATTGACCGTTCGCCCAGACCAGCAGGAGCGCCGCGGTGAAGACGCTGTTGACAGCGCCATCGAACGACACCTGATTGTCCTGGCAGCCCGAGATCAGACGGATGCTGGCCTTGGCGACATCGCTCGACTCCGCACCGGGCGCGCCCTTTGCGGCCCGGCCGATAGCTTCATAAAATGCGCGGTTCTGCTCATAAGTACGAAGGGCGATATCCTGCGGCAAGAACTTGGGCGCATAGCTGATCCCTTTCGTCGCGGCCCTGCCGGCCACGGCGATATCCAGATTCCCGGCGAAGCCGGCGGCCTGCGCCATCTCGTAGTAGCTCACCTTGGCCACAGTGCCGCTATGGCAGGAATCGGAGAGAATCAGAACACGAACGCCATCGGTGATCGCGCTGTACACGCGATAGAGTTCATCATCAATCATCTGTCCGTCATAGAGGCACCAGGTCTCATCCACTGCATCGATCTCGTCACCATCGAGGTCCGGAACCTGACTGCCGTGGCCCGAATAGGTTAGCAGCAGAATGTCTCCGCTGTTCAAGTCGCGGGCGGCCATCGTCAGCATGTCGGTCACGGCGCCGCGCGTGGCCTGCTCGCTGAGCAGAATGCCGGTCCGATAGCCCGCCGTCTTCGCAATCGCCTCCATCGCGCGCGCATCATTCTCACAGGCGTTCAGCTTGCCGTCCCACCCAGCATAGTGCTTCGGATCCAGCCGATTGAGGCCGATATGCAGCGAAATGCCCTTGGCCATTTCTGTCCCCCTGATGTCTCGGCTCGCAAACATCAAGCCGGCGGTTCGAGCCGATTGCCGCTTTCCGTAACCACCCAGGCGCAGATCGCGCAGATGGCATCGCCATAGTCGCCGTGCCAACGGCAGTTCGCGCGGATCGAACACCGCGGCAGCGCCACGGTGCGCTCATTCGGCAAGAGCTCCAGCCCGTGCTCGTTCAGGATCTTGGCGACGCCACAGCGCTTGCCATCCCACTTCCCGCAGCCGCGCGCGAGGCACGGCGACGAGAAGCGAAAGCGCTGTTCCGGCGGACGTCCCTGCCGGGCGATTGCGACGAAGGCGGCGTCGACCTCGAAGCGCTCGGGAATGAAATCGATCCGGCCCTCGGCATTGACGATGCCGAGCAGCGTGTTGCCGTCGGCGCAGCGCGAACTCGGGCACATCGGCACCGACTTCGGCTTCATGGATGCTGCATCGGACATCGCCTGAACGCCTCTCGATTAGCTCTCGCCTCGCCCGGCTTGCTTGGTCTGGACATCGCCGTGATCCGAACGTGTGCCGGGCATTCGACCGCACTCAGGGATTATCCAGCTTCGGTCGATAGACAGCTCCGTAAATTTGGGAGCCAGGTCCCGCTCCGAACGCCTTGATCTGCGACAGCGGCGTCGCAACCATGTCGCCGCGCGTATCGAGCTTTGCGATTTCAGCCGTCACCGCCTTCTGAATGGCTTGCTCGATCTCAGACTTCAACTGGCCGGAAAGCGGACCGCCATCGATCTGAGCGACGAAGCGCTCCATCTCCGGCGCGGGCGCCGCCTTGGCACCTCCACGCTTCGCAATCTCAGCGTCCAAAGCGGTCAGCGCCGCAACAAGATCACCCTGGACGCCGACGATCTGGTGCGCGTGGTCGCGCAACGACACCAGATCGTCGATGGATGCGGGCCCTTTGGCGGCCGCCGCCAACGCGTTGCCAATCGCAACGCCATAGACCATCATTGTTCCACCGGCAAAGGATCCGATTCCGCCAGCTCTGTTCTTCTCGGTCATGATCTCCCCTCCAGACCTTCAAGGCGCTGACTGAAGATCGATCGTGGCGATCAGACCCGCAGTCGCGCCGCCGTGCGTTCCCCCGAACGACTGGATTTGAGACAATGCCGTGATCTTCAGGTCGCCGCCGCTATCGTGAGCGGCAACGGCAGCCTTCACCGCATTATTGACGGCCTGCTCGATGCTCTGTCTCGCCTGTGGCTCGATCGGAAGGCCGGTGATCTGCACGGTGAAGCGTTCGGATGGCACCACCTCGACAGGCGCCGCACCTTTGGCGGCCGCCTGTCCGCCGCGCTTGACGATTTCCTCGTCGAGCGCGTTCACCGCAGAAACCAGATCGCCTTGAGCGTCGACGATCGCCTTCGCATGCGAGCGCAATGTGACCAACTCGTCCAGAGTGATACCGCCACTTGCGAGCGCATTGCCGATCGCGAGGCCGTACAGAGGCACCACTCCGCCTGGAACACCTTCCTTCGCCAAATTCGCCTCCCTCGTCCTCTATACAATCTAAGGTTAGTATTTTACGATACCAATCGTCAACGATGTCGCGGCAAATTTCATGTTCTCTCGTGTACCCCACGCCGATACCGAGATGCCGGTCCGATCAATCCCTTCCGGTGGCTTGCCTACCGCTCAACCGCGCTATGTGGTCTGGGAGATCACGCTCCTCTGCAACCTGAAGTGCAGCCATTGCGGGTCCCGGGCCGGCGCACCTCGCAATGACGAGCTGACCACCGCGGAATGCATCGCTCTGATTGGCGAACTTGCGCGCGCTGGCACCAAGGAGATCGTTCTGATCGGCGGCGAAGCTTACCTCCGCCCCGATTGGCTAGTCCTCGTCGAGGAGATCACTCGTAACGGCATTGTCTGCGGCCTGCAGACCGGCGCCCGGGCACTCACGGAAACGAAGATCGAAGCAGCCGCGCGCGCCGGACTCAAGACCGTCGGCGTTTCCATCGACGGCCCGGCCGCTACACATGATCGGCTCCGCGGTATCAAGGGTAGCCACGGCCAGGCGGTGGCCGCGATCCGCAACGCGCGAAAGCATGGGCTGATGGCGACCGCCAACTCGCAGGTCAATCGTCTTACCCTGGGCGGCCTGCGCGACATTTTCGATACGATCATCGACGCCGGGGCCTCCGCCTGGCAGATTCAGCTCACCGTGCCCATGGGCAATGCGGCCGATGCTCCATCCTTGCTGCTGCAGCCCTTCGATCTCGCTGCGCTGATGCCGGAGCTGTTTGCACTGTTCGAAGAGGGCCTCGATCGCGGCCTGCAGCTTATGCCCGGTAACAACATCGGGTATTTTGGTCCATACGAAGCGGCTTGGCGCAGTACCTCCGGACGATTCGAATACTACGGCGGCTGCCAGGCCGGACGGGCTGGCCTGGGTATCGAGGCTGACGGCGCCATCAAGGGCTGCCCGTCGCTCCCCACGGCCGCCTATGTCGGCGGCAATATCCGCGATCGATCATTTACCGACATCTGGAACGACAGCGCCGAACTGCGTTTCATGCGCGATCTCGACGAGAGCCGCGGGCGCCGCTGGGGGTTCTGCGCCAAGTGCTACTATGGTCCGATTTGCCGCGCCGGGTGCAGTTGGACCGCGCACGTGCTGTCGGGACGGCCTGGCAACAATCCGTTCTGCCACTACCGGGTATTGCGGCTGGCCGAACGCGGCTGGCGCGAGGTGATCGTGCAGCGGACGAGGCCATCGGGACGACAGCCGTTCGACCATGGCTGCTTCGACATCATGATCGAGGACGCCCACGGCGGCCGATACGGCCAGGAAGCGTACGCGAGCGACGAGTTCCAGGATCTCGCGCCTGACGCTGCGGCGAGGCTGGACCAGCTGCTGCTCTGCGAGTCCTGCAAGCACTTCTTCTATCAGGGAGAGCCGGAATGCCCGCATTGCCGCGCAGGCGCGGACGCAACGAACAGTGCCGATGATCACGTGCGGGTCGTGCAACGCGTCATGCAGCACCACAACGAGATCGAACAAATACTGCGCCGTATCGCGGCGCCCGCCGGACCGAAGGGCGCCTCCGCAGGTTGAGCGGAGTCGTTCTTCGGTGCCTACGGCCGCGGGAAGGCGCTGGCGAAAGTCGTCTGGTCCAATCAAACCCAACCGAGGAGAGTATCCCATGAATGCAAATGAAGACGTCAGAGCCGCGTTGGCGAACATTCCCGTGTCCTGGCTGCACATGCCGGCTTTGGCGTTCGCGGAAGCAGGAGCAGCGGGCGCGAAGGAATTCGGGCCGAAGATCGCGCCCGCCGTGCTGGCGCTCGGCGCTGCAGCCGCAGGAGCGATCGTCGGCGGTGGCCTGCAACTCACGCATCAATACCTTCACGACCGCAAAGCCGGACCTGTATCGTATCAGGGCATCGACAAGGTGATCTGCACGGCGACCTTCGCCGAGATCGAAGCAGCCGCAACGCGCATCTACCAGGAGTGCGCCCAGGCCAAGGACGGCAATACGCTGCAGCAGATCATCGATACTGCGGCAGGCGCGAAGTTCGTTCCGGCGCTGGTGCCCGTTGCCGGAGCGGCGGCGGCCTTCATTGCCGGTGTCTATGCCGGTGCTGCGGCGGCACGTCACTGATCAACAGTGAAACTGATCAACGCTGAAGACGGGCGCGCGGCTTGCCCGTGCGCCGGTTTTACAGGTGCGGCATCGCATGATGCCGACCGAGTCGACTGGCGGCTTTGGCCCCCCGGGCATCGTGGACGGTGTGTGCGCCAGACCCGCCGCGACCAGCGGCGGCAAACCGTTCCGGTCGCAGCATAGCTCAGCGGAATGGCGATGGGCCCTTCTGAGTTTTCTTACTTCGTTCGTCCATTTAAGCCTTTGGCGGAGTTGCCGAGTTCAAAATGCCCGCCCCGCGGCGTGCGGTGGCCTATGCATCCAATTGGCGATCCAATTTTGGCGTCGGCACCAGCCTGGACAGGCGTAGCCTGGATCGCTAGCTAAGCCGCTGCAGCCATCGCGCGCGCGAATTCCGGATAGCATTCGGCGAGCTCGTCGAGGATCCGGCCGCGGATCAACTCGACCGTCGCCCGGTCCGGCGCGGGCGTCGGCGGCACGATCTCCGGCACCGCATAATCGAATCCGGTACGATCGCGCACGTCCTCTGCCGAGTAGCCGGGATGCACCGTGCGCAGCCGGAAGCCGCCGCGCTCGCGGTCGAAATCGAACAGCGCCAGATTGGTCAGCAGCGCATGCGGTCCGCCGCGGCGCCTCACCTCCGGCGTGGTCGCCGCGGCGCTGACGAAATCCACCTTCGGCACCAGCACGCGCGGCGAATGCTCCTCGCGAAACAGGATCACCCGCGGAATGAGATGGTAGAGATAGGCCGAGCCGAACGAGCCCGGCCAACGCACATCCATCCGCGGATAGTCGCCGGTGCCGACCAGGTTGATGTTCCCGCCGCCGTCGATCTGGCCGCCGCCGAGAAAGAACGCGTCGACGCGGCCCTGCGCGGCGCAGTCGAACAGCTCGACGCCGCCATTGGTGAAGAAATTGTGCCGGCTCGAGCCGAGGATCGAGATGCGGACAGGCGGCTTGCCCTGTTGCGCGTTGCGTGCGCGCAGCAGCATCGCGCCGGCCGCCGGGATCGGCGACGAGGCGCCGACGGCGACATGGCGGATGCCATCGAGCAGGTCGGCGATGACGGTGATCAGCAGTTCTTTGCGTGCGCGCTCGTGGTGCATGGTCATGCCACCTCCTTGCAGCGGGTCAGGAAGGCGGAGAGATAGCTGCGAAAGCCCTCGTCGGTGCGCGCCATCGCGGCGTAGTGCGCCAGCTCGGCGCCATCGGTCTCGTACTCGTCCCACAGCGGCAGCGGCCAGGCCCCGTTCTCGGCCACCGCGATGGCATCGACATAGAGCGCCGGCAGTACGCCGGCCGCGGACTCCTCGGTCGCCATCAAATCGCGATCGACGATGCGCTCGACGGTGACCAGCGTGCGCTTCGCCGCATAGGCCATCGTCGCCAGCTCACGGTAGCGACCGATGCGGACATTGCCGAAGCGGTCAGCCTCGGGGGCATGAAACAGCGCCACGTCGGGCGTGATCGCCGGCACCACGACCACCTTGCCAGGCTCGCCGACGGGACTGTCGATCACCCTCCAATCGGGGCGGACCCGCAGCAGATCGCTGCCGATGATGCCGGCGATCGGCATGAACGGCACGCCCTTCTGCCCGGCCAGCAGGCCGGCATGGATCGCAGGGCAGGTGGCATCGCGCAGGCGGATGCTGCCGTCGCGCACGGCCGCGACGAAGCGCGGTGCGCCGCCGGCCTCGCCGAGCGAGACGGCGCTGGTTTCCACCACCGCGGCCACGCCGGCGCCGATCAGCAGATCGGCCTGGAGGCCTGATATCGGCACGCAGACGAGATGCAGCCCGGTGAGGCCGGCCTCGATCATGGCCGCCGTCGCCGCCATCGAGACGCCGGCACGGTCGACCGGGATTGCGATCGATTGTCCCGGTGCGATGGATGCGACGAGCGCCTCCAGGCCGACCATCTCCGTCATCGGCGTATCCTCCCGTTGTTGCTTTGCCGCGCAGTGTAGCGATGCCCCGCGGACGTGTCAGTGTTCGTATGCGACCGTCGAGCCGCGGATGATGAGCTCCGGCGCCAATACGATGTGGTCGGTCGCTGCCTCGCGCCCGGCAAGGCGGTCGAGCAGCAGCCGCGCCGCGGCTTCCCCCATGTCGCGCTGGGCGATCCGCACCGTGGTCAGCGGCGGCGCGACCATGTCGACGAACGGCATGTCGTTGTGGCCGACCACGGAGATATCACCGGGGCAGGTCAGGCCGCGCGCGGCGAGCGCGTCATAGACGCCGAGCGCCAGCAGATCATTGGCGGCGACGATTGCGGTTGGGCGCGTCCGCCGCGCGAGCAGGCGCAGCGCAGCCTCGCGACCCGCCGCACGCGTATAGGTTTCGACGGCTTCGACTGGCGTATGGCGGGCCGACAGTCCCGCAGCCCTGATGCTGGCCTCGAAGCCGGCGCGGCGGCGTGCGCCGGTCGAGATGTGCTGCGGGCCCGCGACGTGACCGATGCGCCGGTGGCCGAGCGCGACGAGATGCTGGACGGCGAGACGCATGCCGGCGGCGTCGTCGCTGGCTGCCGAGGGCAGGAGTCCGGCGGCATCGACGCGATTGACAAGCACCACCGGCAGCGCTGCATCCAGGCAGTGCTTCACGACGTCGTCACGCAAGCTCACCGTCGCCAGTACCAGACCGTCGACGCCGCGCGCGATCAGCCGGTCGACGAGATCCCGCTCCGACCCCTCTGTGCCGGCGTCGGCCACGATCGTCGCATAGCCCTGGGCGTGGAGATGATCGGCGATGCCGGACAGCATCGGCGGAAAGCCGGGGTCGGCGATATCCGGCGCGAGCACGCCGATCAGGCCGCTGCGTCCGGTGCGCAGGCCCTTGGCGGCCATGTTCAGCCGGTAGCCGAGCGCGTTGGCTGCGGCCTGGATCTTGTCCGCGACATCGGCAGCGACGAGGTGCTTCATCGCCGGGCTGAGCGCGCGCGAGACCGTCGAGGGATGCACACCGCAACGGGCGGCGACGTCCTTGATCGTCGGGCGCGAGGACGACGCATGCAGGCCTGCTGCCGGTCGCAATGTCCGTTTCATTCCCAGCCTCTGATGTCGCCGCGCAACGACGTTTTGATCATGCTATACCTTGACACGCTTTGCGTGTATGCAATAAATTCGGCTTTGCAATCGATTGCAATAGAACAATGGGAAACGTCCACATGACAGCGAGCGCGCTGAAGCCGCATCTGGTCAGCCCGGAGCATCTCGATCCGCATTGGCGCTGGGGGCGGGCGATTCCGTCGCATGGCCATGTCTCGGTGGATTTCGAGCGCCGCGTCGATTTCGACAGGTTGCGGCGCTACCGGCTGGCGCGGGCGCGCGCGGCGCTGAAGGCGTCGGGCTATGGTGCGCTGCTGCTGTTCGACGTCAACAACATTCGCTACGTGTCCGGCACCAAGATCGGCGAATGGGAGCGCGACAAGCTGTGCCGTTTCGCGCTGCTGGCCGGCGACGGCGAGCCGATCGTGTGGGATTTCGGCTCGGCGGCCGTCCACCATCGTCTGTTCTGTGACTGGCTGGCGCCGGAGAATTGCCGCGCCGGCATGCTCGGGATGCGCGGCACCGTGCCGCCGGCGGTCGGGCTGATGAAGGCGCATGCCGAGGAGGTCATGAGCCTTTTGCGCGCCGCAGGCGTTGCCGACATGCCTGTCGGCGTCGACCTTGCGGAAACGGCGATGTTCTTCGAGCTGCAGAAGGCCGGCATGAAGGTGGTCGATGGCCAGCAGGTCATGCTGGACGCGCGCGAGATCAAGAACATCGACGAGATCATGCTGCTCAACCAGGCCGCGGCCATGGTCGACGGCGTCTATCATTCGATCTACGAGCGCCTGAAGCCGGGCGTGCGTGAGAACGACATCGTCGCGCTTGCCAACAAGATGCTCTACGAGATGGGCTCCGACGACGTCGAGGCGATCAACGCCATCTCCGGTGAGCGCTGCAATCCGCATCCGCACAATTTCACCGACCGCATCCTGCGTCCGGGCGACCAGGCGTTCTTCGACATCCTGCAGTCCTATCAGGGCTACCGGACCTGCTACTACCGCACTTTCAACGTCGGCCGCGCCACGCCGGCGCAGCACGACGCCTACAAGCAGTGCCGCGAATGGCTCGACAATGCGATCGCGCTGATCAAGCCGGGCGTCTCGACCGACACCGTGGCCAAGGTCTGGCCTAAGGCCGAGGAGTTCGGCTTTCCCTCGGAGATGGCGGCCTTCGGCTTGCAGTTCGGCCACGGCCTCGGGCTCGCGCTGCATGAGCGCCCGATCATCTCGCGGCTGGTCTCGCTGGACAATCCGATGGAGATCAAGACCGGCATGGTGTTCGCGCTCGAGACCTACTGTCCGGCGACCGACGGCTTCTCGGCTGCGCGTATCGAGGAGGAGGTGGTGGTCACCGACAAGGGCTGTCAGGTGATCACGCTGTTCCCGGCCGAGGAATTGCCGATCGCCAACCGCTACTGAGCGAATGGACGGTGCGACCAGGAGAGTGGTCTTCGTGTTTTCGTCATTGCGAGCGAAGCGAAGCAATCCAGGGCGGCAGCCGTGACTCTGGATTGCTTCGTCGCTTCGCTCCTCGCAATGACGGCATCCGTGATAAGTAGGACGAGGAGACGACAATGACCACGACGCATTCGCTCGGCTGGATCGGCATGGGGCGCATGGGCTATCCAATGGCTGAGCGCCTGCTCAAGGCCGGCCACAAGGTGTCGATCTTCAATCGCACCCGCGCCAAGGCCGAGCCGCTGGCGGCGAAAGGCGGCGTCATCGTCGATCATCCCCGCGATCTCGCCGCGTGCGACATCGTGTTCACGATGGTGTCGACGGGCAAGGATCTCGAGCAGGTCTATTTCGGCGACAACGGCCTGGTGGCCGCCGGTTCTGGATCGCGTCCCCGGATCCTGGTGGACTGCTCCTCGATCGGCATCGAGCAGTCGGAGGCGATCGCCGCCAAGCTCGTTCGACTGGGCTGTGAGTTCGTGCGGGCGCCGGTGTCCGGCAACGGCAAATGCGTCAAGGCCGGCAAGCTGTCGTCGGTGGTCTCGGGCCCCAAGGCCGCGTTCGAGGTCATCGAACCGTATCTGGCGAAGATCGCCGTCTCCGGCGTGTCCTATGTCGGCGAGGGCGAGCTCGCGCGCATCTGCAAGATCGCGCACAACGTCTTCCTCGGCGTCGTGATCCAGAACCTGGCCGAGATCACCATCCTGGCGCAGAAGGCCGGCGTGCCGCGCCATGCCTTCCTCAATTTCATGAATGCCAGCGTGATGGGCTCGACCTTCACCAGGTACAAGAGCAACGCGCTGGTCAATCTCGACTGGACCACGACCTTCACGCCGCCGCTGCTGCGCAAGGATCTCGATCTCGGCCTGTCGGCAGCGCGCCAGCTCGACGTCGCGATGCCGGTGACGGCCGCGACGCGCGAGGCATTGCAGGCCCATGTCGGCGCCGCCTCGCTGCAACCAGATCCCGCCGGCTATCTGGAGAAGGACTTTGCGGCGCTGCTGGAGACCGTCGCGCTCGCGGCGGGTCTCAAGCTGCAGCCCGAGAACGTGCCGATGCCGACGGGATTGGAGACGGAGGGATAACGTCCGTCAAACCGTCAGCGCCCGCCAGCGCGTGTCGCGCGCGGAGGGGCGGCGGTGCAGGCGGGCATCGAGCAGGTCGCGTGCCTGGGCCAGCGCGCCGCTGCGGATCAGCGCCAGGATGTAGGTGTCCTCGATCACCTCGCGCTGCGCGTGGCTGCCGCCGATGCGGGGGAGATCGCCGATGACGGGCGCAAGCTCGCGCGCGCATCCGCGCCAATTGTCATCGGCGAACGCACGCAGCGCCCGCAACATGTGCGGCACGATGCGCCCGGCCGGCAGTCTGCCCTCGGCCTGCCGCCGCTCGATCGCGGCAAGGCGTCCCTTGAGCGCGGCGCTGTCATGCGTCGCTGCCGCGATCATCACCAGATGCATCTCGGCGAAGGCGAGGGTCGAACCCGTGAAGCGCGTGCTCGCATAGGCCGCCGTGTCGGCCCATGCGTTGGGCGGCACCGTTTGCTCGTCAGCCATCAGCCGCCACAGCAGCGAGGCGCAGTCGGACAGGGTGTTGAGTGGCGGCGCCGAGTCCATCGTCGGCACCAGCACGTCGGTATAGACCGCCAGCGCCTTGTCGGCATCGCCCCGGTCCAGCGCGCCGAGCGCCTGGTGCCAGCAGATATGGCCATGCAGCATTCCCGTGCGGTCATAGTCGCCGATCCACCCCGCGACGAGCGCATCGGCCTCGTCCACCGCGCCGTCCTCGAACATCGCATGCAGCAGCGCATGCACGGCGTAGGCGTTGTGCCGGCGCAGCGCGAAGCTGCGCTCGGTGACGGCGCGGCCCTTCGCCAACTCGCCGGCCTCGGTCAGGGCCCAGCCATGGTTGGACATGAACCACCAGTCCTCGCCATAATCAGCGGCGAAGCGGTCGCAGAGGTCGCGGCGGGCGGCATCGTGATCGGCGCGGCCGGAGAAGGCGAGCAGGCCGAAAGCGCCGAGCGGGAGCGCCATGATCATGGCGTCCCGCGGCCAGTTCGCCAGATGCGCCAGGGTCGATGTCAGCGCGTCAGTGCCGCGTCCCTCGATGGCGAGCACCAGGGTCGCGACATGGCTCTGCTCGCGCGGGGTGCCGCGCTTGGCAGCGAGGTCGCGGGCGCGTGCGATGGTCTGCAGCGCCGCCTCGCGCTGCATGTAGATCGCGTGGATGCGGGCACGCGCCGCGTGCGCCAACGCGAACTCCGGATCGAGCATGATCGCCCGCTCGAACGCGTCAGTGGCCCCGGGCCAGAATGCGAGCAGCAGATCCATGCCCTCGCGATAGGCTGCGGCCGCGTCAGTGGAGGCGGTCGACAGTGGCAGGCCGTAGCGATCCTCCTCCATCTCAGCCCACCCGCGGCCTGCGGCCCTCGATCGGATAGGCCGGATCGTTGTAGCCGGGCGTCGAGGCGTGACCGGTCACGACCAGCCGGTCGATCAGCGCCTCGTCGTCGGCGGCGAAGGGATAGTCGAGCGCGCGGATGTAGTCGTCCCATTGCGCTTCGGTGCGCGGACCCGCGATCACGGAGCTGATGAAGGCGGAGTTGAGCACCCAGGACACGGCGAACTGTCCCGGCGTGAAGCCCTTCGTCTCGGCGTGACGCTTGATCTCCCGCGCCAGCTTCAACGATTCGGGCCGCCACTCGGTCTGCATCATTCGCGTATCGTTGCGGCCGGCGCGGGTGTCCTTGTCCGGCGGCGCATCGGGGCTGTATTTTCCGGTGAGCACGCCGCGCGCCAGCGGGCTGTAGGGCACGACGCCGAGGCCGTAATAGCCGCAGGCCGGCAGGTGCTCGACCTCGGGCATCCGGTTCATCGCATTGTAGTAGGGCTGGCTGACGACAGGGCGGTCGATGCCGACTGCGTCGCAGAGATTGCAGATCTCGGCGAGCCGCCAGGCGCGGTAATTGGAGACGCCGAAATAGCGGATCTTGCCGGCACGCATGAGATCGCCGATCGCGCGCACGGTTTCCTCGAGCGGCGTCGCGTGATCTTCCTTGTGCAGGTAGTAGAGGTCGATGTGCCCGGTGCCGAGCCGCCGCAGGCTTTCGTCCGCGGCCTGCAGCACCCAGCGCCGCGACAGGCCGGCGCGGTTGGGATCGTCGCCCATCGGGTTGGCGAGCTTGGTGGCGACGATCCAGCGGTCGCGCTCGCGCGCAATGGCGCGGCCGACCACCTCCTCGGAAGCGCCCTTGTTGTAGGCATCTGCGGTGTCGATGAAGTTGATGCCGGCGTCGCGCGCCTTGGCGATGATGCGGGCGGATGTCGGCTCGTCGGTGGGACCGCCGAACATCATCGTCCCCAGGCAGATCGGCGACACCTTCAGGCCGGAACGGCCGAGCTGGCGATATTGCATTCTTGCCTCATTTCAAACCGTCACCACCGCGGGCGAAGGGGATACGATAACTCTCTCAGCGCGTCATTGCGAGCGCAGCGACGCAATCCAGGGCCGGGTCGGGACTCTGGATTGCTTCGTCGCTGCGCTCCTCGCAATGACGGAGAGGCGAGATCACGGCTCACTCGCTCTTCAGAATCTTGAACACACCCGAGGCCATCGCGATCACGCGATGTCCGGCCATGACCTCCGTGGTGATGAACACCAGGCTGCGGGTGATCCGCACCACATGCGGCCGCGACACCAGGGTCTCGCCGATCTTGCCGGACTCGACGAAATGCGTGTCG
The DNA here is from genome assembly GCF_032381175.1 of Bradyrhizobium sp. SZCCHNR1093. Taxonomy (NCBI): domain Bacteria; kingdom Pseudomonadati; phylum Pseudomonadota; class Alphaproteobacteria; order Hyphomicrobiales; family Nitrobacteraceae; genus Bradyrhizobium; species Bradyrhizobium sp. SZCCHNR1093. The sequence continues at coordinate 187,455 of NZ_JAUHJJ010000002.1, forward strand.
AACTGGATCGTCGCCATGTGCTCCTTGCCCGCGGCGTAGCGGGCCGTCATGCCGCAACTGCGGTCGGCCAGCGTCATGATCACGCCGCCCTGGACCAGGCCGCGGCGGTTGTGATGCTTGTCCTCGGTGACGATGGCGTACTCGTGGACACCGCCGACGACCCGCTGCCACAGCGGGCCGATCAGATGCAGGAAACCGGAGGTGTCGACGATCTCCCAGCCGTCGGACGTCATCCTGGCCGCGGCTGATTTCGTCATCGCTGAAGACCCTTCCCGTTGTGGCCCGAGCCGGCCTGGAGGTCGTTTCATCTGTCGCCGGCCTGGTGTAGTCAAGCTGCATGCCGATGCCGTTCGACGATGCCACGAGGCGGAAAATCGCAAGCTGCTGCGCGGGCTTCGTGCGGCTGGAGGCGACTGTGGCGGCGGCCTCGCTGAAGCGCGCGGCGGTGGTGATCGCGCTGGCCCCGCACCACGAGACCGGCAACACGGCGCTGCTGCTCACTCTGCGTGCTGCAGGGCTGCGCAGCCATGGCGGGCAATGGGCGCTGCCGGGCGGACGCTGCGACGCCGGCGAAACGACGGTCGAGGCCGCGCTGCGCGAGCTCACGGAAGAGCTCGGGCTGGTCCTGGCGCCGGATGCGGTGCTGGGCCTGCTCGACGACTATCCGACACGGTCGGGCTATCTGATTACCCCCGTCGTCGTATGGGCGGCCAATGGCCGCACGCTGCGGCCGAATCCAGACGAGGTCTCCTCGGTGCACCGGATCGGCCTCGATGCGATCACGGCGGATGACGCGTTCGATTTCACTGCGATCCCCGAGAGCACGCGGCGCGTCATCCGTTTTCACGCCCGCGAGGGTCTCATTCACGCGCCCACCGCAGCGCTGATCTATCAGTTCCGCGAGGTCCTGTCCGGCCGCGACACCCGGGTGCACGAGCTGGAGCAGCCGGTGTTCGCCTGGAAGTAGCCGCCGTTTCGGCTACAAGGGCGGCATGCTGCATCAGCCGATTCGCACCCTTGCCCTGATTCTCGCCTGCGCCGTTTCCGGCGCGCTGCCTTTGCTGGCCGCGGAACCCGGCTCACCGGTCGCGCCGCGCGAAGCTTTGGCGCAGATGGCATCGCCGGCTGCGATTGCGGAGTATCGGCGCAAACTCGCCGAATATCAGCAGGCGCGGGCGGAGTTCGACCAGGAGGCGGGCGCCTATTGGAAGGCGATCGCCGACAAGCGCCGTGCGCGCAATGCCAAGCGCCGCGACCGCCAGCCGATCGGGCTCGACGACTATGTGCTGGAGCAGCCGCCGGTCTACACCGGGCCGAAGCGGCCGGTGAACCCCGAGCCGGAACCCGAGGGCGAGCCGCGCGAGCGCAAATACATCCCCGTGGTCGCCGACCTCGTGAAGGCGGCACAGGAGCATTTCCAATGGTCGCCGCAGCGCCCCGCCAACGACATCGATTTCAAGCGCGCCTATGCGCGCTTCGCCGCGGCGTCGGGGCTGACGCGCGAGCAGGCGGTGCGGGTCTATGCCTTCGAGACCGGCGGCAACGGCAAGCATGACTCGCAATCGGGCTTCAAGGGCAACCGCGCGATCTCGACGGCGATCGGCTACAATCAGCTCTTGACCACCAACAGTGTCGAGCTGCTGGCAGAGGAGGGCCCGCTGTTCATCCGCCTGCTCGGCGAACGCGTGGCGCAGACGTCCGGCCCGGCGCGGGGCGCGATGGAGCACAAGCTCGCGGTCCTGAAGAAGATGGTCGCGATTGCGCGCTCCGTGCCGGACGACTGGTCGGCGCATGAGAAGATCGGCAATACGCCGCAGGGGTGGGCCATGCATGCGATGGTGCTCGACATCGACGTCGGGCCGATGCTGCAGACCCACAAGCTCTTGACCTCGGTGCTGTTCGCGCGCGCCAAGGGCTACACCCGGCCGCTTTCCGCCGCCGAGCTCGAGATGATGAATCTCACCGGGGACGGCACCGGCTTCGACATGGTGACGATGCCGCTCGAGATGCGCGATCAGGTTCCGACCGCCAACTTCTTCCAGCGCGGCGGCTATGAGCGCAATCCGGTCGCCGTTCGCCACAACACCGTGGCGAAGCTGCTTGCGGTGACGGATGCCAGGATGGACTCGCTCAGCGGCCTGCCCGGCGCCAAGGAGCTGGCGGCGGCGTTCTGAGGCTGCGCTCGCTCGCCTTCACTCATCCGCGCCGAACGAGAAGCTGCCGTCGCCGTCGAGATAGGGGGCCGTCCGCATGTAGAGCTGACCGTTCTGGCCGACGAAGAACAGCGTGCCCTTCGGCACCTTCTTGGCGCCCTTGAGCAGCATGTCGGCGTTCTTGGTGCCCATCTTGTAGGCGAGCGTCTTGCCATCCTTGCCATAGGCGTAGCCCATGTCGGGCTTCAGCTCCCACGGCTCCGGCGGTGCCGCGCGCGCCGCGCTGGTCAGTGCGCCCAGCGCACCGAGGGCGATAAGGGCTTTCAGAACCGGGCTCTTCATGTCCTCCTCCAATCGATGTCGTCTCGAACAAATCGCGAACGATGAGGCAGCGTCAACGTCGCCCCGTCGCAGCGCAGTGATCGTTGGCGGATTTTTAAATTCGCCGATCTCGCGATTATCCTGCAGCGTGGTTTAGAAACATAGGCCAAGAAAACACTTTGGGGATGATTCGGATGAGCCTCGTCACGAAGATCGGTTGGGTTGCGGCGTTGTCGCTGGTGACGTTGGCGTCCGCCCGGGCCGACGACTTCAAGCTGTCCAACAACCAACGCATCGCCTGCAGCCGCGGTCTCTCCGCCGGCAAGCTCAATACGGCCGTCTGCAAGTCCTACGCCTACCTCTTCAACGTGAAGACCTCGGAATATTTCCGCTGCCAGGTCTCACTGTCGCTGACCCGGGACAACAAGGAGGTCATCAACGTCCAGACCGACGGCGGCTGTACCAGGAAGCCGCGCGTGTTCGACACTGATTCCAAATACGAGTTCGACGCCACCGAGACCGAGCCGGCGAACACCAACTCCTTCTTCGGCAATGGCGGCTACTCGATCTGGGTGGCGGATGCGACCCAGCAGAAGGTGCGCGGCTGCATCACGATCTCGTCCGGGCTCGGCTCGGACATCTCCAAATGCCTCGACATGACGTTCCAATGATCGGTGGCCCCGCGAGGGAGGCGGCCCGCCGCATTGGGCTGCACCTGCGGTTCAAGCTGGTGATACTGTCAATGTAAGATTGAACGCGGGGCGCATCGGTCCCGGCCTTGCGCCGTGGGAGCGGGAGCGGCCGGTGCGCCAGTCCTTCGGATGGGTTGACCCAGCGCCCGCAGCCGTCCAATTTGCGGCAAAATCAATGGGAGGATCCATGCGTTTCTCGACATTCTCTGGCGCTGCAACCGGTTTCATTCTGGCAGCCGCCTGCCTGCTCGCGGCGCCTGCGGCGCAGGCGCAGAGCTTCATCAACGTGCTCACCGGCGGCACGTCGGGCGTCTACTATCCGCTCGGTGTCGCGATCGGGAAGATCTACGGCGACAAGATCCCCAATGTGAAGACCCAGGTGCAGGCGACCAAGGCCTCGGTCGAGAACCTGATCCTGCTGCAGCAAGGACGCGGCGAGCTCGCCTTCGCGCTCGGCGACTCCCTGAAGGCCGCCTGGAACGGCGAGGAGGAGGCCGGCTTCAAGTCCAAGCTGGACAAGCTGCGCACGATCGGCGCGATCTATCCGAACTACATCCAGATCGTCGCGACGGCCGAGTCCGGCATCAAGACGCTGGCCGATCTCAAGGGCAAGAGCCTGTCGGTCGGCGCGCCGAAGTCCGGCACCGAGCTCAACTCGCGCGCGATCCTCGCCGCCGCCGGCATGAGCTACAAGGATCTCGGCAAGGTGGAGTATCTGCCCTTCGCCGAATCCGTCGACCTGATGAAGAACCGGCAGCTCGGCGCCACCTTGCAGTCGGCTGGCCTCGGCGTCGCTTCGTTGAAGGATCTGTCGACCTCGTCGCCGATCACGGTGGTGTCGGTGCCGAAGGAGGTCGTCGACAAGATCGGTGCGCCGTTCGTGGCGGCGATCATCCCGGCCAACACCTATACCGGTCAGGACAAGGACGTGCCGACCGCGGCTGTGATCAATTATCTCGTCACCAGCTCGGCGGTATCAGACGATCTCGCCTATCAGATGACCAAGCTGATCTTCGATTCGCTGCCGGAGCTCGCCAATGCGCATGCCGCCGGCAAGGAGATCAAGCTGGAGACAGCGGCGCAGGACAGCCCGGTGCCGCTGCATCCGGGCGCGATCCGCTACTACAAGGAAAAGGGCATCCTGAAATAAGGAGCTGCTCGCCCGGCCTTCCTTGCAGGCCGGATCATTCGCAACCGGCTGCGCGGGAAGCCCTCCGCGCAGTCTTGTCGTTCAGGTGATTGCGGCCATGGTCAGCAGCGCCTGATGGGCGCGTTGGGGGGATCATGACGATTGAAGCCGTGAACATGGAAACGCCGGTCAAGGTCGAGTTCGACAATTTCGAGCACGGCTTTCCGGAAGGCTTCGGCCCCGGCCGCTGGGGCTATCTCGCCTACGGCATCGGGCTCGCCTTTGCGATATTCCAGCTCTACGTCGCCGCCTTCAACTATCTGCCGAGCCAGGTCGTGCGCGGCGTCCATGTCGGCTTCCTGCTGCTGCTGACCTTCGGCCTGATCGGCAACTTCACCGCCAAGACCGACGCCGGGCGCATCGCCGGCTGGACCATCGGCGCCATCGGCTTCCTCTGCGGCCTCTATCAGTGGATCTTCTATGCGGATCTGATCGCGCGCGACGGCGATCCGACGCGCACCGATCTCGTGGTCGGAACCCTGCTGGCGGTACTGATCTTCGAGGGCACGCGCCGGCTGATGGGGCTCGCGCTGCCGCTGATGTGCGGCGCCTGCCTGCTGTACTGGTTCTTCGGCCAGTATCTGCCGGCGCCGCTCAACCATCGCGGCTATGATTTCGATCAGGTGATTACACACCTCTCCTTCGGCACCGAGGGCTTCTACGGCGTGCCGATCTACGTCTCGGCGACCTACATCTTCCTGTTCATCCTGTTCGGCTCGTTCCTCGAGCATGCCGGCATGATCCAGCTGTTCACCGACGTCTCGCTCGGCCTGTTCGGTCGCACCCGCGGCGGTCCGGCCAAGGTCGCGGTGTTCGCCTCCGGCATGATGGGCACGATCTCGGGCTCGGGCGTTGCCAACGTGGTGACCGTCGGCCAGTTCACGATTCCGCTGATGATCCGGTTCGGCTACCGCCGCGCCTTTGCGGCCGGCGTCGAGGCCACCGCGTCGATGGGCGGCCAGATCATGCCGCCTGTCATGGGCGCGGTCGCCTTCATCATGGCCGAGACGCTGGGAGTCGACTACTCGGTCATCGTCAAGGCGGCCGTGATCCCGGCCATCCTCTATTTCGCCTCGGCGTTCTGGATGGTGCATCTGGAGGCCGGCAAGCACGGCCTGACCGGCATGAAGCCGTCGGAGATCCCGAGCGCCTGGAAGGCGCTGGTGGCGCGCTGGTATCTCGTGCTGCCGCTCGCCGCGCTGGTCTACATGTTGTTCGAGGGCTTCACGCCGCTGTATGCGGGCTCGATGGGACTCGCGCTGACGGTGGCGCTGATCCTGGGCACCTCGATCACCATGGGCTTCTCCAACCAGGTGCTGCGTTACGTGTTCTGGATCGGGCTGGCGCTCGTCGTCGGCGCGCTGTCGCGCAACGGCCTGCAGATCGTGCCCGTCGCTTCCGTCGTCGTCGCGCTCATCGTCATCACCGGCTTCGTGCGCGGCGGCATGGGCACCTTGCACGCCTGCCGCGATTCTCTGGCTGAAAGTGCGAAGTCGGCGTTGACCGTCGGCATGGCCTGCGCGATCGTCGGCGTCATCATCGGCATGATGACGCAGACCGGCGTCGGCTCGATCTTCGGCAGCTGGGTGATCGGCCTCGGCAAGACCAGCCTGTTCGCGGCGCTGATCATGACCATGCTGCTGTCGATCCTGCTCGGCACCGGCATTCCGACCATCCCGACCTACATCATCACCGCGGCACTGGCGGCCCCTGCGCTCGCCAAGCTCGGCGTGCCGCTGATCGCGAGCCACATGTTCGCGTTCTACTACGGCATCATGGCGGACCTCTCGCCACCGGTGGCGCTGGCGGCGCTGGCGGCGGCGCCGATCGCCAAGGAGAATCCGGACAAGATCGGCTGGGAGGCGATGCGGATCGCGCTCGCCGGCTACGTCATTCCCTTCATCTTCGTCTACTCGCCGGCATTGATGCTGCAGGCCGGCGACCCGATGGAGGCGCAACTCGGCTTCATCGGCGCGGTGGCGTATGCCTCCGTCAAGGCGCTGATCTCGATCGGCCTGTTCGGCATGGTGGCGATCGGCTTCCTGTACGTGCGCATGACCCTGGTCGAGCGCCTGCTGGCGTTTGTCGCGTCGGTCTGCCTGCTCGGCGAATTTCCCTACAGTGACGTGCTGGGATTTGCCCTGGCGGTGGTGATCGTGGCGTGGCAGTGGCGGCAGCGGCCGCCGGCTGCTGTGGCGGCCTCCGCTTGAGCCTCTGCCTCGCGTCATCGGGTGTGGTGAAGGCGCTGACGCTCGCCGGCTTCACTTTGGCTTGGACCCACTCGGTCGAGAAGACCGCGTGGCAGGAGGATTGGCGCGTCACGGCCGATGGTCTCGAACTGGTGCAGGCGCGCGTCAAGGGCTCGGGCGCGGGCATGGAGCCGCCGCCGGAGGCGCGGCTGGTCGACGGCTGGTTCCAGTGGCAGACCCAGCGGGGGCCGCTGTCGCGGATCGTGCTCGCCAATTCCGGCGCGGCTGGGGAGTGGCGCATCTGTGCGGACGGGCAATGCCGGACGCTGTCGGACATTTTCGGCCATGACATCGGCGCCTCGACCATCACGATGAGCGCCTGTAGCGAATAACGAACGACGGGAGCACGCGATGGATCGTCTCGAGGGCAAGGTGGCGCTGGTTGTGGGTGCCGGCTCGATCGGACCGGGCTGGGGCAATGGCAAGGCCACGGCCGTGACCTTTGCCCGGCACGGCGCCAAGGTTTTCTGCGTCGACCGCAACAAGGACGCCGCCGCGGAGACGGCCTCGATCATTTCAGGCGAAGGCGGGCAGGCCGAGGCGTTCACCGCCGACGTCTCGAAGGCCGTCGAGGTCGAGGCGATGGTGAAGGCTTGCGTTGCCGCCTATGGCCGTATCGACGTGCTCGACAACAATGTCGGCATTGCGGAGATGGGCAGCGTGGTCGATGTCGATGAAGCGGAATGGGACCGCGTGTTCGCGGTCAACCTGAAGAGCGCCTATCTTGCCATGAAGCACGTCATTCCAGTGATGATCGCGCAGGGCGGCGGCTCCATCATCAACATCTCCTCGGTAGCCTCCATCCGCCAGGTCGGCATCTCCTATGTCAGCTACGGCGCCAGCAAGGCGGCGATGAACCAGATGACGCGCACGACCGCGGTCGAGTTCGCGCCGAAGCACGTCCGCGTCAATGCGATCCTGCCCGGGCTGATGAAGACGCCGATGGTCGAGCACTCCGCTGGGCTGGCTGCGAGCTACGCCAAGGGCGATGTCGAGGAGATGTGGAAGAAGCGCGATGCGCAGGTGCCGATGGGGCATATGGGCGATGCCTTCGACGTCGCCAATGCTGCGGTGTTCCTCGCCTCCGACGAGTCGCGCTATGTCACCGGCACCATGCTCGTGGTCGATGGCGGGTTGACCTGCAGGAGTTAGGTCTCGCCGCTCTCGTCATTGCGAGCGAAGCGACGTGTCCGCCGTAGCTCGAAGAGCGAGGGCGGAAGCAGTCCGGAGTCTCTCGGGAGCTCTGGATTGCTTCGTCGCCTTCGGCTCCTCGCAATGACGGTGGTGTGGAACGGCTTTGTCTTGTTGAGGGCTATTGCGCCATCGCCAGCATGCCGCCCGCGAATGCATGCCATGCCGAGGTCACGCTGATCGGCCAGTTCAGGAGCTTCACGGCGATCAGCGCCAGCCCGCCATAGACGTAGACCGGGTGGACACGTCCGAACGTGCGGCGGTCGTGGATGATGGCGACGACGAGCAGCAGGTAGGCGACGAAAGCCGGCGGGATCGTTACGAACACCGGCGGCGGGCCGAGCGGGCCGGCCGGCGCCAGGAATGTCAGGAACCAGCGCGCCACGGCGGCGTCGAGCAGCGAGATGCCGGCGAGCAGCATCAGCCGCTTGTGCGTTTCCGGCCGGCGCAGATGGACAACCGCGAGCGTAAAGACCACGGCAAAGAAGGCGATGCCGCTGAGCGGCACGATGGCAAAGGCGATGCCCTCATTGACCTGCCCCATTGCCGCAGAGCGCTTCATCGCCTCGATGGCAACGAGGAAGCCAAAGATCGTCATCGCCGTGGCGAGCGATACGCCGAAGATGCCGAGCGAGCGGTGCCGCGCCGTGCGTCCGGATGCGGCAAGCCAGCTCTGCAGCGCGAAATACAGAGTCCAGGTGAAGAACAGGAAGCCGTGGAAATGAATCACGGGCGCGCCGGAGAATGAGCCGCGGGCCAGTGGCAGCCAGTAGGTCGGTGCGAAGCCGATGATCGCAATGGCCATGCAGGCCAGAGCCATGTTGAAATAGAAATAGCGCGCAGGGGACGCAACGACGCCGCGTGCGTGCGAATTGTCGGTCAGAATAGTCATGCGGTTGTGTCTGCTGGGATCGCAACAGGTTCAAATGGCGACCGAGGGCATCGCCGGGGGCGCGCATCCACAACATCGCGAGGGGAATGCGCGGCACGACCACACGCATTTTTGTCGGGGCCGCAATCAGCTCGCGAGCGCCCGTTCGCAAGGGGCGCCTTCTGCAGGAAAGGACTGTCGCACCGCGGCTGCCGCTGTATAGTTGAAGTCGCCGCGGCGGCGGCTACGCCCGCGCCGTGCCGGATCGCCCACGACCTGAGAGAGCCATCTGCCTTGACCGCATCCGTCTCCTCATGGGCTGCAGCCGATCGCCGGGATGGGATGCTGCGCCTCGCTGCGCTTGTCACGCTCGGATGGCTGGTCTCGACCCAGGCCCATGCGGTCGGCGCGGCCGAGCCCGGCAAGGAGCCGGCGGTGGATGCCGGTGCCTGTATGGCGGCCTCGGAGGCGCGCGATGGCGACAAGGTGCTCACCGAATGCGGCGCCGTGATCGACAATCCCAAGGCCGCGAGGGCCGATCGCATCAATGCGCTGATCGCGCGCGCCTCGATCTTCATCACCAGGGGTGAGATCGATCGCGCCATCGCCGATTACGGCGTGACCTTGCAGCTCAACCCGACGCTCGCCAGCATCTTCAATGCGCGCGGCGAACTGCATCGCAAGAAGGGCGACCGTCCGAAGGCGCTGGCCGATTTCGCCGCGGCGCTGCGGCTCAATCCGGATCACGCCAGCGCCCGCAGCAACTACCACGCGCTCGCAGTGGAGCTCGAGCGCCTGGGCGCGCAGATGGCCGTCGCGGGCAGGCCGAGCTTCAATTGCGCCATGGCGCGGCGCGCCGTGGAGAAGGCGATCTGCGCCGATCCGGAGCTCGCCAATCTCGATCGCGAGATCGACGGCGCGCAGGCCCGCGTCGTTCGCGAGGCGGCCGGCCCCGCCGCGGCACGCGCCCTGCAGCGCGAGCAGGACGCGTTCATCGCGCGGCGCAACGCCGGCTTTGGCAAGCCCGGCTACGATCTCAAGAAGGCGATGCAGGACCGCTTGCGGCGGCTGAACGGCGTCGACGGCTATTGACCATCGGCGTGGCCGCTTGAACCGGGTTCCGGCCGGAGACGACAACGGGGGAGATCAGCGTCTCACCCGCAACAGTCGAAATTCGAGCCGAGTCCATGCCGATGCACGCTTTCATTCGTTCGATTTCATCCCGCTCGTCCTACCTCGCGCTGGGTCTTGCAGCCGGTCTTGTCCTTGGCCTCGGGGCCCAGCCTGCATTCGCCGCGGGCCCCGAATGCGCTTTGGGCAGCAAGGCGCCACCGTCCGAACTCATCACCGCCTGCTCGACCGCAATCGAGCAGGCATCGAGCTCGCCGAAGGATCAATCCATCGCCCTGGTTGCCCGCGCCGACGCCCGTGCGCGTACCTCGGGCGGCCTGACCCAGGCCCTGCAGGACCTCGACCGTGCCATCGCGCTCGACGGCAAGAATTCGCGCGCCTACCGGCTGCGCGGCGACCTGATGCGCGAAGCCGGTGGCGATGCCGGCAAGGCGACCGCCGATCTGAGCATGGCGATCTCGCTCGATCCGAATGACGCCGAAGCCTTTGAGCTGCGTGGCGTTGTCCATACCGAGCAGCGTCGTCTCGATCGCGCTCTGGCCGACTACGATCAGGCGATCCGGCTGAAGCCCGACTACGCGCAGGCCTATGCCGACCGGGGCGTCGCCTTCTACCTGCGCGGCGACAATGAGAAGGCCGTGCGCGACTATGACGAGGCGATCCGGCTCGACCCGGAACGGCCGCGCACATTCACCAATCGTGCCGCGGCCTACAAGAAGCTCGGCCAGTTGGACAAGGCGCTGGCCGATGACGACGAGGCGATCCGGCGTGATCCGAAGGTGTCGGAATATTACGACAATCGCGGCCTCACCTACACCGCCATGAAGGAGTACGACAAGGCGATCGCCGATTATGACCAGGCGATCAGGATGGAGCAACGGGCAAATTTCTTCACCAATCGCGGCGATTCCCATCAGTTCAAGGACGAGCTCGGCGCGGCGCTCAGCGACTACGACGCGGCGCTGCGGCTCGATCCGAATTTCGCGCTCGCCTACAACAACCGCGCGGTGTTGTACAAGAAGATGGGTGAGCGCGCCAAGGCGCTGGCCGACTACGAGGCGGCGCTGCGGCTGGATCCCGGTAACGACAATGCCATTGCCGGCCGGCGCGTCATGCTGGCCGAGATCAAGAAGTTCGGCGCCGAGCCGCCGCGTCCGTTGAACGCCCCGTCGGAGCGCAGCGGGCCGTCCTTCGACTGCGCCACCGCCGTACGCGAGGTCGAGAAGGTCATCTGTGCCGACCCGCAGCTCTCGGTGCTCGATCTCGGCATTTCCGAAAGCTATGCCCGGCGCTTGAAGTCCTCCCGCGGCCGCGCCGCTGCCGAGCTGCGCGGAACGCAGCGTGACTTCATCGCCGAGCGCAATGCCCGCTTCGGCAAGCCGGGCTACGACCTTCGTCTAGCCCTGCAGCGTCGCCTGGATACCCTCCGCGACGCAGCGCATTGATCCGGCCCTGAAAATGGCCCGGACGTCCGGCCCGCCTGATCTGGATCAATTCATGACGGCTTGAACTGTCGCTTTGTCCCGTGACAATAGTCGGGAATAAACACAGTTTGGGGAAACGTCATGAGCGCTGCGAGCCGCTATCACGAGGTCCATGCACGGTCGCTGCAGGACCCCGAAGGGTTCTGGGCCGAGGCCGCCCGCGCGATCGATTGGATCGAGCCGGCCAAAAAGATCTTCGATCCGTCGATGGGCGCCTATGGCCGCTGGTTCACTGGGGCCGTCGTCAACACCTGCTACAACGCGCTCGATCGCCACGTCGCCGCCGGCCGCGGCGATCAGCTGGCGCTGATCCATGACTCGCCGCTCACCAGCTCGGTCACCAAGCTCACCTATGCCGAGATGCTGAAGGAGGTGCAGACGCTCGCCGCGATCATGCAGGATTTCGGCGTCGGCAAGGGTGACCGCGTCATCCTGTACATGCCGATGGTGCCGGAAGCGATGGTCGCGATGCTCGCCTGCGCGCGCATCGGCGCGGTGCATTCGGTCGTATTCGGCGGCTTCGCGGCCAAGGAGCTCGCCACCCGCATCGACGATGCGACGCCAAAGCTCGTGCTATCGGCGAGCTGCGGCATCGAGCCCGGCCGCATCGTGCAATACAAGCCGCTGCTCGACCAGGCGATCGAGCTCGCCGACAACAGGCCCAAGGCCTGCATCATCCTGCAGCGTCCCGAGCATGTCTGCGAGCTCAAGCCCGGCCGCGATTACGACTGGGCCGCGCTGCGGAAGTCCGCGCTCGCCAATGGCAAGGCGGCGCCGTGCGTGCCCGTGCTGGCGACCGATCCGCTCTACATCCTCTACACGTCGGGCACGACCGGCAAGCCGAAGGGCGTGGTGCGCGACAATGGCGGGCACCTCGTCGCGCTCAAATGGTCAATGGAGAATCTCTATGGCATCAAGCCGGGCGAGGTGTGGTGGTGCGCCTCCGACATCGGCTGGGTGGTCGGCCACAGCTACATCATCTACGGCCCGCTGATCCATGGCGCGACGTCGGTGATGTATGAGGGCAAGCCGGTCGGCACGCCCGATGCCGGCGCGTTCTGGCGCGTCATCAGCGACCACAAGGCGGTGGCGCTGTTCACGGCGCCGACCGCGTTCCGCGCCATCCGCAAGGAGGATCCCGAAGGCACGCTGCTGCGCAAATACGATTTGTCACAGTTCCGCACGCTGTTCCTCGCCGGCGAGCGCGCCGACCCGCCGACCGTGGAATGGGCCGAGCAGCAGCTCAAGGTGCCGGTCATCGACCACTGGTGGCAGACCGAGACCGGCTGGTGCATAGCCGGAAATCCGGCCGGCCTCGGCCTGTTGCCGGTCAAGCACGGCTCGCCGACGGTGCCGATGCCGGGCTACCAGGTCGACATCGTCGACGAGGCGGCGAGGCCAGTGCCCGCCAACACGATGGGCTCGATCGTGATCAAGCTGCCGATGCCGCCGGGTTGCCTGCCGACCCTGTGGCAGCAGGAGGATCGCTTCAAGGAATCCTACCTCAGCGAGTTCCCCGGCTACTACAAGACCTCGGACGCCGGCTACAAGGACGAGGACGGCTACGTCTTCGTGATGGGCCGCACCGACGACATCATCAATGTCGCCGGCCACCGGCTCTCGACCGGCGGTATGGAGGAGATCCTGGCCTCGCATCCGGACGTCGCCGAATGCGCCGTGCTCGGCATCAAGGATGCGATCAAGGGCGAGGTGCCCTGCGGCTTCCTCGTGCTCAAGGCCGGCGTCTCGCGCAGCCCGTCTGTAATCGAGAAGGAAATCGTGGCGCTGGTGCGCGACAAGCTCGGCCCCGTCGCTGCGTTCAAGCTCGCCATCACCGTCGGCCGGCTGCCGAAGACGCGTTCGGGCAAGATCCTGCGCGGCACGATCAAGAAGATCGCCGACGGCGAACAATGGAGCATGCCGGCCACGATCGAGGATCCCAAGGTGCTCGAGGAAATCGGCGAGGCGCTGAAGAGCCGCGTCTGACGCGGCGCCGCTGAACGTGCCCCGGGCTTGACCCGGGCGCCCATTGTCGTCAAGCAACGGCCGAGACCAGCCCGATTGACGAGAATGGAACGTTCGATGCGACAGACCTCCGCCCGCCTGGCCTTGGTGCTGATGGCCGTATTTTCGCTCACGGCCTGCGCCTCCCGCAACCAGGGTCCGGCGGTGGCGCTCGGCAATGACGATGACGATGCGGTCTGTCAGGCCGGCGGCAAGGTCGCGCCGGGCTCCGCCGAATATGTCGCCTGCCGCAAGGACCGCGACGTGCAGCGGCAACGCGCCGAGGCACGCGCCGATCGCCGGCAGCGCGATCTCGGCGAATACATGATGAACCATCCCGATCGGCCCTGAGCGCACGTGCAAGCGCCTCTCATGGCGCGTGACTTCGATGCAACAGTTGCGTGACATCGGCACTGCAACAATGCCGATTGATTGAGATCAAATCCAAGTCCATGGCGTCCCTGCCACATCTGCGACCGCAAGGCGCGGCTGTGCCCGCGCAAATGTTGCTCAAGGGTGGCTATGGGGACTTCGATGAACAGAATCTTGAAACTTTCGTCGTCGCTGCTGGTGCTGGCGGCGATCTGCGGAGCCATGGGCTCGGCGCAAGCAGCCGACCTGCAGGCGGCGCCGGTCTACACCAAGGCGCCGGTGGTCGAAGCGTGGAATCCATGGATGCTTCGTGTGCGAGCGCTCGGCGTGCTGCCGGATGCCGGCGGCTCCAGCGTGAACGTGACCGGCGTGCCGGCGCTGTCGTCGCCGAACTCCGGCCTGTCGATCTCCAACTCGGTCGTGCCCGAGCTCGACATCAGCTACTTCTTCACCAGGAACATCGCGGCCGAGTTGATCCTCGGCGTCACCCGGCATTCCATCGGCGGCACCGGCTCGCTCGACGGTCTCAACATCGGCAAGGCGTGGCTGCTGCCGCCGACGCTCACCCTGCAGTATCACTTCACCGATTTCGGCGCCTTCAAGCCCTATGTCGGCGCCGGCGTGAACTACACGGTCTTCTTTAACCAGAGCGCCGCGAACCAGGTGTGGAACGGTCTTGCCGTCACCAACCTGCACATCTCCAACCAGTGGGGCGCCGCGGTCCAGTTCGGCTTCGACTACATGCTCGACAGGCACTGGGGCCTGAACGTCGACGTCAAGAAGCTGTGGCTGCAGCCGAACTATTCGGCGACCGTCAACGGTGCAATTCCGGTCACCGGCCGCGCCAACATCGATCCGTGGCTGGTCGGCGTCGGCGTCACCTACAAGTTCTGATTTTTTCAGTTCCTCCCAGACTTCCATGGCGCCGGCATCCCCGGCGCCATTTTTTTGGGAGGTCTGTTTTGGCGAAGCTTGGTTTGTCGCGAGTCCCGCGCCTCCCCACCGCTGTCGTCCCGGCCTTGAGCCGGGACCCATACGCCGCAGCGGGAGTGAGAAACGAGGCGCTGAGTCACAACCATCTCGGGCGGTTACGCAAGCCGGCGGTTATGGATCCCGGCGTTCGCCGGGACGACACTGAGTGCGGGGCTGGCGCCCGCGAGTGAAGCGAGGAAGACGAACGCGCTCGCGTCCTACTCCTCGTCGTCCTGCTTCTTGCCGCCGATGGTCTTGAGCTTGGCGAACACGGCGTCGACATTGAGATCGTCCTCGTCGCGGCCCGCCGGCTCGTACTCGTCCTTGCGCGTGGTCTCGGAGGCCGGGAGCAGGGTGGCGCCGCTGTAATTGGCGTCGAGCGGCTTTTCCTTGGCGGCACGCTGGACCTCGAAGTCGAGCTCGATCTGCGAGCACAGGCCGAGCGTCACCGGGTCCATCGGCGTCAGCGTCTGCGCATTCCAATGGGTGCGGTCGCGCACGCTGGCGATGGTGGTCTTGGTGGTGCCGACCAGGCGCATGATCTGGGCGTCCTTGAGCTCGGGATGGTTCCGCACCAGCCAGAGGATGGCGCTCGGGCGCTCGTGGCGGCGCGACACCGGGGTGTAGCGGGGGCCCTTGCGCTTGGGCTGCGGCGGCAGCACGACCTTGCTCTCCTGCAGCCGCAGGCGGTAATTCGGGTCGCGCTCGGCCTTCTCGATCTCCTCACGGGTGAGCTGCCCGGTCGAGATCGGATCCATGCCCTTGATGCCCTGGGCGGCGTCCCCGTCGGCAATGGCGCGCACCTCGAGCGGGTGCATCTTGGTAAAATCGGCGACCTGGTCGAAGGTCAAGGCAGTATTGTCGACCAGCCACACGGCAGTTGCCTTCGGCATCAGCGGGGCGTTGCTCATGGCAAATCTCCTTTGTGCTCCGCCCCGGCCCTGGAGGCGAAACCTGCGGTCATCGGCGATGACGGGAATTGGCCCTATATAAGCCGTCCCGGGGGCATGGCGCAATGGCCTGGAGAAAACGGCCTTGACAGCGCTCGAAAGCAGTCCCAAGTCCTACCCAAACCAGTGTCAGACCCAAGCTCCTCGCGTATCGACCGCCCCCGCTTGCCGGCCCGGGGGTCCGTGGTCGCCGAAACCAGCCCGCAAAGATCAGCTTAGACCAGCCCCATGGCAGCCAAACCAGACCTCAAAATCGTGCTTTGCTCGCCGCGCGGCTTCTGCGCCGGCGTGGTGCGCGCCATCGACACCGTGGAGCGGGCGCTCGCCATCTATGGCGCCCCGGTCTATGTCCGCCACGAGATCGTGCACAACAAATACGTCGTCGACAGCCTGAAGACCAAGGGCGCCATCTTCGTCGAGGAACTGGCGGAGATTCCCGACAGTACCAACGCACCGGTGGTCTTTTCGGCGCATGGCGTGCCGAAATCGGTTCCGGCCGAGGCCCAGGCCCGCAATTTCTTCTCCCTGGACGCGACCTGCCCGCTGGTCACCAAGGTCCACCGCGAGGCGGCGATCCACTTCAAGCGCGGCCGCGAGATCCTGCTGATCGGCCATTCTCACCATCCGGAGGTGGTCGGCACCGTCGGCCAGCTTCCGGCGGGCGCCGTGACGCTGATCGAGACCGCCGAGGACGCGGCGACCTTCACCCCGAAGGATCCCAACAACCTCGCTTTCGTCACCCAGACCACGCTGTCGATCGACGACACCAAGGATATCGTCGCGATCCTCAAGGGCCGTTTCCCGAACATCTCGGGCCCGCACAAGGAAGACATCTGCTACGCCACCACCAACCGCCAGCTGGCGGTCAAGAAGGTGGCGCCGGTGGTCGACGCGCTGATCGTGGTCGGCGCACCGAACTCGTCGAACTCGCAGCGCCTGCGCGAGGTCGCCGAGCGCGAGGGCTGCCCGATTGCCGTGCTGGCGCAGCGTGCCTCGGACATCGACTGGGCGCGCTTCGAGGGCATCAAGAGCCTCGGCATCACCGCCGGCGCCTCCGCGCCCGAGGTGATCGTCGAGGAGATCATGGGCGCCTTCGCCGAGCGCTACGTGCTTCATGTCGAGACGGTCTCGGCGGCGGAAGAGAACGAGTTCTTCCCGCTGCCGCGCTCGCTGCGGCCGGAAGCCGCGGCCGAGTAAAGGCGGCCCTGGCGGCCGCTCTTTTTGGTCCACCGCCGGCGCATCCGTCTTGAACGCGGCGCCCGCATGCGCGATGAAGGGCGCAAACGAGCCTCCCCGGTGATGAAGTTCGCGTCGGGGGAGGCGGGGCCGGCGAACTTCGAGAACCAGGACAGGGTATGGCGGTCTATACCGACGTCGCCGCCGACGAGCTTGCGGACTTCCTCAAGACCTACGACATCGGCGAGCTGCTCTCCTACAAGGGCATCGCCGAAGGGGTCGAGAACTCCAACTTCCTGCTGCACACCACCAAGGGCTCCTTCATCCTCACGCTGTACGAGAAGCGCGTGGCGGTGGACGATCTGCCTTATTTTCTGGGGCTGATGGCCCACCTCGCCGAGCGCGGCGTGAGCTGTCCGCAGCCTGCCCGCAACCGCGACGGGGCGGTGTATTCGAGCCTGTCCGGCCGGCCCGCGGCGATCATCAACTTTCTGGAAGGCATGTGGCCGCGCAAGCCGAACGTCACGCACTGCGCCGGCGTCGGCGCGGCGCTGGCGCAGATGCATCTGGCCGGACGCGACTTCCCGCTGGTGCGCAAGAATCCGCTCTCGGTCGCCGGCTGGCGGTCATTGTTCGCGCAGGCCGCCGACCGCGCCGACACGGTGCAGGCCGGCCTCTCCGCGCTGCTCTCCGCCGAGCTCGATCATCTCGGGCGCTCCTGGCCGACGCATCTGCCGGAAGGCGTCATCCACGCCGATCTGTTTCCGGACAACGTGTTCTTCCTCGGCGACAAGCTCTCGGGGCTGATCGACTTCCCGTTCTCCTGCAACGACATTCTGGCGTATGACGTCGCGATCTGCCTCAACGCCTGGTGCTTCGAGGCCGATCATTCGCTGAACGTCACCAAGGCGCGCGCCTTCTTCAACGCCTATGGCCGCGTCCGGCCGCTGTCGGAGGCCGAGCAGGAGGCGCTGCCGCTGCTGGCGCGCGGCGCCGCGATCCGCTTCCTGCTGACGCGGCTGGTGGACTGGCTCAACGTGCCTCCCGGCGCGCTGGTGAAGCCCAAGGATCCGCTCGAATATGTCCGCAAGCTGCGCTTCCACCAGGCGGTGACCAGCGTGCGCGACTACGGCATCGGTGGAGCCGTGGCGTGAGCGAGCATCCGGTCGTCAGCATCTACACCGATGGCGCCTGCTCGGGGAATCCGGGGCCGGGCGGCTGGGGCGCGATCCTGCGCTTCGGCGACAAGGAAAAAGAGCTCAAGGGCGGCGAGCCGCACACCACCAACAACCGCATGGAGCTGATGGCCGCGATCTCCGCGCTGGAAGCGCTGAAGAAGTCGTGCCAGGTCGAGCTCTACACCGACAGCCAATATGTCCGGCAGGGCATCACCGGCTGGATCCACGGCTGGAAGCGCAACGGCTGGAAAACCGCGGACAAGAAGCCGGTCAAGAACGCCGAGCTCTGGCAGCGGCTCGATGCCGCGCTGAAGCCGCACAAGGTCAATTGGCACTGGGTCAAGGGCCACGCCGGCCACGCCGAGAACGAGCGCGCCGATCAACTGGCGCGCGATGGCGTGGCGATGGCCAGGATGCAGAAGAACGTGCGGGGCTGAGCTCTTCTACGGTTGTGAGTTTGATCGTCATTCCGGGGCGACGCGAGAGTGTCGAACCCGGAATCTCGAGGTTCCGGGTTCGCTTCGCGCCCCGGAACGACTGATCATCCGCAGCAGTGCGTTGTTTACTTACAGCTGCTCGAGCAGGGTGTCTCCGCCGGAGACCTCGACCTTGCCTGGCGCGGCTTCGAGGTTCAGCTTGGTGACCTTGCCGTCCTCGACCAGCATCGAATAGCGCTTGGAGCGGATGCCGAGGCCGGCGCCGGAGGCGTCGAGCTCCATGCCGATCGCCTTGGTGAACTCGGCATTGCCGTCGGCCAGGAACACGGCCTCGTCGCGCTGGTCGGTGTCGCGCTTCCAGGCATTCATCACGAAGGCATCGTTGACCGAGACGATCGCGATGGTGTCGACGCCCTTGTCCTTCAGCGCATAGGCGTTGAGGAAGATGCTCGGCAGATGCATCTTGTGGCAGGTGCCGGTGTAGGCGCCGGGCACCGCGAACAGCGCGACCTTCTTGCCCTTGAAGATGTCGTCGGTGGTTTTGACCTGCGGGCCCTCGCCGGTCATGACGCGGAATTGGGCCTGCGGCAGCTTATCGCCAACCTGGATGGTCATTCGAGTTACTCCTTCCCCTGGATGTGTCTTTTGAATGTGTCTCGCGCGGTGCGCGCTACACTATTCGGCGCGCCGGAAACGGCAACGGCCCGCCGTGATCACGTATCCGTCATCGCACGTCCCTCATCGCATGCCGGCGCTTGCGGCGCCAATGGACTCAGGCCGCGGCCGCCGGCTTCTTCTTCTCGTCGCGCAGCTCCCGGCGCAGGATCTTGCCGACATTGGTCTTCGGCAGCTCGGTCCTGAACTCGATCTGCTTCGGCACCTTGTAGTTCGTGAGCTGCTCGTGGCAGTGCTTGATGATGTCCTCGGACGTGAGGTCGGGATCCTTCTTCACCACGAAGGCCTTGACGACCTCGCCGGTCTTCTCGTCCGGCAGCCCGATCACGGCGGTCTCCAGCACGCCCGGATGGGTCGCGATCACTTCCTCGACCTCGTTCGGATAGACGTTGAAGCCGGAGACCAGGATCATGTCCTTCTTGCGGTCCACGATCTTGATCGCGCCGTCCGCGGCCATCACGCCGATGTCGCCGGTGCGGAAGAAGCCGTCCGCGGTCATCACCTTGGCGGTCTCGTCGGGCCTGTTCCAATAGCCCGCCATCACCTGCGGGCCCTTGGCGCAGATCTCGCCGGGCTGGCCGAGCGGCACCTCGTTGCCGTCGTCGTCGCGGATCGACAGCCAGGTCGACGGCAGCGGCAGGCCGATCGTGCCGGTGAACTCGGTCGAGGTCGGCAGGTTGCAGGTCAAGACCGGCGCGGTCTCCGACAGGCCGTAGCCTTCGGCGATGCTGCAGCCCGTCACCTGCTTCCACTGCTCGGCCACCGGGCGCTGCACGGCCATGCCGCCGCCGTTGGAGACCTTCAGCTTGGAGAAGTCGATCTTGCGGAAGTCGGGATGATGCAGCAGGCCGTTGTAGAGCGTGTTGACGGCCGGGAAGGTGGTGACCTGATACTTCATCAGCTCCTTGATGAAGCCGGGGATGTCGCGCGGATTGGGGATCAGCAGATTGGCGCCGCCGGCGCGCACCGCGAGCAGGAAGCAGCAGGTCAGCGCGAAGATGTGGTAGAGCGGCAGCGCGCAGACGATCAGCAGCTGATCGACATGCGGCGGCTTGTCCATCACTGGCTGCAGCCACGCATCGTTCTGCAGCACGTTGGCGACGACGTTGCGATGGAGCAGCGTGGCGCCCTTGGAGACGCCGGTGGTGCCGCCGGTATATTGCAGGAAGGCGACGTCGTCCGGACCGATGGTGGGCTTCTGGAAGCGCTTGCCGCGGCCGGCGGCGAGCGCATCGTTGAAGGGCACGGCGCCCGGCAGCGAGAACGCCGGCACCATCTTCTTCAGGCGACGGACGACGAGGTTGACGATCACGCCCTTGAAGCCGAGCAGGTCGCCCATGCTGGCGACGACGATGCGCTTGACCTGGGTGTGGCCGACCACCTGCTGCACCGTGTGGGCAAAGTTCTCCAGCACGATGATCGCCTCGGCGCCGGAATCCTTGAGCTGGTGCTCGAGCTCGCGCGGCGTGTAGAGCGGGTTGACGTTGACGACCGCGTAGCCCGCGCGCAGCACCGCGGAGATCGCGATCGGATATTGCAGCACGTTCGGCATCATCAGCGCGACGCGCGCGCCCTTGGCCAGCCCAAGGCCCTGCAGATAGGCGCCCAGCGCGACCGACATGTCGTCGAGCTCGCGATAGCTGATCGCCTTGTCCATGCAGATGAAGGCGCGGCGATCGGCGAATTTCCTGAAGCTCTCTTCCAGCAGGTCGACGAGCGACGGGTATTTGCCCGGATCGATATCGGCGGGAACGCCGGCCGGATAGTGCTTGAGCCAGATGCGCTCCATGACCCTTCCTCTCTGATCGTCTCTTGTTCGTGTATTGGCGTCCGCCAGCCTCGCTCGGGAAGCTGGCGGCGGCCAATATCGAATTTCCGGCCCTTCAAGGCAAGCGGCCGGCGTGTCGACGAAAGCGGCAGGGTAAGGAGGCCGGGCGGAGGCTGGGCCCAGTCGGCTGCGGCCCTATGGGCCGCGCCGGATCAGCCGTCCTTCGGCGCGGGCTTGCCGGCCGTCTTCGGCTTTGCGGCGGCCTTGGGCTTGGCGGGCTTGGGCGCGTCGGAGCCGGTCTTTTCCGCCGGTTTTGCGCCGGCATCGTGCTTGGCGGCGACGTGGCGTGCCGCGCCCGGCTTGGCCTCCGCCGGTTTGGCCTCCGGCTTCGCCGCGGCCTTCGCATCCGCATCGGTCTTGGCGGCGGTCCGGGTCGCCGGCTTGGCATCCTTCCGCGCGGCGGCATGCGCCTTCTTGCCGCGGTGTCTGGCCGGGGTCTGAGCGTCGGCATCGGCGGCGACGGCGGCGATCAGCGCCGCGCCGGTGCGCGTCGGGCCGGTGTAGACCAGCACCGGCTCGGACGGGACGGGCGCCGCCGCCAGCAGCTCGGACGGCTTCATGGTCGGCGCCTGCAGGCCGGCGAGCAGGGTGCCGCCGGTCGCTTCGCCGTCCGCGCCGGCAACGGTGTCCTCGTCGTCGTCGCTGGCTGGTCGGTGGCGGCGGCCGTTGCACATGTCGTCGCGCAGGTTGGGCGGTGTCGCGTCGACGGGGGCCAGCTGATCGACTGTGCCGAGCGGCGATTTCAGCCAGCTCAACTGGTTGCCGTTGAAGCCGCGGTCCAGCATCTGGATCGCGCGCACGGCGCGCATCTGTCCCGAGGAGGCGCCGAGCACCACCGCGATCAGGCGCTTGCCGTTGCGGGTCGCCGACGCCACCAGATTGTAGCCCGAAGCGCAGATGAAGCCGGTCTTGAAGCCGTCGGCGCCGGGATAGCGCCCGATCAGCTTGTTGAAGTTCTGCACGACGCGGCGGCCGTAGCGGATCGACGGGATGTGCACGAAGTATTCGTACTCGGGAAGATCGCGGATGATGGCGCGCGCCAGGATCGCGAGATCACGCGCCGAGGTGATCTGGCCGTCGGCCGGCAGTCCGTTCGGATTGACGTAGCTGGTCTGCGTCATGCCGAGCTTGCGAGCGGTGTCGTTCATCATCGCCGAGAAGCCGTCGATGGAGCCGCCGACGCCTTCGGCCAGCACCACCGCCATGTCGTTGGCGGACTTCACCAGCATCATCTTCAGCGCGTTGTCGACGGTGACCTGCGTGCCGGGCCGATAGCCCATCTTCGACGGCGACTGTGATGCCGCGGCCGGTGAGACCGTGAACAGCGTGTCAAGCGTGATCCTGCCGTCCTTGACCGCCTTCAAGGCGACATAGGCCGTCATCAGCTTGGTGACCGACGCGGGATACCATGGATAGGTCCCATTCTGCGCTTCCAGCACCTTGCCGGTATCGGCTTCGACGAGCAGCAGCGCCTCGGCGCTGGCCCAGCGGGGCGTGAGCACGAGAGCGGCAGCGAGAGCGATGATCTTGATCGGGGCGTAGCGGAACAACAGGCGAAGCGTCTGCACTGGTCTGGTCCGGTCCTTTGAGACCCGCCTCGCGCGGCGAGGTGGGCAAGCGGGCTTTCGGGTTTCAAGCGTGTCCGGCGCCGCTTCGGTTGCGGCAGGCCGCGAACCTATACCGGCTCGACGCTGGCGAACAGAGGCCAGCCATTCAATTCCACGATGAAAGCGTCCCGCGATCAGGTCTTGACGATGGTGCCGTCGCTCTCGGGCGCTGCGAGAGTCGCGCGCGCGCTCTCCTGCACCATGAACTGGGCCTTCGCCAGTTCCGCGAAGTGGCCGCCCTTGGCGACGAGTTCATCGAACGTTCCGCTTTCGATCACGCGTCCGTTCTCGAACACGAGGATTCGCGTCGCGTTGCGGATGGTCGATAGCCGGTGCGCGATCACGAAGGTCGTGCGTCCCTTCATCACCTCGTCGAGCGCCGCGTTGAGCTTGGCCTCGGTGACGGCATCGAGCGCTGATGTCGCCTCGTCGAGAATCAGGATCGGCGGATCCTTCAAGAGCGCACGCGCGATCGAGAGCCGCTGGCGCTCGCCGCCAGACAGCATGCGGCCGCGCTCGCCGGCATTGGTATCGAAGCCCTGCTCGGCGCGGTCGATGAAGTCGAGCGCCTGGGCGCGCGCGGCGGCGGTGCGAATCTCCTCCTCGGTCGCATCGGGCTTGCCGACCAAGAGGTTCTCGCGGATCGAGCGATTGAACAGCAGCGCCTCCTGGAACACGACGCCGATGTTCCGGCGCAGGGCCGCAAGCTTCAATCCGCGGACATCCATGCCGTCGATCTTGATGAAGCCGGATTGCGGATCGAAGGCGCGATGCAGGAGCGCAATCGCGGTCGACTTTCCGGCGCCGGTCGGCCCGACCAGCGCGATGGTCTGGCCGGGCAGCGCGGTGAAGGTGAGATCCTCCACCGCCGGCCGCTTGCCGTCATAGGAGAACGACACATCGTTGAATTCGACCAGGCCCGAGAGCCGGCCGACGTCGATCGCATCGGGGCGGTCGCGCACCGCCGGCACGGCGTCGAGCACGGTGAAGAACTCGGCCAGCCGCGGCGCTTCCATGAACACGTTGTTGATGAAGGACACGACCTGCTCGAGCTTCTGGATCAGCATGGTCGCGAACGACACGAACATCACGATCTCGCCGACCGAGCTCAGTCCCTGCTGATGCAGCGCGATGCCGAGGGTGAAGATCGCCAGCACCGTGATGGTGGTGGAGGCGCGCGTGATCACCGTCACCAGCGCCCACCAGCCGAGCACCGGCATCTGCACCGAGAGCAACTGGCCGGCGACGTTGCGCAGGCCCTGCACCTCGGCTTCGATGCGCACGAAGCTCTGCACCAGCGCGACGTTGCCGAGCGCATCGGAGGCGCGCGCCGACAGGTCGCTGTAGTGCTCTTCGACCTCGCTCTGCATGCCGTAGGTCTTGCGCACCACCAGCGTCGTCAGCACCGTGAACACCACGCACAGCACGAACAAGAGGATCGCGAGCCGCCAGTTCAGATAGAGCGACAGCGGCAGCAGCACCAGCACCGACATGATGGCGGCGAAGTGCTCGCGGAAGAACGACAGCCACAGCTTCCACAGCGCGTCGGTGCCGTTGATCATCACCTTCATCAGCCGGCCGGAATGGGTGCCGGAATGGAACGTCAGCGGCAGCTGCAAAATGTGCTCGAAATAGCTCGTCAGCACCGCATGGCGCTGCCGGTGCGCCAGCCGGTCGGCCTGCAGCGCGACCCAGGCGCTGGCCAGAATCGTGAACAGGCCGAATCCGGCCCAGGCCGCGAGCAGTGGCCAGGCGGTGCTGGTCGAGGCGTTGCCGGAGAGCGAGTCGACAATGCGTCCGAACAGCACCGGCTCGGCGAACTGTGCCACCGCGAGGGCAAGGTTGGCGATCGCCAGAAACCAGCCCAGCCGCGCCTCCTTTCCGAGCAGATGGAGCACGCGGGCATAAATGCGGAGCAGGGACATGGGCGGGGCGCTTCGTGTCGACAGTTGGAGCCAGCGCTGGGTGCGCGCGGCGCCATGTTAGCAAGGGAACGGCCGCCGCGGCGAGCGCTCAGTTGACGAGCCGGCTGTCGGCGGGCGGCAGGAAGCTGTCGTCGAAGATGTCGGCGGGTAGCGGACGCTTGTGGTGGAATTTGCCGTCCTCGGCGAGCTGGTCGAGGGCCCGCTCGAACCGGGCGGGATCGATGCCGCCGATGCCGTCGCGGCGGACGTCCGGCGTCAGCACGTTGTCGACGAGCACGCTCTGCAGCCGCTGCAGCTCGAGCTCGCGCGAGCCGTCATCCATCCGGCTCACCACGTCGGCGATCGCGCCGGCAGGGTCCTTGATGGCAAGCTGCAGGCCAGACGTCAGCGCGCTCAGGAATCCCTTCACCGCAGCCGGCTGCTTGGCCGCAAAGCCGGGATTGACGATCACCGCATGGCCATAGGCCTCGCAGCCGTAATCGGCGAAGCGCAGCACCGCGAGATCGGCGGCAGGCACGCCGCGGTCGCGCAGATTGAGGGCCGACAAATAGGAGAAGCCGCTGACGGCATCGACCTGGCCGGCCGACAGGATCGGCTCGCGCACGGCCGCGCCGACGCGCGACAGCTTGATGGTCTCGGGCCTGAGATGGTTGTGCCGCGCGACCGCCGGCCACAGCCGGATCGAGAGATCGCCCTCGGCGACGCCGAGCGTCTTGCCTTCGATGTCGCCGAGCCCGTTGATGCCGCGGCTCCTGCGCGCGATGATCGCATAAGGCGCCCTGTTGAACAGCACGAACACGGCCTTGACCGGCTGGCTGTTGGACGCGTCGCGATAGCGGATCAGCTCGTTGATGTCGGCGAGCGCCATGTCGGTCTCGCCGGAGGCCACCCGCGCGATCGCATCGGGAGAGCCCTTGGCCGTGGTGATGGTGACGGTCACGCCCTCGGTGGCGAACAGCCCGCGGCTGGCGGCGAGGACCAGTGGCGCCATGCTGCCATCGAGCGGCCGATCCAGCGCGAACATGACGGCGACCGGACGTTTCGGCTCCTCTGCGAGGGCCTCGTGATCTGACAGCCACGCGGGCACCACGAAGGCCGCCAGGAGCGCCAAGCGCGCCAAAGCAAGCAGGGTGACGGGTCGTCGCATGCACATCATGTCACGCCGGTATTCGCAGGCCGTACCGGTCTTGTCACGCCGGTATTCTAATCAGTTCGCCGGCCGTCGCGGGATCGATATGTCAATTTCGTGACAATGTCGCTGTGTCGCTGTGTCGCTGCCGCTCGGGGCCGGCGGTGCCTGATCATGTCGGATCGAATGTGAACGGTCCATGAGTAAGGCCTGCGGCGATTTGCGGCTTCGACTTCGGGTTTCGCGAGGGGAACTGTGGACGCAGTTCGCGAGTTGGTACGCGAGATGAGATTGTACGGAGGATCCACATGATCGCACAGTGCGGAAGTTTTTCACGCTTTGGCCGTGCTACCGTCCTGGCGACGGTGGCCGCGGTGACTTTGACGGCCGTGCAGCCGACACTCGCCTTTGCCGGCTCCGCGCCGGCCGAGAAGGGCGTCGTCGCCAAGGCGGCCAATGATGGCGGCGTGACCGATGTCAGCGCGCGCCGGCGCCACTATCGCGGCAACGGCGGCGCGGCGGCTGCGGCGGCGTTCGCCGGCATCGTCGGCACCGGACTTGCCATCGCGGCGACACAGAACCGCCGTTCCTACTACGAGGACAACTATTACTATGGCCGGCCGGCCTATTACGGCTACGGACCGCGCTATCAGTATTACGGCGGCGGCCCCTATTACGGTGGCGGCTATTATCATCACCCGCATTGGTGATGTGAGATCGAATAGACGATCCGCCGGCCCCGCGCCGGCGGATTTTTTCTTGCCCGCCGCGAACGTTAATATGCGGACCATCGAATTTAACTATTGTGGCGGGATGACTGATTCGATCGAGCGGCTCTATCGCGCTGTCCTGGCGGCCAGGGATCTCGATCCCGCGCGATCGCGCACGGCCAAGCTGATGCAGCAGGGCACGGCCAAGATGGCCAAAAAGCTCGCCGAAGAGGCCATCGAGGTTGCGATCGATGCCGTCGGCGGCGACGCCCAGGCCGTGGTGCGCGAAAGCGCCGACCTGATCTACAATCTGGCCGTGCTATGGGCCGAGCTCGATGTCCAGCCCGAGGACGTCTGGCGCGAGATGGAACGGCGCGAGCTGATGCTCGGCATCGCCGAGAAGCTGCCGAAATCGCCGGTGAAGGTCGCCAAGGCCGCGCCCGGACGGGTGGCGGGGCGACCGATCGTCGCGGCCGAAAGCCGGACCATCCGCAAGCGGCACTAGTGTGGCGGTCCGATTCGGACCGGCATATGGGCCATGGACAAATCCTGCCCGGTTTGCTTCATCGCCAGCATGCTCAGACGGATCTACGACTGGTGTATCGACGCCGCCCACAAGCCGCATGCCATGTGGATCATGGCCGCGGTTGCCTTCGCTGAAAGCTCGTTCTTTCCGGTGCCGCCGGATGTGATGCTGATCCCGATGTCGCTGGCGAAGCCGCAGCGGGCCTGGCTGTTCGCCGGCGTCTGCACCGCGGCGTCGGTGGCGGGCGGCTTGGTCGGCTACGCCATCGGCGCGCTGCTCTACGACTCGCTCGGCCATTGGCTGATCCAGCTCTACGGCCTCGGCGACAAGGTCGAGGCGTTCCGTGCCTCCTATGCCGAGTGGGGCGCCGTCATCATCCTGGTGAAGGGATTGACGCCGATCCCCTACAAGCTGGTCACGATCACGTCGGGCTTCGCCGGCTATAATCTGTTTCTGTTCATCGTCTGCTCGATCATCGCGCGCGGCGGCCGCTTCTTCATCGCCGCGATATTGCTCAACCGCTATGGCGAATGGATCAGGGTGCGCATCGAGAAGCATCTCGGCCTGTGGGTGGCGATCGGCGCGGCCGTGCTGGTGGCCGGCTTCGTCGTCGCCGTGAAGCTGATCTGATGCGGCCGCTGCGCCCGGGGCCGGGGGCAGGGGCGGCGCTGCTCGTCGTCGTCTCGGTTCTCTCCGCCGCCGCGGCATGGGCGCAAACGACGCCTTCCTTGGGGCTGCGAGAAGCGCCGCAACAGCCGCCGCAGCAGGTGCCTGCCGTCCAGCCTGCGCCGCCGTCCTCCAATCCGGGTCTGGTGGAGGAGCTCGGCAAGCTGTTCGAGAAGATGGCGATCATTCCGCTGAAGCGTCCGGAGGCCACGCCGGAGCCGCCCGCGAACGAAGGCGAGATGGCCGGCGCCCCCGCAGGCCCGCCGCGGCAAGCCGACCGGCCGGCTGCCCCGAACGGCGGCGACGCCGCACCGAGTGTGCTGAAGGAGACCAGTGACACGCTCTCGCGGCTCACCAAGCCCTCGACCATGATCTCCGGCCGCTCGGTCTGCCCGATCGCCGCCAACGCCACGCCGGATTGCAAGCTCGGCGCCGACCGGCTGTGCCAGGGCAAGGGTTACAAGGAAGGCAAGAGCCTCAACACCGATTCCGCGGAGACCTGCTCGGCGAGGGTGCTGATCCCCGGTCGCCAGCGCAAGCCGGGCGATTGCCGCACCGACACCTACGTGACCTCGGCGCTCTGCCAATGACGCCGGCACGCCAGCGCCTCAACGCAAGACCCTGATCGGGCTTTTCCGGTCCCTCTGCGAGCGAATTGCCATCACGGCATGATGTCGGGCATGCTCGCGATCACGAGCGTTTCCGCATTTCACGAAGAGGAATTCCCATCCATGTCCATGCCCGCCTTGTTCAAGGGCCGCCTGTCGATCCCGGTGATCGGCTCGCCGCTGTTCATCATCTCCGTGCCCGACCTGGTGATCGCGCAGTGCAAGGCCGGCGTGGTCGGTTCGTTTCCGGCGCTCAACGCGCGGCCGGCCGCGCTGCTCGACGAATGGTTGGCGCGCATCACCGAGGAGCTCGCCGCCTATGATCGCGCGCATCCGGAACGCCCGTCGGCGCCGTTCGCCGTCAACCAGATCGTGCATCGCTCCAACAACCGGCTCGATCAGGATCTCGCGCTGTGCGAGAAGTACAAGGTGCCGATGATGATCACCTCGCTCGGCGCGCGCGAGGAGCTGAACCGGGCGGCGCATGGCTGGGGCGGCATCGTCTTCCACGACGTCATCAACCAGACCTTCGCGCACAAGGCGATCGAGAAGGGCGCCGACGGCTTGATCCTGGTCGCGGCGGGCGCCGGTGGACATGCCGGCACGATCTCGCCGT
This sequence comes from Bradyrhizobium sp. SZCCHNR1093, assembly GCF_032381175.1. Taxonomy (NCBI): domain Bacteria; kingdom Pseudomonadati; phylum Pseudomonadota; class Alphaproteobacteria; order Hyphomicrobiales; family Nitrobacteraceae; genus Bradyrhizobium; species Bradyrhizobium sp. SZCCHNR1093. The sequence continues at coordinate 216,115 of NZ_JAUHJJ010000002.1, forward strand.
TTGCCTTCGTGGCGGAGACGCGGAGCTGGTTCGATGGCCCGATCGCTCTGTCGGGCGCGATCGGGAACGGCCGCGCCATCCGTGCCGCGCGCGTGCTCGGCGCCGACTTCGCCTATATCGGCTCGGCCTTCATCGCCACCAAGGAGGCGAATGCGGTCGAAGGCTACAAGCAGATGATCACCAGCTCGGGCGCCGACGACATCGTCTATTCGAACCTGTTCACCGGCGTGCACGGCAACTACCTGAAGCCGTCGATCGTCGCAGCCGGCCTCGATCCGGACAATCTCCCGACCTCTGATCCGTCGAAGATGAGCTTTGGCACCGATGCTTCGGGCGAGCGCGCCAAGCCGAAGGCGTGGAAGGAGATCTGGGGATCAGGGCAGGGCATCGGCGCCATCAAGGACGTGCTGCCCGCCGCCGAGCTGATCGCGCGCTTCAAGAAGGAATATGACGAAGCAATCGATCCGCCGCTCTAAGCGGCTCCGCGACGGACAAAAGAAAAGCGCGGCAGCCAGGGCTGTCGCGCTTTTTTGTTGCGGCCGCAACAAGCGGACGGGCTATTCCAGCTCGATCGCCTGGAACTTGCCGCGCTCGTCGAGCGCCGTGCCCCAGATCTTGTGCGAGGCCTGGTGCTCGGCGCGGCCGAAGCCGAGCTTGGCGCCAAGACCGAGATCGATGTCACGCATGTTTTCCAGCGTGTCGATCAGCGCCTCGGTGTCGAGCTGCGGGCCGACCCGGCGCAGCGCCTGGACCAGCACGTTGGCCGAGACGTAGCCTTCGAACGACACGTAGGACGGTGCCTCGCCCGGGAAGTACTTCTCGAGCGCGCTCTTGTACTCGAGCACGGCGCTCGAATAGCCGCCGACGGCCGGCACCACCTGGGTGACGATGACGCCGCTGGCATAGCGCGGACCGAGCAGCATCAGCTCGTCCGAGAGTTCGGTCGAGCCGACGAAGGAGACGTTGGTGTAGATCATGTGCGGGAACAGATCGCGCGTCTTCTCGATGAACTTCGCGGCTGCGCGATAGGTTGCGACCATGACGATCGCCTTGGGCGGGTTCTTCAATGCCCGCAGCTGGTTGACCGCGTCGTCGACGTCGACCGTGTTGCGCTTGTAGTTGAGGCGCAAGATGGCCGTGTCGGCAAGGCCGAGCGAGCGGAAGGCCTTGGCCACACCGGAGAAGCCGGCATCACCATAGGCGTCCTGCTGCGCGAACACGGCGATGTCCTTGGCCGGCAGGCGGCGCAGCTTGACCAGATAGCGAACGACGGTGTCGGTCTCTTCGGCGTAGCTGGCGCGATAGTTGAACACGTAGCGATCCGGCGGATCGTTGCGCAGGAGGTTGGCGCCGGTGAACGCGCCGTAGAACAGCACACGGCGCTGCAGGGCGTAGGGCATCGCCACGGCAGAGGTCGGGGTGCCGACATTGCCGACGAAGCCGAACACCTTGTCCTTCTCGTAGAGCTGCTTCATCGCGTCCAGCGTCCGCGACGGCTCGTAGCCGTCGTCGGCCGAATAGAGCCGCAGCGAGCGCCCGGCGATGCCGCCGGCGTCGTTGGCGCGGTTGAAGGCGGCCTCGATGCCCATCTTCATCTGCCGGCCGAGCTCCTTGGCAGCGCCCGAGAACGGAGCGGCGATGCCGAAGCGGATCTCGTTGGCGTTGACGCCCTGCACGTTGGTGGTGGACGCTGGCGGCAGCGTCGCGGTCGGTGCCGTCGCAGCCACGGCCGCGGACGGGGCGATCACCCCGGCGAGGCTGGTGGCGGTCTGGCTCGGTGCGCTTTGCCCGAGCGAGCGCTCGAGCTCGGCGAGCTGGCGGCCCGCGGCGTTACAGTCGGTCTGCGCCGCCCCCACGCGGTTGCGTCCATCGGCGACGTAGCCGTTGAAGACGCGGGTGAGCTCGTCACGATCCGAGCCGCCGGTGGAGGCCTCCCGGATCACCTCGCGAAACTTGTCGACAATGGCCTGAACGCGGCCCTGGTCGATCGCCTGACAGGCGGATGCTGCTCCCACGATCGGCCCGACCCGGCTCGCAAGATTACGCACCACATCCGCATTGGTGCCCGCCGCGCTGGCGGGCGTTGCGAGCAATGCCGCAACCAAGAACACGCTACAACGAAAGTTCATTGCCACTATCCCACTTTGGACCCCATCCAGGTCTTCCGCCTGGTGAATTGACGCCGTGTCTGCGACGGAGAAGACATAATACCGTCACCATGCACAGACCAGCCTTTCCTAAGAGCATGACCATTTCGGTAACCCGACACGCCTTTTTCCGATCATACTTTAGGACCTGCTAACGAAACGTCTTCACCAGTTCTTCCCCTTCGAAGCTAATTCTACTCAAGTTCGATTGCCTGATACGTGCCGGTTTCGTCGAGGGCGGTGCCCCAGATCTTGTGTGAGGCCTGGTGCTCCGCGCGTCCAAATGCGAGCGTCGTGCCGAGGCCGAGATCGAGGCTGCGCATCGATTCGAGCGTGTCGACCAGGCGCTCGGTGTCGAGCGGACTGGTCTGCTTCAGCGCCTGGATCAAAATCGTCGCCGCGATATAGCCTTCGAGAGACGTGTAGTCCGGCGCCTCGCCGGGCGCGTATTTGGCCAGGGCATTCTTGTAGTCGAGCACGAGGCTCGAATAGCCCGAAACCGCCGGCACGCCCTGCGTGACGATGACGCCGTTGGTGAAGCGCGGACCGAGCAGCTTCAGCTCGGTCGCGAGCGAGGTCGAGCCGACGGCGGACACGTTGGCGTAGATCAGGCCCGGCACAGCGTCGCGCGTCTTCTCGATGAATTTCGCGGCGGCGCGATCGGTCGCCACCATGATGACCGCCTTGAGTCCCGGCTTGTGCGCCTTGACCTGATTGACCGCCTCTTCCACGTCCATCGTCGCGCGCGGATAGTTGATGCGCGTCACGGCCTCGCCGAGGTTCAACTGTCGGTAGGCCTTCGCGACACCGGCAAAGCCGTCGTCGCCGAATGGGTCCTGCTGGGTGAACACGGCGATCTGCTTGGGCGAGACGCGCTTCATCTTGATCAGGTAGCGCACCAGCGCGGCCGTCTCCTCGGCGTAGCTCGCCCGATAGTTGAAGACGTAGCGATCCGGCGGATCGCGTCGCACCACTGCTGCGCCGGTGTTCGGCGCAAAGAACAGCGTGCGCCGCTCCAGCGCATAGGGGATCGCCGCCTGCGAGTTGGCGGTGCCGACGTTGCCGATGAAGCCGAACACCTGCTCCTTGTCGTAGAGTTGCGTCATCGCCGCCAGCGTGCGGTTCGGATCGTAGCCGTCGTCGGCCGCCACGAGACGGAGCATGCGCCCGTTGACGCCGCCGGCATCGTTGGTGCGTGCGAACGCGGCCTCGATGCCCTGGCGCATCTGACGCCCGGTCTCCTTGCGGATGCCGGAGAACGGCAGGACCATGCCGAAGCGGATCTCACGGTCGGTGATGCCGCGCACGGGGCCCGTGGTGACGGCGCCAGTCGTCGCTTCGGCCTTGACCGGTGTGATCGGGGCCGTCGCCGCAGCCGGCTGGCCGAGCGAGCGTTCGAGCTCCGTCAGTTGCCGCTCCGCGGCGGCGCAGGTCGCCTGTGAGGCGCCCGTACGACTACGGCCCTCGGCGATGTAGCCATTGAAGCTGCGGGTCAGCTGATCGCGCTCGCCGTCATTGCTCGTCGCCTGGCGGATGGCTTCGCGGAATTTGTCGACGATGCTCTGGACCCGGCCCTGCGCGATATCCGGGCAGGCGGACGCCTGTCCCACGATCGGCCCAACCCGGCCGCCAAGCTCCCGGACGACGTCGGGAGCCGCCGCCAAAGCGGGGCTCAAGGGAGCTGCTAAAACACTCCCGATGATCAACGCGGACCAACGCACGGCCATCGAACCTTCCACCTGCTCAGCTTGCTTCCAACCCTCTTCGTTCTACTATTCGTGGCATTTCGAATTAATGTCGGGTTTCACTGTCGCTCTTTTGTCGTGGTAGTTGAGGCTGTCTTGCCTCTAGCGGTATCCTATTCAAGTTCGACGGGTTGATAGATGCCGCTGTCGTCCAGCGCTGTGCCCCAGATCTTGTGCGAAGCCTGGTGTTCGGCGCGGCCGAAGCCGAGCTGCGTGCCGAGGCCGAGATCGATGTTGCGCATGTTCTCGAGCGTTTCGACCAGTTGCTCGGTATCGAAGTTCGGACCGGCGCGCTTCAGTCCCTCGATCAGGATGCTCGCGGCGATGTAGCCCTCGAGCGAGGTGTAGTCGGCCGGCTCGCCCGGGGCGTATTTCGCAAGTGCGTTCTTGTATTCGAGCACCAGGCTCGAATAGCCGGAGACGCCGGGCACGGTCTGGCTGACGATCACGCCCTCGGCGTAGCGCGGTCCGAGCAGCATCAGCTCGCTGGCGAGCGCCGAGCCCGCGACCGCGGAGATGTTGGCGAAGATGACGCCCGGAAATACGCCTTGGGCCTTCTCGATGAATTTGGCCGCGGCGCGCGTCGTCGCCAGCATCACCACCGCCTTGACCGGGATCTTCAGCAGCTTCAACTGATTGATGGCGTCGTCGACCTCGACCGTGTTGCGCGGGTAGTTGACCCGCACGATCGAATTGTCGCTGGCGCCGAGCGTGCGGAACGCCTTGGCCACGCCGGCGAAGCCCGCGTCGCCGAACGCGTCGTTCTGCGCGAACACGACGATCTGGCGCGGATGCAGCCTTCGCATCTTCACGAGATAGTGGACCAGTGCGTCGGTCTCCTCGGCATAGCTCGGCCGGTAGTTGAAGACGTAGCGGTCGGGCGGATCGTGGCGCACGACGTTGGCGCCGGTATAGGGCGCGAAGAACAGCGTGCGGCGCTCGAGCGCGTAGGGGATGGCGACCGCGGCGGTGGCCGAGCCGAAATTGCTGATATAGCCGAACACCTGCTCCTTCTCGTAGAGCAGCTTCATCGCATCCAGCGTGCGCGCGGGATCGTAACCGTCATCGGCGGTGACGAGCTTCAGCATGCGGCCGTTGACGCCGCCGGCCTCGTTGGCGCGATTGAACGCCGCCTCGACGCCGATCTTGAGCAGCCGCCCGCTCTCCTTCACCGGTCCGCTGTAGGGAATGACCATGCCGAGCTTGATCTCGCTCTGCGTCACTCCGCGCACGTTGCCGGCCGGCGGCAGCAGTTGCGCCGGTACGGTCGCGGCCTGCGCGGTCGCAGGTCCGATGCTCACGGCGGGCAGGTTCGCGCGCGCCGGAGGCGGCGCGGCGATGGATCGTTCGAGATCGGCAAGCTGCCGATCGGCGCCGCCGCAATCCATCCGGCCTGACGTGACGAGGCTGCGGCCTTCGGCCACGTAGCGGTCGAGCAGGCGCGTCAGCTCGTCACGGTCGGCCTCGCTGGAGGCGGCCTCGCGGATGACGAGCTGGAATTTCTCGATGATGGCCTGGATGCGCGGCCGGGCGATGTCGCGGCACGCGAGCGCGGCGCCAATGATCGGGCCGACGCGGCCGCCGAGCTGGCGCGCCACGCTCACATTCTCGCCGGGCGCAGCAACGGCCTCGCCGGCCACGAGGGACGCGAGCAGGATGGCTGCCACACGGGCATGAGCCAGCGGACGGCGTGCTGCCGCTTTCTGCGGTAGGACGTCGATCATCGTCGCCTGTGATGTGTTGGAAGTCGGATCAGTCGTGTAGAGGGTTTAGCGAACCCGCTCCATCTGACCCGTCTTCTGGTTCCACTGCATGAACTGCTGCAGCATGGGCTTTTCGGGAGTGTCGGCCTCTGCCGTCGGCGCCGGAGCGTCCGCGAGCAGCGACTTGAACTGCGACAGCGCGGGAGCCTGCGGCTCGACCCGCTCCGGCAGCGCACTGGTCTGGTCCGCCTTGGCGTCCTGCACGTCGGCGGCGACCGGCGGCAGCGTCTTCATCGACTGCACGGCGGCGACGAAGGACGAGCTCGCGTCGGGCTGGCGCCACACCGGCACGATGTTGACGAAGAACAGCGCGACGACGGCGGCGACGCCGGTTGCAGCGGCGAAGCGGCCGGCCACCTTGAACACGACCGAGCGGCGGTCGCGCTCGCGCTCCAGATCCGGCGGCTCGCGCATGACCTGCGGATTCAGCGACTGACGAAGGGATTCGAACACGGCGGTCTCCAGGCGAGCATCGAGCGGTCCTTGCTGTCCCGAAGCGGGACGCTCGGCCGCCTCCGCTGCCTTGGCATTGTCACCGACGAGAGATAGACGCGCGGCTTCCGGACGTTCGCGCAGCCACCGCGGTGCGTAGTGCAGCGGGTCCTGCGGGTTCATCGGATTCTGTTCACTCAACGAACTCATACGCTACTCCTCTGACGCTCGATTCCGGAAACTGATACGCTTCTGCCACGGTTCGTATGAGAGCTAGTTTCAAACGAAGAGCGGGAGCTGGTCTGCCACTTCAGTCCACACGGAATCACTCGCAGAATCAGACGTTTCGCGTCGATCAACGATCGCACGCCAGCGGTCCCTTCCTGCAAGGCGCCGTGGCACGTTTGCCGTGCCTTGGGCGCCTCTATCGATCCCATGCCCCGCCCCCTGACGAGTGTCAATCGATCGGAACCTCCTAAAGTCGTCGGTTCCGAATTATATGTACGTTAAAGTTATCATCATGATGTGATTAAAATGAGGCATGATAGGTCTTGACGCAGATGCTCATGAATTGCGTCTCATTGATGCCAAGATTGCGCCTTGATTCGATCATCATCGAACTATGTCGGGCGGGCCGCTGTCGATTTTTGAGCGGCTTAGCGTCGATTTAACCATCCGTTAACCATCTGGCGCCGACAGTTAACCAATCACTAAGAAGGTTGGGTCGGATGGTCATGAGTGCCAGCGCTGAAACGGTGCGTCCTGTTATTCGTCTGCGCGGGCGCTCCTACGTAGCCTTCGTGTTTTCGCCGGTGGTGCCGATTGCCGACTGGCTCAGCGAGCTCGATGCAACGCTCGCGGGCTCGCCCGGCTTCTTCGTCGGCAAGCCGATCGTGCTCGATCTCTCAGCGCTGGATCTGAGCCCGCTCGCCATCACCCATCTCATCAAGAGCATCGAGTCGCGCAACATCCGCGTGCTCGGGCTCGAAGGCGTCGAGCAGGGGCGGCTGTCGCTCGGCATGCCCCCCTTGTTGTCCGGCGGCCGTCATTGCGCCGTGCAGGAGATCGAGCCGGAGAAGCCACAGCTGCAGCAGCCGACCTCGCTCTTGCTCGACCAGCCCGTGCGCTCGGGCCAGTCGATCGTGTTTCCCGATGGCGACGTCACCGTGCTCGGCGCGGTGTCGTCGGGCGCCGAGATCGTCGCCGGCGGCTCGATCCACGTCTACGGCGCGCTGCGCGGCCGCGCGATGGCCGGCATCAACGGCAACGCGGCGGCGCGCATCTACTGCCAGAAGATCGAGGCCGAGCTGGTCGCGATCGACGGCTACTACCAGACGGCCGAGCAGATCGACGCCGCGTTGCGCGGCCGGGCCGTGCAGGCGCGGCTCGAAGGTCATTCCATGAAGATCGTTGCATTGAACTGAGTAGCAGGAGGATCCGTGACATGTCGAAAGTACTCGTAGTGACGTCGGGCAAGGGTGGCGTCGGCAAGACCACCACGACGGCGGCGATGGGCGCGGCGCTGGCGCAGGCCGGCGAGAAGGTCGTCGTCGTCGATTTCGACGTCGGCCTGCGCAATCTCGATCTGGTCATGGGCGCCGAGCGCCGCGTCGTGTTCGATCTCATCAACGTCGTGCACGGCGTCGCCAAGCTGCCGCAAGCCCTGATCCGCGACAAGCGGCTGGAGAATCTGTGGCTGCTGCCGGCCTCGCAGACCAAGGACAAGGACGCGCTCACCGAGGACGGCGTCGGCCGCGTCATCGCCGAATTGCGCAAGACGTTCGACTGGGTGATCTGCGACAGCCCGGCCGGCATCGAGCGCGGCGCCATGCTGGCGATGCGCTATGCCGACGAGGCGGTCATCGTCACCAATCCGGAGGTGTCGTCGGTGCGCGATTCCGACCGCATCATCGGCATGCTCGATTCCAAGACGGTGCGCGCCGAGAACGGCGAGCGCGTCGAGAAGCACATTCTCATCACGCGCTATGATGCCGGCCGCGCCGCGCGTGGCGAGATGCTGTCGATCGAGGACGTGCTGGAGATTCTCGCGACGCCGCTGCTCGGCATCGTGCCGGAGAGCCAGGACGTGCTGCGCGCTTCCAACGTCGGCTGTCCCGTGACGCTCAACAGCCCCGCGAGCGCCCCCGCGCGCGCCTATCACGATGCGATGCGCCGCCTCCTCGGCGAGGAGGTCGAGATGCAGATCCCGACCGAGCGCAAGGGCCTGATGAACCTGCTCTTGGGACGGAGGGCTGCATGAGCGTGCTGCGGCTCTTTACGGGGCGTGCGGCCTCCGCGCCTGTCGCGCGGGAGCGGCTGCAGATCCTGCTCGCGCATGAGCGCAGCCTGCGCGGACAGCCCGATCTCCTGATGCAGCTGCGCGAGGAAATCCTCGCCGTGGTTTCGCGCCATGTGGTACTCGATCCGGACAAGGTCATCGTTCGCATGGATCGGGGAAAGCATGTCTCGACGCTCGAGGTCGACATCGAACTGCCCAATGGCGCCGACCGCGCCTTTGCCAGCGCCGGCTGAGACGTGGCGAGGCGCGCGCTGATGCGGCCGATCTTCCGCATCGCGGACAATCGGGTCGCCGTCAGCTCCGATGCTGCGGGACCGTGGGATCCGACGATGCAACACGGGTCTGCGCCGTCGGCGCTGGCCGTGTGGGCTGCCGAGCGCATTCCGACGACGTCGCCGATGCGCATCGCCCGCGTCACCATCGACCTGATGCGCCCGGTGCCGCTCGCAGAGCTCCTCATCGAGACCGAGGTGCTGCGCGAGGGCCGCAAAATCCAGCTCTGCGCGGTGCGGCTGCGCGCCGGCGATACGGTGGTGGTCACGGCGACGGTGCTCAAGATCAGGCAGGATGCCGTGCCGCTTCCGGACGATGTCCGCGAGCTGCCGGTCGATCTGGTCGGTCCTGACGATGCGCTGCCGGAGCCCGCGGATTTCTCGACCAGCCCGTTCGTGCGCGGCATGACCCTGCGAGCCGCGCGCGGCCGGTTCGGCGTCAAGGGACCCGGCGCGATCTGGTACCGCGTCGACTGGCCGCTGGTCGAAGGTCACGCCGTGTCGCAGGCGATGCGCGCCGTGGTCGCGAGCGACTTCTGCAACGGCACCTCCGCTGCGCTCGACTTCCACAGCTACACCTTCCTCAACGCCGACCTCACCGTGAACATGGCCCGCGAGCCGGTCGGCGACTGGATCCTGCTCGACGCCGAAAGCTGGATCGGCCCGGACGGCGCCGGGCTGGCGATGGCGCGGCTGGGTGATGTCAGGGGCTATTTCGGCCGCGTGGTGCAGAGCCTCGTGATCGAGAAGCGGTGAGGGGGGCGGTCAGCCGTCCGGATTGCGTTCACAGCGAGTTGGCGAACTGATCACCGCACCGGCGCTGCCTCGTTTCCAACGGCGCGCTGCGGCGAGGTGTTATTGAGTTGGGCCGGTGATCGGCAACTGCCTGCTTCGTTTCCGGGTGAACCGATCAACCCCGCGCCAAGCTCCGCTGCGCCCTCTCCCCCGCTTGCGGGGGAGAGTTGGAGAGGGGGCGCCACGCACACCGCCGCTGGAGCGGCCCCCTCCCTAGCCCTCCCCCGCAAGCGGGAGAGGGAACACACTGCCGTTGTCGCGAGTGAACGAGTTCAACGACGAACGATTTCGCTCTTGCGCCGCCCGCACCTTGTTCAAGAATCGTCCCACCTCCAGCTTCAGCCGGTTGCTGTCCTGTGACAGCGACTGCGCCGCCGACAGCACCTGGGACGAGGCCGAGCCGGTTTCGCTGGCGTCGTGCTGCACCTCGGTGATGTTGGACGACACCTCGTTGGTGCACTGTGCCGCTTGGCCGTGGAGTTATCAATATTGCTCTAAACTTGAGCAGGCCAAGATGGTCGTATAACTACGACGCGGACTACACGCAGGTGAAACGACAAGCAGGTGGATGGGAACAAGCGTCATGGCGAAACCAACGAAGGCTACGAGCGTCGGCGAGGGGAACCAGTCTCCGTCGGAGCTGATCGACGCCCGGATCAAGGAGCTCGGGGATTGGCGCGGCGCCACGCTCAGCTACGTCCGCGGCCTCATCAAACAGGCTGACCCCGGTATCGTCGAGGAATGGAAGTGGCGCGGCGTTCCCGTGTGGTCGCATGCCGGCATCGTCTGCACCGGCGAGACCTACAAGGCCGCGGTGAAGCTGACGTTCGCCAAGGGTGCATCGCTGCCGGACCCTTCCGGCCTCTTCAACGCCAGCCTCGACGGCAACACCCGCCGCGCCATCGACCTTCATGAAGGCGACGTGATCGATGAGGCTGCGTTCATGGCGCTGATCCGCGCCGCGGTGGCGCTGAACACGACGAAGGGGAAGCGCTAGGGCTGGTGCATCGCTCCGCGCAGTCAGTATCAACGATCCAGGTCGCTGCTCACTCACCACGTCGTCGCGAGCGCAGCGAAGCAATCCAGGGCCAGGTCGAATCATCTGTCTGGAAGGCCTGGATCGCTTCGTCGTTTCGGGGGGCTCGCGACGGCGGCGTGCCGGTCGCCGACAACCTTTCGCAACGATGATCCGTGTGCATCGGGATGGGAGGAGGCGGCGGCCATGGTTGCGCTCTGCCGAGAAACACGCTAGTTCAGCGCATCCCAACTTCAACGCAGGAGGCGACGATGTCCAGACTCACGCGCTTCCCGGGCTCGCTGCGCGATCATTGACGCGGCCGACCGGGATGATTGTCCCGGCCATGATTTGACCCTTTCGCATCTCATCGAAAAGCCCGCGGCCCTCGTGGCCTGCGCTTGAACCGTCGTGTCATGACATCAAATCTCTTGCTGACTCCCCGCCGGGAGCCGGAGCGTTCCGACCTGCGCGAACGCCGGCTGCGGCGCTATTCGTCTCGTCTGCAATCCCGCGTGCGCGCATGCGCGATGCGACATCCTCATCTCGCCGACCTCGCGCTCAGCTTTCCGGCGCTGCTGTTCGCGCTGGCGGTGCCGCGCCCGGACGTCGATCCGGAGCGGGCGATCGCGTGCGTGATCGCGGGGCGTCCGCTGGCCGAGGCGGCGGCCGCGGCCGGTCTGCCGCTCTGGCTGCGCAAGCTGCCACCGGAGGCGTTCGTCCGTCCGATCCCACCATTGCCAAACGGCGAGCTGTTCCGGCGGCAGATCGGCAACCATTTGCCGCGCTCGCCGAAGCTGATGCCGACCTGGCTGCAGCTCGTGGCGGAGATGGCGGCGCTGGCGCATGAGGCCGCAGCCGTCTGGATCGCTCGCGAGTACCTGCGGGCGCCGAAGCGCGATCACATGCATCTGCTCGGTCTGTGGATCTGGTTCTCGGGACAGCCCAGCTGCTTCGGCCGCGAGCTCATCGAACGGCCGTGGACTCCGGCCATGAAGCTCGACGCCGCACGGACAGCCGCCTTCGCCTGGCGAGCGAACACGACGCTGCACCTCAACATCGGTCAGCGGCCGATCCGCAACATGTGGCTCAACCCGGGCCGCGTGGGTGATTATGAATTCAGGCCGCTCGATGACGTCCCGGCCATCGTCGAGGAAGCGGTCGCCATGCGCAACTGCGTCCGCACCTATGACGACGACATCGCCCATAACCGCTCGCGGCTGTGGAGCGTACGGCGCAATGGCGAGCGGGTCGCGACGTTGGAGACCGGGCTCCATTGTCATGATCCGTTGCTCAACATCATCCAGCTCGAAGGCCCCGGGAATGCCGCCGCGCCGCGCGAGCTGTGGTGGATCGCACGGCGGTGGCTGCACCTGCACGACCTGCCGCAGATCGAGACGGGCAGGATCAAATGGCGCCAGGCCCCGCTCGATCTCGCCACCTGGCGCAGGCTGTGGCGACCGTACTGGCTCGCCAAGCGCCGCATCCCGGACTGGTTGCCGCTCGCACCGTCGCGCGCTGCGTTCGCGGCGTTGTGAGCTGGTTGTCGTGTCCGGACGCTCGTTCGACAAAATCAGTGTCGTCCCGGCGAACGCCGGGACCCATAACCCCAGGGCCATATTCGAGGCACACGCGTTGATGCATCTGGGCTCGCCACGTCCTGTGGTATCGGTCCTGGGTCGCGCGAACGCGCCGATGCCTGCACATCGTCCGGCTTCGCTTGTTCGGCACGACAGCGGGTCGGAGTGCAGACCGGCTTCACGTTGGGCCCTCTGTTGCGCGTCGCGTGGGATTCGTTGTGCCGCAGCGAGGTTGATTTGGCCGACGAGCAGGCTTGCTTCCCCATCGATAACTTCCGGCGCAGGTCGGGCGTCCGCAGCGGCGCGCGCAAAGACGAAATTCGCTCGCGCGATCAAGCTGATTCGGGCTGTCCAGATGCGGAGCGAAAAATATTCGACTTTGCATTTTCAGAAATCCATGGTCTCTTCTCCGCATCCCGCTTCACTGACGAGGGGCGCTTCGCGAACGTCACGATGCGTTGGGGTGGGATGCGGTGGCCGCGATGGGGCGCAGCATGCTTTGGGCATGCCGACGTACGCCACGTCGCGGACGGTGAAGTCGCAGGGTCCTGGCCTCCCGACGCTGAGGTCCGCGCAACGCGTGAAACGCGTTGTCGCCACGGTGGCAAACAAGCCGGTCACCGAGGAGACTGCGTATAAATCGTAAAGCCATCGCGCAGGGAAGGCCGGGTCTATCCGGCCGAACCTGTGGTTCTGCCGCGTGCTTTTTTGCTGCACGCGGACCGCAGGCCTCGGTCGAGGCCTGGCCTTCCCTGCACCCTCCGTGAGTTGGAGGGGAACGACACCAGCAAGACTCGGACGCAGATGCGCCGCGAGGCAGCAATGTCCTGTCTGCAATGGGGGCAACGCATTCAGTGTTGTTTGGAGACAGCGGATCGCAGGCGAGTATCGCGCCACACAAAGGCTGTCGTCCCGGCGAACGCCGGGACCCATAATCACAGGACGATGGTCGAGGCACGCGAGTCGCGACGTCAGCGCTTACGACGCTGCCCTGTGGTTATGGATCCCGGGTCGCGCTTCGCTTGCCCGGGACGACAGCGGAGCGCGGCGGCTACGGGCGAGAGCTTCCATCGGCATTGCAAAGCCGCGAGTCTGGCTTGCCGTCGTTGCGAGCGGAGCGAAGCAATCCAGGGCCTCATCCGCGGCCCTGGATTGCTTCGGCGCAAGAGCGCCTCGCAATGACGGTGGCGATCGAGGGAGCTGATGATGCCGCTACCCCACCATCCGCCCGCGGCCCTCCCAGAACCGTGCGCGCAGCACCTTCTTGTCGACCTTGCCGACGCCGGTCATCGGCAGCTCCTTGACGAACGAGATGCTCTTGGGCGCATGGGCCGAGCCCTTGCGCGCCTTCACGAGCTCGATCAGCTCGGCAGCGTCGATCTGCGCGCCGGCGCGGGGCACCACGATCGCGGTGACAGCCTCGCCCCATTTGTCGTCGGGCACGCCCACCACCGCACACATCGCGACGTCGGCGTGCTGCGTCAGCACGTCCTCGATCTCGCGCGGGAAGATGTTGAAGCCGCCGGAGACGATCATGTCCTTCTTGCGGTCGAGAATGTACATGTAGCCGCGCTCGTCGCGGCGAGCGATGTCGCCGGTGTGCAGCCAGCCGTTCTTCAACGTTTCCGCCGTGGTGTCCGGCCGCTTCCAATACTCCGCCATCACATGCGGCGCGCGCACGCAGATCTCGCCCGCTTCGCCCTGCGCGACCTCCCGATCGTCGTCGTCGAGGATTTTGACCTCGCAGGCCGCGATCGGGAAGCCGCAGGACAGGAACAGCTCCGGCTGCTTCGGATCATGATCGGCCTTGCGCAGCACCGAGACGGGATAGCATTCGGTCTGGCCGTAGAGCTGCGAGAACACCGGGCCGATGCGCTCGATGCCCTCGACGAGCCGCGTCGGCGACATCGCCGAGGCGCCGTACAGCACGAGCTCGAGCGAGGAGAGATCGGTCTTGCCGAGCGAGGGATGATCCAGCAGCACGTAGATCATGGTTGGAACGAACAAAGTGAAGTTGATGCGCTCGCGGGCGATGGTCGCCAGCACGGCCTCGGGATCGAATCCCTTCAGCATGTGCACGGTGCCGCCCCGCATCAGGGTCGGCAGCACCTTGGTGCCGGCGACATGGCTGATCGGCGCCACCGTCAGGTAGCGCGCACGCTCCGGAATCTCGAAATCGGCGAGGATAGCGGTGGCGAAGCCGCCATACTCGCGGTGATGGCGCAGCGCGCCCTTCGACTTTCCGGTGGTGCCGCCGGTGTAGTTCAGGGTCGCGATGTCGTCGGGCGTGGCGAAATTGCGTGCGGTGGCGTGGCCGGCCTGCTCGATTGCGGCGAGCAGGTCAGCGCCATAGCCGGCCTGCCCCAGCGTGAACACGTGACGGAGGCCGTCGGCGCGCGCGGCGAGCTCGCCGCCGCGGTCGCGGAACGCTGCCGCATCGATCACCAGCACCTGCGATTCCGAATCCGACAGCTGGAACAGCTGGTCCTCCAGCGATCCGAGCGGATGCAGCCAGGTGATGGCGAGCCGCGACAGCTGTGCCGCCGTGCCGGCGCACCAGGTATCGGCGCGGTTCGCGGTGAGCAACGCGACACGTGTTCCCGGCGAAAGGCCGAGGCGCATGAACACGCCCTGCATGCGCCCGATCAGGTCGATCGCGCCCTGATACGACAGCGATCCGTCGGGCCAGCTGAAAGCGGTGCGCGAGGGGTGACGCGACAGGGTGAGCAGGGTCTGCTCGCAGACGACTGGAAACGTGTGAAGCTGATGGCTCATGGAACGTCCTCCCGGGAGGCCGCGATCGTTGTGGCGTCGCATGGCTTGTTGCCGACGCTATCAGAAAGTGCCTCGCGCTCAAGGCGCGCTCTGCCGTTCCCGGAACATCGCAGCGCGCCCCGCGTTGCCCGGGCGAGGAATAAGGAGCAAGGCCATGCGCGCCTCGACAGCCTTTTTTGCAGGAGCCGGAACGGTCGCCATTGCCGTCGCGGCCGGTCTCGGCGGTGGGCTCATTCTGGCCGAGGGCATGCATCCGCGATCGCCGGTGATGGAATCGACCAAGCTCGAGCGCTCCGGACCGGACGCGCCGTCGCCAAGTCCGACCGCCACCGCGTATCTTGCGGCGACGCAGGCGGCTGCGACGACGCCGATCAAGGTGTCGCCTGCAGCAGCCGAGACGGCGCCTGCGACGTCGGCCTCGGCCAGTCCCGCGCCGTCGCAGCAGGCGGCTGCGCCGGACGCGAACGCTGCGCCCGCGGCTTCTGCGGTGGCGGCCACCACCCCGGCCACCACGTCCGACGAAGCCCAGGCCAAGCTCCAGGAGAAGGCCGCAGAAAAAGTTCAGGACGCGGACCTGAAGGCGCGCGGGGCCGAGCGCAAGCGCGTCGCCGAGCAGCGCCGCGCCGACCGGCACCGGCAATATGTCGAGCGCCGGCGCCAGCGCCGCGAGCAGGATCTGCGCGCCGTCGAGCAGGCGGTGCGCGAGGATACGACGCCCCGCGCCTATGCGGCGCAGCCGGTCGGCATGGAGGGGCCGCGCTTCAGCTTCTTCGGCAACGATTGATCGCATGCGGCTGCGTCGTTATCCCTGAGCCGAACAGAGATCAGGGAGGAAGCGCCGTGCGGGAGACTCGATGGGCCGGGCTGCGGACGCGGCTGCGCCTGCCGCTGATCGCAGCGCCGATGTTTCTGGTGTCGGGAATCGAGCTGGTGAGCGCGGCCTGCGCCAACGGCGTGATCGGCGCGTTCCCGACGGTCAATTGCCGCACCCCCGACGAACTCGACGCCTGGCTGTTCCGGATTGCGGATCGGCTTGCGCGCAGCAGCGATACCAGCGGGGCGGCGACTGCGCCGGTCTGCCCGAATCTGATCGTGCATCACTCCAACGCGCGGCTGAAGGACGATCTCGCGGTGCTATTGCGGCACCGGCCGGAGATCGTGATCACATCGGTCGGCTCGCCGGCGAAGGTCGTTGCGCCCTTGCATGATGCGGGCGCGCTGGTGTTGGCCGACGTCGCCTCGATCCGTCATGCCGAGCGCGCCGTGGAAGCCGGCGCCGATGGGCTGGTGCTGCTCACGGCCGGCGCGGGTGGCCAGACCGGCTGGCTCAACCCGTTCGCCTTCGTGCGCGCGGTCAGGGCGTTCTTCGCCGGGCCGATCGTGCTCGCGGGCGGCATCAGCGACGGCGTGGCCTTGCGGGCGGCCGAGGTGCTCGGCTGCGATCTCGCTTATATGGGCACGAAGTTCATCGCCACGCGCGAAAGCATGGCCGATGATCGCTACAAGGCGATGCTGGTGGCAAGCTCGGCCGACGATGTGCTGCTCACCTCGGCGTTCACGGGCCTGCCGACCAGCATGCTGCGGCCGTCGATCGTCGCGGCCGGGCTCGATCCCGAAGCGTTGCCGGCGCGCGGCGCGATCGAGATCGGCAGCGACATCGACATCGCCGCGCGCGAGGCGCGGCCGAAACGCTGGCGCGACATCTGGAGCGCGGGGCACGCGACCTCGGGGGTCACCGACATCCCGTCGGTCGCCGTGCTGGTCGCGCGCACGGCTGATGAGTACGGCGGCGCGGGTGGCCTCCGATCATGAGAGAAAACGTGATGTGTGTCCTTAAGGCACCATTAACCATCGGGTCCCACAATCCGCGGAGCTTGAACTTGGCGGAATCGTGCGATGGGCATCGGGCTACGGCAGGACAAGGAGCGGGCGACTCTCGAGGAGATCCGGATTCGCGTCGGGCATGCTTTGCAGCGGCATCCGCTGTGCCGCAACGTCCAGTTCGACATCATGAGCGTTCCCCGCACCGCTCGCGGCGGGAACTGGACCATCAGCCTGCATTCGGTGGAACCGGCGGCGCTTTGGGAGGCCTCCGACATCGTCGCCGACATCCAGGCCGCGTACGATCTGCTGATGCCGGCCGAGCTGTCTTCGGCGGCGTAAAAAAATATCCGTCATGTTCACAGGGCAGAATGGTGGCCTCTGTGTTTCTGTGGCATCGTAAAGCCTTAATTAACTCCCACTTTTCGGCAAGCTGCGGCTTTCCGCCGGGATACGGAGAATTGCGTGACGAAGTCGATCGCTTTTGTCGCTGTGCTGGGCGTGCTGATCGCAGGCGCGGCCGTGACAAGCGTCCTGATGCGGGACAGCGTGCCTTCGGCCGGTGCGATGATGCCGCCTGTGGTGGCGAAGAGCCCAATCTCCAACCGTGAAGCCAAGGGCGACCGCCTGGCGATGGTCACACTTGCGGCTCCCGAGGTGCAGCAGCCGAGTGCCCCGTCGAAGGCGACGCTGCGTCAGGCCTTTGCCTATGCGCCGTCCGAGCCGGAAATGGCGAAGGCGTCGGCCGTCGTCGCTGCCGAGCCGGTGGTGCCGAAGTCCAAGATTCTCGCCAGGAGCGAGCCGGCCCCGGCGCCGCTGAAGCCGGAGGTGCAGAAGGCCTATTCGTTGCTGTCGGACGGCCAGATCGCGGGCATCAAGGAGCGGCTGCGGCTGTCGTCGAGCCAGGAATATTATTGGCCGGCGGTCGAGACGGCGCTGCGCGCCGTCGCCCGCAAGATCCACGCCGGCCGCCAGGGCGCGGCGAAGCCGGGCGCGGTGGCGATCGATCCGGATTCGGATGAGGTGCAACAGCTGAAGTCGGCCGCGATGCCGCTGCTGTGGCAGCTGCGCGAGGACCAGAAGGACGAAGTGCGGCGGCTTGCGCGCACCATCGGCCTCGACAAGGTCGCAGCCGCGATCTGATTGGTCCGGCCGCGTGAACATCAGAGAAGGCCGCGCATTGCGCGGCCTTCTTGCTTCCAGGGGGTATTTTTTACCTCGCCGGCGGATTGGCCTCCGGATGCCCGCCGCTCTCGGCACCGGCTCCGGTCAGCGACGACGCGGGCGCGGCCGTCGCCCTCGAGCGCCACCGACGCGATCTCGCGGTTGTGTCGCGAGCGCAGGAAGGCCAGGAACGCGCCGGCGGCAATGATGATCGCGGCCGCGAGCGTGAAACATCAGCCAGCTGATGGGTTGATCGCCTTGCACGTCGAACATCCGTCGTGTGAGGGGCGCACGACGTGCAGTCACGTCAAACCCGCATGACAATCTCTGTTCGTTGCAATCGTCGGTGCCGAGAAGGTCTCCCGCCCGGCCCCCAGAAATCTCGCGTCAGCGCCCTTCGCCCGCGGCCCACAGCGCGTCGAGCCCGGCGCGATAGGTCGGGTAAGCGAAGCCGACGCCGAGCTCCTGCTTGGCCCGCGCATTCCGGATGCGGCGGTTGCTGGCATAGAAGCTCCGCGCCATCGGCGACAGCTCGGCGCGGTCGAACGGAAGTTCCGGCGGCGGGGCGATGCCCATCAACGCAGCGGCATAGGCGATGACGTCCTGCGGCGGCGCAGGCTCGTCGTCGACGATGTTCCAGGCGCCGCCTGACCCGCGCTGGATCGCGCCCATGATCGCGCTGGCCGCATCATCGACATGGATGCGGTTGAACACCTGTCCCGGCTTGACGATGCGCCGCGCCCGCCCGGCCCGCAGCTCGACCAGCGCATTGCGGCCCGGCCCGTAGATGCCGCCGAGCCGGAGCACCGCGAGCCGGTCGCCGATCCGCGCGCGCCAGTCCTGCTCGACGCGGACCCGGGCCTGCACCCGGTCGTGCTCAGGCGCCAGCGGCGTGTCCTCGTCGATCCAGCCGCCCTGATGGTCGCCATAGACGCCGACAGTCGAGAGATAGACTACGCGGCGCGCGCGCCCTGCCGTGATGGCGTCGCCGAACGTGGCCAGCACCGGGTCGTCGCCGGCTCCCGGAGGCACCGAGATCAGCACGACGTCGGCGCCCGCGGCTTTCGCCAGCGTCGCGGCCGGCGCCGTGCCGTCGAACAGGTCGATGTCATCAGGCGCCAGCTGCGCGCGCTTGTCGGCGCCGCGCACCGTGCCGCCGACGCGCGCGAACGCGCCGCGGTGCAGTTCGACGAAGCGCTGCGCGGTGTAGCCGAAGCCGATGACGAAGAGGTTCATGGATGCCGTTCACCCGGATGGCGCGAAGAAGCGAGCCTCGAGTTACCCGGCACCGGGTGGCCCGCGCAATTCAAATGACGCGTGCGGAGGTCACAGCCTGCGCCCCTGGCGGTGCTGGCCTGCCGCCCTTGTTATGGCTCCCGTCATGGTCCATGTCGTATGATCAGGTGACAGGAGATGGACTGCCACGATGAATTTCCATTCGATCTACCGGCACGGTTTTGCCCGCGTCGCCGCCTGCGTCACGGCCTCCAGCGTCGCCAACCCCACCGCCAACGCGGCGGCGATCCTGGCGGCGGCGCGCGCCTGCCATGACCAGGGGGCGGCGGTCGCGGTGTTTCCGGAGCTCTGCCTGTCCGGCTACGCGATCGAGGACCTGGTCAAGCAGGATCCGCTGCTCGACGCCGTCCAGCGCGGCCTGCTCACCTTGGTCGAAGCCTCGCACGACCTGATGCCGGTCCTGATCGTCGGCGCGCCGCTGCGCTTCGCCCACCGCGTCTATAATTGCGCCGTCGTGATCCATCGCGGCGAGGTACTCGGCGTCATCCCGAAGAGCTACCTGCCGACCTATCGCGAGTTCTACGAGGGCCGTCACTTCGCCTCCGGCGCCGGCATCCGCGGCGAGATGATCGAGGTCGCCGAGACCATGGCGCCATTCGGCACGGATCTGCTGTTCGCCGCCGCTGACGTCGCCGGGCTCGTCATCGGCGTCGAGATCTGCGAGGACATGTGGATCCCGGTGACGCCGGCGTCCGAGTTGGCGCTCGCCGGCGCCACCGTGCTCGCCAATCTCTCGGGCAGCCCGATCACGGTCGGCCGCGCCGAGTCGCGCTCGCTGCTCTGTCGTTCCACGTCGGCGCGCTGCCTCGCCGCCTACATCTACGCGGCGGCCGGTGTGGGCGAATCCACCACGGATCTCGCCTGGGACGGCCAGACCTCGATCTTCGAGAACGGCATGCTGCTGGCCGAGAGCGAGCGCTTCCGCCAGATCGGCCAGACCATCTTCGCCGACGTCGATCTCGATCTGCTGCGCCAGGAGCGGGCGCTGATGGGCACGTTCGACGACAATGCGCGCGCGCAACGCGCCGGCGTGCACTACCGCCGTATCGGCTTCGAGCTGCAGCCGACCCTCGATGACATCGGCTTCATGCGCAGCATCGAGCGCTTTCCGTTCGTGCCGAGTGATCCCGCGAGGCTCGATCAGGACTGCTACGAGGCCTACAACATCCAGGTCGCCGGCCTGACGCAGCGGCTGCGCGCCACCGGCACCAAGCGCATCGTGATCGGCGTCTCCGGCGGGCTCGATTCCACGCATGCGCTGATCGTCGCGGCGAAGGCGATCGACCTGCTCGGCCTTCCCCGCACCAACATCCTGGCCTATACGATGCCCGGCTTCGCCACGGGCGCGCAGAGCAAGTCCTACGCGCATGCGCTGATGTCGTCGCTTCAAGTCAGTGCCGCCGAGCTCGACATCCGCCCCGCCGCGACGCAGATGCTGAAGGACATCGGCCATCCCTTCGGCCGCGGCGAACAGGTCTACGACGTCACCTTCGAGAACGTGCAGGCGGGCCTGCGCACCGACTACCTGTTCCGCCTCGCCAATGATCGCGGCGGCCTCGTGCTCGGCACCGGCGATCTCTCCGAGCTCGCGCTGGGCTGGTGCACCTATGGCGTCGGCGATCAGATGGCGCACTACAACGTCAATGCCGGCGTGCCGAAGACCTTGATCCAGCATCTCATCCGCTGGGTGATCGCCTCGCATCAGTTCTCCGCCGAAGTGGACCGCACGCTCGAGGCGGTGCTGTCGGCCGAGATCTCGCCGGAGCTGGTGCCGGTGAAGGAGGGCGAGACGCCGCAGAGCACCCAGGCCACGATTGGCCCCTATGAGCTGCAGGACTTCAATTTGTTCTACACGCTGCGCTACGGCATGCGCCCCTCGAAGATCGCCTTCATGGCCCATCACGCCTGGAAAGATGCGGGCGACGGCGCCTGGCCGCCGGGCTTTCCCGCCGACAAGCGTCACGCCTACACGCTCGGCGAGATCAGGAAGTGGCTGGAGGTGTTCCTCAAGCGCTTCTTCGCCTTCAGCCAGTTCAAGCGCTCGGCAATGCCGAACGGCCCGAAAGTGGTCGCCGGCGGCGCCCTGTCGCCGCGCGGCGACTGGCGCGCGCCGTCGGACGGCAACGCCACCGCGTGGCTGGAGGATCTGGAGCGCAACGTGCCCAAGTGACGATCATCTTGCTCGGCCGCCGCGCTTGCCATATCCGAGACGTGCGCGTCCGCCTTTGCGGCGTCGTCATCGACATCGTTGAACGGAGCTGATCATGAGCGTGACCGCCGCCGGCATTTCCTCGATGGCGACGAGGCAGATCCTCGCTGAGCTCGCCGCCGCCTATGAGGAGGCGACCGGCGAGGTGATCACGATCGAATCCGTCGGCGGCGTCGATGCCGCCAAGCGCATCCGCGCCGGCGAAGCGTTCGACTTCGCCGTGCTCGCCTCCGATGCGCTGCAGAAGCTTGAAAGCGACGGCCATCT
Source organism: Bradyrhizobium sp. SZCCHNR1093 (assembly GCF_032381175.1). Taxonomy (NCBI): domain Bacteria; kingdom Pseudomonadati; phylum Pseudomonadota; class Alphaproteobacteria; order Hyphomicrobiales; family Nitrobacteraceae; genus Bradyrhizobium; species Bradyrhizobium sp. SZCCHNR1093. The sequence goes on from NZ_JAUHJJ010000002.1 coordinate 237,695, forward strand.
CGTTCCCGGCAGCATCATCGAAATCGCGGAATCGCCGATGGCGATGGCGGTGCGCGCCGGCAGCCCCAAGCCCGATCCGCTCGACGAGGCCGCCGTGCGCAGGGCGATGGAGAACGCCAAGGCGATCGGCATCTCCACCGGCCCGAGCGGCACGTATGTGCAGAAGCTCGCCCGCGACTGGGGCCTGGAGAGCGAGGGCACTTCGCGCCTGGTCCAGGCCAAGCCCGGCATTCCCGTCGCCAGGCTGCTCGCCGACGGCGAGGTCGAGGTCGGCTTCCAGCAGCTCAGCGAGATGCTCGGCGCGCCCGGCATCGACATCGTCGGCCTGCTGCCCGCGTCGCTGCAGCCCGGCACCGTGTTCGCGGCGGCGTTGTGCAAGGCCGGCGCGCATACCGAGGCGGCGCGGGCCTTCATCGAATATCTCGTCTCGGAGGAGACCGCCGAAACCAAGCGCCAGCACGGCATGACGCCGGTGTGAGGCGCCGGCTCCACAGCCCGCGAAAAAATCCGATCGCCGCGTGTCGTCTCGGCCTTGTCCCGATCGTCTTCCAACCGAACAATCGGGAAGGAGACGGCGGATGAGCACATCGTACTATCGCTGGGTGATCGTGGCGGCCGGGGGCGTGCTCGGCTGCGTCGCCGTCGGCGGCCTGTTCTCGCTGCCGGTGTTCCTCAAGCCGATGGCCGCCGAGACCGGGTGGTCGGTCGCGGGGATCTCCACCGCGATGACGATCGGCTTCCTGGCGATGGCCGTCACCAGCATGGGCTGGGGCACGCTGTCCGACCGCATCGGCCCGCGTCCCGTGCTGCTGATCGGATCGATCCTGCTCGCCGTCAGCCTGCTGCTGGCAAGCCTGACATCCTCGCTGCTGGCGTTCCAACTGCTGTTCGGCCTGATCGCAGGCATCGCGACGGCGGCGATCTTTCCGCCGGTCATGGCGACCGTCACCGGCTGGTTCGACACTCATCGCAGCCTCGCGGTGTCGCTGGTCTCGGCCGGCATGGGCGTGGCGCCGATGACGATGTCGCCGCTCGCGGCCTGGCTCGTCTCCAGCTACGACTGGCGGACCGCGATGCAGTGCATCGCCGCGATCGTGGCCGCCATCATGATTCCCACGTCGCTGCTCGTGGGCCGTCCGCCATCGTCCGCGCCCGGCGACGCCGTCGCGTCGGGTCCCGCCGCCGGGCCGGCCGAGATGACGCGATCGGCGGCGCTGCGCTCGCCGCAGTTCCTGATCCTGCTCGCCACCAACTTCTTCTGCTGCGCCACGCATTCCGGCCCCATCATCCACACCGTGAGCTACGCCGTCACCTGCGGCATCCCGCTGATGGCGGCGGTGACGATCTACAGCATCGAGGGGCTCGCCGGGCTCGGCGGCCGCATCGCCTTCGGCCTGCTCGGCGACCGCTTCGGCGCCAAGCGGGTACTCGTTCTCGGCCTGCTCGCGCAGGCGTTCGGCGCGCTCGCCTACGTGGTCGTGCGCGACCTCGCCGCGTTCTATGCGGTCGCGGCGACCTTCGGCTTCCTCTATGCCGGCACCATGCCGCTCTACGCCGCGATCGCGCGCGACAACTTTCCGCAGAGCATCATGGGCACGGTGATCGGCGGCACGGCGATGGCCGGCAGCCTCGGCATGGCGACCGGCCCGCTGGCCGGCGGCCTGATCTACGACAGCTTTGCGAGCTACACTTGGCTCTATATCGGCTCGTGGGTGATGGGCCTCGGCGCTGTCATGATGATGATGACCTTCCGGCCGTTTCCCAAGCCGACGTCGCAGCCTGGCGCCGTGCCCATGCAAGCGCCGGCCTGACGCTGCTGCATCGCACCTTCACGCGCGCCGTCGGAATCGAACAACAACGCTTGATCCCCCGGCAGGAACTGTGATGTCGCAGCCGGGTTGGGCGAGCGTGGAGTTCAACCGGATAGAGATCGGATCCATGAAGAAGACCCAACTCGCCATTGCCACCCTCGTCGCCGCTACCCTCGCCGCCGTCCCGCTCGCCGCGCAAGCGAAGCACCACAAGAAGCACAACGCCGCGACGTCGACCACCTCGTCGCAGACCACCGGCAGCAACATGAAGTCCGGCCGCGATTCCACCTCGTCGAGCCAGGGCAATGTCGGCCCGGGCACGAACCAGGCGGGAAGCATGGGGAAGTAGGACGGATTCGTCCGTCGGATTCAGCGTCGGAGTGCCCGGTGCCCGGGCTTTCCGACGCGCGATGGCGCTCCGCGCAGCGGGACAGCACGAAACCACGGGAGCGAACAAACGTTGCGACCACCAATCGGCCTCGCCAATCGGGCGAGGGATCCCGATCAGCAAAACCCGATCACTTCGAGGCTTCCTTGATCTTGTGATCCAAATGCCCGGTGCCGTGATCCCGGCGCAACTGGCTCAGCGACGTCTCGTTGAGCTGCAGCAGCACGTCACTGAGCTTCGTCGAATCCGGGTAGCCGGCCGCAAACGACTTCCCATAGATCTTGCGCAACGTGGCGACCAACGTATTGCCGTGCTTCCTGCTGATCTCGCCATCCTTGTCCCGATGACGGCCGTCGAGTCCCGGTTCCTTCATGCGTCTCTCCCCATGATGCGACTTGCGCGCTTGGGGAGGAGCCTGCGCTCAATTCGCCCGATTGGCAACGCTGCAGCGCGAAGAAGCGAGAGTGAACAGTATTCTTGGATGCCTTCGCTCTGCATCTATCATCCTCTGTCAGGCGGTGGCGGTGTTAACTATTCCGTCCGCGGTTCGCTCAGCTACCCTACAGGTGGGCTAGGCGCGGCAGTCGTGGTCATGGCAGCGGATGCTGGTCTTCTCGGTGACGTGCTCGGAGCTGGCGAATAGTAAGGATAGAAATTCTGCTCGATGGTCCGCTGCAGGTACTTGTAGCGCGTCTTGTTTGAAAGGCCGGTTTCATCCCTGTTGCGTGAGTAGAATTTGCAGTTTTGGGATGTCGCCCAGTCGGCAAGGTTCCGGGTAGCCGCGGCGAAATCTCGTTCATTGATCTCGATGCCACGCATAAAATGATCCCATCATCTTTCCAAGCCGGATCTTTCGATCGGGTTTGGGCGCATCGCTGACCCGTATCCCGCGATCGCCGAACGTGATATCGAAGATGTATTCCGCTTGTCCCGTCGGCGTCCTCCAGCATGATGGATAGGCGAGGCCGTTTCCATTTCGGCGCATTAGATTGAGCACGTCGAGGTGATACCTCTCCCGTTCAGCTTCCGCCGCTGCAAGTTTTTGGGCAACTTCAGATAGCGGCTTGATCTGGCTCCGCTGCGGATCTTTGCCTAAGGGCTGAGAACATCGACCGCACGCTTCAGAACGGCCGGCGGATCATTAGGACCGATTTCCGACGCCTGCGCGGTGGAAAACGAGTGGAGTGTCTGCGCGCTGTCGAGGCCGAGTGACTTAAACAGCTCAGATTGCTCAGCCCGCTTGGCTGCCTCCCCCTTTGAGGGCTGTCTTTTCCGCTTCCAAGTCTGGGAGCCGTTCGAAACGCTCAACGAGCTGCCGCACGCCGGTGATATCGACCGCGCCACCTACATACAGTACTTGCTGAAGCGGCTTCAGCTGCTCTTCAGCCGCATTAGCTCTGTCCTGCCAAATCTTGAGTTCGGATGTAAGCGTGAGCAGGAGCAGGATCTCCGCCAAAGTTAGCGCGAGAATGAGGCCCCGGCGCTGTTCGCGTTCACGGATGGGAGACGCGGTCAATCGCAGTGCGACTCAAGACGCTTGACGGGGTAAGAAAACGGATCACGCCATAGATCCCGTACCTCGCGGGGACAGCTACAAGCCCAGCGCCCTCCAATGGCTTCTTGGCGATCGGAAACCACTGAGCGTTCGTGTCTATCCGATGAACGAGGACAACGAGATGCTCCACGCCGCCGGCTTTTGCATCACGGCTTTTGCATCACGATTGGCCTCAGCGATAGAGAGCTCCACTCGGCAAACGACAATTGAAGAAGGATGTCGAAACAGTATCACGTTGAGGTTGTATTGAGAAGGCTTGGGTGTAAAATCTTTACGATGCCAGATTTCCGATGGGAGCGACGGGCTTCCCAATAGTTCTACTGGCTGAGAGAGGGTTGTGCCGGCATGCCTCTCATTGTCTACCCGCATTGCGACATGCACGTCGCGCTGAAGAAGCCCGCGACCAAAGCGCTGCCGTTCCGCGTGTTCGACCAGGATCTGCCGAACGGGTCGACGACCTACACGCTGACCGACGTCACCGCGGATTGCAATTTTCGGATCCTGGCGCCGTACAACCCGGTCGGCTCCCGGCTGACCAGCTTCGTGACGATCGATCCTGCGGCGCGCACCATCACCGGCGACGACGTCGGCATCAATCTCGTGGTGATCGAATATGGACCCGGTTACGTCGTCGCGCGTATCCAGGTGCACGACGATGTGCTCGGCTGGTGGTTCGGCAACTCCTCGATCACCACGGCGCTGCATCCGACGGTCGCCCACAGCCAGCCGACGCTGTGCGCGCTGTTCAGCGACGATCCGACCGGGACCGATCTCGTCGGCGACATCACCGGACACGGCTTCGTCACGCTCAGCTCGGCCAGCCCCGGCACCTTCGTGGTGGCAAATACGAACAATGAGGGACGGTTGAGGGGCGTGAGCGAGGGGGCGGCCCAGCTCAACGGCAGCTTCCTCGGCGTCAACCAGAGCCTGCCGGTGAAAGTGGTCGACTACGCCAAGACTCGCGACAACATCTCGACGGTGCGCGCCGGTGACCTCGCCAATGCCGCCGAGATGCACAACATCCTGTTCCTCGCCGAAGGCTTTCGCGCGTCCGAGAAGGACAAGTTCGACAAGATCGTGCAGGAAGCGGCGGACGGTCTGTTCTCGCAGAAGCGCCACGAGCCCTACGGCACGCTCGCGGGCAGCTTCAACGTATTCAAGGCCTTCCAGGCATCGGAAGAGCAGGCGGTGACCTGCGGCTGGCGCGTCAACGACGAGGAGACCTCGGAGCTCGGCAGGGGCGGACCGATTCCGTGGAACTACAGCGTTTCGGACGACAAGAGCATCTACGAGGTCGACGAGCTCGTGGCCCGCGTCGGCCTGCCGCTCCGCAACGAGACTGCGACGCCGGCGCAATTGAAGGCGCGTTGGGCGGGCCAGTCGCTGTCCAACTACGACGCGGCGAAGGTCAACGACACCCTGATCGAAGCGTGGAGGAAGCAGAAATCGCTCGGCATCCTGGAGGCACGTGACACCTTCTACGGCCTGATGCTCGGCTCCCGCTGGGGCGACCAATCGGCGAAGTCCGGCGCCGCTTTGACGATGCCGGCGGCGGATGCGGCGGGCGATGCCAACCTCGCGCCCCTGATCGCCCGCGCCTATCAGTTCTTCAAGCCGGCCAGCGCCACCCGGCACCTTGCCCCGGATCCGCGCCGGCACCCGCCGGAACTCGCTAGGAACGGCCGCGCGAACGTTGCGGCGCCGATCATGGCCTACCTGTCCGGACTGCGGCTCGGGTCGTCGCCGCACACCGCGCTGGGCGCCGAGTGGATACCGGACGGCACCTTCAAGCGCAGCCGCGGCCTGATCGCCATGATCACCAACGAGGACATGATCGGCGGCACCAATTTCAACCAGTCGACCGTGACCGCCAATTCGCTGCAGAGCCTGAAGACGCTCGACTTCGAATATCCGGCGACCAACACGGCGACGAAGAAAGTGATGCGGCGCAAGCCCGCCAGCGACATCGACGCCGACCTCACCGATATCATCGACACGGTTGCGCACGAATTCGGCCATTCCTTCAATCTCGGCGACGAATACGAAACGAGCGCCGAAGACAATGCGACCGCTTCGAGCGAGCACGACAACATCGTCGCGCTCGCCGGCATCTTTCAGGATCCGAACTACGCCGCCAATCACTCCCGTCTGGTCGATCCGTCCAAGGTGAAATGGTTCGAACTTCTCAGGGTCCAGCTTTCGGCCAAGCTGACCCAGGCTTCGACCCAGCAGGGTGGCTCGATCGAGGTCAGGATCGACCCGCGCCAGATCCCGCGCTGGGTGCAGGCGAAGGCGGCCGGCCGCCAGGCGTTTCTCCGCCGCATCCAGATCACGGCGATCGGCCGGCAACTGCCGCTCACGTTCACCGATTCCGATTACCTCGTCAGACTCGACATCGGCGACATCGACCAGAACCTCGGCTCGATCCGGCTCGGCGGGCTGGAATTGCCGCCGGCGCCGTTTCCCGTGTTTCCGAAAGGCTCGCTGCTGTTCGTGCCGCGCCGCGACGATGCGGACGCGCTGGTCTATGTGGTGGAAAAGAAGGTGCGCGACTTCATCGCAGGCAACCATCTGCCGCTCAACAAGGATCCCGACTTCGCTCATGTGAACGACGAGGGCGACGACCCGAAGGACATCCCGAACTTCAAGCCGCCATGCAAGGCGCAGCGGCTGGTCGGCCTGTACGAAGGCGCATACAACTTCACCGGGTTGGTCTATCGTCCGGCCGGCGACTGCAAGATGCGGAACAACAGCGGCACTTTTTGCCATGTCTGCAAATGGCTGATCACCAACCGCGTCGATCCCGCGCTGCACGACGTCGTCGACCGCGAATTCTATCCGGAGGCCAAGAAAAATGGCTGAACCGGGCGCCCTCGAAACGATCGTCGCCGAGATCGGCAAGCTGCTGCTGCCGCTGCGGGCGGCGGTGGAGTCGCCGGCCGCGTTCCAGGGCCTGCTGCTCAAGCTGGGCTGGGATTCCGACGTGATTCCGAAGCCGATCGCCGATCTCGCGGTCGACTTGCAGCTGCTGTTCGATCGGCTCCAGGCGCTGGTCGGCGGCGGGCTGTCGCTCGACGGCGAAGTGGCGTCCGACGGCGAGACGACGGTCGTGTCCGGATCGCTCGAAGACGCCTTCAAGACCATCGAGGCGATCGCCGGCGTCGTGCAGGCGATCGACGACCTCGTCTCGGCGCCCGGCGGCGCATTTCCGGCGACGCTGAACGCCGATAATTTCAAGGGCGAGTTTCCGGGACAGCTCGTCGGCTATCTCTTCATCACCTATCTGCGCAACCATCATCCGGGCATCGGTTTCGCGCTGCAGGCGCTCGGCGTCATCCGCACCCGCTACACCGCGCCCGCCGGCAACCGCCCGGACTACATCGACTACAAGTTCAGTTTCCCGGACCTGCCGAAGATCGTCTCCGACCCGGTGACGCTGTTCGAGAACGCCTTCGGCTGGGGCACCGACAGCTTCGACTTCTCCAGCTTCGCGCGGCAGATCGACAGCCTCGCGGCCGGGCTCGGGCTCGATGTCCGGATGGTGGAGGTGCCGGATCGGGTCGCGCTCGCGCTCGAAGGCGGCCCCCCGACCGGGCGCGCCGCCGTGCGCAAACGGCTGCGCTTGGTGTTCTTCGAGCGGGCGCGCGACGCGGGACGGCTATCGGCCGAGCTCGGACTGTTCCCGCTGCCGAAGTCCGGGAGCAAGAAGCCGGGCTTCGCGCTGCTGCCGTCTTTCAGCGGGCTGCTGTCGGTGCGGATGCAGCTCGGTCCGACGATCGCGGTGACGATCTCGAGCGACCTCGATCTCACCGGCGGTGTCGGCCTGATGGTGCGGCCGGGCAGCGGCATCGACATGGTGATCGGCTTCGCAGGCAGCGGCGCGCCGACGTCGGCCAAGGGCACCGCGCGCGTCGAAGTGGAATACTCCGCCGCCTCCGGCAGCCCGACCATCGTTCTCGGCACCGGCGAGGGCACGCGGCTCGAATACCAATCGGTGAGCGGTGCCGGCGGTTTCACGCTGGTGGCAGGCAAGGACGTCGAGGTGTTCGCCGAGGCGGACCTCAAGGGCCTCGCTTTCGTCCTCGACGCGTCCGGCTCGGACGGCTTCATCTCGACCATCCTGTCGGGTATCTCGACGCGGTTCGAGTTCGATCTCGGCCTCGGCGTCGCCTATCCGCGCGGCGTGTATTTCCGCGGCACCTCGCATCTCGAGATCCAGATCCCAGCGCATATCGACCTCGGTCCGATCCAGGTGCAGGGACTGACGCTCGCGGTGACACCGTCGGGTGACGGCCTCCCGATCGATATCGGCGCGACGCTGAAGGCGGCGCTCGGTCCGCTGGTCGCGGTGGTGGAAAACATCGGGCTGCGGACCGATCTCGCTTTTCCGGGGAGCGGCGGCAATCTCGGCCCGATCGATCTATCCTTCGGGTTCAAGCCACCGAACGGCGTCGGGCTGTCGATCGATGCCGGGGCGGTGAAGGGCGGCGGCTATCTCTTCATCGATCCGGACCGCGGCGAATATGCCGGCGCGCTGGAACTGAAGATCCTCGACTTCCTCTCGGTGACGGCAATCGGCGTCATCACCACCAAGATGCCGGACGGGTCAAAGGGCTTTTCCTTCATCGCCATCATCACGGTCGAGTTCAATCCCGGATTGCAGCTCGGTTTCGGCTTCACCCTGCTGGGAGTCGGCGGACTGGTCGGGCTCAACCGCTCGATGGACCTCGACGCGCTAGTCAACGGCGTGCGCGCCGGCTCGCTGGACTCGGTGCTGTTCCCGCACGACGTCGTCGCCAACGCGCACCGGATCATCTCCGACCTCCGCACCTTCTTCCCGCCAGAGCAGGGGACCTTCCTCATCGGCCCGATGGCGAAGTTCGGCTGGGGCACGCCGACGCTGATCAGCCTGTCGCTCGGGATCATCATCGAGATTCCCGGCAACATCGCCATCATCGGCAAGCTGACGGTGGCGATCCCGGACGAGCGGCTGCCGCTCATCATCATCCAGGTCGCCTTCATGGGCGCGATCGAATTCGACAAGAAGCGCGGCTGGTTCTTCGCCATCCTGTACGAATCCCGCGTAATCTTCATGCCGCTCGACGGCGGCATGGGCGTGCTCGCGTCGTTCGGCGGCGACGCCACTTTCATCGTCTCCGTCGGCGGCTTCCACCCGGCCTACAATCCACCGGCGCTGCCGTTCCCGCCGATCCCCCGGATCGCGATCAACATCCTCAACACGCCAGTGGCCCGCATCCGGGTCGACGCCTATTTCGCGGTGACGTCGAACACCGTGCAGTTCGGCGCCCATGCGGAGCTGTATTTCGGCGTCTCGATCGCCAACATCGAGGGCCATCTCGCCTTCGACGCGCTGTTCCAGTTCTCGCCGTTCTATTTCATCATCACGATCTCTGCCTCGCTGTCGGTGAAGCTGTTCGGCGCGGGGCTGTTCAGTATCCGCTTCCGCGGCTCGCTCGAAGGCACATCGCCCTGGCACGTCGAGGGCACCGGGAGCATCTCGCTGCTGTTCTGGGACGTCGACGTCGACTTCTCCCACACCTGGGGCGACAAGGAGGACACCAGCCTTCCGCCGGTCTCCGTGCTGCCCCTGCTGGCGGCGGAATACTCGAAGGCGGAGAACTGGACTGCCGCGCTGCAGAACAGCAGCAGGCTGTTGGTGACGCTCAAGACCGTGGACGCGGGCTCCGACCTTGTCCTGCATCCGGTCGGTTCGCTCAAGATCACCCAGCGTGCGATCCCGCTCGGCATCACCCTCGACAAGATCGGCGCGCAGCGCCCGGACGACGCCAATTACTTCTCGGTCGCGACCGCGACGTCGGGCATCGAGAAGCGCGCCACCATTCGGGAGTCGTTCGCGATCGCCCAGTTCAAGGACCTCAAGGACGGCGAGAAGCTCAGCGCGTCCGACTACGAGGCCGAGGAGGCGGGGCTGGAGCTGTCGGTCACTGGCAACCAGGCAAAGACCAGCTATGTCACCAAGCGCATCGCCCGCTACGAAGAGATCATCGTCGACAACAATTTCAAGCGGGCACGCCGGCGCTTCGTCACGCTCATCTCCGGGCTGTTCACGCACTTCCTGGCCAACAACGCCGTGGCGCGGTCCGAGATCTCGGCGAAGTCGCGCGATCTGAAGCACGCATTCGACGACAAGATCGCGGTCGATCAGGCGTCCTATGTGGTGGTGAGCCTGGCCGACAATTCGCCGATCGCCGGCGCGCCTGCGTCGTTCCAATCGCGCGCCAGCGCCGGTGAATTCATGGCGGCGGAGACGCGGCGTAATCCGAATTTCGCCAGCGAGGCCCATATCGTGCGCCCGCACGAGATGAAGCGCGCGGCGTAGCGGAGGCACGATGATGGCGGGCGATCCGGCGAGGCGGCGGGGAGGGACGGGATGAGCGATGCGATCGGCACCTATTCCTTCCTGCCCTGGCTGCGGCTCGGCGTGGCTAACAACATCACGGCGGCCGACAACGACAACTCGGTGTCGCTGCGCGCGACGATCAAGGTCGACTTGTCGCTGGCCGGGCGGCCGGTCCAGGGCGACACGGATCTGACGGCGACGATTTCGCGCGACGTCGCGCTCTATGGTCCCGGCGACATCGTCGGCATCGATCCGAAGGCGGTGGTGAAGGTGGAGCCGCGCGACTGGATCACCAATTTCGAGCCGAACTACCTGCCCTTCGTTGAGTTCTACGACGAGGATTTTCCGTGGCGCTACACGCCAGCGGCGCCGGACGAGTCGAGCCACCGGCTGCGCCCGTGGCTCGCACTGCTGGTACTCAAGGTGGAGGAGTTCAAGGAAGTCGCGGTGTCGTCGGCGCGGCCGCTGCCGGCGATCGACGTGACGGGCGATCCGGCCTCGGTATTTCCGCCCGCCGACCAGCTTTGGGCCTGGGCGCACGTCCACGTCAACCGCGACCTGATCCAGCAGGACGGCGTGGTGGAATCGACCAATGCCGACCAGGCGAGGGCACGGCTAGAGAGCCTGCTGGCCAGCAATCCGGACTACGCCTATTCGCGCGTCCTGTCGCCGCGTCAGTTGGAGCCGAATACGTCCTACCATGCATTCGTGGTGCCGACCTTCGAGAGCGGCCGTCTCGCCGGCCTAGGAATCGCGCCCGCGGCGAATCCCGCATTCTTCGCCACCCTGTCGGCCTGGGCGGACTATACCGACCGGCCGTCCCCGACGCTGCATCCGGTGTACAAGCGGTGGTACTTCAAGACCGGGACGGTGGGCGATTTCGAGTACCTCGTCCGCCTGTTGAAGCCGCGTCCGCCGGACTCGCGGCTCGGCCGCCGCGACATGGACACGCAGACGCCCGGCTCCGGGATGCCGCCCATCGCGGTCGCCGGGCTCCACGGGGTGCTGCGGCTCGGCGGCGCGCTCAAGGTGCCGGACGAGGCGCTGACCGGCGCGCAGGAGGCGGAGGCTGCGGCCTACGAGGGCTGGGATGAACCCTACGCGCACGAATTCGAGAAGGCGCTGGCGGGCTTCGTCAACCTGACCGACGACTATGCCCGCGAAGGCGCGCCCGACCCAGTGATCACGCCGCCGCTGTACGGCCGCTGGCACGCGCTCACCGAGCGGCTGCTTGAGGAGGCGGACGGCAGCGACGCGCCGCAGCCGCGCAACTGGGTGCACGAGCTCAATCTGGACCCGCGGTTTCGCGTTCCCGCCGCGTTCGGCACCGCGGTCGTGCAGAAGAACCAGGAGGCCTATATGGACGCCGCCTGGGACCAGGTCGGCGACATCCTTGCGGCGAACCGGCGGATCAGGCTGGCGCAATTCGCCAAGGCCGCGGCCGCGATCTGGCATGCGCGCCATCTCGGGCCGCTGAAGGATCTCAGTGCGGAACGCGGGCTGACGATGATGGCGCCGGTGCAGCGCCGGGTGATCGCCGACGGCTTCACGCTGCGCCATCGGCTCAAGGAAAGCACGGTGCCCCGCGCGGCGCTGTCTGCGCCGTTCCGGCGCGCGGTCCGGCCGCGCGACCACATCGCGGCGACGCTCGGCTTCGACTCGCCGAAAGGCGCCGAAGAGCTGCTGGAGAAGATCAATCGCGGCGAGGTCAGCGCGGCGCCGCCGCGGGTCACCCCGGAAGCCTTGCCGGCGGTGGAGGATGTCGCCGCGCAGCTTCAGCCGAAGTCGCTGCCCGCGGAGCTGACCGACTGGCTCGCCAAGCACCGCTGGGCGAAGTGGGTATTACTGGTCGTTCTGCTGCTGGTCGCCGTGCTGCTGCTGGCCGTCGCCATTCCGCTCGCGATCATGGTCGCGGTAGCGGCGCTGGCGCTGTTCCGATGGCTGGTGCGGCTGGAGAAGCAGGCCGGCATCGCGACCGGCGTGTTGCCGCAAGGGGCTTCGCCCGACATCATCGACGCGCTGCCGGGCTTTCCGTCGTTCACTATCCGCGATCCCGATCCCGCCGCGCCTGAGCCCGTCGGCGGCGCTTCGTCCGCCGACAGCCCGGAGGCGGCGCGCTTCAAACTAGCCCTCAAGGACCTCAACCGGCTGCTCACAGTCAGCGCCGATCTCGGCAAGCCGCCGTTGCGCAAGCCGATCGACATCGCCGCGCTCGGAGCGTCGACCTTCGCTGCGATTGATCCCGACAAGACGGTGCCCGCCTTCACCTTCTCCTCGATCGCCATTCCGCCGCGAGTGCTGGCCATCAACGGGATCGCGACGCTGCTGCAGCCGGAAGTGTTCAAGCCGGTGATGGCATATCCGGAAATCGACCTGCCGATGTACAAGCCGCTTCTCGGCCTGTCCGACGAGCACTTCCTGCCGAACATCGACAAGATTCCGCAGAACACGATCACGCTGCTCGAGACCAATCAGCGTTTCATCGAGGCCTACATGGTCGGCCTCAACCATGAATTCGCCCGCGAGCTGCTGTGGCGTGAATATCCCACCGACCAGCGCGGCAGCTGCTTCCGCCAGTTCTGGGACCCGAGCGGCGTGATCGACCGGGAGGGCCTGTCGAAGGACGAACTGCGCGAAAAGCTCCGCGATATTCCGCCGCTCCACACCTGGTCGCTGTTCTCCAAGCTCGGTGATCACGACCATCGCGAGAAGCCGGGCGAGAACGAGGAGGAAGTCGTCCTCGTCATCCGCGGCGAGCTGCTGAAGAAATATCCCACCGCGGTGATCTACGCCCAGAAGGCGCGCTGGCAGCGCGACGACGGCGGCGCGATCAATCCCCGCGTCGAGCGGGTGCTGGAGACCGACGGTCCGGTGGAAGACCGCCTGCGCACACCGCTCTACGAAGCCAAGGTCGATCCCGACATCACCTTCATTGGCTTCGACCTGACCTCGAAGGAGGCAAAGGGAGGCACCGGCCGCGGCAATTCGACGGCGCCGGGCTGGTTCTTCGTCATCAAGGAGCGGCCCGGCGAGCCGCGCTTCGGCCTCGATATTTCTCGCGACGGGCCGCTCAACGTCTGGAACGACCTCGCCTGGCCTGACGTGCTGTCCGACGCCGACAAGGGCTTTCTGCAGATCAGGCCGGGCGGGCCGACGCTCACCCTGGACGATCCGGTGGCGCCGGAGCTGCAGGAGAAGAAACAACAGTACGACGAGGACAAGGCGCTACGCTGGCATCCGGACAGCAACTCCGCGGAGCTCGCCTACATCCTCTACCAGGTTCCCGTGCTGGTCGCGGTGCACGGCAGCGAGATGCTGCCGAACTGATCGCGCAGCGGACACGACAGGGGGCGGCGGAGGCGAAATGTCCGAGTTCGATGATATCCGCAAGGAGCTAGAAGCGTCGCGCGCCGCGGTCGACGCGACGTCGCGCGAGATCGGCCGGCTTCGCCAGACCCGCGCGCGGCTGATCCGCGACCGCGCACGGGCCGAGCGCGTCAGCAAGGGCGCCGACGATCCGGCGCTGGCGGCGATCGACAAGGAGATCAAGGCGGCGGCCTCCGAGATCGAGCGGCTGGGCGGTGCGCTGAAGGCGGCGAAGGACGAAGTGGTCCGCAATATCGGGCTGTTCGCGAACTTCACCGACCCGCGCCGCAACATCGGCCTGCTGTCCGATCAGACGCCGATCCTGCTGATGCCGCTGCGGATCGAAACGCGCTTCAAGCAAGCGACGGAATTCGGCGGCGACCGCGACGAGCTGTGGGTCCGGGCTTATCCGGACGACATCGCGGTCGACAGCTTCGAGGAGGCGTTGTCGGAAGACGAGGTGAAGCGCGCCCAGGCTTATTGGGCCGACGTCTGGCGGGCGAACCGCGACACCGCCGGGGAGCGGGCCGCCTGGCGAACGCTGCTGAGCGGACAGGGCTCGGGGCGGTCCTACTACGTGACCCAGACTCATCGCCCGCTCAACGAGGCGGCGCGACCGGCCAGGGTGGAAGGCGTGCCGACTGTGATCCTGACGGTGGTGACCAGCGCGCCGCTGGCCGATCCCGAGCGAGGTGAGGTCAGCACGTTCTGGACGGCGCTGTGGCGCGCGGGGACGGATGCGGCCGCGCAGATGAACGCGATCGCCGCGCTGGACAACGCGCTCGGCGCCGAGCGCGCCGCGGCGGTCCGTGAGGCGTACCGGCCGCGGAATCTCGCCGACGCGCCGCCCGAGGGCGCGGATCGCACGACCACCACGGTCATCGCCGCGTATCTGGAGTTTTCCGCCGCGGACGCCACGCCGATGCGCGAGACCGGCTGGTCGCAGCCGGCGACCGCCCGGACCTTGCCTGATCGCCTCGTCCTGCTCGGCTACAACGGCGGAACGCTCGAACTCGAGCAGCTCGGAAAGCCGATTCCATCGCCGCTGCCGGTCACGCCGTCGCCGACCGGAACGGACGACGCATCGGTCGCGCACGACGGCGACGACATCAAGTTCGGTCCGGAGCTCGAATGGGTGCGCAACTTCGACCGCGCCGTCGAGATCGGCATGGGATTCCGGGTGCCGCTAACGCCGCCCGCCTTCCGCCGTGGCTTCGATCAGTTGATGGTGCTCGGTGTGCGGCTCGGGGCCGATGCAGACGCCGGCCGGGTCGCGCTGGAGCAGTTGTTCACCCATCATCATCAGTCGAAGGCGGGGTTCTCGATCCTGCCGCAGGGCCAGCCGACCAACAACGTCGAGGGCGAGGGCGCCGCCTACAGCTGGCGCGAGGATTCCGACGTCAGCTTCGATCACTACTTCGGCACTCCGCCCCTGGACCCCGACGGATGGTTCGAGCGGACAGACGGACGTTGCCTCGCCGCCACGCTCGGTCTCGATCCGGCCGCGCTGGCGGCGATCCCCTTCTACCATCGCCACGACGTCAACGACGCCCGCGCCATGAACACGGCGCTGTGGCCGGCCACGCTCGGTTACTTCATGGAGAGCATGCTTCATCCGGTCTTCGACGATTCGACGGTGGATCGGACCCGCGACTTCTTCGTCCGGCACGTGTCGTCACGCGGGCCGATGCCCACGATCCGCGTCCGTCGTCAGCCCTACGGCATCCTGCCGGCGACGCCGCGCTCGCGCATCCAGTGGATCTTCGCGGGGTCGAACGTCGCGGTCGGGGCCGCGCACGCGCCGGACGATCCGGAATTGCGGTTCCTGACGCGGTTGTATCAGTTGCTGCGCAAGGTCGAGGCCGACCTCGAGCCGCTGATGTCGCGGGTGTCCTACATCGGCAAGCCGGGCGGCGACCGTCATCAGATACTGCTCGATGTCCTCGGCCTGCACGCCGGATCGGTGGAATTCCAGCAGCGCTTCGCCGAGAGCTTCAAGGAACTGTACAACCGCCTCGCGATGCAGGGGGCGGGCGGCGCCTTGGTCGCGCTCCTGCTCGCCGCGGGCTATGTTGGAAGCGGGCTCGATCTGCTGAAGCAGCTCGGCTACACGCCGCCCGAGGGGATCGAGGTGCCGGACGTCCTTGAGAAACTCTTTATCAAGGCGCCCAACCAGCTCAAGGGCCCGCTGATCGACGACCGTCCGTTGTCGGAGACCGAGCAGATCCGCGCCTACACCGCCGGCGGCGACAATTACATCGGCTGGCTGATCAAGGCTGCGGCGACCTCCCACGACGCGCTGCGGCTGCAGCAGGGCTTCACCCAGCGCCCGAACGCGCTGCTGTATCTCATGCTGCATCACGCGCTCGACCTGAGCTTCGTCGAGACCAGCATCCGCCTGTTCTTCAATGCCGGGCTGATCGGCGAGACCGAGCTGAAGGCGGCGCGGCGCGAGCCGAAGTTCTTTCAGGTCGAGGAGGCGAGCCTCGCCGTGCCGGCTGCGGCCGGCGGCAGCCGCTGGCGCTACCTCCACCGCAGCGACGCCGCGGTCACCGGAACGGGACTGAGGACGGTCGGCGAGTTCATCCCGACGGTGCTGACCTCAATGGTCGCCACCGCGTATCTCAAGCGCCAGCTCGATGCGCTCGAACGGCTGAAGAGGTCCCCGACGGCGGTTCTGGAACGGGTGTTCGCCGAGCATCTCGACCTCTGCACCTACCGGTTCGACGCCTGGTACGGCGGCATCATGAGCCGCCAACTGGAGCGGATGCGCTATCCGAACGGTGCCGGCCAGGGGACCGCCCAGCCGGGCGCACCGACCGGCGAGGCGAAGACCGGAATCTATCTCGGCGCCTACGGCTGGCTCGAGAACGTCAAGCCGGAGTTCAAGAAGCTGACGGCGGTCGAGCTGCCGGCAAACCTCGCGGCGATCTTCGCCGATCCGGATGCGCCGCCGCTGATGCGCGACCGCAGCAACCAGGGCTACATCCACGCGCCGTCGCTGAACCAAGCGGTGACCGCCGCGGTGCTGCGCAACGGCTATCTGTCCAACGCCACGCCCGACAATCCCGGCAGCCTCGCTGTCAATCTCAGCTCGGAACGAGTCCGCATCGCGCTGTCGATCATCGAGGGAATGAAGGGCGAGCAGAGTCTCGGCGCGCTGCTCGGCTATCAGTTCGAGCGCGGCCTGCATGACCGCCACGACGTCGAAGTGGACGGGTTCATCTACGACCTCCGCAAGGTGTTCCCGCTGGTCGGCGACCGGCTGGCTCCGACGCGTACCGGCCGGCTCGACGCGTTTGGTCGGCGACTGCGGATCAACCGGGTGGAGGCGCGCAACGTCATCGACGGCCTTGCTTTGGTCGAGCACATCAAGACCAGCGGCGTGAGCAGCTACCCGTTCGGCCACGATGCCGACCTGCCGGCGGCGAGCCCGCAGCAGGCCGCGGCGATCACCGCCGAGGCCGCGCGGATTGCCGACATCGCCGACGCGGTCGCCG
Organism: Bradyrhizobium sp. SZCCHNR1093; assembly: GCF_032381175.1. NCBI lineage: Bacteria > Pseudomonadati > Pseudomonadota > Alphaproteobacteria > Hyphomicrobiales > Nitrobacteraceae > Bradyrhizobium > Bradyrhizobium sp. SZCCHNR1093. The sequence goes on from NZ_JAUHJJ010000002.1 coordinate 254,697, forward strand.
ACCTCGCGATGGCAGAGAGCGTGCATCAGGTGGTGCAGGGCAATTACGACCGCGCCGGCGCCGTGCTCGACACCTACTCCAAGGGAAAATTCCCGGCGACCCCCGACGTGGTCCGCACGCCGCGGTCGGGGGTGACGCTGACCCATCGGGTGGCGCTGCATCTCAAGGCCGGGCTCGACCCGAACGACGGCGCGCTGACATCGCCGCGGGCGAAGGCGGAGCCCGCGCTCAACGCCTGGCTCGCGGGCATTCTGCCGCCGCCGGCAGCGGTCGCCTGCTCGGTGACGGTCACCGACCCGCTCGATCTCTCCTCCGTCACCTACAACGTGACGCAGGCCGATCTCGGCCTGCTGCCGATCGACCTGCTGTATCTGCTCGATCCGGACAACGATCCGGCCGCCAAGGCGCTCGACGATCTGATCGAGGCGCATGTGATCGCCGTCCATCCGCCGCGCCCGGACGCAATGCTGACGATCGCCTATCGCGAGAGGATCGCGGCGATCGCCGGGCATGTGCCGCTGTTCGAGCTGTCGGCGTTGATGCGGCATCTCAGAAGCCTGCTGCTGCGCTCGCGTCCGCTCAAGGCGAGCGACATGGCGATGGCCGGCGAGGCGAACGAGGCCGTCGATCTTGACGCGGCGCTCGCGCGCGAGCGGGCGACGCTGCCGCGCGATCTGCTCGCCGCGCGGCTTGCGGATCTCGACGCCTTCCGTACGGCGCTGCAGGCCCGCCTCGACGCCAAGCAGGAGGCCCAAATCGCCACGGAGATCGAGCAGACGATCACCGGCTTCGTGTCGGTGATGCAGGGTCTCGGTCCGTTCGCGGCGCTGCAGACCGGTACCGGTGCCGTCTACGCCGACCGGCGGCGGATCTTCGCCCAGTTGCGCGCCGCACTCGCCGGCTACATCGCTCGATGGACCAGGCAGCTCGCCGAGTTCGACGCACGCATAGTCGCCTACGACGCTGATTCCGGCGCGCCGGACGCGGCGAAGTTCCTGGCGCTGCGGGTGGCCGAAACGTTGATCGCGACCACGGCGACCGACCCTCTACCGGCGCAGCCGGACGATTTCCGCGACGATCTCATGAGCGGCAAGCGCGCCGCCTTTGTTGGACAGCGCGCCGTTCTGATCATGCTCTACGACAATGCGTCCGATCTCGCCGCCCTGCATGACGGCATCGAGGCGTCGAAGGCTGCGAACGCCGCGTTCGACGTGGCGGCGATCGACATCGCGGCACAGCGCACGGCGATCGTCGCGCTCGCAGAGGACATGGCGAAGCGCACCGCCGCGCTCGCGCTCGAGCTGACGACGCGGCTGCCGGCGATCCAGGCCCGGCTCGATCAATACGATGCCGCAGCGGAGGCGAAGAACAAGATCGAGGCGCTGACCGCGGCGGCGAAGCTGCTGTTCGGCGAAGATTTCAAGATCGTTCCGGATTTCGGTCTGCCAGCGGCGCAGGCCAGTGAATGGAGCAACGCCTGGGGCGCGGGGGCGCAGGCGGACGAGACCATTCTCGGGTTCCTCAAGACGACGATCGGACGCCGCTTTCCGCTCGACGACTGGTTCATGGGTGTCGCGCGGGTGCGGTCGAAGCTGCACGATCTGGAAGCCTCGCAGCATCTCGCCGACGCGTTCACGGGGGCGGGCGTCGCGCTGCAGGCGCTGCAATTTCCGCATCGCCCCGAGTTGCCGTGGCTCGGACTCGAATTCCCGGAGACCGATGCCGACGGAAAGCCGTTCGTGATCGACGAGGACAAGCTGCTCTATACCGCGCATTTCGCCGAAAGCTTCGATCCGGCGCGACGGCAACTCGGGCTGTTGCTCGACGAGTGGACCGAAGTGATCCCGCGCCCGACTGAAGATACCGGTCTGGCGTTCCACTTCGACCGGCCAAACGCCGAACCGCCGCAGACTCTGCTGCTGGCGCTGCCGCCGAAATTTGTCGGCTCGTGGCAGTGGCAGGATCTTGTCGACACGGTGCGCGAGACGATGGACCTCGCCAAGAAGCGCGCGATCGAGCCCGACCACGTCGACACGACCGCCTATGCCCGCTTCCTGCCGGCGCTGGTGTCCGCCGTGGCCTTCCATCCGATCACGGCCTCGCTCAACTTCGCCTATAACAACAACCTCGCCGCGGTGCTGGCCGAGACGGAGACGGGCAATGGCTGACTATGTCGCGGTTCAGAACCTCTCCGCCGTGTTCTCCGGCAAGGTGAAGCTGCCCACCATCACGTTGTGGAACAGGCTCGAGGGCCGCCCACGCACGCACGATTTCGACCGCGCGCTCAAGGCCGAGGTCCGTGATCCGCTGTGGCTGCTGACGAAGCAGTGGCAGATGGGCGAGTTTCAGGGCGACGACGCCGGCTCGCCCGTCGTCGCCAAGGTGCACATCGAGACCACCGAACTGACGAAATACCGCGCGGCCGGCAATCCGCCGGAAGCGTTCGCCGACGACGTGCCGCTCGAAGCCAAGGTCGAGCGGCGGCCGATCCCGTTCCGTCTCGCCGGCCAGAAGATCGCGTTCGATCTCCGCATCGCCCTGGGCCGGCGCTGGCTGAAGCTCGTCGCCGGCATCGAGCCGGGGCTTGCCCAGCAATTCATCGCGGCGCTGCCGGTCGCCATGCCAGATCCCGCGCTCAAGGCCGATGCGCCGGTCGCCGCCCATCGCGAAGCCTGGCAGACGATGGCGGCGCTGGCCGGCCGGTCGATGGACGGCTACGACCTCGTCGAGCATCTGACGGCCGCGCCCGGCAATCACGCGCACGACCTCGTCGTGCTCGGCAATCCGGCCAGCGCCGCTGCGATCGAGACGGCCGAGGCGGAATTCCTTGGCTGGTACCGGGAGGCGTTCTACCAGTCCGCCGCGGGGGCCGCCGATGCCTGGCTGCCCGATCGCCTCGAATACGCCTTCGCCGCGTCGGCGCCCAAGGCGGGCGGCGAGAAGCTCGTGGTCGCCGACGAATACTTCCAGGGGCATCTCGACTGGTACAATTTCGACGTCGACGCCTCCGGCGCAGGACTCGGTGACCTTGCGGACGCGCCGCCGCCGGCCGCCGTCGAGACGACCTTTACGGCGTCATTCATCCCGGCGCCGATCCAGTTCGACGGCATGCCGAACACACGCTGGTGGACCTTTGAGGAGGGACGAACGAATTTCGGCGACATTGATCCGGAGACGACGGACGTCAACAAGCTGCTGCTGATCGAATTCGGCCTCGTCTACGCCAACGATTGGTTCCTGATGCCGTTCACGGTGCCGGCCGGGACGATCACCCGGGTCGCCGGCATGAGCGTGACCAACGTCTTCGGCGAGCGGATCTGGGTCGAAGCCGCGGGCAAGGGCGGGGACGCGGATTGGCAACGCTGGTCGATGTTTACGCTGGCGACGAAGGGGAGCGACGACATTCCCGCCGATCTCAGCCTTTTCATCGTGCCCAGCGTGCCGAAGATCCAGGAGAGCGAGCCGCTGGAGTCGGTGGAACTGTTCCGCGACGAGATGGCCAACATGGTGTGGGGTGTCGAGTCGCGGGTGATGTTGGCTTCGGGCGACAGCAAGAGCGGGCGCAGCGCCGCGCTCGACACCCGCCGCTATTTCCGTCGCCTGGTGGAGGAGAGCCTGCCGCCGGGCCCACCACCTGCGCCGCCGATTGAGAACGACGCCGCGATCCGCTATCGGCTGATGAGCGAGATGCCGGAGAACTGGATTCCATTCATCCCGGTGCACATCGACAACGACAGCCGCGAGATCCAGCTGCGTCGCGCAGCAATGCTGCGGGTCATCGACCGCGACCCGGATCCGCCGGTGCGCGTCGAACCTCGCACCGATCTGCTGCGCCACGGTCTCGACCTCCCGCAGCAGCAGGGCTACAATCTCCATGAGGAGGAGGTGCCGCGCGCGGGCATTCGTGTCACCCAGAGCTTCCAGCGCACGCGCTGGTACAACGGCCGCACTTTTGTCTGGCTCGGCATCCGCAAGGAGACCGATCGCGGCGAGCGGTCGAGCAGGCTCGCTTTCGACGCGATCCTTCCGAAGCGGAAGGCATGAACGCATGAAACGTCACCGTCGAAATATAGCGGTGGCGCGGCCGCCGGAGATGGAGGGTTGAACGGGCGCGCCATTCCCAAGTCGGCAATTTCTCGCGCGACGGCAGACGCTCGGCGCCCCAAGATTACGTAGCGGCCGGCAAGTGTGAATATCCGAAGACCCATTCCCGACCTCAGCGCTTCCTTCATGACATAGGAGAAGCAACGGAGAGCCAGCACGAGGAACACCGTTCAAGGTTGAGCGCGGAGAAGTTCGCCTTGATTGTTCCGAATCGAGAGTCACTGCGTTATTGTACGTTGAGGCCTGAGCCTCTTCGGCAGAGGCCCATAGCCATAAGGGCAGAGATCACGCGGAATCGCTTATAGCATGAGCAACCGCCGGCTCTGCTCAAACCTGGTGACGGGTAGTCCCACCGCAGGCCGTCTCAGCCGGGCTCGTGAATTCTGTGCAGCCCCGTCATCAAGGCTGCAATCACGCTTATCAACGCGTTCGTACCATGGTCATTCAAGAACGAATCTCTGCGTCATAGTTGTCATGGCACCCCAGTCTGCCACGTGGAGCGCGACGATGGTGCTGGTTGGTGATACCGTCGCACTTAAGGGGAGAACGGTGATCGACACTCCGAAGTTTGGATCCCTTGGAGCCGTCGAATCCGCTAAAGCTCGACAAAGATTCGCAGGCTTGCCTAGCATTCGTCAATTCAGCACGAGAATTCAGTGACCACTGCTCTTCGTACGCTCCGTGGCTCAACGCCGCGCAAGAACACATCAGCAAAGCGCTCCGTGTCACCAAAGGCCGCCCCGCGGAAGAAGACATCGGTTGCGACAACAACGAAGGCTCCGATTCGGACTGGCATTTCCTCCTCGTCTCCACTGGGCATGTTGGCGCTGTATCTTACGGCGCGATGGCGTGCTTCGGGCCGAGGCGGACTTGTATTCCTCGCCGAAAATGAGAGCCGAGCCGAGCTGTTGGGGTCGATCATCCCAGTTATCGAGCCGAGCTGTGATGTGCTCGTCTATCCCCGTTTGAACACGCTTCCGTTCGATCAGCTTGAGCCTTCACGTGATATCGCGGGCCGGCGGAGCTCCGTCTTGAGACGCCTTGCCAGGGCAAAGAAGCCGATCCTGCTGATCACGACGGCGGAGGCCATAATGGAGCTCCTGCCGTTGCCTGCGAACTGGTCTCGTATCGGATTTCCACTTCGGACCGGGGCCGTCTATTCCGAGGAAGACCTTGAGGCCCGTCTGAAAGCTCTCGGGTACGACCTGGACGATAGTCCGGATTATCCCGGTGGAGTTTTGTTTCACGGCAACACCTTCGAGATATTCCCAGCCGGCGCGTTCGGACCTTTTAGGATAGAGCATTCCGGAGGGAAAATCCGGCGCATTGCAGCGATCAATCCGATAGACCAAGAGGTGATTTCCGAAACGAAGGAGCTCCTGATTGACCCGATGTCCGAGCGGCTGGCGTTCACGGGCCGGGCTCGAAGAAGGTCCAGCCTATTGGACTATTGTGCGCGCGCCAAATGGATCGCCGACAGTACCGTGCCCAGGCACGCCGACACCTGGTTGAGCACGATCGAGGATGCGGCCGCCCGCAGTGAGCGCGACCGTGCCTATCTCAGCCGACGCGAATGGGAGCTGGCGGCGAAGAAGATCACTGTGTTGCCGCCAACCACTCCGTATCGTGCGACGCCAGAGTTCTACAAGGCAGCCTCTCCGCGGAAGGCCCTCCGTGCATTTATCGAGGAAGCCCAGCGCGGTAGGGCACGTGTGCTTTTCGTCGCTGCGGTCGAAGCGGATTTGCGTGTGATGGCCCGGATGAGCGCTATCAAGGCTGAATGCGTGCCGGATTGGACGCACGCGACCGCAACGGGCAGGCAGCAGGCCGCATTGCTGGCAGGCTTCGATGCGGGCTTTGTCGTTCCTGGAAAGAAGCCGCTCGTGGTCATCACTGCTGCCGACGTGCTCGGCAGCAGGGCACACCAACCGCAACCGATGAACTGGGCATGGACGCCCGGCTTCGATTCGGGAGACCTCCCTGAACTCGGATCCGTGGTCGTTCATCTGCAACGTGGACTCGCACGCCTTGGCGGCTTGAGATCCATGGGCACGGGAGATCTTTCGGCGCGCGAGATGGTCAGGTTGGTATTCGCCGGAAACGATGCCGTTCTCGTCCCTCTTGCAGAATTAGCCCTGATCTGGCCCTACGCCGCTGAGCTCGGAGACACCTCGCTGGACAAGGCCGACGGCAGCTCATGGCGGCCGCGGCGAGCTGCTGCCGAGACGGAGATTCATGTGGTCGCAAAGGAGCTGGCCAAGCAGATGAGTCAGCGCCGGCGGCGCCCGGCTCCGAAGCTCGTGCCGCGCCCTGCTGTCTATGAGAAGTTCGTCGCGCGTTTTCCCTATTTCACTACCCCCGATCAGGCGAAGGCCATCCGCGACGTTCTGGATGATCTTGCATCGGGGCACCCGATGGACCGGATCGTCTGTGGGGACGTCGGCTTTGGCAAAACCGAGGTGGCGCTGCGAGCAGCGGCAGCCGCAGTGCTGGCCGGAAAGCAGGTCGCTATCGTCGTGCCGACGACAGTGCTGGCACGACAGCATGTCGAAACGTTCCGCAAGCGCTTCGCGCCTCTTGGCATCGATGTTGGAAACCTGTCGCGGGTTGCCTCGGCCGCCGAAGCGCGAAAGGTAAGGGAGCGTCTCAAGAGCGGAGAACTCAGGGTCGTCGTCGGGACCCTCTCGCTCGCATCCAAGGAGGTGAGATTTGCCGAGCTTGGCCTGATCATCATTGACGAGGAGCAGCATTTCGGCGCTGCTGAGAAAGCCATGCTGTCGGGCCTCAATAAGAACGGTCACAGGCTCTGGATGAGTGCGACTCCGATCCCCCGCACACTTGCGGCCGGCTTGACGGGCTTGAGGGATCTCAGCGTGATCGCGACCCCGCCGGTCCATCGTGTTCCGGTTGCCACCAAGGTGGCACCGCTCTCGGACATAGCTATCGCCGCTGCCCTGGTTCGTGAGCACAGACGTAACGGTCAGAGTTTTGTCGTTTGTCCGCGGATCCAGGATCTCGATCCCCTGCTGGCCAGGATCCACGCGCTGGCGCCGGAACTACGTATCATTACCATTCACGGCAAGTTGCCAACGGACGAGATTGACGAGCGATTGATGGGGTTCGTCGAAGGTCGTGCCGATGTACTACTTGCAACCAACATCGTGGAAAGCGGCCTCGACATTCCACGTGCGAACACTATCGTTGTGTGCTGGCCAGAAAAATTTGGCCTGGCACAATTGCATCAGCTCAGGGGACGCGTAGGGCGCGGCGGCATCCGGGCGTTTGCACATTTCCTGACGGAAGGCGGCTCCGAACGCTCGGAAAAACGGCTTTCCGCCCTCGAGGAATTGAGCCGTCCGGGCGCCGGCTTCGCGATCAGCGCTCGCGACCTCGACCTCCGCGGCGGCGGCGACCTGCGCTCCGATCGACAATCCGGCCACACGCAGGTGTTCGGACCGACGCTTTACGGCCACCTTCTTACGCTTGCCCTGGAGGGAGACCGCGATGGAATGTCCGCGCTCTGGATCCCTGAGCTGAATCTTCCCATCCCTGAGCTGCTTCCCGCGAGCTATGTGCAATCGGAGGCGGTCCGGCTCGAGATCTATGCTCGAGCCGCTCGGTGCCGGAGTGATGACGAGCTGGAGGAGCTCGAGGATGAAACGCACCGCCGATTCGGCAAGCTGCCATCTGAGGCCAGCAATTTCTTTGCTGTCGCCAAGCTCAGGGTAGATTGCCGGCAACGGGGGATCATGCGTCTCGATGTCGGCCCGGATGCGATTGCTGCAACGATGCTCGCAGGGAGGATCGGTAAATTACGCTCGCGGTCACTGCAGCGCGAGGGCGATCGCGTCGTCTATCCCGGACGCAGCGATGAGCCTGCCCTACGAAGGGTCGAACAGTTCTTGGATCTATTGGACGAATGAAGGGTGACGCGTCACTCGACTTGAAGCGATCCTGTGGACCCTCCTCGGCGCCTGAAATGAAAGCGATGGAGCTTGACCCGTGGCAAGGACGATTGAGAGAACCTTGTTGCGCTGACGCAGAGACGATCGTTGTTCTGAAGCGGCTCGTCGGAGGAGGCTTCCTTTGGCTTTTCTTTCGTGGCCTTCGCCCGCGTCATCAGTCGTGCGCGTGGACTGCGTTGCGACCGTAAGCGATCGCGTCTGCCGCTCCACAACCTCTCGGATGAAGCGTGACGCCGCTAGAACTGTTGGGCTGGCAGCGAGTTGATGATTGATGTCCGATGGAGGCCAGCCGCGGGATAGGCCTTATCCCTCAGCTTGTCATATGAGAAGTCTGGTTCCGTTGTCTGTAGCTTGCGAACCATCTCGAAAGAAAGCTCACGGTGCCCATTATGCGCATAGAGAGCCGACAAATATCGCAAGGGGGGCGCAAAGGTCGGAGCAAGAGCATGGCTGGCTTCTGCAAGATGGACGGCCTTGTCTAGTTCTCCCGCCATCGTCCCCGCAATGCAGCTCAGGGCATCGAGCTGAAAACGGAAAGGCGCCGCACCAGCGATCGTACGGGCAAGCAATGTGTGCTGGAAGCCGTCCTCTGGTTTGCCGAGATAGCTCTTTGCGATTCCCAGGCAGGCCCAGGCGATCGGGTTGGCGTGGTTCAGTTGAATGGCTCGCTCGGCCAGCTCATAGGCGGCAACGTACGAGCGTCGCATCATGGAATGGACATGCGCGCTCAGGCCAGCAACATAGGAGTTGTAGGGTTCGAGCTCCAGCGCCCGGTACATCAGATCGAAAGCCTCCGCCTCGATCGTCTGGCGGCAGTTGAATTGGCGTTCGGCGAGCATGAAGGTGCGCAAATAGGCGCGCCACGCGAGGTAGATACCGCGTGGCTCGGCCGCGAAAGCAGCCGCGAACAGCTTGTCGGCGGACTCGAAGTTGGCTCTGCCAAGTCGAAACAGGCGCAGGATACCAGCATAGCATAGATGGGAGGCAGACCTCGGAGCGCCATCCTCGATATGAGCGAGCTGATCGACGGCGAAGTTGACCACCAGGTTGATGGTTCTCATCACATTGGTGTCGTTCAGGTCGAGCGTACCGTCGCCGTTGATCTGCAATGTCGACGACCATGCCAGCGTGTTCGCAGGGCGCTGCAGCAGCGCGAGCCGAACGATCTTGCTCGTGTCAGATCCGAACACATCAGAGCGCAGGGACAGCGTGCTGACCGAGGCGCCATCGTCACCAGTCAAGCCATCTCCGGGCAAAGTGTCCGCCGGCCAGGCGGCCGACGCGCTCATGTCGCGACGATCTTGGATCGTGGCTACGCCCAGTTCCTTGATCGTCTTGGCGATGGAATCGACGAGGCTATCCGTCACGACCGCGGCATCCGACGGGCCTGTCCGGCAGCCGGGGATCAGGACGATCCGGTTTCGTGAGGGCCGCTCCTTGGGGGGCTGCAGGTGCTCTGCAAGGTCGGTCGCGAGATTGGCGGCGTGGTGGAGTTCAGGCGCCGGCGCGACGTGCGTCTGGAATCGCGCACGCTCCTCGCGCAGCCAATCCTCGAACTCCTCCTCTGCAATGTCAAAGCCTTCAAGAAACTCACCTTGGGGAGGCGCCATCGTCTGCTGCGGTGATGCGGTAGCGTAACGGGCGATGTCGGTCTCAAATAGCTTTGGATCGAGCGAAATGACGAAGCTGTCAGCGCAAAGCAGAGAGCGGTAGTCGCCCAGCGCCTTGCGGATTTCGGTCAGGCTTTGGCGAAGGCTGGCCGCGCCTTGCTCCTTGCCGCGGCTACCCCAGAGCCTGTCCTGGATCCAGACCCGCGATCGCTTGTGCTCACGCGCCAGCGCCAACATCGCAATGAGAGCGCAAGCCTTGCGTCCTCTGGGCGTGCAATCCTCGCCAGAAGCCTTGACCACGCGAAACGGACCAAGAAGCTTGATCAGCAATTTTGGATCGGAGCTCACATTCGTCGCCCACAACCATGATGTAATCAGTCGTGAAAATACGGAAACCAATGATTGAGTAGTGAAGTCTCCAACACCCTTGCTGTCAACGTGAAAAATCCGTGAAACGCCGTCATTTCGAAGGCGGGCGGCTTGACCGCGCGTGCCGTCAAAACGACCATTCAGTGGTAACGGGCGGAGCAAGTCCGCCGGGCCAGGCAGGGAGGCGGCAGATGGCATGGCTAAGCGGTGAGAGCGGAGAAAGCGGCGAAAGTGGTGAGAGCGGCGAAAGCGGTGAGGGCCGCCGTGCTCGCGCCTCATCGCACGCACGCGCGCTGATTACCAGCCGGGAGGGCGTTGTCGGCTACTGGAACCAGCCGTCACACATTCCTGATCACTATACTGCCGGGCCAGAGGCGCTCGATCGCTGGTCGCGCGACGTGCGACTGCGCATCTTCGCGGGCGAGCTGTTGTCGGGCCTTGTCTATGACGAAGGCGAGACCTCGATCTCGCTTCAGTACCGTGGCCGCAGCGATGAGACGTTCACGCCGATCGTGCACATGATCCGTCCCAATGCCGCGGACTTCGCCAGACAAGCGGCTTGGGTGTTCAACTATGCCGCGCTGCGGATGGAACGCAGCAGCGAGATCCTGGCCGAGCTGCACGATTTCACCAGCTTCTTGGGTCTGGTCGGATACTGGAATCCGAGCCGCAGCCCGCACACCGCCGAGCTGCTGGCGCTGATCCTGCAGGTGACGACCACGATCGAAATGCGGGTCAAGCATGCGCTCACCTGCCGGCGCCCAATCGAATATTCACCCCAGATACAGCCGATGATCCAGACGCCGGGGCATGGCTCGCTGCCGAGCGGCCATGCCACGGAATCCTTTGCCGCGGCCTTCGTGATCAATGCCCTCATGCGCAAGGCGAGGACCGGGCGGGATGATGTCGATGCGACCGATCCAGTGTTCGTGCAGCTGATGCGCCACGCCGAGCGCATTGCCATCAACCGGACGGTCGCCGGCGTGCATTTTCCGGTCGACAGCGTGGCCGGTATGGTGCTGGGCTGGACCTTGGCGGAGCTGTTCATTGCGCGCTGCTCCGGCTGCGGCCAGGTCACGATGCGCAAGTTCGACGGGCGGGGGTTCAACGACGATTTCCGCTACGACGATGTGCTGGCGATGTCCTACAGGCGATCGGCCGCTGCGAACGTCGCCAGCGAGCAGGGTGGGGGCGGCGCGATCATCGAGGCCGGCACGCCATCGACCGTTCCGGCCTCGCCGATCTTGCAGCATCTCTGGACGCAGGCGCTCGCCGAGTGCCGCCTGATCGTCGGCTGACACGAAAGGACAGGCGCATGAGAGACTGGCGAGGAGATCGGGCCGAACGGGCCAATCCCTATCTCGACTGGGAGTTGCGCAACAGGCCACTTGGCAAGAGGCTGGACTGGTGCAGCGCGCAGATCCAACTGCTGCCGGAGGCCAACGGCAGCTATGTGGCCCATCTCGGCCAGTTGGCCGCCATGGTGGCCGCCGGCCACGAGCCGGATGAGCCTGCAGGCGCGCTGACCATCCGCATGTCGGCCGACGAATTCGATCTGCTGACGAAGCTGATCGACGACATCCGCATCGGTCGCGTCCGGCCGCCGGACGATCCGCGCGATGTGCAGTTCTTTATCTACCGGCCCGAAGACATCGCCAATCGCACTGCCGCCAACGGTCTCTTCACGGCGATCCATGTCGGCCCGCCGATTCCAGGGCTCCGCTTCGACTCTGTCATCGCCGCGCCGACCGATCTCGGCAAGCCGTTGACGGATTTGACGCGGCAGGTCGCTATCGGCGTCATCGATGACGGCATCGCTTTTGCCAACCGCCGTTTTCGCAGCAGGAGCGGCAGATCGCGCATCCGAGCGATCTGGCTGCAGGATGTCGAGCGCCGGACCAAGGATTTCGGCGTCGCCGCCGGGCAGCGGCTCACCGGCGATGAGCTCGACGTGCTGTTTGCGGCGAATGCGAGCGAGGCCGACATCTATCGCGCGTTCGGCATGACCGATTTCGGCAATGATCAGCACAAGCCGCTGGCGCAACGGGTCTCGCACGGCACACACATCCTCGATCTCTCCGGCGGCTACGATCCGACCGCGGAAGATATCGGTAGCAAGCGGCCTCTGTTGGCGGTGCAACTGCCGTCGCCGGTGTCCGGCGATACGACCGGCGTCACCATGGCGAGCTACGTGCTGCAGGGGGCGCGCCAGATCATGCTGTGGGCCGACCGGATCAGCCCGAAGCTGCCGCTCGTCATCAATTTCAGCTATGGCATCGCCGCCGGCCCCAAGAACGGCAGCCACGAGATCGAGCAGGCTCTGTCGCGGATGATCGAGCGCCGCAACCAGAGCGGCGGGCCGACCTATCTGGTGCTGCCGGCCGGCAACAGCTATCGCGAGCGGACTACGGGCCGGATGGCTGTGCAGCCCGGCGCCTCCGATCAGATCGACTGGATCATGCTGCCGGATGACGGTACGTCCAATCATCTCGAGATCTGGCTCGACGGCGAAGCGATCGCGCAGCAATGGCCGCGTGTCGGCATCAGCCTGACGCCGCCCGGCGGCGTGCCGCGCATGATCGATGGATTCGGTGATGGCGATGTGCAGGTGCTGGAGGATGACGGCAAGCCGATCGCCGCCATCAATGGCCACCTGGCCAAGGTGGCCGGCCAGCCCGATCGCGTCCGCTTTCATCTGTCGGTCAATCCGACCACCGCGCGCTGGAGCGTGAGGCATCCAGCGCCGGCCGGACGCTGGCGGCTTTCCGTCACCAACGGATCGGAGGCGCCGCTGACCGCACATCTCTACATCCAGCGCGACGATACCCCGCTGGGCTACGTGCAGCATGGACGTCAGTCCTATTTCGATCATGCAGGGGGCTATCAGCGTGCGGCGTTGGATGGCAGCTACAGCGATCCGGACAGCAGCGGCTGCCCCATGACTCGCGAGGACACACTGTCGGCGCTCGCGACCGGCGCGGGCGCGCTCGTGGTCGGCGCCGTCGATGCCGCGGGCCAGCCGACGGATTATACGGCGAGCGGTCCGACGCCGGGGCGCGCCGAGCCCGATTGTGCTGCCATCGCCGACCAGGGGCCCGCGCATTGGGGCGTGCTCGCGGCCGGTACCCGGAGCGGTTCGGTGGTGGCGATGCGCGGCACCAGCGTGGCAGCGCCGCAACTCGTACGTAGGCTCGCAGATTATCTCGCATCGCTGCAACCAGGCCCGGTGCTTGCGTCGCTTGCGGTGACCGACGGTCCCGTGGCGAGCTCCGACGTCCCGCCGCCGGGCGCCGCCGTGCTCGAGCCGATCAAGCAGGATGCGGTCGCCGCTTCGCCGTGTGACAAGGCCCGTATCGGTGGTTTCATCCTGCGTGCGAGCGGCCACCCCGGCCTGCCGCCGCGGACCTATCCGCGCAGCCCAAACTTGCGCTGATCCCGACTCCCCGGTTCGCCGCCGCGCAGTTGCAGCATGCTGGCAGACAGTGAGCCAGCACAGGCGCGCGCCTCGACTCCCAGCCTGCACCCGATGCCTCTTGTGCTGCGCCCTTGCCGACGCGCGCGATAGCGCAAGTGCGTGAGTGCAGATGGCGTCGTTCCGATGCATTTTTGACGATGCTCTTGCGATGTCCTGACGATCGTCTCACACCACCTCGGCATAGTTCCTCCCGTGCAAACGAGACAACAGGAGGATTCAATGCGCAGATCCAATATCCGTATCGTGATGGGCTTGATCATCTCGCCCTTGCTGATGTCCCAGGCCTCCGGTCAGAACCTCAAGGACCTGGTGCCGACCTATCAGCCGCATCAACAAACCGACAGCGAGCGGTTGCAGAACTTCCACGCTCCAGCCCCGCCTCCGACCAACTATCCGAACATCAGCCGTGATCCTTCCACCAACGAGCCGCGGCTCAACGTCAACCGCGATGTCTCGCTCGGCGGCAACGTGACCCGCAACAGCGCCGAGGGAAACGTCCGCTTCCCGATTCCGGGATCTCGCTAGGCGCTGTTCGGCGACCTGGATGGCAGCTCGCCGTCCAGGCGCGGCGTCTCGAAAGCGGGCCGCTGATTCAAACAATCATGATGACCTGAGGAGATTGCAGATGAAGAGTCTTCGACTGATGGCCTGCTCCGCCATGCTGTTGCCCAGCGTCGCTCTGGCGCAACAGCAGATTCCGACAGGCTCACTGCCGCCCGACATCGCGGCCGCGATCAAGGCGGCTCCGCTGACGCAGACGCTGATTCCGATCAGCGGTGAGGAGAAATTCGCGCAGCAGATCATCAAGGCAGACGAGATTTCCTTCGCGGCGGGGGCAAAGCTGACGCTGACCGGATTGAACTATCCCTACATCGTGGTGGCCGCGCAACGCATCAAGTTCGCCAACCCCGACAGCTACAGCATCATCCAGCGCGATCCGCAGGCCGTGGCCGCCGTCGGCAGTGACGGCCCTGCAGGTCCCAATGGCGCCGACAATCCCGGCGAGACCAACCGGACCGGCAATCCAGGCTATCCCGGCGGCCCCGGCGGGCCTGCCGTGGCCGGACAGACCCGGCAACTGCCCGACGTCTATCTGGTCGCCGGAGAGCTCTCCGATCCGAAAGGGCCGATCCCGGCTGGTCTTCTCAACCTCGTCCTTCTCTTCCGCGGCATTGACGGCGGCGATGGTGGGACCGGGGGAAAAGGTGGCAACGGCGGTCGGGCCGGAAACGGCAAGGAAGGGGCCACGAGTCTGTTCGACTGCAAGGAGGGTGGCGGCCCCGGCGGGACGGGAGGCGCTGCCGGTTCCGGAGGACGCGGCGGTGACGCCGGCGCTGGGGGACAAGGCGCCGATCTCGTCTTCGTCACGACCAGACCTGCCTACGAAGTCCTGAGCTATTCGCGGATCAACAATGTCGGCGGGCGGGCCGGGCTCCCCGGTCGGGGCGGCAGCCCGGGCAATCCGGGCCCCGGCGGCCAGGGCGCGCCGGCCAATGGCTGGTGCAAGGGCACGGGCGGAGGATCGCCAGGCAATTTCCCGTCGCCTGCAAACCTCGGCTTCGGCAATCCGTCTGCGGACGGCGCAAAGGGCACGGTCACGGCGGTCATTCTTCCGTCCGTCGGTCCTCTGTTTGGCAAGTGATGCGGCGAGCGGCGGATGAAACCTGCAGGCCGCGTCCTGCAGGTTTCGTCCGCCAGCGCGCGAACGCGCACTCACCTTCTCCTACCAGAAGGGGCGCAACGAGGAGACGGCCAGGCGAACGGACCTGTACAAGCTCTCGCTCAATTTCAGGACCTGTGCCGCCTTCGCTGGCTTCTCGGGCGGACGCTGCACCGCCGATAAGGACTGAGCTGGTAGTCATGACCGGGTTCTGGAAGCTCTACGGCTTCACGACGGAGGGAGATGATATGGACAAGGCCATCGACGGTTTCGTTCAGGTGCTGAGCTTCGTGCTCGCCTCATCCTCGACCGCAGCGCTGCTGGCGGTCGGACTGATCCTGCTGCTCATCACCACGGTGTTCGCCTGCATCGCGCTCAGGTCAAAACCGGAAGAGGTCACCTCGTTCTTCAAGGCGGCGTTCTTCCTTTGCCTGGTTGGTGGCATCCTGTTCTCCGCGGCCGGCCCGTCCCTGGCGCTGTTCTACGTGTCGCAGGATCCGATTCGCAGGAAGTCGGTCAATGAAGCGATCGACGATCTCGCCAGCAACAGACGTGTGCGCTATGTCATCCGCATGATCTCGCGCAGCCCCTCCGATGCCGCCCTCGGCATCGACGCGCTGACCCAGCTCGGTCCGCCCCGGCAGAGATATTCCTTCGTCGCCGACTACGAGGAGTTGAAGGGTCATACGGTCAAGGAAGCGCTCGACCTGTTCGGCATCGGCTATGTCGCCGGATACCGTGTATCAGTCGTGATCTTTCCCCTGCAGATCGATCTCTATCCGGCCAATGCGCGGGGGCTGTTGCAGGTCGTCAGCAATGTCGAGGCCGGCGTCGCGCCGGAGGATCGCTTTCTCAAGCCCGGCAAGCTTCACGACGCGGAGCTCAAGGAGTTCGGCGACACCGGCATTCAGACCTACCGTATCGACAACTTCAAGCCGTTCTACCCGCATTATTGCGAGCTGGCGCAGACCTTCTTCTGCGGGCGCTACGCCGCCAAGGAGCTCGTCGGCGGCCTCTACCGCGATTGGCATCCGCTCGGCTTCTCGCAGAAGAATCCACCGACCCAACCCTGCACGATTCCCAAGGAGAAGTTCTGCGCCTTCTCGGACTGGGACAAGGTGCGGCAGGACTTCAAGGGCCACTTCGGTGTTCGCGCGTTCCTGATCGAAAATCTCGAGATTGGCAAGATTCCCGGGCGCATGCTGTTCGACTTCCAGGATCCGCAGCGCGACAGGATCCCCGAGTTGGGGCTTCCACCGGCGCTCGACTGACCTACGCTTGTCAGCGAAGGAAGCCTATGGAGGTCCGGTAGGTAGTGCCTGCCCACCAGGAGATGGACCCGTTGAAGGCACGTACAGTTCGGGGGAGTTTGGTCGTGTTGGCCTCGATCATTGAAAGCAGCAGCGCAGGGTTTCTCGCCGATCACGCAGAATGCTTCGGGATGCGTCGTAGCGCGCGCATGCTGTCCTACTCATTGGCCTACCAAGCCATCATGCGCACCGGCTCCTGCCAAGACTCCGCTGCGTGCGTATAGGCGCGGCAAACCTCGTTGACTTCTTGATGCGCAAGCCGGCGCTCAATCGCATCCGCGTTCCATTGGCCACCTTCATTCAATGGGACCGAGGCGGTCGATCAAAGACCGTGAGCGGTGATCTCGGTCTTATCGCAGCCGAGTCTGCATAGCGCAGCATTCAGCGTATTGTCGTCGATCGGGCGACGATAGGCGAAGCGCCAGAGTTTCGATCCGGTCGCGGTGACGAGCATGAAGAGCTCGCTTCATCTGAGCGCTTGTAGCCTTTCTCAGCCGGCTTCAGGTGCGGGAAATAGGGGCCGGACTTGGCCGGCATAGGTTCGATTCCACCCAAGACTTGCGATACATGACCCCCGCGAACTCCCATCAAGGATACCAGTAGAGAGGACGGATACCAACAAGACGGGGCGGACGCCGGCGAAGGGGCAAACGGCGGCTTGTCTTTGATCTTGAGGGGGGAACGAACGTCGGCGGATGCGAGCGGAGGGTGAAATGATGCCCTGGCCGGAATCGAACAATGGCCAATACTGTCGTAAAATCAGGCTCTTCCGGAAGCCCTGCCAGTCTGTACTCACAGCGTTACTCACACGGTTTTTGGTTCCCAACTCGGGCTGGTTCGGTTCTCATTCGATCGAAATTCTCGCCGGCTCTTCAAATGTGTCGGTTGATCTCGTGCGCGGCGGACGAAGCGAGGCGTCCGCCAATTTCTTGCACGAACTGTGAACTCATGGCACGCGCAGGCTCCTGCGGTAAGTGACCGACTGCCTGCTGTGCTTCACGATGACCAGTCCGGTCAGGCGTCAGCATCAGAAAATCCATTGACGCCGGAAGAATGGAGCCAATGAGTCTCCCTCCTTGTAAACGAGGGTAAATAGGGAGCACGCACATTGGCTAGCGCCTGTCGGATTTCATCATATAAATACCGAGCAGAATGCACGCTCCTATGACTATCCATGTTTCCATGGTGCCGGACACATTCGTAAAAAATGCTTTGCTGAACCCCGGCAGGGCAGCAGTAAGGATCAGCGCAAGAGCGATCACAAAGAGTAAGAACCAAAGCGCCATTTTGAATAGGAATTTTCCAGGCATAGCCGCAAATTACCCGTGGTAGATAAGAGCGACTGCGAGACCCGCTCCTATGGAGATCGACCAGAGCGTAATGTCGGAGTGTCCTAGTCCTGAATCGTACAGAAATATTCTCGTTAAAAGGGTGGTGAGGATGCTGGCAATTGCGCGCTTCATCATCGTCGATGTGGCACCCGTAGGACCCCTCATACCACCGGTCAGAGCTACAAGGGCTAGCAGCGCAAGGACGAGCAGCGCAAAAACTCCGCCTAGGTATTGATAGTCGACCACGGAAGCCCTCTTCGCGCCGAGTGATCTAAATCTACGTTAGATGAAATTGGATTGCCAGAGATTGTGGAGTGGACTTTCTCGGAAACGCCTTCAGCGTATAGGGAGGTGGCATTCTAATCGCGGACCCGCGGACAGAGTTGGTCCGTATGCTCTGCTCTTGGCAGCTCGCAATGTACGCTGCAGAAGGCACCCTTCCCGCGGATTAATTTGCAGAGTGGTGCTTCATTCGAGCTCAAATTCTAGCAAGAGAGATTGGGTCGAGAGACGATAGTCGTCTAAGAGCTTGTTGATTTAATCTCGCGCTGAAGTAGTATCCGGTCTGATTTCACCATTTGATATTTGACAGGTGCGACATGTACCGTCCTTTCTGCAAGAATTGCGGCAGCACCCATGAAGGCCAAAAACTCTACCAATGTGTAAACTGCAAAAAGAACTATTGTGGGGATTGTCTAGACTGGTACTGCAAAAATTGCGGCCAAGAGACATACCCCGGCACGTCCGGCCTGCCATTCGGGGGTAGGATGGGAATCGACGAAGTCGGTTCTATCAAGGATGTGGCCCGGCACGAAAGGCTCAGGCGTGAGCAGGAAGCTTACGACTATCAGCAGGAACAGATTGCATTAGCAGCTCGGCAGCGCGAGTACGAACGAGAGGAGGCCGCAAGAGAAAGTTACTCTCAAGAGGTTGACCGGAAAGGCCTCGGTCCGCTTGGCAATGCCTATAGAGCAATCATTGGACTGGGCGCGTTTGTTGGTTTCGCGGCGGGTATTGTCATCGCTATCAGCGACGGGTTTAATTTTGTCGGTATATTTATTTCGGGATTTATTGTTGCTCTGATCGTCGGCGGCGCGCTGGCACTTGCTGGCGCGATGCTTCTGCGCTTTTGGTGGGTTGTCCTCCTAGGCGGGCTGATTGCGCTATTCTCGGCCATGCGGCACTAGAAAAGTCCCACCTCATTGTCGGGTCGGAGCATGTGCGAGGGAGGCAGTAATCATCTGCACTAGCGTAGGGTCTATAGCTTCGTGCACCAGCTCCTCAATAGTGTCGTACGGTCCTTGCCAGGGCGTCTCTGCTGGGGGAAACTAGAAGTAATACCCTTCGTCTCTTTGCTCGACGTGGAGGGGTAAGACGCCATTGGCGATTTTTCGCATGATGGCTCCTGTGGTGGATTAGCCCTGCCGGTGCTTTGGGGAGTACAGGCCCAGTGGCCCAGCGTTCGTCTCCTCGAAGAATTGGAGTTTGCGTTCGCCACCGCAGACGGGGCAGTCGGCTCGATCCTTGATAATCTTCAGTCGGAGATTGGAATTTGTTGGAAGTGTAGAGTGCGCGTGGTCAAACATGGTGACCGTTATGGCACTGCATCACATCCCGGCTACCGCCTTACATATTTGACAACTTCGACTTCAGCTCGCGTGTTGCCGCACTCGTCGACCGAGAACGAATACATGCCGTGTTGCGTTGCAGTGAACACGCTGTCAGAGCAATCCGAGATAGGTGCACCGTTCAGCAGAATTTGGACGCCTCTACGGTTGCGGACGACCATCTGGTCCGCGTCGTCGAACTGCACGTGCTGCGGTATATACGGTGCAATAGACAGATGAAGTGTGCGAAGCACGGCTAGTGCCGGCTCGCGGCGGCTTGCAGTGGCGCGATCCTTGTTGGCCGGTTTGCGAGGAAAAGTGTCGGCTGTTTTGCGTTTCAATTCGCCAGCATCCCACGCAATAATCTTGACCTTGATCGCTTCGGTGTCGTCACCGGCTGAAGCGACAATCTCGTAGGTGCCGGCGTCTAAATTTAACGGAGCCCACCGACACCAAAAGGTGCCGCGTTGTGTCGGTGCTCGGAGGGGATCGCACTTACGTTCATTCGTGCCCTGGCGCAGCGTGAGCTGGAGTACTGTTTGTGATGGGATTGCATTTTCGAAGTACGCCAACGCTGCAAAGGTCGGTATAGGCGCCATGTACGTATCGTTAATGTCAGTGTCGGATAGTCCGCCACCCGCGGTATCGCGGCCTGTTTTTATGAGCGTGATTTGGGCCGGTGCTACGATGCGTGCTGGCGCTTGTGGTTGAGTGAGAGCGGTTGCAGGCTGCGATACTGTTGGGATCGCTGGCTGAGGAGCATACCGAGGCGCGGGAGCGGGCGTGTTGTTTGACGCCACAACATTATTCGCAGGTGGGCTGCGCAATATAAAGATGGCCCATGCAAAGAAGAGAATGCCGGCAATGACCGCGAAAGTCTTTATTCGTCCTAGAAGCGTTTCAAAAAAATCAACAAACGGATTTTCCGCGTATACATAATTGGCCTGCAACCAACGACCAAACGGCTCTGCTAATTGAACGGCGGCGTTAGCTTCAAGGCGAACATCGTTGATATTTTCAGAAATTCCGGACTGACCGTGTGAGTTCGGATTAGCGTGGCGAAATACGTGGATGAAAAATTGTCGCCCCGATGGTTGTAGGCGCGATTCAATATCTTGATAGATGTCGTTCGTATCCCGGAAGCGAGACTTGGTCTTGTCAGTCCGCTTATTCGTCATTTCTTCGGTTATGGGTATTGAATGGCGCTCGGCAATAAGTCGAGCGGCCAAGTCCGCAAAGCTGCGGATGCTGTTTAGCGAGGACGTGGGATACGTATCAACCTGCTCGACCGCAATGTTGGCGTAGTACGCCATGTCCTCCGGCAAAAAATCAAATGGGCCGGGCATAGTATGCGATATCAACCAAAGGGTTTACAGACCCGTCTATACCCCAAAAGGCGTACGCAAGAAAATAGGCCGCTAGGCGGCCTTGCTGTGCTGCTGCTTGAACTGGTCGAGCAAGTCGGCCCAACGAGCGCGATTGAGCAGCTTGGGCACCTCCCAAGCATCACGCGATCGCCGAACGGATCGCCGTAAGCGTCACTGTAGTAATCGACGCGCCCGTGCATTTCAGCGCCAACCTTGGCCTTGCACCGCGGACAGTCGATGATGAAGGTCGGCATCAAGACCTCGATTGTGATGGCGCGGGGAAGTCGCCCGCCCGCGCCAGTGGGAGCGATCAGCGAGGGCTCACCGAAGAGTAGCAGCGAAGGCTGGTGCCCCTGGCCGGAATCGAACCAGCACTCCTTGCGGAACTCGATTTTGAGTCGAGCGCGTCTACCAGTTCCGCCACAGGGGCATTCGCCGGGCCTGTGCAGGAACCATAGCGAAGCGGGCGGACTATAGCGGGCGGCCGGGCCGGGTCAACCCGCACGGACGTGATGGGCGCGCATCTCGACAGCTTTCGCGAGCCGGAGTAGGAGCCGGAACGGCCCGGCATTGGACCGGATGCAGCCCCGTTCGGGAGGACCGATGACCAATACGTCTGTGATGGCGCGCCCCGCGGCGGGAGCCATGAGCCCGGCGGTGGCGGCGGCGCTGCTCGCGGCCGGCATCGCGGCGGCGGCCTTGGCCGGCGCCTGGTACATGCAGCTGGTCTGGGGCCTGCAGCCCTGCGAGCTCTGCCTGAAGCAGCGCTGGGCCTATTATGCGATCGTGCCGCTCGGGCTGCTGATCGCGCTCGCCGCCAAAGGCGGCGCGCCGCGCGCGCTGGTGCTCGCGGGGCTCGGCGTGGTGGCGCTGGCCGCGCTCGGCAATGCCGGGCTCAGCGTCTATCACTCCGGCGTCGAATGGGGCTTCTGGCCGGGGCCGACCGAATGCACCGGGCCGATCGGCAATCTCGGCAGCGCCGGCAACCTCTTGGAGCGGCTCGACAGCGTCAAGGTCGTACGCTGCGACGAGGTGCAATTCCGCTTCCTCGGCCTGTCGCTCGCCGGCTACAGCGTGCTGATCTCGCTCGCCATCGCCGCCATCGCGGGCTGGGGCATCGCCCGGAAGCGCGCCTAGTCGTCGACATCCTCCTGCGGCCGTCCGAACAAATGGACGATGCCGGGGGTGGCGATCGTGACGAACACGAAGCGCGACAGGTGATGCGCGCCGACGAAGATCGGGTCGATGTGCAGCGTCAGCGCCAGCGCCATCATCGCGTCCATCGCGCCGGGCGCGAACGCGACGATGGTGTCGGAGAAGCGCACATGCGTCACCAGCACGATCACGGTGACGAACAGCGCCGATATCGCCACCGCGATCGCGAACGAGCCCAACGCAGCCCTGATATGGCCGACCAGGGTCTTCACCCGCATCCGGGCGAAGCGGCTGCCGATCAGGGCGCCGATGCCGACCAGCGCCACGCCGCGCATCCATTCCGGCAGGCCGCCCTCGACGAGGCCGGTGCCGTGCAGGACGCCGCTGGCGACCATCGCGCCGAACAGCCAGCTCGCCGGAAACCTGATCAGCTGCATCAGCATCGCCGCGACCAGCGAGGCCACCAGCAGCGCGAGCAGGCCGAGCGGCGAGGCGACGCTCTGGCCGAGCGAGATCGGCGCGGCCGGTGCGACGCCCGCCACCGCCAGCACCAGCGGCAGCGCCGCCGTCAGGATGATCACCCGCAGCGTCTGCACCACGGCGATCGCCGACAGGTCGGCACCGCGCTCGACCGCGAGCATCGTGATCTGCGACAGCGCGCCGGGACTGCCGGCGAGCAGCGCCGAGGTGCGGTCCCAGCCATGGATGCGCTGCAGATAGAGGCTGGAGCCGAAGGTCGAGCAGAACGTCGCGAGCGCCAGGAGGCCGATGGTCACCGGATAGGCGCTGACATGGTTGATCAGCTCGCGCGAGACCACGGCGCCGATCGAGATGCCGAGCAGCAGCAGCACGGTCTGGGTCAGGATCGGCGGCATCGCCAGCGGGCGGCCGGCGATTGCGGCGATCGCGGTCGCGATCATCGCGCCGGATATCAGCCCGCCGGGCAGATGGGCGACGAGGAAGATCAGGCCGCCGGCGGTGCCGAGCACGAGCGTCTCGATCGCGCTCAGGATCTTGGCGCGGCTCGGCAGCTCAAAGGGGAGGGAGGAGATGATCTGGCGCACGGCGCCTTATGCCAAAACCTGCCTGCGCGAACAATTCCCGCCGCTGCGCAGGCGCCATGCGCGCGTGCACCCGCAGGTGCCGGTCATTTCGGCTTCTCCGGCGTCGGCGCGGGAGCGGGCACGGGTGTCGCCGCGGCGGCCGCCGCCGCCTTGTCGCGCTTGCAGGCCGAGCGGAATTTGCCGCGTGCCTTGCCCTTCAGCCCCTGCTCGTCAGCCTCCTTGGAGCAGGCAACGGAAATCGTCCGCCGCGCCGCCTTGTCCAGGCTGGCGAACTTGTCGGTGGCGGCATCGGGCCGCGCCGGCAGCGTCAATCCGGGCTGCGAGCAGGCGGGGCCGGCGGTCCACAGGGTGGCAATTGCGATGGCCGCAATCGCCGCCCGGGCAGTGAATCTCATGCTGAAGTCCTCGAACGAAAGGCACGGCGCGATGTCCGGCGATGCTGAACCCGCAGTGAATGGAATGAGCCGGATCGCCGCGCGACGCAAATTATATTTTCGCGCGGCCACGCTCCCGCCTGCTTTGTCGGTCGCGAGCGTCTCGCTAGAATTACCGTCCCATTCCATCATGCTCCACAGGGAGATCGAGGATGAGTTTTCACGCAAAATCATTGGTTGCTTCGTCACTCGCTACGCTGGCCGTGATCGGGCTCGCGACGTTCGCCGCCGCCCCGGCGAAGGCGCTGACCGCGCAGGAATGCAGCGCCAAGTACAAGCAGGCGAAGGAGGCCGGCACGCTGGGCGGCCAGAAGTGGAACGACTTCCGCAAGGCCCAGTGCGGAAGCGATGCCGCCGCGGCCGCGGCTCCGGCCGCGCCTGCCGCCGAGGCCAAGCCGGCCAAGGCGGCGAAATCCGAAGCCAAGGAGGCCGCTCCCGCGCCGACCGGTCCCGCCGTGTTCCCCAACGCGGTGGACCCGAAATACGCCAAGGAGAAGCCCGGCAAGGCGCGGCTGCAGACCTGCGTCGATCAGTACAATGCCAACAAGGCGACCAACGCCAATGGCGGCCTGAAGTGGATCCAGAAGGGCGGCGGCTACTACAGCGAATGCACCAAGAAGCTGAAGGGCGCTGCCTGATCCGGGCTGACGAGACGTTGCCGGCGGCCGGGGGCATCATGCGTCCGGCCGACGCTTTCGACGCCGCGCATCGCCGCGAGACCGCCGGGCTCGGATCGGCGCCGGTCGCGCGGCGGTTCGCAGCGGTGGCGGCGGCATTGCTGCTCCGGTGATTTTGGGGCTTGCCTTCCTGTGCGGGAAATGACCCTGCTCTCGCCATGATCTCTGCTGTCCAAGGTGTGCTCAGCCTGTTTTGCGGCGCGATGGTCGGGTTCTCGCTCGGCCTCGTCGGCGGCGGCGGCTCGGTGCTCGCGGTGCCGCTGATGGTCTATGTCGTCGGCGTGCCCGAGCCGCACATCGCGATCGGCTCGAGCGCCATCGCGGTCGCCACCAACGCGGCCATCAATCTCGCCAATCATGCGCGCGGCGGCACCGTGATCTGGCCGATCGCGGCGCTGTTCGCAACGGCGGGCATCGTCGGCGCCTTCATCGGCTCGCTGCTCGGCAAGATGGTCGACGGCCAGAAGCTGCTGGCGCTGTTCGCGCTGGTGATGATGGTCATCGCCATGCTGATGCTGAAGACGCGCGCCCGCATCGGCACCCCCGATGTGAAGATGAGCATGGCCAACGTCCCGGCGGTCGTCGGCTTCGGCCTCGCCACCGGCACGCTGTCCGGTTTCTTCGGCATCGGCGGCGGCTTCCTGATCGTGCCGGCGCTGATGGCTGCGACGGGCATGCCGATCATGAATGCGGTCAGCTCGTCGCTGGTCGCGGTGACGACCTTCGGGCTCACCACCGCGGCGAGCTATGCCTGGTCCGGGCTCGTCGCCTGGGATCTCGCCGGACTGTTCATCGCTGGCGGAATCGCCGGAGGTCTTGCCGGCACACGCCTGGCGCGCCATCTCTCCGAACGGCGCGGCGTATTGAACGTGGTGTTTTCCGTCGTGATCGCGGTGGTGGCGCTGTATATGCTGACGCGCAGCCTGCTGCATATCTGGAGCTGACCTCGATGAAGCGCGTCCCCTCGACTGCGATCACCTCCGCCAGCAGCCGGCGTGACGTGTTGACGCTTCTTGGCGCAGGCGCGGCGCTTTCCTTGTGGCCCCGCGACAGTCACGCCGAGGATGCCGACGAGCCCGACGAGGGCGCGGTGCTGCGCGACCCCGACGCGCCGGTGCTCGGCAATCCTTCGGGCGACATCACGATCGTCGAATGGTTCGACTACAATTGCCCGTATTGCCGCAAGCTCGATCCCGAACTGCAGCAGGTCATCCACGATGATGGCAAGGTGCGCTGGGTGCTGAAGGAGTGGCCGATTCTCGGGCCGACTTCGGTAACTGCCGCGCGGATGGCGCTGGCCTGCAAATATCAGGACAAATACGCCAAGGCGCATGAGGCGCTGATCGGCGTCAGCTCGAAGCTCACCGAGCCGCGCATCGACGAATTGCTCGCGGGAGCAGGCGTCGACGTCGACCGCGCCAAGCGCGACCTCGCCGCCAACGCCAAGGCCATCGACGACATGCTGGCGCGCAACGACAAGCAGGCGCGGGGCTTGCGTTTCCGCGGTACGCCGTCCTTCATCGTCGGCAAATTCAGGGTGCCCGGGGTGCTGACCATGGCGCAATTCGAGCAGGTCATCGCCGACGCGCGCAAGGCCAAGGCGGCCAACTGATGGGCAAAGCAAAGGCGCCTCGACCAACGGCCGAGGCGCCTTGAAAACAGCAGCGTCGTGCGCGTTACTTCGACGAGATGCGAACCCAGTCGTCATGCGCGCGGGTCTTGAGTGAATTCCAGCTATCCGCCGCGACGTCCCAGTTCACGATGGTCCGGCGCGTCTGCGCGGTCGGCCCGTTGGCGACCTCGGAAGTTTGCATCGAATCATGGATGTAGACGCCGAACCCCAGGATGAGGGCCCCCAGGATCATTCCCACGAATGTCCGCATGTCATGTTCTCCAGTGTGACGGCCAACAACGCCGCGGTCGAAACTTGGTTCCGCGCTCGCCGCGGTCCCGGTCCGCCGCGATCAGAACAACCTAACTGCGCGATTTTTCAGGCCGTGATTCCGGCAGCGAAGTGACGAGATTGAGCGTTTTCATCTCGTCGGGCTTGAACGTGAACAGCTGGTCATGCGGTGTCTCCATCGCATGCACCCAGACCTTCAGATCGATGCCCATCTCGGCGAGATGGCGCTGGCACCGCGCCGAGATGTTCTGCGCAAGGCTCATGTCGTCGCCGGACCTCACGGCGGTCCCGGACGTGGGGACTGCGGCGGTCTGATGCACGCCGATGATCGCCCGCTCGCCGGCCCGGCGCTCGAGACCGCCGGCGAACACCAGCGGGCACGACGAGGCGCAATATTTTCCCGCCTCCACTTCGGTTGCGAATTTCCGCGCGCGGATCAGTCGCCCCATCGCCAGCGCGTCGGCGACGGAGCCGCCGGGCGAGTTCAGCACGATCGTCCTGATATATTCGCCATGACGTTCGACTGCGTCCGCAAAGCTGCGCGCGCTGCCGGGTGTGATCGTGCCGGTCGCGAACAGCCGGCCGCCGCCGCGCAGCTCGAACTGAATCGGCTGCTGCAAGGCACGATCGCCCTGCGGCAGCGGCATCAGCCGCTTCATCAGGGGCGCCAGCAAGGATGGTGATTCGGCCGGCAGGTCCGGCGCCTCGCGCCGAATGTCGAGCTGAGGCGGGGCTGCATCCGATGGCACCTGCGGAGCATTCAACTCGAGCAGGTCCGCCGCGAGAACCGCGACGGTGACGACGAGAATGCTGCGGAAGACCCAACGCAGAATGCTCTCATCGGGATTGCCCGCGAGCCAGGCATGGACGCGTCGGTTCAGCGCCGAAGCCACGGGACTACTTTCCGATTCGAGCTGATGACAGCGACGTCACGTTCTCATCCGCCGCGGCCGGCGCCGGCTCAATGGCCGGTGCAGCAGGCGCTTCCGTGGGCGTTTCGGCTTGCCGTCGCTCGGCCGCCCGCCTGGCGTCCTCGACCTCGCGCGCAATCCGCAATGCGGTGACGAGATCGGCGGCCGTCAGGCTGGAGGCGCTCACGGCGGGCAGGCCCTCGCGGCGGATGGCGGCATGGACGACGCAGAGGATCAGCACCAGCACCGCCGGCATCAGGTCGATCGAGATTGCGCCCGCCCAGCTCGGGATGAAGTCGCCGGCGTAGCGCAGCACGGCTTCAGCGGGCGACAGCGTCTGGAAGCGGGTCGGCTCGATGCGCGGCAGCGCCAGGATCTTGTCGGCGGCGTCGGCGAGCGAGGCGGCCTGCGTGGCGATCGCGCCCTCCACCTTGCCGACGACGGCGGTCTGGCGCTCGGCCAGGTCGCCGCTGCGTCCGCCTGCGGCAGGCGCGATGAATCCGGCCGAAAGCGACGTCGCGGCGCGCCTCACCGCAGGTGCCACCGAGGTCTGCTGCAGATTGGCGATCACGCCCATCAGGTTCAACGACTCCGTGGCGAAGGCATCGCTGCGCGTTGCGATCGGGCCGCGGTCGGAGATCAGCTCGCGCATCTTGGCGAGGCTCTTGCCGCCCTGCTCGTAGAGAGCAGAGACGCGCTTGCCGGACTCCTGGACCTGCTGGCCCAGTCCGTCGAGCTGCGTCGACATCTGCGCGAGAAGCTGGACCACGGTGCCCGATCCGGAGGTGCCGGTCAGCGAGCCCGCGCGTTCGGCGTCCGCCAGCTTGGCGAAGCGGGAGGAGGCGAGCTGGATATCGGGCAGTAGGCTTTGCGCAGCGATGGCCTGGCTATTGGCCCTGTCGAGGTCGCGCGTGTAGTTCTGCACGGTGATGGCGAGATGCTGCTGGATCGCCGCGGCGCCGGCCAGGGCAGACGCATTCAGCCAGGACGACATCGCGACGATCATCAGCGAGCCCAGCAGCATGCAGCCGGCCATCATCAAACGCCCCATCGCGCTGGTGACGTGCGGCATGAACTGCATCATGAACACCCAGAAGGCGTAGATGCCGACCGAGACCGCGACGGAGTAGATGACCGCCGCAAAGAACACCGTGGTCGGACTGCCGTTGAGCAGCTCGCGGACGCCAAGATAGGTGTAGACGCCGGCGGCCAGCGCCAGGATCGCGGTCGTGAGCTTGAGCGTCACCTCGAGACGGTTGACGCCATTGGCGAGCACGACGGAGGTGGAGGAGCGGGCGGACGAGACTTGCGCGACGGACGCGGCAGGCGAGGGCATCAGCGGCGAGGGCATGAGCAGACCTTCGGCGGCGTCATGGCCGCCCGTGTGCAGCGCCCCCGCTGTATGACCGAGCAGGACCAATGCGGACAAAATCCGCCGACATTGTGTCGGCGGCATTGCCGATCAGCCATGTCGTAGCAAGGAGAGGCAAGCTCAGCGCAACAGCCAGCGCAGCAGCTCGGCATTGGCCTCGCGCGGATAGCAATGGCTGAGATCGTCGATCTCGCGATAGGCGACGTTGGCGCCGGCCTTGGCCAGGGCGTCGGCCGTATGCCGCGCGATCTCGACCGGGAACATCCAGTCGAGCCGGCCGTGCACGATCTGGATCGGCAGGCCGCGCAGACGGTCCCGGTCGGCGATCTCCGCCATCAGGGGATGGAACGTCGCGGCCACCGGCGCAAGATGCGTGAACGGCGAGCCTGCGGCCAATCCGCTGACGTAGCAGAACGTGCCACCGTCGCTCATCCCGGTCAGGAGCATGCGGGCGGGATCGATCGCGACGCGGCTGCGGACGAGGTCGAGAATGCGCAGGAGGTTCGGCGTATCGGCGTCGTCGCCCATCAGCGCCCAGGTCGGTCCTGACGCGGTGGGGGCGATCAGGATGGCGCCGAGGCTGCGCGCGGCGCGCAGCCAGCTCCAGAGAAAGTCGCGGCCGTTGCCGCTGCCGCCATGCAGCGCCATGACCAGCGGCCAAGCCCTGTCCGCCGTGTAGTATTCCGGCACATACAGCGAAAAGCCGCCGCGATTGCCGATCTCGTTATGGTCGTGAAACACTGTGTCCTTGCCTGCAGAGGACGCGGCCAGCAACTGGCGCAGCCCGTTGTCGCCATCGACGGCGGGATCGAGGAAGAATTCGCTCAGCGGCGGCAGCGTCGCTGCCAGTGGAAACAGCGCCTCGAGTGCGCGTGGCAATTGACGAAGGGCCCTGAACACATCGACCAGGTCGCCCTCACCGCGCTGAACGGCGCGCAGGCCGGCAAACGACATCAGCGCGGCGTCCGCCGCGGTGTCGAAGGCGATACGGATATGGGCGAAGTCCGCCGGCCACGACGTGAGATGAATCCGCGCCGTGTGCAGCGTCGGCTCGGGATCGCCGACATCAGCCATCACGCGATCGAAATCCGGCGGGTTCAGGTAGCGTGCAACGTGGGACAGGGCTTCGAGCGTCTGCAGCAGTGGCGGCAACACGATGAGAATGTCATCCACCACGGCATCCGTCATGCAGGTCTCCTTGGTACGCGGGTCTGGCCGTCTCGTCTGCTTGCCGGCGAGCGCTGTCATGCAACGCAAAATCGGACGTCCGGGCAATGACCATTTTCCGAACGCGTGTTCGCTCCGCGAAGCCACAATCTCGCGATGCGGCTCCTGCAAGTCAACACAGCGCGGAGGCTGCCATCGCGCGCGGCAGGTGAGTCGCGCGCGAATACACGCGGAGACGATAGTTGGTTGACAAAATTCGGGCGCGATGTCGCACTTGGTGAGAGCCGGCGGCGCAGCGGAGGGTTCCTCGTGGATCTCCGCCCTGGGTCAAAACTGCCGATCGGTTGCCGAGGGGGGATTCGCATCATGACCAAGTCGCCGTCGGCCGCGTTGATCAACGCGGTGCTCGCCATGGACGTCTACAACAGAGGCGTCAACCCGACGCTTGTGGTCAATTTCAACCGTATCGGGAGCTATGAGCTGGTGGCGGCGAGCGTGACCTCGACCGCCGACAATTTCGAGGCCGCGACCTATCAGCTCGCGGGCGATCCATCGACACGGATCATTTCGTTTCGCGGCACCGACAGTCTCGCCGACGTGCCGTCGTGGCTTGGCGGCGCTGGTCTGACCGGCTGGCCGACGCAGTTCCCGGATGCGGAAGCCTACTACAAGACATGGGCGACATCGAACGTCTCGCTGACCGGCCATTCGTTGGGCGGCGGACTTGCCGGCTACATCGCTGCGCTCAACGACAAGGTGGTCTACGCCTACGACGCGATGCCGTTCGAGTTCGCCGCCGAGGTCCGTTACGATCAGCTGCACGGCTTCTGGGGCGCGCTGACGTCGCACCCCGTCGAGCGCTATTCCGACATCCACATGGTCTCCGTCGCCGGCGAGATCCTGCAATATGTCCGAGCCGCGGCGCCCGTGCTGGAAGCGCCCCTGGCGTTGCTGCAGCTCGGACCGGTCGCCGGCGCGCTCGCCATCGCACATGCTGCGATCGGCATCTCGTCCGAGCAGAAGACCGTGCTCGGCGCGGGCACGGATCTCGGTCTGGATCCGGTCAGCCTGCACTCGATCGCGCTGCTGACGATGATGCAATGGGCGAGTGACAACGGTGCCCAGGATTGGAAGAAGGCGGCGGCTGTGCTGCTGGCGCCGCTGCAGGATGACGCGATTGCTTCGGCCGTCGGCATTCCCGCGGCCGGTGTGAGCGGGGAAGGCGCGCCGTCCGACAAGATGAAGGACATGATCGCCTATTCGACGGTGACCGACGCCAGCGGCTACGGCAACAGCGCCGTGCAGGCCCTGTTCAACGGCGGCGGCGTGCTCGGCAACAGCGTCAGCGCCGACAATGCGGCGACTTACCTGAAGAACGGCGGGGTCGAGAAGGCGCTGGCCGAGATCGTGGTCGAGTATTCGGCGCTGCTGGCGCAGAACCATGACGAGGTGATGTCGACGACGCCCGGCCTGATCGGCCACGAGCACGGCATCCTCTATCAGGACACGGCCAAGAACCTGCTGGTCGCCGACCTGTCATCCGATCTGTGGTCGCGCTGGGACACGGGATCGGCGGTCGACATCCTGGGCAAGGTCGCGCTCATCGATGCCGTCGCCAGCTTCGACGGCGAGGATGCTGGCCTGATCGACATGGCGATCGGCGTGCTCTGGGGCGGCAAGACCGACAATCTCGACTGGCTCAGCGCAGCCTTGAGCGACGCGGCGACAACGGTGACGATCGATCCAGTGTCGGGCGCGACCATTGCTGCAACCGATGGTGCGCTGCTGATCGCGGGCGGCGGCAACGACATGCTGTTCGGGACCGCCAACGACGATCTGCTGATCGGCGGTCTGGGCAGTGACGTGCTGCAGGGCGGGGCCGGCGACAACATCCTGGTTGGCGGCGTCGGCGCCACCTATGTCTACGCGCCCGGTGACGGCAACGACATCATCATCAATGGCGTCGCGTCGCTGGCGAAGCCGACCGGCACGCTCGATTTCGGCACCGCCTACACGGCCGACAATTTCTGGTTCGTCAAATCGGGCAACGATCTCGAGATCGACATTCTCGGCACCCATCAGCAGGTCACGGTGGCCGACTGGTTCCTTGGCGGCTCCTATCAGCTGCAGGAGATCAAGGCCGGCGGTCTCGAGATCGATACGCACGTTTCGCAGCTCGTGCAGGCCATGGCGACCTACGCCCAGGCGCATCCGGGTTTCGATCCCACGGTGGCATCACAGTTGCCGACGGATGCGCAACTGCACGACCAGATCGCGGCGGCTTGGCACGTCAACGCGTGAGCGCAGGCCCGCGGCCGCCTCAGTGCAGCCGCGGGGCCTTGAGCAGCTTGGCGCGGTCGGTCGAGGCGATCGTGACGTCGAAGGTGACGCCCTCATGGTGCACCGTCAGCGGCACGTCGACGCCGGCTGCGCCGAGCGCCCAGAGCTTGCGATAGAACTCGCTCTGGCTCGTCACCTTGTCGCCGTTGATCCCGAGGATCACGTCGCCCGCCTTGAGCTCGGCGCGGGCCGCGGGACCGTTGTCGGAGACGCCGATCACGACGACGCGATCGTCGACCTCGGTCGCGTACATGCCGAGCCAGGGGCGCGCCGGCTTGTTGACGCGGCCGAAGCGCCTGAGATCATCGATGATCGGCTTCAACAGATCGATCGGCACGATCATGTTGACGTGCTCGTCCTTGCTGTCGCGCTCGCGCTCCAGCTGCAGCGACCCGATGCCGATCAGCTCGCCCTTGGCCGAGAGCAGGCCGGTGCCGCCCCAATTCGGATGGGCGGGGTGGGTGAAGATCGCCTCGTCCAGCAGATATTCCCAATAGCCGGCGAATTCCTGCTTGGCGATGATCTGGCTCGCGACCGATCGCGTCCGCCCACCGGCGCCGCCGAGCACGACATGATCGCCGACCTTGGTAGCGGCCGACGAGCCGAGCGGCAGCGCCGGCAGGTCGAGCGACCCGAGCGCCTGTACCAGGCCGAAGCCGGTGGTGAAGTCGAAGCCGAGCACATGGCCTTCGACCACGCGTCCGTCATTGGGGTGCAGCCAGACGGATTCGGCCTCGGTGATCAGGTAGCCGATGGTCAGCACCAGCCCGTCGTCGATGACGACGGCATTCCCGGCGCGCTCGGTCCCCAGCGTTTCCGCGCTGAACGCGTCGGACGGAATGATGGCATGCAGGCCCACGATCGAGGACAGGGCTTGATCAAGATCATATTGATAGTCTTCGGCGCGAGGCTGGAAGGCGGACGGCACTTTCCATTCGGTCAAAGAAGGCATTTCGTTCTCCTGCTCTGTCGATACCCCCGGGTGCATCGACCAAGCTTCTGCTTCGTGTCGCGTGACGGCCACAGCGTGAACGCGAGCTTAACATCTTTGGGCGTCGGCGCCAGTTCCGAGGGCTCCGCATTGGCGCTGGGAGGAACTGCCCGTGCCGACTACCCGCGGCCGCAGCCCTTGCCGATCAGGGGCCAGACCAGCCACGCTCCGGCAGCATACAGACTGCCGACCGTGGCGGCTCCCGTTCTGGCCGCGAGGTGGAAACGCCCGGCGTCGAGCAAGGCTCCATCGGCGGTAACGATCGCGGGGATCACACGGTCTGGCGGACCGAACACGACCACCGCATCCGGCTTGATCACCAGCGCCATGGCAGCCATGCCCGCAAACCAGGCGAAGGCAACTGCCAGCACGCCCTTCACGGGAACGGCGCGGGATCGGGGATGCTGGTCAATAGTCGTAGGCATGCTCGAACGTATATCCCGCGGCTTCGAAACGGGTGATGTCCTGAACCAGTGACCGGACCGGCACGTCGACACCGATGCGACGGGCACCGGGACGGGACTGGATCGGCACGCTGAATATAGGCAGCCCGTCGAAAGCTGCCAGCCGTCCGTCGCCGGGCGGGACCACGATCGTGACCAGGATGCGGTGGTTGCCTGCGATTTCGCCGAGCGAAGCACCGCCATGACGGCCGAGCTCCTTGGCGAAAGAATCGAATTTGGCGTAGCGCTCGGTCTCGACCAGCACGCCCTTCATACCTTTGGAGTCCGTGACCTCGCGGATCACCTTCACGCCCGGAATGACTGCAAGCTCGGCGGCGGGCAGGCCGGTGACGACGCTCTGGATGGTCAGCACGGCCGGATCGTAGCCCGCCGCATAGCCGATGACGGCCGCATAGGTGGCGCGCCCTGCATATTGCAGGCTGAGCGAAACGCGCCGCTCCATCGCGCGGAACGACGGCACGAAGGGCGTCTCGCGCCAGAACTCACCGAGCTTGGCGGCGAAGGGATACCGATACCAGGGGGTCTGGTACAGGAACGCCGCGTAGTCCTTCAACAGGGCAAGGTTGAAGGCGTCCTCTGCCGTCTTGACGCCGTTCGTGGTCTCCCAGCTGATCGCTCCGATGCTCTTCTCGTAAGCGCCCTGTAGCGCCATCTCGGCGGTGAAGCTGAAGCCGATGATGTAGTTCGTCAGCTTCTGGTCCGAGGTGGCGGGTCCGGAGCCCGCGGCCTGCCGCGTGGCGCGGCACAGGCTGCGCCAGAAGCCGGAGATGCTCGACAAATAGTGGAAGTCCGATTCCGATGCCTGCCCGGTCACCGCAGCGAGGTCGGCATAGGCGTGGACGATGTACCATTCCGGAAAGGTCAGGAAGCTGTCACCCTGCGATCGCGCATAAGCGGGATCGGTGATGCCGAACTCCGAGGTCACGGCGGGGGTCGGTACGTCGGCGACGCAGACCGTCTCGACGCTGATCACGGTGGCGGCGATGCCGATCGCGGCGGCCGCGACGAGGGCGCCGGCGAGATATAGCGCTTTGCGACGCAGGCTCATGCGACGGCGGCCTGCGTGCGCCACGGCGACCAGCCGACAGCGATGCCGATCGCGCCGAGTGCGAGATGCGGCAGGCTGGAGAGAATCCTCACGAGCCACGAGGTGTTGCGGATGCCGTCGATCACGATCGAGAGGTCGAGATAGCCCGAGCCGGTGAACACGCCCATCACGCCGTCGAGGAAATACAGCGTGCCGAACACGCGCAGGAAGAACAGCGCGCTGCGGCGGGTCAGCATCGCGGCCAGCGCCCACAGGCCGGAGACGACATGCAGCGCATCCTTGTAGATGTCGAGCTGGAACAGGCCGAACACGCGGCCCTGCGCATCGATGAACGCCGGGATGTAGTCGGTCGCGGCGGCGAACAGGAGCGCCGTGGCGAGCGCCAGCGCGGCGATGCGATAGCGGTCCAATGCGAGGCCGTCTGCTGCTGATGTATTCATGCGAAATAGGCGTCCCACATCGCGTTGCGGAACAGGAGGTTCGGATCATACCGCCGCTTGGCGGCGACGAAGTGCGCGGCCGCCGGATAGGCCTTCTCGACCTGGTCGCGGCGGGCGTGCAGACGATAGGGCAGATAGAACGCGCCGCCAATCGCGGTGATGCGGTCGATCAGCGCCTCCGTCGTCCGCAGCATGTCGATCTCGCCTTCGGGCGAGGTGGCCTGTGAGAACGACATCACGGCCGCGATGCGGCGTACCGGCGCGATCGTGAGCGCGGGTGTCCTGTCCTCGGCGACGTAGCGCAGGGTGACGTTGAGGAATTCGGCGCGCGCCTTGGGAATGATCTCGCGGCAGGCGGCGAGGAAGTCGCCGAACCGCTCGGGCGCCACGAAATATTCATGCAGGATGTCGGCGCGGTGCATGTCCTTCTGCGCCAGATTGGCGACCGGCTCGGCCATCAACGAGTTGCGGGTGTAGCGGCTGTCGGAGATGGCGGGGCCGAGCCGCGTCTCCATGAACCAGCGCAGGCCCTTGGCGACCTCCCATCCGGTCTGGGCGCGATAGATCGTGTTGGCGACGCCGGTGAGCTTGCCGGAGCTCACTGCCGCGGGCAGGGTCGCGGGGGCATCGGGGGCGGGTCGGAAGGTGACGAGCAGGGCGTCGTCGAAGAACGCCTTGCGCGACACCGACATCCGGCCATAGGCCATCTTCACATTGGCGTCGCCGTCGATGCTCTGCGTGAACTTCGCCGCGAACGTCTCCGGCGCCATGCGCTCGAAGCGCGGCTCGAGCAGCAGGTTCGGCACCATCTCGACCTCGAGATCGACGATGATGCCGAACAGGCCGTAGCCGCCCATCGCAAGGCCGAACAGCTCGGCATTCTCGTTGCGCGAGCACTGCACCAAGGTGCCGTCGGCAAGCAGCATGCGGATCGACTTCACCGTGGAGCCGAACGGGCCGTACGGCACCGGCCAGCCATGGGCATTGACGCAGAACGTGCTGCCGACGCCAAAATCGCTGTTCGACTGCATCACCGCCGGCGAGAAGCCCTTGGGATCGAGCGCGGCGATCACGTCCCACCAGCGGTTGCCGGCCGCGGTCCGATAGGTCTTCGCCGCCGTGTCGAGCTCGATCGCGCCGCCGTCGAGCGTGATCGCGGTGCCGTCGCGCGGCAGGCTCTGGCCGCCCATCGAATGCCGGGCCACGGCCGCGGTCACCGGGCGTTTCGCGGCCGCAGCCTCCTTCAGCTCGGCGCGCAGCCGCGCGATCAGATCGTCGGTCGCGGGCTTGCTGATCACCACGTGTCTGGCGACCGGCGTCGGGTTGAGCCGGCTGGCATCGTTGAGGATGGTGCGCAGCTCGGCCCGCGCCCGCGGCATCCGCGCAAAGGGCAGCGCCGCGGCCGTACCCGCGGCGCACAGAAACCGTCGTCTCGACATCATGGCGCGGACTCTCCTTCCCTCACGGAGTCTACGCCAGCATCGTAAACGTTCGAAAAATTTCCGTGCCGTCAGTCTGCTGCCGGTCGCGCCCGCGTGGGCACGAGACGGAAGTCGCAGCCATCCTTCATCCACTCGGCGCGCTCGTCGCGCAGCAAGGTGCGGCGGACCTTGCCGGAATCGTCGCGCAGCATGACGTCGACCAGCTCGTAGCTTTCCGGGTGCTTGTAGCGGCTGAGCCGGTCGGCGAGGAATGCACCCATGCCGTCGACGATGGCTTGCGCGTCCTTGGCCCGGTCGATCTCCACGATCGCATGCACGCGCTGGCCGAGCTCCGGATCGGGCAGGCCGACCACGACGCAGGAGCGGATGTCGGGATGCGCCATCAGCGCCGCCTCGACCTCGGCCGGATAGATGTTGGCGCCGCCGCGCAGGATCATGTCGGCGAGGCGGTCGCCGAGATAGAGGTAGCCGTCGGCATCGAGCCGGCCGATGTCGCCGAGCGACTCCCAGCCGTCGGCGCGCCGTTTCGGCTCGGCGCCGAGATAGTGATAGGTGCTGCCGGCGCCATCAGCGGGAAGAAAGTAGATCTCGCCGCTCTCGCCGGGCGCGACATCGTTGCCGTCGGGACCAAGGATGCGCAGTTTGCAGGACTCGTCGATCCTGCCGACCGAGCCCTTGTGCTGCAGCCATTCGGTGCCGGAGATGATGGTGCGGCCCTGGCGCTCGGTGCCGCCATAGAGCTCATGGACGCGCTCGGGCCCGAGCCACTCGATCCATCTTTCCTTGAGCCATGGCGGCATCGGCGCAGCCATGTGGAACACCATCTTCAGGCTCGACACGTCGTAGCTGTTGCGGACCGCCTCCGGCAGCGCCCAGATCCGGTGCATCATCGTCGGTACGAAGTTGACCCACTGGATGCGGTGCGCCTGGATCAGCCGCAGCGTCTCCTCGGCGTCGAACTTCACCATCCCGGTCAAGCTACCGCCGGCGAACAGCGCGTAGTGCGACACGATGAAGGGCGCGTTGTGATAGAGCGGGCCGGGATTGAGCAGCGCTGCGCCCTTCGGAATTCCGAGCGGCGGCTCGGCGGCGGTGTCGGTCACCGCAGGCTGGTGATCGAGGATCACCTTTGGCCGTCCGGTCGAGCCGCCCGAGGTCATCGCCTTCCAATAGCGTGACACCGGCGCGGTGAGCGGCTCGTCCGAAAATCCTTCGGGCGTGAAATCGGCCGGCAGCGCGTTCGGCGCGTTCCAGTCGGCCTCGCCACCGACCACCAGCGACGGCTTGAGGATCTCGAGCACCGCGGCGGCCTCGCCGCGCGGCAGCCGCCACGACAGCGACGTCGGCGTCGCGCCGCACTTCCACACCGCGAAGCTGGTCTCGAACAGCGCATTGCCGTTGGGCAGGCCGATCGCGACGAAGTCGCCTGGCTTGACGCCCTTGGCCGCGAAGGCGCGCGCACGCGCATTGGCGCGGCGCTCGAGCTGCTCCCAGGTCAGCGTATCGGTCCCGTGCCGGAGCGCGACGCTGTCCCTGGGTTTGCGCTCCGCATACCAGCGCGGTACGTCGGCCATCGGAATCAGCATCCATTCCTCCACATCGTCGGCGCTTTGCTTGCGCGCGTCGTTCTTGGTCCGCGGCTCGGGCCGCCGACGTCAGTGACGAGAGCTGTTGTGCCTCAACCGAACGGGTGCGTCCATACGCGCACGCCGCAAGGTTTCGGATGGCAGTTCTGCGAAATGGCGCTCGTAGGCGCGGGCGAATGAAATGCCGGAAGCCGTGACGCACGGTGAGGTGATAATTCCGTCACGCGGATCGTGAGATGATTGAGGTCGCGCCGCGGGATCGAACTTGATCGCCCAATCGATGATGGATGCAGGCGGGAACAGAGTTAGGCGTCAGCGCGTCCGGATACGTTGATGCCGGCTCTGTGCTGAGGAATGCGAGCAGCACGCCGGGATGCATGCCCATTGCCGGATCGGCGCCGAGTCCTGCCGGCGCTGCACGAATGCCTGCGAGCAGGCTGGACGCAGCACGATGCCCTGATAGGTCGGTTGCGGCGCCGCTCCATCGAAGAATGGAACTATATCAAAAGACAAAGGCCGGGCGCGAGGCCCGGCCAGTCCGACCATGGCGACCGGATTGCTCCGATCCTGAGAACGCCATTGCAGACAATCGATCGATCAGCCGCCGTTCAGCTTCGTGGTCAGGGTCGTGAAGATGCCTTCCAGGGTCAGTCCGAGCTTGTTGAGTATGGTGATGATCGCGAGCGCGATGCCGGCCGCAATCAGGCCGTACTCGATCGCGGTTGCGCCCGATTCATCCTCGTAAAATTTGAGAAGCAATTTCCTCATCAATTCCCCTCCGCCGTCCGGCAAATGGCCGCCGGGACGATCTCCGCAAAACTACGGAATGGAACCTAAGGTAGTGTGAACGAGGTCCAGCCAAGTTTCGCAACTTTGCCGTTCATGTCGAAAATTTCAGTTGCAGCAGGGTCCGCTGCACGCGAACGGGATCACGGCGGCACCCCGGCTGCGCGCAGCGCCTCCGCATAGGTTGTGGCGAGCATTCCGGCCGGAAACGGGATCCGTTCGAGGAACCCGGACACGGTGAGATCCGGTTCGAGGCTCAGAAGCTGACGCGCGACCTCGCCGGCGCGCGACATCTCACCGGTCCCGACCAGGGCCACGATCAGGACGCGGAGCGCCACAGCGAAACGGCGGTTCTGCGCCAGCGCGATCTCGGCCCATCGAATGGCACCTGCGAGATCGTCCTCCGCCACCGCGCAGATCGCCAGCGCTCCGGCTGCGAACCAGCCCCGTGGATCGCGCGGGTTCAGCCGCCGAGCCCGTTCGATCATCGCGCGGCCCGCAGCCGGCTGTCCGGCCATGATCTCGATCCACCCGCTCAAGGTCAGCGCCATGGCCGAGTTCGGGTTGATGGCAAGCGAGCGCCTGAACAGCTCGCGTGCCGGGGCGATGTCGTCGGCCATGTTCCAGATCGCGAAGGCCGCCATCCACAGCACCTGCGCGTCGCTGGGCGCACGCTCGCACGCCTGCCACGCCCGCGCGACGGCGGCCGTGCGATAGGTCTCGTCCGGCGCGCTCCAGCCCTGGAAGTGGCGCAGCGCCTGACAATAGGCCCAAGCCGCCATCGCGGGCGCGCAGGCGGGATCGATCGCCAGTGCCTGGTCCAGACACGCGATCGCCGCCGCGAGGCTGTCGGGCGTGAAGGCGTCACGCAGGCTGGCGGCGCGCAGCAGCAGATCGTAGGCGTCCGGATGCAGCGGCGGCGTGGCGCGGCGCCGCTCGCCTTCCGCCAGCTCGAGCGTCGGCTCGATCGCCGCCACGATGCTTTCGGTGATGCGGTCCTGCAGCGCGAACACATCGTCCAGCTGGCCGTCGAAGCGCTCCGCCCACAGATGTGCGCCGGATGCCGCATCGATCAGCTGTCCGTTGATGCGCAGGCGGGACCCTGCGCGGCGCACGCTGCCTTCGAGAACGTAACCGACGCCGAGCTCGCGTCCGACCGCACGGATATCGACGGCCTTGCCCTTGTAGATGAAGGAGGAGTTGCGGGCGATCACGGCGAGGCCGCTGCAGCGGGACAGCGCGGTGATGATGTCCTCGGCCATCCCGTCGGCGAAATAGTCCTGCTCCGGATCGCCGCTCATGTTGGTGAACGGCAGCACCGCGATGGCGGGGCCGTCGAAGGCTTGCGCGCCCGAAACCGCCGCCGGCGTCTGCACTGCGTCCGCCTGCTCATGGACTTCCCCGACGAAGCGGACGCCCTTGCGCGGAATGGTGCGGATCAGGCGCTGCGCCTCGCCGCTGTCGCCGATCGCGCTCCGGGCGGCGCTGATGCGGCTCGCCAGCGTCGCCTCGGAGACGATGCGGCCGCCCCACACCTCGGCGAGGATGTCGTCGCGGCTGACGACGCGGTCGCGCGTCCTGATCAGGAACGCGAGCAGGTCGAACACCTGCGGTTCCATCGCAACCAGGTCGTCGCCGCGGCGCAGCTCGCGGCGGCCGGGATCGAGCACAAAATCGTCGAAGCAATACACCACATGCACCGCCCTGGCCGCCGCGGCAGCCGGCTTCACCCTCGCGTCACGCGATCCGCAAAATCAAGCCGGCCTCAAGGAAAAATCAATGCCTCCTCCAAGCGCCGCGCGGATGCATGGCGCACAAGGACCGCACATCGGAACCAGGAGCCTCCGCCATGCCGACCGTTCTTTACCCCGACCGCCGCCGTTTCCTCACCCTTGCCGGAACCGCCGTTGCGGCCTTTCAACTCGGCTCCAGCGCTGGGCAGGCGCAGAGCTTCAAGGCGACGACGAAGCTGCCGGCGATCCGGCCGGGGGCGGGGACGTCGCTCGGACCGATCAAGCAGGTCACGGCCGGCGAGATCAGC
Organism: Bradyrhizobium sp. SZCCHNR1093; assembly: GCF_032381175.1. NCBI lineage: Bacteria > Pseudomonadati > Pseudomonadota > Alphaproteobacteria > Hyphomicrobiales > Nitrobacteraceae > Bradyrhizobium > Bradyrhizobium sp. SZCCHNR1093. The sequence goes on from NZ_JAUHJJ010000002.1 coordinate 295,316, forward strand.
ATCGGCTATGCCGAGACAGGTCCGGCCGACGGTCCCGTCGTCATCCTGCTGCACGGCTGGCCGTACGACATCCACAGCTTCGCCGACGTCGCGCCGGCGCTGGCCGCGTCCGGCCATCGCGTCATCATTCCGCATCTGCGCGGCTACGGCACGACGCGGATGCTGTCGCCGACCGCGTTGCGCAGCGGCCAGCCGGTCGCCGTCGCCGCCGACATCGTCGCGCTGATGGACGCGCTCGCGATCAGGACCGCGACCCTCGCCGGCTATGACTGGGGCGCGCGCACCGCCAACATCATCGCGGCGCTGTGGCCGGAGCGGTGCAGGGCGATGGTCTCGGTCAGCGGCTATCTGATCGGCAGCCAGCAGGCCGGCCGCATGCCGCTGCCGCCGGCCGCCGAGCTGCAATGGTGGTACCAGTTCTACTTCGCGACCGAGCGCGGCCGCGAGGGCTACGACAAGAACCGGCGCGACTTCGCCAGGCTGATCTGGCAGACGGCCTCGCCGAAATGGGCGTTCGACGACGCCACCTTCGCGCGCAGCGCCGCCGCCTTCGACAATCCCGATCACGTCGACATCGTCGTGCACAACTATCGCTGGCGGCTCGGTCTCGCGCAGGGCGAGGCGAAATATGATGCGCTGGAGGCGAAGCTCGCGACCTTTCCTGACATCACCGTGCCCACCATCACGATGGAGGGCGATGCCAACGGCGCGCCGCATCCGGCGCCCGAAGCCTATGCCAGGAAGTTCACCGGCCGCTACGAGCACCGGCTGATCACCGGCGGCATCGGCCACAACTTGCCGCAGGAGGCGCCGCAGGCGTTTGCGCAGGCGGTGCTCGACGTGACCGCGAGCGCGTAGCGCCGACGATCTCAGGCGGGAGCGCGTTGCTTCCCTTGACGTTGCAGCCACGTCTCCCGCCGCACGATCCATTGCTCGGAGCGGGTCTCGCCATTGTGGTGCGCGACCTCGATGAAGCCGACGAACTCGGCGCCGGTCTTCTGCTTGACTCGCCGTGACGCGACATTGGTCGCGACGTTGCAGACGGTGAACTGATCGAGGCCGAGCGGACCGAAGGCGAAGTCGTTCACGGCGGCGATCGCCTCGCTCATCAGTCCCCGATTCCAATAGGGCTCGGCGAGCCAGAAGCCGCGATGGCCCTTCACCGACTTCATGCGCGGCCGGAAGTGAATGTTGCCGATGGCCTCGCCGTCACTGTCGCGCAGCACCAGCACCCATTGATAGAGCTCCTCGCCGGCTGCGATCCTGTCGAGCTGCAGCCTGACGAAGGTCTCGGCGCCGTCGGGAGGATAGGGCCACGGCACGACGGCCGCGAGGTTGCGGATCACGTTCCAGTTGTCGAACTGACGCTGGATCGCCGGCGCATCGGCGAGGGCCAGCGGCCGCAGGATCAGACGGGCGGTATGCAACGTGGGCGTGAGCATGACGCCATGCTGTCGTTTACCAAGCTCGTTTGCAAGCCGGGGTTGCTACGCCGTCTAACTCGCATGTCATTGATAATTCGCATCGCGCTCCGCCATTAAGGTTGCCAGGAACTTTCACGCCCGGACTGGAGCCCGATACTTCCACAACGTTGCATTGCAGTGCATGAATCGAGCACACGCAACCTGCGCGAATGCAGCGCGCGTACAACCGTCGCAGGAAACTGCGCCGGCTCGGGCTCAGGGTTGCGCCCGAACGTCAACCATTCGCTTGCCGCGAGATCATCACGCAGATCTTGGGCTGGCGCGATTCGGGGTGTCGTGGACATGAAGCGCAAAGCGGCGGATCGTCAGTTACGTCGTCTGCGGGCGGAGCAGAGCTTCGATCCGCGCACATGGCGCGATCGGCAACTCGGCCGGGCCGTGCCGTTCTACGGCTCGCAGCTGTTCCAGCTCGGCTGCCCGCCGCTGGCGTCGTTCATCGCCGCGTTCCTCGGCTGCCTGATGACCCTGCATCTGAGTGCAGCCGGGCTGTCGCCGCTGATTGCCTCGGCGGCGGCGGCTTTGCTGCTGTGCGCCTCGCTGATCCTGACACGGACCGCGGATCTGGTGCCGAGCACGTTCTTCTCGTCGGCCTATGGCGGCAGCTTCGTCGGCATGACTCCCGTGGCGCTGTTGAACGCCAGCGTCATTCGCGCCGGCCTGCCGCTCGACGCTGCCTTCGTTCTGCTCTCGCTGTTCTGTGGACTGATGTTCTGTCTGGGCTGCGCGCTCGACATGTGGCTGCGCGGCGGGCTCGCGCGCGGTTATGGCGGACGACTGGGCGCGCTGGCGGCGGTCGCTTCGTTCCTGTTCGTCGGTCTGGCGCCGCTGCTCGGCGCCGAGGGCGAGCTGTTTCCGATCGCGCGTCGCGGCGCCCTGGAGCAGGGGCTCGGCGGCATCGCGCTCACCTTCGCGTTGTGCTCGGTCGGCATGCTGGCGACGATGGCCGCCTTGCGTTGGGCGCCCGTGGCAGGGTCGCGCCGCGCGGTGCGCATCTTCGTTGCGGCGACCGTGGCCTTTGCCGGCCTCGTGGTGCTGCAGCTCCTGCCCAGCGACGCCCCCGATCTCGACGCCTATTCTGCCGGTTGCTTCGTCGGCATGTCGTCGTCGCGGCGGCTGCGCAGCCTGCTGCAGGCGATGGCCGCGGCGGTGCTGCTGACGGCTCTGCTGATCCTCACCGGTCCCATCCTGCCGAGCGTCGGCGGCAGCCTCGGATACATCGCCTTCGTCTCGGTCATCTTCGTGGATGCTGCGGTCCGGCTGTTCGTCGAGGTAGGGGAATCGCCGTGGCAGACCGCCCTCGCCTGGACGCGGGGGCTCGTCGCCACACTCGCTATCTTCGCGGTGCTGCTCTCCAGCGAGCTGATGTTTCAGCGGCCGGTGGCGGAGCCCAACGGTCCGTTCGTGAACGCGGACGGGGCCGCTGCGCCGGCGCGGACCACGATGCCCTCACGTGACGAGGATCGGCGCGACGGCATGGTGCCCGGCGAGCCGGCCTCGGCCGCTGCCACAGCGCCGGATCTGCCGCTTCAGATCCTGGATCCGCAGGGCGCCAATCCGCTCGCCGCGCGGCGCCCGAGTGAGCCGGCCCAGCAGTCCGCGTCGCCGGCCTCCGCAGGGCCGTCCCGGCGGATCGCTCGCGACGGTCAGGCCGTGGGCGTCCTAGCTGCGCCGCCGAAGCGCCACCAGACGCGGGTGGTGCCGCACGCGACGGCGCGACCGCGCATCGTGGCCCGCCATGAGGTGCAGCCCGCGCCGGAGTGGCGGCCGGACCCGTCGACGTTGGCGGGGCCGTGACAGCGGACCGCGATGGCGCGCTCGACCAGTCGTCCGAGCCCGGCTCTCGCCGCTGGCCGCGCCGGTTGCTGAATGTCGTGCCGCTGGCCTCGTTCGCCGGCGCCTTTCTCGGCTGTCTGGCGACGCTGCACCTGAGCACGTCGGGTCTGCCCCCGGCGCTCGCGTCGGTCACCGCCACCCTGCTGCTCTGCGCCGGCCTGATCACGGCAAGAACCAGAGATCTGCTGCCGACGACCTTCTCCTCCTCGGTCTATGGCGGCAGCTTCAGCGGGATGACGCCGATCGTTGCGTTGAGCGAGAGCGTGGCGCGGTCGGGGCTTCCGGTCGACAGGTCCTTCCTGCTGCTGTCGCTGTTCTGCGGCCTCGTGTTCTGCAGCGTCTGCGCGCTCGAAATGCGGCTGCGCGTCGTGCTGTTGCGCGGCTATGGCGGGCGCTTCGGCGCGCTCGCGGCGATCGGCTCGTTTCTGTTCCTCAGTCTCGCGCCGCTGCTCGGCGCCGATGGCGTGCCGTTGCGCGTCGCCAGCCTTCAGGGCTTCGATAAGGGTCTCAATCATTCGGTGCTCATGCTGGCGCTGTGCGGCGTCGGAATGGTCGCAACGATGTTCGCGCTGAGGCTGCCGCAGGTCGCGGCCGCAGGGCGGCCGGCGCGCATCTTCGTCTCGGCAGCACTGGCCTGTGCCGGTCTCGTCGTCCTGCAGCAGCTCGTGCCGGACGATGCCCGCCTGTCCGACGCGTATTTTGCCGGTTGTTTCGTCGGCATGTCGTCGCCGCAGCGTTTGCACGGCGTGGTCCAGCCGCTGGTCGCCGCGGTGGCGCTGACCGCGTTGCTGGTCCAGGCGGCGGCGGTCCTGCCCAGCGTCGGCGGCAGCCTCGGCTTCGCGGCCTTTGTCGCGGTGGTCGGCGTCGATGCCGGGCGCCGGATGATCAGCAGCGCCGCGCTGCCGCGCGAGCGTCCTGCGCCGATCTCGCTCGGCAGAAGCCTCGCCGCCGCACTCGCGATTGCGGGCGTGCTGCTGCCGAATGACATGTTCCAGTCGGGGCCGGTCGAGGAGACCACGGGATCGATCGTGCGAGCGGAGACGCCGTCTCAAGCTGCGCCCGCCGCTCAGGCCGAGCCTGTTGCGGCCGAGCCGGCCGCGGCGGCAGTCCCAATCGAAATGCCCGCCGATGCGCCGCCGGCCGCCGAGACGACATCCGACATGGTCCGTCCGGTCGCTCCGCCGGTGCCGAGCGAGCCGCCGCGGCGGCGCCGCGCCAGCCGGCCCGCGGTCGTTGCTCCGCAATCGCGTCCGATCGATCCCGAACCCTGGCGCATCATTCGTGACGGAGAATGGGCGGGTGCGGCGACAACGACGACCAGCCTTCCGCCGGCTCGCGCCAAGCGCAGCCAGGCTCGCGCTCCCGGATCGGCGCCGGCTCCGCCGCGCGCCGCGCCACGGCCGCGGACACTCCGGGTGCAGGACCCGCAGCCCTCGGCGTCGGAACCGCGCTGAGCGGGCTCAGCCGAACTTGCGCCGCGCGTCGAGCGCGAGCCCGATGCCGACGCTGCCGAGCAGGTCGGTCTCCGCGATGCGCGCCGCCGGAAACAGCGCCAGGATCGCCTGACGCAGCGCCGGCACCATGCTCGAGCCGCCGGTGAGGAAGATGGTGTTGATGGAAGCGGCCCCGACGCCGGCATCGTCGAGCAGCTTCGTCACGGTGCCGACGACGCGTTCGACGGAATCGGCGATGGCGCGGTCGAAATCCTTGCGCGTGAAGCGGATGCGGGCCCAGTCGTCCTTCTCCGACAGCACCGAGGTCAGCGACTTCGCCGCGGTCAGCGCGATCTTGGCCTGCTCGACGCCGATCGCAAGCGTATGGCCGCGATGCTCCTCCACCACCTTGATGAAGCGGTCGACCAGATCGCGCCGCTCGGCCTCGTAGCGGATCTGGCGCAGCTCGCCGATGACGCCCCTCTTGTAGAGCTGGTTGATGCGGTGCCAGGTGGCGAGCTCGTGATAATAGGCCGTCGGCAGCTCGCGCTTGCCGTCGACGGTCCGGCTGCCATAGCCGAGATGCGGCATCACGCTTTTCAGGCTGAGCAGCCGGTCGAAATCGGTGCCGCCGATATGGATGCCGCCATTGGCGAGGATGTCGTCCTCGCGCTGCGCCTTGCTGCGCCGCTCGGGCGAGACGCGCACGATCGAGAAGTCCGAGGTGCCGCCGCCGATGTCGACGATCAGCACCAGCTCCTCGCGGGCGACCTGCTGCTCGTAGTCGAGCGCGGCGGCGATCGGCTCGTATTGGAACGCGATGTGCTTGAAACCCTGGTCGCGCGCGATGCCCTCCAGCGCGCCCTGCGCCTCCGCGTCGGCCGCATCATCCTTGTCGACGAAGCGGACGGGACGGCCGAGCACGACCTGATTGATCTCCCTGCCGAGCCGCGTCTCGATCTGCGTCTTCAGATGCGCGAAGAAGAAGCCGAGGATGCCGGCAAACGGCACCGCCTTCTGCCGAATATAGGTCTTCTCGTGAATCAGCGCGGTGCCGAGGATGCTCTTCAGCGCGCGCATGAAGCGGCCGTCGTGGCCGGTCAGATAGCGCTCGATCGCGCTGCGCCCGAACTGGGTGCCGTGATCCTCGAAATCGAAGAACATCGCACTCGGCAAGGTCCGCTGCTCGCCCTCCAGGGGGATGAGCTCTGCGGAGGCGGAATTGCTGAGGCCGACCGTGGTGTTCGAAGTGCCGAAGTCGATGCCACAATGGGCCGCTGCCGCCATGCTCGTCTCGTTTCCGTCCGGGGGGGCGGACCGCTTAGCCGTTCGGCGGCGCGATGTCATCCGCCAATGTGCGGAGCGGTGCGCATGGCAGTCGTCTGGCGGAGAGATGACTGTGCGTCCTGCCTGTCGAAGGTGCAGCCGGGGGCGCTGACGCCCCCGCTGTCCGGTGATCATCCCGCCGGCCTGAACGCCGGTCCCTCGAAGCGCAGCCCGGCTGCGCCGCGTTCAACGCGGTCATGCGCCGCGTGGATGAGGCGCTCCTCGCCGGCGTCGGCCAGGCGGGCGCGGCCGTCCAGCAATGCGGCGAGACGCGCGAGCGCCAGCGCCTTGTTGCGATGCTGGGAGCGGCCGTCGCGCGCGATCGCGACCAGCCCCGTCGGCACGTGAACTGCGCGCACCGCGCTCTCGGTCTTGTTCTGGTGCTGACCGCCGGGCCCGCCGGCGCGAAAGCTCTCGAACCGGGCGTCGGTGGCCGCCAACGCCGCCACCTGCTCCGACAGGGGCAGATCGACGATGCCGACGAACCAGTTCTTGCGGCCGTGATGCGGCCGCAGCGGACTGCGGCACACCCAGAGCAGCGAGCCCTGCGTCCAGCGCCGCGCGAGGTCGGCCGCCGTCGGCCCGTCCAGCACGACGATCGCGCTGACCGGCCCATGCCGGTCGGTCTGCTCTCGCGCGATCGCGCATTCGCAGTCCGCCGCCTCGGCCTCGTCGGCGAGCCGCCGCAGCGCATGCGCGACCGCGAGCCGGCATTCGGCCGGACCGCGTCCCGCCGTGAGGAGTAGCCGTCTCATCGGCGGTCCTCCCTGCGCGGCCGCTGGACGGCGATCTTCTTCACCGTCACCAGCGGGCGGAAGCTGGCGACGACGCGCGCCAGCCCGAATGCTTCGAGATCGGCGATCACGCCGGCGATCGGCTTGTAGGCCTCCGGCGCCTCCTCGGCGAGCAGCGCGCGGTCCTCGCAGATCACGCGGCCGCCGAACGGATTGCGCGCGAGACGCTCGCGATCCGATCGCGTGGCGCCGACACGGCCGATCATCGAGCTCCGGTCGAACTTGCGACCGGCGCCATGCGCGATCGACCACAACGCCTCCTTTGGCGCTGACGCGAGCGGCGCGACCAGATAGGACAGCGCGCCGCGCGAGCCCGGCACGACGACGAGACCCTGGTCGGACGGCGCAGCCCCCTTTCGGTGCAACACGCCGTCTGTGCGATGCTCGATGCAATTGTGCGAGCACGCACAGACCGGATCGGCCTCACCGCGCAAGGCCGTCGCGGCCCGCTGCGCGATCACCTGCCGGTTCAGCGACGCCCAGCGCAGCGCGTGATCATGCGCTGCCAGATAGGCGTGGCCAGCCTCACTGTCCGGCGCGAGCGGATTGAGACCCTCCGCAACGTGCCGTTCGAGCAGCGCGTGGCCAAGGCCGCGCGAGCCCGAATGCACCAGCAGATGAGCGCGGTCGCGATCGATACCGCAGGACGGATCGAACACCTCCTCGACCGCCTGCAGCTCACAGAAGTGATTGCCGCCACCGATCGTGCCGAGCGACGCATCGAAGTCGGACGGCGCAAGCTGATGAGCTGCGAGCTCGCCCACGATGTCGCCGTCATAGGGGGTGGCGACGTCGCCCAGCCGGTCGGCCGCCTTGTCGACGCGAATCCGGCGCGAAGCGAGGTCGAGCTGATACAGCGCCATGCCGCAGCCCGCATCGGAGCCGACGAAGGCCGGGTGGATATGGTCGGCGAGGATGGCGCAGCCGACGGGACCGAACTTGCCGGGATGCAGATCCGGCATGCCGGCGACAGCACGCACGCCACAGATGTCAGCCACCGTTTCGAGCTGGCGCGCAGCGGCGCCCTCGATCCAGGAGCTGGACGAGTAGAAGCCGTGGACCGGCGCACGGCCGTCCACGCGATGGGAATTGCCCATGTAAATACCTTGGAGAAAGACAGGGAGAACTGGTCAGGGACGATCAGCGCGCGCGGACGCACGCATGCCAGACCAAGCCTCGCCTCACGCGAGGATCAGTCCTGGCGGCTCCTGGCGGAGCAACGGATGATCGCAGTCATCGTCTCTCTCCTGTGCGGCGGAGCCGAATGCTCGACGCCGGAGCGCGTAGTAATCACATCCCGATCATATTGGCAATGTGCATCATTCAACCGATGTCCCGCTGTGACGTACAGGACACGGATGCCCCGTCGTTTTCGAGCAGCTCGCTTTCTCTCCGTCATTGCGAGGAGCGCAGCGACGAAGCAATCCAGGGCCCCACGCACCACACTGGATTCTTCGCTGCGCTCGCACAGAATGGGTGGCATCGAAGATGGACAACGGCGCATCTGCCCGCAGCCGGCGGATCCAGGCACGTGCATCCTCGCGATCAGAACAGCGCGAGGAAATCGCCGAGGAAATAGATGATGGCCACCACGATCAGCGCGCCCATCAGCAAGAAGGAAAGCTGCACGGCGATCGCGCAGCCGCCCAGGGTCGTCGCCATCGCCGCGACGTGCCGCTCCTCGCGACGCAACTGACCCACGACGCCGAGAATGATCGCAAGCAACCCGAGCGAGACCGCGGCCACCGGCAATTGCTGGTGCAGGAGGTCGGTCCAAGACGTCTCGCGCACCGGCGCCTGGTAGTCGACGCCCTTGATGCGCGCCATCAGGCGCTCCCTCACGCGATGTCCGACATCGACGATGACCTTGTCGATCGGCGGCGGCGGATCGATCACCGGCAGCACCCAATGCGGCAGAACCGCCGCGACCAGAGCAACAAGCCCGATCACGCAACCGATGATGCCCAGCCGGCGTGACTGAACGATCGTGTCTGTCATGGCTCAAAATCTCCGATGCGGGCGTGCTGCGTCTGCTTCGGTCGCGGCGGAAGGATTGCGAAACGTTATTCTCGTCATCGTCACCGCGGAAAGGACCGAACCCTGCAAGCCTGAACGCCGGATCATGCGTCGGCCGCCGGAGCTCTCCGGTTCAATCCCTCCGATCCGCCCAAGCTCATAGCAAGCGCGTCCCAAGCTGCTGCGCCTCCCAGCCTTCGAGAAATTCCCGCTGCTGCGTGACCCAGCGGACATTCTCGCTACCCCATTCGCGCGAACGGCTGGCCTGCTCGCCCATCAGCCAGAAGTGCCTGACGATCACGAAGGCATGCGCGGCCTCGAAATCAGCGGTCGAGATCGGGCGGACCGAGCGGTAGCCGTCGACGAAGGCGTGCCACGCCGCATGAAAGCGCCGGCCGAACGACAGCTTGGCCCACAGGAACACGGCCATGTCATAGGCCAGATAGCCGGGGCCGCCGTCGTCGAAGTCGAAGAACACGGCCTCGCCGCCAGCGCCGATGCGCGCATTGAAGCCGTGGCAGTCGCCGTGACAATGCGTCCATGTCAGGCCCTCCATCGCCTCGATCCGTGCGGCGGTTCGCTCCGCGATGTCCTGGAGAAAGCCGCCATCATCGGCATCGATTAGGCTGCAGAGCTGTTGAACGCGCGCGAGCGGCCGGCGCAGCAGATGGTCGAGGTCCAGAAGATAGAGCGGCGCTTCGGGCCGATAGGACATCGCCGCCGCGTGCACTCGGGCAAGCGTCACGCCGTTGGCGCGCGCGTCGCTCTGCGATGCGACCTCCGGGGTCCGTCCCTCGATGGCGTGAAACAGCACGCCTTCGCGGCGGCCTTCCGCCGCCTCGCCGCGTACGAACAGCGCGCCGTCGCGTGCCGGAACCGCCGCGGCCACCGGCACGCCGCAGCGCGCGAGATGTGCGAGGAAGTCGGTCTCGGTGCGGACATCGGCCGGGCCGCGGGCGCGGTGATGCGACAGACGGAAGACGTAGCGTGCGCCCGTTGCGGATGTAATCAGATAGACGTCGTTGAAGCCGCGGTTCATCAGGCGGCACGCGAGCGGCTCTGATAGCGCGTAGTGTGTTGCCACGAAGCGGCCCACGCTCTCGGCGCCGGTCGTGGTGTAGATCGGCTCGAAGTCGGGCACGTCGCGTGTTCCGGATTGTGGAGACGATGGCATCCTAGGCGGCTGCCGTCCGCAGTGAAAGCCGGGACGGGCACGAGCAATCCATCGCATTGGCGTAGGCAGGTTGTACCGGACTGCCCGTCGGGCAAATCGATCGAGGTGGCGAGCGCAATCTGCCGCTGATGTCCAGCCCGCCTGCGAAAAATATGCTTGTTTCGTTTTTCCGGAAATCATGCTTACCTCCCGCGCATCCCGCCTCATGCAGAGAGGGGCGTACGCGTCGTCACGATACGCGGGGGCGGGGAGTGGTGGCCGTCGCGAGGTCGGGCGCGTTCGCGCGCAAGACGACTGATGTCGTGGCGGACGGTCAAGCCGTGTGGTCCTGGCACCCCGAAGCTGGCGCCAAGCTTGCGATCACGTTCGTGCGTGGTTGCGAGCGACGGGGGCAAACAAGCCGGTCCCCGGGGAGAGCGCGGAGCAGCCGTGAAAACCATCGCGCAGGGAAGGCCGGGTCGATCCGGCTGATCCTGTGGTTCCTGCCCCGTGCATTCTTGTCGCACGGGGGCCACGGGCCTCAGCCGAGGCTCGGCCTTCCCTGCGCCCTCTCGTTTCGAGAGGAGATCGATCAGCACAGCTCGGGCCCATCGCGCCGCGAGAGTGCGAAGTCATGTCTCGACGCGGCGCATCTCAAGTTGGCCGATGGCCGTGAAGGCGAACGCGCCTCGCGAAGAAGGCCCGGCGGCCGAATGCCGCAGCCCAGAGAGTCTCGCGCGTGTCCCGGTTGACCGAGATCAAGAGCGCTCGCGCTTGCTCCCTTAAGCCCCTACAACTCTGTTATTCGTTGTGATCAAGAATGGACGTCGTGGTGCCGCAAGATCCCATCGTGCCTCCATCTGGCTTGCGGCGGCGGCTCGGACTGCCGCTGCTGGTCCTCTATGGCACGGGCGTAACCGTCGGAGCCGGCATCTACGTCCTGATCGGCGCGGTCGCCGGTCATGCGGGAGTCCATTCCTCCTGGGCCTTTGCGCTGGCGGCGTTCGTGATGGCGTTCACCGCCGCCTCCTATGCCGAACTTGCGACCCGCTATCCCGTGAGTGCCGGCGAAGCCGCCTATGCCCGCGCGGCATTCAAGTCGCGGCTGTTGTCGACGGCGGTCGGCACGCTGCGGCTCGCCACCGGCATCATCGCGGCGGCCGCGGTGACGCTCGGCGGCGCCGGCTACATCCGGCAACTGATCGATCTGCCGACGCCGCTGATCGCGATGGCCATCGTGGTCGCGCTCGGCATGGTCGCGTCCTGGGGCATTCTCGAATCGGTGATGCTCGCCGGACTGCTGACCTTGATCGAGACCGGCGGACTGGTGTGGATCGTCGTCTCGGCCGTTCACTCCGGCGTCGCGTTCGGCCCTGCCTTGCTGACGCCGCCGCCGCTCGATCTCGGCGTTCTCTCAGGCATCACGTTCGCCGGCCTGCTCGCGTTCTTCGCCTTCGTCGGCTTCGAGGACCTCGCCAACGTCGTGGAGGAGGCCAAGAGCCCGCAGCGAAACATTCCGCGGGCGATGGCGCTCACGCTGCTGATCACCGCCGTACTGTATGTGCTGATTGCAGCGATTGCGGTGACCGCCGTGCCGCCGGGCACGCTGTCGGCCTCTTCCGCGCCGCTCAGCGTGGTGTTCAATGCCGTAGCGGGCATCAGTCCGGCCACCTTCAATGCGATCGCGATCGTGTCCACGCTCAACACCATTCTCGCCCAGATGACGATGACGGCCCGCGTCGTCTATGGCATGGCGGGGCAGGGCGACCTGCCGCGCATCGCCGGCCGGGTCGATCCCCGCACCGGAACGCCGCTGATCGCAACCGGGCTCGTCATGCTGGCGGTCGCGGTTCTCGCGCTGGCCTTCCCGCTGGAGCGGCTGGCGGAAGGCACCTCGCTCGCGACGCTGACGATCTTTGCCATCGTCAACCTGTGCCTGCTTCGTATTCGCATCCGGCGCATTGGATCGGATGCCGCCCATGTGCGGGTGCCGCTATGGGTCCCTGCGCTCGGTCTCATCACGTGTATGCTGATGATCGTCAGCGCGTTCGTCGCGCCTTGAGCCGGCCGGGAAGGAACTGTCAGCCCGATGTATCATGTTTCCCGATGGTCCCCGGCGTCGACCCGGCGATGTGATTCAGGACCATGTCGATGCCGGATGTCATGAGCCTCAATCCTGGGATCATCGCGATCGTCGTCGCGCTCGGCATCGGATTGCTGATCGGCTTGGAGCGCGAGCGTCGCAAGGGCGAAGGGCCCGGGCGCTCGCCCGCGGGCTTGCGGACCTTTGCCGTCGCCTCGCTGGCCGGCGCGGTGAGCATGCTGATCGGCGGCAAGGTGCTGCTGGCCATCGTCACCGCTGGAATCATGGTCCTCACGGCGATCGCCTATTGGCGTTCGCGCAGCGACGATCCGGGACTGACCTCGGAGGCGGCGCTGATCCTGACCGTCCTGCTCGGCGGCCTCGCCACCGAGCAACCTGCTCTGGCGGCGGGCGTCGCCGTCGTGCTGGCGGTGCTGCTGGCGGCCCGGCCGGTGCTGCACGACTTCGTCCGTTCGGTGCTCAGCGAGAGCGAGCTCAAGGACGGCCTGATCTTTGCCGCGGCCACGCTGGTGGTGCTGCCTCTGCTCCCGGATCAGCCGATCGGTCCGTACGGCGCGCTCAATCTGCGCGGCATCTGGACGCTCGTCGTCCTGATGATGGCGATCGGTGCCGCCGGACATGTCTCGATGCGTCTGCTCGGCGCACGCGGCGGGCTCGCCGTATCCGGCTTCGCCTCGGGCTTCGTCTCCAGCACGGCCACGATCGGCGCGATGGGCGCGCGGGCGCGCAAGGCGCCGGAGCTTGGCGGTGCCGCGGCTGCGGGCGCGACATTGTCGACCGTCGCGACCATCGCTCAGCTCGCCGCGGTGCTGGCCGTCACCAGCCTGCCGGCGCTGCAGGCGCTGCTGGTTCCGCTGCTATGCGCCGGCGCGGCGGCGGCGATCTACGGTGCGATCTTCACGATCGTCGGCTTGCGGCAGAGTGGCGCCGCGGACCTGCCGCCCGGACACGCCTTCAGCCTGCCGGGCGCGCTGTTGCTGGCGCTGACGATCTCAGCGGTGCTGGTGCTGTCGGCCGCGTTGCGCGAGGCGTTCGGCGAAGCCGGCCTGGTGGCGAGCGCCGCCGTCGCCGGTCTCGTCGATACCCATGCGCCGGCGGCGGCCGCGGCTGCGCTCGCCGCATCGGGCAAGATCAGCGCGGCCGATGCCGTGGCTCCGGTGCTCGCGGCGCTGTCGACGAACACGATCAGCAAGATCGTGGTGGCGTGGACCAGCGGTGGGTCGTCCTTCGCCCTGCGTCTCGTCCCCGGACTCGTCCTCGTCATCGCCGCCGCGTGGGCCGGCGCCTTCGGACCGAGCCTTGCCCATGGTCTTGCCGATGTGCTGGTCCATCCGTGAGCGCGACGTCCGCGCCGCACCTACGCGCTGCGCGGCAAGCGCTCGACCGCGGCAGCAGCACCGCTGCGATGCTGGACGAGCCACGCGATGGCGTCGTCCTCCTTCATCGGCTTGCCATACAGCCAGCCCTGTCCATAGGAGCAGCCGAGCATGCGAAGGCACTCGGCATCCGCCTCGCTCTCGACGCCCTCGGCGATCATGCGGTGGCCGAGCGGCAGCGCCACCGCGGTGATGGCGGCGACGAGCTGCTGATCCCGTCGATTGCTGGCGATGCCGTGGATGAAGGAGCGGTCGACCTTGATGGTGTCGATCTCGACCGCCATCAGGTTGGCAATCGAGGAATGGCCGACGCCGAAATCGTCGATCGCAAGACCAAAGCCGTATTGGTCGATCAGCTTCAATTCGTCGGCGCAGCGCTTGGGGTCGAACATCGCCTCTTCGGTCACCTCGATCTCGATCCGGTGGGGATCGACGCCGTAGCGCTCGGAGACGGTCTTGAGGGTCTGCGCTGGCGAGTGAAGCGGGAATTCCCGCGGCGAGACGTTGATCGATACCCGGATGCCGTGCGCCTTCTTGCGGTCGAGCGCGCGCAGGAACGCGCAGACGCGCTCGCCCACGAACTCCGTGAGCTGGCCGGACAGGCGCAATCGGATCGCCGCGGACACGATGTCCGGCGGCGGGATCAGTCCGGCGCTCGGGTGCTTCCAGCGCAGCAGCGCCTCGAACCCGATGACCTCCTGCGTGGCCATCGCGACCTGGGGCTGGAATTCGACGTGGAGCTCGCGGCGGGCCAGCGCGGCGGGGAGCTCCGCATCGAGCCGGCGCTGCAGCGTCAGCTCGGACTGCATCTTGGCGTCGAACACGCGCATGCAGCCGCGACCGTCGTCCTTGGCGCGATACAGCGCGACGTCGGCGCGGGCGGAGAGCTCTTCCAGATCGATCGAGCCTTCCGCATGCGCCGCGATGCCGATCGAGCAGCTGACGGGCAGCACCTGGCCCGCGATCGCGAGCGGCTGCGTGAGGGCGGCCATCAGCCATTCGGCGAGTGCGACGGATCGGCTCGCGACATCGTCACCCTGCATGACGACCACGAACTCGTCGCCGCCCAGGCGAACCGGCAGATCGTCGGCGTGGCAGGCGGACTGCAGCAGGGTGGCGACTGCCTGGATGACCCGGTCGCCGGCGTCGTGGCCGCGCGTATCGTTGATGGTCTTGAAGTTGTCGACGTCGATCAGGAGGAATGCGACCCCACGTCCGGAACGGCAGGCCGCGGCGGCCACGGTGCGGAAGTGACTGCGATTGGCGAGCCCGGTGAGCGAGTCCGTGCGAACCAGGCGCTCCAGGGCGTGGTTGGCCTCGGCGACGGATTCCGCCAGCACCGTCGCCTCGATGGCGGTATTCTGGCTCGCAATGAAGTTGCGCTCGCCGAGCCGCGATGCGCGGAACAGCATGAAGGTCAGGAATGCGACGTCGACCGCAACGATGTAGTCGACATCGCTGCCCGAGATCAGCATCCGCAACACGGTCGAGCCCATCAGCGGCGCGCCGAAGGCGATCGCCATCGGCGAAAAAGCAAGACTCTGGATGATGGCGCCGGTGGTGGTGCCGGCCATGATGAAGACGACGTCGTTGACGTTGTGCGCGCGGGAGAAGGCCGGCAGCGCGAGCGGGACGATCGCCCACAGCACTCCGCTGGCGAAAGCCATGATGGTGAGATTGCGCAGCACGCGCCGTGGATCGCGCTCGATCCGTCCGGAAGACTTCAGGTACGACACCCATCCAGCGCGGAGCGCCGCGAAGGTGATGGCGGCTGCCAGCCACCAGAAGATGAGCGTGCCCCCCTCTCTGAGATACAGCAACAGCGCCAGCGACGTTGCGATCGCCACATTGGCGAACAGCGTCAGGGAAATGTTCTGCAGCGAGCTCGCTGCCTGGGCTTTCGCGAGCGCCGCCGCTTTGCACTCGGTGATTGCGGTCTGCATGCGCGGAACGGACGGCCCTGCTGAATCGGTGACGGAAGCGGGCAGCCATGGCGGCGCCCAACGCGGCGACGCAGGAGCATGCTGAACAGGGGCCTAAGGTGGGGTTAATCCAGCCCATTATACCGCCGGACGGCCGAGCCATGCGGCGAGCCGTCTGGCCGATCGAGCCGGTGGTCGTCGACGTCGGACATCGATCACCCCCAGCCGGCACGGCCGTGCGAGCGCTTCCGCCATTTCACAGAGGTCCAACGACGACGACAAAGCGCCGATCCGCTACGGATCGAGCTCGGTGTCCCAATAGAGATAGTCGAGCCAGCTGTCGTGCAGGTAGTTCGGCGGAAACAGCCGGCCGTTGCGATGGAGCTGGTGGACGGTCGGCGCGTAGGGCGCCTGCTTGGGGAACATCTTGGCCTGCTGCGGGGTCAGATTGCCCTTCTTCAGATTGCAGGGCGAGCAGGCGGCGACGACGTTTTCCCAGGTGGTCTGGCCACCCTTGCTGCGGGGAATGACGTGGTCGAAGGTCAGGTCGTCGCCGGAGTGGCAGTACTGGCAGGCGAAGCGGTCGCGGAGGAAGACGTTGAAGCGGGTGAAGGCCGGATGCGTCGTCGGCTTCACGAAGGATTTCAGCGAAACCACGCTGGGCAGCTGGATCTCGAAGGAGGGACTTCGGATCGCTCTGTCGTAGTATTCGACAATGTTGACGCGATCGAGGAACACCGCCTTGATCGCGTCTTGCCACGACCAGAGAGACAGCGGGTAATAACTCAGCGGCCGGAAGTCCGCGTTCAGCACCAACACCGGCCAACCGCCTTGCGAGACATGTGCGTTCAAGTAACGCTCCTGGCCTCCATAACGGCTGCGAAGCAGCATGCCCTCATATACTACATGCAGCGTGACGGGATTGTGAAGCCCCAAGAATGGCTTGACACATGGCTTGACACAGCTTCTCCCGCCCTTCCAGCTTCGGCCCAAAGCGCGTCAGAACCGTGGCAGAGGGTTAGGTCGCTGCACTGCAAATCAGTTGCATGTCTTCGGTTTGGGGAGAGGACCAGCCGGACCAAAAGTCAGCCCGGGACCCGCTCCAGCTTCTGCAGGCAGTGGGAGATCCTGACCTCGGCGGGCATCGGCCGGTCCGGGAAGCTTGTGCTCCAATTGGTGACGCCGACCTCGCCGACATAGATGTCGCCGCCGCTGTCGATCGCGAGGCCGTGCGGCGCCAGGAAACGGCCGGTTTCCAGGCCCGGGCCGTGCTCGCCGCCCAGCCGCGCCAGCCGCTGACCGCCAGCATCCGTGATGGTCAGGCGAGGGCCGAGATTGGGGACGTTGAGGTTGACCGGCATGCCCGGGCCGAGCTCACCGATGATGAAGGTCCTGCGCTCCGCGCCGTAGGCGCACAGCGCGCAGGGCCGGTGCAGATTGTTCCACTGCGTCTCGTAGCGGCCGTCGCCGTCGAAGATCTGGATGCGGTGGTTCTCGCGATCGGCGACGTAGACGAAGCCATCGGCATCGGTCGCGATGTTGTGAACGATGTTGAACTGGCCGGGATCCGAGCCTGGCTCGCCCCAGCTGCGGATCAATCTGCCGTCGGGGGTGTATTTGTGGACCCGCGCATTGCCGTAACCGTCGGAGACATAGATCTCGCCCGAGGGCGACAGCGCGGTGTGGGTGCAGCGGTTGAACGGCTCGCCGCTCATGAACGGGGTCGGACGCTTCGGCAGGCCGATGGTCAGCAGCACCGTCCCTTCCGGAGTGCATTTGCGGACGGTGTGGTCGCCATCATCGGTGCAGTACAGATTGTCGTCGCCGTCGATCGACAGGCCGTGGGCGCGGCTGAACAGGCCCTCGCCCCAGCTCTTGATGAAATTGCCGCCGCGGTCGAACACGATCATCGGATGGGCGCCGCGATTGAAGGCGTAGACGCGGTCCTTGCTATCCACGGCAACCGAGGCGACGTCGGTCAGCGCCCAGCCCTCGGGCAGCCTGGCCCAGTCCTTGACGACGCGATAGGTGAAATTGCCCGTTCCAAGAATGGACATCGCCTCGCCTCCCTGCCTCCGTGCAACCTCAGTCCTGGCAACGCTACACGGCTTTGGTCGCGGGTGAAAACCTGGTTACGTCGCCATCGTCAGCATGTGGCCCTGATGCGGCGGAATATGACCTTGCAAGGTGTCGAGATAGACGCGCTGCACGGCCTCCGGTCCGCGTCCTTCCGTGATCGTGAGCCAGCCGTCGAGCCGCGGAGCGAAGTCCCGCCACGCCGCGCCGAGCCGCGCCTCGATGCCGCCCGGTCCCCATTCCTTGGCGCGCTTCCTGATCTGGTCAGGCGCGAAGAACCAGGTGGGCCGGGCGCCGGAAAGCGTCTCGACATCATCGCTGCCGTCCTGATGCGTCAGGCCGATGCGGCCGGAATAGACGAGGTTGTCGCCGTAGTGTCGATGCAGCGCGGCGCGCAGACTGGCATTGCCGGCCATGTCGACGAAGGCCGCGCGCGACGTCGCGTCGAGCATGTCGACCGCATCGTAGGTCACGACCTCGTCGTAGCAGCCGAGCGAGCGGACGAAGGCCGCATGCGATGGCGAGGTCAGCCCGATCACGCGGATGCCCTTGCGCTGCGTATGCAAGAGGTGGGCGAGTCCGAACGCGGTCTTGCTCGAGGCCGAGGACAGGATCACGGTCGTTGCGCCGAATTGGGCCTGTTCGGCGAGAAAGTCATCGACCAGGAACGACAGCATGAACAGTGGGCGCAGCAGGGCCTGATAGTCGCCTTGCCGTCCGGCAAAGGCGGGATCGTCGCCGACCCGCGCATAGGCGTTGTAGACCGGCGCGACGCCCTGCCGGTGTGCGGCCGCGTCGCGCAGGCCGCGCTTGCCGACGTCGGCGGCCTCGATGACGAGATGCGTCGCCATCGGGAAGTAGCCGAACAGGCGCTCGCCTTCCGCGACGGCAGGATGGCGGGAGGCGATCACGTCGCCGAAGCCCCACACGGGAATGATGCCGAAGCCGTCGGGCGCAGGAAACAGTTGCCAATATTTCAACTGCTCGCCGAGCAGCGCGTAGGTGATGTTGTTGGCGGTGAAGGCGAAGCGGTCGACCTTCACCAGCAGCGCCTCGGCAGGAAGCGCGGCGCCATCGGGAAGCTCGGTGACGATCGTCTTGCACTGCTGCAGATCGTTGCGTGTGACGATGAAGTCGGACGATTGCATGATGAAGACCTCGGCCGTTCGATGATGTGCGTCGTGGTGCGATCCTGGCCGACATCGATGACCGTTTTGCAACCCCAACTTTGTTTGAAACGGCGTTCACCGGAGTTGTTAGTTCGCCGATGCGATGACGCCCTCGCGCTTCTTGACCACGCGGTAATAGCTCCACCACAGGTGCGCCGCCGCGCCGCGCAGCGGGCGCCACGATTCGGCCAGCGGCATCATCTGCTTGGCCGTAGGCCGCGCCGCAAGGCCGAGCCCGACCTTGACCGCCTCCTGCACGGCGAGGTCGCCGGCCGGCCAGGCATCGCCATGGCCGAGGCAGAACAGCAGGTAGACGTCGGCGGTCCACGGTCCGATGCCGGGCAGGGTCGTCAAGGTGGCGTGGGCCGCATCGGCGTCCTCATTGGCGAGCACGTCGAGATTGAGCCGCCCGGCGCCAAGCTCGCGCGCGATGTGCTTCAGCGTCTTGATCTTGGCCGCAGAGAGACCGAGCCGTCCCAGCCGGTCGGCGCGGGCGCGGCGGATGGCGTCGGCATCGAACGGATCGAATGCCGCCTGCAGCCGGCCCCAGATCGCGGCCGCGCTGGCGGTCGACAGTTGCTGGCCGCAGACGATGTGCGCGATCCCGGCAAAGCCTGGCTCGCGCCGCCGCAGCGCCGGCATGCCGGCGGCGGCGAGGATCGGCGCCAGCCGCGCGTCCTGCTTCACCAGGTCGCGGATCGCATCCTCGAGGATGTCCTGGCTATCGAGGTGAAGGGTCATCTCAGTGCGACCTTTTCCATTGTCATGCGCGGGCTTGACCCGCGTATCCATCTCGGATCGAACGAGCCCGCGAAGAATGATCGTCGGACCACGCCAGCTCAAGTCCGGCAAGGACGAGATGACATGCCACCCGTTTTCCGATTCGCCCCCAGCCCGAACGGCTATCTGCATCTCGGCCACGCTTTTTCGGCGCTGTTGAACTTCCAATGCGCGCAGCGGAGCGGCGGCCGCTTGCTGCTGCGCATCGAGGACATCGACCCGACCCGCTGCCGCCCCGAGTTCGAGCAGGCGATCTATGAGGACCTCGCCTGGCTCGGCATCACCTGGGAGCAGCCGGTGCGGCGGCAATCGGAGCACCTCGCCGAGTATCGCGCTGCGCTGGAGCGGCTGCAGGGCATGGGGCTGGTCTATCCGAGCTTCGAGAGCCGGGCCGAGGTCGCGCGGATGGTCGCGCAACGGAATGCAGAGGGGGCTTGGCCGCGCGATCCGGATGGCGCGCCGCTCTATCCGGGGACGGCGACCTCGCTCTCCGAGGCGCACCGTGCGGCACTGATGGCCAGCGGCGCGCCCTATGCCTTGCGGCTCGACATGGCCGCCGCGGTCGCGCGCGCGGGCCGGGCGGCCTGGGACGAGTATGGCGCCGGGCCTTGGGGCGAGAGTGGCAGGGTCGAAGCAAGGCCGGAGGCCTGGGGGGATGTGGTCTTGGCGCGCAAGGAGACGCCGACCAGCTATCACCTCTCCGTCGTGATCGACGACGCCCTGCAGGGGGTGACGGAGGTGGTGCGTGGACAGGACCTGTTTCATGCCACGAGCGTCCACCGGCTGCTGCAGGTCCTGCTCGGCCTGCCGGCCCCGGCCTATCGGCATCACCAACTGATTCGCGACGCGCAGGGCCACAAGCTGTCCAAGTCCACCCAGGCGACGGGATTGCGCGCCTTGCGCGCGGAAGGCGTCTCGCCGACGGAAATCCGACACAGGATCGGCATGGTCTAGCCGTGTCCTGTCCGCAGCCCTGATATCTCCGAATGTTTCCGGCGGGGACAACCTCCGGGGCATCGTGACACCCGGAAACGACCGTGCCATGCTGCTCAATGGCGCGGGTAATCGGGAGCTTCAATCGAAAGCGGCACGACGAGACATGACAGTACAAGTGCCCCTTCGTTTTTCGGAGTTCATGTCACAGGGGCCATGATGAAGCGCGTTCGGAAGATGAGTACGGGGCGTCGGGCCCGACCGGCCAAGCCGGCTGCGCCCAGGCCCGCCGGCGCGTCCAGAGCGCCCGCTGAAAAGGCGTCCTCCAGGACGACATCCGTCAGGATGCCGTCGCCCGCAGCACAAGCGCCGAAGACACAAACGCCGAAGACACAACCGCCGAAGGCCAAGGCCGCGAAGGCGGCGCCGGCCAAGGAGCGCGCCAAGGCGCGACCGCTCAAGAAGCACGTTCCTCAGGTCACGGCGATGGCGGGGAGCCGGCGAAGCGCGGCCAAGTCCGGAGTGAGGAAGCCCGAAACCGCGAAGTCAGTGCCCAGGGCTGGTGCCGGATCACCAGGGGTCGTCGAAGCCGCGCTGGCGGTGTTCGCCCATGAGGTGCGCACGCCGCTGACAGGCATTCTCGCCATCAGCGACCTGCTTGCCACCTCCGAGCTCGGCGAGCGCGAGCGGCGCTGGGTCGATACGATCAAGGCCGGCGCGGAGCATCTGTCGAGCCTCGCCACCCTGTTCGTCGATGCCGCCAAGGACGAGACCGCCGGCGCGCTGCTGCGTGAGGATCTGTTCGATCTGCGCGTGCTGGCGCGGGCCGCCGGAGACTCGCTGTCGGGCCGCGCCGCCGCCAAGGGGCTGGATGTCAAGGTCCACGTCTCCGACGACTTGCCGGGACTCGTGTTCGGCGATCCCGTGCGGCTGCGCGCTGCGCTGGAGAACCTGATCGACAATGCGGTGAAGTTCACCGAGCAGGGCGGCGTCGCGCTGGAGGTCGTTCCCGCACGTCGCGGCGGTCGCGGCAAGCCGAGCACGGGCGCAGGCCGAGGCGCGAACAGGGGCCGCGCCGCGATCGCCTTCCACGTCTCGGATTCGGGCATCGGCCTGACCCTGAAGGAGATCAAGCGGCTGTTCCGCCCGTTCAGCCAAGCCAATGTCTCGATCGCCTCGCGCTTCGGCGGCGCCGGCCTCGGCCTGTCCTCGGTCCGGCAGCTGGCGCGCGCGATGGGGGGCGACGTCGCCGTGGCGCCGCATGAAGGCGGCGGCACGACCTTCACGCTGACCGTGACGCTGACCGTTGCGGCCGCGCCGCACACCGCGGCGGGCGGATCGGAGAATGGCGTGACCCTGGCGCCGACAAGGCCGTTGCGCATCCTCGGGGTCGAGGACAATCCGTTCGGCCGCGTGGTGCTCAACACCATCCTCAACGAGCTCGGCCACCAGGCCGAGTTCATCGGCCGTGGCGAGGCGGCGCCGGAGCGGATCGCGGCCGGCAATTACGATGCGGTGCTGATGGACATGGTGCTGCCCGGCATCAACGGCGTCGAGGCGATTGCTCGCATTCGCAAGCTGGACGCGCCCCAAGGGACTATCCCGATCATCGGCGTGTCCGGACGCGGCGAGGACGAGGCGGCCTCGCGCGCTGCCGGCGCGGACGCGTTCCTGCTCAAGCCCGTTTCGCCGCGGGCTCTAGCGACTGCGCTTCTTGGAGCGATACGCCGCGCGGCAGCCGCGACTTGATGATCGAGGCGTTCAACTCGCCGCCATACACGAAAATCGCGGCGATGAAATACAGGAACACCAGCGCGATGATCACCGACGCGAGCCCCGCATACATCGTGACGTAGTTGTTGGCGAAGCGCGCCAGATACTGGCCGAACACGATGCCCGACACCAGCGAGGCGACGAAGGTGAAGACGATGCCGGGCACGATCTGCATGAAGCTGCGCCGGCCCGCCGGCAGCCAGGCGTGCAGGATGAACAGCGCGACGATCAGCGCGCTGATGGTGATGCCGTAGCGCGACAGGTTGACGAAGCGCTCGTTGGCTTCGACCGCCAGCGGCAAATAGCGCCGGGCTGTGGCCAGCATCAGCGGGCCGAGCACGATCAGGAACGACATCGCCAGCGCCGTGAACGCGGCGACCAGAGTATAGCCGATTGATTCCAGCCGCAGCCAGTACCAGCGGCGCTGCTCGATCACGCCATAGGCGCGGTTGAGCGCGACCCGCAGCGCCTCGACGCCATTCGAGGCGAAGTAGACCGCGAGCACGGCGCCGATGGTCAGCGCATCGGTCCGGGTCGTGGTCAGCACGTCGTGGATCTCGCCGGTCAGCGCATCCGCGACCTGCGCCGGCCAGGTCTCGAGCATCAGGGTGGCGGCCTGGTCGGCCAGGTCCTTGGAGCCGAGAAAGCCGGCGAGCGAGGTCAGGACGATCAGGAACGGAAACAGCGCCATCAGCGTCGACAGCGCGATATGGCTGGCGATCGCCCAGCCGTCGTCGGCGAGGAAGGTGTAGAACGCGTCCATGACGACGTGGAAGATGTAGCGAAGCGCCTTCACCTGTCCCTGCACTCCGCAAAAGAAACTTGGTTTGTACAATCCGATATTACGGGTCCAAAAGCCAGAAGTTGCAGCGCCGGCCGCGCGGATCCGCCATGGCGCTCTTGCGTCTGCGGTGTTATCTAGCCCCGATGGCTTCACTTCTCGGTAAATTCATCCTTCCCATCGCCGTCGGCGCGGTCGCCCTTGTGCTGTTTCTCGGCCTCGTCAACATGACGCGCGGCGGCTCGCCGAACCTGTCGCAGAAGCTGATGCGCTGGCGGGTGATCCTGCAGTTCGTCGCGGTCGTCATTGCCATGGCGGCGATCTGGGCGATGGGGCGCTGAGACCGAGACGCCGAGGCGTCGAGAAACGGACGTTGAGAAGCAGCATGGTGGTCCTGAATCGCATCTACACGCGGACCGGTGACGACGGCACGACCGCGCTCGGCAATGGCGAGCGCCGTCCCAAGTACGATCTGCGCGTCTCCGCCTATGGAACCGTCGACGAGACCAACGCTGCGATCGGCGTGGTCCGGCTGCATCTGGCCGATGCGCCCGAGATCGATGCGATGCTCGGCCTGATCCAGAACGATCTGTTCGACCTCGGCGCCGATCTGGCCGTGCCGCAGCGCGAGGGCAAGGCGGAGCGGCTGCGCGTCGTCGCCAGCCAGGTCGACCGCCTGGAGCGTGACATCGATACGCTGAACGAACGGCTCTCGCCGCTGACGTCGTTCGTGCTGCCCGGGGGAACCGCGGCGGCGGCGCATCTGCATGTCGCGCGTACCATTTGCCGCAGGGCGGAACGGATCATGACGGAGCTCGCCGGCAAGCCCGACGAGCCGGTCAGCGAGGCCGCCATTCGTTATATGAACCGGTTGTCGGATTTCCTGTTCGTGGCCAGCCGGGCGGCGAACCGGAACGGCGCCGGCGACGTGTTGTGGGTGCCCGGGCAAAACCGTTAACCCGGCGGCGTGCGGGCCTGCGTTTTTTCGCCCGTCGCGCGTTGACCGGGGGGGATGGGGGCTTTAGGTTCCGCGCCCGAAAGGTCAACCCCGGACAATTTAGAGCGAAAGAGGATCGATGAAGGTTCTGGTGCCGGTCAAGCGGGTGGTCGATTACAACGTCAAGGTCCGCGTCAAGAGCGACGGATCGGGCGTTGAGCTCGCCAACGTCAAGATGTCGATGAATCCGTTCGACGAGATCGCCGTCGAGGAAGCGCTGCGGCTGAAGGAAGCCGGCAAGGCGACCGAGGTGGTGGTGGTCTCGATCGGCCCCGCGCAGGCCTCGGAGACCATCCGCACGGCGCTCGCGATGGGCGCGGACCGCGGCATCCTGGTCAAGGCCGAGGGCAACGTGGAACCGCTGGCGGTCGCCAAGATCCTCAAGGCCGTCGCCCAGGAGGAGCAGCCGGGCCTGATCATCCTCGGCAAGCAGGCGATCGACGACGACTCGAACCAGACCGGCCAGATGCTGGCGGCGTTGCTCGGCTGGGCGCAGGCGACCTTCGCCTCCAAGCTCGAGGTCGACGGCTCCGACTTCAAGGTCACCCGCGAGGTCGATGGCGGCCTGCAGACCGTGAAGCTGAAGGGGCCGGCGATCGTCACCACCGACCTGCGCCTCAACGAGCCGCGCTATGCGTCGCTGCCGAACATCATGAAGGCGAAGAAGAAGCCGATCGCCGAGAAGACCGCCGCCGACACCGGCGTCGATCTCACGCCGCGGCTCGAGGTGCTCAAGACCACCGAGCCGGCGGGCCGCAAGGCCGGCGTCAAGGTCAAGGACGTCGCCGAGCTCGTTTCCAAACTCAAGACCGAGGCGGGGGTGCTCTGATGGCCACGCTGCTGATTGCCGAACACGACAATGCCGGGATCAAGGACGCGACCAACAAGGCGCTGACGGCGGCCACAGCCCTCGGTGCCGATGTCGACGTGCTGGTCGCGGGCCAGGGCGCCAAGGGCGCGGCGGATGCCGCCGCCAAGCTCGCCGGCGTCAAGAAGGTGCTGCTGGCCGACGACGCGGCCTACGCGCACGATCTCGCCGAGCCGCTCGCCGACCTCGTCGTCAAGCTCGCCGCGAACTACGACGCGATCGTTGCCCCCGCGACCTCGCGCTTCAAGAACGTGATGCCGCGCATCGCGGCGCTGCTCGACGTGATGCAGGTATCGGAGATCATCAAGGTCGTCGCGCCCGATACGTTCGAGCGGCCGATCTATGCCGGCAACGCGATCCAGACCGTGAAGTCGAAGGACGCCAAGAAGGTCATCACCGTGCGCACCTCGACCTTCGCCGCGGCAGGCGAGGGTGGCAGCGCGTCGGTCGAGACCGTCGCGGCGGCCGGCGATCCGGCGCTGTCGACCTTCGTCGGCGAGGAGGTCGCCAAGAGCGACCGTCCCGAGCTGACCTCGGCCAAGATCATCGTCTCCGGCGGTCGCGCGATGCAGAGCCGCGAGAACTTCGCCAAATACATCGAGCCGCTGGCTGACAAGCTCGGCGCCGGCGTCGGCGCCTCGCGTGCCGCGGTCGACGCAGGCTACGCGCCGAACGACTGGCAGGTCGGCCAGACCGGCAAGGTCGTGGCGCCGGAGCTCTATGTCGCGGTCGGCATTTCAGGCGCCATTCAGCATCTGGCCGGCATGAAGGACTCCAAGGTGATCGTCGCGATCAACAAGGACGAGGACGCGCCGATCTTCCAGGTGGCTGATTACGGCCTGGTGGCCGACCTGTACCAAGCGGTTCCCGAGCTGACCGAGGCGCTCGGCAAGCTCGGCAAATAACGCTGCTGGCACCGGCCGCATGGGACCGCGGCGGCCGGTGTTCTCACTTCCAAGGGCATGGACGGGCGCAGCAGGCGTGCCGTCCGGGTGGATGACAACATGGCTCAGATCAACAAGCTCGGTGTGATCGGCGCAGGACAGATGGGCAACGGCATCGCGCATGTCGCCGCGCTGGCCGGGCTCGACGTGGTGCTCAACGACGTCACTGCCGACCGGTTGAAGTCGGGCATGGCCACCATCAACGGCAACCTGACCCGTCAGGTGGCCAAGAAGGTCATCTCCGAGGAGGCCCGCAATCAGGCGCTCGGCCATATCTCGATCACCGAAACCCTCGACGGCCTGGCCGATTGCGATCTCGTCATCGAGACGGCGATCGAGAAGGAGGACGTCAAGCGCAAGATCTTCCACGATCTGTGCGCGGTGCTGAAGCCGGAGGCGATCATCGCCTCCAACACCTCGTCGATCTCGATCACCCGGCTCGCCGCCTGCACCGACCGCCCCGAGCGCTTCATCGGCATCCATTTCATGAACCCGGTTCCGCTGATGGAGCTGGTGGAGCTGATCCGCGGCATCGCCACCGACGACGCCACCTTCGAGGCGGCCAAGGAGTTCGTCGGGCGGCTCGGCAAGCAGGTCGCCGTCTCCGAGGATTTCCCGGCGTTCATCGTCAACCGCGTCCTGCTGCCGATGATCAACGAGGCGATCTACACGCTGTATGAGGGCGTCGGCAACGTCGAGGCGATCGATGCGGCGATGAAGCTCGGCGCGCATCACCCGATGGGCCCGCTGGAGCTTGCCGATTTCATCGGCCTCGATACCTGTCTGTCCATCATGCAGGTGCTGCACGAGGGGCTGGCGGACTCCAAATACCGGCCGTGTCCGCTGCTGGTGAAATATGTCGAGGCCGGCTGGCTCGGCCGCAAGACGCAGCGTGGCTTCTACGATTACCGCGGCCCCAAGCCGGTGCCGACCCGCTAATTTCCCGCCACCGCGGCTCCCTCGATACGCTTCGTTAAGCCTCCTCGGCTAGCATGTGCCCCAGAGAGGTAAGCGCGTATGGATATGAGCTTGGTGGCTGCGGTCATGGCGCAGCAGACGGGTGCGATTCAGCAGCAGGTCGCGACGTCGGTGATGAAGCAGAACCTGAACGCCCAGAAGGATGCCGTCATGACGCTGCTCGGCGGCGCGCAGCAGACGCTGTCGCTCGCCAATGCCGGCCCCGGCGTCGGCGGCAATCTCAACATCGCGGCCTGATATCTCTGGTTACAGGCCCGCGGCCGCCTTCGATGTCGCCGCCTGGATCAGCTTGACCGCGTCGGCGCTGTCCCATTCGGCGGGACCCGCGATGGTCGCGATCTCGCAGCCATTCGAATCCACCAGCACCGAGGTCGGCATGCCCAGCGCGCGGCCGACCGCCTTCAGGTCCTGGAACACCTTGGCCTTCTGGTCGCTGAAATAGGCGAGCTGCGTCAGCTTGGCGTCGCTGAGGAACGCCTTCGGCTTCTCCGGATCGCGGGTGTCGATGTTGACGGCGACCACCTGGAAATCGTCGCCGCCGAGCCTGGCCTGCAGCCCGTCCAGCGCCGGCATCTCCTTGCGGCACGGCACGCACCATGTCGCCCAGAGGTTCAATAACACCGTCTTGCCGCGGAAATCCGACAGCTTCTTCGACGCGCCTGCGGCGTCCTCGAAGGCGAGATCCGGCAGCCGCAGCGGCACTGTTGCCGCCGTCAGCGCCGCCACCTCGCCCTTGATCAGCGGCGCGATCCGCTTGGCGGTGGCGACCGCCGCTTGGCACGCCTGGTCGCCCGACGGCCGTCCCTTCAGCAATCCGCCAAACGCCACCGCGGCGATGCCAGCCGCGGCGACGACCGCGACGGCACTGGCCGCGAGCAGCGTCCGGCGCGAGCGGGCGGGGCGGGCAGGGGACGGGTCAGGCTTATCGTTTGTCATCTCGGGTCGGTTGCGGCTATCAGGAGCGCGAGTTTCGGGGCGGCGCCGGACGGTGTGTCCCATCCCATGGCGGTCAGCAAGGTCTTAAGAGCGGTTCAGGCATGAGCAACAAGATGTGGGGCGGACGGTTCTCGGAGCGTCCCGACGCGATCATGGAGGACATCAACGTCTCGATCGACGTCGATCGCCATCTCTACGCACAGGACATTGCCGCTTCCAAGGCGCACGCCGCCATGCTCGCCGCCCAGGGCATCATCACCGCGACTGATGCGAAAAATATCGGCAAGGGTCTAGACACGATTCTGTCAGAGATCACCAAGGGGTCGTTCCAGTTCAAGCGGGCGCTGGAAGACATTCACATGAATGTCGAGAGCCGGCTCGGCGAGCTGATCGGCCCGGCCGCGGGCCGCCTGCACACCGCGCGCTCGCGCAACGACCAGGTCGCGACCGATTTTCGCCTGTTCGTGCGCGACACCATCGACGAGATCGACGCCGCGCTGGCCGCCTACCAGCATGCGCTCGCGACCCGCGCGCTGGCGTTCGCCGGCACCGTGATGCCCGGCTTCACCCATCTCCAGACCGCCCAGCCCGTCACCTTCGGCCACCATCTGCTGGCCTATGTCGAGATGGCCGGGCGCGACCGCGGCCGCTTCATCGATGCCCGCAAGCGCCTCAATGAATCGCCGCTCGGTGCCGCCGCGCTCGCCGGCACCTCGTTCCCGATCGACCGCCACGCCACCGCCGAGGCGCTCGGCTTCGAGCGCCCGATGGCCAATTCGCTGGATGCGGTGTCGGACCGCGACTTCGTGCTGGAGACGCTGTCGGCCGCCTCGATCTGCGCGGTGCACCTGTCGCGCTTCGCCGAGGAGATCGTGATCTGGACCTCGCCGCTGGTCGGCCTGATCAAGCTGTCGGACAAGTTCACCACCGGCTCCTCGATCATGCCGCAGAAGCGCAATCCGGACGCCGCCGAGCTGGTGCGCGCCAAGACGGGTCGCGTCATCGGCGCGCTGAACGGGCTGCTGATCGTGATGAAGGGCCTGCCGCTCGCCTACCAGAAGGACATGCAGGAGGACAAGCAGGGCGCGATGGAGGCGTTCGCGGCGCTGTCGCTTGCCGTGCGCGCCATGACCGGCATGGCGCTCGACCTCGTGCCGGACGAGGCCCGCATGAAGGCCGCCGCCGGCGAGGGCTATGCCACCGCGACCGATCTCGCCGACTGGCTGGTGCGCACGCTCAAGATGCCGTTCCGCGAGGCCCACCACGTCACCGGGCGGATCGTGGCTCTGGCCGCCAAGCAGGGCGTGGCCCTGCACGAGCTGCCGCTGACGGCGATGCAGGAGGTCGAGCCCAAGATATCAGCCGAGGTGCTCGGCATGCTCTCGGTCGAGTCCTCCGTGAAGAGCCGCATCAGCTACGGCGGCACCGCGCCGAAGAACGTGGCGTCCCAGGCCAAGAGCTGGCTGAAGCGGCTGGAAAAACAGCGAAAGTAGGGCTGCTGTCTGAAATTTGACCGGCGTGGCGTGGCTCTCCGGCACTCGCCACATCCGGTCAATCTCTGTATGGTGCCGCCCGCATGGGGATCTCACACGTGAATCGCGCTCGTCGTCCAACCTCCGCCGCCCGGGTCGTCCTCGTCCTGGGCGCCACAGCCCTTCTGCTCGCCGCCTGCGGGCGCAAGGGCCCGTTGGACCTGCCGGCCAATTCCCCGCCGGCGCCGCAGATGTCGGCCGCTCCCGCCGACACCGCGACGGAAGCTGCGAACAAGCCCGGCCTGTTCAACTCCGGCTACGGCGCCGACGCCGCCCCCGCCGCCACCCGCGGCCAGAAGAAACCCTTCATCCTCGACCCGCTGCTCGACAGCAAATAGCGGCTGACGCGCCCGCGACGGGCACCACCCCTTCTCCGGGGGAGATCGCATCCGACCGACGCCTGCGCAGGCACCTAGGCCGCCACCGTCCTTCGAGACGCCCGCCTCCGGCAGGCTCCTCAGGACGAGGACTGAACTTGTGGCGCGACCTGGCCCCCGGCGAGATCTCCACCCTCATGGTGAGGAGCGCCGCGCGCGGCGCGTCTCGAACCATGAGGCCCGGACGGCGCGGCATCTGTGCCTCGGCGAGGACGGCAGCTTCAATTGACATTCCGGCTCATTTCCCGGCAATTCGCCGCCACAATCAACCTTCTCGCGGCCCCGTGCGCGGATCAGACCCATGAATCATTTCGACTACCGCGACGGCGTGCTGCACGCCGAGGCCGTCAATCTCACCTCACTCGCCGCCACCGTCGGCACGCCGTTCTACTGCTACTCGACCGCGACCCTGGAGCGGCACTACCGCGTGTTCGCCGAGGCCTTCACCGGCCAGGACGTGCTGATCTGCTACGCGATGAAGGCCAATTCCAACCAGTCGGTGCTGCGCACGCTGGCGAAACTCGGCGCCGGCGCCGACGTCGTCTCCGGCGGTGAATTGAAGCGCGCGCTGGCGGCCGGCATTCCCTCGCGCAAGATCGTGTTCTCCGGCGTCGGCAAGACCGAGGCCGAGCTGCGCGCCGCGCTCGCGGCCGACATCCACTGCCTCAACATCGAGTCCGAGCCCGAGCTCGATCTGCTGGCGCGCCTCGCGGTCGAGACCGGCCACACCGCCCGCATCTCCGTGCGCGTCAACCCCGATGTCGATGCCGGCACCCACGCCAAAATCTCGACCGGCAAGTCGGAAAACAAGTTCGGCATTCCGCTGGAGCACGCCCGCCGCGTCTATGCCCGCGCGGCGAAGATGCCGGGCATCAAGGTCACCGGCGTCGACGTCCATATCGGCAGCCAGATCACCGATCTCGGCCCGATGGAGACGGCGTTCCGCATCCTCACCGAGTTCGTGCAGACGCTGCGCGCCGACGGCCACGACATCTCCCATGTCGATTTCGGCGGCGGCCTCGGCATTCCCTATCACATGGACCGCGCGGTGCCGCCGGAGCCGGCGGCCTATGCCGCGATGGTCAAGCGCGTCAGCCACAATCTCGGCTGCACCCTGATGTTCGAGCCGGGCCGCATGATCGTCGGCAATGCCGGCATCCTCGTCGCCAAGGTGATCTATGTGAAGCATGGCGAGGCCAAGAACTTCGTCATCATCGACGCCGCGATGAACGACCTGATCCGCCCGACGCTCTACGAGGCGCATCACGACATCCTGCCCGTCAAGCAGCCCGCGCCGAATGCGCCTGCTTTCATAGCCGACGTCGTCGGCCCGGTGTGCGAAAGCGGCGACTACCTCGCGCTCGCCCGCGCGCTGCCCGAGCCCGCGCCGGGCGACCTCCTCGCCATCATGACCGCAGGCGCCTACGGCGCCGTGCAGGCCTGCACCTACAACACCCGCGCCCTGGTGCCCGAGGTCCTGGTCAAGGGCGACCAGTCAGCGGTGATCAGGCCGCGCATCGAGGTCGAGCAGCTGATCGCCATGGACACGCCGGCGCCCTGGCTGTGAGGACGATCAATCGAACAGATCGGGCCTGATCTCGCGCGAGTGATGCATGATGGCGCGGATCACGACGCCGTCGCGATCTTCGGTGTAGAACACGATATGCGCCTGGAACCGAAACCGCCGGTGCCCGGGCGCAATATCGTCCACACTCGCACCGATCCGCGGAAAATTCGCCAGCAGATCGAACGTCCGCTCAAGCCCGGCATGGTAGGCGTCGGCTTGGTACGTACCAAAAGTGCTGTTCGTATAATCGTAGATTTCAAGCAGATCAGCCTCGGCGCGGGCTGAGAGCTTGAACTCAGCCACGGCGAGCCGCCGCCCGCCGTTGTGCCTCGGCGCGAATATCGCTCATGGTCGAGCTGCTGATGCGCGCGCAATCGGTATGCTGCAGCACTTCGCGGTAGCGCGCGAGCTGCTCGTCGCGGCTCAAAGCCTGCCATTCGGCAAGCTCGGCTTCGCTCGGCGGCAGCGCGGAAGGCATTGCACGGGTGGTAGCGTCGGTCATATCCATAAAATAGCACGGGCCACCGGGAGATGCGAGGGGGGCCGGTCTGCCGCAGCGCGACAAGCGCACCCAGGACAGGGACATCCGGAACGCCCAGGACCTCGCGGCGACATTGGAGGATTGAGGATGAAGATCAGCAAGCTCAAGACATTCGACGCCGCTGAGCATCTCCGCACCCCGGCCGCCCGCGCGGAGTATCTCAACCTCGTGCTCGCCGACGGTGATCCCGCCGAGGTCCGCGACGCGCTCAATCTCGTCGCCCGCGCGCAGGGCATGAGCCAGGTTGCCAAGGCCATCGGCGTGACGCGGGAAGGGCTCTACAAGACGCTCGGCGAGAACGGCAACCCGGAGTTTGCGACCGTCCTGCGGATCATCAATGCGATGGGAATCCGGTTGACGGCCGAGCCGGCCCGCGCCAAGCCGAAGACGAAAGCCGCGGCGTCGCGGTGATCATCCGCGTCGCCATCATCTCGGACGTCGTTCGAGACACGCGACGATCTCACCGATGACGGCCTGTAGCAGTCGATGGCTCGACAGGGCATCCTGAGGCGCGCTCTGAGCCGGGCTACGCCACCAATACGCTTCCCAGTCCTGGTCGCTCATCTCCATCGTCGAAATGTCCCGAAGCTCGGCCAGCAGTGGTTCAAGCTCGTCGTCCCCAAAGAACTCGATCAGGAAGACGCCCAGCTCATCTTCCGATGCGAAGACTTTCGACACCCCCTGAAAAAGCCCGCCGGCCATTCGATCGAAGAGCGGATATCGGCTTGGATCGATGGTGCTCATTGTTGTTCTTCACCCCTTGCGGGCAGGACCCGGGATACCGCATATGGCCCCGCCAGCCGGTTACCTCACTCAACCCGTTCCGTCACTCTACCAGCAGGACCCCACCCATGAGCATTCGCGTCGGCATCGTCGGGATCAGCGGTTTTGGCGGCGGCGAGGCGATGCGCCTGGTCGCGGGGCATCCCTCGTTCGAGCTGGTCTACGCCGCGGGCGAGGGCAGCGCCGGCGACCGGCTGGCGGAGCGCTTCCCCGGCGTGCCGGCCAGGCTCGCCGATCTCGTGATCGAGAAGTGGGACCCCACGCGCCTGCCGCAGCTCGACGTGCTGTTCGCTTCGCTCCCCACCGGCGCCTCGAGGGATGCGCTGGCGCGCGTGCCGGCGGACGTGAAGATCGTCGACATCGGCGGCGACCACCGCTACGTCGACGGCTGGACCTACGGCCTCGCCGACGTCTGGCCCAAGGAGATCGCAGGCAAGACCCGCATCGCCAATCCCGGCTGCTTCCCCGCAGCAGTGCTGACCGCGCTGGCGCCGCTGCTCGCCGACAAACTGATCGCGCCCGACAACATCGTGATCGATGCCAAGACCGGCATCTCCGGCGCCGGCCGTGGCGGCGACAGCAAGTTCGGCTACGCCGAGAGCAACGAGAACCTGATCCCCTACGGCCTGCTCAAGCACGTCCACATGCCCGAGATCGAAAGCACGATCGCGCGTCTCAGCGGCGGCAGCGCGGCCGGGCTGGTGTTCACGCCGCATCTGGTGCCGATGACCCGCGGCATCCTCGCCACCATCTACGCCCGCGGCCGCGCCACGTCAGCGCAGTGCCTGGACGCCGCCCGCCGCTTCTACGCGGGCCGCGCCTTCGTCCGCGTCACCGACAAGCCCCCGCAGACCAAATGGGCCACCGGCTCCAACCTCGCCTTCGTCAGCTATGCCGCCGACCCCGAGCGCAACCTGGTGATCGCGCTGGGCGTGGTCGACAATCTCGGCAAGGGCGCCGCGGGGCAGGCGGTGCAGAACGCGAATCTGATGTGCGGGCTGCCGGAGACTGCGGGGCTGGACGGGGCGCCGGTTTGGCCGTGAGTTTCTATGGCGGCGGTCCGGCCGCGGATCGGGGTCGAGACATCATTTTTCAAGTGATGCGCGGGAGTCCGGGCTGTCAGCAGGCTATCGCCGTTGGACTACGGCGATGGTGCCCGTGGTAACGGCCCACGCGGTGAGATGGATTGGTGAGGCCAAGGCCTCTCGAAGACCGGTCCCTCGAACCTCGTCCGGCCGTCACATGACATCACGACGAAGCGGAAGCGGCCGTACATCGGAAAGTTCCTGTCGCAGCCCCGGGCGCATTGGGCCGAACAGGACATGCCGCTCCACGGCTTCGGTCGCAGACCGCGTTCGTCGATCCTCACGCATGTACCGGGTGGTTGGTCGCACGACGCCACGAGCTTGAGCGAGTCGCGATCGAGATCCTGAGCGCGCTCGAAGGTGCCGTCGGCGCGCTGCTCCTCGACGATCAATTCGGAAGCGAGCTCGACCGTCCCATGGGCGCGAAGTTCGAGTTCGCCGAACGTCGGCCCGTTGCGAATTTCGACGGCGGCGCCACCTCCGGCGTCTGCCGCGGGCGCGCGCGCCGACCAGGCGAGCAGCATGCCACAGGCCAGCAGGCCGATCAGAGCGCGCATCGGCGCCGCGATCGTCTTCCGCCAAAGCGCCAAATGCGCGATCGACATGTGCACGACGATGATGCTCCTGGCTCGCCTGGTCATCCGCATTGCTTAAGGTGACGGCGGACGAAGTAAAAGACCCATGCGGTGCATGCATCGGCCAGCCAGCTACGGCTCCTCGGGCAGCTCGAAGACCGAGCCTTCGAACCTCGTCCCGCCGTCGCACGACATCACCACGAAGCGGAATCGGCCGTGCAGCGGCACGTTCCTGTCGCACCTTTGGTTGCATTGGGACGAGCAGGACATGCCGCTCCACGGCACCGGCCGCAGGCCGCCTTCGTCGATCGTCACGCATGTGCCGGGCCGCCGGTCGCACGACGCCACCAGCCTGAGCGTATCACGATCGAGATGCTGAACGCGCTTGAAGGTGCCGTCGGCGCGCTGTTCCTCGACGATCAATTCGGGGGCGAGCTCGACCGTCCCATGGGCGCGAAGTTCGAGTTCGCCCGGCGTCGGTCCGTTGCGAATCTCGACGGCGCCGCCGCCTCCGGCGTCTGCCGCGGGCGCGCGCGCCGGCCAGGCGAGCAGCATGGCACAGGTCAGCAGGCCGATCAGAGCGCGCATCGGCGCCGCGATCGTCTTCCGCCAAGGCGCCAAATGCGCGATCGACATGTGCATGGCGATGATGCTCCCGGCTTGGCTGATCATGCGCATGGCCTACATCCACGCTCATCCAAACGCGATTGGAAAAGTGCAGCGTCACCGTAATTGAGTTTCCGTTGCATTGGGACGAACAGGACATGCCGCTCCACGGCACCGGCCGCAGCCCACGTTCGTCGATCTTCACGCAGGTGCCGGGCCGCTGGTCGCACGACGTCACGAGCCTGATCCGGTCGTGATCGAGATATTGAACGCGCGCAAAGCTGCCGTCGTCGCGCTGCTGCTCGACGATCAGTTCGGGGGCGAGTTCGACGGTGGCATGAGCGCGCAGCTCGACTTCGCCGGGCATCGGCCCGTTGAGAATCTCGACCGCGGGCGAGGCCGGCGCCTCCGCCGCGGGAACGCGCGCCGGCCAGGCGAGCACCGCGGCACAGCTTAGCGAGACGACGGACCGCAGAATATACGTTGCTATCGCAATCGCTTGAGGCAAGGTCACTTCTCTTCGATTTTGATGACGCCTGCCGATGTCTTTAGGAACCTGAAGGATCTTCGGTCTGGTGGCGGAACGAGAGTGTTTCTCCACTCGATTCCCCGCGCTGACAACAGCTCATAATAGCGATCGTCAGGTGGAGATGCCGCCTCCAAAACTGCGTGAACAAACTCAATCGGCGGTGCGTAGTTGTGTTCGACGACGTAGTGATAGATGAGGTTCGGAGCGGCATAGACGGTCCCTTGCTCCGATACGACCCGTATCTCAGCCGATCCGAGCGACAAGACTTGACCGTTTCCTTGTGCAGCGTTGGCTTCCCTGCGGCCGCAAAGTTCGCATGTGTGAAGACCTCTCGTTTGCCAGACGGACACGCTACAGAAGCGCCAAAGCCGCTCAACGAACCGCGGTTCAGGTGGCTCGATGGCAAAATCAGCTCCCGCGGCGAGCCATCCAATGTTGGTCGCTGATTCCCCGGAGCTATTTGCCTTGAAGTAGCTATAGGGAGTGAGGTCTGCAAAATGAGTCATTGTGCTCGAGTTTCAAAGGCCGGGCAGCTTCTGTGAAGACGTCGGCGTTGATCTTGGCAGATCTCATGGTCGTCGCGTGGATGCTCTGCGCAGGATCTTTCATGCGGCGACGTGGGCGCGTACCTTTGTCGAGATGGAGGCGATGATCTCAACGGGAATCTCGGTCTCCGTGAGATCGGAGCTGTCGGCGCTTTCGAGCAGGTCCTGGATGATGCCTGGAAGCTTGGCAGCCAGCTCGTTGAGCGTCGCCGCGCCGGTGGCGAGGCCCGGCACGTCCAGGCTTTCGACGAGCCAATAGCTGGTTTCGGGGTCCCAGGTCGCGCGAACGACGATCGTCGACATGTCGGCGTGTTCCTTTTCTGTGTGCATGTTGTGGCGTGCCGTTTCGAAAAATCAACCCCGCAGCGTCCTTCGCTCAAAAATTGTCGCTTGCGCTTTATCCGAAATCGTGCTCTACTCCGCGCATCCCGTCCCGCTGAGGGGGCGCTTCGCGATCGTCACGGACGTCGGGTGCGGGATGCGGTGGGCGCATTGGGACGCAGCGTGGGCTTGCTCGCGCGGACGAACGATCCCGGTGCGACGGTGAAGTCGCGTGGTTCTGGCATCGCGGTGCTGATGCCAAGTTGGCGGTGACGAATCGCCGGCGACGGGGGCAAGACAGCCGTTCCCCGGGAAGATCGCGTATAAATCGTAACACCATCGCGCAGGGAAGGCCGGGTGATCTCGGCTGAGCCTGTGGTTCTGCCGCGTGCTTTCTTGCTGCACGCGGACCATGGGCGCCGGCCGGCGCCCGGTCTTCCCTGCGCCCTCTGTCTGATGAGGGTGAGATGGCGGGCATCACTCGGGCGCCGACTGCGCCGCGAGAAGGACGGTGCTCGTCTCGCCGATGATTTCTCCGCGGGGGTGTTTGATCATGTGCAACGTGACGTTCGCCACGACGTCATTGCGAGGAGCGCAGCGACGAAGCAATCCAGAGTCCCGCCCGGAGCCCTGGATTGCTTCCGCCTTCGCCCGAAGGGCTTCGGCGGACACGTCGCTGCGCTCGCAATGACGGAGTTTGGGGTGTGCGGCGTGGATCTCTCCGTTGTCACCGGACGCCCAGCCGTCATCAGGGCGCCCCGTAACTCCCCGGGAACCCGGCCGGTCACACTCCCGTGTGAACCGCGGCCGGCGGCGGGAAAGCCCGCGCAGAGCGGGTGCCTCACGGCTGCCTTTGTGCTAGGGTGAACATCCGGGCAACCTGGAGAGATTGTTGAGCGGCATCACCCCCGAGCCGGCTGGGCCGGCAAGCAGCACGCCCGATGGCCTGACGCAGGATGGCCTGGCGCGGCTGAAGCTGGCGCAGGCGCTGAAGCGGGCGCGTCTCGCCATCGCCTGGGAGCGCGGCTGGCCGCATCTCGCCCGGCTGCTCACGGTGGTCGGTCTTTTCCTGATCGTCTCCTGGGCCGGCCTCTGGCTCGGCCTGCCGTTCGCGGTCCGCATGATCGGCGTCGGGCTGTTTCTGCTGCTGCTGCTCGGCGCCGCCGGGCCGATGCTGCGCTATCGCTGGCCGACCCGCGACGAGGGCCTGGCGCGGCTCGATCGCGGCTCGGGCATCGCCCATCGCCCCGCCACCGCGCTCACCGACACGCTCACCACGCAGGACCCGCTGGCGCGGGCGCTTTGGCATGCGCAGCGCGAGCGCACTTTGGCCTCGATCAAGCGCATCCGCGCCGGGACGCCGCGGCCGCGGCTGTCGCTGCACGATCCCTGGGCCGTGCGCGCGCTGGTCGTCGTGCTGCTGGTTGCGACCTCTATCGCGGCCGGTGACGAGCGGGCGCTGCGGGTGGCCTCGGCGTTCGACTGGAACGGCGTGATGACGCCGGTGACGATCAGGGTCGATGCCTGGGTCAAGCCGCCGCTCTACACGGCGAAGCCGCCGATCATCCTGTCCGCCGCCAACAAGGAAGGCGCGGTGCCGTCAAGCGGCCCGATCGTGGTGCCCCAGGGCTCGACGCTGATCGTGCGTTCCAGCGGCGGCAATCTCGATGTCATCACCGGTGGCGGCGTCGCCGAGGCGGCGCCCGGCGAGGGCGCGGCCGGCGAGGCGGCGCCGAAGGGCACCACCGAGAAGCACTACACGATCAAGACCGACGGCACCGTTCACGTCCGCGCGCCCGCAGGGCAACCGCAATGGGTGTTCGCCGCGACGCCGGACAAGCCGCCGGTCATCAGCATGGCCAAGGACCCCGAGCGGCAGGCGCGCGGCTCGCTGAAGCTGTCCTACAAGCTCGAGGACGATTACGGCGTCACCGAAGCCCGCGCCCGGGTCACCGCGCGGCCTGTCGAAGGCAAGTCTACCGAAAACAAGGCTGCCGAGAGCAAGACGGCCGACGCGCCCGCCGCGCGGCCGCTGTTCCAGCCGCCGGAGTTTCCGCTGGTGCTGCCGAACGCGCGCACCCGCAACGGCGTCGG
This sequence comes from Bradyrhizobium sp. SZCCHNR1093, assembly GCF_032381175.1. NCBI lineage: Bacteria > Pseudomonadati > Pseudomonadota > Alphaproteobacteria > Hyphomicrobiales > Nitrobacteraceae > Bradyrhizobium > Bradyrhizobium sp. SZCCHNR1093. The sequence continues at coordinate 333,547 of NZ_JAUHJJ010000002.1, forward strand.
CCAGACCGTCAAGGATCTCAGCGAGGACCCCTACGCCGGCGCCGACGTCACGCTCACGCTGACAGCCAAGGACGAGGCCGGCAACGAGGGCACCAGCGAGCCGTTCGAGACCAGGCTGCCGGAGCGGCTGTTCACCAAGCCGCTGGCGCGGGCGCTGATCGAGCAGCGGCGCATCCTCGCGCTCGACGGCAACCGCAACGGCGACGTGTTCACCGCGCTCGATGCGCTGGCGATCGCGCCGGAGCTGTTCACGCCGGAGCCCGGCCAGTATCTCGGCCTGCGCTCGGTGACCCGCCAGCTCGAGGCCGCGCGCACCGACGATGCGCTGCGCGAGGTGGTGGCGAGCCTGTGGGCGCTCGCCGTCACCATCGAGGACGGCAACATCTCCGACGTCGACAAGGCGCTGCGCGCGGCCCAGGACGCGCTCAAGCAGGCGCTGGAGCGCGGCGCCAGCGACGAGGAGATCAAGAAGCTCGCCGAGGATCTGCGCAAGGCGATGGACAACTACATGCGCCAGCTCGCCGAGCAATTGCGCAACAACCCGCAGATGGCGCAGCGGCCGCTCGACCAGAACACCAAGATCCTGCGCCAGCAGGACCTGCAGAACATGATCGACCGCATGGAGCGGCTGTCGCGCCAGGGCGACAAGGAGGGCGCGCGCGAGCTGCTCGAGCAGCTGCAGCAGATGCTGGAGAACCTGCAGATGGCGCAGCCCAACCAGGGCGGCGACAACGACATGGAGCAGGCGCTCAACGAGCTCGGCGACATGATCCGCAAGCAGCAGCAGCTCCGCGACAAGACCTTCAAGCAGGGCCAGGATTCGCGCCGCAACCGCAACAAGCAGCAGGGCGACCAGGACCAGAGCATGGGCGACCTGCAGCAGGACCAGCAGGCGCTGCGCGACCGTCTCAAGCAGCTTCAGGACCAGCTCGCCAAGCGCGGCATGGGCCAGAAGGGCGAAAAGGGACAGAAGGGTCAGAAAGGCCAGAAGGGACAACAGGGTCAGCAGGGCGATCCCGGTGATCAAGGCGACCAGGGCGATTCCGGCGACGGGCTCGACGACGCCGACAGCGCGATGGGCGATGCCGGCAGTCAGCTCGGCGACAACAATGCCGACGGCGCCGTGGAATCGCAGGGCAAGGCGCTGGACGCGCTCCGCAAGGGCGCACAGAGCCTCGCCGAGGCGATGCAGCAGGGCGACGGCGACCAGCCGGGCGACGGCCCCGGCCAGCGCGCCGGCCGCCAGCAGGGCGCGCAGCAGACCGATCCGCTCGGACGTCCGATGCATCCCGGCCGCGACATCGACGATTTCTCCCAGAAGATCCCGGGCGAGATCGACGTGCAGCGCGTCCGCCGCATCCTTGAGGAGCTGCGCCGCCGTCTCGGCGATCAGTCGCGGCCGCAGCTCGAGCTCGACTACATCGAGCGGCTACTGAAGGACTATTGAGGATGGGGCCGCCACGGGAGGTCATGCCCGTGGCTCACCGTTTTGACCGGAGGCCGCGTCGGTCAATAGCGTTTCTCGGACAGGATGCGCGCCGCGTGCTGCAGCCGGTCGACGGAGCGTTCGGTGTCGGTCAGCGCGCAGCAGCTGACCAGCGTATCGATGATCGCGAGCTGCGCGACGCGGCTGCTCATCGCCTCCGGGCGATAGCGCGTCTCGTTGGCGACGGTGTAGAGCAGCACCTCGCAATGCGCCGCCAGCGGCGACTTGCCGAGCCGGGTGATGCCGATGGTCCGCGCGCCCGCCGCCTGCGCCAGCCGCGTCGCCAGCACGGTCTCGACCGTGCTGCCCGAATGCGACACCGTGACGGTCGCGACGTCGGGCCCGGTCATCCCGGCGCTGACCGCCTGGACATGCGAATCGACGATCGCATTGGCCGCCAGGCCAAGCTGCAGCAGGCGATACGACAGATCCTGCGCGATCGGCGCCGAACTCCCGATGCCGTAGATCTCGACGCGCCGCGCCTGCCGCAGCAGCTTCGCCGCCTGCGCCAGCGCGTCCATCGACAGCAGCCGCCGCGTCTCCTGCAGCGAGGCGGCATGCGCCGCGAAGATGTGGTCGGTGACCGTCGCCGGATCATCCCCCCGATGCAGGTCCTCCTGGATCAGCCGCACCGGCTCGATCAGGTCGCGCGCCAGCATGATCTTGAGCTCCTGAAAGCCCCGCACCCCGACCCGCCGGCAGAACGACACGATCGTCCCCTCGCTGACGCCGCAGGCTTCCGCGACCTCGGTGATCGACATGTGGATGAACGGCTCCGGCCGGGCGATGACCAGCTCCGCGATCTGCCGCGCCTTCGGCGGAAGCTCGTTCTGCAGCTCACGAATACGAAACAAGATGCCGTTCACGCCCGGCCCAGAACGAAAGGTCGATCCCGTCACGCTGTGCCCCGATACGCTGTGCCCTGATACTGAGAAAATCTCATTCTGATTCATTTCGTAAATAAAAATTTCACAGCGCTGTCAAGTCGCGCTGATACGCCAGCGACGTTCGCAGGAGCAGGTCGGGCTCGCCCCGCCAACCCTGAATACGTTCTTCAAGATTTCAAAAGGTCGTATCAGCATGACAACACGTCGCGATTTCTTGGCAGGCGCCACGGCGGCGGCTGCCTTCGCCAGCATCCGCCAGGCGCTGGCCATTCCGGCCAGGCGCCGGACCGGCACCATTCAGGACGTCAAGCACATCGTCATCCTGATGCAGGAGAACCGCTCTTTCGACCACTATTTCGGCACGTTGCGCGGCGTCCGCGGCTTCGGCGACCGCTTCCCGATCCCGTTGGAGAGCGGCAAGCCGGTCTGGTTCCAGTCCGACGGCAGCCGCGAGATTCCGCCCTATCACCGCGACTCGGCGACCTCCAACGCGCTGGTCGGCTACGGCACGCCGCACTCGTTCGGCGACAGCCAGGCGGCCTGGAATCAGGGCAAGATGGGCTATTGGGCGAAGTACAAGACGCCCTATGCGATGGGCTATTTCGGCCGCGACGACATCCCGTTCCAGTTCGCGCTCGCCGAGGCCTTCACCCTGTGCGACGCCTACCATGCCTCGATCACCACAGGCACCGATCCCAACCGGATCGTGTTCTGGTCGGGCTCCAACTTCAATCCGGCGCTGCGCGCGCAGGGCATCAACTCTACGACCAACGACTCCGAGCCCAACAATCTGCGCTGCTGGCCGAACCCGCACAATTGGGTCGCCGGCCAGCCGCAGCCACAGGCGAGCTACAAATATGTCGGCAGCGACTTCGCCTGGGACACGCTGCCCGATCTGCTGAACAAGGCCGGCGTCAGCTGGCACATCTATCAGGACATGAACGACAACTGGACCGGCGCGATGCACGGCTGCCTCGCGTTCTCCAGCTTCCGCCATGCGCAGCCGGGCGATGCGAACTACGTCCATGGCCTGACCGGCGGTCCCGACTACCTCGACCGGCTGAAGGCCGACGTCATGGCCGGTACGCTGCCGGAGGTGTCGTGGATCCTGCCGACCCAGGCCAACTCCGAGCATCCCGGCGGCGGCAGCCCGACCCGCGCCGGCAATTTCACCGACCAGGTTCTGGAGGCGCTGACGGCCAACCCCGAAGTCTGGAGCCAGACCGTCTTCCTGCTGACCTTCGACGAGAATGACGGCTTCTTCGATCATCTGCCGGCGCCCGCAGTGCCGTCCTACGACGTCAACGGCAAGCTGATGGGCAAGGCGACCTTGCCGCTCGACGGCGAGTATTTCTCCAACACCGTCGGCAACGTGCTGACCGCGACCGACACGATCAGCGGCAACATCCGTCCCTGGGGCCTCTCCGCGCGGGTGCCGATGTACGTCGTTTCACCTTGGAGCAAGGGCGGCTGGGTCAACTCGCAGGTGTTCGACCACACCTCGATCGGTCGCTTTCTCGAGAAGCGCTTCGGCATCAAGGTCGACGCCATCAGCCCCTGGCACCGCGCCGTCTCCGGCGATCTCACCTCAGCGTTCGATTTCGCCAGCCCGAACGATCCGCGCTTTCCGGAGTTACCCGACCAGAGCAACTGGCAGGCCTCGGACGCGCACCAGAAGACCTTGCCGGCGCCGGTTGCGCCCGCGACACCGCAGCCGCTGTTCCAGGAGAGCGGCGCGCGCTATTCGCGCCCGCTGCCCTACATCCTGCACGCCACCGCGAAGGTCGACGCCGCCGCGGGCAAGGTGAAGCTGTTGTTCGCCAACACCGGCTTTGCCGGCGCCGTGTTCCACGTCTACGACAAGCAGCATCTCGATCTCATTCCGCGCCGCTACACCGTCGAGGCCGGCAAGACGATCGACGATGAATGGAGCGTCGGCAGCGATGGCCTGTATGATCTCTGGGTGCTCGGCCCGAACGGCTTCCACCGTCATTTCAAGGGCGACCTCGACAAGGTCAGGCCGTCGAATGCCGCCAACCCCGAGATCTTCGTCGGCTACAACGTGTTCGAGGGCGGACTGCACATGCAGCTGCGCAACGACGGCCATGCCCGCGCGAGCTTCACGGTGAAGTCCAACGAGATCTATGGGCCGCTGCAGGCCGTCACCGCCTCGGTCTCCGCCGCGCTGGAGCCGCAATGTCCGGGCTTCGGTCCGCTGCCCGGCTTCCACCCGGTGGGTTTTGGCGCGGTGCCAGGCTTCCGGTCGGCTCCCGACTTCGAGGCGCCCGGCTTCGGCTTCGGCGCACCGAGCTTCTTCCCCGGACCGAGCCATGGCGGTCCGTCGACGTCGTGGACGGTCAAGGTGTCCGCGCCCGGACGCCACGGCGAGCTGTACTGGCAACTGCGCAAGTCCGGCCATTGGTACGACTTCGTCGTCACCAGCGACACCGACGACAGCTTCTATCGCCGCGTCGCCGGCCACGTCGAGACCGGCCGTCCCTCGTTCAGCGACCCCGGGATGGCGCTGGCCGATCGCTTCTGATCGATGCATCTCATACGAGGTTCGGGGAGGGCGCCCATGGGCGCCCTTTCGCTTTGCCTCAGGCGCTGCCGAGATCGTGGATCGCGGGTGACAGTTGGCCTGCGGAGATGTTCAGCGTCGCCAGCGTGATCGGCAGCTTGAAGCGACGCGGCCCTGCGCTGCCTGGATTCAGGTAGAGCACGCCGTCGCGTGTCTCGATGCCTGCGCGATGCGAGTGACCAGATACGACGATGTCGATGCCCGACGTTGCAGAATCGATCGCGAGGTCGTGGACGTCGTGCACGACATGGACGGCATGCGTGCCGAGCCTGACGGTCTCGGTCGCAGGATATGCATTCGCCCAGTCTGCCGTGTCGATGTTGCCGCGGATCGCAGTCACCGGCGCGATCAGGCGAAGCCGGTCAACGATCTCGTGCCGGCCGATATCGCCGGCGTGGATGATGTGATGGACGCCCGACAGACATCGCACTGCCTCCGGCCGCAGCAGCCCGTGCGTGTCGGAGATGATTCCAACTTTGAGCATCGTTTCCTGCCGGCGTGATGGGTACCGCCTCAGGCGATCGTGAGAATCTCCAGCTCTTGTCCGGTAACCTCGACGACGTCGCCGGCCGACTTGCCCATCAGCAGGCGAGCCACCGGCGAGACGTGCGAGATCATGCCGCGCTTCGGATCAGCCTCATCCTCGCCGACGATCGTGTAGGTCTGCACGCGGCCGTCGCCGCGCTTGAACGTCACCGTGCTGCCGAACGCGATCTGATCGGTCGATGTCGGCGCCGGCATCACCTGCGCGGTCCGGACACGCGCTGCAAAGTAGCGCGCGTCGCGCAGCGGCAGCGCCGACTCCCGTCGCCGTTCATTCACGTCCTCGATCCCCTGCGCCGCTTCAAACGCCGCCTGCGCCTCGCGCAACTGCTCCTCGAGCGCCTTGAGTCCCGCCTCGGTGACGAGGTTCGGATGCGGCGAGACCGGCCGGTCGGGTAGCTGCGTTTCGGCGGCCGTCTCGGCGCTCTCTTCCTTGGTGAATGCAACGCTCACGCCGGACTCCTGAAAAAGGCCGCGAGATGTCGCGGCCCTCAGGGAGAGATCATGCCGGCTGCGCAGATTTCAAGCCGTGCGCGCATGCGGCGTGCGAGAGCGCTTGACAGAAGCGGCTACGCGCATTCTAATATACGAACTATAGTTCGCAATCCGAACCATACAAAAAATGCCGGTCGTCAAGGCCGGCGTCAGCCAGGAAACGTCGGAGCCTCCAAGTGGACGAGGACAGCAAGGCTGGCAAAAGCGTCGTGCAGTCGCTGGCCAAGGGCTTTCAGGTGCTCAATGCCTTCACCAGCGAGGAGCCCGAGCTGGTGCTCGCCGACGTCGCGCGCCGCGCCGCCCTCGACAAGGGCACCACGTTCCGCCTGCTCAACACGCTCGTGATGCTCGGCTATGTCGAGAAGGTCGGCGACTCCAGGCGCTTCCGCCTCACGCTCAAATGTCTCGACCTCGGCTTTAACGCGATCGCGCGCTCGGAGCTGCGCACCCAGGCACGCCCGATCCTGCGCAGCTTGGTCGGCGAGATGAACGAGGCTGCGTCGCTGGCCGTGCTCGACGGCAGCGACATCGTCTATGTCGAGCGCATCCAGGCCGGCCTCGTCAGGCTCGGCGTCGATGTCCGCATCGGCAGCCGGGCGCCGGTCTATTCGACCGCGGTCGGCCAGGCCATTCTCGCGCTGCTGCCGGTCGAGACGCAGATCCAGGTGCTGGAGGCGCAGCCGCGCATCAAGCGCACCGAGACCACGATCACCGAGCTCGACGCGCTGCTGCAGCGTCTGCGTCAGGTGAAGGCGGCCGGCTACGCGCTGTCAAATCAGGAAAATGCGCCCGGGCTGTGCGTGCTCGCGGCACCCGTCATCGATCGCGACGGCATTCCGCTCGCGGCGATCAGCATCGCTGCGCCCACCATGCGCATCACGGCGGACGACTTCGAGCGGCTCGGCGTGGCGCCGCTGCTCAGAGCGGCCGCCCAGCTGTCGCGGGCTCTGGAGGCGATGGGCGGGGCGACCGCGACGGTCTCGAAACGATGAACATCGATGTGACGAAACAGGAGCAAGCATGAGCGTCATGACCAACTTCAAGGGGATCATCCCGGCGATCGCCGTCCCCTTCAACGCCGACCATTCGATCGACGAGGCCGAGCTGTCGCGCTACGCGGCCTGGCTCGGCAAGCGCCGCGGCATCGTCGGCATCATGACCAACGGCCACACCGGCGAGGTGTTCGGCCTCACCGCGAAGGAGCGCGCCGAGGTGACGCGCATCGTCGCCAAGGCGCTCACCGGCATCTGTCCGACCATTTCTTCTGTCGTGTGCGAAGGCATCAAGGACGGCATCGAGCATGCGCTGATGGCGAAGGAAGCCGGCGCCACCGCGCTCGACATCATGCCGCCGCATCACTGGCTGCGCTTCGGCTTCAAGCGCGAGCACTGCCTGGATTATTTCAGCGCGATCGGCGAAGCGACCAAGCTGCCGCTGATCGTCCATGTCTATCCCGCCTGGACCCGCGCCTCGTTCTCGTCTGAGCTGCTCGCCGAGCTCGCCCGCCTCGACCACGTGCAGGCGTTCAAGATCGGCACCCGCGAGATGAACAAATACGCCCGCGACCTCAAGGCGATCCGCGCCGCGGCGCCGCACAAGGCGCTGTTGACCTGCCACGACGAATATCTGCTGGCCTCGATGGTGCAGGGCGTCGACGGCGCGCTGGTCGGCTTCGCCTCGCTGATTCCGGATCTGATCTACGATCTGTTCGCGGCCGTCACCGCCGGCGACCTCAAGCTTGCGATGAAGCTGCAGGGCATGATTGATCCGCTGAAGGACGCCGTGTACGGCGGCGGCGAGCCGACCGGCGAGGCGCATGGCCGCATGAAGGCGGCGATGCAGGTTGCCGGCGTCATCCGTGATGCCACGGTGCGCCCGCCGACGCACGCGCCGAGCGCCGAGGAGATGGCCGCGATCCGCGCGGCGGTGGCTGCGGCCGGACTGACGGTGCAGGCCGCGGCCTGATTGCTCGACAAGCGACGGTCGGGCTTGGCCCGGCCGTCACCCAGGCGACAACTCATAAAAAATCGGGTGGACGCTCATGCTGATGATGGATGTCGACAATGCGCCCCGGCGCGCCGCCGCGCCGGATGACGTGCTCATCGCGATCGACCAGGTGTCGAAGACCTACGTCTCGGCTTCGGGCGCGGCGGTTCATGCGCTGAGCCGGATCTCGCTCGACATCAGGCCGGGCGAGTTCGTCTGTGTGGTCGGTCCGTCGGGCTGCGGCAAGAGCACCTTGCTGCGTCTGCTCGCCGGGCTCGACGGCTATAGCGATGGACGGCTACTGCTCGACGGCGAGACGGTCGCAGGGCCCTCGCGCAAGGTCGGCGTGGTGTTCCAGGCTGCCAACCTGCTGCCGTGGATGACGGTGCGCGACAATGTGCGGCTGCCGCTGCGCGTCGGCGGCAAGCATGGACCGGCGGGCGACCGCATCGAGCGCCTGCTTGCCGTCACTGGTCTCGCCGATTTCGGCGACAAATATCCCTACGAGCTGTCCGGCGGCATGCAGCAGCGGGCCGGCATCTGCCGTGCGCTGGCGCGCGATCCCGAGATCCTGCTGATGGACGAGCCGTTCGGCGCGCTCGACGCGCTGACGCGCGAGCGCCTGAACCTCGAGCTGCAGCGCATCTGGCAGGAGAACCGCAAGACCATCCTGCTGATCACCCACTCGATTTCCGAGGCCATCTTCCTCGCCGACCGCGTGATCGTGATGTCGGCACGCCCCGGCCGCATCCTCGCCGATCTCCCCGTGCCGATCCCGCGGCCGCGTACCTTCGACGACATCGTGCTGCACCCGGACTATGCACGACTCGCCAAGGAGGTGCGTGGATTGCTCAACGCGCAGGAGCACGGTCATGACTGATCTCGCCAACGTCGCCGTTTCAGCCATGTCACATCAACCAGCCAGGCCGCGCCGACGCCTCAGCCTGGGATCGCCGATCGCCTGGATCGGTCTCGCGGTGCTGATCCTGAGCTGGATCGCCGCGGTCAATTTGCTGAACATCCCCTCCTACATCCTGCCCAAGCCCGAAGCCGTCGTGCGCGCGCTGTGGTCGGGCCTCGCCGTCAGCCCCGCCAGTCCGCTCGGCTACTACCTGCCGCTGTGGAGCACGCTCAGCAACGCCGCCGTCGGCTGCGCCATCGGCGTTGCGCTCGGCCTTGTCATCGGCTCGCTGATGGCGGAGGTCGAGGCGATCGAGCGCCTGGTGATGCCCTATGCGTTCGCGCTGCAGAGCCTGCCGAAAGTGGCGATTGCGCCGCTGATCGTGATCTGGTTCGGCTTCGGCGACGGCTCGAAGATCGCGATCTCGGCGCTGCTGTCGTTCTTCCCCGTGCTCATCAACAGCTTCACGGGGCTGCGCGCCGTCGAGCCGGAGCGCATCGACCTGATGCGCTCGCTGTCGGCGTCGCGGCTCGAGACCTACCGCATCGTCAAGCTGCCCAACGCTGCGCCCTTCATCTTCGCGGGCCTCGACATGGCCGTGGTCTATGCGCTGCTCGGCGCCATCGTGGCCGAGTTCCTCGGCGCGCAGCGCGGCATGGGCGTGGTCATCACCCAGGCGCAGGCGGTGTCGGATGTCGCCGGCGTGTTCGCCGCGCTGATCATTCTCGGTGTGCTCGGCATCGTGCTGCATGGGATCGTGCGCTGGTGCGAGGCCAAGATCGTGCACTGGGGCGCCAACCGCAAAAAATAAAACAGGGAGGAACGAAGAATGGTTTCGCGCAGGTCATTCCTGAAGGGCAGCGCCGGGGCGGCGCTGCTGATGAGCAGTGCGCCGGCTGGCTTGATGGCGGCTGACATCAAGAAGATCCGTTTCGGCGTCGGGCTCAAGGCGCTCAACGCCACCGTGATCAACTGCGTGATCGGCGAGGCGCTGGGCTACAACGCGCAGGAGGGCTTTTCGCTCGACGTCCAGGCGCTCGGCACCAACGCCAACGTCCAGGTCGCGACCGATCGCGGCACGGTGGCGATCGGCGTCGGCGTGCCCTCGACCGCGCTGCCGCTGCTCGCCAAGGGCGAATGGAGCGGCGCCAAACTGTTCTATCAGTACACCTATCCGTACAAATGGGACATTGCCGTCCCGCCGGGGTCGACGCTCAAGAGCTACACGGATCTCAAGGGCAGGAAGATCGGCGTCTCGGACTTTGGCGCCACCGAATATCCGGTGACCAGGAACGTGCTGAAGGCGCTCGGCCTGGATCCGGACAAGGACGTGAGCTGGGTCGCGGTCGGCAACGGCACGCCGGCCGGCGTCGCCCTGCAGCGTGGCGTCATCGATGCGCTCGCCTATTTCGATACGGGTTTTGGCCAGATCGAAGCCGCCGGCATCGAGCTGACCTACCTGCCGCGTCCGACCAATATCCCGATGGTCGGCGGCCAGTTTCTGATGGCGATGCCCGCGACCTTCGAGAAGGACAAGGATCTGCTGATCGGCTTCGGCCGCTCGGTGTGCAAGGCGTCGCAGTTCCTGCTCGCCAATCCCGCCGCCGGCGCCAGGGCCTTTCTCAAGCTCTATCCTGAAACGGCGCCGCGCGGCGCCAGCGAGGACGAGGCGGTCAAGGCCGTGCTGCAGTCGATCAGCCGCCGCATCAAGCTCTATGCGCCGCCTTATGCCAGCACCCAGATGGGCACGATCAACGAGCAGGAGTTCCGCACCGAAGCGGCGATGAACGGGCTGGACATCAAGGACTATGCTGCGCTCTACACCAACGAGCTGATCGACAAGATCAACAATTTCGATGCAGTGAAGGTCAAGGCCGAGGCGGCTGCGTACAAGGGATGACGGCAGGGGATCACGAACGCAGGTCTGCGCGCCACGCGGTGGTGACCGGAAGCAGCTCCGGCATCGGCCACGCCATTGCCGCGCGCCTCCTCGCGGGCGGCTGGCGCGTGACCGGCATCGACCGCGCGCCGTCGGCGTTGTCGCATCCCGACTTCGTGGGCCTGCAGGCTGATCTGGCCGAGCCGGACGCCCTTGTCGCGCGCCTGGCCGATCTCGGCGACGTGACCGCGCTGGTCCATGCCGCCGGCTACATGCGGGTCGGCCGTCTCGGCGAGCTCGCGCCTGAGACCAGCGCGGGCATGTGGCGCGTCCATGTCGGTGCGGCGGAGGCGCTGGCCAATGCGCTGGCACCCGATATGGGCGAGGGTGGGCGCATCGTGCTGATCGGCAGCCGCACCGCCAACGGTGCAGCCGGCCGCAGCCAGTATGCCGCGACCAAGGCGGCGCTCACCGGCCTCGCGCGGTCCTGGGCGATCGAGCTGGCGCCGCGCCGCGTCACCGTCAACGTCATCGCGCCGGCCGCGACCGACACACCGTTCCTGCGCGATCCCAGCCGCGCCGGCACCGCGCCGGTGCTGCCGCCGATGGGCCGCTTCGTCGGTCCGGCCGAGGTGGCCGCGCTCGCCGCCTTCCTGCTGTCGCCGGAGGCGGGCGCCATCACCGGACAGACCATCACCATCTGCGCCGGCGCCTCGCTCTAGAGCGACCGCGCATGCTCACACGACCAGGAGACTGACCATGACCATCCGCATCGTCGACGTCCGCGAGGTGACGAAGCCGATCTCGTCGCCGATCCGCAACGCCTATATCGACTTCACCAGGATGACGACGAGCCTGGTTGCCGTCATCACCAATGTCGAGCGCAACGGGCGTCCCGTGGTCGGCTACGGCTTCAACTCCAACGGCCGCTACGGGCAGGGCGGGCTCATCCGTGAGCGTTTTCGCGCGCGGCTGCTGGAGGCTGATCCAGTCTCGCTGCTGGACGCGACCAAGGACAACATCGATCCCGACAAGGCCTGGGCGGCGATGATGAGCAACGAGAAGCCCGGCGGTCACGGCGAGCGCTCGGTCGCCGTCGGCACGCTCGACATGGCGATCTGGGATGCGGTCGCCAAGATCGCCGACAAGCCGCTGTTCCGTCTGCTCGCGGAGCGGCACGGCCGCAAGGCCGAACCGCGCGTCTTCGTCTACGCTGCCGGCGGCTACTACTATCCCGGCAAGGATCTCTCGGCGCTCCGCCGCGAGATGCGCGGCTATCTCGAGCGTGGCTACAATGTCGTGAAGATGAAGATCGGCGGCGCCCCGATCGATGAGGACCGTGAGCGCATCGAGGCCGTGCTCGATGAGATCGGCTCCGGCCATCAGCTCGCCGTCGATGCCAATGGCCGCTTCGACCTGGAGACCGCCATCGCCTACGCCAAGATGCTGCGCGACTATCCGCTGTTCTGGTACGAGGAGGCTGGCGATCCGCTCGACTATCACCTGCAGGCGACGCTGGCTGACTTCTATCCCGGCCCGATGGCCACCGGCGAGAACCTGTTCAGCCACCAGGACGCGCGCAACCTCATTCGCTATGGCGGCATGCGTCCCGATCGCGACTGGCTGCAATTCGACTGCGCGCTGTCCTACGGCCTGTGCGAATATCTGCGCACGCTCGACGTCCTCAGGACCTACGGCTGGTCGCCGTCACGCTGCATCCCGCATGGCGGCCACCAGATGTCGCTCAACATCGCCGCCGGCCTCGGCCTCGGCGGCAATGAGAGCTATCCCGACCTGTTCCAGCCTTATGGCGGCTTCCCCGACGGCGTGAAGGTGATCGATGGCCACATCACGATGCTGGACCTCCCCGGCATCGGCTTCGAGGGCAAATCCGATCTCTATGCCGAGATGCGCGCGCTCAGCGCGTGAAGCTGAGCGGGGCGTCCTACGGCCGCCCCAGCGTTATTGCGAGCGCAGCGAAGCAATCCAGACGGTCTCCGCAGAGGGATTCTGGATTGCTTCGCTGCGCTCGCAATGACGGAGGAGAGAGGATCAGTTCCTTCAGCGACCTTTACGCAGGCGCGAGCCCATCAGGCATGTCCGCGCTCCATCGCACCCATCGCTGTCGTCCCGGGCAAGCCGCGATGGCGCGAAGCGACGGCGTGGTGCCGACCCGGGACCCATACCCCCAGGGAGATGTGATGGCGCGAGATGTGGGACCAGTCTTGTCCCTCAACGGCGGCGGTGGCAATGGATCCCTGCGTTCGCAGGGATGACAGCGCGGACTGCAGCAACGTCGAGGATTATCGTTGGCGCGCTACGCCTTGCCCGCCTTCGACGCCAGCGCGTCGGCGACCGCGGTTCTGATATCGGCGACCGAGAACGGCTTGGTGATGACGTCGTGAGCGATCGCGCTGAGATTCGACGCGCGCTCGCGCTGATGGGCAAAGCCCGTCATCAGCAGGATGGTCAAATCGGGAAAATCGCGTGCTGCCGACAGCGCCAGCGCGATGCCGTCCATGATGGGCATCTGGATGTCGGTCAGCAGCAGGTCGAAGGCGCCGGCCTCGCGCGTCAGGATGTCGAGCGCCTCGGCACCGTCCTGCGCCGTCACGATCTCATGTCCATCCATGGCAATGGCGCGCGCGACCAAGGTCCGCATCGAATCTTCGTCGTCGGCGATCAGCACGCGCGACATGTCGTTTCGTCTCCGTGTCGTGGGCCCCGCGAGAGAGCCGCGAGACCGGAACCATCATGCACTGCCGGCGGCGAGGTCGCGCCGGTTGAAGAACCGTATATCGATATTGCGGCCTTCGGGAGGGGGCGAGGCGAGCCGCGACTTGAACGTCGTGCGCTCGCCGGGCTTGAGCGCGGTCTGATCGAGCAGCGTGTTCCAGGCGTAGATCTCGGTGCCCTGCGCGTCACGGACGCTGAAACGCAACCGCGGCAGATCGACCGATTTCTTCGTCAGGCTGACGATCGTTCCCTCGATCACCAGCACCGGCTTGCCGTCGACGGTTTCGGTCGCCACCTTCAGGTCCTTGAAGTTCAGGCCGCGCAGGTTCACCTCGAGCCCGACCAGCTTGTAGAACGACGCCGTCTGCGGCAGCAGCCTGACGACGTCGGCGCGCCACACCACGAGCGCAATCGTGAGCGCCGCCATGGCGGCCGTCAGCACCGGCAGGTTCAACAGCTTATTGCCTGGGAAATCCGGCAACGTCGGGCGCCTGATGAGCTTGCGGAGACCGGCGAGGCGCGAAGCCCCGCCCTGCGCCGGCTGCTCGGCATCGGCCGTGTCGTCGTCGGGCTCGGCGAGGGCATCGTCAGGCCAGCCGGCGGCCAGCGGCGGACTTTCCACCTCGGGCGACCGTCCGCCGTCATCTTCTTCCTGGCGGGCGAGGGCTTCCCACTCGTCGGCGGCGTCACGGGGCGCGGCCGCCGCGCCGGCCTCCGCCATGGCGGGCATGGGGGCGGGCGCCTCGACCGCATCCTCCGGTCGCGCCAGCCAGACCTCCTTGCAACGGGAACAGCGTACGCTGCGGCCAGCCATACCCAGGGTTGCCAAGTCGATGGCATAAGATGTCGTACAATGAGGGCAAACGATGAACATCGCGCCTGTTCTCCAACGGCCATTGCCGCTTTGTTTCCGACAGTTCGTGCTACAAGGACCGCCATGTCGACGAACTTCGGAACTCAATCGCGCCAATGGTACACGGCGACCGTTAACGAACCGGAAACCATAACGGGCGCTCAATCGGGCCATCGTACCGCTGAGCTTGGAGCGTGCGGGTCTGCCGCGCACGCGGTCGAACGGAGCTGACGCTTTGGTTCGGTTCGAAAATGTTGGGCTGCGCTATGGATTGGGGCCGGAGATTCTCCGCGACCTCAGTTTCCAGATTCCCGCCCATTCCTTCCAGTTTCTCACCGGCCCGTCGGGCGCCGGCAAGACCTCGCTGCTGAAGCTGCTGTTCCTGTCGCTGCGGCCGACCCGCGGTCTGGTCAATCTGTTCGGCTACGACATCTCGCTGCTCAGCAAGGAAGAGATCGCCGATCTGCGCAAGCGCATCGGCATCGTGCTGCAGGACTTCCGGCTGCTCGACCACATGACGACCTATGAGAACGTGGCGTTGCCGTTTCGCGTCATGGGTCGCGACGAGTCAAGCTATCGCAAGGAGGTCATCGACCTCCTGAAATGGGTCGGCCTCGGCGAGCGCATGGATGCGCTGCCGCCGATCCTGTCGGGTGGTGAGAAGCAGCGCGCGGCGATCGCGCGCGCCGTGATCTCGCGGCCGCAGCTGCTGCTCGCGGACGAGCCGACCGGCAACGTCGATCCGACGCTCGGCCGCCGCCTGCTGCGGCTGTTCATCGAACTGAACCGCTCGGGCACGGCGGTGATCATCGCAACCCATGACATCACGCTGATGGACCAATACGAGGCCCGCCGGCTGGTGCTGCATCAGGGACGATTGCACATCTATGAGTAGCGTAGACGATCGCGGCCTCCTGGTCGATCTCGGCGACGACCGCCCGCAACTGCCGGCGCAGGCCCGCATCGTGTCGCCGATCGTGCCGCGCGCCTCGATCGCGGGCCGTGCGCTGGTCGCCGTGGTGGCGATCATGACCTTCCTGGCCTCGATCACGACCGGCGGCGTGCTGCTGGTCAGCGAGTCCGCGGCCGAATGGCAGTCGGAGGTGGCGAGCGAGATCACGGTTCAGGTTCGCCCCAAGACCGGCCGGGATCTCGAGCGCGACATTGCCCTGGTGACGGAGGCGATGCGGGCGCAGTCCGGAATCGTGGAGGTCCGGCCATTCACGAAGGAGGAATCGAGCAAGCTGCTGGAGCCGTGGCTCGGCAGCGGCTTGTCGTTCGATGAGCTTCCGGTGCCCCGCGTCATCATCGCACGCGTCCAGCCCGGCACCAGCTTCGATCTCAACGCCCTGCGCGCCCGCGTGACCCAGGTTGCGCCGACCGCCAGCGTGGATGACCACCGCGCCTGGATCGAGCGCATGCGCTCGATGACCGGTGCTACCCTGTTTGCAGGCTTCGGCATTCTCGTGCTGGTGATCGCGGCCACCATCATCTCGGTGTCGTTCGCGACCCGCGGCGCGATGGCCGCGAACCGGCCGATCGTCGAGGTGCTGCATTTCGTCGGCGCCGGTGACCGCTACATCGCCAATCACTTCCTGCGGCACTTTTTGCAGCTCGGACTGGAGGGGGGCGTGATCGGCGGCGGCCTTGCGATGCTCGGATTCGGGTTCTCGGAGTCGATCGCCAATTGGTTCTCCGGCACCCCCGTCGGCGATCAGTTTGCGGCATTGCTCGGGACGTTCTCGCTGCGCCCGCTCGGCTATGTCGCGATCGCGCTGCAGGCCATCGTGATCGCCGCGGTGACCGGCTGGGCCGCACGCCGGACCCTGTTCACGACGCTGGCGAGCATCGACTGATGGCGGCTTCTATCCCCAGCCGTCTCGTTGCGGATTTCACTTGGCCCGAAAACCGCCTAAAATCGTCTGCGCCGGGGTGAGGCAGGACGGGGTGAGCTGGGTCACGAACACGGCGGAGGTCGCGCGCCAGGATCGGCGGCGAGCGAACGTGATCGGGAGGCCGGCGAAACCTGCCTGCGTTCCCGGACTTGAACGACGGGATCGCGCGACGGCATGGCGCCGCGCGCAGGCAGGCAAGGACAAGCCAGGCGTTGCATGGAGCCGGAGACCGACCATAGCAGGCGAAAGCTGCCGCTCACCGTGGCGGTGTGGCGGACGCTCGCGGGCGCCGTGGCGACACTCGGGCTCGGCTTCTTCGTCGCCGCGGTCGGTTTCGTCGGCTTCCTCTCGCAATTGCGCGGTGCCGAGATCCAGCCCGAGCGAAAGGCGGACGGAATCGTGGTCCTGACCGGCGGCTCGTCGCGCGTGTCGGACGCGGTGGAACTCCTAGCGGGAGGCTATGGCCGGCGGCTGCTGATCTCCGGCGTGCACCCGACCAACGAGGCCAGCAACATCACCAGGTCGCTGCCCGAGGCGCGATCATTCATCAACTGCTGCGTCGATCTGGATTATTCGGCGATCAACACCCGCAGCAACGCCGCGCAGACGCGGCGGTGGGCCAGCGAGCGCGGCTTCAAGTCGCTGATCGTGGTGACGTCGAACTATCACATGCCGCGGGCCATCGTCGAACTGTCGCATGCGATGCCGAGCATGGATCTCATTCCGTACGCCGTCGTCGGCGAGAAATGGCGTGACGAGCCGTGGTGGACCAGCGCGCCGACGCTGCGACTTCTGCTGTCCGAATATGCCAAATTTGTCGCCGCCGAGATGCGGCTGCGGCTGGCCGATCTCGGCCTCGATCTCGCGCCCGAGGTCGATCCGCCAACCGGCTCGGTGGCGCGCCGACCGACGACGGCGCAAGCCAATTGAACTGGGTTTCTGATGGTCTCGATCTTCCTGCGTTCGCTGCTGTTCAACATCCTGTTCTACCCGAACTTCGTGCTCTGGGCGCTGATCGCGTTGCCGACCCTGGCGATGCCCCGCAAGGCGCTGCTGCGCGTCGCCAATTGGTGGGCGCAGAGCAACATTTTGTTGATGCGCGTCGTCTGCAACATCCGCGTCGAATATCGCGGCGTCGAAAAGATCCCGAAGGGGCCGCTTATCGTCGCCGCCAAGCATCAGTCGATGTGGGAGACGATCTCGCTGCTGCATTTCTTCGATGCGCCGTTCTTCGTTCTCAAACGCGAGCTGCTGCGGATTCCCTTGTTCGGACAATATCTGGTCAAGGCGGACATGATCGCGATCGACCGCAGCTCCGGCGCCCGCGCGTTGAAGCAGGTGATGCGGCGGGCGGCGGAGGAGGTGAAGCACGGCCGTCAGTTTGTGATTTTTCCGGAAGGCACGCGGCGCCCGGCGGGCGCACCGCCGGACTACAAGGGCGGGGTCGGCTTGATCTATACGGATTGCGGCGTGCCGTGCCTGCCGGTGGCGCTGAACTCAGGGCTGTTCTGGCCGCGTCGCACATTCCTGCGCTATCCGGGCACGCTTGTGGTGGAGTTTCTTGATCCGCTGCCGCCGGGCCTGCCACGCGATGAATTCATGCAGCGGATCCAAAGCGTGATCGAGGAGGCCACCAATCGGCTGGTCGCCGCAGGGCAGGCCGAGCAGGCCCGCCTGTTCGGCCGCATAGCGGCGGCGGTGAAAGCTTGACGCGTGCTATGGCGGCGCACCTTCCGGCGCAGGATGCAGCGAATGGCCGTCATCGTGCAGCATCGTTGCGAGCCGATGCAACTGCGTGTCGCGAAGGCCCTGCGCCTCGATCGCCTTCACAGTCGAGATCACGTAGTCGCGATTGGCGCCGGACTGGCCGTGACCCTGACGCACATGGCGCAACTGTTCCTGCGGCGACAACCGGCCGGCATATTGCACATGGCCGCGATCGACCACGTAGACCAGCGCGCTCACCCGCTCGCGGGCGTCGTTCTCCAGCCATACCGAGCGCGTCACTTCGCGATACACCGAGGTCACCTGCTCACGCGCCCGCAAATACGCGATGGTCTCGTCGCGCTTGTCTCCTGCCACCCGAAACGCAATGCCGCGACACGCGCCGCCGCGATCGAGACCGAGCACGAGGCCGGGCTTCTCCGGCGTTCCGCGGTGGACGAACGAATACACACAGAGCGCGCGATGCTCGCCGATCAACCGCGCCGGCACCTGCTCGAGAAAGGCGAATCCGGGTCGCCACATCAGCGAGCCGTAGCCGAAGACCCAGAGGTCGCCGTGGGGAAGGTCGCGTTCGGAGAGGGTCATTGCGGACATCAATGCGGAGGCCTAAGTGTGGTGCTCGCGAATTGTTAATCTAGATACACAATCCGTGATCGCCGAATTGCCAAAATTGCTGCCCAAAGGGTGTCCTGCATGTCTCGTTTGCCGCAACCGCCGCGCAGGCGCTCTCGCTGGGGGCTTTTCATAGCTCCCGTCCTGCTCCTGATCGCCGCCGTCGCGTGGAGCGCATTCTGGTTCTTCGCCGCTTCGCAAGTGGATGTCCAGGCCGACGCCTGGCGTGCGCGCGAAGCGAAGTCCGGCCGCGTCTTCGATTGCGCGAACCGCTCGGTCGCCGGCTTTCCGTTCCGGCTCGAGGTCCGCTGTACGGATCCGAACGTAGCCCTGTTTTCGCAGGCCGCCGGCACGCCCTTGATGAACGCCAAGCTCGACGAGATTCTCGTCGTCGCACAGGTGTGGGACCCGAAGCGGGTCATCGCGGAGTTCAAGGGACCCGCTATGATCGCCGACGGTCGCGGACCGGCCTCGTTCTCCGTGAACTGGCGCGTCGGTGAGGCCAGTGTCCGCGGTCTGCCAGGGCCGCCGCAGCGCGCCGACCTCGTGTTCGAACAACCGACCATCGACCGCATCGAGGGCAACACTGCGGTGCCCGCCGCGCGCGCCGATCATGCCGAATTGCACGGCCGTGTTGCCGAGGGCTCGCCGTCCGACCATCCGGTGCTGGAGACCGCGTTGCAGATCGCGAACGGCAGCATCCAAGGCAGCCATCCTCTGCTTGCCGAACCGTTCAATACCGACGTCCAGGCCCGCGTCACGGGTCTCAAGGACTTCAGGCCCAAACCCTGGCCGGAGCGGTTTCGCGAGATCCAGGCGGCGGGCGGTCATGTCGAGATCGTCCAGTCGCGCATCCAGCAGGGCGAGCTGCTGGCCGTCGCGTCGGGCACGCTCAGCCTGACCGCCAATGGCGGCATCGATGGCGAAGTGCAGATGACGGTCGCGGGGATCGAAAAGGTCATTCCGGCGCTCGGTCTCGACAAGATGCTCGAAAACGGCGTGCCGCAGGGGACGCTCGATCGCGTAGCGCCGGGTGTGAAGTCGCAAGACGTCAACAACCTGCTCGGTGCGCTCGACCGCGCGATTCCCGGCCTCGGCAAGGTCGTTAAGCAGAACGCCAACGTCGGCGTCGCGCTCGGCATCAATGCGCTCGGCAAGGAGGCCACCCTCGAAGGGCGCAAGGCGCGGACCTTCCCGTTGCGCTTCGCCGACGGGGTCGTGGTGCTCGGTCCGTTCAAGGTCGCCCGCGTCCCACCGCTGTTCTGAAGCCTTCAGGGCTTCTTCAACTGCGGCAGCGGCCGGCCGAAGTCCGGCGCCGCCGAATCCTGGCCGATATCGACGATGCCGCGGCGGATCGCACGGGTGCGGGTGAAGTGATCGAACAGCGCATCGCCGTCGCCGCGGCGGATCGCCCGCGTCAGCTTGGAGAGGTCCTCGGTGAAGGTGCCGAGCATGTCGAGCACGGCATCCTTGTTGCTCAGGAAGATGTCGCGCCACATCGTCGGGTCGGAGGCGGCGATGCGGGTGAAATCGCGAAAGCCGCCGGCGGAGAACTTGATCACCTCGGACTCGGTCACCTGCGCCAGCTCGTCGGCGGTGCCGACGATGGTGTAGGCGATCAGATGCGGCAGGTGGCTGGTGATCGCGAGCACGCGGTCATGATGATCCGGCGTCATGATCTCGACCTTGGCGCCAAGCGCGGCCCAGAACGCGCGCAGACGATCGATCGCGTTGGCATCTACACCGTCGGGCGGCGTCAGGATGCACCAGCGGTTGATGAACAGCTCGGCGAAGCCGGAGTCCGGTCCCGAATTCTCGGTGCCGGCGACCGGATGCGCCGGTACGAAATGAACATGCGCCGGCAGGTGCGGCGCCATGTCGCGAACGATGGCGCCCTTCACGGAGCCGACGTCGGAGACGATGGCGCCGGGCTTCAGATGCGGCGCGATCTCTTCGGCCACGGGACCGCACGCGCCGACGGGAATGCAGAGGATGACGAGGTCGGCATCCTTGACCGCCTCGGCATTGCTCGCAACGACGCGGTCGACGATGCCGAGCTCGGTCACGCGGGCGCGGGTCTTGTCCGAACGCGCCGTGGTGACGATTTCGCCGGCCATGCCTTGCAGCCGCGCCGCGCGCGCGATCGAGCCGCCGATCAGGCCGAAGCCGATCAGCGCGATGCGTTCGAACCGTCCCGCGACGCTCACTTCGTCCTCATGAATTCGCTGAGAGCCTCGACGACCAGACGATTGGCCTCCTCGGTGCCGATCGTCATGCGCAGCGCATTCGGCAACTTGTAGTTGGCGAGCGCGCGCAGCACGAGGCCGCGCCGTGTCAGGAATTCGTCGGCCTCGACCGCGGTGCGGCCCTTCTCGGTCGGGAAGTGGATCAGGATGAAGTTGGTGACGCTCGGCGTCACCTTCAGCCCGAGCCTGCCGATCTCCTCAGTGAGCCAGTTGCGCCAGGTCTCGGTGTGTGCCTTCGACATCTGCTGATGCGCGGTGTCCTCGATCGCGGCGACCGCAGCGAGCATCGCGGGCGAGGAGACGTTGAACGGCCCGCGGATGCGGTTGATGGCATCGACGATGTGCGCCGGGCCGAGCATCCAGCCGACGCGGAGCGCTGCGAGGCCGTGGATCTTGGAAAAGGTGTGGGTGACGACGGTGTTCTCGGTCGTGGCGACCAGCTCGATCCCGAACTCATAATCGTTGCGCGAGACGTAGTCGGCATAGGCGGCG
This sequence comes from Bradyrhizobium sp. SZCCHNR1093, assembly GCF_032381175.1. Taxonomy (NCBI): domain Bacteria; kingdom Pseudomonadati; phylum Pseudomonadota; class Alphaproteobacteria; order Hyphomicrobiales; family Nitrobacteraceae; genus Bradyrhizobium; species Bradyrhizobium sp. SZCCHNR1093. The sequence goes on from NZ_JAUHJJ010000002.1 coordinate 354,864, forward strand.
TCGAGCACCAGCACGACATGCGAGGGAAGGCCGGCGCGCAGCCGCTTGACCTCGTCGAACGGGATGTAGGTGCCGGTCGGGTTGTTCGGATTGGCGAGCCACACGAGCTTGGTGCGCGGCGTCACCGCGGCCAGGATCGCGTCGACGTCGGTGCGATACTCGGTCTCGGCGGCAACCACGTTCCTGGCGCCGCAGCCCATGGTCGCGATCGGATAGACCAGGAAGCCGTGCGCGGTCGAGATCGCCTCGTCGCCTTGCCCGAGAAAGGTGTGTGCCAGCAGATTCAGGATCTCGTCGGAGCCGGCGCCGCAGACGATGCGGCCGGGATCGAGGCCATAGGTGCGGCCGATCGCCTCGCGCAGCACCCGCGAGGTGCCTTCCGGATAATCCTCCAGATGTGTGGCCGCGCTCTTGAAGGCCTCGATCGCCTTGGGTGAAGGACCGAACGGAGTCTCGTTCGCCGACAGCTTGAACACCTTGCGGCCCGGCTCGGGCTTCGGGCTCTTGCCCGGCGTGTAGGGCGCAATGTCGAGGATGCCGGGATTCGGCACGGGGCGGTTCATCGTCAACTCCGGAAAATCATCACTGGCGCGGGGCGTCTCAGCTGGGAACCGTATAGCGTTTCGCATGGCCGCCGACGAGGGCCGTCGAGCGCACCGAGGCGCCCGCCGCGATCAGGGCAGCCTTGATCTTGTCGAGGTTCGACGGCGACTCGATCGACACCAACAGCGCCGCGCCGTCAAAGGCGGTATCGGGCACCGCGATGACGTCGGCGAGCGGCGACAGCGCGCGGGACACCTGCGCATTCCAGCCGGAGACGCGGATGCTCCAGGTCTCGACCTCCAGCACCAGCGCGTCGTCCGCGACGCGCGAGATCGCGAACACCGGCAGCGCCGCCGGATGGTCGGCCCGCTCGATGAACGGCATCCGCGCGATGATCTTCGGCGCGCCCGCGGGCTCCAGCGTGATCCACCACGGCGTATGCCCCGAGGTCGTCGACACCAGCGCGAGATCGCCCTTCGAGCGCGCCACGGCTTCGACGGCGGCCTGGGCGCTGAAATGGGCGACATAAGGCACCACGAAGCCGAAATGGAACCTGGCGGAATCGCGCATCGCGGATTCGCCGACCGACACGTCGGCGTGAACCGAGAACGGCGCCTGCACGTAAGTGAACGTCGAGACGATCACGCGCCAGATGCCCTCGACGGTGTCGAGCGGCAGGATGCCGCGATGGCGCTGCACCAGGCGCCGCATCATGTCGGCCTCTCGCGCCGGGCGGAACGCCGAGCCGACCTCCTGGGTCTTCTTGACCTTGATCAGCCGGTCGATGATGTCGGCCCTGTTCATCAGGAGCTGATGGACCTGCTCGTCGATCGCGTCGATCTCCTTGCGCAAATCGGCGAGCGAGGGAGGGGCTGGCGGCGGGGTCGACATGGGCAGGGTCACTCTTCGCAGGCCGCGGGTCAACGCGCGGCGGACTGGAACGGATGCCGTTCTCTCCGATGCGGGGGACGTGCGCAACAGCAAGTTTACCTCGTGCTGCCTAGGCTTGGCTGACCTGCAGCCATGGGGCGCCCGATCGGCGGTCAACCCGAGCTTGCCTTGACGAGGAGCGCCCGCGGGACTAGTTTCTGCCTGTTCCGTGGTCATTTGAGCCGGCCGGCTTGCAGCCACGTTAAAAAACTCGCTAAACAGGCCGGGGACGTTATCGATCCCGGCCGAACCCCAGTTCAGGCCGGGTTTTTCATGGCCTGATGTGTCACGTGGTTCGGGAGCCCTTGCCGGATGGCCGGGGTGAGAGACATGACAGGCCTGACGCCGAAACCCACCTCCGCGCTGCGCACGATTGCGCCCGAAGAGCGCTCGCACGAGGTCGATCATCCGAGCTCGCTGGTCGCGCAGTTCGGTGCCGACAAGCCGCTCAGGCTCGATTGCGGCGTCGACCTGTCGCCGTTCCAGATCGCCTACCAGACCTATGGCGAGCTCAACGCCGACAAGTCGAACGCGGTCCTGGTCTGCCACGCGCTGACCGGCGACCAGCACGTCGCCAACCGTCATCCGGTCACCGGCAAGCCGGGCTGGTGGGAGACGCTGGTCGGCCCCGGCCGTCCGCTCGATCCCAGCCGCTATTTCATCATCTGCTCGAACGTGATTGGCGGCTGCATGGGCTCGACCGGCCCGGCCTCGCTGAACCCTGCGACCGGCAAGGTCTGGGGGCTCGATTTCCCGATCATCACCATCCCCGACATGGTGCGGGCGCAGGCGATGCTGATCGACCATCTCGGCATCGACACGCTGTTCGCCGTGGTCGGCGGCTCGATGGGCGGCATGCAGGCGCTGCAATGGACGGTGGCCTATCCGCAGCGCGTGTTCGCCACGCTCGCGATCGCCTGCGCCACGCGGCACTCGGCACAGAACATCGCCTTCCACGAGCTCGGCCGCCAGGCCGTCATGGCCGATCCCGACTGGGACCACGGCCGCTACGGCGACAAGGGCACTCATCCGCATCGCGGCCTCGCGGTGGCACGGATGGCCGCGCATATCACTTATCTGTCGGATGCCGCCCTGCATCGCAAGTTCGGCCGCCGCATGCAAGACCGCGAGTTGCCGACGTTCTCGTTCGACGCCGACTTCCAGGTCGAGAGCTATCTGCGCTATCAGGGCTCGTCCTTCGTCGAGCGCTTCGACGCCAACTCCTATCTCTATCTGACGCGGGCGATGGACTATTTCGACATCGCCGGCGACCACGATGGCGTGCTGGCGGCGGCGTTCCGCGGCATCAAGACGCGCTTTTGCGTGGTGTCCTTCACCAGCGACTGGCTGTTTCCGACTTCGGAGTCGCGGGCGCTGGTGCATGCGCTCAACGCGTCCAGCGCGCGCGTGTCGTTTGCCGAGATCGAGACCGACAGGGGGCACGACGCGTTCCTGCTCGACGTCCCCGAGTTCTTCGAGATCGCCAGCGCTTTTCTCGATTCCGCCGGCAAGGCGCGCGGCCTCAAGGTCGCGACGGGAGGCTGAGACATGAGCATGCAGGGTGTGCTGCCGCTGAACGGATTCTCCGGCGGCGAGGTGCTGGCCTATCGGCCCGATCATCTCCTGATCGCCGGCATGGTCGAGAGCGGCTCCAAGGTGCTCGACATCGGCTGCGGCGACGGTGACCTGCTGCAGCTGCTCGAGAGCCGCGGCATCGACGGCCGCGGCATCGAGCTGTCGCGCGAGGGCGTCAACCATTGTGTCGCCAAGGGCCTCGCGGTGGTGCAGGGCGATGCTGACACCGATCTCGTCGATTATCCCGACGATGCGTTCGACTACGTGGTCCTGTCGCAGACCCTGCAAGCGACGCGGCGGCCCAAGACGGTGCTGGAAAATCTCCTGCGCATCGGCCGCCGTGCCATCGTCACCTTCCCGAATTTCGGCTTCTGGCGGCTGCGGCTGCAGCTGCTGGTCGGCGGCCACATGCCGCGCACCGACAATCTGCCTTTCACCTGGTACGACACGCCGAACATCCATTTCTGCACCATCAAGGACTTCGTCCAGCTCTGCGACGAGATCGGCGTCAAGATGGAGCGCGCCGTCGCACTTGATAGTTACGGCCGTCCCTTGCGCGTCGCCATGCCCTGGTGGTTCTGGAACATGTTCGGCGAGCAGGGGGTGTTTCTTCTGAGCAGGGCGGAGAAGGGGCGGTAGGGGCAGGGGCGACATTCGCTGGGCGCCTCGTTCAAGTTTGCGGCCCGCTCTCTCCGCCGTCATGGCCGGGCTTGTCCCGGCCATGACGTCTTGCAGTATGGCGAGATGGCGGGCGGCTACGTGTACTTCATGACTAATCGTCCCAACGGTGCGCTCTATGTCGGCGTGACCAGCGATCTCGTGCGCCGTGTCTTTCAGCATCGATCCGGCTTGGTTGACGGCTTCACCAGGCGGTATGGCTTGAAGCGATTGGTGTACTTTGAAGTCTTCGACGACATTCAGAGCGCGATCCAACGGGAGCACAACATCAAGCATTGGTCGCGCGCCTGGAAGATTGGACTGATCATTGCGAGCAATCCCGACTGGGACGATCTCTACGATAGGATCACAGCTTGAGGCGTGCACGAGGACGGACGTGGATGGCCGGGACAAGCCCGGCCATGACGAGCTTGGGGTGGCGGGATTTCACTTTTCAAAGAGCCGATGGCGGCTGAGACAAGGCTGCGCATCCCCGCGGCGCATCTGCGCCCGAGCTATGCGTCATGCATCGCCTCCGATAGCGAAGAGGCGCAGGGAAGGCCGGATGCTGGCCGCACCCATGGCCCGCCTGCGGAAAAAATGCAGGCGGCAGGAACCACAGGTACGAGCCGGAACACCCGGCCTTCCCTGCGCGATGGTTGAACGGCTGCTTCGCATTCTCCTCGGTGCGCCGGGCTTTTTGGCCACCGTGTCGCGCAATGCGCTTGCGCGCATCGCGCTGGATACCAGCATCGGGGTATCAGGACCGCGCGACTTGACCGTGCGTGCCGGAATTGCTCGTCCGCGCGAGGAAGCCCCACGCGCAATCCGACACGCCCACCGCATCCCACCTCAGCGTTCGTGACGACCGCGATACGCCCCTCTTGCAGTGAGGCGGGACGGGCGGAAATCTGCGCTTGATTTGGCCGACGACGCAAGCCGCGATCGTGCGACAAACTAACACGACGGGCAGTCCGTGCATGAGGCTCATGCGCAAACTGCCCGTCGTGCAACGTCTGATGCCGTTCCTACGGCTTGCCCCGTGATCTACAGCAAGCCGACCTTGTGCATGATGTCGCGGATCTGCGCCGGACTGGGATCACCGACCGCCGGGCTGGACCACTCGCTGGTCGTCGTTGCCGGGCCCCTGGCAACCGAACCGGCTCCGTTGAGCTTGCCATTGGGCGCCTGCGGCACCAGCGTCGGAGACGTCGCGCCGCTCTGCGCCTCGCCGCGCGCCAGTCCGAGCAGGCGACGGAGAACGTCGAGCGAGGGATCGGCCGTGGGCGCGGAGGCCACGCCCGCTTCCAGGCCGAGTGCGCGCATCGCGTTCGGCAGTCCGGCACCCGAACGGTTGGGATCGCCGAACTGCAGCGGCGTCGATGTCTCCTTCAGGATCTGGAACAGCCGCTCCACACGCCGCGCGTCGCGTGTCGCGAACTGGCCCTTGAAGTCGGGATGATGCGCCAGCACGAGCGCGGCGAGGCCGGTGACGTGCGGCGTGGCCATCGAGGTGCCGTCCCAGGCCCCGAAGCCATCCGTCGGCAGCGAGGACACGATGCCGACGCCCGGCGCGCAGACGTCGATCTCCGGCCCGAAGCAACTGAACTTCGCCGGAAAATATCCGTCGGCGCTCCGGAAGCCGTCCAACCCCTGCTGGGCGTGGAAGCTGTCCTCGGGAAACTCGCCCCATTTGCCCATCGCGGCGACCGCCAGGCAATGCGGCGTCGAGCCCGGAAACTGGACCGGCCCCGACGAGTTTCCCGCGGCGACGATACAGGCGAGGCCCATCTGCTTGGCCCGCAAGATCCGCTCCTCGATGATCTGCGACGGCTCGCCGCCGCCCAGACTCATGTTGGCGACGTCGATGCCATTCTCCATGCAGTAGTCGAGCGCCGAGACGAGATCGCTGAACCGGCCGCCCGGGAAGATCCGGCAGACATGGATTTCGGCCGCCGGAGCGAAGCCGCGAATGCCTCCGCCGGAGCCGATCGGTCCGCCGGCGATGATCCCGGCGCAATGCGAGCCGTGACCGATGGTATCGACGGTCCAACTCGCGGGATCATTGCCGACGATGCTCTTGCCGATCGTGACGCTGTGCAGATTGCGATGCGTCGGCGCGGCGCCGGAATCGATCACCGCAATCTTCACTCCCGCGCCGTTATAGGCGAGGGGCAGGCGATCGAGGCCCATCGCGCGCTGGCCCCAACCCAGCAATTGCTGGCCGGGAAATCCGCGCAGATAGGCGCCGAGCGTCTTCGCGGCGATGCGGTTCACGCTGTCGGGGGTCAGTTGCGGACGATCGAGCCAGAAGGTCCAGTAATCGACCCGCGGCTTGATCAGGATCGAGCGGATGGTGTCGGGCGTCTCGCCCTGAATCTTGAGCGTGACGCGGCCGCTGGCGTCGGTGACGCCCTGAACCGGCCACACGCTGCCGAACACGTACACTTCCACCTCCGGCAGCGGGCCGCTCTCGCCGACCACTTCGATCGTCGTCGAGAACCCGTCGGCCAAGGGAATGAGAACGCCGGGATTGGGAAGCTGGTGCGGCGCCGGCACCTGGGGGACGGTCGGATCGAGCATGTAGGTGAGCGGCGCATCGCGCTCGACCGCGAGCCGTGCTCCGGCCTGGGCCTTCAGCAATTCGGCCTTGTCGGGCGCCATGCGGGCCAGCACCATCGGGCCGAGCGGTGCTTGTCCTGGGTCGGCGCTCTGAAATCCGAGCAGGCGCGGCGGCTGAATTGTCTTCACCACGTCGATGTCGGGGCTGTTTGTCAGTTGTTGGACGATGAAGTCGGCGCTGAAGGTCCCAAGCCCCATCTGCTGGCGCGGTGCCAGGATGTACTGCGCCCGCCGTTGCGAGATCGTTGCGCCGGGTTGACCCGTTGCTGGCGCCGCCGTGCCGCCGTCGCTGCGGCTGGTCCCTTGTGCGGCTGGGGCTGATGCGGCGGTCACCCGTGCTGCGGCCTGCGGTGCGGCAGCGGCCTCGGCTGACGGCTGCACCGCTCCGGGTTGTGCTCCGGTGCCGTTGACGGCCGTGCCGGCCGCATCCTTCTGATCCGAGATTTCAGGCTTGCTTCGTGCGGCCATTTGCGGGCTCCTTCATCCTCGCTCGTGACATCGTCGGGAGGCGCCGCTGAAGTCAGCCGGCGCCAAAGGGTTTCAGCGGAGCGTTCGGCTCCACCACGATCGTGCTGAAAGTCGATCGGAGGCGATCGGCCTGGCTCTTCGTCATCGACAGGATGACGACGTCAGGTGCGACCTGACCGACGCGTTTCACGCTGGGCTCGCGGCTCAAGTGATCAGCGAGCTGGCCGGACTTGACCGGCTCGCCTTGCACGATGAATTCCTGTTCTGAGTTCGGATCCGCCATGCGTCGTTCCCTCCATGTCAGGTCGGCGGTGGGCGGACTTTTCGTGCGCCCACCGCTTCACTCTCTTGGACCCGCGTTGCGATGTCGCGGGTCGTTGCTTCCAATCGGTCGTCCTAGTGCATCGTGCCGGCGGGCTGGCCGGTGCTGAAGATGCCGAGCGTGTGCCCGATGTTGAGGCCGGTCTGCGCGCCCTGTCCGATCTTCTTCAGCACGCTCCAGAAGCCCTGCAGCTCCATGTCGGTGGGCTGCGCCGCGGCCTGCTGGCCCGGCTGGCCGGCGCTGAAGATGCCGAGATTGTGCCCGACGTCGAGGCCGGTCTGGACGCCCTGTCCGATCTTCTTGAGCACGCTCCAGAAGCTCTGCAGCTCCATGTCGGTCGGCTGCGCGGCCGCCGCCTGCTGGCCCGGCTGGCCGGCGCTGAAGATGCCGAGATTGTGGCCGACATCGAGGCCGGTCTGGACGCCCTGGCCGATCTTCTTGAGCACGCTCCAGAAGCTCTGCAGCTCCATGTCGGTCGGCTGCGCCGCCGCAGCGGCTTGCGGACCGGTGCTGAAGATGCCGAGGTTGTGGCCGACATTGATGCCGGTCTGGACGCCCTGACCGATCTTCTTGAGCACGCTCCAGAAGCCCTGCAGTTCCATGTCGGTCGGCTGCGCCGCGGCGGTGGCGGCTTGCGGACCGGTGCTGAAGATGCCGAGGTTGTGGCCGACATTGATGCCGGTCTGGACGCCCTGACCGATCTTCTTGAGCACGCTCCAGAAGCCCTGCAGCTCCATGTCGGTCGGCTGTGCCGCGGCGGTGGCGGCTTGCGGACCGACGCTGAAGATGCCGAGGTTGTGGCCGACGTTGAGGCCGGTCTGGGCGCCCTGTCCGATCTTCTTGAGCACGCTCCAGAAGCCCTGCAGCTCCATGTCGGTCGGCTGCGCCGCGGCGGCGGCCTGCGGATCGGTGCTGAAGATGCCGAGGTTGTGGCCGACATTGAGGCCGGTCTGGACGCCCTGTCCGATCTTCTTGAGCACGCTCCAGAAGCCCTGCAACTCCATCTCCGACGGCTGCTCGGTGCCGGGGCCGACGGAGAACGGCGCGAACCCGCCCGCGATTCCGCCGATGGCGCCGCCGAAGTCCCGGCCGGTCTTGCCGCCGATCAGACGTCCGATCGCTTGTCCGGCGAACCTGCCGAGAACGGAGCCGAAGATCCCTTCGGGATTCAGTTGACCAAAGTCCTCAGTCGATTGCTGCATGCCACTCATGTTGAGCCTCCTCGCTCGTTATCTGACCTCTGAGCGACGCGCCGCTTGACCTCATCAGGAGTAGTTGCTGCGCGACGTCGATCGAGGGCGATGTTGCGCGTGTGGCCGTGATGCAAGTGTCAAGCGGGGCGTGAAAGTGCCGTCAAAATCGATCATGTGAGGCACGCATGGAGCAAGGGTCGCGCGGATCGTCAGACGCGAAGCATGCGCCTGATTTCGCGTTGCAGGGTTTCGGTTTCGCTCTCCGGTGTGGCACCGACCTGCTTGCGCAGGACGGTGCGGCAGAAGTCATATTGACGCAGGGCGTCGGCGCGGCGACCCTGCTGTGCGTAGCAGCGCATCAGGGTGCGGTGGACGTCCTCCTGCAGCGGATCGGCGGCCAGCACGCGCAACGAGAAGGTCTTGGCGATCTCCACATGTTCCGGGCCGCCGACGTCCAGCAGGCCCGCGATGGCCCGTATCGCTCGCGTCTTCAGTCGTTGACGCTCGGCGGAGAGCCATGCCTCGAACGCGCAGGACGTCGAGCTGATGCCGTCGAGCAACTCGCCTCGGAACAGCGCGGCGGCGCGCGCCATGGTTTCCAGATCGCCGAGCTGCAGCAGCAGCTCGAACTCCTGCACGTCGGTGCTGACGGCGTTCGGATGGATGCGGATGTCGTCCCGTTCCGCAGAAATGATGTCGGCGCATTGCGGCAGCACCCGGCGCAGCGTCAACAGGGCCTGGCGAAGGTTTGCGCGCGCGTTGTCGCCGAAGCGGCCTTCCCATAGGAGTGCGGCAAGCTTGCTGCGTGAAATGCCGTGCGGAGAGGTAAGGGCGAGATAGCCCAGGAGTGTTGCAGCCTTGCGGCTTGGGATGACGACCTGCTCGCCGGAGACGCGTTTGATTTCAAGACCGCCAAAGAGATTGATACGCAGCAGACTCATTGTCTCTCTCCTCTGAATGGCGACTCGCTGCGATCGGCGTCAGCCTGCAGAAGTCGAGCTTCTCGTGCGATGAGAATGAGCGGCTGCAGCCGGATCAGGTCTGCACAGTCGTCGCCGAAGGGCGAGCCGCCACGCTGTCGTTGTCATCGTCGAAATGAGATCGGCAATGCAGTTAAGTCTGTCCGAGCAACGTTCGGTTCAATCTTGGATTGTATGACGAAGCGACACCGGGCCGGCTGGGCTTGCAGTATGCACTCCATCGGGTCCAGTCTGCGCGCAGCCGGAACCGCACGCTGTGAGCTACGGCACACTCGAGGACGGACACGCGCGTTGCGGTATCCTCTGGCCATGGTGATGAAGCACGGGATTGTTCCGATGAGATCGTTCCGCAAGGAACTTTGGTTCCAGACACCGGGCCGTCGCGCCTTCATCAACATCACGGATGATGTCGAGGCGGCGCTGAAGGAGAGCGGGGTGCGCGAGGGACTCGTGCTGGTCAACGCCATGCACATCACCGCGTCGGTCTTCATCAATGACGACGAGAGCGGGCTGCATTTCGACTACGAGCAATGGCTGGAGAAGCTGGCGCCGCACGAGCCGGTGGCGGGCTATCGCCACAACCTGACCGGCGAGGACAATGCCGACGCCCACATGAAGCGCCAGATCATGGGCCGCGAGGTCGTGGTCGCGATCACCGGCGGCAAGCTCGATTTCGGTCCGTGGGAGCAGATCTTCTACGGCGAGTTCGATGGCGGGCGGCGCAAGCGCGTGCTGATCAAGATCATCGGCGAGTAGGCGAGTCCGTCGCGACATTGGCAGGGCTTGCTCGAACAGGCCGTCATTGCGAGGAGCGCAAGCGACGAAGCAATCCAGGGCCACGACGGTAGCTTGTCTGCGTAGCCCTGGATCGCTTCGCTGGCGCTCGCGATGACGGAGGAGGTAGCAATAGCCTCAGCTGTCATGCCCGCGCAGGCTGGCATCCAGCACACCGTGGCCTCTCGGGCGATCCCACTGCCATCTCGCAACACTGGATCGCGGCGCCGCGCGCGCTTGGCCTGATCGTCACGGCAGAGTCCGATTCATGCTGGACGTGATCGTCGCTGGAATGGGCAAAGCCGGCTCGAAGCAGCCTGGCCCGCTGCGCCTTGCGTGTCGAGCAGAGCCGGAACGCTTCGGCTGCGCAACTATCCCGCCATCGACCGCGGATCCCGCGGCCCCCATCGCCCGGCCTCGACCAGCGCGATGAAGCGCTCGACCGACGCGTTGAACAGCGCCGGCTCCTCCAGATTCAACACATGGCCGGACTTCGGGAAGAACGTCAGCCCCGATGCCGGCAGGTGCTGCTTGAGGAACAGGCTCGGCGCGATGCAGGCGTCGTCCTCGTCGCCGCAGATGATGAGGGTCGGCGTCGGCACGCCGCGGATGGCGTCGGTCATTGTAAAGATCGAGGGCCGGCCACCCTGGAAACCGCGCATGGTGTTGGCCGAGCCTGTTGCGTCGTGGCGGGCGAGGGCGGCGTAGAAGTCGGCGTGGCCGCGCGGGTCCTTGACCAGGAAGGGAATGCGGCCGGGCGCCTCGCGCGTCACCCTGGCGGTCTCGGCTGAGCCCAGGGTCTCGAACTGCTCGGCGGTCGCGCGGCACTGGGCGCGGAAGGCGTCGAGTTGCTCAAGGCTGGAGCCTGAGCCGACCCCGGCCAGCACCATCGAGCGGATGCGCCCCGGCGCGTTCAGCGCCACCTGCAGCGAGGAATAGGAGCCCATCGACAGGCCGACGAAGTGGGCGCTGGCGATGCCGAGATGGTCCAGCACCGCCAGCGCGTCGGTGTAGAAGTGCACGTAGCTGTAGACGTCGGGCGCGGCCGGCACGTCCGAGGGCGTGTAGCCGCGCGCGGCGTAGGCGATGCAGCGGTGGCGCCGCGCGAAGTAGCGCAGCTGCGGCTCCCAATTGGTGTGGTCGGCGGCGAACTCGTGCAGGAAGATGAGCGGCGTGCCGGCGCCGACCTCTTCGAAATAGAGGCGAACGCCGTCTTTCGCCGTTGCGTGGGGCATCGTCAGCTCCTCCCGTGTCACGTGTTGCATGATGACGAGTCGCGCGACACGCGACAATGGTCGGGCCAGCGCCTTGTTTTCGCCGCGACATAGACTCGGAATCACCCTCTCGTCGCCAGCCTTTCGCCGTCGATGGTCATGGTTTCGTCACACCGCAACATTTTACGGACCGCCGCTGGCGGCTTGCAGAGGGGCCGCGCTGAGGGACCAGGGGGTGCCAAGTCAGGTACTGGGGGAAGTAACAGAAGGATTGAGTATGGTTGTGTCTACCCTTCGCCGGTCGCTTCACATCGTTGCGTTAACCATGTGCTCGGCAGTCGTCGCCGTCACCGCAACACCGGCTTCGGCCCGTCCGCATCACGGCTCCGGGCATCATGCCCACCGCAGCCACGGCGGCCATCACTACGCAAGATATCATCACCACGGCCGGTCCGTCGCCCGGTTGTCGCGCTGGGAGCGCGGCGTGGCGCGGGTGCAGGTGAGCGGCGTTGCCGACGCGCAGGCCAGCGTCATGATGCCGGGCACGGCGTCTGACGGCATGGCGTCGTCCGGCGGCTTCGGCGGTGGCAGCAGCGTCGTCTCCGCGGCGCGCAGCTTCATCGGCAGCGGCAACCCGACCGGCCGGCGCAGCCTGTGGTGCGCCCGTTTCATGAACATGGTGCTGGAGCGGACCGGCCATCGCGGCACCGGCTCCGACATGGCGCGCTCGTTCGCGAGCTATGGCCAGCGCGTCTCCGGCCCGCAGGTCGGCGCGATCGCGGTCATGAGCCGCCGTGGCGGCGGACATGTCGGCGTGGTCTCGGGCGTCGATGCCCAGGGCAACCCGATCGTCATCTCCGGCAACAACGGCAACCGCGTGCGCGAGACCGCGGTGTCGCGCGGCCGGGTGTATGCGTATGTGATGCCGAACTAACCAATCTCGAACTGATGAATCGAGCCGTCGAGGCTCGCTCGGTGTGCGCCTCCCCCGCTTGCGGGGGAGGTCGCATCGCATCGAAGATGCGATGCGGGTGGGGGAAGTCTCTCCACACGAAGATTTTCGGGTGGGGCGGCCCCCACCCCAACCCTCCCCCGCACGCGGGAGAGGGGGCGCGCCGCCGATGCGGCCAGCGCTCGAACTACACCAGCCGCGGCTGCTCCACGGCGAGTTCGTCGCCAACGGCGATATCACCGGCTTCGATCACCTCGGCATAGATGCCGCATTCATTGTTGCCGCGCCGGGTCATCAGCGCGGGCGGGATGTCGAGGTCGCGGGCGGCCGTGTCCGGGTCGACGTTGACCGCGGCGCAGCGGGTGGTGGTCTTCACGACCTTGAGCCGCGCCGAGCCGATGCGCAGCGTCTCGCCCATGAGCGAGGTCTCGTGCCAGGCCTGCCAGCCGGTGACGTAGACGTTGGCGCGGAAGCGCAGCGGGTGCACGGGAGCGCCGACCAAAGTCTCGATCTCCGCGATGGAGGCGAGGTTGATGATCGAGACCACCTTGCGCGCCAGGTCCGTGAAACTGTAGCCGCCGCCCGACAGCAGCTTTGGTGGCCCGCGCAGCTCGTCGGCGAACTCGCCTGCGAAGAAGCGCTCGATCGCCGCGCGGCCTTCGGGGCTCTCGAGATCGCCTTGCACGACGACGGCGTCGTCCCTGCGGATGGTGAGGATATTCGTCGCGTCGTCGAACACGGTCTTGAAGCCGGCGAGGCGCTCGTTGCGCATCAGCATGAGATACGCCGTCTTCGGCCGCCAGACCGGAGCGTCCGGATCGAACCCGCTGGGGCCGTTCTCCAAGGCGTAGCGGCGGTCGGCCGGCAAGGTCTGGCCGATCCGCAAAGGTGCCGTCTGCAATGGTTCCGGGGTAAGGCCCTTGACCGGATAGCGGTACAGGCCGGCGATGCGCGCGGGAGGGGTCTGGCTCATGCCGCCTCATAGGAGATTCCCATGGCCGCGGCCAGGGCACACGAATTTGTGAAACGGCCTCTTCCGTTTTTGGCCCGCCTTCCCACATTTCAGCTCAAGCCGGGCGCAAGCCGGCGACGTCAGGGGTGCGGCGTTGATGGACGTCAACGTGCGCGGTCCGAAACCCAATGAAGATGCTGAAATCGTGCCTTCGGGGCGTCACAGCAGGCTGAGGGAAATATCATGAATATCGAAAAATATACCGAGCGCGCCCGGGGCTTCATCCAATCGGCGCAATCGCTGGCCGTGCGCGACGGCCATCAGCAGTTCTCGCCGCTGCATCTGCTGAAAGTCCTGCTCGACGACGGCGAGGGACTCGCGGGCGGTCTCATCGACCGCGCCGGCGGCAATTCGCGCGCGATCCTGAAAGCGACCGAGGATGCGCTGGGCAAGCTGCCGAAGGTGTCGGGCAGCGGCGCCGGACAGGTCTATCTGTCGCCCGAGCTGGCGCGCGCCTTCGACGCGGCGGAGAAGGCGGCCGAGAAGGCCGGCGATAGTTTTGTCACGGTCGAGCGGCTGCTGCTCGGGCTGACGCTGGAGAAGAACAGCGAAGCAGGCGGCATCCTCGCCAAGGGCGGCGTCACCGCGCAGAACCTCAACGCGGCGATCGAATCCCTGCGCAAGGGCCGTACCGCCGACTCGGCGACCGCCGAGAATGCGTATGATGCGCTGAAGAAATATGCCCGCGACCTGACCCAGGCGGCGCGCGACGGCAAGCTCGATCCGGTGATCGGCCGCGACGAGGAGATCCGCCGTACGATTCAAGTTCTGTCCCGGCGCACCAAGAACAATCCCGTACTGATCGGCGAGCCCGGCGTCGGCAAGACCGCGATCGTCGAGGGCCTCGCGCTGCGCATCGTCAATGGCGACGTGCCGGAGAGCCTGAAGGACAAGCGGCTGTTGTCGCTCGATCTCGGCTCCCTGATCGCGGGCGCGAAATATCGCGGCGAGTTCGAGGAGCGGCTGAAGGCCGTGCTGCAGGAGGTCACGTCGGCCGAAGGCACCTTCGTGCTGTTCATCGACGAGATGCATACCCTGATCGGCGCCGGCAAGGCCGACGGCGCGATGGATGCGTCGAACCTGCTGAAGCCCGCGCTCGCTCGCGGCGAGCTGCACTGCATCGGCGCGACCACGCTCGACGAGTATCAGAAGCATGTCGAGAAGGACGCCGCGCTGGCGCGGCGCTTCCAGCCGGTCTACGTCACCGAGCCGACGGTCGAGGACACCATCTCGATCCTGCGCGGCCTGAAGGATAAATACGAGCAGCATCACGGCGTGCGCATCACCGATTCCGCGCTGGTGGCCTCGGCGACGCTGTCGAACCGCTACATCACCGACCGCTTCCTGCCCGACAAGGCCATCGACCTGATGGACGAGGCGGGCGCGCGGCTGAAGATGCAGGTCGATTCCAAGCCGGAAGAGCTGGATTCGATGGATCGCGAGATCATCCGGCTCAAGATCGAGCAGGAAGCGCTGAAGAAGGAGACCGATCCGGGATCCAAGAGCCGGCTGCTGACCTTGGAAAAGGAGCTCGCCGATCTCTCGGAGAAGTCGGCTGGCCTGACTGCGCGCTGGAGCGCGGAGAAGGACAAGCTGTCGAACGCGCAGAAGCTCAAGAGCGAGCTGGACGGCCTGCGCATCGAGCTCGCCAACGCGCAGCGCCGCGGCGAGTATCAGAAGGCGGGCGAGCTGGCCTATGGCCGCATCCCGGAGCTGGAGAAGCAGCTGGCCGACATCGAGGCCAAGGAGAATGCCGGCGAGATGATGGAGGAGGCGGTCACCGCCAACCACATCGCGCAGGTGGTCTCGCGCTGGACCGGCGTGCCTGTGGACAAGATGCTCGAGGGCGAGAAGGACAAGCTCCTGCGCATGGAGGATTCTCTCGGCAAGCGCGTCGTCGGCCAGTTCGAGGCCGTGCATGCGGTCGCGACCGCCGTGCGGCGCTCGCGCGCCGGCCTGCAGGACCCGAACCGACCGATGGGCTCGTTCATGTTCTTGGGCCCCACCGGTGTCGGCAAGACCGAGCTGACCAAGGCGCTCGCCGAGTATCTGTTCAACGACGAGACCGCGATGGTCCGGCTCGACATGTCCGAGTACATGGAGAAGCACTCGGTGTCGCGGCTGATCGGCGCGCCTCCCGGCTATGTCGGCTATGACGAGGGCGGAGCGCTGACAGAGGCCGTGCGGCGCCGGCCGTACCAGGTCGTCTTGTTCGACGAGATCGAGAAGGCGCATCCGGATGTCTTCAACGTGCTGCTGCAGGTGCTCGACGACGGCCGCCTGACCGACGGCCAGGGCCGCACCGTCGACTTCCGCAACACGCTGATCATCATGACCAGCAATCTCGGCTCCGAGTTCCTGGTCAATCAGCCGGAGGGCGAGGATACGTCGGAGGTTCGCGAGCTGGTGATGGGCACGGTGCGCGGGCATTTCCGGCCCGAGTTCCTCAACCGCGTCGACGAGATCATCCTGTTCCACCGCTTGCAGAAGAGCGAGATGGGGCGGATCGTCGAGATCCAGTTCACACGGCTCCAGAAGCTGCTGGAGGAGCGCAAGATCACCTTGTCGCTGGATGGCGACGCGCGCGACTGGCTCGCCGCCAAGGGCTGGGATCCGGCCTACGGCGCACGTCCCTTGAAGCGGGTGATCCAGCGCAGCGTGCAGGATCCGCTCGCCGAGATGATCCTCGCCGGCGATGTCAAGGACGGCGACAAGGTCGCCATCTCCTCGGAAGGCAATGTGCTGACCTTCAACGGCAAGGCGCATCGCACCGCCGAGATCGCGACGTTCGAGGCGCCGATCCCGAAGCGCAAGCTGAACTGAAGCGGCGCTGCGCCGAACTGAAACGGAAGCGGCCCGCGCTGAGCGATCAGCGCGGGCCGTTTTCAGTTGAACGCGCCTTTGGGGAGCGAGGGTCTCGCTCAGCGGCTGACCTGGATCGGGCCGGCGTCGGAGATGCGCGAGGCACCGGCGCCGCGGCTGGTCATCATCTGGTCGACGCGATCGCGCTCCTTCTCGAAGCTGGCCATGATCTGGCCTTCGAGCGACCGGCCGCGCGGCAGCTTCACGCGCATCGGGTCGACGAAGCGGCCGTTGACCAGGATCTCATAGTGGACGTGCGGGCCGGTCGACATGCCGGTCGAGCCGACGAAACCGACGACCTGGCCCTGGCGCACGCGCTTGCCGGGCTCCATGCCCTTGGCAAACGCCGACAAGTGGCCATAGGCCGTCTCGTAGCCGTTGTTGTGCTTGATCCGGATGTACTTGCCGTAACCGCCTTCGGTGCCGACCTTCTCGAGAACACCGTTGCCGGAGGCGAAGATCGGGGTGCCGTAGGCGGTGGCCCAGTCGACGCCGGTGTGCATCTTTACATAGCCGAGGATCGGATGGCGGCGGCCGCCGAAGCCGGAGCGCATGATCGCGTTGTTGACCGGCTTGCGCACCAGGAACTTCTTCGCGCTCTTCCCGGTCTCGTCGTAATAGTCGACGACGCTGTCGTCGGGGGTCTGGAACCGGTAGTATTTCTTGGTCTCGCCGCCGACCGTCAGCGCAGCGAACAGCACCTCGGTCTTGTCGTTGTTGCCGGGCTTGTCGTCATCGTCGCCGGCATAGAAGACGTCGAACGAATCGCCCGGCTGCACCTTGCGCTGGAAGTCGACGTCGTAGGAATAGATCCGGACCATGTCCTCGATGACCGGCGTGGGCACCTTGTTGCGCATCGCCGTCTCGTAGATGCTCTGATAGAGGCGGACACCGGTGCCGTCATCCTCCTCGTCATTGGTGTTGTCGGCGGTCTCGGTGACCGTGTTCATGCTCTGCGCGTCCACGGCGACGTATCGTCCGAGGTCCGACAGCGCGGCCACCGCCTCGATCATGGTGTCGTTGGCGATGATGACCCGGAACGGCTGCAGCCGGGCGCCGGGGGCAGGGCCGGACGGCGCCATCAGGATACGGAGCTTCTCACCTTCCTTCAGCCCGCCGTCACGGCCGCGTGGGCCGAGCTGGGCGGCAATCGCCCTGGCCTCGTCGGGCGTCGCGCCCTGGTCGCGCAGGATCGAGGTGACGGTATCGCCCTTCTTGACCAGGTGGACACGCTCGCCGAGCGGATTGCCGCCGGTGATCTGGTCCTTGGTCTTGGGGAGCAAGGTGACATTTTCCGGCACCACCCGGGTCTCGAAGCCGGCGTAAGGATCTGGCGAGGTGCCGTCATTGGCGTAGGACAGTTTCAGGTCGCCGCCTTGGACGGCCTGTGCACCGGCCGCGTCAGCGGCGGCATTGGCGAGCGAGGCGTAGCGGACGCCGCCATTGTTGCCGCGCCAGTTCGCCGCATCGCGAACCCGCATGACGATTTCGTCGAGCGCCACCGAGGTCGCGATCTTCGCCTTGGGGAGCACCGCGGCGAGATCCTTGGTCACGAACGAGACTTCGGCGTCGGGCTCGACGGCCTCCGGATTGTTCGGATCCTCGCCGGACCCGGTCTTGTCGTTGTCGGTGTCGCTCAGCAGGCGCTGGGCGTTGAACGGCGGGATCTTGGCGGAAAGATCGCTCGTCGTCATCGACAGGTTGCCCGAGATCCGGACATAGGGACGGACCCGGATCAGCTCGCGCGATCCGGCGCGGGTCACGGTCGAGATGCGCACCACATTGCGCGCCGCCGCCGCTTCGCTCGGCGGCGGCAGGCGATCGCTCTTGCGCAGGGTGGCAACGCGGTCATTGGCGCCGAAGGCGCCGCGCAGCGCGCTCTCCATCCGCTCCGGCATGCGAGCGAAGGTCATTTCGCCGTCGAGCGACGCAAAAACGGCGCCGCCGATCAGGGCTGCGCCGCATAGACCAGTCAGAATCGTACCGGAGAACCATTGCACGGAGACGCGGCGGCGATCGATCACCGCGGCCTCGGAGCCATCGACCGATAGCGGCGGCTCATGACCGAGATCGATCATGCCGACCTCGCGTCCATACCCCCCGCGTGACGTCCGATGGTTCAACCTTCGTCCCCCAAGTTCAAAGTCAGCGCCGAAATCACTCAGCTGCCGGTCGGCTTAACGTCCAAGACAAACGGCTCGGAATGATGGCGCGCTTCTGACGGTTCGAGACTCTCTGGCCCGAAAGCCGGAATCCGCGAACCGCTATTGTTCTTCAGGATCTCTCGATGTCGTCTCGGCCGTATGAGTCAGGCGAAGGGCTCGCCACTTCCTTGATCTGGATCATCCTTGAATCGATGGCGGTCCCCGCTGGACCCAAATCAACCCAGGTCGATGCTTAACAAATCGTCGCAGGATTGTGGCCCAAGTGGGGCACGAAGTCCGCAAGAAGTCTGGGTTCTCTGGCCGTCCCGGAAAAAATGATTCGATGCGACGTTTTGTTGACATTGGGCGTTGACACCCCGATCGGACCCCCCTATAAGCACGATCACTGAGCGCGGCGCCGCTTCGGGACACACCGAGGCGAGCATTCGCGCCAATATTGCTCCTCACTTCTGTTGAGTGATGCACAACCGGTAGAACCCGGTTGCTCATCGACGTCGGAAAAGGTTGGGCGACCCCTCCATTCGAGGGTGGGACCGAGGTCCCGGGCTGTTTGACAAGTGAAGATGAAGAAAGAGAAACGTGGACGGCGGAGTCCTTGCGGGTCTCGGGATTGAGGGTTTCGGCTTTTGGTTCTGGGATCGGACGAGAAGACTTCGGCGGACAATGTTTCAAAGGTAACACCATGGTTTTCGCGCTGTGAAGCGTGGAGATCGATTGGTGGGACCTCGTCAAACGTTGTGATCAGCCGGTTCAAAGCTTCAAGTTCAACTTGAGAGTTTGATCCTGGCTCAGAGCGAACGCTGGCGGCAGGCTTAACACATGCAAGTCGAGCGGGCGTAGCAATACGTCAGCGGCAGACGGGTGAGTAACGCGTGGGAACGTACCTTTTGGTTCGGAACAACACAGGGAAACTTGTGCTAATACCGGATAAGCCCTTACGGGGAAAGATTTATCGCCGAAAGATCGGCCCGCGTCTGATTAGCTAGTTGGTGGGGTAATGGCCCACCAAGGCGACGATCAGTAGCTGGTCTGAGAGGATGATCAGCCACATTGGGACTGAGACACGGCCCAAACTCCTACGGGAGGCAGCAGTGGGGAATATTGGACAATGGGGGCAACCCTGATCCAGCCATGCCGCGTGAGTGATGAAGGCCCTAGGGTTGTAAAGCTCTTTTGTGCGGGAAGATAATGACGGTACCGCAAGAATAAGCCCCGGCTAACTTCGTGCCAGCAGCCGCGGTAATACGAAGGGGGCTAGCGTTGCTCGGAATCACTGGGCGTAAAGGGTGCGTAGGCGGGTCTTTAAGTCAGGGGTGAAATCCTGGAGCTCAACTCCAGAACTGCCTTTGATACTGAAGATCTTGAGTTCGGGAGAGGTGAGTGGAACTGCGAGTGTAGAGGTGAAATTCGTAGATATTCGCAAGAACACCAGTGGCGAAGGCGGCTCACTGGCCCGATACTGACGCTGAGGCACGAAAGCGTGGGGAGCAAACAGGATTAGATACCCTGGTAGTCCACGCCGTAAACGATGAATGCCAGCCGTTGGTGGGTTTACTCACCAGTGGCGCAGCTAACGCTTTAAGCATTCCGCCTGGGGAGTACGGTCGCAAGATTAAAACTCAAAGGAATTGACGGGGGCCCGCACAAGCGGTGGAGCATGTGGTTTAATTCGACGCAACGCGCAGAACCTTACCAGCCCTTGACATGTTTGGGACCGGTCGCAGAGATGTGACCTTCTCTTCGGAGCCCGAAACACAGGTGCTGCATGGCTGTCGTCAGCTCGTGTCGTGAGATGTTGGGTTAAGTCCCGCAACGAGCGCAACCCCCGTCCTTAGTTGCTACCATTTAGTTGAGCACTCTAAGGAGACTGCCGGTGATAAGCCGCGAGGAAGGTGGGGATGACGTCAAGTCCTCATGGCCCTTACGGGCTGGGCTACACACGTGCTACAATGGCGGTGACAGTGGGAAGCTAAGGGGCAACCCTTCGCAAATCTCAAAAAGCCGTCTCAGTTCGGATTGGGCTCTGCAACTCGAGCCCATGAAGTTGGAATCGCTAGTAATCGTGGATCAGCACGCCACGGTGAATACGTTCCCGGGCCTTGTACACACCGCCCGTCACACCATGGGAGTTGGCTTTACCTGAAGGCGGTGCGCTAACCAGCAATGGAGGCAGCCGACCACGGTAGGGTCAGCGACTGGGGTGAAGTCGTAACAAGGTAGCCGTAGGGGAACCTGCGGCTGGATCACCTCCTTTCTAAGGATGGCTCTTCAGCAAGGTCAGATCTTCGGATCTGTCGCTTCTATCGAGCTGTTTTAGAAACATCAGGGGCCACCGAGACCGCCAGGTCTTGCGTGAGCTCCATTGGCGGGATTTCGCCGTCTTCGTTTCTCTTTCTTCGCGGACGAACACGCTGCCTGGGGCTGCGCGGTCGCTGCTTTTGCTTCGTAGGCTTTGGCCTTCGTTGGCCGGGTGGTGACGAGCTTCGAGCGTTAGGGCTTGTAGCTCAGTTGGTTAGAGCGCGCGCTTGATAAGCGTGAGGTCGGAAGTTCAAGTCTTCCCAGGCCCACCACGCTTCGCCTGCGGCTTCGCGTGGCACGCCGCGCTCTCCAATGAGCGAAGCGTGTCCGGCGTAGCCACTTGGCGAAGACGGGCGCTATGCTTCGTCTTCTGGTTACGGGGCCATAGCTCAGCTGGGAGAGCGCGTGCTTTGCAAGCATGAGGTCGTCGGTTCGATCCCGTCTGGCTCCACCAGATGGTTTGATTGCCGAGCGATCGCTTGACAGCGTTGGTTCAACATCGTCCGCGAGACAACACTTCGCATCTTCTGATCCTCACCGGGATTACAGAGGACTGCGTGTTATCTGACATCGTGAAGAGGAGATCGATCCGAGGAGGGTCGTGCAATGAAATGCCACCGCGCAAGCGGTCCGCGTTTCGACTTTGCACCGACGCCTTCACTATCTCCGGGTCATTTCGGCGCAGGCTGGAAGCTGTGAAGCATCCCGTCTGTTGTAAATGACTCTGTTAGCTGCGCTTGACCGCACGGCTATCGGTTCGATCTTAAGAAGCAAGCTGGTCTTTCTAATCATTGTCCGCGCTGCTCCAACGCTTGTCCCTCGGGACTTGTGGGAGCGGTGAACATTCTGCCGAGTGTGTGGACATTGATAATGAGAGCAATCAAGTGCCTTAAGGGTGTTCGGTGGATGCCTTGGCGCTGAGAGGCGATGAAGGACGTGCTACGCTGCGATAAGCCGTGGGGAGCTGCGAAGAAGCTTTGATCCGCGGATTTCCGAATGGGGAAACCCACCTTCGATAGCCGGAACTCCAAGACCTCCGGGTTTTGGTGTTCGATCAGGAGACTGTGACGATCCCGAGCCGTGAGGTTTTGGATTTCCGGTTATCAAGAGAAGGTATGAGACTTCTGAATCCATAGGAGGTTTCAAGCGAACCCAGGGAACTGAAACATCTAAGTACCTGGAGGAAAGGACATCAACCGAGACTCCGCTAGTAGTGGCGAGCGAACGCGGACCAGGCCAGTCATGAATGCAAGCCAACCAGAACCTGTCAGGAAAGCAGGGCCTCAGAGGGTGATAGCCCCGTATGGGTAATGCAAGCATTCATGCTCGAGTAAGGCGGGACACGTGAAATCCTGTCTGAACATGGGGGGACCACCCTCCAAGCCTAAGTACTCCTCAGCGACCGATAGTGAACCAGTACCGTGAGGGAAAGGTGAAAAGCACCCCGACGAGGGGAGTGAAATAGACCTGAAACCGGACACCTACAAACAGACGGAGCCCAAGATGCGTTCTGGGTGACGTCGTACCTTTTGTATTATGGGCCAGCGACTTAATTTAACGAGCAAGCTTAAGCCGATAGGCGTAGGCGTA
The DNA here is from genome assembly GCF_032381175.1 of Bradyrhizobium sp. SZCCHNR1093. Classification (NCBI taxonomy): domain Bacteria; kingdom Pseudomonadati; phylum Pseudomonadota; class Alphaproteobacteria; order Hyphomicrobiales; family Nitrobacteraceae; genus Bradyrhizobium; species Bradyrhizobium sp. SZCCHNR1093. The sequence goes on from NZ_JAUHJJ010000002.1 coordinate 377,021, forward strand.
GCGAAAGCGAGTCTGAATAGGGCGTCAAGTTCGTTGTATTAGACCCGAAACCTAGTGATCTAGCCATGAGCAGGTTGAAGGTGAGGTAACACTCACTGGAGGACCGAACGGGTGCCTGTTGAAAAAGGCTCCGATGACTTGTGGTTAGGGGTGAAAGGCCAATCAAACTGGGAAATAGCTGGTTCTCCGCGAAAGATATTTAGGTATCGCCTCGGACGAATACCTCAGGGGGTAGAGCACTGGATGGGCTAGGGGGACTTACCGTCTTACCAAACCCAACCAAACTCCGAATACCTGAGAGTACTATCCGGGAGTCACACGGCGGGTGCTAACGTCCGTCGTGGAGAGGGAAACAACCCTGACCTACAGCTAAGGCCCCCAATTCGTGGCTAAGTGGGAAAGGATGTGGAAATCCCAAAACAACCAGGAGGTTGGCTTAGAAGCAGCCATCCTTTAAAGAAAGCGTAACAGCTCACTGGT
>NZ_JAUHJJ010000002.1:380000-1196420 GCF_032381175.1 Bradyrhizobium sp. SZCCHNR1093
GCAGATCGATCAGGTCCAGGCCGATAACAAGATGAAGCCCGACGACAAGAAGCAGGTCCTCAACGATCTGAACGCGGCGCTGAAGGCGAAGCCACCGGAGGTCGAGAACAAGGGCAACATCGATCTCGTCGTCAAATATTACGACAAGCTCGCCGCTGCCTTCGGCGAGGATGACAACTGAGCCCAGACGTCACGTGATCTCAGAGCCCCGGCCCTCGGTCGGGGCTTTTTATTGACCGCGAGAGGGGTGAGGCTCGGGAGTGAATCCGCGCGCGAACGCCATTTCCATCCCTTTGCGGGTCGCGACGATATCGCTGTCCATGTTGTCCACGTCGACGTCGCCCCACCGCACGACTGCACCATGAGCAACGTCGTCTTTGAGCTTCACGCGATGCGCCAATCCGATCGGCAGCGCCCCAAGCTGGAGGCTTGTACGCGCCGGAATCACCTTACCCCAGACCGTGTAGCCGCCCTCACCATCGAGCATCTCGCCGGCGCGCAGGTCCTTCTTGGCGACGGCGACGACGTCGCCGCGGAAACCGAGCGGCTGTCCGGTCGGCTCGCGCCGCAGCGCCGCCGACAGCACCGAGACGTTCAGCTCCAACCCGATCAGGTGATAGGGCTTGTACATCGCCGCATAGCGGCCGCTGGCGTCCGTCTTCAGGCCGTATTGGCGGAAGCAGTCCGCTGCGTAGTCGTTCGGCGCCTCCAGCACGACATAGACGCCCCAGCGCAGATCGCGAAACACCGGCCGTCCGTCGCGTTCCAGCGATGACACCACTTCGACCATGCCCGATCGTTCCAGCACGCCGCCGCGGTCGCGCGGGCGCAGGACATGGGGCAGATCATCGACACCGCAGGGTGGAAACAGCAGTCCGTCCGTGGGCACGTCGAGCCCGGTCGCGTTGGCGATCGCGGCCATCTCGATGGCCGACTTGGTGCCGTCGAGGAAGGAATTGAACATCTGCGGGTTCATGCCGGCAGACTGTGCTTCGCCCGCCGTCAGCCCGTAATGCTGCCAGACGCCGTCCGGCGTCACGTCGTGATAGGCCGGCAGATATTTCGTGCCCTTGCCGGCCGCGACCACGTGGAAGCCGGTCGCGCGTGCCCAGTCGACGAGTTCGGCTGTCAGCGCCGGCTGGTCGCCATAGGCCAGCGAATAGACCACGCCCGCCTTGCGCGCCTCTTCCGCAAGAAGCGGCCCGGCCAGCACGTCGGCCTCGACATTGACCATCACGATGTGCTTGCCAGCCTTGATCGCGGCGCGCGCATGGCGGATGCCGGCAGCAGGATTGCCGGTCGCTTCGACAACGACATCAACGCCGTCACCCGTCGCCTTCGAACCATCGGGGCTGAAATTCGTGCGCGCGATCAGCTCGGCGCTCCAGCCGACCGTCCGGCACGCGTCGCGGGCGCGCTCGGGATCGAGGTCGATGATGACGGGGACCTCGAGGCCCGCGACATGCGGTACCTGCGCCAGAAACATCGAGCCGAATTTGCCGGCGCCGATCAGTGCCACGCGGACGGGCTTGCCGGAGGCATTGCGCGCTTGGAGGAGGGCGTGGAGGTTCATTGGGGAATTCCAGTGTTTCTTGGAGGCGCGGTAGGGCGGCTATCAGTTTCCCCGTCATGGCCGGGCTTGACCCGGCCATCCATCTCCAACGGGGGCCGTCGTCCTGATTGATGGATGCCCGGGTCAAGCCCGGGCATGACGACATTTTTCGTGGCGAGTGCTGTGCTCTACTCCGCCGCTTCGCGATGCGCCCGCGCCAGTTGTAGCAGCGCATCGTCCGGCAGCGTCACAATCGGCGTGAAGTCGCGATGCGCGATGTAGTCGGGCCGCGTGGGCGTGCGGATATGGTTCGAGACGGCGTTGAGCGTGAGGTACACGATCTTGCGCGGATAGGGTGTGATGTTGCCGGCGGAGCCGTGCACAAGATTGCCGTGGAACATCAGCATGCCGCCCGGCTTTCCGGTTGGCGCGACGATGCCGCCTTCTGCGACCAGCCGCGTCACCGTCGCCTCGTCCAAGGTCCACAATGGATAGGAGGTGGTCGCGAGATCATGCGACGCCTCGAGGTCGCCGGCATGCTGGCTGCGCGGCACCAGCATCAAGGGGCCGTTGATCGGCATGACCTCGTCGAGGAAGATCGCGATGTTCATCGCGCGCGGCTCCGGCATGCCGTCGTCGCGCTTCCAGGTGCCGTAGTCCTGGTGCCATTGCCAGACATCGCCGGTGAAGGCCGATTTGGCGTTGATCTTGAACTGATGCATGTAGACCTTCTCGCCGAAGATCTGCTCGATCGGCTCGATCATGCGCGGATGCGCCGCGAGCACGCGGAAGGCGTCGTTGTAGAGATGGGCGGCAAACGCCGTGCGCGGCGCGCCGCTCCTTTCGCGCCAGACCTCGGGCCTGTTGGCGGCGTAGATCGCCTCCGCCTCGTGGGCGAGGAACGCGGTCTCCTCCGGGCTGAACAGCTCGGGCAGGAACAGCCAGCCCTCGCGGTTGAAGAATGCAATCTGCTCCGGGGTCAGCTTCATGTCCTTCTCCCTCGCCTTGGCTTCCTCGGACGGGGCGCCCGCTCTTTGCGCCGGGCTGCCTCTGCGTCGTGCTCCCATCCTCTCGGCCTGCCGATGGGCGTCACGGTGCTTCCGCTGTCGACATTGGCAGAATCCGGGTGGATCGCAACATTCTCCAAGCCTATTTTGACTGGCAGATGATACGGGGCAGATCGACGATGGAGCCCGCCATGTCTGACCACTTCTACGCACTTTTCGAGACCGCGATCGGCACTTGCGCGATCGCCTGGGGACCGCGCGGAATCAACGCGGTGCAACTGCCGATGGGCGGCGTCGCGCAGACCCGGACCCGGATGCAGCAGCGCCACCCGGGCATCGGCGAGGATGAGCCGCCGGCGCATGTGCAGCGCGTCATCACCCGCGTCAAGGCGCTACTGGCCGGAGAGCCGGATGATCTCACCGACGTGGCTCTCGATCTCGACGGCGTCAGCGCATTCCAGCGCGGCGTCTACGACATCGCGCGCCGGATCCCGCCGGGCCGGACCCTGACCTATGGCGACATCGCCAAACAGCTCGGCGGCGTCGAGTTGTCGCGCGAGGTCGGTCAGGCACTGGGCCGCAACCCGTGTCCCATCGTGGTGCCATGCCATCGCGTGCTCGCGGCTGGCAACAAGCCGGGCGGCTTCTCCGCCAATGGTGGCGTCGACACCAAGCTGAGGATGCTGGCGATCGAGGGCGCCGCGGTGAACCATACGCCCAGCCTGTTCGATTGACGGCAGAACGCTACTGGAAGGCGGGTTTGATCTCCGGCGCGGTTCGCTCTATGCGGTGGCGCGGTCTCGACCCCGCCAACCCATCTCCGAGCTGAGCGCGCCGATGAAAATTCCGACCCTTCCCTTCACCGTGACCGACTGGTCGGCCGTTCCCGTGACCGAGCATCCGGGAGAGCAGGGCACGGCCTATTGGCGGACGCTGATGATCGGCGACATCCGGGTGCGGCAGGTCGAGTACACGCCGGGCTATCTTGCCGATCATTGGTGCGATCGCGGCCACATCCTGCTGGTGCTGGAAGGCGAGCTCGAGAGCGAGCTCAAGGATGGTCGCAGGTTCACTCTGTCGGCGGGCATGAGCTACCAGGTCTCCGACTTCGGCGACGCTGCCCATCGGTCCTTTACGCCGAAAGGCGCCAAGCTGTTCATCGTCGACTGAGATCTGCGAGCGTTACACGGTCTCGCAGGCGAAGCCGTCGCCCTTGCGCCTGATACGCCCGACCGAGGGCGAGGGAAAATGGGCCGTGCAGCACAGCGTCGCCGTGTCGCAATAGCGATCGAGAAAGGTGCGCCGCGTCGCTGCGGCCTGCGCCGGATCGACGTCGAATTTCGGTGACAGCTCGGGAAGCCCAAGCTGCAGCGGCGAGTGCATCAGGTCGCCGGAGAACACCGCGTCGTCCCTGCCCTTGCCGACGGCGACCGCGACATGGCCGGGCGTGTGCCCCGGCGTCGGCAGCAGACGGACGTGATCGCCGATCGCGAATCCATCCTTCACGATGTCGGCGCGCTTGGCCTCGACCACCGGCAGCACGCTGTCGGCGAATGGAGGCACCTCGGTCTTGGCGTTCTGCGCCACCCAGTAATCATATTCACGCTGCGCGAATACGTAGCGCGCATTCGGAAAGGTCGGCACCCAGCGGCCGTTGTCGAGCCGCGTGTTCCAGCCGACATGATCGGTGTGCAGATGCGTGCACATCACGACGTCGATGCCGTCGACCGACACGCCCGCAGTCGCAAGCGCCCGGATGTAGGTGTCGTCGGTCTTCATGTTCCAGACCGGCCGCGCGCGCGGCTTGTCGTTGCCGATGCAGCTGTCGATCAGGATGGTGTGGTGAGGCGTCCTCACCACGTAGGACTGAAAGCACAGGATCAGCGTGTCCTGCGCATCGAGGGCACCGGCCGCCTGCAGCGCGCTGCGTTCCGCTGCCAGCATCTCCGACGTCAGCTCCGGAAACATCTCGCGCGCCGGCAGGAACGTGGTTTCCTGCTCGATGATGCGATGAATGGTCGTGTCTGCAACCGAGAATGTCAGCGTCACGTCAGCTCCTGTTCGGCGATCAAGCCGCCGGCGGCACCGAGACCTTCACCGATTCCCGCTCCAGCATCTTGTTGTGGAACGCGTCGAGCGTTGGAAACGCCTTGCGCCAGCCGCAATCCGCAAACCGGAAATCGGCATAGCCGAGCACGCAGACGAGTCCGATCGAGACGATGTCGAACGGGCGCGTCATCAAGTCGGGCTGCGCATTGAAGCGCGCCATGCCCATCCAGGCTCTGTTCCAGTGGTCGTCGGACCACGCCTGCCAGCGCAGGCCCTCCGGGCGCACCATCGCCTCGTAGCGGCACAACAGCATCGAATCGAGCATGCCCTGCAGCATCGAATGCTCGCTCTTCACCTTCCAGCGCGAGGGACCCGATGCCGGAATGAGCTTGTTGCCGCCGGCGAGCTCGTCGAGATACTCGACGATCACATAGGAATCCAGGATCACGTCGCCGTTGTCGAGGATCAGCACCGGCAGCTTCTTCAGCGGCGTGATCTTCGAATACTCCTCATTGGCCTGGCCCGGCGTCACCGCTGCGGCCATGAATTCGATCTTGTCGATCAGCCCGAGCTCGATGGCGGCGATGCGCACCTTGCGGGCGAACGGCGAGGCGGGCGAGAAGGTGAGTTTCATCGGTAGTGTCCTCTGGCTGGTCATTCCGGGGCGATGCGAAGCATCGAACCCGGAATCTCGAGATTCCGGGTCTGGCGCTACGCGCCATCCCGGAATGACTCACAAGTCGATATCGCGCCTTACGCCTCGATGATCTCCTGGCGCTGCTCGCCGAGGCGCTCGATGCCGAGCGTGACGACGTCGCCGACGTTGAGGAAGGTCGGCGGCTTCATGCCCATGCCGACACCCGGAGGCGTGCCCGTGGTGACGATGTCGCCGGGCAGCAGCGTCATGAACTGCGAGACGTAGGAGATGCACTTCGCCATCGAGAAGATCATCGTCGCGGTGGTGCCGGTCTGGCGGCGCTGGCCGTTGACGTCGAGCCACATCGACAGGTTCTGCACGTCTGGAATCTCGTCCTTGGTGACGAGCCACGGGCCGACCGGGCCGAACGTGTCGTGCGACTTGCCCTTGGTCCACTGGCCAAGCCGCTCGATCTGGAAGTTGCGCTCGGAGACGTCGTTGCAGATCGTGTAGCCGGCGATGTGGTTCAGCGCCTCCGCCTCGGAGACGTATTTGGCGCGGGTGCCGATGATGGCGGCGATCTCGACCTCCCAGTCGAGCTTGGTCGAGCCGCGCGGCTTCTCGACCTGGTCATAGGGACCGCACAGCGCAGTGTTGGCCTTGAGGAAGAAGATCGGCTCGGCCGGAATCGGGTTGCCGGTCTCCTTGGCATGGTCGGAGTAATTGAGACCGATCGCCACGAATTTCGAGATGCCGGTGACGGGGGCGCCGAGCCGCGGCTTGCCGGCGACGGCGGGCAGGGAGGCCGGATCGAGCGCGGCGAGCTTCTTCAGGGACTCCGGCGCATAGGCGGCGCCGTCGAGGTCCTTCACATGCGCCGACAGGTCGCGCAACTGGCCGGATGCGTCGATCAGGCCCGGCTTTTCCGCGCCCTTCTCGCCGTAGCGAACAAGCTTCATTGGTTTCTCTCCCTCAATTCCTTGGTATTCCAGAGCCCTGTCATGGAGCATGGCGGGAGGAAATTCAACCTCGCGGGCTATGCGTCGCCGCTGCCCTGTAATGCCTCGAAGCGGAAGGCGGCGCCGTCCCGCCGGATATGGCCGGCATGGAAATGGCCGCCGATCACCAGCGTCTCAGTGTCGGCAAAACGCGAGAACAGCGCCCGCCGGGTCGCGATCGCCTGCGCCGGATCGGAATCGACCGTCGAGCTCCAATCGAGATGCGCCATCTGGCAGGGATGATGGGCGACGTCCCCGGTGAGCAGGGCCTGTGCGCCATCCGAGCCGATGTGCAGGCCGACATGACCGGGGCTGTGGCCCGGCGTCGGGATCAGCGTGATCTCGTCGGTGATCACAGCCTCGCTTCCGACCAGCTCCGCACGTCCGGCCGCAACGATCGGCTGCACGGAATCGGCGAAGGTCGCGGTCTCGTCGGCGGCCTCGCCGTGATCGCGCCAATGCTCATATTCGCTGCGGCCGAAGACGTAGCGCGCATTGGCAAAGGTCGGGACCCAGCGGCCGTCGACCAGCCGCGTATTCCATCCGACATGGTCGACATGGAGGTGGGTGCAGATCACCATGTCGATGCTCTCAGGCGGGAGGCCAGCAGCGCTCATCGTCTCCAGGAACGGTGTCGCGCGGTTGTTCCACATTGGCACGCTGCGGCCCTGCTTGTCGTTGCCGAGCCCGGTGTCGACCACGATCCGCATCGTCGGTGTTTCCAGCACCAGGGTGTGGATCGACATCTTCAGCCGGCCTTCATCGGTCGCAAAATCGGGCGCGAGCCAGGACAGCTCGCGGATCGCCTCGGGCGTTGCCTGCGGCAGGATGAAGCGGGTGCCGCCGACAGTCTCCAGCTCGACGAATTTGGTGATCCTGACCCGGCCGATCGTCCAAGACATGCGCGCTTCCTCGTCGTATTCTTGATGCCGCTCACGATGCCGCGTGGCTTATTCCGGCGCAATGGATCAACTGCCCGGAACAAGCGTTGCTGCATTCCGTCCATGAGGAGAACGCCATGCCAGAGCTGACGATATCGCCCGAGAAGGTCGCCTTCCTGATCGAAAAGGCGCGCGAGTTCGACGTCAAGGAGCAGGCGACCGATGAGGAATCCGGCTCGAATGCCGTCGATGACGACATGGTCGACGTGCTCCAGGATAGCGGCGATGATCCTGTGGTGCGCGAGATCACCGGTTTCATCAACGCGATGACCGAGGACGAGCAGACCGATCTCGTCGCCTTGATGCGGCTCGGCCGCGGCGACGGCGATATCGACGAGTGGGACGATCTGCGCCGCGAGGCCGCCGGCCAGCGCGACCGCCACACCGCGCGCTATCTGCTGGGCGAGCCGATGCTGGGCGATCTGCTTGCGGAAGGTCTCGACGCCTTCGGCATCGACTGGACGGAAGGCCGCACCACGGCGGATTCGTCGAGCCCGAGCCAGCGCGACGAGGACGAGACCACGAAGCGGTAGGTCGTTCGGAAAGGTAGAGTCGCTGTATTCATAGCGCGGATGGCAAACAGAACTCATAGCTTTATTAGTTGGATTCGAATTCCTGTTGCGCCGGCACTGCGCTCCCTCGCCCCGCTTGCGGGGAGAGGGGTGGGTGAGGTGGACTCTCCACAGACACCCGCGTTCGCGGGAGAGCCCTCCTCATCCGGATTGCATCTTGCGATGCAATCCGACCTCTCCCCGCAAGCGGGGCGAGGTGAAAGCCCGGGGTTGGCGTAGCAGGTTTCCGCGCCAGACCGCCCAAGGAAGTCTGTCTTACAGCGTGCCTGGGAAGGCGCCGCCGTCGAGCAGGATGTTCTGGCCGGTGATGTAGCCGGCCTTGGCGCCGCACAGGAAGGCGCAGGCGAGCCCAAATTCCTCGGGATCGCCGAAGCGACCTGCAGGGTTCGTCTTGGCGCGGTCGGCGAGGATCTGCTCCGGCGTGACACCGCGCCTCTCGGCTTCGCCCTTTGCCGTCGAGAGCAGGCGGTCGGTCTCGAACGGCCCCGGCAGCAGCGCGTTGATGGTGACGTTGTTGATCACGGTCTTGCGCGACAGGCCGGCGACGAAGCCGGTGAGGCCGGCGCGGGCGCCGTTGGAGAGGCCGAGGATGTCGATCGGCGCCTTCACCGCGGCCGAGGTGATGTTGACGATGCGGCCGAATTTGCGCGCCATCATGCCGTCGACGGTCGCCTTGATCAGCTCGATCGGCGTCAGCATGTTGGCGTCGAGCGCCTTGATCCAGTCGTCGCGGGTCCAGTTGCGAAAATCGCCGGGCGGCGGGCCGCCGGCATTGTTGATCAGGATGTCCGGATCCGGGCAGGCCTTCAGCACGGCGGCGCGGCCCTCAGGCGTGGTGATGTCGCCCGCCACTTCCGTCACGGTGACGCCAGGATTGGCAGCGCGGATCTCGGCCGCGGTCTTTGCCAGCACCTCGGCGCCGCGCGCCGTGATCGTGACATGCACGCCCTCATTGGCGAGCGCGATGGCGCAGGCGCGGCCCAAACCCTTGCTGGAGGCGCAGACGATGGCGCGGCGGCCCTTGATCCCGAGATCCACGATTGATCACTCCGATATGTCAGTGAGGCTGGAAGGAAGATGGGCGCATTCTAGCCAACCGAATTGCCGCTGATAAGAGCAGCCGGCCTGTGCCGAATTGCATGGCTCGCTATGACGGGAGAGGCGGCGCCGCCGTGTCCGTCAGATGCGCCGTTCCTGCTTCAGCCGGTCGATCAGGCTTGCGACCTCCGGAGGCAGCGAGCGGAAGCCTTTTGCGCCTGCGAGCGAGAGCATCGGCCGCAGGCGTGATCCCTCGAGGAAGCGCGGCTGACGCTCGGGGGGAACGATCCTGTCGAACACCAGCACCAGCGTGGTCGCGACCATGCCGGTGCGGATCGCGCCCAGCAGAGCGCCGCCGAGCCGGTCGCCAAAACCGGCTTCGGAACCGATCGCCTCGTCGAGCAGGATGCGGCCGATCTTGCCCAGCGCCATGCCGATGACGACGAAAGCGGCGAAGAACTGCAGCCAGTTCTGTGCCAGCGGAGTGCCGTGCACGTCGCGCAGTTGCGGGCTCATCGCCGCGACAGCGCCCATCGCCAGCGGCATCGCGAGCAGGTAGGCCAGAATCGTGATGGCGCTGCGCAACAGCCCGGTCGAGAAGCCGCTGTAGACGGCAACCATCAGTGCTGCACAAGCGGCGAGGTCGAAAGCGTTCATGGTTGCTCCGCCGCGGTTGTAGGCCGGTCCGGTAAACGATTCCGGTTTGCGCTGTTTCAAATCGTCTGTATCAATGCGCTGCAACAAATGAGGAAACTGTGGGAGAGACCATGTCCGACCTGTTCGATGTCAGCCGCGAGGTGATCCTGATCACCGGCGCGAGCCAGGGACTCGGGCGGCAGTTCGCACGGGTTCTATCGGCGCATGGCGCCGCCGTTGCGCTCGCGGCGCGCCAGACCGGCAAGCTCAAGGCGTTGGAGGAGGAGATCAGGGCGAGGGGTGGTCGCGCCGCCGCGGTCGAGATGGACGTGACGAGCACGGCGTCGATCGCCAGGGGCATGGATGCCGCCGAGGCCGCGCTCGGGCCCGTCACGGTGCTGATCAACAACGCCGGCATCGCGGTAGAGAAGCTCGCGGTCGAGCAGAGCGAGGCGGATTGGGACGCCGTGATCGGCGCCAATCTGAAGGGCGCCTATTTCGCCGCAACCGAAGCGGCGCGGCGCATGACGGCGCGCAAGGCCGGCGGCAACATCATCAACATCGCCTCGGTGCTCGGCTTCAGCGTCGTCAAGTTCATCTCGCCTTATGCGATCTCCAAGGCCGGCGTGGTGCAGGCGACCAAGGCGCTGGCGCTGGAGCTTGCGGCGAGCGGCATCCGCGTCAACGCACTGGCGCCCGGCTATATCGACACCGACATCAATCACGACGTCTGGGAGACGCCTGCGGGCGAGAAGCTGATCAAGCGCATCCCGCAGCGGCGCGTCGGCCATGAGAGTGATCTCGACGGCGCAATCCTGCTGCTGGCGTCCAATGCCTCGCGCTACATGACCGGCAGCGTTGTCACCGTGGACGGCGGCTTCCTGCTGACGTGAGGCCCTGCTGATCCGCAGGTTGATATCCCTCGATGGCAAGCGGACTCAGCCTTTCAGCTCGCTCCTGATCATGTCGGCGGCCTTCTCGCCGATCATGATGGTCGGCGCATTGGTGTTGCCGCCGATCAGGGTCGGCATGATCGAGGCATCGACCACGCGCAGGCTGGAGAGACCGTGCACCTTCAACTTGGGATCGACCACGGCGAGTGGATCGTCGACGCCCATCCTGCAGGTGCCGACAGGATGGTAGACCGTATCGACGCGGGCGCGCATGACGGCGCGAATGTCGTCGTCGGTCCTGACGTCCGACGTGAACAGGTCGCGCTTGCCGAGGCTGCGCATCGCCGGCGTCTGCATCAGCCGCTGCGTCGTCTTGTAGCCAGCCACCATGGTCTCGAGATCCTCGGCCTCGCCCAGGAAGTTGGGATCGATCAGCGGCGCGGCGAGCGGATCGGCATTCCTCAAACCGACCGTGCCGCGGCTCTTCGGTCGCAGCAGACAGAAATGGCAGGAGAAGCCGTTGCCATGGCGCTTGCGGCCGTGATCGTCGGTGACGGCCATGCCGAAATGCAGCTGGATGTCGGGGATGTCGAGATCAGGCCGCGTCTTCAGGAAGCCGCCGCATTCGGCGAAGTTCGAGGTCAGGACGCCGCGGCGCTCGCGGCGATATTGGCCGATGCCCGCCAGCAGCCGACGCAGGCCTTTCGGCGACAGGGAAGAGAAGTTGGGGTTGTCGGAGGTGTAGGCGAAGATGAAATCCGGATGATCCTGCAGGTTCTGTCCGACACCCGGCAGATGGTGGACGCTGGCGATGCCGAGCCGCGCCAGTGCAGTTGCGTCGCCGATGCCTGACAGCATCAGCAATTGCGGGGTCTGGAACGCGCCGGAGGCGAGGATCACTTCGCGCCGGCAGCGGATCTCCTTGACCTCCTTGCCCTGGCGATACTTCACGCCGACCGCGCGCTTGCCCTCGAACAGGATCATCGAGGCATGCGCCGAGGTCTCGACTCGCAGGTTGCTGCGGCTGCCGAGATGCGGCTGGATGTAGGCCCGTGCCGCGCTCCAGCGCTCGCCATTGGCTTGCGTGACTTGATAGAGCCCGAGCCCTTCCTGCGTCTCGGCATTGAAGTCGTCGCGGATCGGAAACTGCGCTTCGCGCGCGGCCTGGAGGAAAATCTCGTGCACAGGATTGTCGGTCCGCAGCCGGTTGACGGGCAGCGGTCCCGATCGGCCATGATACTCGCCGTCGAACTCGGCATTGTTCTCGGAGCGCTTGAAGTAGGGCAGTACGTCGTCATACGACCACCCGGGATTGCCGAGTGCAGCCCAATGATCGTAGTCGGCGCGGTGGCCGCGGATGTAGACCATGGCGTTGATCGCCGAGGAGCCGCCGAGCCCGCGGCCGCGCGGCTGATAGCCGATGCGCCCGTCCAGGCCCTTCTGCGGCACCGTGGTGAAGGACCAGTTGTTCACGGGCCCCGCGACCATCAGGAACAGCATGTAGGGCGTGGTCACGATCCAGTTGTCGTTGCGTCCCCCGGCGTCGAGCAGCGCCACGGATGTCGCCGGATCTTCCGACAAGCGGCCAGCAACCGTTGCGCCGCCGCTGCCGCCGCCCACGACGATGAAATCGACCTCGTCCGTCACGCATCTCTCCCTGATGTTGTCTTGCTTGTTGTTTGAATGTCATTCCAAGAGCGGCGCCGCGCGCAGCTGGCGAAACCATTGGGTTAGGCTTGCACCCCATCATCTCGGGGTTCCGGGTTCGCACTTTGCGCGCCCCGGAATGACGATTGGTGTGGCTAGGACAGGAATCGCAGCAGCTTTTCGATTCGTGCGATGCTGGCGCCGTAGGGAGGATAGAGATCCTTCATGCGGTTGAAGGGCGAGCGGTAGAATACCGGCTTCAGCTTGCTGAAGCTGTTGAATCCCCATTCGCCGTGATAGTGGCCGATGCCGGAGGCGCCGACGCCGCCCATCGGCTGGTTCATCTGCGCAAAATGCAGCAGGCAGTCGTTGATGGTGACGCCGCCGGAGACGGTGCGTGCAAGCACCGTATCACGGGCCGCAGCGTCAGTGCCGAACCAGTACAGCGCGAGCGGCCGGTCGTGGGCATTGATGTGGCGGATCACCTCGTCGGACTGGCGATAGGTCATGATGGGCAGCAGGGGACCGAAGATCTCCTCCTGCATGATCGCCATGTCCGGGGTTGCACCGACCACGACGGTCGGTGGAAATTTCCGCAGCTTCTTCCAGGCCGGATCTTCCGGACTGGTCGTGCTCAGCGTCTTGGCGCCGCGCGCGATCGCGTCGCGCAGCAATCCTTCCAGCCGGGCATAGTGCCGCTCGGAGATGATCGACGTGTAATCGTCATTGGCCGGGTTGGTGCCGAACATCTGCAGCATCTGCCGGTGCAGCTTGCCCGCGAATGCGTCGCGTTGCGGCTCGGGCACGAACACGTAGTCCGGCGCGATGCAGGTCTGGCCGGCGTTGAGCAGCTTGGCATAGGCGATCCGCTCCGCGGCTTCGTCGATGTTGGCGGAGACGTCGACGATGGTCGGTGACTTGCCGCCGAGCTCGAGCGTCACGGGGGTCAAGTTGCGCCCGGCGGCCTCAGCGACGATGCGGCCGACGCGGGTCGAGCCGGTGAAGACGAGATGATCGAACGGCAGCGCCGCAAAGGCCTCCGCGATGCCGTTGTTGATGCCGGTGACGGTGAGCTGGGCCGGGTCGAAATTCGCCGCGATCAGCTCCTTGAGCAGCGCGGAGAAGTGCGGCGTCAGCTCGCTCGGCTTGATCATGACCCGGTTGCCGGCGGCGAGCGCGCCGATTGCCGGCGCCAGCGTCAGCTGCAGCGGGTAGTTCCACGGCGCGATGATGCCGACCACGCCGAGCGGCTGCGGAATCAGGCGGTTGCGCGCCGGCCAGAACTGCAGCGCGGTGGCGATGCGCCGCGGCGCCATCCAGCGCGGCAGCACCTTGAGCGTGTGCCTGATCTCGGCCTGCAGGAACAGCGTTTCGGCAATCGTCGTCTCGACGGCGCAGCGGTGGCCGAAATCGGCCGAGATCGCCTGCTCCAGGCGCTTCTCGTTGTCCGACAGCATCGCTCGCAGCCGCTTCAGGCCGTCCAGCCGCGCCGCGAGGGCGGGTGGAGGCGCATTGCGGGAGGCCTCGACCTGCGCGTGGAACGCGTCGTCGAGCGCCGAGAGGGCTGGGCTCTTCACGGACTGGTCCATGGACGTCTCCTCGCGTGTACCGCGGCCGCGTGCAGGGCCGTCATTCTGGTTGGCCTAAAGCTGCCGCGTTGCGGAACCCTTGGCAAGCACGGCATCGGTTTGCGCCGCCTGGCGATAGCGTAGAGCCAAACCGTTTGGCGGGTGTGTGGTTCGTCGATCCCTGCCGCCGCCCTTCGAGGAACTTTGTCGTTGTTCCCAGCCTGGGCCGTGCGCCTCATGCTGGCGGGCAAACAGGCCGATCTCATAAGAGATTGGATTATCGATGTAATTCGAGCAACGAGGCTCGTAGCGGGCGGTGTCACAATCCGGCAAAAAAACTTGCGGAAAGCCCTTTCCAAACCGGCCTCGCATTGGTACATACCGCCCGCACCCGATGGCCGACCCGGCCGGCGGGCTCAAGCCTTCTCAGGAAGCCTTTGGGATGGATCGGCAGCGCCTCAGGCGTCTGCCAGGACCGCCCCGTGCTTCTCTGAAGGTGACGCACAAGTTAACGCGGGGTGGAGCAGCCCGGTAGCTCGTCAGGCTCATAACCTGAAGGTCATAGGTTCAAATCCTATCCCCGCAACCATTGAGACCGAAACTCCCGTAGCCGACGAGGCTGCGGGAGTTTTGGTTTGTGCCGCGTCCTCCCTGTGAGCTCCTGTGCAGCTGAGGACAGTGCCGTCTCCCCATGAAGCGTGGCATCGGAAGATCCGGGGATTATCACCAGGACGGCGCGCACACGACCGTGTGAGCCGGCAGACAATCTGCGAAGCTCGCGTTGAACTGAAGTATTGAGGCAACGGCGAAATCCACAATCCGTCTGCCTGCGGTACAACGCCATTGCCCTGGCGTGGGGGCAAGCTTGCGCATTGCGAGAGCGCAGCCACCGTCACGATGTCAGACGCAACAGATTGCGCACGGCGGGGCGCCATTCTCCGGTCATGGTGTATTCGAGGCCGAGCCGTGCGCCGCAGGTGATCGCCAGCATCGTCAACGGCGCCGAGACCGCCAGCGTCGAGAATGCCGACAGGCCCTGTCCGATCGTGCAGCCCATCGACATGATGCCGCCGGTGCCCATCAGCAGCGCGCCGGTCATGTGACGCTTCAGCTCGCGCGCGTCATCGCAGGCTTCCCAGCGGAAGACGCGCGAAAACATTGCCGCGACGAACGAGCCCAGGATCACGCCGGCGACGGAGCCGATCGCGAAATCGGCCCGGCTGCCCGACAGCGTGGCGATGTAGAGCACGGTATTGCCGAGCGGGGCAACGAAGGTCAGGGATGCCACGCGCGCCGGATCGAAATCGTCATTGCCGAGCCAGCTGGTGGCGAACCAGCCGAACGCCACCGCACAGCCTACGGCGAGGCCGGAGAGCAGCAGGCGCGGCGATCTCACGAGGCGCCCGTCGGCCAATGCCCAGGCCGCGAGCGCGACCGCTGCGACGGAAACGGTTGCCGGCCGCGCATATGAGCCAAGCGCGGGCGACAGCAGCATATCCATGCCCTGGGTCATCGTTTCGGGCAGGCGTATGGAGAGCGGCTCGATCAGCGAGATGCGCAGGAATCCCGTGAGCCCGCGCATCGCGGCCAGGGCTGACACGCCCAGCACCAGAAACACGACGATGGCGCGCAGATCACCGCCGCCGATACGGACCAGCGTTCCGAAGCCGCAGGTGCCGACCAGGGCCATCCCGATGCCGAACGACAGGCCGCCGAGAATGGCGCCGCCGAGCGGAATGGACGACGTCAAGTAGATCGAGCGCGACAGGTCGATCAGGCCGAAGCTGGCGAGCAACTGGGTTGCGACCAGCGCGACCGCGGCCGCCAGCGCGAAGGATTTGAGTCGTCGGGTATCGGCGCCGAAGAACGCGTCCTCCAGCATCGCGAGCGTACAGAAGCGGCCGGCGCGACCGGCGACGCCGAGAACGGCGCCCGCGAGCAGCCCACACATGAACGTCAGTGCTGATGGGCTGAGCATTCCTCTCCGACATCCTCGTTGGCTTCCTGGCATTGTGCGCCAGGAACGGCGGGGACGCCAGACCTCTCGCGCCCGCTACAGGGCGCGCCGATGCGAAGCCCGAGACCGCGAGGGCCAACCTCTCAGCGGCGGCGCTTGCGGACCGGCTCGCAATAGACGTCGTAGATCGCCGTCAGGATCTTGCGGACATCTTCGCTCGCAAGGCTGTAGTAGATCGTCTTGCCCTCGCGCCGCGTCGTGACCAGCCGGTCGAGCCTGAGACGGGCGAGCTGCTGCGAGACGGTCGACTGCCGCTCGCCCAGGAACTGCTCGAGCTCGGTGACGGATTTTTCGCCTTCGGCGAGGATGCAGAGCAGCAAAAGTCGGGACTCGTGGGACAGCGCCTTCAGCATCTCGCTGGCTTCCCGCGCCTTCTCGATCATCTGCTCGAGCTCGGCAGAGGTTTCGATGTCCTTCAACTTCGGCAGCGGCATGAATTCTGGATCCCTCGGTTGGCGTCAGGAGCGGGCCGGAGCCCCGCTTGTAGCATTCATTATGCGGCCGAGCAGCCCAAAGAAGAACGCATCGCCGGGATAACCGCGGATGCGTCCGATCTCGCGGCCCTGCTCGACCACCACGAAGGTCGGGGTGAACGCTCCCGGATCGATGCCGGAAAGATCCGTCGGCAGCGGCTTGGCAAGGTCGACCCGTCGCAGCGGCAGCGCGCGCCCTTCGTCGGTCTTGTCGTAGATGGGACCGATTTCTGCGTTGAAGCGGGCGCACCAGCCGCAGCCCGGACGTTCGAACATCACGAGCTCGGAGGCGAACGCCGGGGCCGAGAGGCAAATGCCGGTCACCACCGCCCCTGCGAGCGTTGCGAATCCGCGCGATGCACTTCTGCTGGACATGCCGAGATCCTCTCTGGACTTGTCGGTCAATCTATCATTAAATTCGAATATGTACTAGTGCGCGATTTCCGAATCCTGCCCGGCAGGCCGGGCACGTAGCGCTGGCCGACCGGGAGGAAAGATGGATCTCGACGTCACGCTGGGGGCCGCGCTGGCCGCGGGTCTGTTGTCGTTTCTGTCACCGTGCATTCTGCCGCTGGTCCCGCCGTTCCTGTGCTACATGGCTGGCGTCTCGGCGGCCGACGCGATCGGCGAAACCAGCATGGCCCAGCGGCGGCGGACGGTGCTGACGGCGCTGTGCTTCGTCGGCGGTTTTTCGCTGGTGTTCGTCGGTCTTGGCGCCACCGCCTCGGTGTTCGGGCGATTCATCGCCGGCCATCTCAGCCAGCTCGGCATCCTCGCCGGCCTCGTCATCATCACGATGGGGCTGCATTTCCTCGGGGTGCTCCGGATTCCGCTGCTGTACCGGAGCGCGACGATCGACGTCGGAAGCAAGCCGGCCGGTCTGCTCGGTGCGTTCGTGATGGGACTTGCCTTCGCCTTCGGCTGGACGCCGTGCGCGGGGCCGGTCCTTGCCGCCGTGCTGATGATGGCCGGCGCGGAGGCGACGGTCGGCAAGGGCGCGCTGCTGCTCGCCGCCTACTCGGTCGGGACCGGCATCCCGTTCCTGATCGCTGCCGCCTTCACAGGGCAGTTCATGACCATGCTCAAGAGCATCAAGCCGCATCTCCCCCTGGTCGAGAAGACGATGGGCGGCTTTCTCGTCCTGACCGGCGCGGCCTTTCTCGCCGGCGTGATCCCGCGGATGTCGGAATGGATCTTCGAGCGCTTTCCGTCGCTCGCCACCATCGGCTGATCAGCCGAAGCGGAAGTCCAATAGATTGACGAAGGACTGCAGCTCGATCTCATAGCGATGCACCAGGCCGGCGTCGCTCTCGCGCGCAGCGCGGCCGATTTCGCCGGCGCTCGTCGTGGCGCCGTCGATCAGGCGGCGGAATTCGGCCTGGCGCGCCACATCGGGCGCGGCGAGGCCGTTGCAGCGTTGCAGTCGGTCGCGCAGCGCTGTGCCGGCCTGGACGACCTCGCCAGGCTCGGCCTTGCCTGCTGCGAACCGCGCAGCGGCGTTGCGCAACGCGTCCATGACGGGCGACAGCTCGAACACGCAATCGCTGAGCTCGACCACGCCGGCGTCCTGCCTCAGGGCGTGAAGCGACCGGCGCAACGCGGCAATGGCCGCCGCAGCGCGCGCGCCGTCACCTGCGGTCAGCGCTTCGTCCGCCTGCTTCAGGCGATCGTTTCCGGTGGCGATCAGCTCTGCAAAGGATTTGGCCGAATAGGGCGCATTGGAGCGCTCGGCGAGCCGGCTGAGCCTGGCCCAGGCGATCCGGGCGTCGTCGAGCTCGATCTGCGCCAGACCCACATTGCCGGTGCGGCCATAGCTCGCGGCTGTGCGCAGGCTGGCCATCGCCGAGCGCATGAAGGCAGCAACGTCCGCGTTCTCTTCGGCGTGCCCACGGACGCCATGCGTGAGGCATGACAGCACGAGCGACAGCATGATGACGCGGCGCAGCATCGAATGTCCTTTTCACATTCTGTTATTCGAATATCATGTATCGAAATTCCGTGGACTTGGCAAAGTGGACTTGGCAAAGCGCGCGAGCAGGCTGATGACGACGAACCGGACGATGACGCGGCGCGATCTGGTTGCGCTGCTGCCTGCGGCGGCCGTCGGCCTGGCGTCAGCGCCGGCGCAGGCCGACGCGGCGCTCGGCGACGACGGGCTCTATCACCAGTCCTGGTTTCTCAACAGCTTCCTGGATCTGCGCGAGGATCTCGAAAGCGCGGCGTCGGAAGGCAAGCGGCTTGCGATCATGTGGGAGCTGCGCGGCTGCCCGTATTGCCGCGAGACTCATCTGGTGAACTTTGCCGACCAAGGGATCACGGACTACATCCGTGCCAATTTCGAAGTGCTGCAGCTCAACCTGCTCGGCGCGCGCAAGGTGATCGACTTCGACGGCAAGGAGTTCACCGAGAAGGAGCTCGCCGAGCGTTACGCGATCCGCTTCACGCCGACGTTCCAGTTCTTTCCGCCATCGGCCGAGGGCGTCTCTGCGAAGGAGCCGCTCGCGCGCGAGGTGGCTCGCGCGCCGGGCTATCTCAAGCCGCCGCATTTCCTCGCAATGTTCCGCTTCGTGCGCGACAAGGCCTATGAGCGCGGCACATTCCGCGACTATCTCGCTTCGACCAAGGGTTGAGTGCACTGCGGCATCGAAATACGCTTGACACCAATCACATTATCAAATCATAATTCTTGAATATGATGGATCGTAAGTCCGTCGCGTCTTCGTAAGGCGAGGGGACGCCTCGTCGGTCAGGGTGGAAACATGCGCCGTTTGATTCCGGCCGCCTTGCTCTGCGTGTTGCTGTCGGCAGCCGCGCGAGGTGACGAGCCGATCAGGCTCGATGTCATCGACTATGCCATTCCGAAATCGTTGACCGGCGCGCCCGGCAATGCCGATGCCGGCAAGAAGGTGTTCTTGACGCGGACGCTGGGCAATTGTCTCGCCTGTCATCAGGTGTCGTTGCTGAAGTCGGAGGAGTTTCACGGTGAGTTCGGTCCGTCGCTCGACGGCGTCGCGACCCGCTACAACACGGCGCAATTGCGCCTGATCGTCGCCGATCCCAAGCGCATCTTCACCGACACGGTGATGCCCGCCTTCTACAAGAACGACGGACTCAATCGCGTCAGGCCGGAGTTCGTCGGCAAACCCGTCCTCACCGCCGCGCAGGTCGAGGACGTCGTCGCCTTTCTCGAAACATTGAAATAACCGCCTCTGGAGGATGAAGCATGGGCGCAATCAACAGACGACAGGCGTTCCTTCTCGGCGGCGGTTTCGTCGCCCTGACGGTGCTGCCGATGGCCGCCAACGCCGAGCCGAGCAACGACGCGGCCGAGATGATCAAGAAGTTCACCGGCGGCAAGGAAGCGGCCAAGGGCAAGATCACGCTCGATCTGCCTGAGATCGCCGAGAACGGCAACACGGTGCCGCTCGCGCTCTCGGTCGAAAGCCCGATGACACCAGACAACTACGTCAAGGAAGTGCTGTTCGTGGCCGACGGCAATCCGAACGCCGGCGTCGCCACGCTGATGTTCACGCCGATGTCCGGCAAGGCCGAGGCGTCGATCCGTATCCGTCTGGCGCAGACCCAGAACGTGATCGCGGTCGCGAAGATGAGTGACGGCTCGCTCTTCACGGAGCGCAAGACCGTCAAGGTCACCATCGGCGGCTGCGGCGGCTGAGACAGGGGAGAGACGAACATGGCAGACAAGCCGCGCATCAAGCTTCCGAAGGAAGCCAAGAAGGGCGAGATCATCCAGATCAAGACGCTGGTCTCGCATCTGATGGAATCGGGTCAGCGCAAGGATGCGCAGGGTAAGCCGATCCCACGCAAGATCATCAACAAGTTCACCTGCGAGTTCAACGGCAAGCCGGTGTTCTCCTGCGCGCTGGAGCCGGCGATCTCCGCCAACCCGTACATCCAGTTCGACGCAAGGATCGACGAGGAAGGCACGTTCAAGTTCGCATGGACGGATGACGATGGCTCCGTGGTGACGGCCGAAGAGAAGATCGCGTTGAAGGCCTGATCGGCCGCGTGTGATCGCTAGGAGGAGTGACGGATGTCCATTCGCTACGGTTCTCTCGCCGTCCTGGCTTCGGCCGCGCTGGCCCTGTCGGCAGCCGCGACGTTCGGCCAGGAGGTCGAACGGAAGGGCATTCCGGCGCCTCCCGGTCACGTCTTCAAGACCATCATCTCGGGTTATCAGTTCCGCACCAAGGAAACGCGCGCGCTCCAGGATGACGACCTGGAGAATCCCGGCTTCCTCGCGGTGGAGCGGGCCGCCGACGTCTGGAAGACGGTCGACGGCAGCGAAGGCAAGTCGTGCATGAGCTGCCATGGCGAGGCGGAAAAGACCATGAAGGGCGTCGGCGCCGCCATGCCCAAATGGAGCGATAAGCTCAACAAGCCGGTCAATCTCGAGCAGCAGATCAACATCTGCCGTACCGAGCACATGAAGGCGCAGCCCTGGGCCTTCAAGTCGAAGGAACTGACGGACATGACGGCGTTCGTCCGCTACCAGTCGCGCGGCATGCCGGTGGCGGTGAAGACCGACGGTCCGATGTCGCCATGGTTCGAGAAGGGCAAGGAGATCTACTATACGCGGGTCGGGCAGCTCGATCTTGCCTGCGCGTCCTGCCACGAGAAGAACAACGGCAAGTTCATGCGCGCCGATTTCCTGAGCCAAGGCCAGACCAACGGCTTTCCGACCTACCGGCTGCGCGATCAGCGCCTGATCCCGCTGCATGAACGGTTCGAGGGCTGCATGTTCGACGTTCGCGGCGTGCCCTACAAGCCGCTGTCGGACGAGTTCCTCGCGCTCGAAGTCTACGTCGCCTGGCGCGGCATCGGGCTGCCCGTCGAGACACCGTCGGTCCGCAACTAGCCGCGGACACAAGGAAGATACATCATGATATCGCGTCGCGAATTCGTTCAGGTCGCATTGGCGGCGGCTGCCCTGACGGGTGGCTCCGGTCTTGCGGGTGCGACCCGCGCCTTTGCTCAGCAGAAGCTGACCGAGAAGGAGCTGCTGGCGTTCGATCCGGTCGGCAACGTCACCTTGGTTCATGTCACCGACATCCACGGCCAGCTGATGCCGCTGTATTTCCGCGAGCCGTCGACCAATCTCGGCGTCGGCGACGCCAAGGGCCAGCCGCCGCATGTCACCGGCAAGGATTTCCTCACCCGCTTCGGCATCGCGCCGGGCTCGTCGTCGGCCTATGCGCTGACCTCGGAGGATTTCGATGCGCTCGCCAAGACCTACGGGCGGATCGGCGGGCTCGACCGCGCCGCCACCGTCATCAAGGCCATCCGCGCCGAGCGCGGCGACAAGGTCGTGCTGCTCGATGGCGGTGATACTTGGCAGGGATCATGGTCGTCGCTGAAGACCCGCGGCCAGGACATGATCGACTGCATGGCGCTGCTGAAGCCGGATGCGATGACGGGGCATTGGGAGTTCACCTACGGCACCGAGCGCGTCAAGCAGGCGGTCGATGGTCTCGGCTTTCCGTTCCTCGGCCTCAACATCCGCGACACCGAATGGAACGAGCCGGCGTTCGAAGCCTCGACGATGATCGAGCGCGGCGGCGTCAAGATCGCGGTGCTCGGCCAGGCCTTCCCGTATACGCCGGTCGCCAATCCCCGCTGGATGATTCCGAACTGGTCGTTCGGCGTGCGCGAGGAGGATGTTCAGACCCAGGTCGACAAGGCGCGCAAGGACGGCGCCGGCCTCGTGGTGCTGCTGTCGCACAACGGCTTCGACGTCGACCGCAAGCTGGCGAGCCGCGTCAAGGGTCTCGACGTCATTCTCACGGGTCACACCCATGATGCGCTGCCTGAGGCCGTGAAGGTCGGCAAGACGCTGCTGATCGCGTCGGGCTCCTCCGGCAAGTTCGTCTCGCGGCTCGATCTCGACGTCAAGGACGGCGAGGTGAAGGGCTATTGCTACAAGCTGATTCCGCTGTTCTCCGACGTGATCACGCCGGATCCGGCGATGGCGGCCAAGATCGCCGAGGTGCGCAAGCCGTTTGCCGCCGATCTCGCCCGCCCGCTGGGACGGACCGAGACGCTGCTGTATCGCCGCGGCAATTTCAACGGCACGTTCGATGACCTCATCTGCCAGGCGCTGCTGCAGGAGCGCGATGCGGAGATCGCGCTGTCGCCGGGCTTCCGCTGGGGCACCAGCGTGATGCCGGGCCAGGACATCACCTTCGAGGACGTCACCAACGCCACCGCGATCACCTATCCGGCCGTCTATCGCATGGGCATGACCGGCACGCGGCTGAAGGAGATCATCGAGGACGTCGCCGACAACCTGTTCAACGTCGACCCCTACTACCAGCAGGGCGGCGACATGGTCCGCATCGGCGGCATGTCCTACGCCATCGACGTCAACAAGCCGCAGGGGCAGCGGATCTCCGACATGCGCCTGATCAAGACCGGGGCCGCGATCGATCCGACGCGCGAGTACCAGGTCGCGGGCTGGGCCAGCATCAACGAAGGCACGCAGGGGCCGCCGATCTGGGAGGTCGTGTCGAGCTATCTGCAGCGTCAGAAAACCGTTCGTCTCGAGCCCAACCGGGCCGTCAAAGTCTCCGGAGTGTGACGACGATGTCCAAGGACAAACTACTTCCCTCAGCCCCGCGCGCGTCGCGCCGTGGTTTCCTGACTGCAGCCGGCGGTCTTGCCGCCACGGCGCTGGCCTCGCAGGCGCGTGCCGGCGTCGGCAATCCCGCCAACCAGCCGCCGAACGTGCCGGAATGGACGCGGACCCTCGGCGAGGGCGTCGCTGTGCGCCCCTATGGCAAGCCGTCGAAGTTCGAGAAGGACGTCGTCCGCCGCGACGTCGAATGGCTGACGGCTTCGCGCGAATCCTCGGTCAGCTTCACGCCGCTGCATGAGCTCGAAGGCATCATCACGCCGAATGGGCTGTGCTTCGAACGCCATCACGGCGGCGTGGCCGACGTCGATCCGGCCGATCACCGGCTGATGATCCATGGCCTGGTCGAGCGACCGCTGCTGCTGACGCTCGACGAGCTCAAGCGCTACCCGCGCGTCAACCGCATCCACTTCATGGAATGCGCCGCCAATTCCGGCATGGAGTGGCGCGGTGCCCAGCTCAATGGCTGCCAGTTCACGCATGGCATGATCCACTGCGTGCAGTACACCGGCGTCTCGCTGCGCACGCTGCTGGAGGAGGCCGGCGTCAAGACCAACGGCAAATGGCTGTTGGTGGAGGGCGCCGACTCCGCGTCGATGGATCGCAGCCTGCCGATCGAGAAGGCGCTCGACGACTGCATCATTGCCTACAAGATGAATGGCGAGGCGCTGTATCCCGAGCAGGGCTATCCGATGCGCCTGGTGGTGCCGGGATGGCAGGGCAATCTCTGGGTCAAATGGCTGCGCCGCATCAAGGTCGGTGACCAGCCCTGGCATACCCGCGAGGAAACCTCGAAATACACGGACCTTTTGCCGAATGGCAAGGCGCGGCGCTTCACCTGGGCGATGGATGCCAAGTCGGTGATCACCAGCCCGAGCCCGCAGGCGCCGATCAAGCACGGCAAGGGCTTTACGATCGTCTCAGGGCTGGCGTGGTCGGGCAACGGCAAGGTCAGGCGCGTCGACGTCTCGCTCGATGGTGGCCGCAACTGGTGGCCGGCGCGGATCGACGGCCCGGTGCTCGACAAGGCGCTGACCCGGTTCTACTACGAGTTCGACTGGAACGGCGAGCCGCTGCTGCTGCAGTCGCGCGTCCAGGACGAGACCGGCTACGTCCAGCCGTCGAAGGCCGAGCTGCGCAAGGTCCGCGGCTACAACTCCATCTATCACAACAATGGCATCCAGACCTGGCACGTGCAGGCAAACGGTGAGGTCGAGAATGTCGAGGTCGCCTAAGCTCCTCATTGCCGCCGCGGCGCTGGCAACGCTTGCGGGCTCGGTGGCATTCGCCGGCGGTCCGAGCGAGAAGATCGAGGCCAAAACCGAGGCCAAGCCGCCGCAGCGCTTCAACATCGGCCGCGCGCCGAGCGCCGAGGAGATCCGCGGCTGGGACATCGACGTGCGTCCGGACGGGCAGGGGCTGCCAGTCGGCAAGGGCACCGTCGCCCAGGGCGAGAAGCTGTTCATGGACAATTGCGCCAGCTGCCATGGCGAATTCGGCGAGGGTGCCGGCCGCTGGCCGGTGCTCGCCGGCGGCAAGGGATCGCTGACATCAGATAATCCGGTCAAGACGGTCGGCTCCTACTGGCCCTACGCCTCGACGCTGTTCGACTACGTCCGCCACGCGATGCCGTTCGGCAGCCCGCAGTCGCTGAAGGTCGACGAGTACTACGCGCTGGTTGCCTATGTGCTCTATCTGAACGACGTGATCACCGATCAGAACTTCGAGTTGAGCAACAGCAATCTCGCCACGATCAAGATGCCGAACGAGGGCGGGTTCATCATGGATGACCGGAGCACGAGCGAGAAGGCGTTCTGGCAGAAGGATCCGTGCATGAAGAACTGCATCGCGCCGGTCAAGATCACCGGACGCGCGACAGCGGTCGACGTCACGCCGGAAGACAAGGACGGCAAGCCGCGAGGCGTCGAGTGAGGATTGCCGGATGCAGCCGCCGCCAGATGCTGTTGGCGGCCGCATCTGTCGCCCTGGCCGGAAGCGGGGTTGCGTCCATCGCCACTGCAGCCGAGCCACACAGGCTCGCGTTGCAGATCAGCGACGAGGATCCGGCCAAGATGCGCGCGGTGCTCGACGTCGCCGCGAATGTCTCCCGCCACTATTCGGGCGAGGGCGCGGAGGTCGAGATCGTGATCGTCGCCTTCAATGGCGGCCTCGACATGCTGCTGGCCGACCGCTCGCCGGTGAAGGAGCGGGTGCTCGGCTTCGCCAAGTCGATGCCCAATGTGAGCTTCATCGCCTGCGGCAACACCTTGGAGACGCTCGCGAGCAAGGAGGGACGGCAGCCGCCTCTGCTCGACGGTGTCACGGTCGTCAAGACCGGGGTCGCGACCCTGCTGGAGCTGTCCGAGAAGAACTGGACGATCGTGCGTCCCTGAAGGAATTTGCGATGCGGTGGTGGCTCGCTCTTGTCGTCTCGTTCATTGCGTCGATCGCCTTCGCGGCCGAGGAGCCGCGCGAGCTCACGATCGGCGGGCGTACGGCGCTCGGCACGCTGCGACTGCCGGCGCAGTCTGGACCGGATGTGCCGCTGGTGCTGATGACGCACGGCACGCTCGCGCACAAGGACATGGAGACCATCCAGGGCCTGTCCAAAGCGTTGGCCGAGCGGGGCATCGCCTCGCTCGCGCACAATCTCGTGCTCGGTCTCGATCGCCGCACCGGCATGTACGATTGCGCCAAACCCCATGACTATGTGACGGACGATGCTGTCGTGGAGATCGCCGCCTGGCTGAGCGAAGCGCGCAAGACCTCGTCGCACGTCTTCGTGCTCGGACATTCGCGCGGCGCCAATCAGCTCGCGCGCTATCTGGCCGCCAATCCCAAAGCGGCGGTCGACGGTGCGATCCTGCTGGCGCCGGCGACGGCGAGCATCGAGGCCGGTTTGAGAGACGCCTATGCGGAGAGCTACGGTCAGCGATTGGCGCCGCTGCTCGACAAGGCTGAGGCTGCGATCGCCGCCGGGCGCGGCGGCGATTGGATGTCGGTGCCGGGCTTCATCTATTGCCGCAATGCCAAGGTGACGGCGCGCGCATTCGCAGCATTCTATCGCGCCGACCGGCGCCAGGATACGGCGGCGCTGATCGCCGATGTGAGCCTGCCGGTTCTGGTGCTTGCGGCAGCGCAAGACAAGACGGTACCGGACGTGGCAGCGTCGTTCGCGACGCTGGCGTCACGCGCCGGCAGCCGTGTCCGATTGGAGACGATTGACGACGCAGATCACTTCTTTCGCGATCTCGCCGCCGAGGATGCCGCTGATCGCATCGCAGGATTCATTGCAGCCGCGCGTTAGGAGCCACCATGGAACGTCGATCTTTGATGCAAGCTGGTCTTGCCGGCCTGTTTGGAATCGTCGGTGTCAGCAGCGCACGCGCGGCGACGGAATCTCCGCGCCAGCGCGTCGCCTATCATCTCGCCGATCAGGACCGCGCTCTGTTCGTTCTCGGCAACCTCCAGAACCACGTCGATGGCACCGGAGGACCTGGACGCGCAGACATTCGCCTGGTGATCCACGGTCCGGGCTTGCGGGCCTTTCATGCGATTTCGGCCGACCAGACCATCTCGGCTCTGGCCGAGCGCCTCATGAAGGCCGGCGTCGGCTTCGAGGCCTGTGCCAACACCATGAAGGCGCAAGGCGTGAAGCTCGACGATCTCTTGCCAGGCTTCGCGGTGGCGGAGAAGGGCGGCGTCGTGCGCCTCACCGAGCTGCAGCAGAGTGGATACGCCTATCTGCGCCCGTGACGGGCGCATGCGTCCTTACCGATGCCGCCCGGCATGTTGAGCGGCAGGCCTGAACGACGGGAGCGCCCGTGCTCACCGCATTGATCGACCTTCTGGGTGAGGAGCTGGTGTCGCTGCTGTGCGGGCTCGCGGCCGGCGGCGCGTTCGGCTTCTTCGCCCAGCGCAGCCGCTTCTGCCTGCGGGCGGCCACAGTCGAGTTCGCGCGCGGGCAGGGCGGTCCGCGGCTGGCGGTGTGGCTCCTCACCTTCGCCTCGGCGCTGCTGGGCACCCAGGCACTGGTGGCGATGGGCCTGCTCGACGTCTCTGAAGCGCGCCAACTGGCGCAGCAGGGCAGCATTTCCGGCGCGATGATCGGCGGCACGCTGTTCGGCTGCGGCATGATCCTGGCGCGCGGCTGTGCCAGCCGTCTGCTGGTGCTCTCGGCCAACGGCAATCTGCGGGCGCTGCTGTCCGGCCTCGTCTTCGCGGTGACGGCGCAGTCGGCCTATCGCGGCCTGCTCGCGCCGGCGCGCGAGTGGCTCACCAATCTTTGGCTGGTCGACGGCGGACCGTCGCGCGACATCATGAGTCTGTTCGGCGGCGGCACGCCCGAGAAGCTCGGTTTCGGCATGCTGTGGTTCCTGGCCGGGCTCGCCGCCGTGTCGAAGTTTCAGGTCGGCCCGAAGATCCTGCGCGCGGCGGTCGCCGCGGGCGCGGCGGTCGCCGGGGGCTGGCTCCTCACCTATCAGCTCGGCCAGGCCTCGTTCTCGCCGGTGCCGCTGAAGAGCCTCACATTCAGCGGTCCTTCGGCGGAACTGCTGATGCAGGTGCTCGCCAGCACGCAGCTGAAGCCGGGCTTCGATCTCGGCATCATTCCGGGCGTGTTCATCGGCTCGTTCGTTGCGGCCGCGCTGGCGCGCGAACTCAATCTCGAAGGCTTCTCGGATGGCCGCGGCATGCGCCGCTACATGATCGGCGCCGTCCTGATGGGATTCGGCGCGATGCTGGCGGGCGGCTGCGCCGTTGGCGCCGGCGTAACCGGGGCATCGGTGTTTGCGCTCACAGCGTGGATCGTGCTCGGTGGAATGTGGTTGGGTGCGGCCGTCACCGATTTTGTCGTCGACCGCTGGTTGTTCGCCACCAAGCCGGCGCAGAGCCCGGTTCAGTCGCCCTCCGTCATGCCTTCATGAGACATCTTGCGGAAGCGAGCCTGCTTCTGCTGAGCGGCATTGAAAATGCAGCGTCAAAGAGCAGCATCCATCAATCTCCGGGACCTGTCTGTCACAGGCTCGTCGACGCCTGGCGTGTCGGCGCACTCCAAGCCTCTGATAGAACGTTGTCTGATCAGATCGGATCGAACCCGAAGACACGTGTCTTTGCGTCGTTCACGCAGGAGCGCAGATCGCGTAGTCCGCGGGTCGACCACAGGAGATGCGCGCCGAACCGGGCATTCGGACTATCACGCCCGAAAATTACGTTGGTAGATCACAGTCTCGAGATCCCGCCCGTTAACCAATTTGCGAAGGTCGAGTGTTACCGTCGCGAGGGGTACGGCGCAATCATGCGGCGGACCGATACGAATCGCCGGGACTACGAAAGGCACGCGAGATGTCGCAACTCTCCATTCGAGCAAAAATGGCGGCCGTCATTGCGCTGCTGCTGCTGGCGATGACCATCGTCGGATTGCTGGCCGTCCGCGGCATGCAGACAATCAACACGCATACCGAACAGATCGCCAAGAACTGGCTGCCGAGCGTGCGCGTGCTCGGCGAGTTGCGTTCGGCGATCAATCTCAATCGGGCGCAGCTCCGAGCCTACATGACGGCTGATACGACTGAGGAGAAGGACAATCTCGACCGCAACATGAAGGCAACGCTCGCCGTCATTGCGACGGCGCGCCGCTCCTATGAGGCGATGATCTCGTCTTCCGAGGAGCGCAGCCTGTTCGAGAGCTGGTCGCGGGGCTGGGAGCAATATGTCAAGGCTGCCGATGGTGTGCTCGAGGTGCTGCGCGCAGGGAACGGCAATGCGACCAAGCAGGCAAGCGATCTGTTCAACAAGACGGTCCGGGGCATCGCCAATCAGTCGGACGAATATCTTCGAAAGCTGATTGACCTCAACAATCGTGGCGCCGACGCCGAGACGAAGATCGCCGCGGATGGCTATGCCGAGGCATTTGCATTGATGTCGACGGTCATCGTCCTTGCCGTTCTCGCCGGCATCGGCGTCGGAAGCTGGTTCGTTCGCGACATTTCCCGGTGCATCGCTTCCATCATCAGGCCGATGCAGGCGCTCGGTGAGGGCAACCTGGCGACCGAGATCCCCTATCGCGGCCAGAAGACCGAAGTAGGCATGATGGCCGACGCCCTGGAGGTCTTCAAGACCGCCTTGATCGCGAAGAAGCAGGCCGACGATATCGCTTCGAAAGAGGCAGAGGTGAAACTGGAACGCAGCCGGCGGCTTGACGAGATCACTGGCCGCTTCGAGGCCGTGGTCGGCGAGATCGTCGACACCGTGTCCACGGCATCGAGCACATTGGAGGGTCACGCCGGCGGGCTCAGCAACACGGCGAGCCGCGCACAGAACCTGGCCACGTCCGTCACCGCGGCTTCCGAGGAAGCCTGCGCAAATGTGCAGTCGGTGGCATCTGCGACCGAGGAGCTCTCCGCGTCCGTCAACGAGATCAGCAGGCAAGTCCAGGATTCGGCCCAGATGGCCAATGAGGCGGTGGCGCAGGCCCGCAAGACCAATGAACAGGTCAGCGAGCTTTCGAAGTCCGCTGCCCGCATCGGCGACGTCGTCGAGCTGATCAATACGATTGCCGGACAGACCAACCTGCTCGCGCTGAATGCAACGATCGAGGCCGCGCGCGCCGGCGAAGCCGGCCGCGGATTTGCCGTGGTCGCATCCGAGGTCAAGGCGCTTGCCGAGCAGACGGCGAAGGCCACCGGCGAGATCGGCCAGCAGATCTCCGGCATCCAGTCCGCCACCCAGCAATCGGTCGGTGCGATCCGCGACATCAGCATCACCATCGAGAAACTGCAGGAGATTTCGTCGACGATCGCATCGGCCGTGGAGCAGCAGGGCGCTGCCACGCAGGAGATCTCGCGCAACGTCCAGCACGCGGCGGCGGGAACGCAGCAGGTCTCAGCCAACGTTGCGGATGTGCAGCGCGGCGCCGTCGATACCGGAACCGCGGCTTCCCAGGTTCTGTCCGCCGCGAAATCGCTGGCCGACGACAGTGCCAGACTGAGCATGGAAGTGAAGAAGTTCATCGCCGGCGTGAGAGCCGCCTAGGGTTCGTAGCGACTGAGAGCCGCGCAGATCCGATCTCGCCGCCATTTCGGCCGGCCCGCGGGGTGTGCTGACAGGTGCGCCGGCCACGCTGCCATCGCTTCTGCGGTGGCCTGCGAGCCTCATCTCGAGGATCTTTCGCGCGGCCGCGGCAAGCTGCGTGACCGAGTCGCCTGGTGACGATGGGCTTGCGAGGCCCGCGCGGACATGAACAGAGCGTGGGGTCGCGGCGGATCATGCTCCGCCGCGCTTGCTCGGGGCTGCCGTCCCCGAGTTCGTCAGTGCCGCTGTTTCCTCGCAGTCAGGCTGCCGCAGAGCCCCGCCTTTTCACCTCACCTGTCGGCATCGGCTGAATTATAATTGCAGAAATTCGAATATATGCATATAGTAACGTAAGTCGGTCGCGGCGCTGGGCCGCGTCAGCAGGGAGGACCCGTCGTGGCAATGATGAACGACGTCATGGTCAAGGATCTGGGCAAGTCCAAGCGCATCGACTGGCCGCCCTATCTGGTCGGCGCCGGCATCGGCGTCCTCAGCTGGGTGGCCTTTGCCGGGTTCGGCGACCCCCTCGGCGTCACGACGGCGTTTTCGCGCATCGCATCGCTGTTTGCCGCGCCGGTGATCGGATCCGACGCCGTCGCCGCCAACAGCTATTGGAGGTCCATGCCGTTGAAATGGGACTATGGCGTCTGGTTCCTGGTCGGCATTCCGTTCGGCGCATTCCTGTCGGCGATCATCTCCGGCACGTGGCGCCTCGAACTGGTACCGGAGGTCTGGAAGGAGCGCTTTGGCCCGTCTGTGGTCAAGCGCTTCGTGGCCGCGTTTCTCGGCGGCATCGTCATCATGTATGGCGCGCGTCTGGCCGGCGGTTGCACCAGCGGACACGGCATCTCCGGCGGTCTGCAATTGGCGCTGTCGAGCTGGCTGTTCCTCGCCGTGATGTTCGCGACGGGCCTTCTGGCGTCGCGCGTCATGTTCCGCAAAGCATAGGAGAATGGCCATGACGTCATTGATGAGCATCGCCGGCCCGCTGCTGATGGGCGCCGTGTTCGGCTATCTGCTGCAGCAGGGCAAGGTCACGAGCTGCAACGTGATCGAGAACCAGTTCCGGCTGCGCGACTTCACCGTGCTGAAGGTGATGGGCACGGCGATCTTGGTCGGCGGCATCGGAGTGCTGCTGCTGGTTGATACCGGCAACACCAAATATTACGTCAAGGACGCCAACATGCTCGCGGTCGCGCTCGGCGCGGCGCTGTTCGGCGTCGGCATGGTGGTCTACGGCTACTGCCCGGGCACCGCGCTCGGCGCCATCGCCAGCGGCAGCGTGCATGCCGCAGTCGGCGCTTTCGGCATGATTGTCGGCGCGATCCTCTATGCGCTGAGCTTCGACTGGGTGAAGGCTCACGTCCTGAATGTTTGGGCGCTCGGCAAGGTGCGGCTGCCCGACATCACCGGCGTGCCGGATGGCGTCTGGTTCGCCGCGCTCGCGATCGGCGCAGGTGCGTTCTTCTTCTGGGTCGAAGCGTCCGAGGCCAAGGCGAAGCGGACACAGGGGTAGGCGGAGTCGCCGAGTGCCCCCTATGTCAATCAGTGAGAGGTTCCTCCCATGCTATCAGGACTGTTCAGCAAGCTGACCGGATCGACCAGCGTGCCGGCGATCGAGCATGACGAGCTGGTGCGGGCGCATCAGCAGCGGAGCTGCGTCGTCGTCGACGTGCGCGAGCCGCATGAGTTCAAGGGCGGACACATTCCCGGCGCCGTCAATCACCCGCTGTCGCGTTTCGACCCGGGCGACCTCGTGCACGACAAGCCGGTGGTTCTGATCTGTCAGGCTGGCGGCCGCTCGGCCACCGCGCTGCGGCGCGCGCTGTCGGCGGGGCGGCAGGATATCCGCCACTATGCCGGCGGCATGAGCCGCTGGCGGGCGCGCGGCGGTCCTGTCGCCTGAACGCGCCCTGTCCGACAGATCCGACCTTCTGCTCTGTCAGGACGTTCCGAACGGATCTGTTCTGGTTGAGATGAAATGACCTGCAACCAGCGTGGGTTGCGGCAGGTTAAGAGTAAAGTGTGCGGCGGAAAGCTTCGATAGCCGTTCTCGCCCGCAGCAGCTAATTTGTTGTTGGTCCACTCCATTGGTTGACTCGTTCAGGAATAATTAGTTGCAACGCTGCAATACTCGAACACCGGTCGACGTTCGAGGATTGCATGTTGAAGCTTGTTGGCTTGAGAACCCGGATCACCCTTTCTCTGGTGATCGGCGCGGCCGCGACGGCCCTCTTCGTGCTGCTGGTCGCCATGTGGATCATCGGCGGCATCATCGACCGCGCCAATGAGCGCGAGCTCCACGCCCAATATGACGCCTTCAATTCGCGCCTGCAGCTGGAGTCGACCCGCGCGGAAGCCATGAGCGCGGTGGTCGCCAAGATCCCCGCCGTCCAGGACGCCATGGCGCAGAACGACCGCGACGCCTTGATGCGGCTGTTCGGCGCGGGCATGGCCAGCATGAAATCCGATTACGGTGTCGACCAGTTTCAGTTTCACACGCCGCCGGCGATGTCCTTCCTGCGCGTGCACCAGCCGGCCAAGTTCGGCGACGATCTGTCGGGCTTCCGCAAGACGGTGGTGGCCGCCAACACCGACCGCAAGCCGATCGTCGGGCTGGAGGGCGGCGTTGCCGGCCTCGGCCTCCGCGGCGTCGTACCGATCGTTTCCGCCGGCAAACATCTGGGCTCGGTCGAGTTCGGCCTGACCTTTGGCCAAAACTTCTTCGACGAGTTCAAGCGCAGCCGGAATGTCGACGTCGCGTTCCGCCTGGCTGGCGACAACGGCTTCAAGCTGTTCGCGACAACGATCGGGGAGACCTCCTTCTTCGCAAGCGGCGACTATCGGGAGGCATCGGCCGGCAGCTTCCTGTCGCGCCAAGGACAGCTCAAAGGCGTTCCGGTGGTCGCGCTGCTGGGCCCGATCAAGGATTTCTCCGGCAAGCCGATCGGCGCCGTCGAGATCATCATGGACAACAGCGAGTTCATCCAGGCTCGCAATCGCGCCGGGGCGTTGGCGATCGGGATGACGCTGGCCGGCCTCGTGCTGATCGCGCTCGCCGGGCTGTTGATCGCGCGCAGCATCTCCCGCCCGATCGTCCAGATGACGAGCGCCATGCGCGAGCTCGCCGATGGCAACCTGGACGTCAGCGTCCCGGCCGACTGGCGCAAGGACGAGGTTGGACAGATGGCGCGCGCCGTTTCGGTCTTCAGGGACAACGCCATCCGGATGAGGGATCTGCAGGCGGAGCAGGAGAAGGCCCAGGCTCGTGCCGAGGAGGACCGGCGCCGCATGCTGATGGAGGTGGCCGATGGCTTTGAGGCCAGCGTCCGCGGCGTTGTCGACGCAGTGTCGGCTGCGGCCATTGAAATGGAGGCGACCGCTCGTTCGATGTCGGTGACGATCGATCAATCGAAGCAGCAGGCCCTGACGGTGTCGCAGGCGTGCGGCTCCGCATCGGATAATGTCAACACCGTTGCCTCGGCGGCCGAAGAGCTGTCATCCTCGATGAACGAGATCAGCAAGACGCTCGAGCGTGCGTCGTCCGTGGTTCGCAAGGCCGCGGACGAAGGGCAGCAATCCAACGACAAGGTGCAGCGGCTCAACGTTGCCGCCAGCAAGATCAGCGAGGTCGTCGCACTCATCAACCAGATCGCCAGCCAGACCAATCTGCTGGCGCTGAATGCGACGATCGAGGCCGCGCGCGCCGGCGAGTCGGGCAGGGGATTCGCCGTCGTCGCCAGCGAGGTCAAGACGCTGGCGACCCAGACGGCCAAGGCGACCGAAGAGATTGGTGCTCAGATCGCCGCGGTTCAGGCCGAAACCGCCGCCGCGGTCCAGAGCATCGGTATGATCTGCACCACGATCCAGGAGGTCGACGAGATCTCGACCATCATCGCCTCATCGATCGCGCAACAGGACGCCGCGACCCGCGAGATCGCCGGCAATGTGAACGTCGTCGCCGGCAAGACCCAGGACGTCACGCGCAACATCGCGGGCGTCACGTCCGGGGTCGTGCAGACCGGCCACGCCGCCAACGAGGTGCTGTCGGCGGCCGGCGAGCTCGCGCAGCAGTCGACCCGGCTGCGCAGCGAGGTCAACCAGTTCCTGGCCCATATCAGAGCGGCCTGACCGGTCGTTGGGTGGCTGAAGTATCAAGCTCGCCGACACGCCCGTCGCCCCGGCCGTATCCGCCACGGGGGTGATTCCCGTGTCCGACCGGCATGAGCTGTGTCCTGGTGCCGTGGTCTCGAGAGCGCGAGGCGGGGCGGCGCCTCCTGTCCCGTGGCTCACGCCTGCTTCGCGGCCGCCTTCTCGAGCCGCTTCGCCATCACGCGCCAATAGGTGCCCGGCATGAACCGCTGCAGGAGATCCATGAAGCGCGCATCGCCGCCGATCAGGATGCGGGGCTCATTGCGCTCGACGCCCTCGATGATCCGCAACGCGGCGTCGCGCGGGCTGGTCCTGGCAAGCCGCTCGAACCGCTCGATGGCCTGCACGCGGCGCGCATTGTCGGTCATGCCCTGGCCGGCGCGGGCATTGCGCGCAATCGCCGTGGCGATGCCGCCGGGATGCACGACCGACAGCCGCACGGGACTGCCGGCGGCTGTGAGTTCGTGACGCAGGCTCTCGGAAAATCCCCGCACCGCGAACTTTGCCGCGGCGTAGGCCGATTGGCCGGGCGGAGCGATGATGCCGAAGATCGAGGACAGGTTGACGACATGCGCTTCGCGCTGGCGCGAAAGATGCGGCAGGAACGCGCGCGTGCCGTGCACGACGCCCCAGAAATTGATGTTGAACAGCCACTCCATCTCCGCCTGATCGATCTCGGCGAAGCTGCCGAACAGTGCCACGCCGGCATTGTTGACGACGATGTTGAGGCCGGGATGCGCGCGGGCCGCGTCCTCCGCGAACTGGTTGACTGCAGCGACGTCGCTGACGTCCAGCCGGTGCGTGGTCACCTTGCGGCCGCTCGCGGCGAGCTCGGCGGCGAGGCTTGCGAGGCCCGCCTCGTCGCGGTCGGCGAGCGCCAGATCGCAACCGCGCGCCGCCAGCTCCTGCGCCAGCGCACGGCCAATGCCGCTGGCTGCGCCTGTCACGGCGGCAGATGCGCCTCGAATGATCGTCATTGTCGCTTCACTCCCCTGATCGACCGGATCTACGTGCCTGTTCCAATTGCAGCTGGGTTTTCTGCCACTTTTTCTG
The DNA here is from genome assembly GCF_032381175.1 of Bradyrhizobium sp. SZCCHNR1093. Taxonomy (NCBI): domain Bacteria; kingdom Pseudomonadati; phylum Pseudomonadota; class Alphaproteobacteria; order Hyphomicrobiales; family Nitrobacteraceae; genus Bradyrhizobium; species Bradyrhizobium sp. SZCCHNR1093. The sequence goes on from NZ_JAUHJJ010000002.1 coordinate 414,957, forward strand.
ATTGGAACCGAACCATCCGGCTGTTCAGCTTTTAACTCACATTACTTTACGAGCACACATTCGTGGAGGACCTGCATGGGACAGTCGCAACCTTTCCGTGCCACCGCACTGATCGTGGAAGACGATCTGGCGCAGCGCGAGATGATCACGCTGCTGCTCGAAGAGAGCGAGTACGACGTGATCGCGTGTGAGAGCGCGGAGGCCGCCGAACTCGTCCTGAACAAGCCGGGTCATCGCATCGTGCTGCTGATGACCGACGTCAATCTGGCGGGCCGCATGAACGGGGTCGAGCTTGCCCATCTCGCCAAGGCGCGTCACCCCCACATCAATGTGGTCGTCACTTCTGGCCGGCCGCTGTCGCAGCCGCTGCCGGGCGGCACGAAGTTCTGGAGCAAGCCGTGGGCGCCGCTCGATGTGCTGCGCGAGGCTGAGGTGACGCTCGAGCGCGCGCCCGATATCGGGTGAGGCCAAGGTCTTGCTCCGCCAGCGTCGCTCAAAGGGTGATGCGTGGCAAATGTCGACCGGTGGAGACGTGGGACCGGCTAGCGGCCGAGTCGACTGAGAGCCGGGTGGAAGCCGCGCTCCCACCCGGAAGTGCAACTACTTCTTCTTGGCAGCCTTCTTGGTCTTCTTCGCAGCTTTCTTGGTGGCCTTCGCGGCCTTCTTCGCCTTCTTCGCCATGGCATCCTCGTCAGGAGTTGATGGATTGCAACGCGACTTCGAGGCTTCGCTGGCGCACGCCAGCCATGCATCAGCCTCGGGTGTCGATCCCAGCAGATTCGCGAAGCTCTGCCTCACGCTGTCACCAGCACGGTTGCGCTTATCCACAGCTCGATGCATTCGCCGGCCAGTTGCGCCGTTGGCACGCAGGTCGTGACAAGGTTAGCGGATCGTAAAAGGTGTCTTCATTGATTCAAAACCAAGGCGCAATCTTGGTTGCGACCTTGAGGAACCGTTAACTGCGCCGCGCCCATGTTGCCGCGAACAACAGGGTAGCTCATGAGCGCGGCGCTATTGAACATCGAGGACAGGAGCTGCGGCGTCCTGCTGTCGGGATGCTGAACGTTCCGACGCTATGGACCGCCTTCGTGGTCAATTTCCTCGCGCTGGGCCTGATCTGGGCCTACGTGATGCGCAGCTATCCCAATCTGGATTCGGCGCGGTACTGGACGGCGTCTGCGTTCATGTGCGCGCCGGCGGCGACGTTCGCGCTGACGCGGTTCTATTTCGGCTCGTTCGTTCCGCTGCTGGCCGGCGGCTCGCTGATGACCTTCGCGATCTGCCTCGCGGCGATGGGCGTCGAGCGCTTCTATGGCTACAGGGCGTCGTGGCGGCTGAGCTTGATCGTCGTCGCGATGACCTGTGCGTCGATCGCATTCTTTCAATACGTGTACGACCACGGCCCGCTGAGGATCCTATGCTACTCGATCGGGCAGGCGGTCCCCATGGCGATCATCGCGCGGCTGGTGCTGGATGCGAGGCGCGGGCCCGTCAATCCGGGAGCGCGGCTGGCCGGCCTGCTGTCCGTTCTGATCATCGCGGTGTTTGCCGCGCGGTCGATCGGGGCGTTCGTCGGCGCCGATTTCAATTTCAGCCACTCCACCAGCGGCCAGGCCGCCGCGGTGCTGCTGCTGATCTTCCTGTCGATGTCGCTCAACTTCGGCTTCCTGCTGATGGCGGTGGACCGGCTGCGCAACGAGGTCGCCGATCTCGCGCTGCTCGACGATCTCACCGGCGTCGCCAACCGCCGTCACCTGATGCAGCGCCTGAGCGAGGAATGCGCGCGCGCCGAGCGCTCGCGGCGGCCGTTCGCGCTGCTGGTGATCGACCTCGACGGCTTCAAGATCATCAACGACACCCATGGCCATGCCGCCGGCGATGCCTGCCTGCAGCACTTCACGCTGATGGCCCAGACCCGGCTGCGCCCCGGCGACATGCTGGCGCGCACCGGCGGCGACGAATTCTGCATCGTGCTGCCGGCGTCCGCCTTGCGCGAAGGCGCGATGATCGCGCGGCGCATCCTGCAGGTTTGCCGCGACGATGCGGAGGCCTGTGCCGGCGCCGAGGTGCCGATCGAGGTCTCGATCGGCATCGCCGAATGGACCGAGGATGTCGGCGCATTCCCCGACCGGCTGATGGCGCGGGCGGACCAGGCGCTCTATGCCGCCAAGAAGGAGGGCAAGAACCGCTATGCCGTCTTCGCCAGTGACCATGAGACGCCGGCATTGGCGCCGGACCAGATCGAGCCGATGATGGCGCCGCCGCGCCGGCAGGATGCCACCGCCGGGTAGCCGGTGCTATCGTTGCCGGCCATGAGGCCGGTTCTGTTCTTCCTCCGCGCAGCGCTCGCGCTGCTTCTTCTTCCTGCGCCGGTCTCGGCCGAGGATCTCACGTCGCTCGCCCGCTCGTCCGGCACGCCGGACATCCCCGGTCTGAAGATGGTCTGGCTGGCGCCGTGGGGCGATCCGGCCAAGGCCCATCCCTGGACCAACATCATCGTCCACCAGACCGAAGGACCGGCGGGATCGGCGCGATCAGGGGCGCTGGCGCAAGCCAAGAACCCGAAACGGCGCGGCGTCACCCTGTGGGTGGAAACCGACGGCACGGTGTATTGGGCGGTGCCGGAAACCCTGGTGACGCTGCATGGCGACGGCGCCAACCGCAACGACAACCGCTATATCGACAACGGCCCGACCTATCGCAAGGTCGTCCGCGACAATTCCATCGGCGTGGAGTTCGCCGGCAACTATCCCGACGTCACCCGGCCCGCCACCGAAGCCCAGGTCGCCGCGTGGCGCATTCTCTCGAAGCTGCTCCGGCTGCGCTATCAGATCCCGCGGGAGCGGATCTATGCGCACAACTGGATCGACTACAAGGATGCCCGCTATTGCGAGGGCTGTGCGCTCGCCGGGCTCGCCCGCGCTGCGCCGGACTGATCACATAACAAACTGATCACATAACAAGAAGCCGGCGTCTCCGCCGGCTCCGATCGCATCCAAAGACCACCTTCAAGCCGCAAGCCGCGCCGCTAATGCGCGGCCTCGAGGGCCGCCGCCTCCTGCTTGGCGATGGCGCCCTTGACGGCGGACTGCACCTTCTCGAACGCGCGCACCTCGATCTGGCGCACGCGCTCCCGCGACACGCCGAACTCGGCGGCGAGGTCCTCGAGCGTCATCGGCTCGTCGGCCAGGCGCCGCGCCTCGAAGATGCGGCGCTCGCGCGCGTTGAGCACGCCGATCGCGCCGTTCAGCGCCTGCCTGCGGTGGTCATATTCCTCGTGCTCGGCCATGATGGCTTCCTGGTTGGGCGAGGTATCGACCAGCCAGTCCTGCCATTCGCCCGCTTCGCCGTCGTCGCGGATCGGCGCGTTCAGCGAGGCGTCGCCGCCGAGGCGGCGGTTCATGTCGACCACGTCCTGATCGGTCACGCCGAGGCGCTTCGCGATCAGCTTGACCTGATCCGGATGCAGATCGCCTTCATCCAGCGCGGAGATCTTGCTCTTGGCCTTGCGCAGGTTGAAGAACAGCTTCTTCTGGTTCGCGGTGGTGCCCATCTTCACGAGCGACCAGGAACGCAGGATGTACTCTTGTATCGACGCCTTGATCCACCACATGGCGTAGGTGGCGAGGCGAAAGCCCTTCTCGGGCTCGAACCTTTTCACCGCCTGCATCAGGCCGACATTGCCTTCCGAAACGACTTCGGATATCGGCAGGCCGTAGCCGCGGTAGCCCATGGCGATCTTGGCCACGAGCCTGAGGTGGCTGGTCACGAGTTTATGTGCTGCGTCGCTGTCGTCATGCTCGCGCCAACGCTTGGCGAGCATGTACTCCTCCTGCGGTTCCAGCATCGGGAACTTGCGGATCTCGGCGAGGTAGCGTGAAAGTCCGGATTCTCCATTGAGAACCGGGAGTGTAGCTGTACGGGCCATCGAGCGCCCTCCAGTTGGTTCAGGCCCCCGATAGCGGCGGGCCAGGCAAAGCGGTCGCTTGGTTAAAGCCGGCCGGTTTGCGACGTTCCATGCGTCGACCATTCGACGCAGGCGCAACATACACCATTTTCGCCCCCCGGTGGAAGGATTCCGGGGGTCACGTCCCCGTGTGGCTGCCATAACCTGCTGGCATGCTTGCGTTTTTCTGAAGGCGCTGCGTCATAGCGCCGCTCGCAGGGCGCTCCTCAACAGCATGAGATCCTCCGGCAGCTCCGATTCCCAGTGCATTATTTCTCCCGTCCGCGGGTGCTCGATGACCAGCAGATAGGCGTGCAGCGCCTGCCGTCCGAGCGCCTCGAGCGCGTCCCGCGCGGCCGACGCGAGCTGGTTCGCCTTGGTCTTGAAATGCGGGCCATAGACGGCATCGCCGAGCAGCGGATGGCCGAGGTGAGCCAGATGCACCCGGATCTGGTGGGTGCGCCCGGTCTCGAGATGGCACGCGATCAGCGACGCCACCGGCTTGCCGTCGCGGCCAAGAAAGCTCTCCTGCACCTCGTAATGGGTGATGGCCTCGCGGCCTTTGGGCCGCACCGCCATCTTGTCGCGGGCATGCGGATGCCGGTCGATGGCTGCGTTGATGGTGCCATGCGGCCGGTGCGGCACGCCCCAGGCGAACGCCAGATAGCCGCGCTCCATCGCGCCGGTGCGGCCGTGATCGGCGAACTGCGCGCTGAGCGAGGCGTGCGCCCGATCGTTCTTCGCGATCACCATCAGCCCGGTGGTGTCCTTGTCCAGCCGGTGCACGATGCCGGGGCGCTTGACGCCGCCGATCCCGGAAAGACTGGCGCCGCAATGCGCGATCAGCGCGTTCACCAGGGTGCCGGTCTCGTGCCCTGCGGCGGGGTGCACTACAAGGCCGGCCGGCTTGTCGATGACGACGATGTCGTCGTCCTCGTAGATGATTTTCAGTGGGATCGCCTCGGCCGCCGGCTCGGCCGGCACCGCTTCCGGCACGTCGATTGTGATCGTGTCGCCGGCTGTGACGTGATAAGCGGGGTCCCGCACCGCCTCGGCGCGGAGGCTGACCTGACCGGCCAGGATCAGCGCCTTCAGCCGCGACCGCGACAGCTCCGGCAGCCGGACCGCGAGCACGCGATCGAGCCGTGGCGAGCCTTCGTCGCCGGCGACCGTGACCGTCATCAGACCGTGGGATTGTGAAGTCGAGATGTCCATGAATTCCACCGTTGCGCCCGAGCCGTCATCGCCCGAGCAGGCCCAGCTGATGGCGCGGCTGCGGCGCATGATGATGATCGCGGGCGTGACCACCTCGATCGCGATCGCAGTGCTTCTGGTCGCCATCGGCTACCGCCTTTTCCGCGGCGATGGAAGCACAGCTTCGGGCCCCGACCTCACCGCCATGCTGCCCAAGGGCGCCCGCATCGTCGCCACCGGCACCGCCGGCGACCGCTTGGCCGTGACGCTGGATGTCGGCGGCGCCACCGAGATCCGCACCTTCGACGCCAAGTCCCTGAAACCCACCGGCCGCCTCCGCTTCGCGGTGGAGCCGTAAGGGGCAGGGGCGGTTTCGCCCGGACGCCAGCCATTATTGCGTTGCTGCCCCATCTCTGCCGACTCGGGCGGTCAGCGCCTCCCCCGCCTGCGGGGGAGGTCGCATCGCATCGAAGATGCGATGCGGGTGGGGGAACTCTCTCCATTGGCACCGGCGCCGGCAGCGCCCCCACCCCAACCCTCCCCCGCAAGCGGGAGAGGGAGCCCACCGCCGCCTTGGCCGGCTGTTTCCATCCTATGATGGCCGATCCCTTCGCCACCCGGGCAGTCCACTCCCCTCCCCCTTGCGGGGAGGGGTCGGGGGTGGGGGTCCCCACAGGGAAAGACCCTCGAGGCACTCACCCCACGAAATTTCCCATCCCCCGTCTTGCGGCGCGGCGATTTCGAGGCTATGCGGTTCACCTCACGCTCCCTTCGTCTAGCGGTTAGGACGCGGCCCTCTCAAGGCTGAAACAGGGGTTCGATTCCCCTAGGGAGCGCCATTCCCGGCGCTCAACCTGACATCCCCGACCTGTAAGCGCGGCTTCGCAGCCTCGCGGCGCGCGTTCGCGTCCGAGCTTTGCTCTCAGGCACGCCCTTCCAAGAGAAGGGCGCAGGGAAGGCCGGGTGCAGGCCGCACCCATGGCCCGCCTGCAGAAAGAAAAGCAGGCGGCAGTCACCACAGGATTGGCCGAACAACCGGCCTTCCCTGCGCGATGGGTTGAACGGCTGCTCCGTGCTCTCCCAGGGGACCGGGCTTGCTTGCCCCCGTCATCGGGATGTCGCCGACCAAGACACCAGCGTCGGGGTGTCGGGACCACACGGCTTGACCGTCCGCCTCGGGCTCGTTCGTCCGCACGCGAAACGCGCACTGCGACCCCAGGCGGCCACCGCATCCCACGCTCCACGGCCCGTGACGATCGCGAAACGCCCCTTCAGTGAGCGCGAGACGGCGTTGTACATAACATGATTTCCGAAAAAGAGAAACAGAAATTTTTGTTGAGCTGGACAGGCCTATGCATCTTGCGTTTGGCGCTGACAGCGAAACCAGACCGAAAAGCCCGCCACGGCGCCTGCTCCCGTGGATCAAATCTATGGAATTGGCATTCGACTTGCCGGAGTGAGAGAGCCTGTCTAAGTTGAGTAACTCGCGGAGGGGTTGAAGATGTGGGGCCACCAAAGGACGGCTACGGCGATTCAAATTTGTTGAACGGAGCCAGCTATGGCTCTTATTGAGTGTCCTGAGTGCGGCGCTCGCGTGAGCGTCCGCGCATCTGCCTGCCCGCAATGCGGCCACCCGATCGCGGAATATCCGTCGTCCGATCCGCTGACCGCCGCACGTGCGCAGCGATGGCTCAAGAGCGAATCCGCTCACGAGGCCGAACGCCCGTTACCCAAGAAGGCGAACCGAGGATGCGCCAGCGTTTTCGTGCTCTTGCTCGTTTTTATCGGTGTAGGCGCGATCATAGGAGATCGCGATGACGAAAAAGAGAAGGCCAATCCTACCTGCAAATCAGATTGGCGCCGATGTTCAGACAATGCTGATCTCGTGAATAACTTCCGAGACATTTCGTACGGTCAGGCGTCATGCAAGACTGAAGCACAGAAGCTTGCAAAGTTTGGCGAACCGAAATTTCCATTCCTCGCTTTCAGCACTTTCTACAAGGGAGACAACTACGTAAAGAGCGGCATTGTGACCCTAGTCGAGAAGGAAGCCCAGTTCCAAAATGGATTCGGCGCGATGGTGCACAGTACGGTCATCTGCAAATATGACCTTAATATCAAGCAAGCTGTAGATGTTAAGGTGAGCAGCAATTGATGCCATGAAGATGGCCGCTCCTATCTTTCGGCATTGTGATGTAGACGCTTGCGGACATCCCTGCCGCTTCAATGGACTGCGGTGAGGGTACAGTCTACTTTGTTGCTGCGCGTCGGCGTCGCCCGCCGCTACGGCGTCCAATTCGCCGGGCCGAGCAGGGTCGGAGGAATGAGCGCGCCGGTCATGGCGTGGATGAAGTGAAATCTCGTGCAGGCCGGGCAGCTCACGGTCTCGAAGGTCACGGTCTCGAACCGACAGTCGTCTTTCGGCTGGTGCAGGATGGCATCGACCTCGGACCCGGTCTGGGGGCAGCGAAATGTGATCGGACAATCCATCGTCCCATCTCCGATGCAGACTCGAACGTTGGGTCGCCGCAGGTTGCGCCTGATTCTCCGGGGTTGACTGCGCAATATTGATCAGCCGCTCGCGTTCGCCTCTGGCAGTCTGGTCGCGGGAGACATCGGGAGACGCGCTTGAACGGCCGCTTCGCCCCGCCCGAGAGGCCCCGAGGCGGATCAGGCGGCGCTTCAGACCGTCGGCTGTATCACGGGGCGTTCATTCCTTGCCGCTGCCCGCGAACGACGTGTCATGGCGTCGCGTGCCGTGCGGCGACGTCGAAGCCTGGATGACGACCAGGCTGGGGAGCCGATCATGATCGCGAATTCCATCCTGCGACGTTTGACGCTTCACCTGATGGAGACACGGATGTTGATCGACGTCAGGGTCGATGGAAACGTCGAGGGCGGTGAGCAGTTGTCGCAGGACGTGAAGGCGTCGCTTCATGCGGTGCTCCATCGCTACGAGGATCAGGTCAGACGTATCGACGTGCAGCTCAGCGACGCGGTGAGCCACAAGCCCGGTCACGACGACAAGAGCTGCAAGATCGAGGTGCACCGTGACGGCGGCGAGCCGATCGTCGCGACGCATCAGGACAGCTTCATGGAGCAGGCCGTGCGTGGCGCGGTCCACAAGCTGAAGCGCGCGCTCGACCACGCCTTCGGCAAGGAGGCGGTGTCCGATCAGCTTCGGGATCATCGCTAGACCCGTGGCGGGACGGTTTGCCGGCAAGGCCGCCGGGTGGGAGATCCGTGATGGATGTGCTTGCTGATGAGATCACCGACATCGGGCCGCAGCCGCAGGCGTTCGACATCGAGCGGGCGACCCGGGACAATGCCAATTATCGGTCGGTCGCCTGGAGCGGGCGCTAATCTGCAGGTGACGCTGATGTCGATTCCGGTCGGCGGCGACATCGGCCTGGAGGCGCATCCGGAAACCGATCAGTTCCTGCGGCTCGATGCCGGCCGCGGCCGGGTGCAGATGGGCCCGCGAAGGACAGGCTGACATTCGACCAGACGGTGTCGAACGGCTGGTGCGTGCTCGTTCCGGCCGGGACCTGGCACAACATCACCAACATCGGCCCGACGCCGATGCAGGTCCATGCGATCTATGCGCCGGCGCATCACGCGCCCGGCAAGGTGCGGGCGACGGCGGCTGCGGCCGCAGCCGACCGCGACGACACGCCCGCGGCCTGGTCCGTGCAACCCAAACAGGTGGTCGATCACCACGGATGAACGACCGCGAGGATGCGGTGAGGCCTCATTCGCTCGGCCGGTTCGCGCTGAGGAGATGGTCGAACGCGCGGGGTCTGGTGCACGTCGGTCTCTCGTTCGAGGCGGCTCCGCCGTGAGCATCCTCCATCGTGTGAGTGGCGACATCGCATGGAAGGTCTCGCATCGATTGCAGAATGGCGCTCGCGGCGCCCCGGCCTCGCCGAAAGCTCAATCGGAGGATGATAAGCAGATTGATCTAGCGCAAAGCGAGAGGAGGTTTCCACCGTAAAGTTCGGCATGTCCATCAACATGTCCATCGAGCGGGATGGGGGCTGTGCCGAGTTCGAACCTCGCCAGATTTGATCCGAAGGCCTTTCTCGACAAGGTTTGCCCGGGCCAGAAGGTCCTGAAGGTTCCCAAGGGGGGAAGCGTGTTCGCCCAGGGCGATCCGGCCGACGTCCTGTTCTTTCTCCAACAGGGAAAGATCAAGCTGACCGTCGTCAACGACGTCGGTAAGGAAGCGGTCATCGGCATCGTCGATGCCGGGCAGTTTCTTGGCGAAGGCTGTCTGACGCGGCAGGCGGTGCATACCGGCTCGGCATTCGCGCTGCAGGATTGCGTGGTCACCGCCATCGCCAAGAAGACGATGATCGCAGCGCTTCGCCTCTACCCTGAGCTTGCGGAGATGTTCATCGCGTTTCTGCTGGCCAGGATCGACCGGTTCGAAGCGGACCTGATCGACCAGCTCTTCCATAGCAGCGAAAAGCGGCTGGCGCGGCTGCTTCTGACGATGGCCAATTACGGCCGTGACGAAACGCCGCTGCCGGTCATTCCAAGAATCAGCCAGGAAACGCTGGCCGAGATGATCGGCACGACGCGGTCGCGCGTCAGTCATTTCATGAACAAGTTCAGAAGGGCGGGCCTGATCGAATATGACGGCGAGATCGTCGTCTATCCGGCGCTGCTGCAAGCCGTCCTGAACGACAACCTGCAGGCGGAGCAGCAGAACTAGCTGCGGGTGTGCAGCGCGCGGGTGGTCTGTCTTGCACAGACGGTTCTGTCCGCATCGCTAGCTGCCCATAACTCGCCGCCGGGCTCCGCGTTTCGTTTCGCCGCTTGAAGGCGGGACGCGCGAAGCGTTCGTGACGGGGTGAAGTGTTGCGTAGGGAGGGGACCACATGTTCAAGCAGCAGTTTTCCGACGCGTCTGACGCGTGCGCACTTGCCGAAGCCATTGTGGACACGGTCCGGGAGCCGCTGCTCGTCCTCGACCACGATCTCCGCGTGATTGCCGCCAGCCGTTCGTTCTATCTCACCTTCTCCGCGGCGCCCGAGGATGTGCTGGGACAACTCTTCTATGAGCTGGATGACGGCGCCTGGAATATTCCGGCGCTGAAGTCGTGGCTGGGCCAGATCTTCTCCAACACCGGCGCGCTGCATGATTTCGAGGTGGAGCACGTTTTTCCCGCCGTCGGCCCCCGGGCGATGCGGCTGAACGCCCGGCAGGTGTCCTACACGGTCGGGTCCCATACGACCATCCTGCTCGGCCTCGAGGACGTCACCAGCGAGCGCGCGATGGCGCGCCGGAACGAGGAGCTGCTGCGTCAGAAGGACATGCTGCTCGAGGAGTTTCAGCACCGGGTCGGCAACAGCCTGGCGATCATCGCCAGCATCATCTCGTTGAAGGCACGGTCCGTCGGCTCCGAGGAGGCGCGACGCCACCTGGACGACGCCCGCGATCGGGTCATCTCGTTCGCGAACATCCAGCAGAGTCTCCACACCTCCGCGCGCAGCGGCGTGATCGCGCTCGGACCGCATTTCGCGAGGCTCTGCCAGGCGATCTCGCAATCGATGATCGCCGACCAGCAGCGGACCAGGATCGAAACCCGCGGTGACGGTCAGGCGACGACGAGCGAAGCTGAAAGTCTCGGGCTGATCGTCACCGAGCTCGTCATCAACTCCCTCAAGCACGCCTTTCCCGAGGACACCGCGAATGGGCTGATCACCGTGATCTACGAGTCCTCAGGAGCCGGCTGGACCCTGTCCGTCTCGGACAATGGAACGGGGAAATTGCAGGTGAACGGCCGGCCGAAGGGGGGCCTGGGCACCGGCATCATCATGGCCCTGGCGAAGCAGCTCGGTGCCGAGGTCACGACCGTGGCCGGCCGGCCCGGCACGACCGTCTCGGTGCGTCACGCCGCCGTGGCGACATGCGACGACTTGACCGGAGCAAGCGTGCCGTCCGCTCCCGCGATCCGATCCAGGGCCGAATCCAGGGCAGGATCCGCGGCCGGATCGCGGACCGTCAGCCGATCGTGACGTCGTCGCCGATCAGTCCAGCATCGCCCGAACTCGTCTCCTCGCGCGACGCCGCTCCATCCGCAGGCCCCGCGGGCCGGTCCTACTGCAGCCGAACCGGCAGATTGAGCGGGCCGCGGAAGCCGAAGCCGTGCCAGCGCACGCTCGCGGGATCGGGCAGCGTCATGTCGGGGAAGCGCTCGAACAGCATCGGCAGCAGGATGGCGCCGACGGTGCGCCGCGAGAGGTGCGCGCCGGCGCAATGATGCGGGCCGTTGCCGAAGGCCTGGTGGGGGTTGGGGTCGCGCAGCGCGTTGTAGGTTTCGCCATTGTCGAAGAGGTCCTCGTCGCGGTTGGCGGAGGCCTGGATCGTCATCACGGTGTCGCCCTTCGGGATCAGGCAGCTGCGAATCTCGGTGTCTTCCATCACGAGGCGTGAGCTCGCCTGGATCGGCGCCACCCAGCGCACCCCTTCCTCGAAGGCGGAGCGCCATTTGTCCTGAGCGCGCACGGCTTCGAGCTGCTCCGGGTTGGTCAGCAGGCCATAGAGGATCGTCAGCAGGGCGTCGCGCGGCTCGTTGATGCCGCCGCCGATCGCGATCTTGATGTTGGCGATGATCTGGCTGTCCGGGATCGGGTTCTTCGCGTTCACCATGAAGGAGAGCGCGGACGAATCCGGCTCGGCGCGCACGCGCTCCATGTTGGCGCGGATGCAGCGGTCCATCTCCGCGTTGGCGATATCAGACGCGTCGAACGGCCCCGGCGTCCAGCCGAAATTGCCGGCGCCGTCGATCAGGGCCTGCGACCAGCGCTGCATGTCGGCATCGCCGGCGTCGGGAATGCCCATCACTTCAGCGAGAATGCGCGCGGCCAAGGGGCCTGCGAGGGCGGGGAAGAGATCGACGACCTCGCCGCGCGGCAGGCGGTCGAGATAATCAGTGGCGAATTTGGCGTAGAGCGGCTCCCAGACGGCTTCGATCGTCTTCGGCATCAGGGCGGGCATCATCGCCATGCGCTCGGTCCGGTGCTCGTCGTGATCCTTGCGCATCAAGGTATGCGCGAGGAAGGCGCGCTTCATCGGCGTGTTCGGATCGTTGGACGAGAACAGCGCCGCATTGTCCTTCACATATTTGGTATCGGCCGCCTTGGTGAGGAACGTCCGGCCCACCGACTTGACCCGCAGCACCGGCGCTTCGCGTCGCAGCCGCCGGTAGATCGGATAGGGATCGCGCGTCAGCTCCGCGATCGTGATGGTCTCGTCCAGGGGAGCCAGGGTCGCGGTCGGCATGGGGCGCTCCTATTGGATGCGGGCCAGCGCGTGTCCGTCCAAGGATAGTGGCAGGGACGGACCCGTGCAATCCTGGTCCGATGCCTTGGCGGGGAGGGGCGCGGCCGGATCGCTGATTTCGGCGGCTGGCAAGCGGCGTTCGGGCTGTGAGCTCCTAGCACCAATTCAGCCGGTCAGTCCTGCGCAGCCGGCGAGACCTCCTGCGGCTTGATCAGCAGCTCTCCCTCGCGGCGCAGGTTTCCTGCGGCGAGAAGATCCTCGAGGCTGCCTTGCAACGCCTCGCGCAACTGGGCGCTGGTCGAACCGAAACCGAACAGCCGGGCGACCGCCTGGATCAACTGGTCTTCCTCGGCGCCGTAGTTTTGCTCCACGACCTGCACGATGGCCGCCTTGATCTCCTCCGGCGGCAGCATCTCGGGCTTGCGCAAAGACTGCGATTGCACGTCCTCGCGGCTTCGAACGACGATCGCCTGGCCGGGCACGGCGTAGAACGGGCCTCCAGCGATCTGTCCCTTCGCGACTGCCGATTTCAGCGCCGTTCGCACGGCATCGCGGATGCGATTGCCGGCGCGGGCAAGGCCCCAGGCCGATCTGATCCGGACGATGATTTCCGATTCATGCACCGGTCCCTCGATGGCGACGATCTCGACGACGTGCCGCGTCATGTCGGCGAGCGGCGTCTCGTGCGGCTCGATCTCCCGACGGACGCGCAGCTTCGCCTCTTCATAGGGGGCCACCGTTGGTGCCTGTGCGAGGATCTCCAGAGGGCGCTGCTCGGTCTGCTCCGGCGCCGGCACATCGGGGTTTGCCGGAGGCTCGGGTTCAGCTCGAGCAGTCCCTTGGTCGATGTCCCGCCAATGCGCCTTCGCAGCGTCGATCGCGCGGAGGACCTTCTCGGTTTCCTCCTTGGGTCGGAGAAACCAGTCCGTCGACCAGATGCGATGCAGCACCCAGCCATGCGCTTCCAGCACGTTCTGTCGCAGGCGGTCGCGGTCCCGCGCCGAACGAGACGCATGGTACTGGGCGCCGTCGCATTCGATCCCCAGCAGGAAGCGGCCGGGCTTGTCGGGGTCGACGATAGCGAGATCGACGAAGAATCCGGCGGTGCCGATCTGGGTCTTCACGTCGTGACCAAGCGCCCGGAGCCTGGCGGCGACCTGCTCCTCGAACACCGAGTCGGGATCGCGCCCGGTCTCCTGCGCGATGCCGAGCTGCCCCGTCTGCGCGAAGGTCAGGAACGTCTTCAGCGCCGCGATGCCGCGGCCCTTGGCGCGCGACAGGTCGATGTCGTCGCCGGTGATCGAGGAGAAGACCTCGCAACGGAGCTTGGCGCGCGAGATCAGCACGTTCAGCCGGCGCTCGCCTCCGTCGGAGTTGAGGGGACCGAAGCTCATCGAGACGAAGCCTTCCTTCGTTCTCCCATAGCCTATGGAGATGAAGATGACGTCGCGTTCGTCGCCCTGGATGTTCTCGAGGTTCTTCACGAAGAACGGCTCGCTGGCACCGCGGACGAAGAACGTCTCCGTTTCCGGGTTCTCTTTACGCAAGATTTCGAGCTGATCCTGAATCGCCTGGCGCTGCGCCACCGAGAAGGTCGCGACGCCAAGGCTTCGGTCCGGCGTCTCGCGCGCATGGCGCATGACGGCCTCGGCGACGAGCCGCGCTTCCCTGGGGTTGGTCCGGCTGCTTCCACGTTCGTAGTGTGCATCGGGGTTGTAGTTGAACTTCAACCCCATTCCCGCGACGGCGTCGTACGGGCTCGGCACGATGAACAACCGGTTGTCGTAGAACTGCTTGTTGGACACGGCGATCAGCGACTGATGCTTGCTGCGATAGTGCCAGTTCAGCATCCGATGCGAGAGGCCCTTGGCAAGGCAGAGGTCGAGAATGCTTTCCGCATCCTTGACCTGGAATGTCGGCTGATCCTCGTCGTCGTTGTCCTCGTCATCATTGCCTGTCAGCTTCGCGAAGAAGCGCGTCGGCGGCAGTTGCCGCTCGTCGCCGACCACCACCATCTGCCGGCAGCGCGCGACGGCGCCGAGCGCATCGACCGGCTCGATCTGCGAGGCCTCGTCGACGACCAGCAGATCGAAGGCGATCGCGCCGGGCTTCAGGAACTGCGCCACCGACAGCGGACTCATCAGGAAGATCGGCTTGATCTGCTGGACGACCGGGCCGGCGCGCTCCAGGAGTTGACGGATCGGCAGATGGTTGCGCTTCTTGGCAAGTTCGCCGTTCAGCACGCCGAGCGGCCCGATGCCGCCGGCGTTGCGCGGCAGCGCCGCGGCATGCTCGTGGGCGATCTGATCGCGGGCCAGTTGCATCCGCGCGACGTCGAGCTTGCGGAAGCCGTCGACCAGCCGATCGTGCGATTCGCCGTCGAAACGTTTCAGTTCAGGATGGTTAGCGAAGATCACGCTGCGCATGGCATCGTAATAGGATCGGTCGAAAGCGGCTTCGAGCGCTTCGCCCGGCAAGGAGCCATCGAGCGCGCGATCGACCAGCGCGGCGAGACCTTGCGCGCGCGCAAGGCGGACCCGGCCCATGAACGCGATCCAGCGGGTGAGGCGCTCGGTCGCGTTCTGCCACTCCGACAAAGTCTGCGACAGCTCGTCCAGCCGGATCTGGTCGCCGGCGTCGAGTGGGATGCGGGCGGGCTCCAACTGGAGAGAGACGATCAGCCCGCGGAGGCCGGACATCAGACTTGCGAGGCTGTGGTTGAGCTGTTCGATCGATCGCCGATCATCGGCCGACAGCGTCAGCTGCGTCAGCCGCTGGCGCGTTTCATCGCTTGCAAACGGTTTGGGGAATGCAGTCCACCAGGTCGCCAATTTGGAAAGCGCATCCCAATCCGACCGTTCCTTCTGCCACGCGGTCCCGAAGGCGGTGCTGCCGGCGGCTTCGACCTCCTCGAAGGACCGGCGAGCGGCTTGCGCCGCGATCAGGCCGTCGATCAGCAGAAGCCGCTGCTCGAGCGTTTTCGGCATCGGCACCTTCAGGTACGAGGCCAGCAGCGCCACCTGTTGGCGATAACGCGGGCTGAGCAGGCGCAGCCAGGAGCGGCCCTTCTCGGCGATGACCTTGCGGCAATTGGCGATCGGTGCATCCCAGGCGGCCTCGACGAAGGCGCTCTCGAAGGCCGTCCTTAATTTCGCGTAGCGCAGTCCCTTGTCGACGATGTCCGTGATGAGTCCGGCCTGGCTCCAGACGGCCTCGCGGAAGGCAGTCCGATCGCACTCCGGCATCGCGGCCGCGACCTCCGCAAAGGCGAGTATCCCCGCGGCATCGGCCAAGGTGGCCGGCGGCGGGAGATCGAGCAGCGTGCCGAGGCGGGCGGCGCCTGAGGATGCGTTGCTGACAACGTTCGAAATGTCGCCCAGCGATCTCCGCAGCTCGGTCATTTCGGCTGGATCGAGCGCGTCGCGGCCGACGCCGCGCCAGGGATGCAGGTGCGGCGCGCCGTCGGCTGCAATTCGTTCGGCGAGCTCGGCGATCAGCTCACGCCGCCGCTCCAGATCCAGGGGAGACCAGGAGGGCGCGCCCTGCAACGGGTAGGGCGGCTGCGCGGAGATGTCCCCGCAGCGCACGAGGTGACCGAGCAGCCTGAATGGCGTCAGCTCGCTCGGCTGCTGCGGCTGGTGCATCATGTCCGCATGCCGGTTGAGGCCGTCACGGCTGTCAGTCAGGCGCTGGACCAGGGTGGCTTCGCCGCGCGGGACCGGGACCTCAGCCGATTTGCAGCGTTTCAGCTCTTCGAGCAGAACGCGCTTGTTGGCCTTGTTGGAGTGCAGCTCCAGCGCGAGCGCGCCGAGACCGACATGCTTCAGCCGCCGGTGCACGACCTCGAGCGCCGCCATCTTCTCGGCCACGAACAGCACCGTTTTTCCCTCGGCGGCCGCCGACGCGATGATGTTGGTGATGGTCTGCGATTTGCCGGTCCCAGGCGGTCCCTTGACGACGAGGTCGCGTCCACGGACCACTTCCTCGATCACCACGGCCTGGGATGAATCGGCATCGACGACATGGTTCATCGCCACCGGCTGGATGACGGAATCGATCTTGCCGTCGTCGGCCACGATCGGCTCCGCGCCCTCGAAGCCGTCCTGAAGCAGCGCTGAGATCAGGGGATGACGATCAAGGCTGCCATCTGCGGGCCAGTTGTCGGGGTCCAGATCGCGATACATCAGGAACTTGGAGAACGAGAAGAAGCCGAGGACGATCGCGTCCGCCCTGACCTCCCACCTCTGCTTGTTGGCGACCGTCTCCGCGACGCCGGCGAGATAGGTCGCGATATCGACGTCGTCCTCGTCGCCAAAATCCTCGATCTTGAGTCCGAACTCGGCGTCGAGCTTGGCCTGGAGCGAGAGGTTCGGCGACGGCGGCTCAGCGCGCGAGACCAGGTGAAACCGATCGGCGGCGCTGCTGCGTTCGAGGCGAACGGGCAGCAGGACGAGCGGCGCGAAGCGCTCGACGTCGGATTTGTCGTCCTCGAACCATTTCAGCAGCCCGAAGGCGAGATAAAGGATATTGACGCCCTGTTCTTCCTCGAGCGTTCGTGCGTCGTACCAGATATCCAGCAGGCGCTTCTGCAGCGCCTCCGATGACAGCCGGGTCTTGAGCCGGGTGTCCGGCTGCCGCGTCTGCGACTCCGAATCATCACCTCCCTGGTCCCCCTTGGTGGTCGGCGTGTCGGATCGCGGCGCCGGCTCGCTCAAGGGCAGGGTGCCGTCCGTCTCCGCAGTCTCAGCCTTCGTCGGAAGGAACGTGAAGCGTTTGCCTTCGCCGAGAAGCTCGAAGAGCGCAGCAGAGCGCGCGCCGACGATGTCAATGGTGCGGATGGTCTTGGTCTTGAGCGGGATGTGCACGAGCCGGTTGCGCGTGCCCAGATCGAGCAGCGCGCGCCGGTCCGCCAGCAATCGGTCTCTTACGGATGTGGTTGCCACGTGCAATCCTCCTGCGATTCGAGGATTGCAACCCGAAGTCATCTCGGTCAAGCGTTCGGCACGATGGAGATGTGCTCATTGAGCAATGTTTAATCTCCTCGCAGAATTTCATCTCCCCATAAGAGGGAGATGAAACTCGTATGCGGCCTACGCCGCCGCCTTATGCCGCGCCAGTTCCGCCTTGTAGAGCTCGAACTCCTCGGCGATGGCACGGGCGATCGACGGCCGCACGCGCAGGCGCTCGTAGTACGCCTTCACGGCCGGCCATTTCGCGAGCTGGACCGGCGGCGTTGCCATGGTCCAGTTGATCACGGTGACGAGATACGCGTCGGCGACCGTGAAATGATCAAGCAGATAGTCGCGATCCCGCAGGTGGTTCTCGAGATGATCGAGCCGCGACAGGTTCTTCTTCAGGACATGGGCCTTCATCTCCTCGGGCGCGGTCTTGTCGAGGATCGGGATGAACAATCCCTTGTGCAGCTCGGTGCCGATGAAGCAGAGCCATTGATGCAGCCGGCTGCGGTCCATGCCGGGGCCGGTGCCGAGCTTCGCCTCGGGGAAGCGATCGGCGACATATTGCAGGATCGCGGCATTCTCGGTCAGCAGGTCGCCGTCATCGGTGCGGAGCGTCGGGACGAGCCCGAGCGGATTGACGGCGCGGAAATCGGAGCCGTCGTTGAGGACGATCTTCGTCTTCGGGTCGACCTCGAGATAATTCGCCGCAGCGCCAGCTTCATACAGCGCGATGCGGGTGGCGAGCGAGCAGGCGAGTGGCGAGAAATACAGGTCCATGGACGTCTCCCTCGGGCTCCGGACCGGAGCGTTGATTGATTTTTATACTGTCTCGCATAATATAAGGCCGGTCAAGGAATTTATTGCGAAATGGTACAAAAAAAGAAAGGGCCGCCGCAGGGCGACCATCCCCTAAAAAAGGCAACCGCCCCGGTCGAGCCGAAGCGGCGCGGGAGGCCGCGGGCGTATGAGCCGGATGTCGCGCTCGGCAAGGCGCTCGACCTGTTCCGGTCGACCGGATTCGCCGCGACCTCGCTCGACGATCTCAGCGCCGCCACCGGCATGAACCGGCCGAGCCTCTATGGCGCGTTCGGCGACAAGCGCGAGCTCTACATCAAGAGCTATCAGCGCTACCGCGACAACGCCCGCGCCGTGATGGGCGAGATCTTCCGTCACGACTGGCCGGTGCGCGAGCAGCTGCAGAAGATCTTCGCCGCCGCACTCGACATCTATCTCTCGGGCGAGGAGGGGCCGCGCGGCTGCTTCACGGTGATGACGGCGGGCTCGGAAGCGGTCGCCGATCCCGACATCCGCGCCATGGTGCAGAACGCCCTGACCGAGCTCGACATGGCGTTTGCGCGCTGCTTCCGCCGCGCCAAGGAGCAGGGCGAGCTGCCTGCGGACGCCGACCCCGCCGTGCTGGCGCGGCTGGCGTCGGCGACGATCCACTCGATCGCGGTCCGCGCTCGCGCGCGGGCGTCGCGTCAGGAGCTGGAGGCGATCGTCGCCGGCGCAATCGATGTGATGGTCGGCAAAGGATAGCGTTTCAATATCCCCTGACGCGATCGACCAGGTTGCGCAGCGCCCCGCCGGCCTCGAAGGTCGCGATCTGCTCGGCGACGTAGCGGGAGATCGCGTCGGCGTCGGTGTCGGCTGCATTGTGCGGCGTCAGCACCACCTTCGGGTGGGTCCAGAACGGGCTGTCGGCCGGCAGCGGCTCCTGGCCGAACACGTCGAGCGAGACCGAACCAAGCGTGCCGTCGTCGAGGCAGGCGAGGATGTCGGCCTCGTTCTGCAGCCCGCCGCGGCCGGCATTGATCATGACGGGGGCGCCGAGCGGTGATGAGCGCCTGAGCTTGGCGAACATCTTGCGGTCGAGAATGCCGCGCGTATCCGGCGTCAGCGGCAGCAGCGACACCAGGATGTCGGTCCGCGCCAGGAACGCGTCGAGCTGCGCCGCGCCATGGAAGCATTCGATGCCGTCAGCCTGCTTGGCGCTGCGGCTCCAGCCGGCGACCTGGAAGCCCAATCGCTTGAGCACCTCGGCTGCGTCGATCCCGAGCGTGCCCAGTCCGAGAACGCCGACGCCGATCGCGGCCGCCGGCCACTGGTATTTCGGCGCCCAGCGCTTCACGCGCTGCGACTCGCGCAGATACAGCTCCTGGCGATGATGCATCAGCACGTGCAGCACGACATATTCGGTCATTCGCGCGGTGAGATCGTCCACCGCGACGCGGACCAGGGGCACGCTGGGCAGCGTCTTGTCCGCCATCAGCGCGTCGACGCCGGCGCCGAGGTTGAAGATCACGCGCAGGTTCGGAAAGCCGGCGAGCTCGCCGGGGACCGGCTTCCAGACCGCGGCGTAATGCACCTCGGCTGGATCGAGCCCGGGATCGGGCAGCAGCACCACAGGGCGGTCGCCGCAGACATCGTCGAAACGCGCCTTCCAGCGCTGTGGCGACCAGTTGTCGGTGCCGCCATGGATCAGGAGCGCCAGCGCGCCTTTGGTCATCGGAGGGTCCTCGAGCTTATGTGACGTGTTCCACATACCAGATCGCGCGGGCACGCCAATCTCCGCCCATCAACATGGAGACAATCGTCATGCGCAAATTGCTTCTCGCCACTGCTTTCGTCGTCGCGTCTGCCTCGGTCCAGGCCCAGACCATCGATGTCGGGTCGATCCTGTCGGCCAACGGCATCTCGATCGGCAAGGGCAGTCAGCCGCAGGCCGGCGGCCAGACGCAGGACGGTATGTCCCCGAACGCGGGCAGCCAAGGTGGACCGAGCGCCGCAGGGCAAGGGCAGGGCCCGGCCAACTCGCAGCGGCAGGCCGCGCGCGCCAGGCAGCCGCGCGAGAGCGCGCAGGAGAGCCGGGCGCGCAACATCGCGGCCAAGTACGGCATCTCCTGGTAGGCGGCTTGTTCCTGCGGGCGGAACCCCGCGAAAATACTTCGTGGGACTGTCGGCCGGAGGCATACTCCGCCGTCTTGAAGACGAAGGGAGATGCCTGCCGATGTTGTACGCGCTGCTCTGCTATCATGACGAGGATGTCGTCTGCGCCTGGAGCAAGGACCAGGATGCCGCGGTCATGGCCAAGCTTGCCGTCATCCAGGAGAAGCTCGCCAAGCAGGGGCGGCTCGGGCCGGTGGCGCGGCTGCTGCCGACCACGGCCGCGACGACGCTCCGGAAGGAGGATCCGCCGCTCGTCATCGACGGCCCCTATGCCGAGACCAAGGAGCAACTGCTCGGCTTCTATCTCGTCGACTGCGCCAATCTCGATGAGGCGCTGGAGGTCGCACGCGAGCTCGGCGAGGCCAATCCCGGCGGCTCCTACGAGATCCGTCCCGTCGGCACGTTCAGGCCGGGTGGAGCGCTGGCATGACCGATACGGCCTGGATCGATGCGGCCCTGACATCGGCACGACCCCAGGCCGTCGGCGCGCTGCTGCGCTATTTCCGCGACCTCGACACGGCGGAGGAGGCGTTCCAGAACGCCTGCCTGCGCGCCCTGAAGAGCTGGCCGCAGAACGGTCCGCCGCGCGATCCTGCGGCCTGGCTGATCATGGTCGGACGCAACGCGGCCATCGACGATGTCCGCCGGGTCCGCCGCGAGCAGCCGCTGCCGGATGACGAGGCGATCTCCGATCTCGACGACGCCGAGAGCGCGCTCGCCGAGCGGCTCGACGGCTCGCACTACCGCGACGACATCCTCCGCCTGCTGTTCATCTGCTGTCACAAGGACCTGCCGGCGACGCAGCAGATCGCGCTGGCGCTGCGGGTGGTGTCCGGCCTGACGGTGAAGCAGATCGCCCGCGCCTTCCTGGTCAGCGAGGCGGCGATGGAGCAGCGCATCACCCGCGCCAAGGCGCGCGTCGCGCAGGCGGACGTGCCGTTCGAGACGCCGGGCGCGATCGAGCGCGCCGAGCGCCTGACCGCGGTCGCGGCCATGATCTACCTGATCTTCAACGAGGGCTATTCGGCCAGCGGCGAGACCGCGGCGCTGCGCCAGCCGCTGTCCGAGGAGGCCATCCGGCTGGCGCGGCTGCTGCTGCGGCTGTTTCCGAGCGAGCCCGAAATCATGGGGCTGACGGCGCTGCTGCTGCTGCAACACGCGCGCAGCGCCGCCCGCTTCGATGCGGAGGGGACGCTGATCCTTCTCGACGAACAGGATCGCTCGCTGTGGAACCAGCCGATGATCGCGGAAGGCGTGGCCCTGATCGACAAGGCGATCCGCCACCGCCACAGCGGCCCGTACCAGATCCAGGCGGCGATCGCGGCGCTGCATTCGCGCGCCGCGCGCCCGGAGGACACCGACTGGACGCAGATCGATCTTCTCTATGGCGCGCTGGAAGTGGTGCAGCCCTCGCCGGTGGTGACGCTCAATCGCGCCGTCGCCGTCGCCAAGGTGCGCGGGGCCGAGGCGGCGCTCGATTTGATTGCGCCGCTCGAAGGGCGGCTTGCCAATTATTTCTATTTCTTCGGCGTGCGCGGCGCGCTGCTGATGCAGCTCGGGCGCAATGACGAGGCGCGGACCGCCTTCGACCGCGCCATCGCGCTGGCGCACAGCTCGGCGGAGGCCGCGCATATCCGCATGCAGCTCGATCGCCTGATGCGCGACAGCGCGACGGCTCAGGCTCGGGTCGGCCAGTGAAATACTGCCGAGATTCGGTCTAAAATTCTGCACCGGGCTGTCGGCGGCACGATCCTTCATTCGTCCTGGGAGCAGCATCACGGAGAGGAGCTGCAGATGACGACGATGGAAGAGCCGGTCTCGCGCGCCGAATTGTGGAGCGGCCGCATCCTGAGCGGTCTGGTGACGCTGTTCCTGCTGTTCGACGGCGCGGTCAAGCTCATCCCTCTGCCCGTCGTCACCCAGACGCTGGATCAGATGGGCTATGGAGCAGGCGACGCCATGGCGCGGGCGCTCGGCCTCATCACGCTTCTCTGCACCGTGCTCTATATCCTGCCGCCGACATCGTTCGTCGGCGCGATCCTGCTCACCGGCTATCTCGGCGGCGCCATCGCCTCGCATGTCCGCATCGGCAGTCCGCTGTTCAGCCACGTCCTGTTCGGCCTCTATCTCGGACTCCTGCTGTGGGGCGGCTTGTGGCTGCGCGACCGCCGCCTGCGCGCGCTTCTGCCGCTGCTGCGCTGAAAAATGATCTTTCAACCAAGGAGGATGACGATGATCTGTCCCTATCTGACATTCAATGGCGATTGCGCGCAGGCGCTCAAGCACTACGGCGAGGTGCTCGGCGCCAAGGTCGACATGATGATGCGTTATGGCGAGGCGCCGCCGGAGATGCCTTCTGCACCGGAGCACAAGGACAGGATCATGCATGTGCGCTTCTCGATCGGCGGCGGCGTCCTGATGGCCTCGGATTCGCCGCCCGAATATTATCAAGGCAAGCCGCACGGAATCTCGGTCTCGCTCCAGATCGCAGACCCGGCCGAGGCGGAGCGTAAGTTCCACGCCCTGCTCGAAGGCGGTGCCGTCACCATGCCGTTCGGCAAGACCTTCTGGTCGAAGGGCTTCGGCATGGGCGTCGATCGCTTCGGCATTCCGTGGATGATCAATTCCCCGGCGGATGGCTACGAGGCGTGACGCCGCTAGCGGCACGAGGCGTACATCGCCTTGAGCTCGCGCCCGCGCAACAACAGAAGCCGCGACGTCAGGCCGCCGCGGCGCTCGATCCAGCCGCGCACCGGCGTGGGATAAGTCTGCAGCACCAGCTTGGAAGCCTCGGGTTCCGCATAAGCGCGGCCGCGCCGGTCGACCGAGCGTGCGGCGTGGAAGCCGAGGGTGGCTCGCCGCGTCACGCAGATGCGGTCCTCGGGCACGACGCTGAGCACCAGCGTGCAGGCCGACAGGCAGGGACCGTCGATGATGACACGCTCGCCGGAGGCGCGAACCTTCTCGAACAGATCGATGAACGGCCCCACCTCGCCGCCGGGCGAGGAGATGATGCGGACGTCGGCGCGCGCCAGCATCGTCGCGATTCCCCACAGGACGACCGCCAGCAGCAAGGTCAGGATGATGCGCATCCGGCTCGGCATCGTTTCACGTGTTCCTGCGTTGGCCGCGCAAGGTCGGCAATCCGATTCCCGCGGCGTCGAAGCCGCCATCGACGGCCAGGATCTGTCCGGTGATATAGCTGGAGCGTTCGGAGCTGAGAAACAAGATGGCCTCGGCGAGCTCGTCCTCGAGGCCGTAACGGTTGAGCGGGATGGCGTCGTGATAGTCGGCGCGGATCTCCGGCGTATGCACGTCCTTGGCCATCGCGGTCTCCACCGGGCCCGGCGCTACCGCGTTGACGCGGATGCCGGCGGATGCGAGCTCGACCGCGAGTTGCTTGGTCAGATGCGCCAGCGCCGCCTTGCTGGTGCCGTAGGCGGAGCGCAGTGTGGAGGCGCGGACGGCGGAAATCGAGGTGATGTTGACGATGGTGCCGCCGCGCTCGCGCATCAGCGGGACCGCGGCCCGCGTGCACAGAAACGGCCCGGTCAGATTGACGTCGAGGATGCGTTGCCAGTCGGCTTCGCTGGTTTCCATGATCGGAGCGAAGCGTGCGACACCGGCATTGTTGACCAGCGCATCGAGACGGCCGAACCGGTCGGCGAGGCGCGCCAACGCATCGGCGACCATCGCGGCTTCCGCGACGTCGCAATGCAGGGCGAGCGTTCGATCGGGAGATTCGAGTGCGGCCGTAGCGTCGTCGAGCAGCTTCTTCTCGATGTCGAGCAGGGCCACACGCCAGCCCTCGTGCAGAAATCTCTTTGCTGTCGCCAGCCCGATGCCGCGCGCCGCCCCGGTGATCAGGGCGACTTTGTCGGTCTGCGTCGTCGTCGATGTTTCCGTCACGGCGGTCGACTCCTCGGGCCGGCAGCCCGGCTTTTCTCTTCGTTGAGTCCTAACATGCGCTGCGCGGATCAGCTGTGAAGGCCGTCACATCTGTCAGTGTACGTTCAATCCAGCTCCGCGCGATGGCGCATAGCCAGCGAAGTTCGTGGGCGTTGTCAAACAGCCAGCGGTGGTAGCGGTCGCATCGGCTCGCGTCCTCGCGGTGGAGAAGCATCCGAGTCATGCTCGCCTTGGCCTCCCGCTCGATCGGAGGCAGCAGGGAAGACCGGGAGCTTGGCGCCCCATCGGCCCCCGTGCGGGAAAAATGCACGGGGTAGGAACCCCAGGTTCGGCTGAGACATCCCGGCCCTCCCTGCGCGATGGTCTGACGGCCTATGACACGCTCCCCGGGGACCGGCTGTCTTGCCCCGGTTTCCGCCACAATGCGCTCACGCATCGGACACGGCATCAGCATCGGGATGCCGGGACCACACGATTTCGCCGTACGCGCCGCGTTGTTCGTCTGCGTGTCCTCATATGAGCATGATCTTGTCGGAAAGCTGTGGCGCAATGCGCGTCAACATCCTCCGGTTCCGAATCATGCTCCACGCTGCAACATCGACGCTTCCACCGCGTCCTGCTCCCCACGTTCGTGACGACCGCGAAACGTCCCTCTCGATCGGGAACAGGAGGAGCATTCTTACGGGAAGGACTGGACAAGGGTAAGGGTGATCGACTTGAAAGTCTTCACGAAAAAGCTCCGTGGCGCCGGCGGTCTCGCGGCCGCGCCGCAGCCTCCAAAGGCGCATTCCCCCGTGGAATTGGACAGTCCCGCCGTCGGCTGATTTGCCCGTCGTCGGGTCGCTCTCGGACGTGTCTGGGACGAATCTGAACCGGTAGCGTAGAGTTTAAGAGTCTCGGTAGAATCGACATGGGCGATCAATTCATCAGCCGGCGAATCACTCTCGTCAGAACCACGGAGCTGCACGCTTCGTCGCGCGGGCCGAATGATCTGAGGCGCGTGTGCGGCGCGTTGCTGTTGTCGTGCATTGTCCTCGGGCTCGCGGCGTCCGGCGCCGCCGGAGCGGATGGCAGCGTTGCTGCGAAACCGGCAGAGACCGAGCAGGCTGCGCACGATGTCGCGCCGCCGCAGCAGCCGCAGACGGCGGAGCCCGAGACGGTGGGGCGGCCGTCGGACGTGCCGACGCCGGCTCCGAAGGTGGCCGTGCCATCGACCGAGCCCGCGAAGCCGGTCGCGGCCGAGCGCAAGGCCGACCCGCGGAGCGACACCAAGACGACGAAGAATCTGTCGGTGCCTCAACGCGCGCTCCCGGCCGACGTTGCGCAGATGATCGGCCGCAAGATCTGGCTCAACGAGGCCGGGGGACGGCGCGACGCGATCACGTCGTGGAATGCGGGTGAAGAATTCGCCTCGCTGGGAATCGGGCATTTCATCTGGTACCCGTCCACCGCGAAGCCGCCTTATGAGGAGGGCTTTCCGGGGCTGATCGCGTTTCTGCGCAAGGGCAGGACGCCGTTGCCTGCATGGCTCGACAAGACGCCGATTCCGGCATGCCCGTGGACCAGCCGGGCCGACTTCAAGCGGAATTTCAACTCGCCGCAAATGCGGCAATTGCGTCAGTTCCTGCTCGACACGATTGCGGAGCAGACGCAGTTCCTGGTGGCGCGTGCGCAAGGCGCGATGGACAAGATCCTCGCCAACACGCCCGACAGCGCCGAACGCGAGCACATCGTCGCGCAGTATTCGCGGGTCGTGCGCGCCTCCAACGATCTCTATCCGCTGATCGACTACATCAACTTCAAGGGCGAGGGCACCAATCCGTCCGAGACGGCGGTGGACAAGGAGACGGGCCAGCGCCAGGGCTGGGGTCTCAAGCAGGTACTGCTCAAGATGAACGGCACTACCACCGAGTCCAAGGCCGTGCTCGCCGAATATTCCGACGCGGTGCAGGTCGTGCTGCAGCAGCGGGTTCGCAATCTGCCCTCGAACCGCGTGTGGGAGGCGGGCTGGCTGCGTCGCGCGGAGACCTATCGCCGCCCGATCGCGCAGCTCGAGCAGGCCCCCGAACGCGCCCCGCGCAAATCATCGCGCTACAGGGCCGACAACACGCGGTTCTGATGCGGGAAGCGGCGCGCACGATCCGTGCGCGTTGCGAGGCGCACGATCACCTGCCACCTGCCTCGGCTGTCTTGGCAGCGACGACCTTCTGGTAAGCCGCCTGCAGCCGCTCGCCGACACTCGGTCCAGCCTTCCTGCGCCGTTTCGCGCCGAGATGGGTCTCGCGCAGCTCGTCCATGAATTCGGCCCACATTTTCGGGCCGCCTTCCATCAACAGCTTGGCGCGGATGCCGAGCTCCTCCGAGACGGGGAGATATTTGTAACCCCAGCCCGCCATCTGCGCGAGGATCGGCAACAGCTCGATGCCCTGCTCGGTCAGGGAATAGATGCCCTTCTGCTTGTGGCTCGGATCGTCCTCACGGCTGATGATGCCGGCCGCGAGCAGTGTCTTCAGCCGGTCGGCGAGAATGTTCGAGGAGATGCCTTCCTCCGAGCCGCCGAGCAGCTCGCGATAGTGCCGGCGATTTCCGAACATCATGTCGCGGATGATCAAGAGGCTCCATTTGTCTCCCACCACTTCGAGCGACAGGTTGATCGGGCAGCCGGAGCGCTGAGGGTCGGACATCGAAGTCTCGTGAGCAGGGATCGCGTATAAACCGCTTGCAATATTGCACCGGTCTGGGCATTCTCCAACTGCTTGCAAAATGAAAGCAGTCAGGGGAGAGGCAGTCGATGGCGAGACTGGTGATGTGGAACATGATGACGCTGGACGGCATGGTTGCGGGCCCGAACGGCGACATCTCCTGGCACGAGGACGTGTGGGGCCCGGAGCTGGAGCAGATCTCCGAGACGCAACTGCACGAGGCGGGCGTACTGCTGTTCGGCCGGGTGACCTACGATCTGATGGCCGGCTATTGGCCGACCGAGAAGGGCGTGATCGCCGACTTCATGAACAGCATCCCCAAATATGTCGCGTCGCGCACGCTGTCTCGCCTGGCATGGTCAAACGCGCATCTGCTGGGTCCGCAGCTCGCGGCCGATGTCGACAAGCTCAAGCAGGAGAATGCCAAGGACCTGTTCCTGTTCGGCAGCGCGGACTTCGCGTCGACGCTCGTCGCGCACGATCTGATCGATGAGTTTCGTATCGCGATCAATCCGCGCGTGCTCGGCGCCGGACGGCCGCTGTTCAAGCCGGGTCAGGCCGTGAAGCTCCGCCTGATCGACAGCCGGGCGCTGTCCAACGGCGTTGTCATCGCGCGCTATGCCCCCGTTCGGGACGTGTGAGTCCAGCTCTCGCGGGCGCGCTCCGTGTCCCGGGGGAGTGCAGGTCTATAAACCACACCGCCGGTGCGTCTAGCCCTCGCCTCAACCCTCTCTCCGTGAAGAACGGGGCGAGGGAGCGCACCATCCCTGCGGCCGCGCGTTCGGGACCAAACAACTTGTTCTCACTCAACTCATCAGGAGCGTAGGATGTCGCTGACCCTCTACTATCATCCGCTGTCGTCGTTCTGCTGGAAGGTGCTGATCGCGCTGTATGAGAACGACGTTTCGTTCACGCCGAAGCTGATCAATCTCGGTGACGCGGATGAGCGCGCGGCGTTCTTGAAGCTTTGGCCGGTCGGTAAATTTCCCGTGCTGCGCGACGAGCAGCGCACGATTCCGGAATCGAGCATCATCATCGAATATCTCGACCAGCACTATGCGGGCAGGACGCGCTTCATTCCCGATGATCCAGATCTCGCTTTGCGGACACGTCTGCGCGATCGCTTTCTCGACCTCTATCTGCACATGCCGACGCAGACCGTCGTGTTCGACCGGCTGCGTCCGGCCGATGCCCGCGATCCGCTCGGCGTCGCCGACGCTCGAAGCCGGCTGCGCATGTCCTACGCCATGCTCGAGACTGAGCTGCCGCCGCGTGGCTGGGCGATGGGAGACCCGTTCACCTTGGCGGATTGCGCGGCCGTGCCGGCGCTGTTCTACGCCGACAGAGTGGAGCCGCTTGGTGATGGGCTCCCCCGGGTCACAGCCTATCTCGACCGGCTCAAGGCGAGGCCATCCGTGGCGCGGGTGCTCGCAGAGGCCGAGCCTTATTTCCACATGTTCCCGCAGGAGCCGGGCTGAACCGGGAACCCGGCCAAAATAATTGCGGGAGCGTGTCGGCGGCACCAGGGCCGGATCGTCCTACTGATGAGGGCAGGGCAGTCCTGCCGGACAGCATCAGGGGAGAGGCGCCATGCGGTTCATGGTGATCGTGAAGGCGACCAGGGACACGGAAGCCGGAATCCTGCCGACGACCGAGGAGTTCGCGGCGATGGGCCGGTTCAACGAGGAATTGGTCAAGGCCGGCATGATGGAAGCCGGCGAGGGCCTGCATCCGACCGCGAAGGGGGCGCGCATCGACTTCTCGAACGGGACGTCGAGCGTCGCGCGCGGTCCGTTCGATCTCTCCCGCGATCTCGCGGCGGGCTTCTGGATGATCAAGGCCGGCTCGCTCGACGAGGTGATCGAGCACATGAAGCGGGCGCCGTTCCCGAGCGGCGAGATCGAGATCCGCCAGGTCTATGCCGCGGAGGATTTCGGCGAGGCGTTCACGCCCGAATTGCGTGAGCGGGTCGAACGGCTGCGTGCGCAGGCCGCCAAGAGCTGAACCGACCCTGATCAGGAGAGGAGGAGAAACGCGATGCGATTCATGATGCTGATGATCCCGCTCGGCTATGAGAGCGCGCCGCCGGACGTGCAGCTCGATCCCGAGCGTGTCAAAGCGATGATGCGCTACAACGAGGCCCTGAAGGACGCCGGCGTGCTGATCACGCTGGAGGGCTTGCATCCGCCGTCGATGGGGGCGCGGGTCTCGTTCGCGGGTGGCAAGCCTGTCGTCACCGACGGCCCGTTCGCGGAGGCCAAGGAGGTGCTCGGCGGCTATTGGATGATCGAGGTCGCCTCGCGCGACGAAGCCATTGCCTGGGCGAAGCAATGCCCGGCCTCGGAGAACGAGATCATCGAGATCCGCCAGGTGCAGGAGATGGCCGATTTTTCCGACGAGGTGCAGCAGGCCGCGGCCGGCTTCGCCGAGCTGCCGCATGCCGGCCGTGTCTGATCGATCCGTTTCACAGCAGGAGAGGGAAGTGCAATGAGCGACAACAGCAACACCTATCTCGCCGTCTTTCTCGGCAGCAAGACCAGTCCGGCCTGGAAAGCCTGGGATGCGCTGTCCGAGACCGAGCGCAATGCCAGGGGGCAGCAGGGCATGGCGGCCTGGCATGCCTGGGTGGACCAACACAAGGACGCGATCGTCGCGTTGGGCGGGCCGCTCGGCAAGACCAAGCGGGTCGACAAGGGCGGCGTCAACGACATCGCCAACGAGATGGGCGCGTTCACCGTGGTTCGCGCCGCGTCGCACGAGGACGCCGCGAGGATGTTCGTCAACCATCCGCATTTTGCGATCTTCCCCGGCGAGCGGGTCGAGATCATGCCGGTGCTGCCGATTCCGGGCGGTTAGTTGAGCGGCCCGCAGGGCGGAACGTCGGCTGAGGTGTGAACATCGCGCTTGCTGGGGCGCCCGGCGTTTGTGCCGGGCCCGCTGATCTCGCGGTGACTTCGGTGCCACCCTGCCCCTTGCGCGACCCTCCAGGCGAGGGTGGCGCCTGTTTCGCTAGGGGCCTAACGGGACGACGGGACGGACCCCTCGCGCACATCGGCGGCTGATCCCGCCCAAAAGTCGCTGGCTTCCTTTGACCCGGCTCATGTAAAAGCCTTTTACATGAGCTGGCGCAAGGAAGAGCGCCGCGCCGAGCGCGGCTATCATCACGGTAACCTCAAGGAGGCGCTGCTGCAGGCGGCGCTCGACCTGATCGCGCAGAAGGGGGCTGCCGGCTTCACCTTTGCCGATGCGGCCCGCATGGCCGGCGTCAGCCCGGCCGCGCCCTACCGCCACTTCCGCGACCGCGACGAATTGCTGTCGAGCATCGCCCAGCGCGGCTTCGAGCAGTTCGAGGCGCAGCTCTCGGCGGCGTGGGACGACGGCCGGCCCGACACCGTCACGGCGTTCGAGCGCGTCGGCAAGGCGTATCTCGCATTCGCCCGTTCGGAGCCTGCGTTCTATTCGGCGATGTTCGAATCCGGCGTGCCGGCGGACTCCACCGCGGGCCTGTTGGCGGCGGGCGAGCGCGCTTTCGGCGTCATCCGGGCTGCCGCCGAGCGGCTGGCCGCGCTGGCGCCGCCCGGCGTGCCGCGGCCGCCGGCGCTGATGATGGCGCTGCACATCTGGTCGATGGCGCATGGCATCGCCTCGCTGTTCGCGCGTGGCGACGCCGCCCGCCGCAAGCTGCCGATGTCGCCGGAAGAGCTGCTGGAGGCCGAGGTGCTGATCTATCTGCGCGGGCTCGGCTTCCCGACCGACCGCCGGCCTGCGCCGTCCTCCGTTGCCGAGCCGCCGCCGCTGCCGGACGATGACAAGCCGGCAGGGCCCTGGGGCCGCCCGAAATAAGGTTCAAAGAACGCCGAAAAATAATTCGAGCGACGCGCCAGGCGGTCGCCTTGACAAAATCCCGGGTTGAGCTAGCTATGTAAATGTTATTTACATTCACACGGCATGGCGCCGCGAATGGAGAGGGAGATGGCCTACACCGCAGATGTCAATCGTTGGCGCGGTTCGGAGGAGGAGCAGAGGTACCGGCCCCGCATGATGGAGTCGCCCTGGCATCCCGGCTGGATCGCCGTGACCGTGCTCGGCTTCATCATCTGGTGGCCGATCGGACTTGCCCTTCTCTTTTTTACACTCGGGAGCAGAAAGATGGCGTGCTGGAACGGCGGTGATCGCTGGTCGAACAAGATGGAGCGGATGCAGTGGAAGATGGACCGCATGCGCGACAAGATGGAGCGCCGCGGCTTCGGCTTCGGGTTCTCGCAGCCGGCTTCGAGCGGCAACCGCGCCTTCGATGAGTACCGCATGGAGACCCTGCGGCGGCTCGAGGAGGAGCAGCAGGAGTTCCGCGACTTCCTGACCCGGCTGCGCCACGCCAAGGACAAGGAGGAGTTCGACGCGTTCATGGCCCAGCACAAGCCGCGTCCGACCCCGCCGAACGACCAGCCGCAAAGCTGATCGCCTCTCACCTGACGGCGCAGGGCTTTCAGCCCCCGCCCTGACGGCATAAGACGCCCGCTTGCGGTTTCCCCCGCCGGCGGGCGTTTTGCGTTCTCCGATACCGCCCGCCTGCGGCAGCCGGCCGCTGCCCGCTGGCGGCCAAAATGGTCAAGCTGCTGATCACAAAGGCTCTATCTGGCTGGTCCGGCTGGACCTTTGACCTCGGCAATACTCCGCGGTAACCCCGCCTTAACCCCGGAGGGGGTTTGGTTAAGGGGCGCTTACGCGCGCCAAGAGCCCTTGTTTTGACACGTTGGCAGAGGAAGCAGGCCGCTTATGGCTTCGGCGGGCCTCTTAAAGCGATCAGTTCAGGGTTTTCTCGCGCAGGCGCTTTCCGCCGCGACGGCATCCGGCATGGAACGGCGGCTGCATGGTCCCGGGCGTCCCGGGATGATTGGTTGAGAGGATACTGCAGATGTCTGTCGATAGCGGCGGCCTGTCCCTGATCGATCTGTTCGGCAATGCCGGCTGGGTGGTTCGGATCATCATGCTCGGCCTGATCTCCTGCTCGATCTGGGTCTGGGCGATCGCGATCGACAAGATGTTCCTGTTCTCGCGGACCCGCCGCTCGATGGATCGGTTCGAGCAGGCCTTCTGGTCCGGGGAATCGATCGAGGAATTGTATCGGGTGCTGTCGGCGAAGCCGACGCAGTCGATGGCGGCGTGTTTCGTGGCGGCGATGCGGGAATGGAAACGCTCGTTCGAGGGCCATGCGCGCTCCTTCGCCGGGCTGCAGATGCGCATCGAGAAGGTGATGAACGTGTCGATCGCGCGCGAGGTCGAGCGGCTGGAACGCCGTCTCCTGGTGCTCGCCACGGTCGGCTCCGCCGGCCCGTTCGTCGGCCTGTTCGGCACGGTCTGGGGCATCATGACCAGCTTCCAGGCGATCGCAGCCTCGAAGAACACCTCGCTGGCGGTGGTCGCGCCGGGCATCGCGGAGGCGCTGTTCGCCACCGCCATCGGCCTGATCGCGGCCATCCCGGCGACGATTTTCTACAACAAGTTCTCTTCGGAGGTGAACCGGCAGGCGCAGCGGCTGGAAGGCTTCGCAGATGAATTTTCAGCCATCTTGTCCCGTCAGATCGACGAGCGGGGATGAGGGCAGGTATAGTGGCATCCGGATCGTGAGTACCACAGCATGGGCATGAGCATGGGCAGCGCGTCCGGCGGCGGTGGTCGCCGCGGTCGGCGCAAGGCGGCCGTGATGGCGGAGATCAACGTCACGCCGATGGTCGACGTCATGCTGGTGCTGCTGATCATCTTCATGGTCGCGGCGCCGCTGCTCACCGTCAACATCCAGGTCGACCTGCCCCAGGCGCAAGGCGGCTCGGCCTCGACGGCCGACGCCAAGCCGCCGCTCGAGGTCACCGTCAAGAAGACCGGCGGCGGCTGCGCGTCGAAGGTGGACGTGTATCTCGGCGACTCGCCGATCGCGATCAACGAGCTTGGGCCGAAGATCAAGGCGATGAAGGAGGCGGGCGCCGGTGGCGCCGACAACGTCGTCAAGATCCGCGGCGACCGCGACGCCTGCTACTCCGACATGATGAAGGTGCTGGGCCTGGCGCGCGACGCCGGCTATCGCGCCAGCATTGTCGTGCTGCCGGATCAGGGCTCATGACGTCGGCAGACCTCATCCGGTTCGTTCGCACGCGCAAGGGGACGGTGCTGTCCGTCGCCCTGCACGTGCTCGTGCTGTGCTGGGGTCTGTTCAGCTTCTCCGCGCGCTCGATGGTGGTGCCGGCGGAGGACCTGGTGCCGGTCGACGTGATCTCGGAGGACAACTCGTCCAAGGCCAAGGCCGGCGCGCTGACGGGCAAGAAGGAATCCCAGAAGCTGCTGGCCGACAAGATCGGCGAGAAGAAGCCGACCGAGGACATCGTCGGCAAGGTCGACACCAAGCAGGTCACCGAGACCGACGCCGCGCCGACGCCGCAGCCCAAGCCGGAGAAGCCGGTCGAGAAGAAGCCCGACCCGCCGAAGCCGGTCGAGAAGCAGCCGGATACGCCGAAGCCGGTGGCCGAAAAGAAGCCGGAGCCGCCGAAGCCCGCGCCGGCCGAGAAGCCGAAGCCGGAAGAGAAGAAGCCCGATCCCTTCAATCCGGACCAGATCGCCAGCGTGCTCAACAAGGACAAGGCGAAGCAGCCGCCGAAGCCGCAGGCAGCCGCCACGCCGCCGGAGCCGCCCAAGCACAAGAGCGAGCGCAAATACGACTCTGAGAAGATCGCGAGCCTGATCAATCAGAAGGACCCGACGCGGCAGGCTGCCACGGGGGCGGAGCTCAACGCCAATGCGGCGCTCGGCGCAACGCAGGGAACGGCTGAGAGCAACGTCGCGAGCTGGCAGATCGCATTCCAGCAGGCGGTCGGCCGCTGCTTCAATCTTCCCTACACCGGCGTCGATGAGGACAAGATCGAGGTCGATATCGACATCCAGCTCCGTCCGGATGGATCGCTGGCCGCCGTGCCGGCCGTCGTTGGGACGCGAGGACCGTCGCGGGTCAGCGTGGCCATGGCGGAGAATGCCAAGCGCGCGGTCGAGAATTGCCAGCCCTATTCGTTCCTGCCGAAGAACCGGTACAATGAGTGGAAGCTCGTACCGACGACATTCAATCTCAAAATGATGAATTCGATGCGAGGCCGAACTTGACGACACCTCCGACGCGCACGACCGGATTTTTCACGCGGCGCCAGCTGTTGCTGACCGGAGGCGCCGCGATGGCGGCGCTGGGCGCTGGGCCCGCGCTCGCCCAGCAAAAGCGCCTGGAGATCATCCCGAGCGGCGAGTTCAAGCCGATCCCGATCGCCGTTCCGCCCTTCGTGCCCGGCGGGGCAGGGGATGCCGATGTTGGCAATGGCATTGCGCAGGTGATCACCAACAATCTGAAGCGCAGCGGGCTGTTCGTGCCGGTCGACCCGGCTGCGTTTCCCGAGCGCATCAGCAATTTCGAGGCGCCGCCGCAATTCGCGAGCTGGCGTCCGCTCGACCTGCGCGGGCTGGTGACGGGCCGCGCGACGCGGCAGCCGGACGGGCGCCTGAAGGCGGAGTTTCGGCTGTGGGACCCGAACTCGGGACAGCAGCTCACCGGCCAGCAATATGTCACGGCGCCGGAATATTGGCGGCGCATCGCGCATATCATCTCGGACCAGATCTACACGCAGATGACCGGCGAGAAGGGCTATTTCGACAGCCGCGTCGTGTTCGTCGACGAGAGCGGCCCGTCGGATCGCCGCGTCAAGCGGCTCGCGCTGATGGACCAGGACGGCGCCAACGTCCGCTATCTCACCCGCGGCGCCGACCTGGTGCTGACGCCGCGGTTCTCGCCGTCGAGCCAGGAAATTACCTACATGGAGTTCGGGCAGGGCGACCCGAAGGTCTATCTGTTCAACATCGAGACCGGCCAGCGCGAGATCGTCGGCAACTTCCCAGGCATGTCGTTCTCGCCGCGCTTCTCGCCGGACGGCCAGCGCATCATCCTGAGCCTGCAGCAGGGCGGCAACTCCAACCTGTTCGTGATGGACCTGCGCTCGCGCACGACCACGCGGCTCACCGACACGCCGGCGATCGATACCTCGCCGTGCTACTCGCCGGACGGCAGCCAGATCTGCTTCGAAAGCGATCGCGGCGGCAAGCCGCAGATCTACGTGATGTCCTCCAGTGGCGGGGCAGCGCAGCGCATCTCGTTCGGCGAGGGCAGCTACTCGACGCCGGTGTGGTCGCCGCGCGGCGACTTCATCGCCTTCACCAAGCAGGGCGGCGGCCAGTTCGCGATCGGCATCATGAAAACGGACGGCTCGGGCGAGCGCATCCTCACCGCCGGCTTCCACAACGAAGGGCCGACCTTCTCGCCCAACGGCCGCGTGCTGATGTTCTTCCGTGACCCCGGCGGCACCGCCGGTCCGTCGCTGTACTCGATCGACGTCTCCGGCCGCTTCGAGCAGAAGGTGCCGACGCCGGGCTTCGCCTCGGATCCGGCCTGGTCGCCGCTGTTGTCGTGACGGTGAGCGAGGCTCTGGGCCCGCTCACGTCGTGGTGGACGCGATTTTTCGAGTCGCGCGAGGCGTGTTCTGTGGAAAGGTGGAACTATTAGTTGTAGTAGCCGGGTAGTGTTTGCCTAGTTCTCTGAATTTTCGAGCGAATTCGTGCATTTCGCGAGCGCGGAAACGCTCCGCTAACGATGTTCCCTCAGAAAGACTTCACCTGCGAGCGGTAATGTTTGTGCACCGAACAGGACGCGTGCGCACGAATGCAGCTTGCCACTCAGAATGGAGAAGACGATCGAAAGTTGTCGCCTGCGATCCAGGCGGCTCTCGTCGACTCCCTCTTCCAGGATCCCGGCCCGATGTTCGCCGGCGCACTCTGCGCCGCCGTCGCCGCCGTCATGACCGCGATCAAGAGCGGCGACGTCAATCTGTGGCCGTGTGCCGCGATGCTGATCATCGCAGGGGCGTTCCGTTCGCTCGACATGCGCTACTATCGGAGCCTCTGCGACAACGGTCGCCTCACGCAGGAGGCGGTCGAGCGCTGGGAGGTTCGCTACCAGATCGGCGCCATGATCTATGCGCTGGTGCTCGGCGTGTGGTGCGTAGTCGCCCTTGTCGACAACAGCGACCCGGTGGTGCACCTGATCGCGATCACGGTGACGCTCTGCTACATGTCGGCGGGCGCCGGCCGGACCTACGGGCGGCCTTGGATATTCCATGTCCAGATCCTGCTCGCCTGCGGACCGCTTGCAGTGGCTCTCGCGATCCACGGCAGCCCTTATTACCTGGGCATGGCGGCGTTCTGCGTCCTGTTCTTCGTGTCGCTGAAACATATCTCGACCAATCTGCAGAGGATCTTCGTCCAGGCCTTCGTGGCGCGCGAAAGCGAGGCTGCGCTGGCCAAGCAGTTCGATACGGCCCTGAACAACATGCCGCACGGCCTGTGCATGTTCCGCTCCGACGGGCGTCTGGCCGTGATGAACCACCGCTTCGGCCACATGATGAGCCTGCCGGATGACATCCTGCAGCGTGGCGGCAAGGCGGCCGACATCATCAACGCCTGCGTGATCGCAGGCTCGATCTCCGCTTCGAGCGGCCGGCTGATCCTGGCCGAGATCGAGCACACCAAGACCCATAACGTCATTACCAGCGATCCCGACGTCGCGCGCGACCGGTCGCTGTCCTGGACCTTCCAGCCGATGGCCGACGGCGGCGCCGTGGTCCTGCTCGAGGACATCACAGAGCGCCGGCATGCGGAGGCGCGCATCTCGCATCTGGCGCGCTATGACGAGCTCACGACCTTGCCGAACCGCGTCAGCTTCCGCGACGAGATCGAACGGCTGCTCAGGATTCCGCAGCGGCACGGCGAATTGTCCGCGCTGCTGTTCGTCGATCTCGACCGCTTCAAGCAGGTCAACGACACGCTCGGCCACCCCTGCGGCGATCAACTGCTCTGCGCGGTCTCCGAGCGGCTGCGCGACATGCTGCGTCCGGAAGACTTCGTCGCGCGCTTCGGCGGCGACGAGTTCGTGGTGTTCCAGCGCAACATCCGCTCCAACGATGACGCGGCCATGCTGGCGCGCCGGATCGTCGACCAGCTCAGCGAGCGCTACAAGATCGACAATCATCTGGTCGAGATCGGCGCCAGCGTCGGCATCGCCATGACTGGGCCGGGGATCAGCGCCGACACGCTACTGAAGAACGCCGACATGGCGCTGTACCGCGCCAAGGCCGAGGGACGGGGCACCTTCTGCTTCTTCCGCGACGAACTCGCCCAGACGGTCGAGGCGCGCCGCATCCTCGAGCTCGATCTGCGCAAGGCGCTGGCGAACGAGGAGTTCGAGCTGTTCTATCAGCCGCTGGTCAATCTGAAGTCCGGCAAGATCTCGACCTGCGAGGCGCTGCTGCGCTGGAACCACCCGGTGCGCGGCACGGTCTCGCCGGTCGACATCATTCCCGTCGCCGAGGACATGGGCCTGATCGTCGATCTCGGCCGCTGGATCCTGCGCAAGGCCTGCCTCGAATGCATGAAATGGCCGGATGCGGTCAGCGTCGCCGTCAACTTCTCGCCGCAGCAGTTCCATCAGCGCGATGTGCTCAGTGAGGTCCGCTACGCGCTCGAAGTGTCCGGGCTGCCGCCGCATCGGCTCGAGATCGAGATCACCGAATCCTCGCTGTTGCGCAACACCCAGCTCACGCACGATGTGCTGTCGCAACTGCACATGCTCGGGGTTCGTATTTCGCTCGACGATTTCGGCACCGGCTATTCGAGCCTCAGCTATTTGCACAACTTCCCGTTGGAGAAGGTCAAGATCGATCGCTCTTTCCTCGAAGGCATCGACAGCGATCGGCCGCTGACCCTGTTGCGCGGTGTCGCAAGATTGTCCGCCGATCTCGGCATGTCGGTGGTGGTAGAGGGCATCGAGACCAACGAGCAGCTCGAACTGGTCAGCGCCGACGGCACGGTCACCGAGGCGCAGGGCTATCTGTTCAGCCGGCCCGTCCCCGCAATCCGCATCCGACAGCTCCTGAATGCCTCGCATGGGCGCCGTTCGAGCGACGGGGCGATCGCGGCCGCCGGCGGGACACGTTCGATCGCTTGATCGCCCGACCTCCGCCTTGATGCGGACGTGCCGCGAAGATCGACCGGCGCTGGAGGCGAGCTCTGTGCGTAGCATCCCGCCGGTCCTCTCTACGAGCGTGGCTCGCATGTGAATGGCGATGTGACAACCCCACGTCGCACCATTCGGAAACATTGCGCGCGTCTACCAAGCGAATCCGTTTCGATTTGACACGCAAGTGATCCGAAGCAATCCGTCCGGTGCAGCGTCCAATCCCGTAAGTCACGGTTGCGCCTCCGGGATTCTGCGAGCCGTTAACTTTGTACCGCCGAAAGCTTTGCGTCGGCATTAACCCGCTGTTAAGCTCATACTGCTCGTAGGAGTTGTGTGAGAAGGGGTTGCGGATGAAGTCGGCGGCTAGAGTAAGTGCCGTTGCTGAACAGAAGTCGGATGTGCTGGAGAACGTGGACTATCGACTGGCGCTGACTGTTGAGGACAAGGACGAGATCTATCGGCTGCGCTACCGCGCCTATCTGCGTGAAGGCGCCATCCTGCCGTCGCCCAGCGAACGCGTCACCGACGAATATGACGATCTTCCCAACAGCTTCATCTTCGGCGTCTACGTCAATGGCGAGCTCTACAGCTCGATCCGCATCAGCGTCGTGAACTCGCAATGGCGCCGATCGTTGTCCTCGGACATGTTCGCCGACTTGCTGCATCCCGAGCTTGATCGCGGGAAGGTCATCATCGACCCGACACGGTTCGTCGCCGACCATGAGAAGGCGCGGCTGTTTCCGGCGCTTCCCTATGTGACGGTCCGGCTCGGCTACGTCGCCTGCGCCCACTTCAATGCGGACATCGGTCTCGCCAACGTCCGCCCCGAGCATCGCGCCTTCTACAAGAAGGTGTTCCTGCAGGAACCATGGGGTGAGCCGCGGCTCTACTCCGGCCTCACCAAGCCGGTCGGCCTGGTGGCGGCGCATTACCCTTCGATCCGCGATCGCGTGTTCCAGCGCTTTCCGTTCATGCGCTCGAGCGCGTTCGAACGGCGGATGCTGTTCGATCGTCCCGCGCCGGACGCCTTCACTGATTCGTTCAGGATTCAGGCGGTCGCGAAGGCCGGCTGATCATCGGCCGATATCGGGGCCAGTTCGGCCGTCTGGCCGGTTCACACCGTGGCACTGATGCAAAATTCAGCGAAAAAGCGCCCTGCTGCAGGCGTCGCGCCGCTTGCCTTCACCCTGGCGCCACATTTACAACCCATTAACCATCGCGGTCGCTTTTCGGGTTTCGTTAGCATTTGACGGGGTTCGGCAAGACCCCATCAAGGTTGACGGAACGTTCGCTTAACCATCGCCCTGTAGACCGGATGGCAGTCTAAGAACGTGAGCGTGGAGGCTCCGGGAATGAAATATCAGATGCGTATCCTCCAGGGATTGAAGTTGGCCGCCGTGCTGGCCGTGGCGCTGTCGATGGGCGCCTGCGCCAACAAGAATCTCACCGGGGCCGACGGGGCGATGGCCAGCGCTGCGACTCCAGGCAGCCAGCAGGACTTCGTCGTGAATGTCGGCGATCGCGTCTTCTTTGAGAGCGATCAGACCGATCTCACGCCGCAGGCGATCGCGACTTTGGAGAAGCAGGCGCAGTGGCTGCAGAGCTATCCGCGCTACTCCTTCACGATCGAGGGCCATGCCGACGAGCGCGGCACCCGCGAGTACAACATCGCACTGGGCGCGAGGCGCGCGCAGTCGGTCCGCAACTTCCTGGTGTCGCGCGGCATCGACCAGGGCCGCATGCGCACGATCTCCTACGGCAAGGAGCGGCCGGTGGCGGTTTGTAACGATATCTCGTGCTGGTCGCAGAACCGTCGTGCGGTGACGGTCCTGAACGCCAGTTCATAAAGCTGAACGAATCCGTTGCTGATGAAGCCGGCGTCGCCCATCGACGCCGGCTTCATTGTATGTGATCGGCGGGTCTTGTCCGGGCTTGGTCTTGTCTTCGCTTGAACGTCAATTGTCTCTATCGCATTTCTGCTTTACAGCCTCGCTCACAGGCCTGTTTTCAATGTCTCGCCGATCCGGTCGTCAGGGCAGCATGTCATTCATGTTTCTTCCACGGAGCGCCGCCGCGATCCTCGCAGCGCTCGTCGTTTTCTCGTGCCAGGCATTTTCGTCGCGGGCGCTCGCCCAGACCGACGATGATCCCGAGATCCGGATTCAGCGGCTCGAAAATCAGCTCCGGCAACTGACCGGTCAGAACGAGGAGCTGCAATATCGCAATCGCCAGCTCGAGGAGCGGCTGCGGCAACTGCAGAGCGCAGCGCCCGGCGGCGCCCCCGCGGCGCAGCCGAGCGCGGCCGCGCCGGCGCAGGCCAATCCCGCCTACGGCCAGCCTCCACAGCCGGCCTACGGGCAGCAGCAATATGGCCAGCAGCAGT
Source organism: Bradyrhizobium sp. SZCCHNR1093 (assembly GCF_032381175.1). Classification (NCBI taxonomy): domain Bacteria; kingdom Pseudomonadati; phylum Pseudomonadota; class Alphaproteobacteria; order Hyphomicrobiales; family Nitrobacteraceae; genus Bradyrhizobium; species Bradyrhizobium sp. SZCCHNR1093. Next base: position 455,383 of record NZ_JAUHJJ010000002.1, read on the forward strand.
ACGGCCAGCCGCAACAGGCCTCTCCCCAGCAGCAGCCGGGCTATGCGCAGCCGCAGGCCGGCGCGCCGGTGCAAATCGTCCAGGAGCCCGCGGCCCCTGGCCGGGGCCGCCGCGGCGATGCGTTCGATCCGAGCCAGAATCCGACGGCTCCCGGCGCCCCGCAAGCGCTCGGCGGCGGCCAGTTGCCGATCCAGCCGGGTGGCGGCCAGCCTGCTGGTCGGCCCGTCGGCGATCCCTCGAATCTCGCGAATGCCACGGGCGGTCGCTATCCCCAGGGTGCGCCGCCGGCCGCCGCTCCCGGCGCTGGCGGACTGGAGACCGCGCCGCCGCGGCAGACGCCGCGCGACGAATACGACCTCGGCATCGGCTACATGCAGCGCCGCGACTACGCGCTGGCCGAGCAGACGATGCGCAACTTCACCCAGAAATATCCGAACGATCCGATGGTCGGCGACGCGCAATATTGGCTCGGCGAGAGCTTCTACCAGCGTCAGCAATATCGCGATGCCGCCGAGGTCTTCCTCGCCGTGACGACGAAATACGAGAAGTCGGGCAAGGCGGCGGATGCGCTGCTCCGGCTCGGCCAGTCGCTGGCCGCGCTGAAGGAGAAGGAGGCGGCCTGCGCCGCGTTCGGCGAAGTGACGCGCAAATATCCGCGCGCGTCGGCGGGCGTGAAGGCGACGGTCGATCGCGAGCAGAAGCGGGTGAAGTGCTGAACGCCCCCGGGCGAGGGTAGGCCTCTCGCCTACGACCGACGGGGCGGGTAGGCTGCGGCGCCATGTCGAAGGCCGGTTCCGAAGATGATCTTGCGATCTCCGCCGCCGAAGCGGAGCGCCTGTTCGCGCCGCTTTCGGCGGCGCCCGTGCTGGTGCTCGCCGTATCGGGCGGTCCGGATTCGATGGCTCTGATGTGGCTCGCGGCGCGGTGGCGCGCGGGGCTTGCGCAGGGGCCGCGCCTTGTGGCTGTGACGGTCGACCATGCTCTGCGGCGCGACTCCGCCCGTGAAGCCCGCATGGTGAAGGAGACCGCGCGGCGGCTCGCAATTCCACATCGGACCTTGCGCTGGAACGATGAGAAGCCGGACACCGGGATTCCCGAAGCGGCGCGCCTGGCAAGATACCGCCTGCTGGCGCGCGCGGCGCGGCAGGCGGGCGCCGGACACGTCGTCACCGCCCACACCCGTGACGACCAGGCCGAGACCGTGCTGATGCGGCTCTTGCGTGGCAGCGGTATTGCGGGGCTCGCGGCGATGGCACCGCTCAGCGAGCGTGAAGGGCTGTTGCTGGCGCGGCCTCTGCTCGACGTTACCAAGGCCAGGCTGGTGGCGACGCTGCGCTCGGCCGGGATCCCCTTCGCAGATGATCCGACCAATCAAGATCCCGCCTTCACCCGGCCGCGGCTGCGCGCCCTGATGCCGGCTCTGGCCGCCGAGGGCGGCGATGCCCGGACGCTGGCGGCGCTGGCCGACCGGCTCGGACGGGCCAATGCCGCGATCGAATTGATGGCGGATGGCGCCGAACGCTATCTCGCATTGCGAGCGGCCGGCACCGGGCCCGGACAGGCGGATCACGGCGAGACCTTCGAGGCGCGCGCCTTTGTCGCACTCCCGGCAGAAATCAAACTGAGGCTGCTGATGCGCGCCATCAATCGCATTGGCACTGAAGGTCCCGTGGAACTCGGCAAGGCCGAGGCGCTGCTGGCGCGGCTGGACCGGACTCTTGCGGGGAACGCAGATGGCGGTACGTCTGCTCCGGGCAGGCTAAAACAGACCCTGGCTGGTGCACTGGTAAGCATGACGCGAGGCGCGATCCGCATCACGCCCGCGCCGCCGCGGCGGTCGGGCGCGACTTGAAGCGGCTCGTCGCTTTCGCGGACCCTTAACCACCGGCCCTGGCAGCGGTTTCCCGCGCCTTTTTTTGAGCGGGAATCGGGCTAGGATGCGATAAATAGTCCTTTCTAGTTCCCTTGGCATTGCCGCGAGTGGTACCTAGATTACGAGACGGTCGACCGGGGGATTCCCTCGTGGCTACCCAGGGATGAGTCCGAGGACGAACGGCCGCGATCCGCGCGACCACGAAGGAAAATCGATGAACGCCAATCTGCGCAATTTCGCCCTTTGGGTCATTATTGTCCTGTTGCTGTTGGCGCTGTTCACACTCTTCCAGAACCCGGGGCAACGCGCGTCCTCGACCGACATCAACTTCTCGCAGTTGTTGACCGAGGTCGATCAGGGCAATGTGCGCGACGTTGTGATCCAGGGGCCGGAGATTCACGGCACCTTCAAGAACGGCTCGTCGTTCCAGACCTACGCGCCGAGCGATCCGAACCTCGTGAAGCGCCTGTACGACGCCAAGGTCAACATCCAGGCCAAGCCGCCCGGCGACAACGTGCCGTGGTTCGTGTCGCTGCTGGTGTCGTGGCTGCCCTTCATCGCGCTGATCGGCGTCTGGATCTTCCTCTCCCGGCAGATGCAGGGCGGCGCCGGCAAGGCGATGGGCTTCGGCAAGTCGCGCGCCAAGATGCTGACCGAGGCGCACGGCCGGGTGACGTTCGAGGACGTCGCCGGCGTCGACGAGGCCAAGCAGGACCTGCAGGAGATCGTCGAATTCCTGCGCGATCCCGGCAAATTCCAGCGGCTCGGCGGCCGCATTCCGCGCGGCGTGCTGCTGGTCGGCCCCCCCGGCACCGGCAAGACGCTGATCGCACGTGCGGTGGCCGGCGAAGCCAACGTGCCGTTCTTCACCATTTCGGGTTCTGACTTCGTCGAGATGTTCGTCGGCGTCGGCGCCAGCCGCGTCCGCGACATGTTCGAGCAGGCCAAGAAGAACGCGCCCTGCATCATCTTCATCGACGAAATCGACGCCGTCGGCCGCCATCGCGGCGCCGGTCTCGGCGGCGGCAATGACGAGCGCGAGCAGACCCTCAATCAGTTGCTGGTCGAGATGGACGGCTTCGAGGCCAACGAGGGCGTGATCCTGATCGCGGCCACCAACCGGCCCGACGTGCTCGATCCTGCCCTGATGCGTCCCGGCCGCTTCGACCGCCAGGTCGTGGTCTCGAACCCGGACATCATCGGCCGCGAGCAGATTCTCAAGGTTCATGTCCGCAAGGTGCCGCTGGCGCCGGACGTCAACCTCAAGACCATCGCCCGCGGCACGCCCGGCTTCTCCGGCGCCGACCTGATGAACCTCGTCAACGAGGCTGCTCTGACCGCCGCTCGTCGCAACAAGCGGATGGTAACGCAGTCCGAGTTCGAGGAGGCCAAGGACAAGGTGCTGATGGGCGCCGAGCGCCGCTCGATGGTGATGACCGAGGAAGAGAAGATGCTGACCGCCTATCACGAGGCGGGACATGCGATCGTCGGCCTCAACGTCCCGAGCCACGACCCGATCCACAAGGCCACCATCATTCCGCGCGGCCGCGCGCTCGGCATGGTGCAGTCGCTGCCCGAGGCCGACCGTCACTCGCATACGCGTGAGTGGTGCGTCTCGAAGCTCGCGATGATGTTCGGCGGCCGCGAGGCCGAGGTGCAGAAGTTCGGTGCGGAGAAGGTGACCAATGGCGCCACCGGCGACATCCAGCAGGCCACCAACCTCGCCCGCGCGATGGTCATGGAATGGGGCATGTCGGACAAGCTCGGCCGCGTGCGCTACCAGAGCAATGAGCAGGAGGTCTTCCTGGGTCATTCGGTGGCGCGCTCGACCAACATCTCCGACGATACCGCCCGCCTGATCGACTCCGAAATTCGCGGCCTGATCGAGGCCGGCGAGCAGGAGGCGCGCCGCATCATCACCGAGAAGCGCGACGACTGGGAAGCGATCGCCCAGGCGCTGCTCGAATACGAGACGCTGACCGGCGAGGAGATCAACGACCTCCTGAAGGGCAAGAAGCCGAACCGCGAATCGGCGATCGAGCCGTCGACGCCGCGCGCGTCGGCCGTGCCGCCGGCCGGCAAGCCGCGGCCGCGGCCCGATCCAGGCCTGGAGCCGCAGCCCCAGGCGTGAGCCAGGGTTGATATGCAACGAACTTCCGACGGGTCAGCCTATCTGATCCGGAAGATCGAGAGAGACGACAGGCCCGGCTTACAGCCGGGCTTTTCGTTTGTTTGGAGTCGTGCCGGCGGCAGTCCGATTCGCGCGCGGTGGGCGCGCGTTCTGTTTGTCACGTCTTTCGTTGACGGGGTGCCGCGCCGCGGACCGCATCCAGCGGCGCCGCGCGCATCACGGCTTGTCGAACCAGGCCTTCCACTGCGGGACGGCGGTCGCGAACGTGCCGCGATGGCTGGTCGGTCCCGTCGACACCGCCTCGACCTTGCTGTTGCCGGCCCCGATCGCCTGCTGGTAGGTCATCGCCAGCCGGCCGAGACCGGTCGAGATCGCCTCGTCGGTCTCGCCGTAATAGTTGCGCACCGGCGTCTTGATGATCCAGCGATAGGCTTGCGTCTGCGCGATCAGGCGGCCGTAGGCCGACGCAGCGAAATACTGCGCATCGAAATAGTCGGGCTTGAGCAGCTTGTGCAGATCGGTCGGGACGTCGGCGACGTTGAAGGGCTCGCGCTCATAGGCCTTGCGGGCGACGTCGTAGTAGCTGTCGCTGATCACCGAGCGCGCCAGTCCGGGTACGCTGTAATAGTTCTCGAACGCGAAGGCCGACAGAATGAACAGCGAGTTCGTCCAGGAGGCATCGTTGCTGCGCGGGAAGTTCAGAAAGCCGTTCAGCGCGACGAACACGTCGACCGGCGCGCTCGCGGTCGCCGCTGCCGCGACCGGCACGCCGGCGCTTTCGAGCTTCTCGAGATAGGCCATGGTCACGAAGCCGCCCTGCGACCAGCCGGCGATGTCGAGCCTGGCGCTCGTCAGCTTCATCTGGTCGAGCACGGCGCGGCTCGCCCGCAGCATGTCGTAGGTGGCCTGCTGATGGCTGGCCTTCACCATGTAGCCTTCCGGCTCGGTCGAGATGCCCATTCCGAAATAGTCGGCGCCGATCAGCAGATAGCCTTGTCCTGCGAACTGCGCGATCATCAGCTGCGTCTCGGGCGACTGCTCCGGAAACGACGGCACCTCCTGCTTTCCGTACACCGTGCCGTGCTGATAGGACACCATCGGCAGGCTGGTCTCGCCGGTCTCGGGCACCGCGAGCAGGCCGCTCGCCGTGATCGGCTTGTTGCCGCGCTCGGGCACGACTGAGGCATAGGTTACGCGATAGAGCCGGACGGCATTGCGCGCCGGGGTGTAGGTCACCGAGACGCCGGCGAATTTCGGCGTATCGACAGCGAGGATGGTGTTCAGCCGGGCGACGTCCCAGCGGGCCAGATATTCATAGCTGACGTCGGAGGAGACGCGGACCGGACTCTTGTCCTGGGCGCGGCTTGCGGCCGGCCAAATGGCGCAAACGAGTAGCGCGATGAGAGCGCGATAAACGAACATGGGATCCCCCCGGCCTGCCGCCGCTGGTTGCATTCGAACCCCTGCGATACAGATCGCGCGTAAACAATCGGTGCGGCGCCGGCGGTCGCGCGCCGTCGCCCACGCTTAAGCCTTCTTCAAGCGTCCCCGCCTATGTCTCGATCGGGAGGCGCCCATGCAGGCGCGGGGCGAGGTCCAGATGGCTGACAATCCTGATGCCGCCGCGATCCCATCGCAGCGTCGTGACGTTCCGCTCGGCCTGTTCGCGGCCTGCTTCGCGCTCGCCTGCATCAACGCCTCGTTCTTCCCGGCCGGGCTGTGGTCGGGCACCTGGATCTGGGACCAGGCGGGTCTCGGCATTCCCACCGATTTCGTTAATGTCTGGGCGGCCGGCAAGCTGGCGCTGCAGGGACATCCGGCGCTGGCCTGGGACTGGGACGTGCAGCGCCAGGTCGAGCTCGACCTGCTGCGGCAGGATTTCCCGGGCTACTTTGCCTGGCACTATCCGCCGCCGTTCCTGTTCGTCGCAGCGTTCCTGGCGCAGTTTCCCTACACGCTCGCCTTCGTCGGCTGGGTCTATGCCAGCTTCGTTCCCTATGCGCTCGCGATGCGCGCGATCGTCGGCCGCGGCTTCGGCCTGCTGCTCGCAGCCGGCTTTCCGGCCCTGTTCTCGAACGCGCTGGTCGGGCAGAACGGATGCCTCACTGCCGCGCTCGTCGGCGGCACGCTCTATCTGCTGCCGGTGCGGCCGGTGCTGGCGGGGATCTGTCTCGGGCTCCTGACCTACAAGCCGCAATATGGCCTGCTCTTCCCGATCGTGCTGATCGCCACCCAGCGCTGGACAGCCTTCGTCTCTGCGAGCGTCACCGCCATCGTTCTGGCGCTGCTGTCATGGCTCGCCTTCGGGCTGGAGAGCTGGCAGGCCTTCTTGCATTGGCTGCCGATGTTCTCGCAGGCGTTCCTGACCGAGGGCAAGGCGACCTGGTGGAAGCTGCAGAGCCTGTTTTCGCTCGTGCGCTATTTCGGCGGCTCGGAAGCGCTTGGCTGGACCTTCCAATGGGTGCTGACCGCAGCCGTTGCGGTCGTGCTGGTGACGCTGTGGCGCAGCCCGGTGCGCTACGCGCTGAAGGCGGCGGCGCTGGCCGTCGGGCTGCTGCTGACGACGCCCTATTTGTTCATGTACGACATGATGGTTCAGGCCATCGCGGTGGCATGGCTGGTGCGGATCGGCCTCGCCGAGGGCTTTCGCCGCTACGAGCTGCCCGCGCTCGGCGGCATCGCGGCGCTTCAGATCACGTTCATGCTGTCCGGGATTCCGCTCGGGCTTGCGGCCAATCTGATCCTGGCCGGCCTGGTGCTGGCGCGCGCCGGCTCGTGGTGGCGTCGGCAGCCGGCGCCCGCCGCGGCGGCGCTCGCGAGCGCCTGACACACTGGTTGGGGCCGGGCAGGGTCATGATTTCCCTTGTCTTCCTTCGTGAACAAGTGTTCAGTTCTTCCTAGCCATTTGTGAGGTCGATCCTCCAAAAACACTGAACCAGCGTTCGCCGGGTGCCCTGGACGAGCGCGTCCGGGACGAGAAACGCCATGGTCTATCGGCGAACCCATCAGGTCGTGAAGCGGCTGGCGGCCCGCCGCAGCGCGATTCTGGCTGCCGCCCGCGAAACCGCCGCGGAAGGCGGCATGTCTGCCGTCCAGATCGCCCCGGTGGCGATCCGGGCCAATGTCGCAGCCGGCACCGTCTATCGCTACTTTCCCTCCAAGGCGGATCTGATCTCGGAGCTGATCGCGGAAGTCTCGCGCGATGAGCTTGCCGCCGCCCGGCGCGCCGCCGATGCCGCTCCCGGTCCATCCTCGGCGCTGGCTGCCGCGGTGTCCACGGTCGCAGTGCACATCCTGTCGCAGCGCAAGCTCGCCTGGGGCATCCTGGCCGAGCCCGTCGACGTCGACGTGACGGCGTCGCGGATCGCGAGCCGCCGCGAGATCGTCGGCGAGATCGCCTCGCGGATCGACGCGGCCGTCCGTGCTGGCCATCTTCCGGCGCAGGACACCCAGTTGGCCGCGACCGCGCTGCTCGGCGCGCTGCACGAGGCGCTGGTGGGGCCGCTGGCGACCGAGAATCCCGACGACCCTGCCAAGCTCCGCGACACGGTTCAGGCGGTCACCCTGCTGGCGCTGCGCGCGGTCGGCGTCATGGATGCGCGTGCGCGCGGTCTCGTCGTGCAGGCCGTGCTGCCGGTCAGGAGCCTGGTCGGCGCGTAGTCAGCGCCACCATGCCTTACCCTTCGGACGCAAGGCCGCGCTTAAGCAAGGATTCACCCGTCGCGGCGATGGTGAGGCTGGCGTGCCGCGAGAGCACCGCCTTGCCCCACTCCAGGTGCCTCCTCAGACGATGTCGATTGCACGCAACCCTCTGGCGACGCGCCTCGTCATCGCCGGATCGGCCGCCGCCGGCGCTGTCTATGCATATCTCGCCGGCGAGGACATCAACTGGGACTGGCAGAACTATCACGACTATGCCGGCTTCGCGCTGCTGCATGGCCGCTTCGACATCGACGTCGCGCCTGGCGGCTTTCAGAGCTTCCTCAATCCGCTGATCTACCTGCTGCCTTACGCGGTCCGCCACGGGCTCGATGCGCCGTGGTGGGGCGTCGCGCTGGGCGCGCTGCACGGCCTCAATCTCGCGCTGGTCTATTGGGTTGCGCGCGTGCTGCTCCGGCGCGCGGCTGACGCGTTCACGCTCAGCGCCGCGCTCATCATCGCTGCCCTCAGTCCGATGGCGCTGTCCGAGGTCGGCACCAGCTTCGCCGACATTCTCACGACCATTCCGATCCTCGCCGGCATCGCGCTGATCTTCGGGGAGGACGATGAGCGCGGCCGACGTTTCGTCGCCGCTGGCCTGCTGATCGGCGCGGCCACGGGACTGAAGCTCACCAATGCGACGTTTCTGGCCGGAGCCGGCGTGTCGCTGCTGCTGGTGGCGCGGCCGTGGCGCGCGATCGTCGCATTCGGCGCGGGCAGTTCGGCCGGCGTGATCGTGACCGCGGGGCCGTGGGCATTGAAGATGGCGCGCGACTACGGCAGCCCGCTGTTTCCATTCTACAACACGATCTTCCGCTCGCCCGAAGCGCCGCAGGCCTCGATCGTCGATACGCGCTTCATGCCGCAGGGACTGCTCGATGCGCTCGCCTATCCGTTCTACTGGGTGATCGGCAAGCATCCCTCGTCGGAATGGCCGTTCCGCGATCCGCGTTTCGCCGTCGTGATCGTGCTGCTCATCGCGCTGATCGTCACCGGCCTGTGGCAGCGGCGCGAGGTGCTGCCGCTGCGCGACCGGCGCCTCCTGATCTTCTTCTGGCTCAGCTACGTCCTGTGGATGCTGGCCTTCTCGATCCAGCGCTATCTGATGCCGCTCGAGCTGTTGTCGGCGCCGCTGATCGTGCTGCTGCTCATCCGCCTGGTCGATGCTTGGCGTGCAGACGCTGGGCCGGTCGCGTCACCATCGCGGCGGATGACGCAGGCCGTCACGGTGATGGCCGCGCTCGGCATCGCGCTGGCGTCGCAGCCGACCGACTGGATGCGGCGGCCATGGTCCGATCCCTACCGGCCGCAGCTCGCGGCGGACCTGCAACGTCCCGCGACGTTCCTGCTGCTGCAGAAGCCGCTCGGCTACGTCACGTCGTTCCTGCCACAGGGCTCGCGCGTCTATCAGTTGTCCGAGCTCGTGGTGCCGATCGTGTCCGGCGGCGTGCTGGACCGCCGGGTTCGCAACGGCCTGGCCAATCCGCTGCCGGGAGGCGTGTGGGCGCTGTATTTCTCCAAGAGCCCGGCCGACAACCCGCCGCGGCTCGAGGTGCTTGCGGACTATGATCTCCAGATCGATGCGTCGCGTGGCTGCGAGCGCATCCCCGGCGCCGCCGGCATTGCCATCGAGGCCTGTCCGGTGATCGCGCGGGCCAAGCCCCCGTCCACGGCCGGACTGGGCGCGATCGATAGGACCCAATAGGTCGTCTCAGATATGGGCGTCGCTCGACGGCCCGACATAGGCGATGCGCACCATGTTCGTGGTGCCGGGTGTGCCGAGCGGCACGCCGGCGACGATGATGACGCGCTGTCCGGCGCGGACGAAGCCGTCGCGGAAGGCAATCGAGCCGGCGCGCTCGACCATGTCGTCCTGGTCGCGCGCGTCCTCGGCCACCACGCAGTGCACGCCCCACACGACCGACAGGCGGCGTCCGGTTGCCAGGTTCGGGGTGATCGCGACCACCGGCGGCTTTGGCCGCTCGCGCGCGACGCGGATCGCGGTGGAGCCGGACGAGGTCCAGCAGATGATCGTAGGAAGATCGAGATTCTCGGCGATCCGCCGTGCGGCCTCGGCGATCGCATCGCCCGCGGTCGATTCCGGCTCGGGACGCTGCGCCGCGATCACCGAGCGATAGACCACGTCGCGCTCGACCTCCTCGCCAATGCGGTTCATGGTCGAGACCGCCTCGACCGGGTATTTGCCGGCGGCCGACTCGGCCGACAGCATGATCGCGTCGGCGCCTTCATAGACCGCAGTGGCGACGTCGGAGACCTCGGCGCGCGTCGGCACCGGCGACTGGATCATCGATTCCAGCATCTGTGTCGCGACCACCACCGGCTTGCCGGCGCGGCGCGCCAGCCGCGTCATCTGCTTCTGCAGGCCGGGCACGCGTTCCAGCGGCAGCTCGACACCAAGGTCGCCGCGCGCCACCATCAAAGCATCGGAGACGTCGACGATGTCGTTGAGCCGGTCGATCGCCTGCGGCTTCTCGATCTTCGACATCACGGCGGCGCGGCCGCGGATGATCTTCTTGGCTTCCAGCACGTCGTCGGCGCGCTGCACGAAGGACAGCGCGATCCAGTCGATGCCGATGTTCAAGGCTGCATCGAGGTCGGCCCGGTCCTTCGGCGTCATCGCCGAGACCGGCAGGTCGGTGTCCGGTAGGCTCACGCCCTTGCGGTCGGACATCTTGCCGCCGATCACGACCCGGGTGACGGCGCGGGTTGGCGAGGTCTCCTCGGCGATCAGCCGCACCTTGCCGTCATCCAGCAGCAGCGCATGTCCCGGCTGCAGGGCGGCCAGGATTTCCGGATGCGGCAGATGGACCCGCGTCGCATCGCCCGGTGTCTTGTCGGAATCGAGCACGAAGCTCTGGCCGTTGTTGAGCTGAACCGGGCCGTCGGCGAAGGTGCCGAGCCTGAGCTTCGGACCCTGAAGATCGACCAGAATGCCGATCGGGCGGCCGTAGCTCGCTTCGACGCTGCGGATCGTCGTCACCAGCTCCCGCAGCTTGTCGTGCGGGGTGTGGCTCATGTTGATCCTGAATATGTCGGCCCCGGCCTCGAACAGCTTGCGAATCATCGCGCTGTCCGAGGAGGCGGGGCCGAGCGTCGCGAGGATCTTGATGCGTCGCAGCCGCCTCATGGCTTGGGTGCTTGCCCTGGCGGCAGGGCCGGTGCGGCTGCCGGCGGCGCACCTTGCGGCCCATTGGGCAGACCTGGAACGTTGCCTCCGGGTCCCAACGTACCGGGAATTCCGGGCACGCGCTGCTGCGCCGGCTGCTCATTGGCCTCCGTGAGCTGCACCGTCCAGGCGCGCTGGTCGCCGGTGTCGACCTCGAAGAAGCCGGTGCGGTCGAAGCCACGCGCCAGGCAATTGTCGGTGCCCTTGATGGTGAATTCCTTGTCGCGCGAGCACATGAAGGCCTGTCCCGACCATTCACCGCCGCGGTCATAGTCGAGCGCGTAGATGTAATAATAGCGTGCCACCAGCGTGCCCTTGAGAAGGGTCTCGCAGCTGCGTGACGACACGTTCCACCAGCCCTCCGTGGTCCAGCCTTCGGCGTCCTTGTAGCCGAGGGCGATCCCGACCCGGCTGGAGGTGTTGTTGCAGAGCCGGAAATCGGCGGCCGCCGGAGTGGACGACAGACAGAGCGCGGCCAGCCCAAGCAGCGAAAGCAGTCCGTAGCCAGGGCGGAAGGGATTGCGATGCAGGAGAGAGGAGATTTTGGGGATCATTGCGCGACGCTATATCAACCGTTGAACGATGTCGCTGGGCTTGGCTGCGGCTGTCAACGCCATGACGATCTCGTGCGAAGCCGCTGCGATCCAGCGCCTCGCTCCTCCTGACCGCGCTGCGATATGGCCAAATCTGCGACGAAGCCTCATTATATAGCAGACATCCGTCATGGCGCGGAACAGGGAACAAAGAGATGACGATGGACAGCACCACCCGGACCGAACTCGAAGCCGCCGCCTTTCGCCGGCTCGTCGAGCATCTGCGGACCAGAACCGACGTTCAGAACATCGATCTGATGAATCTGGCGGGGTTCTGCCGCAACTGCCTCTCCAACTGGCTGAAGGACGCCGCCGACGCCCAGGGGGCGCCGATGACCAAGGACGAGAGCCGCGAGGCGGTCTATGGCATGCCTTACGAGGAATGGAAGGCGAAGTACCAGCGCGAGGCCAGCGCCGAGCAGCGCGAAGCCTTCAAGAAGGCGCATCCGGGCCACTGATTCCGAAACGAGCGCGCAGGAGACGCGCTTTACTGCCGTTCGCGCGCGAGCCCAGACTTGGCAGGGGCTTCGAAGGCGAATCGGGTCCTGCGCAGGATGGTGACGAAACACAAGTGGCGCGGCCGGCTTGCGTGGGCTTCACGCTGCGCAGGCCAACAAGATGTGGGCCGCTCTGTGGATGAGGGCGATGTCGCCTTGACGCGGGGCACGCCAGATTTGAGGGTCGCGGCGAACATGTAGCGCCCTTTGGCGCCTTCCTTGGACACACGAGTTCCACTCAGGAGTATCAGATGGCCACCTCCGCCGCCGCGAAGGACGACGACTCGCCCGCGACCCGCTTTGCCGTAGACCAGCTCAAGTCGATTATCGAGCGGATCGAGCGTCTCGAGGAGGAGAAGAAGGCGATCTCCGAAGACATCAAGGACGTCTACGCCGAGAGCAAGGGCAATGGCTTCGACGTTAAGGCGCTGCGCACGATCATCCGGCTGCGCAAGCAGGACCCGAACGAGCGCCAGGAAGAGGAAAGCATCCTCGAGACCTATATGCAGGCGCTCGGAATGATCTGAGCAGCCGGCCTCGCTCACCTGGAGCAGACCTCGGCTGCCCCTGACGGGGCATTCGCTTTCTCCCGGTTCGCCTCGGCGCGCCGGCGGCATGCGGCCATCGACGCTGCACTCCAGCTCGTCAATGCCGAGGAGAACGACGAACCGGCTGTCGCGGCGTCAGCGCAAGGCTGCCGCGCGCATGGCGAAGGATTTGGTTTCGAGCTTGATGATCGCCGGCCCTGTGAACTGATCGTAGCTCAGTCCCGGCGTCGGCTCGGCGGTGAAGCTCATCGCCAGCGCGACCTGCGGTTTGACGAAATAGCTGCGCATCACGGTGAGGTCCACGTCGCCCATTTTCGTCACGGACATCGATGACGATGCGCTCGGCGTCAGCATGATGGCCCGCATCCAGGTCGAATCGGGGGCCTTGGCCGCCGAGATTCGCGTCGCCATCGTGATGGCGCCGTCCTGACCTTGGCCGTTCTTCGCGGCCGCGGGGGCGGCCTCAGGCACCGGCGCGACGCTGCGGGTCGCCGGGCGGGAGTTTCGCACCGGGATGGGGGCCGTGGAGGCGACATTGGCGCGATCGAGCGGAGAGGAGGCCGGGGGTGCGAAGGCCATGGCCTGCATCAGGCTTGCGGTCTGCTGCTGATCGATCGATGACAGCGCACGGCGTGCCGTGATCGCGGCAACCTGCTCGGGGGTGGCCTGCTTCGGCGTGCCGGGATTGTCACCCCAGAAGCCGCGCGAATTGATGATGTCGGCGACGCTCTGCGGCGCGCCGTCCCTGGATTTGCTGCCGACGGCGCTTGTCGTTTCGGACTTCGTCTCGGGCTTGGTCGCCGCGGGCTGAGCGGCAGATTGCGCATCCGCGGAGGCCAATTGCAGGGCATTGGCGATCTTGCCGCGCGTGGTGGCGGCTTTGCTGTCCACCGATCGCTCGACGGTCCGGCCGTCCTTGTCGGAGCTCTTGTCAGCCGGCTTCGCGGCGAGTGCCGCGGTCTGGACCGGCTTGGCGTCGGCCTTGCTCTCGCTCTCGCCAGACTCCTCGTCATCCTCGCTCGGACGACCGCGGAACAGCCTTGCAAACAGGTTGGGGCGGCTGGACGACGCGTCATCGCCATTGCCGCGTTTCTCGATCTCGGCCTTGGCCAGCTCATAGCCCTTGAGCGGAACGCCGTTGCTCGGCACGTGAACGGTCTTGCCGTCCGGGAACACGCGGGCGAGCTGGTCAGCCGTCATCCGCGGCCAGTGCCGGATGTTGCCGGTGTCGAGGTGCACGAAGGGCGAGCCGGAAGTCGGGTAGAAGCCGACGCCGCCGCGCTGCAGGCGCAGGCCAGCGAAGCGGATCTGCTCCAGCGGCACGTTCGGAATGTAGAAATCCATCGCGTGGCCCAGCATGTGCTGGCTGTGCCGCGCCACCCCGGAATGCGCCGAGCGACGGCGCAGCATCGAGTTGGTGGCGGGCGACCGGTACGACGAGATGATCTGGATCGGCTGCTTGGCGTCGACGTCGCGATAGACCTCCCAGAGGATGTCGAACAGGCGGCGGTCCATGACCGTCTCGTCCTGGGTACGCCAGTCGCGGAGGAAGTGATTGAGCTTCTTCAGCGCGTCTTCGTCATAGCGGCCCTCGCGCTTGAAGGTGACCGTCAGGTCCTCGCCGGAATGGGTGTGGTGGAAGGAGAGGGTGTGGGTTTCATTCAGCGCCGCCGCGTCATGCACCGAGCCGGCGCCGATGAGTAGCAGCAGCGCCGCCAGCCCGCATTGGCATCCAGCCTTCCAACCCGCCCTCGTGAGCGAAACAGATTGGCGCGCGAAAACAGACAGCAAGATGCAGCCACCCCGTCGACGAGCGTTTACTCGATGACCCTCTTGCGGCCCGTCCGGCGGAAGAGAGAGGAAACGCTTACCTAAGGCGGGATGGTTAAGGGATACTGACCGACCCGCCCCCCAATTACCCTTAACATATACTCTTGAGTGTGGCGAAAAAGAGCCATCGAATCTTGGTTGATCATTGTGGTTAACCTAAAGCAAAGGCCCCGCCGATCGGCGAGGCCTTTGATCTCAAGATGGAAATTTTGACCGTGATCGGCGGCCTGATCAGCGGGTGAAGACCCGCCGGGCAGGGCGGCCGACCGGCGCCGGCGGCGTCGGCAGGCCACCGCCGCCGAACAGGCGCTCGAAGAAGTTCGGGCCGGAGGAGAAGCTGTTGTCGCTGATGTTGACCGAGTTCGGCAGCGGCCCCTTCGGACGCGCGTAGCTCGGTTGGGCGTGGGCGACGACGTTCTCGAGATCCTTGCCGCGGTTGTTCTTCAGGATCGAGATCATGGTCGCGTCGCGGCCATAGATGTCCTTGCGGAATTGCAGCTTGCCGGCATCGTCGACGAAGGCGGTCTGGTAGGTGATGTTGACCGGGATCGGCGTCGGGAATTTCAGGTCGATCTCGCTGCGGCCGTACATGCTGCGGATGCGCTCGGGCGTGTAGCGCTCGTTCGGCATGGTGATGTTGAGCAGGACCGACGCGTACTGATCCGGATACTGCACGCGCATGCAGCCATGGCTGAAGGCGCGCTCGTCACGGGCGAACAGGTTCTTGTCCGGCGTGTCGTGCTGATAGACCAGGAACTTGTTCGGGAAGTTGAAGCGGATGCGGCCGAGCGCGTTGGCCTCGCCCGGCGGCTGCGAGATGTGGATCGAGCCGTCGCGCGCGCGCTCCAGCCGCAGGCCCATGCGGTCGAGCACGGTCGGATCCTGCTGCAACGCCGGCAGATACTCGTTGTAGATGATCGACGGCGGCACGTTCCAGGTCGGATTGACCGTGATGAACTTCATCGTCTCGCTGAGCAACGGCGTCGCATGCTGCCCCGGCTTGCCGGTCACCACGCGGGTGGTCCACACCTGCGCGCCGTGCTGCATCACCTTCAGCGTGTAGTCGGGGATGTTGAGGATCACATAAGCGTCGCCGATCGCGGGCGCTCCGAGGTCGCGCGGCAGCCAGCGCCAGCGCTCCATGTTGACGAGGACCGTATCGATCTGCTTGTCGCGCTTGGGCGTGTTGAGCGCCTTCACGGTGCGGTCGTCGAGCACCCCGGTCGGCTTGAGGTCGACGCTTTCCTGGAACTTGCGGACGGCGGCGGCGACCTTGGCGTCATAGCGGATGTCGTCGGCGTTCTCGGTGATGCCGAGCTTGGCGCGCAGCTTGGGCACGCGCGGGTCGGACATCTGCGCCTCGGCCTCCGGCGCATTCTTGCCGCGGGCAGGGGCGTATTTCAGCGGCTGGCCGTCGTCGATGATAACAGGCGCGCCGTCGCTGACGCCGCGCAGCTCGGCGAGCTTGGCCTTCAGCAGCTTGTAGAGCTTGTGCGGCGGGTTGTAGCTCTCCAGCGCCGCGGAGGCATCCTTTGCGCCGGTGACGTTGGCCAGCACCTCGTTCGGATCGACCGGATGCTCGGGATATTGGATATCCGCTGAGACCTGCGACCAGTGCATGCGGCCGCTCTGCGCCTGGCGCGCGTAGTCCATCATGCTCTCGGTGAGTCTGAGATCCGCCTCCGCCAGCGCGTCCGGTGCGGAGGCTGCGGCTGCGAAATCCGGCACCGGATAGTCGCCGGGATTGAGGCCATCGGCTGCTGCATCCCTGAGACGGGCGATGACGCCCTTCGCGGCGGCTGTCAGATTGCCGCCCTGGGTCCAGATCGGCGCGTAGTCGCGGCCAGTGTAGAATTTCTCGACGGCGGCGCGTTCGGCCTTGCGGTCGAAATACCTTGTCGCCTTGCTCGCCATCAGGTCGCGCAGACGGTCGGCAACGGGCTGGTCGGCGGCGGGAACGGTGCTGGCGGCCTTGACCGGGTCTGGGACCGTCGCGGTCGCAGGGGCCGCTGCCGGCGGCGTGGCGACGGTTTTGGCGGGATCGGCCGCAGGCGCCGCGGCAGAGTCGAGCGGCTTGGTCGTCGTCTCGGGCGACTTGGCCTGGTCGGGCGACACGGTGGCGGTGGTGTCGAGTTTGAAGTCACTGGCGGTCGGCGGCGGCACGTTGGCCGGCTCGGGGAACGGGATCGCCGCATCGATGGCGAGCTCGGCCGCGCTGTTGCGGGGCGGACCGCTCTGGGCGAAAGCAGAGGTCGAGGACACCGCGAGGAAGGTCGCCGCGACAGCCATGAGCACGCGGTCATATCCGCCACGGGTGGTCACACAATCTCGCATCATCAATCCCTCGGATGATCTGTCCCGGCTGGAACAGGGGTAACAAGGTCGATCCGCCAGCTTCGGCGCGGGTACCGCCTGTGAGGATGGTTCACATCTGCACGCAATGATTCACGCCCAAACGATACTCAAGCCCCATTTCTGCGGCCAGCGCCACACGGGACAACTCACGACAAACTGACTCTTGGGAAACCCCGGCCAAACCGATCGTGCGTTTGTGCCACGCGTTATTTCCTTTGTCTGTCACCGCAAGGCAACGGTTCAGATGTTCCAGTGTTGCCAAGACTTGCGGCCTTTTTCGGACGACAGCCAAGCGCAACCATGGTGCGGATCCGAGCGGCTCAGCCGAGCGGCGGGCTTTCCGTCGTGGGGGTCTCGTCATTGGCTTCGTCGAGCTTGCGGTAGAGCGTCGAGCGTCCGATTTTGAGGCGGCGCGCCACCTCCGACATCTGGCCGCGGTAATGGGCGATGGCGAAGCGGATGATCTCATGCTCCATCTCCTCGAGCGGCCGCACCTCGCCGCTTGCGGTGAGCAGCGGCAGGAACCCGTGCGAGGGCAGAGGGGCAATGGGGACTTCACTTCCCGGCACCATCGCAGGCAGCGCCGGAACAGGCCGCTCCACGGTGAGGGCCGGCGCAGGCTCCACCGGCGGTGCGTGGGTGGGAATCAGCGGAAAATCGGCCACGCCGAGCTGGTCACTCTCGCCCATGACGACGGCGCGGTAGACCGCGTTTTCCAACTGGCGGATATTGCCGGGCCAGTCGAGCTTGGTCAGATAGGCGACGGCCTCGCCGGCGATGCCCGAAATGGCGCGGTTCTCCTCAGCCGCAAACCGCGCGAGGAAATGCCGCAACAGATGCGGGATGTCCTCGCGGCGGGTGCGCAGCGGCGGAACGGTGAGCGGTAGCACATGCAGCCGGTAGAACAGATCCTCGCGGAAGTGGCCCTCCTTGACGCGGTCAAGCAGCCTGCGATTGGTCGCCGAGATGATGCGGACGTCGACCTTGACCGGCTTGCGGCCGCCGACGGCTTCCACGGCGCCCTCCTGCAGGGCGCGCAGCAGCTTGACCTGGGCGGTAAGCGGCAGCTCCGAGACCTCATCGAGGAACAGCGTGCCGCCATGGGCTTCGACGAACTTGCCCATGTGACGCTCGGTCGCGCCGGTGAATGCGCCCTTCTCGTGACCGAACAGGATCGATTCCACCAGATTGTCCGGGATCGCGCCGCAATTGACGGCAACGAACGGTTTCGTCTTGCGCTCGCTGGTGCCGTGGATGGCGCGGGCGAACAGCTCCTTGCCGACGCCTGATTCGCCTTCGATCAGCACCGGGATCGACGAGGCCGCGGCCTTCTCGGCGATGCGCAGGATCGGCGCCATCGCCTCCGCGCGGGTGATGATGTCGGCGAAGGTCAGGCGCCCTTCGCGGCTGTGCCGGATGCGCTGCAACTCGCCCTTCAAGGCCGAGGTATTGAGCGCATTACGCAACGAGACCTGGAGCCGCTCGATGCCGACCGGCTTGACGACGAAGTCCTGCGCGCCGGCGCGCATTGCGGAGACGACGTTGTCGATGCCGCCATGCGCGGTCTGCACGATCACGGGTATCGAGATCCCCATCTCGCGCATCTTGGAGAGGACACCCATGCCGTCGAGGCCGGGCATCACGAGATCGAGCACGATGGCGTCGATGGGGCCGGCGTCAGGATTCGTCAGCTTCTCGATGACGGCATCGCCGGTCTCGACGACGACCGCCTCGTAGCCGCATTTCTGCACCATGTTCTCCACCAGCCGGCGCTGGACCGGATCATCATCGGCAATCAAAATGCTGGCAGCCATGGCTTTCCTTGCACGCTACGACTATCTGTCTCGAATCGGGGCACTCTCGCCGACGCCGATTAACGCAACCTTAAACCTCGCTGATCGGGATACACGTTCGAACAACAGGTTACCCATCCGATGACCTCGCGCGCTTCTTCTGCCCTTCGCAAGCCGACCAGATCCGCCCCCCAGACCAAATCCGCCAAGACCAAATCCAACAAGGCCAAGCCGGCCAAGAAGCCCGCGTCAAAGCCGAAGCCGGTAGAGGTCAAGGCTGCGCGCGGTGCGACGGCCAAATCATCGGCCAAACCGGCAAAGAAGGCCGTCGCGGCAAAGGCCGGCATCGGCGTGCTGCCCGAATGGAATCTCGGCGACCTTTATATGGGCATCGACGCCCCTGAGATCGCTCACGATCTCGCGAAGATGGATTCCGAATGCGTCGCGTTTGAGACCGACTACAAGGGCAAGCTCGCCGAGCATGTCGCGCGCGAGGATGGCGGCGAATGGCTCGCAGAAGCCGTGCGGCGCTACGAGGCGATCGACGATCTCGCCGGGAGGCTCGGTTCGTTCGCCGGTCTTGCGCATGCCGGCGACAGCGTCGATCCGGCGATCTCCAAATTCTACGGCGACATCTCGGAGCGGCTGACGGCGGCGTCGACGCATCTGCTGTTCTTTCCGCTCGAGCTCAACCGCATCGACGACGGCGTTATCGAGCGCGCGATGGAGACGCCCGCGCTCGGCCATTACCGGCCGTGGATCGAGGACCTGCGCAAGGACAAGCCGTATCAGCTCGAGGACCGCGTCGAGCAGCTGTTCCACGAAAAATCGCAGACCGGCTATTCGGCTTGGAACAGGTTGTTCGACCAGACCATCGCTGGCCTGCGGTTTCAGGTCGGAGGTAAGGAGCTCGCGATCGAGCCGACGCTGAATTTCCTGCAGGACCGCGACGGCGCCAAGCGCAAGGCGGCCGCCGAGGCGCTGGCAAAAACCTTCAAGGCCAATGAGCGCACCTTCGCGCTGATCACCAACACGCTCGCCAAGGACAAGGACATCTCGGACCGCTGGCGCGGTTTCCAGGATGTCGCCGACTCCCGCCACTTGAACAATCGCGTCGAGCGCGAGGTGGTCGATGCACTGGTGGCCTCGGTGCGCGCGGCCTATCCGAAGCTGTCGCATCGCTACTACCAGCTCAAGGCGCGCTGGTTCAAAAAGAAGAAGCTGGCGCATTGGGACCGCAATGCGCCGCTGCCCTTCGCCGCCAATGCCACCATTGCGTGGCCGGAGGCCAAGAGCATGGTGCTGACGGCCTATCGCGGCTTCTCGCCGGAGATGGCCGACATCGCGCAGCGCTTCTTCGACCAGAGCTGGATCGATGCGCCGGTGCGGCCCGGCAAGGCGCCGGGAGCGTTCTCGCATCCGACCACGCCGTCGGCGCATCCCTATGTGCTGATGAACTATCAGGGCAAGCCGCGTGACGTCATGACGCTCGCGCATGAGCTCGGCCACGGCGTGCACCAGGTGCTGGCGGCGAGGCAAGGCGCGCTGATGGCGCCGACGCCGCTGACCTTGGCGGAGACCGCGAGCGTGTTCGGCGAGATGCTGACGTTCAAGCGGCTGCTATCCGAGACCAAGGACGCCAGGCAGCGTCAGGCGCTGCTCGCCGGCAAGGTCGAGGACATGATCAACACCGTGGTGCGGCAGATCGCGTTCTATTCGTTCGAGCGCGCGGTGCATACCGAGCGCAAGAACGGCGAGCTGACCGCCGAGCGGCTCGGGCAGCTCTGGCTCTCGGTGCAGACCGAGAGTCTCGGCGAGGCGATCGAGATCAAGCCGGGCTACGAAAACTTCTGGATGTACATCCCGCACTTCATCCATTCGCCGTTCTACGTCTACGCCTATGCGTTCGGCGACTGCCTCGTGAACTCGCTCTATGCGGTCTACGAGCACGCCGCCGAGGGGTTTGCCGAGCGCTATCTGGCGATGCTCGCGGCCGGCGGCACCAAGCATTATTCCGAACTGCTCAAGCCGTTCGGCCTGGACGCCAAGGACCCCAAATTCTGGGACGGCGGTCTCTCAGTCATCGCCGGCATGATCGACGAGCTGGAGGCGATGGGGTAGGGGCGTAAAACATTTGTTGAACGGATTGAAGAGGTGCGTTATACATTTGTATAACGCGCCTCTTTTTCGGAGCGGCCTGCTATGAAGATCGAAATCAAGAAGATCGGCAATTCCGACGGCCTGCTGTTGCCGCGCGAACTGATGCAGCGGCTCGATCTCAAACGCGGTCAGCAACTGCACATCGTCGAATTGCCCGGCGGCGGCTTCCAGGCGCTGCCCTATGATCCGGATTTCGAGCGGACGATGGAGATCGCGGACGAGATCATGGATGAGTATCGCGACACCCTGGCCGCGCTCGCCAAATGAGCGAGCAGCAGGGGCCGCTTTGGATCACCTACGAGCAGGCCGTCGCGATCCACGCCCGACAGTTGCGCCGCTTCGGCGGCGCGCCCGGGCCGCGCGACGAGGGCATGCTCCGCTCGGCCCTGGAGCGGCCCATTAACAAATGGAGCTATGAGCAGGCGACGCTTCCCGAGCTTGCCGCAGCCTATGCATTCGGACTGGCCAAGAACCACGCTTTCGTAGACGGCAATAGGCGGATCGCCTTCATGGCGATGATGACGTTTCTGCGGAGAAACGAAATCGCGTTCGCGCCCGAGCCGGCTCAGGCCACCGCCATGATCCTCGCCCTCGCTGCCGGCGAGGTCAGCGAGGCCAGCCTGACGCGCTGGATCCGTGACAATTGGCCTCGCCAATAGGGCGATCGGAAAACGCGATAAAACTGCCTTGCATGCCAGCCGTTGCCCTTGCATCGGCTTTGGGGTATGCGACCTTAACAAAGCATATTTCTCTGGGGGACCCCGATGGCAAACCATGGCGAGATCGCCTACTCGACGGCTGACGGCAACGACTATGTGGCGCATGAGGCCACCTACGAGGGCTTCATCAAGCTGGTGAAGTACGGCACGATCAGCGTCGCTCTCATCGTCATCTTGATGGCTATTTTCCTCGCTTAATGTCGCTCTCGGCCCGCCGGCATCCCCGCCGGCGGGCCTTCAGCTGACTGCCGAAGCCAAGTGCTAACTTGGCGTCATGCTGTAGCCCATGGACGTCCCGCCCTCTTAAAGCTCGCGCGCGCATTCGCGCCGGAGGCCTCATGAAGATTGCCGTCGCCAAGGAAATCGACCCGTTGGAGCCGCGGGTTGCCGCCTCTCCCGACACGGTGAAGAAGTTCAAGGCGTTGGGTGCCGAGATCGCGGTCGAGCCCGGCGCCGGCATCAAATCCGGCCTGCCGGACTCGGAATTCACGGCGGCGGGCGCAACCGTGAGCGCGGACGCGCTCAAGGATGCCGACATCATCATCAAGGTGAAGCGGCCGGAAGCCTCCGAACTCGCCAACTACCGGCGCGGCGCCTTGGTGTTCGCGATCATGGATCCTTACGGCAATGACGCGGCGCTCAAGGCCATGGCCGATGCCGGCATTGCCTCCTTCGCGATGGAGCTGATGCCGCGCATCACCCGCGCCCAGGTGATGGACGTGCTGTCGAGCCAGGCCAACCTTGCCGGCTACCGCGCCGTGATCGAGGGCGCCGAGGCCTTCGGCCGCGCCTTCCCGATGATGATGACCGCGGCCGGCACCGTGCCGGCGACCAAGGTGTTCGTGATGGGCGTCGGCGTCGCCGGCCTGCAGGCGATCGCGACCGCGCGCCGGCTCGGCGCCATGGTCTCTGCGACCGACGTGCGGCCGGCCACCAAGGAGCAGGTGGAGAGCCTCGGCGCCAAGTTCCTCGCGGTCGAGGACGAGGAGTTCAAGAACGCCCAGACGGCCGGCGGCTACGCCAAGGAGATGTCCAAGGAGTACCAGGCCAAGCAGGCGGCGCTGACGGCGGAACACATCAAGAAGCAGGACGTCATCATCACCACGGCGCTGATTCCCGGCCGTCCGGCGCCGCGCCTCGTCACCATGGAGATGGTGAAGTCGATGCGCCCGGGCTCGGTGCTGGTCGACCTCGCGGTCGAGCGTGGCGGCAATGTCGAGGGCGTCAAGCTCGGCGAGACCGTCGAGATCGACGGCGTCAAGATCATCGGCTACCCCAATCTCGCCGGCCGGGTCGCAGCTTCCGCCTCCAGCCTCTACGCCCGCAACCTGTTCTCCTTCATCGAGACCATGGTCGACAAGAAGGAGAAGGCGCTCGCGGTCAACTGGGACGACGAGCTGGTCAAGGCCACGGCTTTGACAAAGGATGGCGCCATCGTCCACCCGAACTTCCAGCCGAAGGCCTAAGGAGCAGAGCCATGGAACATGTCGTCCAAGCCGTCGACCCCTTCGTTTTCCGGCTGTCGATCTTCGTGCTGGCGGTGTTCGTCGGCTACTTCGTGGTGTGGTCGGTGACGCCGGCCCTGCACACGCCGCTGATGTCGGTGACCAACGCGATCTCCTCGGTGATCGTGGTCGGCGCGCTGCTCGCGGTTGGCGTTCCCATGCTGTCGAGCGGCAGCGGTCTGGCGCGGGCCTTCGGCTTCATCGCGCTGATCTTCGCCTGTGTGAACATCTTCGGCGGCTTCCTCGTCACCCAGCGCATGCTGGCGATGTACAAGAAGAAGTCCAAGTAACAACGCCGCACGACGCGGGATGACAGGCACAACGGGGCATCTGCAATGAACGCCAATCTGTCGGCACTCCTTTATCTCGTGGCAGGTGTGCTGTTCATCCTGTCTCTTCGCGGGCTGTCGAGTCCGGCCTCCAGCCGGCAAGGCAATTTCTTCGGCATGGCCGGCATGGCGATTGCGGTCGCCACCACGCTGGCCGGGCATCCCCCGGCAGATGCGATCGCCTGGATCCTCGTGATCCTCGGCGTTGCGATCGGCGGCGGCATCGGTGCGGTGATCGCGCGCCGGGTGCCGATGACGTCGATGCCCGAGCTCGTGGCGGCGTTCCACTCGCTGGTCGGCATGGCCGCGGTGCTGGTCGCCGCCGGCGCGTTCTTTGCGCCCGAAGCCTTCGACATCGGTACGCCCGGCAACATCCATCCGCAGAGCCTGGTCGAAATGTCGCTCGGCGTCGCCATCGGCGCGCTGACCTTCACCGGCTCGGTCATCGCCTTCCTGAAGCTCTCGGCACGGATGAGTGGCGCGCCGATCATCCTGCCGGCGCGCCACATCATCAACATTGCGCTCGCCGTTGCGCTCGTCTTCTTCGTGGTCCGCCTGGTGATGACGGGCGGCGGGTTCGACTTCCTGATGGTGACGCTGCTGGCGCTGGCGCTCGGCGTGCTCATGATCATCCCGATCGGCGGCGCCGACATGCCGGTCGTGATCTCGATGCTGAACTCCTATTCGGGCTGGGCCGCGGCGGGTATCGGCTTCACGCTCGGCAATTCGGCGCTGATCATCACCGGCGCGCTGGTCGGCTCGTCCGGTGCGATCCTGTCCTACATCATGTGCCATGCGATGAACCGGTCCTTCATCTCGGTCATCCTCGGCGGCTTCGGCGGCGAGACCGCAGCGGCCGGCGGTGGTACCGGTGAGCAGAAGCCGGCCAAGCTCGGCTCGGCTGACGACGCGGCCTTCATCATGAAGAACGCCTCGAAGGTGATCATCGTGCCCGGCTACGGCATGGCCGTGGCCCAGGCCCAGCACGCGCTGCGCGAGATGGCCGACACGCTGAAGAAGGAAGGCGTCGAGGTGAAGTACGCCATTCATCCGGTCGCGGGCCGCATGCCC
Organism: Bradyrhizobium sp. SZCCHNR1093; assembly: GCF_032381175.1. Taxonomy (NCBI): domain Bacteria; kingdom Pseudomonadati; phylum Pseudomonadota; class Alphaproteobacteria; order Hyphomicrobiales; family Nitrobacteraceae; genus Bradyrhizobium; species Bradyrhizobium sp. SZCCHNR1093. The sequence continues at coordinate 479,673 of NZ_JAUHJJ010000002.1, forward strand.
GGCCACATGAACGTGTTGCTCGCCGAGGCCAACGTCCCCTATGACGAGGTGTTCGAGCTCGAGGACATCAACTCCGAGTTCGCCCAGGCCGACGTCGCCTTCGTGATCGGCGCCAACGACGTCACCAACCCGGCCGCTGAGGAGGACAAGTCCTCGCCGATCTACGGCATGCCCGTGCTGCAGGTCTGGAAGGCCGGCACCGTGATGTTCATCAAGCGCTCGCTCGCCTCGGGCTATGCCGGCATCGACAATCCGCTGTTCTACCGCGACAACACGATGATGCTGCTCGGCGACGCCAAGAAGATGACCGAGAACATCGTCAAGGGCATGTAGCTGGCATTATTGGGAGCCATGGCGGTCCTGAAATGGCTCCTTATCGTCGTGGTGGCGATCTACGCCACCGTGCTTGCTGTGCTGTTCATGCGCCAGCGCGCGATGCTGTTTCCGATCCCGCCGGTCGGTCGCACCGCGCCGGACGCGGCCGGTTTTCCGCAGGCTGAAGAGCACGTGCTGACCTCGGCCGACGGCGAGAAGGTCATCGCCTGGCATGTGCCGGCGCAGCCCGGCCGCAAGGTCGTGCTGTATTTCCCAGGCAATGGCGACTTCCTCGCCGGCGTGGTCTCGCGCTTCAAGGCGCTGACCTCCGACGGGACCGGCCTCGTCGCGCTGTCCTATCGCGGTTATGCAGGCTCGAGCGGCAACCCCAGTGAGCAGGGGCTGCTTCAGGATGCCGCAGCCGCCTATGCCTTCACGCGCGAGCGCTACGCGGCGGAGCGCATCGTGGCTTGGGGCTTTTCACTGGGCAGCGGCGTGGCCGCCGCGATCGCCGCTGAGCGTCCCATCGCCAGGCTGATCCTGGAGGCGCCCTATACGTCCACGGTCGACGTCGCCTCCGACATGCTCAAAGTGGTTCCCGTCAGCCTGCTGATGCGCGACCGCTTCCAATCCGATCAGCGCATTGCCAAGGTGCATGTGCCGCTGCTGATCATGCATGGCGCCAAAGATCCGGGGATTCCGATCCGCTTCGGGGAACGATTGTTCGCGCTTGCGCATGACCCCAAGCGCTTCGTACGGTTTCCCGACGGCGGACATAATGATCTGGATTTCTATGGTGCGACAGGTACGGCCAAGAGTTTCATCGACAGCCCGTAATGTCCTCGGTCGGTGGCCAGCTCTGCTTGTAGTCGCGATCGTCGCAGGTCTGCCGATCCCCGCGTATGCCGCCGCCGGCCTCGATGGCGCTGCGATGACCTGGCCGTTCGCGCTGCCGTTTGCGGGATTGCTGCTATCGATCGCGCTCGGCCCGCTGCTGTTTGCCCGCCTCTGGCATCACCATTACGGCAAGATCGCCTTGGCATGGGCCGTGGTGACGCTGGCGGCGCTGACCTGGCAGGCGGGACTGGCGGCCTCGCTCGCGTCCTTCATCCACGCGCTGCTCGCGGAGTATCTCAGCTTCATCGTGCTGCTGTTTGCGCTCTACACCGTCGCCGGCGGCATCCTGGTGACCGGCGACATCAGAGGTACGCCGGCGACCAATACGGCCATCCTGGCACTCGGCACGATCATCGCGAGCGTGGTCGGCACGACGGGTGCCGCGATGATCCTGGTACGTCCGCTGATCCGCGCCAATCTGACGCGGCCGCACAACGTGCACGTGCTGGTCTTCTTCATCATCCTGGCTGCCAATGTCGGTGGCGCGCTCAGCCCTCTGGGCGATCCACCGCTGTTCGTCGGCTTTCTGCGCGGCGTCGATTTCTTCTGGACGACGCAACACCTCTGGCTGCAGACCGCGATCGTCGCCGGATTGCTGCTCATCGTCTTTGCCGCTATCGACTGGTGGCGCTTCCGCGCGGAGAAGCTTGCGTCGCAGGCGTTCGTAACGAAGGAGCCGGTGCGCATTCGCGGCCTCATCAATGTCGTTCTGATCGCCGCGATCGTTGCCAATACGCTGCTCTCGGCGACCTGGAAGCCAGGCATCTCCTTCGACGTCTTCGGCACGCATGTCGAGCTTCAGAACCTCGTGCGCGATGCCATCCTCGTGGCGATCGCCGGCCTGTCGCTCTGGCTCACGCCGGACGAGCACCGCGAGGCGAACGGGTTCAACTGGGAGCCGATCCGAGAGGTCGCCAAGCTGTTCGCGGCGATCTTCACCGCGATCGTCCCGGTCATCGCCATGCTGAACGCGGGTCGCAGTGGCTCGTTCGGCTGGCTCTTGGATGCCGTGACGACACCCGCCGGCGCGCCGAGAGAGGTCGCCTATTTCTGGTTCACCGGGCTGATGTCGGCCTTCCTCGACAATGCCCCGACCTATCTCTTGTTCTTCGAATTGGCGGGCGGCGATCCCAAGGTGCTGATGGGCGAACTCTCGGGCACGCTGGCGGCGATCTCGATGGGCGCCGTCTACATGGGTGCGCTGACCTACATTGGAAACGCGCCGAACTTCATGGTCGCAGCGATCGCCAATGAGCGCGGCATCAAGATGCCGAGTTTCTTCGGCTACATGCTGCGGGCAGGTGCCGTCCTCGTTCCGCTGTTCGTGCTGCTGACCGTGCTTCCGATCCATCCGCTGCTCAGCCCGCATTGACCTGATCGACGGCACTTTCAGAGACCGTCCTGGTTGACCCTGTCACGGCCGGACCGCGTGACGATCGCCTCGCTGTCGCGCATAGTCGGACAGAACGGATCGAAGGACGCGAATCATGAGCGTGAAGGGCGCAACGCCCGCATCATCGGTGATCTTTCCCGGCCTGGCGGTCGCGCTCGTCGCGATCGTCACGGCGACGCATTATGACTTCACGCCTTCGGCCGCCGGCGTGGTCTTCGCCGCGGTGCTGCTGGTAATCCTGTTCGGCACGGTGTTCGCGGCCGTGCATCACGCCGAGGTCATCGCGCATGAGCTCGGCGAGCCGTTCGGTACACTGCTCCTGACCCTGGCGGTGACGGTGATCGAGGTGGCGCTGATCGCCACCATCATGCTCGGCGACAAGGCTGCGCCCGCGCTGGCCCGCGACACCGTGTTCGCGGTCGTCATGATCGTGTGCAACGGCCTGGCCGGCATCTGCATCTTCATCGGCGGCCTGCGCTATCGCGAGCAGGACGTGCTGGTCTCCGGTGCCAATCTGTATCTCAGCGTACTGTTCACGATGGCAACCATCACACTGGTGCTGCCGAATTATACCTTGACGTCGCCTGGTCCGGTGTATTCTGCCGTGCAGATCGCCTTCGTCAGCGTCGTGACGATCCTGCTCTACGCGGTGTTCCTGTATACGCAGACCACCCGCCATCGAGACTATTTCGTCGGCGGCTCGGCTGGGTTCGCCGATGACGATGTCCGGCTGCCGCGTGCGAAGCTGTTGCTCAGTGTCGGGCTGCTGCTGGTCGCACTGCTCGCTGTGGTCCTGCTTGCCAAGAAGTTCTCGCTGGTGGTCGACGCCGGCGTTGCCGCAACGGGTGCGCCGCAGGCGGTCGCAGGCGTGCTCGTGGCGCTGTTGATCCTGCTGCCGGAGAGTATCGCCGCCCTCTCGGCCGCCCGCGCCAACGACCTTCAGAAGAGCATCAATCTCGCGCTTGGCTCCTCGCTCGCCACCATAGGGCTGACCATCCCGGCAGTGGCGGTCGCCGCCCATGTGCTCGACAAGCAGCTCGTCCTCGGGCTGGACCCGCAGGGAATAGTGCTGCTGGTCCTGACCTTCGTTCTGAGCATGCTGACCTTCGGCACGGGACGGACGAACATCCTGTTCGGGCTGGTGCACATGGTGGTGTTCGCGATATTCCTGTTTCTGCTCTTCGTCCCCTGATTCAAGAGATCCCCGATGCTCAGCGCCCAGTCCGACGTCCAGGTCGATACGCCCGAAGTCCGCGTCACGGAGTGGCGGCTATTGCCCGGCAGTGCCACGGGGCGCCACGTTCATGAGATGGATTACGTGATCGTGCCGGTCACCGCGGGCGAGATGACGATCGTGGCGCCGTCCGGCGAGCGCTCGAAGGCGCAGCTCGCGGTCGGCAAATCCTATTTCCGCAAAGCCGGTGTCGAACACGATGTACTGAATGAGACCGGCTCCGAGATCGTTTTCCTCGAGGTTGAATTGAAGCCGTAACCATTTGTTTACCGGGATGCCGCTGATTGTGGTATCTTGAGCCGGCGATCCGGAAGCAGTTGGCAGCGCCCATACGATCTTGGATTGCAGCACGGCTTCGGTCTCAAAGGGCTTCAGGAGAACGACTTTTCGGCGGTTGCGCCTGCAGGGATCGCAGGTTGCGGGCTCCGGAAGGTACTGGGATGGTCCCTTAATTGTGCCTCAAAGTTCCCGCAAATACCGCGCGGGAGTGGTCAGCATGCTGAAATATCTCACAAAGTTCGCCATGGAGATCGTCCCGTCGGTGGTTGCCACCATCATCGGGGCCTACATCGTCAACCACTACATCAATACCAAGCCCGACTCGCCGCCATCGACCGTGGCGGCGGTGGCGTCGGCTGCCTACGCCAAGCTCACCGGCTCAAAGAGCGACGCTCCGAAATCCACGGGCAAGGGGACCGACCCCGCCAAGCTGGAAGCGAAGGCCGATCCCAAGTCCGACGCCAAGCCGGCGGAAACGTCGACGGAGGTCTCCAGCATTCCCGCTCCTGGCATCAAGGCCAAGGGGGTCTCGGAGAAGTCGCTCGCCGACAAGGCTGCGGAGAAGGCCGTCGAAGTGAAGCCGACCGAAACAGCGAGCCTCCCGACCGATGTGCAGGCCGCGCGCCATCCCGGGTCGCCGCGGGAAAAGCTGATTGCGCGCGGTACTCCGGCCGAGGCCCCGGCGGCCCAGCAGGACGATCGCCGGGATGCTGCTGATCTCGCCCGCGCGGCGATCGAGCGGTTGCGCGCGAGCGAAGGTGCCGGCAAGACGGCTGCCGAGAAGCCGTCGAGCGATGCAGCCCGGGGCGCTGGCGAGACCCCGCGCATCGCGACCGTCGCGCCACAGGTGTCGCCGGTCCGTCCGCTGCCGCCTCCCGTGACGGTCTCTGCGCCACCGGCCGAGCAGGGCTTTGCCTTGCCGTCGGCCTCGAGCCCGACCTACACGGGATCATTGCAGCCGGACGGGCGCCCGACCCCGCCGGCGGAGATCCCTGTCCAGCAGTTGCGTCCGCTCGACCTGCGCGCCGACAAGACTGATCCATCGATCAAGGACCAGATGTCCAGCGTGGCGCAGGACATGATGTCGGCGGCGAAATCGGTGTTCCACTCAGTGCTGCCGAAATAGCCGGTCGAATCGTTCGCGGACGTGATCGAGGCGGTGGGCCTGGCCGGTCTGCCGCTTTTTCTTTGGAGTGGCGAGCTCTGCAGCGATGCGAGGGGCGGGCGCAGCAACCCGGATTCAATCCGGTCGCCGGATGGCCAGAGGCGCAAAATCAAAAAGGAGCGCCCAAAACAAAAACGCGAGCCAAAGGCCCGCGCTTCAGACGACGTCAGATTGAAGTGACCAGATCAGCGCGGCGCGCCGGGACGGGCACCTGCGCCCGGACCACGACCAGCACCACGGTCACCGCCGGGGCCAGCGCCGAACACCGGCTTCGGCTTCATCGGCAGCAGGCCTTCACGCTGCAACTTCTTGCGGGCCAGCTTGCGCGCACGGCGCACGGCTTCGGCCTTCTCGCGGGCTTTCTTCTCGGACGGCTTCTCGTAATGGCCGCGAAGCTTCATCTCGCGGAAAATGCCCTCACGCTGCATCTTCTTCTTGAGCGCCTTGAGGGCTTGATCGACATTGTTATCGCGAACGAGAACCTGCACGCGGCATCCTCTTTCTCAGTCTATCGGTTTGAAATCTGGTGAAGCCAGGGCTGGCAAATGCCCGCGCCCTTAACCTTGAGCGCGCCCGTGTATCAGAGGACACCGTCGCTGTCCACCCGCTGACGGGCTCTTGACCGCAAGTTTAACCTCGCCGGAGCGGTTTATTTCAGCCCTGCCTCGGCGGCAGTGGCAAGACCTGGGTCACATGCCCCATTTTGCGGCCCGGACGAGCGGCGCCCTTGCCGTAGAGATGCACGGTCGCGCCGGGAACCGTGAGCCACTGCTCGTAGCTGTCGATCTCGTCCCCGATCAGGTTCGTCATCGTGACGTGGCCGTGGCGCAGCGGCTTGCCGAGCGGCCAACCGGCGATCGCCCGGATGTGCTGTTCGAACTGGGAAATCGAGGCGCCATCGAGGGTCCAGTGGCCGGAATTATGCACCCGCGGGGCAATCTCGTTGACCAGGACGCCTGGAGTGGGACCATCCGATACCACGAACATCTCCACGGCCAGCACCCCGACGTAATCGAGGGCGGTGGCGATCCGGCTCGCAATGTCCCTGGCCTCGTCGGCGAGCGCATCCGGGATGCGCGCCGGCGCCCGCGACACCTTCAGGATGTGATCGCGATGCTCGTTCTCGGTGACGTCGAAGCACTCGACCTGTCCATCGGCCGCTCGGGCCGCCACGACCGAGATCTCGCGCTCGAACGGAACGAACGCCTCAAGGATCGCCGACTTGGTGCCGAGTTCGGCCCAGATCCGCTCGAGATCGTCACCCGGGCGGATCTTGATCTGGCCCTTGCCGTCATAGCCGAACCGACGCGTCTTCAGCACGGCCGGCAAGCCGATCCGGAACGCGGCTTCGCGCAAGGTGGCGACCGAGGACACGTCGGCATAGGTCGCGGTGCTGATGCCCAGCGAGGTGACGAAATCCTTCTCGGTGAGGCGATCCTGGGTCGTCTCGAGCGCCGAGCGGCGCGGCAGCACCGGGCGCCTCGCCGCCAGCACCATGGCCGCGGCCGAGGGGACGTTTTCGAACTCGTAGGTGACGACGTCGACGTCATTGGCGAACAGCTCGAGCGCCTCGACGTCGGCATATTCGGCGCAGGTTGCGTTCAGCACCACGTCGAAGGCGGGGGAGTCCGGGTCCGGCGAGAATACCTGGCAGCGCAGCCCGAGCCGCGCCGCAGCAAGCGCCAGCATGCGGCCGAGCTGGCCGCCGCCGAGAATACCGATGGTGTCGCCGGGCTTGAGCTTCACCCGATTGGAGTCGGTCACGCCGTGCCCTCCGGACGTTCGGCGATCGCATTGGTCTGCGCCTGGCGCCAAGCCGACAGACGGCCGGCGAGCGCGGGATCGGAGAGAGCGAGCACGCTCGCCGCCAGCAGCGCTGCGTTGATGGCGCCGGATTTGCCGATGGCGAGCGTTCCCACCGGAATTCCGGCCGGCATCTGGACGATCGAATACAGCGAATCGACCCCCGACAGCGCCTTCGACTCGACGGGAACACCGAACACGGGCAGCTCTGTCAGCGAGGCCGTCATGCCCGGCAGATGGGCGGCGCCGCCTGCACCGGCGATGACGAGCTTGTAGCCGGCCGCCTTGGCGCCCTTGGCAAAGGCATACAGCCGGTCCGGGGTGCGGTGCGCCGAGATGATACGGGCGTCGTAGCTCACGCCCAACGCTCCGAGTGTGTCGGCGGCATGGCGCATGGTATCCCAGTCCGACTGGCTTCCCATGATAATGGCGATTGGGGCGGTCATAACCTCAAATCTTCTCGGGAATCCATCAGCATGGGCCGGAGTATAGGATCGGTCCCGACAGCGGCAAGCCATGGCATGGAGGCCCGAATGGACTATCCTGTCTTGGTTAAGCCCGGCAAGCCCAAACGACGGCGCGGCAGGTGTCCGATGAAAAAGAAGCGCATGGCGGCCGCGTGGCGGGCCGGGAAGCGAAGAACCCGGTACCGTCATAGGGTTCTTCGGGGCGCGCGCTCACCTGAACCTGGTTCCGCATCGGCGGGCACGCGGCAGACGATCCGACGCCTGAAGGCCGAGCTGAGGGCAGCGCAGGCGCGGATCGCCGAGCTCACGGCCTCCGCCGAGCGCGATTTCCTGCTCGACATCTTCAATCGTCGCGGCTTCGCCCGCGAGCTCCATCGCTCCATCGCGTTCATCAAGCGCTACGATGCGACCGGTGCCCTGGTCGTGCTCGACGTCGATCGGTTGAAACCCATCAATGACACCTTCGGCCATGCGGCCGGTGACGAGGTCCTGAAGGCGGTTGCGCGTGTCCTCGGCGAGCGGGTCCGATCCTCCGACGTGATCGGTCGGCTCGGCGGCGACGAGTTCGGCGTGCTGCTCTGGCACCTCAGCGCGACGGAGGCGCATGCCAAGGCGGCGGAGCTGGAGCAGGCCATCGACAGCCTGACCTTCACCTTCGGCGATCAGACCGTGTGTGCCGGCGCGTCGGCCGGGGTTGCCCTTCTCGACAAGCGCGTCAACCCAGTACGTGCGTTGGAGGAAGCCGACCGCGCGATGTACATGCGCAAGGCCCAGCGAAGGTACGAGAGCCACGCGTAACGAACGACCCTGCCGGGCGACAAGCGGTGACGCTCGCCGGCCATCCGCGCCGATGACCGAGCTGGCGGAACACGGCGCTCACAACTCGCCGAGATCGTCAGGCAACTCGCCGAACTTGTGCAGCAGCCGGGCGTCGCTGAATTCCCCCTTCAATGGATCGCCGCTGCGGCTGAAGGCAATGGCGCCGATATTGTCTGATAAGCGCGACATGGCCTCCGCGCGACGCAGCGCGGCCGACGAGCTCTGGCATTCCTCAGCCGTTCCCGCGACCAGCATGCCACCCTCGTCCCGCCTGAACGGCATCGCGACGTAGTAGGTGATATCGGGCATTGCACGCTCCTCCTGACCTCTCGCCGAAGCTCCGAGCGAGTGCATGGGTCATCGCCTGGAGAGCCTCAAAGGCCGTCGGGCTCAGGCCGCATCGCTCTGCGCGGCGTCCGAGGCGGTGTTGGGCATGCAGCCGCAGGAGATCGCGGCCCGCAGCTCCTGCAGCTCCAGCTCGAGATACTCGTTCGCCATGATCAGCGCCTTGATCGTGGAGCGCAGATTGCCGTCGCACATCGCGATGGCTTGGTCACACGCCTGTTCGTAGAGGCGATCCTGTGGGGAGAAGGAGGCGGGCATCACAACCATCCTTGTTGTTGTCCGGGGACTACGAGGGATGGTCTAATTGTTCCCTTTTTGTTCCCTTTGTCAAGGCGCTTCGGCAACTCCAGCATCGCCGTATTGCCTGTGGGCATACGGTCAGCCGTGCTGACGCTTCGCCTCAGGCGATGATGTCGGGCGTGATCTGGTCTTCGATGAAGGCGATCCGATCGCGTAGCAGAAGCTTCCGCTTCTTCAGTCGTTGCAGCCGCAACAAATCGGGGGCGGGCGATTGATGCAAAGCGTCGATCGCCGCGTCGAGGTCGCGGTGCTCCTGCTGCAGGCGCGCGAGTTCGGCCTGCAGTTCGCGCTCGTCTTGGTCAGCCATGATCTATGATAGCAAAAAAGCGGAAGGAAGTGGAAAGCCTTGCGAAGGCGGGCGCAAATATTGCGCCTGCGAAGCTGATAAGCAAGTCGCACCCCTCAAGATCCGTGCAGCTGTCCCGTGAATTTCAGGTTGGCGCCGGCGTTAGATTCGCCCGGATCAGCTCACGCTTCGTTACACACGGCGCTCAAATTTGCATGTGCGGTCTTTTGGCCCCATCGACAGGTCAAGCGACTAGTGTACACTCATTAGCCCTGGTCGAATCTCAGGTTCACCTACCGAGGAGGTTTCGAATGGCTATTCAGGCGCATCTCGTTGAACTGGAGCGTAAGCATAAAGTTCTTGAAAACGAATTGCATCAAGCTCTCCTGCATCCATCGACGGACGACCTGCGAATTGCCGAACTGAAGCGACGCAAACTGATGGTGAAGGATGAGATCGAGCGCTTGAGACAGGTAACCAGCGAAACACTTCACTGACATGTGACCATCATCCGCCGTATCATCTGATCGCAAGACCGTGCGCCTGGGATGGCGACGAGTCCATCCCAGACGCAACTTCAATCGAATTAGTTGCGATACACGACTTAGTTTCGATACGCGACGACGCGAACGCATCTGCCTGCGTTGTCTCCCAGCGTGTCTATCGCGACAGGCTGTTCATCGCGATATCGAGGGTCTTCAGCTCGAGGCGAGATCGCCGACGTGAGCCGCGATCGCGAGCGATGACGTCAATCCAGGCGATTCGATTCCGAACAGATTGATGAGTCCGGGCACGCCGTGATCGCGCGGGCCCTGAATGACGAAATCCTGCGACGCCACGGCCGGCGGTACGATCTTCGGCCTGATGCCGGAATAGCTCGGCATCAGCGCCCCATCCGGCAGCGACGGCCAGTATTTGCGGATCGCCGGGTAGAAGCGCTCGGCGCGCGCCGGATCGACCGTGTAGTCGATCCGGTCGATCCACTCGACGTCGGGGCCGAATCTGGCCTGGCCTGCCATGTCGAGCGTGAGGTGAACGCCGAGCCCGCCCGGTTCCGGCACCGGGTAGATGAGCCGGCTGAACGGTGCCCGGGCGCTGCAGCTGAAATAGTTGCCCTTGGCGAGATAGGTCGTCGGCACCAGCGGCGACGGCATGCCGTCGATCCGCCGGGCCACCGCGGGCGCGTCGAGGCCGGCAGCGTTCACCAGCAGCCGGCAGCTCAGCGTCATCGGCTGCGCGCCGCCCGCGTCGACCTCGATCGATTCTCCGGCTGCCTTGGCCCGCAGCAGCGGCGTGTGGAAGGCGAAGGCGCCGCCGGCGTCCTCGATCTCGCCGCGCAGCGACAGCATGAAGGCATGGCTGTCGATGATGCCGGTCGACGGCGACATTAGGGCCGCCTCGCAGGCCAGGGCCGGCTCCAGCGCCAGCGCTTCGGATCCAGCCAGCAGCCGCATTCCTTCGACGCCGTTGGCTTCGGCGTGCGCGCGGATGCCCTGCAGCTTCTCGGTCTCGGCCGGATTGGTTGCAACGATCAGTTTGCCGCAATTGCGGTAGGGCACGCCATGCTCGTCGCAATAGCGGTAAAGCATGCGCTTGCCGGCCACGCAGAAGCGGGCCATCAGGCTCCCGGCCTTGTAGTAGATGCCGGCGTGGATCACTTCGCTGTTGCGAGACGAAGTGACGGTGCCGATGCCCTCGGCCGCCTCGAGAACGATGACCTCGCGTCCGGCGCGGGCCAGCTGTCGTGCGACGGCAAGTCCGACGACGCCGGCGCCCACGACGACGCAATCCACTCTATCCATGCGCGGTCCTGAGACGATTCGGAGAAATCATGGCTTGCTGCAACCCCTGGTGGGTGGAGCCTCGGTCCGGAGTGCGCACGCCCTTAGCAAACCGTTCATCATAGGGAGGCCATTGACCAAATTTGCTTCGTCTTTTTCGAAGTTTGCCGAACCCGTTTACCCGATCCCAATAGGTGAAGCCAGATACTGTCGCCGAATACCGCGGGTGATTGATGGCTGGCAAGAATTGGCAGGCGAGCGACCGAAACGCGTTTTCTGCGTGCGTCGTTGCGGCCTCGATGGCCGCCATGGCAGCGTGGGCGGCTGCGCCGACGCGCGCCTGGGCTGCGTCGTCCGATTTCTCGCCCTCCGGCTACCTGGGCACCATCGAGCCGGACGTGCTCTGGGAAGTGTTGATCGCCGGGGTCGTCGTCTGCGCCTTCCTCGCCTCGGTCGTGATCTGGATCCATTCGGCCTTGCGGCGCGCCAAGCGGGCACAACTGCGGCGTAATGTTTTCATCAGCTCCGCGCTCAACAATCTGAGCCAGGGATTGATGCTGACGGACGCCGCCAACCGCGTCGTCTTCTACAACCATCGCTTCCTCGAAATCTACGGCATGAGCCGGGCCGACATTCCGCCCGGTTGCACCGGCCGGGATCTGGTCGAGTTGCGGCGGCAGCGCGGCCTGCTCAATCTGACGGTCGAAGACTATGCGCGCCAGGCGCGGGAGCCGGACGGGTGCCTGACCGAGCTGCCCGGCGGACGTGTGGTGCGAGCCCAGATATTCCGTCTTCCGACCGGCGGATCGATCGGCATCCACGAAGACTGCACGGTGCAGTGCCGGCTGGAGCGCGAGCTCGCCTCGACCAAGCAGTTCCTGGAATCGGTGGTCGATCAGGTTCCCGTCTGCGTCGCCGCCAAGAACATCGACGACGGCCGCTACATCTTCGCCAACCGAGCATTCGAGCAGTTCTCTCGGATGCCGCGGGATCAGATCATCGGACGGCGCCCAAGCGACCTCTTCGGCGACGCGACCGCGGCCGACATCGCGGCTGCCGACCGCGAAGCGATGCTGGCGCCCGGCACCACCTATTGCAGCGAGCTGGTCGTTCAACGCGGCAACGACAAGCGCATCCTCGAAGCCCATCGGGTCGTTGCACGCAACGACAAGAACGAGCCGCAGTTCCTCATCGCGCTGTTCGACGATGCCACGGAGCGGCGATCGCTGAGCCGCGAGCTGGAGAACAGCAAGAAGTTCCTGGAGCTGGTCGTCGACAACATTCCGGTCTCGCTCATCGTCGAGAGCGTCAGCGACGGCCGCTATCTGCTCGCCAACCGCAGCGCTGAGATCATCCTCAACCGCAAGCGCGAGGATGCCACGGGCCTGACCGCCGCCGACATCTTCAATCCGCGCGAGGCCAGACTGATCATGGCGCGCGACGAAGCCGCCATCAAGAAGCGCAGCCTTCTGACCGAGGAACATCCGATCTCGACCAAAGACGGTCTGCGGCTGTTCCTGACCCGACGGGCAACCGTGCTGGGCGAGACCGGCGAGCCGCAATATCTGATCAAGACCTATGAGGACGTCACCGACCGGCGCCAGACCGAATCGCGGATGGCGCACATGGCCTATCACGACGGCCTGACCGATCTGCCTAACCGCGCCGCGTTCCTGCAGGCCTTGAGCCAGATGATCGAGGCCTGCGCGGACACGGATGAGGAGTTCGCGGTCCTGAACGTCGATCTCAAGGGCCTGAAGGACGTCAACGACGTCTTCGGCCACGCCATCGGCGACAAGCTGTTGATCGAGGTCGCCCGCCGCGTCCATGCCGTTGCCCGGGGCGGGGTGGTCGCGCGTCTCTCCGGCGATGAGTTCGGGCTGATCATCGACGGCAAGCAACCGGAGATGGGCAGGGCGCTGGCCGAGCAGTTGGCGGCGGCGATCGCGGTGGACTTCCAGATCGACGGCAAGTCGATTCGCACAGCGCTGACGACGGGCATCTCGGTGTTCCCGCACAATGGTTCGGATCCGGCGTCGCTGCTCGCCAATGCGGGTGCCGCTCTGTTCCGCGCCAAGGCCAAATCGCGCGGCAGCATCACCTTCTACGAGCCTGAAATGGATCAGCAGATCCGCGACCGCCGCGTTCTGCATCAGGAGCTGTCTGTCGCGATCAAGCATGGCGAACTTTCGCTGTACTTCCAGCCGCAGGCCGCCTCCGGCCGCACGGTCGACGCCAGCGAGATCATCGGCTTCGAGGCGCTGGCGCGCTGGCAGCACCCGGTCCGCGGCTTCGTGCCGCCGAGCGACTTTATTCCGCTCGCGGAAGAGAGCGGCCTCATCGTCGAGATGGGCGAGTGGATCCTGCGCGAGGCCTGCCGCGAGGCGGCGTCGTGGCCGAAGCCGCTGCAGGTCGCGGTCAACCTGTCTCCGGCCCAGTTCGTTCATGGCGACCTTGTCGCACTGGTCCATTCGATCCTGCTCGAGACGGGGCTCGCGCCCGGCAGGCTCGAGCTCGAAATCACCGAGGGTGTGCTGATCGAGGATTTCGATCGTGGTGTCGCGCTGCTGCGCCGGCTGAAGGCGCTCGGCGTTCGCGTCTCGATGGACGATTTCGGCAGCGGCTACTCGTCGCTGAGCTACCTGCAGGCCTTCCCGTTCGACAAGATCAAGATCGACCGCGCCTTCGTCATGAATATCGGCCGCAACCCGCAATCGGCGGCGATCATTCGTGCGGTCATCGGTCTGGGTCACGGCATGAACATGTCGATCGTGGCGGAAGGCGTCGAGACGCCCGAGCAGCTCGGCTTCCTCGCCGAGCAGGGCTGCGACTCGGTTCAGGGCTATCTGCTCGGCAAGCCCCTGCCGATCGACAAATACGACGGCATCGTCGGTCGCGCTCACGACGACGACGACGCGTCCGTTCGCAAGACCGGCTGACCGGGCACTCGTGGTCAGAGGCCGTTGCGCAACAGCGCGAATTTATCCGCGCGCATGACAGCTAAGCCGCTACGAGAATCATCTCCGCCGGTCTACGATCGTTCGTCCTGGCACGCTCGAAGACCTTGCGTATGGCGGACTACGATCTTGCGATCATCGGCGGAGGTCTGAACGGCGTCAGCCTGGCGCGTGATGCGGCTGGCCGCGGTCTGCGCGTGCTCCTTGTCGAGCAGGGCGATCTCGGCGGCGGCGCCTCGTCGGCCACGTCGCGGCTGGTGCATGGGGATCTCGCAGCGCTGGAGCGCCGCAGCTTTCTGCGCGTGCGCCGCGCGCTCGCCGAGCGCGACGTCTGGCTCACGGTCGCGCCGCATCTGGTCCGACCGATCCGCTTTGCTATTCCAGCTCACGCCAATGAGCGGCCGCCATGGCAACTGCGCGCAGGACTCTGGCTCTACGACCGCCTCGCTGCGCGCAACCGGCTGCCGTCAGCGTCGGCGCTCGACGTCACGCATCATCCGATCGGAGATGCCCTGAAGCGTCCGATCGGGACGGCATTCGACTATTCCGATTGCGTGGTCGACGATTCCCGCCTGGTGGTCCTGACCGCGATGGATGCTGCCGAGCGCGGCGCGTCGATCCGCACCGGCGCCCGCTGCGTGCGGGCCGACCGCGACCATATATGGCGTCTCGCCATCATCGACCGCGGCTATCGACGCATCGTCACCTCGCGCGCGCTCGCCAACGCCACCGGCGCGTGGAGCGTCTCGACGGCGGAGACCGTGCTGCGTCAGCCGCCGCCGCGGGTCACCGCGCGGCAGGTCAGCCAGATCATCGTGCCGCGGCTGTTCGATGTCGAAGCGGTCTACGTGTTTCAGAATTCGGATGGACGGCTGATCTTTGCCCAGCCCTACGAGCAGGATTTCACCCTGATCGGCACGGTGGTCCACGGCTTCAAGGGCGACCCAGCCGTGGTGGCGGTGCCGGCGGCAGACGTGGCCTATCTCTGCAAGGCGGCGAACCGCTATTTCCGCTCGGACATCCAGCCTGCGGACGTGGTCCGGAGCGTGGCCGGCGCCAACATGATGGTGCTGCGCGCCGCCGACAGCGGGCGGCTGGAAACGGTCGTGAGCCTCGATGCTGGCCGCGCCAAGGCGCCGCTCCTGACCATGTGCGGCGGCGACGTCACGACAGCCCGGCACCGGGCCGAGCAGGCGGTCTCCCGCCTCGCGCGCTTTTATCCGATGTCGCCACGCTGGACTGCGAGAGCGCCGCTTCCGGGTGGCGACTTCGCCTGGGACCGGTTCGAGGATCTCGTCGATGACGCACGGGAGCGCTGGCGCTTTCTCAGCGAAGCCGAGGCCCGGCGGCTGCTCGGCGCCTACGGCACCCGGCTGGCGGAGATCCTTGGCGAGGCGAGGTGCCGGGCCGATCTCGGGCAGGCGTTCGGGCCGCAGCTGACCGAGGCGGAGGTCCGCTACCTCATGGCGCGCGAATGGGCGCGGTTTCCCGACGACGTGCTGTGGCGGCGGACCAAGCTGGGTCTGACGCTTCCCGCTGCCGAACGCGATGCGCTCGCTGCGTTCATGACCACTGCGGCCTGTGGCCGGGGCACGCCGCAGGCCGTTGACGCGAGCGGGGATAGTCCGGCCCGCGCGGTTGAGCTGCAATCCGTGGGCGGCTAGCTTGCCGACCGGTCGGCCGTTGTGGCCGGGCAGGGTGATTTGATCGGGACATGGCTGACGACATCGCAAACCCAGCGCCTGCCGGAGAGCCGGCAGCATCACCAGCGCCGGAACCGCGTCCCGATGCTCAGCCGCCGATCCTGCGGATCGAGAACCTCGTCAAGACATTCGGCAGCTTCCGCGCCGTCGACGGCGTCTCGCTCGACATCCGCGCCGGCGAGTTCTTCGCGCTGCTCGGCCCCAGCGGCTGCGGCAAGACGACCTTGCTGCGCATGCTGGCCGGCTTCGAGACGCCGGATGAAGGGCGCATCCTGCTTTCGGGCGAGGACATCGCGCAGGTGCTGCCGCATCAGCGGCCCGTCAACATGATGTTCCAGAACTACGCGCTGTTCCCGCATCTGAACGTGCGCGACAACATCGCCTTCGGCCTGAAGCGCGCCGGCATGCCGCGCGCCGAGATCGCCACGCGCGTTGCCGAGATGGTGGCGCTGGTGCGGCTCGAAGGGCTGGAGAAGCGCAAGCCGGATCAGCTCTCGGGCGGGCAGAAGCAGCGCGTCGCCCTGGCGCGCTCACTGGCGCGCCGGCCGCAGGTGCTGCTGCTCGACGAGCCGATGGCTGCGCTCGACAAGAAGCTGCGCGAGAGCACGCAGGTCGAGCTGATGGAGCTGCAGCACAAGCTCGGCATGACCTTCATCATCGTCACCCACGACCAGGAGGAGGCGATGACGGTGGCGAGCCGGATCGGGGTGATGAACGCGGGAAGGCTCGAGCAGGTCGCGGTCCCCCGACGTCTGTATGAGGAGCCCGCGTCGCGGTGGGTCGCGGAGTTCGTCGGCGACATCAATCTGTTCGAGGGCGAGGTGACCGCGCGGGAGCCGCTCCGGCTCAGGGTCGTGACCCACACTGCGGGTGAGCTGGTCGTGGCGCAGCCGATGGCTCCGATCAGCGAGAGCAAGGTCGCGGTCGCGATCCGTCCGGAGAAGATCCGCCTCGCGCTCCGTCGACCGGCCGGCGATGCTGCTGCGATCAATTGTGTCGAGGGCGCCATCACCGATGCGAGCTATCTCGGTGGCAGGACCGTCTACAAGATCAAGCTCGACGGCGGCGCCGTGCTTCACGCTGCGCAGGCCAACACCGCCCGGCTCGATGCCGACGGCTATGGCCTGAACCAGCGCGTGGTGGCCTGGTTCACGCCCGACGATTGCCTGGTGCTGGAGCGATGAGCGCGCGCCGCATCTTCTCGCGCCCGGCCCGCTTTGCGGCGATCGCGCCTTACATCTGGATGGTGCTGTTCTTCCTGGTGCCGTTCGCCTTCGTCGCCAAGATCAGCCTGTCGCAGACTGCGATCGCGCAGCCCCCCTATACGCCGGTGTTCTCGCTGGCTGATGGTTTGTCGTCGCTCCGCGACGCCTTTGCGGCGCTGTCGCTCGACAATTTCCGTCTGCTGCTGTCTGACGATCTGTATCTTTCATCCTATCTGCGCAGCGTCGTCGTCGCGGCGACGTCGACCGCGATCCTGCTCTTGATCGGCTACCCCATCGCCTATGGCATGGCGCGGCTCCCCAGGCGCTGGCAGGGCATCGCGATGATGCTGGTGATCGTGCCGTTCTGGACCTCGTTCCTGATCCGCATCTACGCCTGGGTCAACATCCTGCAGCATGACGGCCTCCTGAACCAGATCCTGCTCGCGCTGCATCTGGTGTCCACGCCGGTGGTGTGGCTGTCGACCGACAGCGCGATGTATGTCGGCATCGTCTATTCCTATCTGCCGTTCATGATCCTGCCGCTGTTCGCGACGCTGACCAAGCTGGAGCCGGCCTTGGAAGAAGCCGCCGCCGATCTCGGCGCCTCGCCGCGCGAGATCTTCTGGCTGGTGACGTTTCCGCTGTCGCTGCCCGGCGTCGGCGCGGGCGCGCTGCTGTGCTTCATCCCGGTGGTCGGCGAGTTCGTCATTCCCGATCTGCTCGCCGGGTCGAAATCGCTGATGATCGGCCAGACGCTCTGGCTCGAATTCTTCACCAACAAGGATTGGCCGGTGGCCTCCAGCATCGCCGTGGTCCTCTTGGTCGTGCTGCTGCTGCCGCTTCTGCTCTACGACCGGCTGCAGCGCCGGCAGTTGGAGGAGAGCAGGTGATGGATGGCGCACAGCAAGGCACGCTCTCTCGCTCCCCTCCCCCTTGCGGAGAGGGGTTGGGGGTGGGGGTCCGCATTGGCGGTCTTTGCTGGGTGCCCCCCTCCCTGACCCTCCCCCACAAGGGGGGAGGGAACGGAGAGGGTTTCACTGGGATTGAGGGAGGAGGAGATCGTGCCTAATCCCTCCCGCCTGTCGCGCTTCAACGTCGCGTCGCTGACGCTTGGACTCGCGTTTCTTTACCTCCCGATCCTGATCCTGGCGATCTACTCGTTCAACGCCTCCCGCCTGGTCACGGTGTGGGGCGGCTGGTCGCTGCGCTGGTATCACGAGTTCTTCAGCGATCGCGCCATGATCGATGCGGCCTGGATGAGCCTGCGCGTCGGCGCCACCGCGGCCACCGCGGCGACGGTGCTCGGCACGCTGGCCGCGGTGGCGCTGTCGCGTGGCCAGGGATTTCGCGGCCGCATGCTGTTCTCCGGCATGTTGTATGCGCCGCTGGTGATGCCCGAGGTGATCACCGGCCTGTCGCTGCTGCTGCTGTTCGTGGCGCTGGACGCCGAGCGCGGCTTCTGGACGGTGACGGTCGCCCACACCACCCTCACGATGTGCTTCGTCGCGGTGGTCGTGCAGTCGCGGCTGGTCTCGCTCGACCGCAGCCTGGAGGAAGCCGCGATGGATCTCGGCTGCGATCCGCTGCACGCGTTCGTGATGGTGACATTGCCGCTGATCGCGCCGGCGGTGGTCGCGGGCTGGATGTTGGCCTTCACGCTGTCGCTCGACGATCTCGTGATCGCGAGCTTTACCACCGGCCCCGGTTCGGCGACGCTGCCGATTCGGATCTATTCCGAGGTTCGGCTCGGGGTGAAGCCGGAGATCAATGCGATCTGCACGCTGGTGATCGGGCTGATTGCCGTGGTGATCATCATCGCGTCGCTGGCCTCGAAGCTGTCGAGTGATCGCGGCGAGAGCGCAGCTCCGCTATAATGACGGAGAATGCTGAGACAGCATTGATCAACGCAAGAACAGCCGCAAGGCGGCGGTGACGACCGCGCGATGGATCGTGCCGCGGTCGACCGATGGCGGATCGACGCAGCAAGCCGGATCGCTCTGTCTGCCGAGCTCGGTACTCTCCGGCAGGAAGACGTAGTGCCCGGCGTCGTCGGCGACGATCTCGAATGCGCTACCGCTCAGTCGCTCATGCAGCCAGCGTGAGGCCGGCAGCAGCGCATCGGCGCCGCCGACCATGATGCGCGTCGGGACGTTGATCGCGGCGATGCTGTCCTCGGAGAAGCCCTGCACCGAGCGCCCCGGCGCCAGTAGCAGCGCCGCCTTGATGCGGGGATCGCGATAGGATGCGGACATGCGCGCCCAGGAGTCGCGGAAGATTGAGCTCTTCTCCATCAGCCGCGGCAGATGATCGACGAGATCGGGAAACTCGCGAGGGCCGCGGCCGTGATTGGCGCCTGGCTCGAACGGCGAGCGGATCATGATTGCGCCGATCAGGGCGGTGGCCGTGACGCCGCCGAGCGAATAGCCGACGGCGTAGATGCGGTCGAGGTTGATGCGGCCTTCGAAATCGGGATGAGCCACGATGTGGTCGATCAGCAAGGACACGTCGCGTGGGCGTTCCCATGAGCAGAGGAAGCCCGCTGCTCGGTACGGCTCGGCATTGCTGTTGCCATGATGATTGACGGCGACCGCGACAAAGCCGCGGCTTGCCAGCTCGCGCGCCAGCCATTCGGACTGCAGGCCGTTGCAGCCGGTGCCGTGAGAGTACACGACGAGAGGACAGGCGCCCGCGCTTGCAGCGAGCGGCGCATTCAAAGCCGCTGGTCCCGCTTTGAACCAGCCCTGCGGCCATGGTGCGATAGCGAGCGCCGTTTCCACGGCGCCGTTGGCGGCTGGATACCAAGCGAACCAGTCGATCGGGCGCGGCCCGTCGCCATCCCAGTTCGGCCGCGAAGCGTCCTCGAACCGTCCCTGACGAAATCCGACCCTCATCGCTCCGTCACGACTTCACGGCGCCGGCGGTGAGGCCGCCCACCATGTAGCGCTTGAAGGCGTAATAGACCGCCGCGGGCGGCAACGCGTAGATGAAGCCGGTGGTCATCAGGAGCTCCCACGGCGAATCGTCGGCGGCCAGGAAGTTGCCGAGCGCCACGGGCAGCGTGATATCCTTGTCGTTCGAAAGCAGCAGGAACGCGTAGAGGTATTCGTTCCAGGCCAGCAGCACCGCATACGTTCCGATCGCGACCAGCGACGGCATCATCAGCGGTACATAGACGAGGCGGAAGATCTGCAGCGGGCTGGCGCCGTCCATGACGGCAGCCTCGTCCAGCTCGACCGGCAGCTTGTCGGAGGCCTGCTTCAGCACCCAGATCGCGTAGGGCGAGGCAATCGTCACCATCGCCAGGATCAGCGACCAGTCGTTGTTGAGCAGGCCGTATTTGCCCATGGTGCGATACATCGGTACCGCGAGGAACGCAGCGGGGATGAAATAGGTGAACAGCGCGAGGTTCATCACCACCCGGCTGCCAGGCACGCGCAGGCGCGAGATGGCATAGGCCGCACAGGTCGCAATGATCAGTGTCAGCGCGCCCACGGCCATGGCGATCACGACCGAGTTGCCGAACTGGACCCAGAAATCGCGCAGGAAGTAATGCTGCTGGTGGAACACGATCGAGAAATTGTGCAGCGTCGGATGGTCCGGCCACAGCTTGCCCGAGAACGCGTCCTCCTTCGGCGAGATCGCGAACAGGAACATGTGGTAGATCGGGATCATCGTCCAGATGAAGACGGGAATGCCGATCAGCAGCAGCCGGGCCTCGGTGCCGACTTCGCGGAGGGTGGGGAGCTTCATCGCGACAACCGCTTCATCATGAAATAGACCAGGGGCAGCACCAGCGGCATCGCGCAGACGATCGAGGCCATGGCGAGGCTGAGCTGATCGAGCCGGAGATAGCGGATGCCGAGCGTCGCCAGCACGTGGGTGAGATCGGCCGGACCGCCGCCGGTCAGGAGATAGACGCTGTTGAAGTCTCCGAGCGTCCAGATCATCGAGAGCAGCGTGCAGGTGATGTAGAGCGTCTGCATCGACGGCCAGGTGATGTAGCGGAACTTCTGCCACCAGGTGGCGCCGTCGACCTCGGCCGCCTCGAACAAATCGTGCGAAATCGCCAGCCGCCCGGTCATCAGGATCAAGGTCCAGAACGGCAGCGACTTCCAGATGTGCATGCCGATCGCCATCGACAGCGCGACCGTCGGGTCGTTCAGCCAGTTCGGGCCATCTTCGCCGGTGAACTTGAAGATCAGCTGGTTCACCACGCCCCATTCGGGATTGAGCATGAAGCGCACCGACAGGATGGTCGGGATCGAAGGCACCGCCCAGGGCAGGATGAAGATGACCGACAGCCATTTGATCCAGCCGCGCTGCTGCACGAAGAAGCCGGACAGGAACAGCGCGATCACCATCTTCAGATTGATGCCGACCAGGAGGAAGATCAGCGTGTTGACGGCGGCCCGCGCGAAGATGGGGTCGTTGTACAGCGCGACGTAGCTGGCCGGCTCGCGGGCGAGCCACAGGCCGTAGCCGACGGGATAGACGACGAAGGCAAGGAAGACGAGCAAGTAGGGGGCAAGCATGACGATGCCCCATACCTGTGACGGTGTCAGCAGCACCGGGCGCGGCGCTTCCGCGAGCGCGGAATCGGAAGCTGAGAGCGTGATCGCCATGGTCGTCTGTTCCAAGCCTATTGCCGAACCGGCCGCAGACACTGCGGCCGGCACTTGTTGTCGTTTTCAGGATCTCAAGCTAGTGTCTCGCGAGGCGAGAGACTAGCCGGCGACCTCCTTCAGCCGCGCGATCAGCTCGTCGACGGCCTTTTCGACCGGCACCTTCTCGCTGACCACGCGGTTCATCGCCTTGGCCCAGACGTTCTCATTGTTGAGGATCGTGAACTTGTAGTTCTTGGTGAAGTCGAACGGCGTGGTGCCGCCGGTGAACTGGGTGTACACGGCCTTGCGATGGCGGTCGGCCTGCCAGAACGGGCTCTTCTGGCCTGCGGTCGTCACCGGGAACCAGCGGCCCAGCGCGCCCTCGATGTAGGGGCCGAGGTTCTCCTCCTGCATCAGGAACTTGATGAATTCCTTGGCCTGCGCCTTGTGAGGAGCATTGGCGAAGATCAGGCCGGTCTTGACGTCGGAGCGGTACTTGATCGGCGTGCCGTCCGGCTTGTTGGGGAAGGACGCGGTGATGATGTCCTCCTCATAGGCCTTCTTGCCGGCCGCGCGCTGCTCGGGCGTCAGCGCCGGGTTGGTGGAGTCCTCGAACCACTTGGCCGCGATCGAGATCGTGAAATTGTGGGTCATCACGATCGTCTTGTTGTGGAACGCGACGTTGTTGTCCGGATCCTTCCAGGTCGTGGACGAGGGCGGCGTGCAGCCCTTGATGTAGGTGTCGGTATAATCCTTCATCGCCTTGACGAGGCCGTCGCGCACCTTGGGGTCGTCGACCAGCAGCTTGCCGTCGTCGTCGACCAGCTTGACGTTGTAGGCGTCCATGAAGGTGTAGAACGACTGGAACGAGTCGGTGGATTCCACGCCCATCGGCTGACCGACGCCATACATGCGCTGGCCGGTGGCCTTGCGGACCGCCGGCTGCACCTTGTCGCACCAGAACGTCCAGTAGTCTTCCCACTTGGTGGGGATGTCGCTCTGCTTGAAGCCGGCCTTGCTCAGCAGGTCGCCCCAGATCTGGACGTGCATGCTCTGCTGCTTCAGCGGGAAGCCGTAATAGGCTTTCTTCTTGGTGACGTTGTTGTAGAGGTAGGCGGTCTCGAGCGTGTTCGGAGCGAACGCCGACTTCATCGGCTCCAGGATG
The DNA here is from genome assembly GCF_032381175.1 of Bradyrhizobium sp. SZCCHNR1093. Classification (NCBI taxonomy): domain Bacteria; kingdom Pseudomonadati; phylum Pseudomonadota; class Alphaproteobacteria; order Hyphomicrobiales; family Nitrobacteraceae; genus Bradyrhizobium; species Bradyrhizobium sp. SZCCHNR1093. The sequence continues at coordinate 502,391 of NZ_JAUHJJ010000002.1, forward strand.
TCGGTGAGATCCTCGAGCTTGCCTTCGTAGGCCCACTTGCCCTGGGCCTGAACGTCGTAGGTGTCGGCGTAGGCCACGTCGGGCACGGTGCCCGAATCGAGCGCGGCGACCGTCTTCGGAATCATGTCCTGGATCGCGTATTGCGACAGCTCGACCTTGATGCCGGTCTTGGCCTCGAACTTCTTGACGACGTTGAGCAGCGCATCGTCCTCGGACTTGTAGAAGCCCTTGCTCCACCAGATCGTGATGGTGTCCTGAGCGATGGCTGGTGCTGCAGCGCAAAAAAGCCCGGCGGCTGCGACTGCGATTGAAAGCGCACCCATTCCCCTGGATTTCACGTGTCTCTCCCTGATCCGCCGATCTTGCTTGATCGGTTGTGGCGGGACACTAGCCCAGGGACCCGACGTGATCCAGAAGTAATATATCAGACATAGGTCGTGGCGGCGGCCGTGTATCGGCACGCGAAGCAAGCCGCGTTGGTCAGTTCTGCTTGGTGGGAGTGTCGCCTGTCGGAGCGTCAGCCTGCGGCACGTTGTCCGGCTGGGCCGGGCGCAATCCGCCGCCGGTGAATCGTTCCAGCACCGAGCGCACCGCATCCCTCGTCTTGCGGTCCTTGACCGCATCGAGCAGAGGGGCGGCGGCCGGGGCGCGGCGGATCAGGCTTTCCGGATCGGGAAAGATCAGCGGATCTTCCCAGGGGCCCTGGACGACGAAAGGCAGCTCGAAGCCGTTGCTGCCATTGCCTGACGACAGCAGGCTCGCGACGCCCTTGAAATCGTATTCCCGTGTCGGCACCGAGGCCGTGCCGGTCATGGTGATGCGCGCGGTCGGGCTCTCGACGCGGATGTCCTCGGCGGTCGCGATGCCCTCGGAGAATTTGACCGCGATCGTCAGCGAGTCGTAAGGCGTCGAACCGGAGCGGAAATTGCCGCCGCGCGACAGCGGGCTGCGCTCGAGGCGCTTCAGGAGCTGCTCGACGTTGAAGCCGGAGATCGCGCCATCGCGGCCCTGCAGGTTGGCGCTGCCATCGAGCGACTGGGCGAGCCCAAACGGGCTCGAGCCCGAAGCCGTCAGCGAGACGTTGAGATTGCCGCGTCCCGACAGCGACGACACGCCGAACATCTCGTTGGCGCAGGCCTGCAGATCGACGTCGTTGAATTGCAGCTCGGCCTTCACGTCGGCCACGGTGTCGGCACGGGCGATCCCAAACGAGCCGCGCACGATGCCGCCATACATCTGCGCCTCGCCGACCGAGAGGGCGAGTACGCCGTTGCGCAGGTTGGCGCCGAACGCCGTGCGTCCGATTTTCGAGGAGCCGACCGTGACCTTTGCGGCCGATAGCCGCATGTCGAGGTCGGTGGTGGACAAGGCCTTGAGGTCGAAGAGCTGCCGATTCCAGTCGCGGGCCCCATTGGCCAGCAGCCGGATCGTCGAGATGTAGGGGGTGAAGTCGAGCGCGTCGGCCGCCAGCGTCGCCTGCAGCGTCTGCCGGCCGTTATTGGCGTAGGTCATGACGCCCTCGGCGGTGTTGCCGTCGAGCTCGACATTGACATTGGTGAGTGCGATCGAGGCGCCGACCACGTTGGCGCGCGCACGCAAGGCGAAGCGCCCGAAGCCGCCGCCGCCGAGCGGCGTCTGCCCCGTCCAGCGCAGCGCGTCGCGAAGCGACGGGCTGTCCACCGTCAGCGTACCTTCCATCAGCGCGCTGGTGCGATTCGCGACCGTGCCGTCAAAGGCGACCTTCAGCGGCGGGCTGGCGAGCCGCATCTTCAAGCCGGACCGGTCTCCCGACAGCGCAGCCAGGAAGTCGCTGACGCTGATGGAGCCCTCGATGCGCTGACCGCGCCAATCGAACTGTCCGGTCGCCGCGAACGAGCGCGAGATCGACGGCCAGGCGAGCGACAGGTCGATATCGTCGAGCCGCTCGGAAGCATGATGGCCGGTGTCCTCGTAGACCAGGATGCCATCCTGGATGCGGATCTCGGAGAACGACATCTGGCTGTCGGGCCCCGGGCGCATCGTGCGCGCGATGGTCTCGATGAAGGGGGTCCAGTTGCTGTTGCCGTCGGCCTCGCGGCTGACGTTGATCTGCGGCCGCAGCATCATGACGTCGGCGATTTCGAACCGCTGCAACAGCAGCGGCAGCAATTGCAGATTGGCGGTCAGCACGTCGACGCGCAGAGCCGGATCCTCGGTGCCGCTGCCCTTCAGACCGACATCGTGGAACGAGACATAGCTGCCCGGAAACAAGGAGACGTCGATATGTCCCTTGACAACGAGCTCGAGCCCGGTCACGGCGCGGATCTGGCTCTCCACCGCCTGCCGCAATGCCTCGCGATTGACCAGCCAGGAGCTCGCCAGCAGGCCCACGAACGCGATGCCCAGCAGCACCGCGATCGGTGTGCCGAGGCGCCTCATTCCTTGGGCCATGGTCACGGACATGTCCTGGGATCGTCGGATCGCTGGTTACTCGGGATGGGCAGGGTGCGCCGAAAACCCCTGCCAACATCAACAACTTGATGCGCTTTCTTGACGCTTTCAAGGCCATGCCGCCGGTGTGGCCGGATTGCGGCGGAGCCCTGATATCCCGGACTCCGGATCGCCTCGGAGGCGCAGGCTGGTGCGACAGCTAAAGCAGGATGTGCGCCTTGGGAAGGCATCATTGACGCATTGCGAAGATTTCGCCTAATAATCCGGTCGATATCCGCGCGATCGCCGCTCTGCAGCAGGTCATTCCCGTATGAACAAGGTCTATCCGGACGCCAAATCCGCCCTTGCTGGCCTCCTCAAGGACGGCATGACCATCATGTCGGGTGGGTTTGGTCTTTGTGGCATCGCAGAAACCCTGTCCGACGCCATTCGCGAGTCCGGGGTGAAGGACCTCACCGTCATCTCCAACAATGCCGGGGTCGACGGCATCGGCCTCAGCCGGCTGCTGGAGACGCGGCAGATCAAGAAGATGATCTCGTCCTATGTCGGCGAGAATAAGCTGTTTGCCCAGCAATATCTGGCCGGCGAGCTGGAGCTCGAATTCTGCCCGCAGGGCACCCTGGCCGAGCGCATCCGCGCCGGCGGCGCCGGCATCCCGGCCTTCTTCACCAAGACCGGCGTCGGCACGCTGGTCGCGGAGGGCAAGGAGGTGCGGGAGTTCGACGGCGAGAAATATCTGATGGAGCGCGGCCTGTTTGCCGATCTGGCGATCGTGCACGCCTGGAAGGGCGACACCGCCGGCAACCTCGTCTACCGCAAGACTGCGCGCAACTTCAATCCGATGATGGCAACTGCGGCCAAGGTGACGGTCGCGGAGGTCGAGCATCTGCTGCCGGCCGGCCAGATCGATCCCGACCACATCCATACGCCCGGCATCTTCGTCAAACGCATCATCCAGGTCGGAACCGAACTGAAGCGCATCGAGCAGCGCACCGTGCGCAAACGTGAAGCCGCCGCTGCAGCCGGGGAGGAAGTCTGATGGCCTGGACGCGAGAGCAGATGGCGGCGCGCGCCGCCAAGGAGCTGCGGGACGGCTACTACGTCAATCTCGGCATCGGCATCCCAACGCTCGTCTCAAACTACATCCCGCCGGGCGTCGACGTGGCGCTGCAGAGCGAGAACGGCATGCTCGGCATGGGTCCGTTCCCCTATGAGGGCGAGGAGGATCCCGACCTCATCAATGCCGGCAAGCAGACCGTCACCGAGCTGCCGATCACCAGCTATTTCTCGTCAGCCGATTCCTTCGCCATGGTCCGCGGCGGCCACATCGACCTGTCGATCCTCGGCGCCATGCAAGTCGCCCAGAACGGTGACCTCGCCAACTGGATGATCCCTGGCAAGATGGTCAAGGGCATGGGCGGCGCGATGGATCTCGTCGCCGGCGTCAAGCGCGTCGTCGTGGTCATGGAGCATAGCGCCAAGGACGGTCCGAAGCTGCTCAAGCAGTGCACGCTGCCGCTGACCGGCGAGCGCGTCGTGGACATGGTGGTGACCGATCTGGCGGTGTTCACGATCGACAAGCACGGCAATGACGGCATGGCCCTGATCGAGCTCGCCGATGGCGTGACGCTCGACGAGGTCAAGGCCAAGACCGAAGCCGAGTTCCGGGTCGCGCTGAAGAATGCCTGAGGGCGCGACTACCAGCGCCGGCAGAGCATCTCCGCGACCTTGACGGCGAGCCGGCATGCCGCATGCTGCGCCCGGCTCGCAGCAGCGGGCGGCGCCGTCTCCGCCAACCCCTGAATGATCAGGCACGGCACACTGCGGCTGAGGCAGATCAGTCCCATCGCATAGGCCGTGTCATCCGTCGCAAGCGCGCCTGGAAACGCCGCCGAGATTTCGGCGTCGGTGCCGTCGCCATCGCACGTCACTGTCATTCCTTCGAAGAACACGTCGATGTCGTCCAGCATGCCATTTGCGGCCTCGTGCGCGAGGCGGCAAAGCTCGGGATCGGCCGGAATGATCATTCCGCTGTCATCGACCGAGGGCGGCTCGGCCATGCTGAGCGCGTCGCGCAGCTTGATCTGAATCCGGAATGGCGCGACCGAGGTGGCGATGACGAGATCGCCGGGGCCGGCGCCGACGAATCGCGGGCCGCGGGCCACTTGCGGGAGATTCGCTCCCAGGGCGTCGGCCCGTCCCGGCATGATCAGCCACTGCGCCCCATGCTCTTCGATCGCCACTGCGGCCGCGCTCGCCACCTCGGCGATCGATCGCCCGAGGCACACGACTGCATGGAAGCAGGAATGCCTGATGATGGCGCGCGCCGCGTTGCGCTGTTCGATCAGCGTGCCCGGGCCCATCGCCTGGACCAGGGCTTCGATATCCTCCGGCGTTTCGACCACGAAACCGATCGTGTTGGCTTTGGCATGGAGAAATCGCAGCGCGTCGAGCATCGCGTTGATGCTGGCCTTCTCACGACCGTCGAGCTGCTGCCACAGCGCTTCGAGCACGTCCAGGGAGGCCTCGATGTCGGCGCCGATCACGCCCTGGCCGAGCGGCCGGCCGGGTGTCTCGCAGCGATAGAGCTCTTCGAAGGCCTGCAGGACGGTCCTGCGGTCCTTCACCGCGCAGGCGCCTTGCAGGATGCGCGCGAGAACCTGGGCGCGCTTGCTGAGTTCGAGGGGAACGGCGAGCCAGGCAAAATCAGCCAGCTCGGCCGCCTGCTCGCTTGCGGCGCGCTGGAATTCGCCGACGACCTGACCGTAGTGCCAGCTCAATTGCCACGGCGTCACCTGCCGTCCGCGATACCTGCCGCGCTCGATGCGTTCGAGCGATTGCGCCTGCAACTCGTTGCGCAGGTCGGGATCTATTCCCGATGCGCGGGAATCCAGCACACGATAGGCGCGTGTTGCGATCGCCGGTCCGAACCATTCGTGCTCGAGGTCGCCGACCGAGAGACCGCTCGGCATGCGGATGTGGACGGTCCTACGAAACTGGTCGAGCTCGCGTCTTGCGACCTGGGCCGCGGTCACCGAAACCTGCTGTACCTCGCACAAACCGTCGACCACACTGGCCCAGTCCCAGAAGTCGTCGCCATAGAACGGAATGCGATATTGGCGGCTCGCGACGATCCGTGCGCAAACCCGTTCGATGGCGGGAGCCACGCGATCGAGAATATCGCTGCGCGCCAGCGCGCCGTCCGTGAGACATTGGTGCACGAGACGCGCCGCGCCCGCATTCACCACGTGCCAGTCCTTGGCGGCGAATTTAGGCGACGTCCGCAGATATTCGAGCGCGTCGATGAGGCAGCGTCCAGCCAGTGCGCTCGGCGAATCGTCGTCGAACCAGCTGGTGTTGCCGATCCCGTAACCATGCAGGTCGGACGTGAAGAAGACCGGCGGATGTCGAGAAATCACACTCGCCTCCTGGTCCGCTCATCGCGTCGCTCAACGGCAATTGTCTAACGTTTGCAACTCAGATTTCGCAACCGAAAGTTGTTTTTGCGTGACTGTCATTTGTGCCAGTGTCAGGGCACCGTCGATCCGGCGCCGGCGTAGGTTGCAGGCAAGCGTGCTTCGAGCGTACTTTTCGAGCGGACTTATGGAGGCCGAGCATGTCAGGCGCGGATGGCGCCGAGTAGCCGGCCCAGGCGCCGCGTCATGCTGCGGCTCCATGAGGGTTGATCGCGGACAAGCCGGAAACCGAGATTGGCAGGTGGCGTGCCGGAGGCGCAGCCGCCGGCACGCGCATCGCGGATGAAGTCGGTCACGTAGGCTCGATGCGCGCCTTCGGCCAAACGGACGCCGCAATTGCTGACGGTCTTGATGACGCGACCGGCACTATCCTGCAGCTTGCGTGTGAAGCAGGTCGAGGTCCATTCCCAGACATTGCCCGCGAGGTCGGCGATGCCGTGCTCGTTGATGCCGAAGCCGCCGAAGCCGCGCGTCTTGGGATCGTCTTGCAGGGTGGCTTCCCGTTCGTAGCGGGCGATCCAGCGCCGCGAGGGATCGGCGTCGTCGATCGAGATGCCATCGTCCTTGAATCGTCTCCCGGCCGCATAGGCCCACTCGGTATCGGTCGGCAGCCGATAGCTCTCGCCGGTCTTGTGCGAGAGCCACGCGGCGTAGGCAACGGCGTCGTGCCAGCTCACCTGCACCGCCGGACGATCGATGGCGATGGGGACGTCGCGATCGAGCGCGCGGCATGCATGGGCTTCGACGCAGGCGTGGTAGTCGGCGGCGCTGACCTGGTTCGTCATCATGGTCAGCGGATGATCAAAGCGGACCGTCGTGATGGGAGCTTCGGCTTGGCGGCCGTTGCGGAGATGGTCGCCGGAGTCGCGGTAGCTGATCGTCCCAGGTGCGATCTCGGTGAGGGCGGGGCCGTCGAGACCGGCGGCGCGGTCTGGCAGCCCTGCAAGGATCGGGGCCATTGTGGTCGGGCCAGCCAATCCGACGACGCAGGCGAGGGTGAGCTTGATCTTGAAAGCGAGCAGCATGGCAGCACACTGAGAAGAGTGGGGGGCCGGACATGCCGGCCCCCTGGGCCGATCAGTTCGTCGTGCCGGTCGGAATGTCGGCCGGGGCCTTCACCTGCATCATCAGGTCGTCATTCCACTTGCCTTCGACCTTGAAATGGGCCGTTGCGCCGAGATTGGCCGCCTCGATCAGGTTGTGGGTGACGTAGGCGTAGATGCCGGGCTGCAGGAATTTGTAGAGCGCGGCACCCGCGGAGCCGCCGCGGATGAACCAGGTCTCGAGCCCGGTCTCCGGCGCGTTGGAGAACTTGCCGGTCTCCCAGACATAATCGCCGTGGCCGCCGATCAGATGCGGACGACTGTCGCGGTTCGCCTGCGAGTGCACGATCAGCACGTTCTCGCCGACATTGGCCGTGAGCGCATTCTTTCCGGTGAGCGCGCCGGCCTTGCCGTTGAACACCACATGGGTCGGCGTGAGCTTGCGCATGACCTCCTCGGTGTCGCTATAGGCCTCGCCGGGCGAGTCATAGGATTTGAAGTTGCCCTTGTCGTCGCGCGGGACGTAGAGGTCCTGCTCGCCGATGTAGTAGACGCGATCGTAGCGCAACGCGTGTCCGCGGCCGTCATTGAGACCGTCGCGCGGCAGCACCATCACGGCGCCGTTCATGCCGGAGACGACATGCCAGGGGATCATCGGTCCGCCTGGGGCGCAGTGATAGACGAACACGCCGGTCCGCGTCGCCTTCCAGCGCAGCACGACCTGCTCGCCGGGATTGACCAGGGTCAGCGCGCCGCCACCCAGCGCTCCGGTCGCGGAGTGGAAATCGATGTTATGCGGCATGCTGTTGGTCGCGGGATTGACGAGGGTCACCTCGACATAGTCACCCTCATGGACCACCATCAGCGGGCCCGGCATCGAGCCGTTGAACGTCATGGCCTGGAAGGTGGTGCCCTTCTCGTCGATCACCATCTTCTTCTCCTGGACCACGAGCTTGAACTCCATGATCTTGGGCCCCTGCTTCGTCGCCTGCTCGTGCGCATGCACGAACGGCGGAGCCACCAGATCGACCTTCTGGCGCGGCAGCTTGAGGTCCTCGGCCATCGCGGGAGCCGCAAGCATCATCGCGGCGATGGCTGCACTGAACATGGCGGTGCGGCGGGTCAACATGGATCGCTCCTTCATTGGATCTGTTGTAGTGCCGCAATCATCATGCTCTCGTTGGAACCCCGCTTGTTTGTGCTGCAACAAGCAACTTCGCATTTGCGGAATACGACGGCGGGTTCGGAGCGAAATTGGCGCGGCCGCGCCAGCGCAGCGCGCGAATGAGTTGCATCGGCGAGTAGTTCTTGGGGAGTCCGGGCGCGGAGCAAAGGGGGCTGGACTGTCCCCGCGCAACTACGCGCCGAGAAATGATCCGTCCGTTTGCCGAGACCGCAGGACAGTCACGTGCACCAAGATGCGAGGTTCAAGGCATTGTACCGATCGACGATGGGCTACCAAACTCGTCAGCTCAGCCAGCGCACCGCCAGCAACGCGGCGAAGGCCACTGCCGCCGCGAGGCAAAACATCGTGGTCATGAACATGGCGATATTGCCGAGCAGGCCTGTCGGTCCCGACTCGTCGCGGAACGATTCGAATCCGTCGGACTGGGGGATATGGCCGCGGATGCCGGCGAGGAGAGCAAATGAACGGATCAGAAGTTGCAGAGCTTCCATTGCGGTTTTCCTCGAATCGTCAATGAATCAATGATGATGTGAAATGAGCCGGCCACTTTGAGGAAGCGCAAAGTCCGAGGCGATAACCGGCGTTCTACTGGTTGTCCAACGGGGCATCTGCCGGCCGCGCCTTGAGAAAGCTCAAGGCCGCCCCTCTTGCCTTATGTCAAGGACCTCCGAACCCCAGGTCGACACGCTCAGGTGACAGGCAGGACATGAGACCAGATCTTGCGGCATGCTACGGACAGGAGCGCCTTCCGCGCTACACCAGCTATCCCACGGCGCCTCATTTCTCCGCCGCGGTCGGCCCGTCCACCTACGCAGAATGGCTGCGCGCGATACCGGCGAGCGCGACGGCATCACTTTACCTGCATGTGCCCTTCTGCCGCTCGATGTGCTGGTATTGCGGCTGCAACACCATGGTCGCCAAGCGCGACGAGCCGATTGCGGTCTACGAATCGGCACTGCGCTGCGAGATCGACATGGTGGCGCGCCAGATTGGCCGGCGTCTGCAGGTCGGGCACATTCATTTCGGCGGCGGCACGCCCACCATCATGGCGCCGGAGTCCTTTGTGGATCTCGTCGGATCGCTGCGTCATTCATTTTTCGTGCTGCCATCGGCGGAGATCGCCATCGAGATAGATCCCCGCACGCTGACGCCGGAGATGATCGCCGCGCTGGGGGTGAGCGGGGTCAATCGCGCCAGCCTGGGCGTGCAGAGCTTCGATCCGCGGGTGCAGCAGGCCATCAACCGGGTACAGAGCTTCGAGCAGACTGCGGCGGCCACGAATGGATTGCGCCAGGCCGGCGTTGCCGGCATCAATTTCGACCTGATCTACGGGCTGCCGCATCAGAGCGTGGCGTCCTGTCTCGACACCGTCCGGCGCGCCATCGACCTGCGCCCCGACCGGCTCTCCGTGTTCGGCTACGCTCATGTGCCATCGTTCAAGACGCACCAACGCAAGATTCAGGACTCGGCGCTGCCGGACAGTCTGGAACGCTACGATCAGGCCTGTGCGATCGCTGATGCGCTGAAGAACGCAGGCTACGTCCAGATCGGGCTCGATCATTTCGCCTTGCCCACCGACCCGATGACCATCGCGTTCCGCGAAGGCCGGCTGCATCGCAATTTCCAGGGCTACACGACCGATGCCAACGATCTGCTGCTCGGGTTCGGCGCCTCGGCGATCGGGCAACTGCCGCAAGGTTATGTCCAGAACGCGCCGCAGGTCCGGGCCTATGAGCAGAAGATCGCGTCCGGCAGCCTCGCGACCGTGAAAGGCTATGGACTGACGGATGACGACCGCCTACGGGCCGACATCATCGAGCGCATCATGTGCGACTACGGCGTGGACCTCGACGTCATCTGCACCCGCCATGGCACGGACACCGACGACATGCTGAGATCGGCGCCGCGGCTGCAATCGCTGATCTCCGACGGTGTGGTCGAGCTCAACGGCGGTGCGCTCGCGGTGACCGAGCATTCCCGGTTCCTGGTGCGCAGCGTCGCTGCGGCGTTCGATGCGCATCTCGACGCGTCGAAGCAGCTGCACAGCCGGGCGGTCTGACCGGCCAGCTGCCGCGGTGCTTGTGCCGCGACAAAGACCGCCAAGGGCATGCCCGCTACCATTCGCGCGGGAATGGAGGCGCGCATGCCAATCTCCTTCGATGAACTGGTCGACGACGTCATGCGGCGAAGGCCGGAGACGATCCGCGTCTTTCTTGCTTTCCAGATGCGTTGCGTCGGTTGCCCGATCGCCTGTTTTCACAACGTCGCGGATGCCTGCCACGAGCATGGCATCGATCCCGACGCGTTCCTCGCGGCCCTGTGTGCCTGCGCCTGATCAGGTCCGCGATGCGGCCGCGTCGCCGGCGCTCTGCTGCGCCAGCAGGACGATCTTGTGCGGCTCGCGCAGGACGATCTTCTGACGCCCGCTTTCGACGAGGCCGAGCTGCTCCCAGCCCGAGAGGATGCGGCTTACCGTATGCAGGGTCGTTCCGGTCATCTGGGCGATATCCTGCCGGCTGATCGGGAAGTCGATCTGAACGCCGTGATCGAGCTTGCGGCCGGCCTGGTTGGCGAGCCGGAGTAGGGCATGCGCGATGCGCTGCTCCACCTGCTGCGTCGACATTTCGATCACGCGCGCATGGGTTTCCTGCAGCCGCTGGCCGACCGTCTGCAGCGTGTTCGCCGCCAGCGACGGGAACTTCGCGACCAGCCGCGGCCATGAGGCGGACGGCCAGGCCAGCACGATGCTGTCGTCGACGGCGGTCGCTGTCGCCGGATAATGTTGGAGACCGATGGCGGGGGCGACGCCGAACGTGTCCCCTGGCACGACATAGCGCACCACGATCTGGTCGCCGGTCGGCGTCGTCTTGCTGGCGCGGACATGACCGTGGAGCAGCAGGAAGAACGAGGTCGCATCGGCGCCCTGCTCGAACACTGCGCCGTTGCGGGGGACGCGAAGGGAGCGGGCTTCCCGCAGCACGTCCGTGAGATCCTCCGCGGACAGCCCCGCAAACAGCGGCAGATGCGCGACCAGCGAACGGTCGATGGAAGCCATGGTGTTCTCCGGGGCCGGATTCGGCCTAATTTTGCGGCGCTCAATAGCACGTTTTTGCGATCTGTCGGAAGTTTGTGCTGGCGCAAGTCATAGTGGGCGACGCGCAACTACATGTTAAGCACAACGCCGCGATCGGTGCGGTTCCCGTCCTTCATCGAGCGAGCATGCACATGGCGATTCCACGCAACTATCAGGGCTGGACCGTTCTCGCCAACGGGTTCAGGCCGTTCTTTCTGCTGGGCGCGCTCCAGGCCGCGCTGGCGATCCTGATCTGGGTCCCGGCTTTCTACGGCGAGCTGAAGCTGAGCTCCGGCTTCGCTCCCCGCGACTGGCATGTGCACGAAATGCTCTACGGCTATTTGCCGGCCGTCGTCACTGGCTTCCTGTTCACGGCGATCCCGAACTGGACCGGACGTCTGCCGATCCGGGGCCTGCCGCTGCTCACCCTCGTGATCGTGTGGATGGCCGGGCGACTGGCCGTCACGATGTCCGCGCTGGGCCCCTGGTGGGCCGCGCTGCTGATCGATGCGAGCTTCCTCACGCTTGTCGTTCTGGCCGCCGCGCGCGAGATCGTCGCCGGGCGCAATTGGCGGAATTTGCCGGTGGTCGCAATCGTCGCGGTGCTGTGCGCCGGCAACATCGCGTTCCACGTCGAGGCTCATCTGCGTGGCTCGGCCGACTACGCCATTCGCGTCGGTGTTGCCGTGATCGTGCTGCTGCTCGCACTGATCGGCGGCCGCATCACGCCGAGCTTCACCCGCAACTGGCTGGTCAAGCACAATCCCGGCCGGCTGCCGGCGCCGTTCGGCCGCTTCGACATCGCCGTCGTGCTGTTCAGTGCGCTGAGCCTGCTCGGCTGGATTCTCGTTCCTGAGAGCGCGCCGACCGCGCTTGCGCTCACGGCGGCCGGATTGTTGCATGTGGTGAGGCTCGCGCGCTGGGCCGGCGATCGCACCTTGCGCGAACGGCTGCTGGTCATCCTGCATGTCGGCTACGTGTTCGTCCCGCTCGGCTTCCTGCTCACGGCGGTCGCCAGCCTCGGATGGGTTCTGCCAAGCGCCGGGCTGCACGCCTGGATGGTCGGGGCCGCCGGCATCACGACGCTTGCAGTGATGACGCGGGCCACGCTCGGCCACACCGGCCAGGCGCTGACGGCCGCGCCCGCGACCCAGGTGATCTATCTGGCGATCATCGTCGCAGCGGTCACGCGGGTCTGCGCCGTGTTGGCGCCGGCGCATACCGAGGTGCTGCTGCACGTCGCGGCGCTTGCCTGGGTGGTCGCATTCGCCGGCTTCGTTCTGGCGTTCGGTCCGCTGCTGCTCGGTCTCAAGCGGCGTGCGCTGGCCGTACGCCGGGCAGGATCGGTTCAGCCGGTGCTCTGATTGCGCGCCATGGCGCGCGAGAACACCACCTCGATCAGCGTGCCGGATTTCGGCGCGGCCTTGATATGGAACTGCGCCCGGTTGGCTTCGACAAGCGCCTTGGTGAGCGACAGGCTGAGACCGGCGCCATCGGAGCCTTGCTCGGAAGCCGAGGGCGCACGGAACGGTTCGAGCGCCGCAGCCACCTCCTGATCGTTCAGGCCATGACCGGTGTCGCGGACGCGCAGCGCGACCTCGCCGAAATCGGTCAGCGCGGTTGAGACGATGACCTGGCCGCCGGGATTGGCCAGCGAGATCGAAGCCGAGATCACGTTCATCGCGATCTGGCGCAGCGCCCTGGCGTCGGCGATGACCGGCGGCAGCAGTTGCGACAGCGAGGTGCGGATGATGATGCGGGCGCGGTTGGCCTGCGGCTGCATCGCTGCGACGCAGCTCTCCACCAGTTCGTTGAGATTCTGGCTGGTGAAAGCGAGCTCGAGCTTGCCGGTCTCGATGCGCGACAGCTCCAGCAGATCGTCGATCAGGGAGACGACGCGCTCGCCCGAGGTGCGGATGTCCTTCATGTATTCGGCGTAGCGGGTGTTGCCGATCGTGCCGAACCGTTCGCCGATCATCACCTCGGCAAAGCCGATGATCGCGTTCAGCGGCGCGCGCACTTCGTGGCTGATCCGGGCCAGCATGTCGGCCTTGGCGTTGGCGGCCCGATCGGCCACGCGACGAGCCTGCAGCAACTCGCTTTCGCCGCGGTGGAGCTGCGACAGATCGCGGAACACGGCAAAGAAGTTCGGACCGTCGGGCCTGGTCCGGCCAATTGCCATCGACAACGGAATGAGGCCGCCCTGAGCGATCTTCCCGAGCACCTCGCGGCCCTGATCGAACCCGCTCGACGCGCCGGCCTGCTGCACACTGTCGAGGTAATCGAGCACGAGGCGGGCGCTTTCCGGCGCGAACAGCTCGATCAGGTTACGGCGCACCAGCGCCGCGCCGTCGTGACCGAACAGCGCCTCGGCGCTGCGGTTGCAGGCGTGGATGTTGCCGCCGGCGTCGAACATCAGGATGCCCTCGGCTGTGACGTCGAGGATCGCCGCAAGATCTTCGGCTTCGGCGTGGCCGGCGGCCGGAGGCGGGGCCACGACCAGGGGGGCTGGTGCAGCCGAGGCCGGCACTGGCATCGGCGCAGCGTCGGTCGCCGTCGGAACCGCGGCCGCGGTTCCGGGCACCGGAGCGAAGATCAGGGCATGGGCGGTATCGCCGTCCCAGGTGATCGTGAACAGGCGGGCTTCCGCCTTCACCTCCTCGCTGGAGGAGCCGTCGGCTGCCGAGATCGTGACGGGGGTGCCGGCCTCGGATTTGTTCGACGCTGACGACACGCCCGGCTCGACATAGAGCGCATCGAGCCCACCCGCCTGCTCCAGGGCCGCAAGGTCGGCGTAGCCCATCTGCCTGAAGAAGGCCGGATTGCCATAGAGCAGGCGATCGAGCCGGTAGATCAGCATGCCCGTTGGCAGCAGGTCGAGCAGGATGCGGTCGCGCTGGCTGTCGCCCTGGGCCGGCGGGTCCTCGGGGATGAGCCATTCGGTCTGCAGCCCCGCGCCATGATCGGTCGCCGTCTCCGTCGCCGACGGGGTCTGCTGCTGCGGCGAGACCAACGGATCGCTCACGCGCGATCCCGGCTCGAACGCCGTACTCGCGACGTCCGCGGCTGAGTTGCGGATCTCGCCTTCGAGCCGGGCCGACAGCTGACGAGCGAGTTCATGAAACGCACTGTTCTCCACCGGCGTGAGCACCGGATGCTTGGACTCGCCCGGAGCGCGGAACGGGACCACGTTCCCGGTCGTTTCGAGCCCGATGCCGTCGATGTGGTGTACGTCCGCCGCAATGGAAGCCTCACGAGATGACGTCGTGACGTTGTCCTGCTGCGGCGGCACATCTGCGGCCTGCACATGGTCGGATTGGGCAGGATCGGTTTCGTCGGCGTCCGGAGCATCGGCCGCGTCTGCATCGGCCAATGCGGGACGACGCAGTGCGGCCAGCCGGTCCAGAGCGTCGAGGTCGCGACAGACGCCGAAGCCGCGATAGCCGGCATCGGTCCTGTCCTCCGTCAGGACAGGCAGTCCCGACAATTCGACCGCAAGCCGCTCGCCGTCCGCGGGCCAACTGACGACGAGCCCGCTCCAGGTCTCTTTCGTTTCGATCGCCGCACTGACCCGCCCGTCTGGATCGAGGCCTAGCGATGCAGTGAGCTCATGCCAGGGACGGCCGAGCTTGGCGGCGCTGTGCCGCCCGATCAGGCGGGTGAATTCGTCGGAGCCGATCGAGAATCGTCCCTCGGCATCCATCTGCCAGGAAAATCGGAGTGGGTGGCGGCGGCCAACTGAAGGGTCCGCCGCGCCGGACTCGGCAGGATGCGTCTCATCCGTCGTTTGCGGCACCGGCACCGGCGCCTCGAACAGGTCGGCCTTGGCCTGATCGTCGATCAGCAGGAACTCGGCCGGCGCTTCGTTCGACAGCGCGGGGGATTCGTAATCGGTTCGGCGTTCAGTCATTGCATCCACCGGAAGAGGAGGCGAAATCACGACCACGGGCCCAGCGGCAACGTGCACGGGGGCTGGTGATGCGGGGGCGGCATCTGCGGTTGGCTCTGATGTCTGCGCCGAGCCTGGCGCCTCCATCCCGTCGGCTAGGGCCGGCATCGGGACGGCCACCAGCCCGACCTGGTTGCCGCTGCCGATGCGGTAGAGCGCTGCGCGCTCGGTGCCGAACGTCACCTCGGCCATGCCGTCGATAAGCGCCGCTCTGCGGATCTCGGCGAAATCCGGCTCGCTCAGGTCGCGCGTGCCAAACAGGCGCCGTCCGGCTGCACTGATGCCGGCGAACTGGCCATCCTGGGTGAATGCGATCAGCGCATGTCCGCTGGCTTCCACGAGCCGCTTCAGGCGTTCCGCCAGCGGGACGCTGCGTCCGCCCCCGTCGGTGCTGGTGATCAGCACCGCGCGCGTGCCATCCGGCAGATCGATCCTGGTGCAGCCGCAGGTCGCGAGCGTGCCGAGCGGCGCGCCGAAGCCACGGAGGCGTTCGAGTCGCAAGGCGCCGGTCTCGGGCAGACGCCGTCCCAATTGAGCGACCTGGCGGCGATGCGCGTCGGCGGGGCCGAGCGCCTTCGCGATCAGCGCCGTTGCGCTCGCCGCGCCGAGGGCGCGTGCACCGGCCGCATTGGCCCACAACACACGGCTGCCATCGGCCGACCATAGCCAGGCCGGCAGACTGCCGGCGGCGTGGACAGCCAGCCGGGGGTCGCTGAGGGCCTGCAATTCGAGATCGGCGTAGGTCATGGGCGACGACGGCGAACGGCTCTTGTGATGTTGATCGGCGGCCGGAACTGGTGGCGTTAAGAATTCGTTACTATCGCGCGTTTTGAGGGCCAAGGTCCACGGCGGGGCCGTACCCCTGTCCTGCTAAAGCTTGGATAACCTTAATGTGTTCCTCGTGAGCGCAGCGCACGGAATTGCGGCGAACCCGGGCATGGCCCGTTGCAATCCCCCCGTTGGGGACCACGGCGGAGGCGACGGCCGGTTCGCTCGAACAGCGCAGCGCGACGGTGCGGGCCGGGACCAAGGACATCGGCGCCAAGGTCTTGTCCTATGCCGAAAAGAACTTCCAATCATCGCTCGACTACGCCCAATCGCTGGTGCACGCCAAGGACCTGCCCGAGGTGCTGCGGCTTCACAGCGAATTTGTTCAGGGCCAGATGCGGTCGCTCGCCGAACAGGCAAGCGAAATGGGCCAAGCCATCGGCAAGGCTGCGATCGACACTACCAAGCCCAAGGCCTGAGGGGACGTTCTCCGCTCCCGTAAATTCTGGAGGCGGGCGCGACAAAGAGTTCCTGATAATGGAATTTCCATTGCGTTGCACAAAAACGACACGATATAGCTCTACGCGAGGTTGTTACCTCCCAGGGGCGGTTCCTCTGCGTGATCCGAAGTGACTTCCCGATTGCCGGGACGGTCCAGTCTCAATGTTTCGAAGGATACATGCCATGACCAATGCCACCGATCCGTTCTCCGCGTCCATCATCCCGTTTGAGGTTCCCGAGCAGGTGCGCGCGCTCGCCGAAAAAGGCGTGTCGCAGGCCCGTGAGAACTACGCCAAGTTCAAGGACGCTGCGGAAACGCACAATTCGGCCATCGAGGCCTTCTTCGCCAACGCCAGCAAGGGCGCCGGCGTCTACTCGTCCAAGGTCATGGAATTTACGAAGGCCAATACGACGGCTTCGCTCGACTTCGCCCAGGAGCTGTTCGGCGTGAAGTCGCCGTCGGAGGCGATGGAGCTGTGGACCGGTTTCGCGCGCAAGCAGTTCGAGACCTTCACGTCCCAGGCCAAGGAGCTCGGCGAGCTCGGCCAGAAGGTTGCGGCCGAGACGGTCGAGCCGATCAAGGAAAGCGCCAGCAAGCTGTTCAAGACGGCGGCCTGAGGCCGGCCTGATTCGAGCCAGGTGCGCGGTACGGCCGTGCGCCGGTGAGGCCAGCGGAAGATCCAGGACCCGGACGCGTTGCGACCGGGTTCGATGCTTTCTGGGCTCCCGCTTGAACGGGGGCTCACTCGGGCCGAAACAGCGTCAAAAAACGCCGGCATGGCCGGGGACTTTATCCGTTCTCGGCCTTGCCAAATTGGCCCGTTGCACCTAGTTTCCGGCCCGTTCGGACGCCCCCTCGCGGGCAGTCCATGGCGGATGCAGTTGTAGCTCAGTTGGTTAGAGCGCCTGTCTGTGGAACAGGAGGTCGGTGGTTCGAGCCCACCCAACTGTACCATGGCCAGGACCATCGCTGTGCCGTTCGCTAGCTCACCTCTATCCGTGCTCCGCGCCCCATTGATCGTGCGCCGTGACTTGTAGCCCTGTCGCGACCTCTCGCGTACGGCTGTAGACTGGGCGTGTGCGCAGAGCTGTGCGGAAGCCTGAGCCCGGTCTCCGTATTTCGACGGATATATCGCCGGGGCGTGCCCTCGCTTGCGGTTTGCTGCGCCGGATCAGAAGCACGGCGTGGCGCTGTTGCTTGCGAATCCTGTCTCCTTCAATCACACTTTGCGGCAACGAGGGGGAGGGGACGATGAGAGGGATTGATCTCGATCCATGCATCTCTGCCGTACTGATCGTAGTAGCCGCGCTGTTAGTCCCCGTAACCGCACGGGCCTATACCCCCGAGCAGGAGCAGGCGTGCACGGGCGATGCGTTCCGGCTTTGTAGTTCCGACATTCCCGACGTCGATCGTGTCACCGCCTGCATGGTCCGCCGCAAGGCCGAGCTGTCGCCGCCATGCCGCGCCCAATTCGGGCCACCGCAGCGCCAGGCAGCGTCATCTGGCCGCGCGGAACGGCCGATGAGCATTCGTCCTGTCACCAAGCCGGTCACTGCGCGCGCCGGCAAAGCGAAGAAGTGGACGCGACCGGACGCGACTTGAGCGATGCCGATGGCCGCATTTGGCGGCACTCGGAATGACCGAGGTCCTTGGATGCGCACCTCGGTGCGCAGCCTCAACATGCAAATGCGATGGGGCATGACCGGATGTTGTCGAACATCGCGGCCGGATCTGCTGTTTTGCCTGCTTTGGTGTGACTCAAAAACCAATCCGTTTCGGCAATCAGGAGTTACGTCTTATTAATCGCTAAATTTTTCTTCCGCGAATCAGTCCGCTGATTCATTTTCGCTGCCGGGGTCAATCTGGAGGCCAAGGTATGAACGTCATTGTTTTCGCATCGCGTAAGGGCGGCTCAGGCAAGAGCACCCTGGCCGCCCATCTCGCTGCGCAGATCAAGTCGAGCAAGTCTAGTCTGCTCATCGATGCGGACCCTCAGGGGTCGCTGACGCTTTGGCACAAGCTGCGCGGCACCAACGAGCCGCCGATCAAGACGGCTGTGAACTCGGTGAGCGCGATCGTGTCCGCCGCCCGCCGTGACGGCGTCGAGTGGGTGCTGATCGATACGCCGCCGACCATCTCGGCCGTCGTCGAGGATGCGATCAAGAACGCGACCATGGTGATCATCCCGGCCCGCCCCGGAGTGTTCGACGTCAACGCGGTGCAGGAGACGATCCAGACCTGCCGCGCCGCGCGCAAGCCCTACGCGGTCGTTCTCAATGGCGCGCCGGCGCGCCGTGACGATGCCGAAAGCCCGATCGTGACCATCGCCCGGGAGGCGCTGGCGAAGTTCAAGGCGCCGGTGTGGGGCGGCCAGATCACCAACCGCGCCGATCTGCTGATGGCGCTGGGCCAGGGCGAAGGCGTGCGTGAATATTATGCGGAGGGGCGTGCCGCAGCCGAGATCGCGCGCCTCTGGGCTGCGATCGAGCGCTCGGTGCGGGCGATTCGCGGGACCGTGTCGGCCAACGGCGCCATGCACAAGCAGGCGGCCTGATCGCGGCATCAGATGAGGCATCGACGCGCGGTCTTCCGCGCGTTTTTTGCGTCGGGTCACACGATCTCGCGTGAGTGCCGATTTCGCGCCGCGCGAGAGGGCGCGGCGAGGTCAGGCGACCATCAGGAAATAGAAGGCGATAGCCGGCGTCAGGGTCAGGATCACGGACCAGATCCCGACCGCCCAGAGAATGTCTTCGACGCTGAATCCCTGATGCTCAGGGTATGGATGATCCTGCAAAGCCACGACGTCCCCGCGCTCTTTGACGTTTTCAACATCCATAGCGGAACATCTTTAAACACGAGGTTGCGGACTGCGCCGCTTTTGATCGCGTTTGTTAGCTCGGATTAACCACGGAGGTGTCGGCCTCCGCGGTCTCCGATGTGGCCCGCGGCCGCGCTGCAGCTTCGTCTCTCGGTCCGACGATTGTTTCGGGAGCGTTCAGGCGACGCAGCTCTGCGTCCTTGTCGCCGTGCGGCGCTCGATCTCCTGGTCGAGGCGTACGGCAAGGCCGGCGCCGATCTCCACCATCGGTAGTCGCACGTCGGGGCTCGCGATGATTCCGGTTCGCGCCAGCCAGTACTTGGCCGGGGCCGGGCTCGGCTCGGTGAACAGCAGCCGCGTGAGATCCTCGACCTGCGCCCAGCACGCTGCTGCCGCGTCGTGACGGCCGGCCTTTACGTGCTGCAGGATTGCGGCAAACGTCTCGGTCTCCAGATGCGCCGAGAGCAGGATGGCGCCGTCGGCACCGGCCTGCAGCGCATCGAAGCTCTGGGCGTCCTCGCCGGTGAGGATGCGAAATCCGGGCGGTCGGCGTGCGATCAAGTCGCGCGTCTGCATGCGATTGGCGCAGCAATCCTTGAGGCCTGCGACAGCCGGATGTTGCGCGAGCCGCAGCAGCGTCTCGTTGTCGAGGCCGACCGCCGAGCGATAGGGAATGTTGTAGAGCACGATCGGATGGGTGGTGCGGTCAGCCAATGCGGTGAAATGCGCCAGCAGGCCGCGCTGCGACGGGCGCACGTAAGGCGGACTCGAGATCAGATAGAAGTCGATCGGCCATTCCGCGGTTCGGTCGAGCGATTCGCTCACCTCGGCCGTCGCCACGCCGCCGACACCGAGACAGATCGGCAGCGACCGGCCGGTGGCGTCGAGCTCGTCCCGGACCACGCTGATCAGGCGGGCGCGCTCGTCCCAAGACAGCGCCAGTCCTTCGCCTGACGTGGCACCGAGCACCAGTCCATCGATCGGCTCGGCGGCGTAGTGCCGAACCAGATTGCGTAACGATGGCTCGTCGAGCGCGCCATCGCGGAACGGCGTGATCAGGGGTAGCCAGAGGCCCTGCAGTCGGGTCGTAATGTTGGTCATGGTCCATCTCCTTGGGTGGCAGGAGCCGGAGACGGGACACGCAAAAAAGCCCCGTCCTCGCGGCGGGGCTGGTGATGCGGCGGTGAATTCGAGAGATTCTAGCGCGCGCGTCCACATGTCCCCGGGAGGGGAGCTTTTTTCGACGACAGCTTGGCGTGCGAAGACGTGGACATGCGATCTAGATGCGCGGTGCAGGCGATGCTGTCAACGCCGCATCGGGCACGACACGGAAACATTCGGCAAAAAAAATAGCCGGGCCCAAATGAGCCCGGCTGGAGGTACTGGCCAACGAGGCCGACACAATCACCTTCCAAGAGGGATTTCTGAACGCTCGCGCCACTGGAGGAGGGGGACAATGCGCAACGCCAACGCTCAGCACAACTTCACTATGGGCTCAATGGCGTCGCAGCAACCATGCAAGCCGCATGTCAGACATGCACAATCTCACGCCGGCCAGCGCTGCGCTTTGCTCACGACGAAGTCACGGAACACTTGAACGCGTGCGACCGTTTTCAATTCCTCGGGATAGACGAAGTAGGTGTCGAGCTGGATCGAATCCGACTCTCCGAACAATTGCACGAGACGGCTGTTTTCCTCGACGAGGTAGTCCGGCAGCGCGGCGATGCCGAGGCCTTGCTGGCAGGCGCGGACCAGGCCGAGGATGTTGTTGACCCTGAAATAGGCCTCGCGCGGACCGGACCCGTTGCGGCCGGCATCGACCAGCCAGCTGCGGTTCTGGAGATGCGGGGCGACTTGGCCGTCGGCCAGCATGATGATGCGATGATCATCGAGCTCGTCGAGGGTGCGCGGCGTGCCGAAGCGCTTGACATATTCCGGCGAGCAATAGGCGTGGAAGCTGATCGCGAATAGCTTGCGCTGGATCAGGTCCGGCTGTGTCGGCTTGCGGGTGCGGATCGCCACGTCGGCCTCGCGCATCGACAGATCGAGCTCCTCGTCGGTGACGATCAGCGAGATCCGGATCTCCGGATAGAGCGCGGTGAATTCGCCGAGTCGCGGGATCAGCCAGTTGATGCCGACGCCCGGCGTGGTCGTGATCTTCAGGTCGCCGCTCGGGCGCTCGCGGCTGTCGGTCAGCTTGGCGCGCGCCGCCTGCAGCTGCATGAAGACGTCATGCGCGGTTCGGAACAGGAGGTCGCCTTGCTCCGTCAGGATCAGTCCGCGGGCGTGCCGGTGGAACAGCGAGACTGCGAGCTCCTGCTCGAGCGCGCTGACCTGGCGCGACACCGCCGATTGCGACAGCCCGAGCTGCTCCCCGGCATGCGTGAAGCTGCCTGCTTCCGCCGCTGCGTGAAACACCTTCAGCTTGTCCCAATCCATATCCGTAAATCCATCCCGTGATCGTGGCATCGTCAGTTCATTCCGCCGCGGCGCGTTCGCTCGCGGCGTGGGCGAGGAAGCGTTCGGCCTCCAGGGCGGCCATGCAGCCCATGCCGGCTGCGGTGATCGCCTGCCGATAGGTTTCATCGGCAACGTCGCCGGCTGCAAACACGCCGGGAACGGAGGTCGCGGTCGAGCCCGGCATCACCTCGACATAACCGGACGGTTTCAGTTTCAGTTGCCCCGCGACCAGCTCGGTTGCTGGCGCGTGGCCGATCGCGACGAAGACGCCGTCGGCGGGCAGCTCGGTGAGCGCGCCGGTCTTGACGTTCTTGAGTCGGACATGCGTGACCTTGGATGGCGAGCTGGCGCCGCAGATCTCATCGAGGGCGCTGTCCCACACGACCTTGATCTTGGGATGCTTGAACAGCCGCTCCTGCAGGATGCGCTCGGCGCGGAAATGGTCGCGCCGGTGCACGACGGTGACGGTCGAGGCGAAATTGGTCAGGAACAGCGCTTCCTCGACCGCGGTGTTGCCGCCGCCGACGACGATGACTTCCTTGCCGCGATAGAAGAAGCCGTCACAGGTCGCGCAGGCCGAGACACCGAAGCCCTTGAACGTCTCCTCCGACGGCAGCCCGAGCCAGCGCGCCTGGGCGCCGGTCGCCAGGATGACGGTCTCGGCGAGGTAGACGTCACCGGAGTCGCAGGTCAGGCGGAACGGACGCTGCCCCAGCTCCAGCTTGGTCACGAGGTCCGTCTTGATCTGGGCCCCGACATGCGTCGCCTGCTTCTCCATCTGCTCCATCAGCCAGGGACCCTGGATGACGTCGGCAAATCCCGGATAGTTTTCCACGTCGGTGGTGATGGTGAGCTGGCCGCCGGGCTGGATGCCCTGGATCAGCACCGGCTCCAGCATAGCTCGTGCCGCGTAGATCGCCGCCGTATAGCCGGCAGGGCCGGAACCGATGATGACGACTTTGGCATGGATCGGAGCTTGCATGTGGCCGAAGACTCGCTGGAAAAGGGAGGATTAACGACGCAGCGAGCGGAATGCGCGGAAGAAACGCTCCGAAGCCCCATCGAAAATGTCAAATCCAAGTCTAAGCCATCTGGCAAGCTATGCAAGAATTGCAACGCATCTCGGCGAATTTTCCCTTCACGACCCGGTCAACAGGGGAAATCTAAAGTAATAAAATTGCGCGAATTGACCGGCTTGCGCTAAGAGAGTTGCCCATCGTCTCCCGGCGCCCCTGCGCCTCCTCCTGTTCCGCCAGAGCCCACAATCCCCGTGTCCAAGAATCTTGATGAGATCGATCTCAAAATCCTGAGTGAAATTCAGGCCGACGGCAGGATCACCAATGTCGAGCTCGCCAAGCGGGTCGGCATCTCGCCGCCGCCTTGCTTGCGCCGGGTGCGGACCCTGGAGGAGGAAGGCTACATCACCGGCTACCGGGGCCTGCTCGACCCGCGCAAGCTCGGCTTCGACGTGACCGTGTTCGCCTCGGTCCACCTGTCGAGCCAGGCGGACGCCGACCTGAAGGCGTTCGAAGAGTTCGTGCGGTCCGAGCCGCTGGTGCGGGAATGCTGGATGCTGTCCGGCGAGGTGGACTTCATCCTGAAATGCGTCGCACCGGACATGGCGACGTTTCAGGAGTTCGTCACGCACCTCACGGCGGCGCCCCACGTCCGCAACGTGCGGACGTCCCTGGTGCTGCACAACTCGAAATACGAGGCGGCGGTGCCGCTCGAGGTCAAGGGGCGCAGCTAGGCCCGGCTGTCCTTCCGGGCCAGCCTCGCGAAGGCTGAACCCGGAAGCTCGAGGTCGCGAAGCGAACAGGACGCGAGAGAGTTCAGTTCTTTTTGCGCAGCAGCGCGTCCAGACTGATCGAACCCCCGCCTGAGGTCGTCAGATAGAGGCAGGCAAAGCAGAGGGCGATCGCCAGCGAGCCGTTGTTGACGACCGGGAAGAAACCTCTCGGGAAGTGGCCAATGAAATAGGCGAAGGCCATCTCGCCGGACAGGATAAAGGCGACCGGGCGCGTGAACAGCCCAAGGATCAGCAATCCGCCGAGCACCAGTTCGAGCGAGCCGGCCGCACCGTACAGCGACAGCAGCTCAACTTTGGCAAACATGTCCACGGCCGGAAACTTGAAGATCTTCGCCACGCCGTATTGAAACAACAACAGGCCCGTGACGACGCGAAACAGGCTGAGCACAGCCGGTTGCCATTTCGAGAACATCTGCTCCATGTCGATCATCCCCCAATCAAAGCCATCATGATGCGACGGACCGGACCCATCCTCCCGGCACGGCTCGTCGGTTCTGCACTAGCTCATTCCCGAAAGCCCGTCACCGGCGTGTGGCCTGCAGTCCGATGAATTGACCGTGTGCTGCCGAACGCCATTGTGCCGCAGTGCGGCCGGCCAAACGACGAAGGGCCGCGCCTTCGCGCAGCCCTTGGTTTCGTCCGAACGGTCACAGGCACCGCTCCGATGCCTCGGGTCCTCAGCGCCACTCGACCTTGGCGATCTCGTAGGACTTGGCGCCGCCGGGCGCCATGACCTCGACGGTGGTGCCCATCTTCTTGCCGATCAGCGCGCGCGCCAGCGGCGAGGTGATCGAGATCTTGCCCTTCTTGGCGTCCGCCTCGACCTCGCCGACGATCTGCCAGACCGCCTTCTTCTCGGTGTCCTCGTCGATCAGGGTCACCGTCGCGCCGAACTTGATCGTGTCGCCGGAGAGCTTGGTCACATCGATGATGTCGGCGCGCGCGAGCTTGTCCTCGAGCTCGGCGATGCGGCCCTCGTTGTGAGACTGCTCTTCCTTGGCGGCGTGATATTCCGCGTTCTCGGACAGGTCGCCATGCGAACGCGCTTCCGCGATATGTTCGATGATGCGCGGACGGTCCACCGATTGGCGCTGCTTGAGCTCGTTCTCCAACGCGGCGTAGCCCATCGAAGTCATGGGAACCTTTTCCACCATCTCTTCTCGTCCTTCAGTCGTGCGGGCGGGGGCGCGCACGATCAGCAGCTTCAGAATAGGCCTTTGCGGCTCAAAGCAAAGCCTGAAGGCCCGGCAAGACCGTCCCGTCAAAGGCCGGTACAACATCGAACGGGGCGGCGGGTTCCTGAAAGCTTCTATTGCCGATTGTTGCCAACCGCTTAGCGGGCGTTCGCCCGCGCGCTGCGATTAGTTTTCGGAAAAGTAACTCTGCAGGGTGCGGACCTCAAGGTCTCCCCCGAGATAGGCACGGATGCCTTGCGCGGCCGCCACGGCACCCGAAAGAGTGGTGTAATACGGCACTTTATGCAAGAGGGCAGCGCGCCGCAGCGAACGGCTGTCGGCCAGCGCCTGCGGGCCTTCGGTGGTGTTGAAGACCAGCTGGATGTCGCCGTTGGTGATGGCGTCCACGATGTGCGGCCGTCCCTCCAGCACCTTGTTGATCTTCTCGGTCGGCACGCCCTGGTCGGTCAGGAAGCGCTGGGTCCCGGATGTCGCCACCACCTTGAAGCCGAGCTCGTGCAGCATCCGCACCACCTCGGTGATGCGCGCCTTGTCGCTTTCACGTACTGACACGAACACCGTGCCTTTGCGCGGCACGCGTGTGCCGCCGCCGAGCTGGCTCTTGGCGAACGCCACGGCGAACGAGCGGTCGATGCCCATCACCTCGCCGGTCGAGCGCATCTCCGGGCCGAGCACGGTGTCGACGCCCGGGAAACGGGCGAACGGGAAGACCGATTCCTTGACGCCGACATGCCTGAGCGCGCGCTTCTTCAGGCCGAAATCGGCGAGCTTCTCGCCGGCCATGATTCGGGCGGCGATCTTGGCGACTGGCGTGCCGACCACCTTGGCGACGAAGGGCACCGTGCGCGAGGCACGCGGATTGACCTCGAGCACGTAGATCGTGCCGTCCTTGATCGCATATTGCACGTTCATCAGGCCGACGACGTCGAGCCCGAGCGCCAGCTCGCGGGTCTGCCGCTCCAGCTCGGCGATGGTCGCCTCGTCGAGCGAATGCGGCGGCAGCGAGCAGGCCGAATCGCCGGAGTGGATGCCGGCCTCCTCGATGTGCTCCATGATGCCGACGATGAAGGTGTCCTTGCCGTCGGAAAGGCAGTCCACGTCGATCTCGGTCGCGTCCGACAGATAGCGATCGAACAGCAGCGGGTTCTTGCCCAGCACCGTGTTGATCTGGCCGGTCTTGTCGTTCGGGTAGCGCGCCTTGACGTCGGCCGGCACCAGCTCGGGCAGGGTGCCGAGCAGGTAGTCGCTGAGCTGGTTGTCCTCGCGGATGATCTGCATCGCGCGGCCGCCGAGCACGTAGGAGGGGCGCACCACCAGCGGCAGCCCGAGATCGGCAGCCACCAGGCGGGCCTGCTCGACCGAATAGGCGATGCCGTTCTTCGGCTGCTTCAGATGCAGCTTGTCGAGGACGCGCTTGAAGCGGTCGCGGTCCTCGGCGAGGTCGATGGCCTCCGGCGAGGTGCCGAGGATCGGCACGTCGGCCGCCTCCAGCGCACGCGCCAGCTTCAGCGGCGTCTGGCCGCCGAACTGCACGATGACGCCATGCACGGTGCCGTTCTTGCGCTCGGTCGCGATGATCTCCAGCACGTCCTCGGAGGTCAGCGGCTCGAAATAGAGCCTGTCGGCGGTGTCGTAGTCGGTCGAGACCGTCTCCGGATTGCAGTTGACCATGATGGTCTCAAAGCCGGCGTCGGACAGCGCGAAACAGGCGTGGCAGCAGCAATAGTCGAACTCGATGCCCTGGCCGATCCGGTTCGGACCGCCGCCGAGAATGATCACCTTCTTCTTGTCGGACGGCGCGCTCTCGTCGGCGAGTTGGCCTGCGAACAGCGTTTCGTAGCTCGAATACATGTAGGCGGTGGGCGAAGCGAACTCCGCCGCGCAGGTATCGATGCGCTTGAACGCCGGACGGACGCCCAGCGCCTGCCGCTTGGCCGCGACGTCGGCTTCGGTGGTGTTGGTCAGCACCGCGAGCCGTGCATCCGAGAAGCCCATCGCCTTCAGCGTGCGCATGCCGCTCGCGTTCGGCGGCAGGCCGTGCCGGCGGACCTTGTCCTCCATCTCGACGATGCCGCGCATCTGCGCCAGGAACCACGGGTCGATCTTGCAGGAGTTGAAGATGTCCTCGTTCGACCAGCCCAGCCGCATCGCCTGCGCGACCTGCAGGAGACGGTTCGGCGTGGGCGTGCCGAGCGCAGCCCGGATCGCGTTCTTGTCGTCGCCGCGCCCGAGACCTTCGATCTCGATCTCGTCGAGGCCGGTGAGACCGGTCTCCAGCCCGCGCAGCGCCTTCTGCAGGCTTTCCTGGAAGGTGCGGCCGATCGCCATGACCTCGCCGACGGACTTCATCGAGGTCGTCAGCGTGGTCGAAGCCCCCGGGAATTTCTCGAATGCGAAGCGCGGGATCTTGGTGACGACGTAGTCGATGGTTGGCTCGAACGAGGCCGGGGTCGCGCCGCCGGTGATGTCGTTGGCGATCTCGTCCAGCGTGTAGCCGACCGCGAGCTTGGCCGCGACCTTGGCGATCGGGAAGCCGGTCGCCTTGGAGGCCAGCGCCGAGGAGCGCGACACACGCGGATTCATCTCGATCACGACCATGCGGCCGTCGGCCGGGTTGACGCCGAACTGCACGTTGGAGCCGCCGGTCTCGACGCCGATCTCGCGCAGCACCGCCAGCGAGGCGTCGCGCATGATCTGGTATTCCTTGTCGGTCAGCGTCAGCGCCGGCGCGACGGTGATCGAGTCGCCGGTGTGCACGCCCATCGGATCGAGGTTCTCGATCGAGCAGACAATGATGCAGTTGTCCTTCTTGTCGCGGACCACCTCCATCTCGTACTCCTTCCACCCGAGCACCGATTCCTCGATCAGCACTTCGTTGGTGGGGGAGGCGTCGAGACCGCGCTCGATGATGTCGAGATATTCTTCCTTGTTGTAGGCGATGCCGCCACCGGTGCCGCCCATCGTGAAGGAGGGACGGATGATCGCGGGCAGGCCGATCTCGGACAGCGCCATCAGCGCCTGGCCGAGCGCATGCTCCTGGTAGCGCTTGCGGCGCTCGTTCTCGCCGAGCGTCCATTGCCGGTCGAGCTCGTCGCGCGCGGCGCCCGACAGCGTCTCGCGCTCGGCCAAGTATTTGTCGCGATACTGCTTCTTCAGCGCCGACGCATTGGCGAGCCGCGACTTCGGCGTCTGCAGCCCGATCTTCTCCATCGCGTTGCGGAATAGCTGGCGGTCCTCGGCCTTGTCGATCGCGTCAGCCGTGGCGCCGATCATCTCGACGTCGAACTTCTCCAGTGTCCCCTGCCGGCGCAACGACAGCGCGCAGTTCAGCGCGGTCTGCCCGCCCATGGTCGGCAGCAGTGCGAAGCCGCCGGGGATGACGTGGCGTTCCTTCTCGATGATCTTGGCGACGATCTCGGGCGTGATCGGCTCGATATAGGTCGCATCGGCCAGCTCCGGATCGGTCATGATCGTGGCCGGATTGGAGTTGACGAGGACGACGCGATAGCCCTCCTCCTTCAGCGCCTTCACCGCCTGCGTACCGGAATAGTCGAATTCGCAGGCCTGGCCGATCACGATCGGACCGGCGCCAATGATCAGGATGGTCGAGATGTCGGTTCGTTTCGGCATTCAAGCTCACGGGCAAGGAACGGGCAGGAATTGGGCACAAAAAAAGGGCGCGCGTATCGCGCGTCCCCGTAAGGCCCAGGCGCGACCAGTGCTCGCGCGCGAGCGGTCTTTAGACCAGTTTCCTCTGAGCGAAAAGGGTTTTGGGCCGAAATCAACGGCCAATTTGGCGGAGAGGGGCGGAGGGGCGCCCTGCCGTCGCTGGCTCGCCGAGCCGAAGCTGCGCAGCAGCGAAGGCTGGAGGCCCGGCCTGGACTTGAACCAGGTTCAAGAGCGTTGCACCGCTCTTCGCGTCGTAGCTTCCGCCACCGGGCCGAGGGTGATCTTACCTCTCACGGCCGCGTGAGCCAGCCCGTGTTTCAGTTAACCCTAATCCAGTTGCTTGATGTGGCCGTTGCGGCGGGCTGGTCGGCCCACGCGGTCACCCGGTTCCCGTCATCGGCCGAGCCACGAAGGTCATCCGCCAGGGATTGTGGCCGATATTCTTGGGCGCCCGGACGGCGCTGAGGTCGGCCTTCTTCAGTCTCGCCAGGATCTCGGCCTCGCTGTAGTGCTGCAGGCCGACCTTGGTGCGCAGTTGCCGGTAATCCGACAGCGCCGTGGCGACCAGCCCGACCAGGGCATCCTTGAGGAAGCCGTCCCGTGCGGCGAACATCAGCAGCGCGAGCACGTCACGGCCCATGCCAACGTCCGGACGCAGGACGTCGCCGAGAATGAACTTTCCCGACGGCTTCAGCAGCCGCCGGATCACGGCAAGGGCCGCGTCGAATTCCGCCTCGCTCATGTACTGCGCCACGGAGTTCATGACGACGAGGTCGATCGAGCCTTCCTGCATGTTGCGCAGCTCGTCCAGCGACCGCACGCGGATCTTGGTGTTGGGCGCGAAACGCGCGATCAACCGGCCGCGCACGCCCGGCGCCGGCTCGGCCAGGATCAGCGTCATGCATGCGTCGGCGACCTTGGCGGCTGATAAGGCCTCTCCGCAGGAATAGTCGAGAACGACCGCGTCGGGCGAGGGAATATACCCGACGATGTCACGCGCAATCCCCTGGAAGTGCAGGTCGCGATGCAGCTTGCTCGCATAGATCGTGTGCGTGGAATCGTAATAGTCGATCCAGTCGTCCATGGCGTGTTCCGGCAAACACAGTTCCTTGATCGGAACTGGAGGGGTCAGCGAGCGTTAACGGGTCCGATCACCCGTGTCCATCGCTGCTTCTAACAGGAAGGTTAGGCCGTGAGTAAAGCAAAGACCGACAAGACCGCCCCCGAGCTCGATACCCCGACCGATCTGTCGCCGGACGCCGTAAACAAGATCTCGACAGCTTTGAACACGCTGCTTGCCGACGCCTTTGCGCTCTATCTGAAGACCAAGAACTTCCACTGGCACGTCAGCGGACGGCATTTCCATGACTACCATGAGATGCTGGACGAGCAGTCGGACGCGATCTTTGCCACCACGGACCAACTGGCCGAGCGGGTGCGGAAGCTCGGCGGCACGACGCTGAAATCGATCAGCCAGATCAGCAAGCTGCAGACCATCAAGGACAACAACGAGGAGTATGTGCCGCCGCGCGAGATGTTGCGGGAGTTGATGGAGGACAACAAGCACGTCGCGGCTGCGATGCGGAAGGCGCACGGGCTGTGCGACCACAATG
This sequence comes from Bradyrhizobium sp. SZCCHNR1093, assembly GCF_032381175.1. NCBI lineage: Bacteria > Pseudomonadati > Pseudomonadota > Alphaproteobacteria > Hyphomicrobiales > Nitrobacteraceae > Bradyrhizobium > Bradyrhizobium sp. SZCCHNR1093. The sequence goes on from NZ_JAUHJJ010000002.1 coordinate 532,384, forward strand.
ACGATCCGGCCACCGCGGGATTGCTGGAGACCTTCATCGACGAGACCGAACGCCGCACTTGGTTCTTGTTCGAAGCGAGCCGCCAGGAAGGCAGCAACGCGGCATAAGCGGGCCCGCGTTGAGTTGAGCTCCGGGCGCGCTGCGAGGACGTGGGGCGCCCGTCCGGCCTCGATGCTGGCTCCGGCTCATATCCACGCCGCACTATCCGGAGTGGCCGAGTGCCGACCAACTCCGATAGATCATGTAAGCCGCCACCACGAACACCACGGTGGCAAACACCTTGTTCAGGGTGCCGCGCGTACTGGACAGGCGAGCGGCCAGCTTCGCACCGACCAGGCCACCGGCGATGCCGGCGACGAGAAAGGTCGCCGCCAGCGCCCAGTCGACCAGTCCCGACAGCGCGTAGTTCGCTGCGGTCGTCAGTCCGAACGCCGTGACGGACACGAGCGAGGAGCCGATCGCGTAGAGGATCGGCATGCCTGTCGCAAACATCAGAGCCGGAACGATCAGGAAGCCGCCGCCGATGCCGAAGAAGCCGGACAGCATTCCCGTGCCGAAGCCGAATGCCACTAGCGGCAACAGATTGTCGCGTGAAAGCTTGACGTCCAGCTGGCTGTCCGTGCCGCGCTTGCGCAGCATCAAGAGGCCGATCACGATCATGACCAGGGCGAACAGCAGCAGCAGCTTCTGGCCGTCAACCATCTTGCCGAGCGTCGAGCCAGCGAAGGCGCCGACCACGCCCGTTGCAGCAAACACCAGCGCGCAACGCCATTTGACGTTGCCGGAGCGGGCATGATTGGCGAGATTGGCCGCCGCGTTGATTGCCACGGCGACCGCGCTCGTGCCGATCGCCACGTGGGGATTGCCGACGCCCACCAGATACACCATGAGCGGCACGGCCAGCACCGATCCGCCCCCGCCGATCAGGCCGAGCGTGAATCCGACGAAAGAGCCGGACAGCGAGCCGAGCGCAAGCTCGGCAGCGGACAACGTCATCCTGTGATGCTCCGGCGTGGCATGCCGCGCCGGGGTGCGTGGACGCGGCCAAATGGGAAAGCCGAGCCGCGACGTCTGCCGCGTGCTCGGCGGGGCGGAGGGGGGTCTTAGAGCGTGTTGAGCGGCACTTTCAGGAAGCGCCGGCCGTCCTGATCGGGCGTCGGCAGCCGTCCCGCCTTCATGTTCACCTGCAACGACGGGATGATCAGCTTGGGCATGTCCAAGGTGCGGTCGCGCGCCTCGCGGGCGGCGACGAACTGATCCTCGGTGATGCCGTCGCGGACGTGGATGTTGTGCGCGCGCTGCTCGACCACCGTCGTTTCCCAGCGGATGTCGCGGCCGTTTGGACCGTAGTCGTGGCACATGAACAGCCGCGTCGCGTCAGGCAGCTCCAGCACCCGGCGGATCGAGCGATACAGGGTGCGGGCGTCGCCGCCAGGAAAGTCGGCGCGTGCCGAGCCGCCGTCCGGCATGAATAGCGTATCGCCGACGAAGGCGGCGTCTCCGATTACATGAGTCATGCAGGCCGGCGTGTGCCCCGGCGTATGCATGGCGAAGGCAGTCATTGCGCCGATCCGGTAGGTATCGCCATCATGGAACAGGCGGTCGAACTGGCTGCCGTCGCGCTGAAACTCGGTGCCTTCGTTGAAGATCTTGCCGAACGTCTCCTGCACCATCCTGATGTTGGCGCCGATGCCGATCCTGCCGCCCAGCCTTGACTGGATGTAGGGCGCCGCCGACAGATGGTCGGCATGGACATGGGTCTCGATCAGCCAGTCCAGTTGCCAGCCGCGATCCTCGATCAGGCGAATGATCTTGTCGGCGGAATGGGGCGCGATGCGACCCGAGGCATAGTCGATGTCCATGACCGAATCGATCACGGCGCAGGCCCGCGAGCCTGGGTCCTTGACCACGTAGCTGACGGTGTTGGTGGCGGGATCGAAGAACGGTGTGACCTCGGGTTTCACCGACAGGTCGACCGGATGTGGAATGCCGGACATTCAAGCCTCCCTCATTCTGAAGCGACCGCGGCGAGCGAGGGCCGGCGGCTCGCGAGAATGCGGGCTGCGGCCATTCCGATCATCATGGCCGTGACAAACAGGACGATGGCAGACGAGCCGTAGCCGAGCGCTACGAAGGCCGGGCCCGGGCAGATGCCGGCGAGGCCCCAGCCGATGCCAAAGACGGCAGGGCCGGTTGCGATCCGCCAATCCAGCGTCTGCGAGGATGGCAGGTGGAATTGGTCACCGAGGACGGGACGCCGGCGCCGCAAAACCAGTCGAAAGCCGGCGAAGGTGACCCCGACCGCTCCAGCCATCACGAGGATCAGGCTCGGATCCCAGCCGCCGGAGCGGATCGCCGCGAAATCGAGGAAGTTGAGCACTTTCTCTGGATTGGACATGCCCGAGAGCAGCAGCCCGAGTCCGAAGATGAGGCCGACGGTGAACTGGACGAAAATGATCATGGTGCCTCACAGCACGTGGCGAACGAGGAAGGTGGTCGCGACCGCGGTGGCCATGAATATCAGCGTGGCGACGATCGAGCGCGGCGACAGGCTGGCGATGCCGCAGACGCCATGACCCGAGGTGCAGCCGTTGCCCCAGACCGCCCCGAAGCCGACCAGCAGTCCGGCTGCAACCATATCTATCGGACCGACCTCCAGCTTCAGCGGCGGCAGGCTCCCGCTCACGATGCGGACTGCAAGGGCGGCCGCGACCAGCCCTCCTATGAAGGCGAGCCGGCCAGCGAGCGCGCCGTCCCAGGGCGGCAACAGCCGCGCGGCAATGCCGCTGACGCCGGCGATGCGGCCGGTCAGGCCCATCAGCATGACGGCTGCAGCGCCGATGAGGGCGCCGCCTGCGAGCGCCGTAACCGCCGTATACTCCGTGATCATATCGTCCCTTGATTCCCTCGTTGGGCGCATGTTGCAATCGGCTATCATGTGCATTATTGCATATATACGAAATTGAAGAAGTAACAATGATGACAACACAGGCCAGGCGCAAAGCCCGCGAGACCATGGTGGCGGCGCTCGACGACAAGGCGGAGGAGGCGGCCGGCCTGCTCGCTGCCATGGCGAATTCGAAGCGCCTCATGGTGCTCTGCAACCTCATCGACGGCGAGCGCGCAGTCGGCGATCTCGCCGAGCAGGTCGGGTTGCGACAGGCGGCGCTGTCGCAACATCTCGCGAAGATGCGCGCGCTCGATCTCGTCGCCACCCGGCGCGATGGCCAGACCATCTACTATCGGCTGGCGAGCCGGGAGGTCCGCGAGATCCTGCAGACGCTGTATCGGCTGTATTGCGCCTGATCAGCGCGCCTGCTGCCACAGGCGCGTGAGTGGGCCACCCGCGCCGAGCACGGGATCGGTCGCGGGCATCGGCACCTCCGGAATGGTTTTCGATGCGCGGGCGTGGTTCTCCGGCGTCGGCCGCGTGATCTGCATCTTCGGTCCGGGCGGATAGGCGCCGACGATGCAGAAATCGCTGCTGGCAGCGATGCATTGATGTCCGGTGCCGGCCGGCAGGATGGCGACGTCGCCGGGCCTGAGCTCCAGCTCCTGGCCCTGATCGCCGCCGAAGCGGACCCGCGCCGTTCCGCCGGCGACACCCAGCGCCTCATGCACGGTCGCATGATAGTGCAGATAGTCGTAGACGCCGTTGCGCCACATGTCGCCCCAGCCATTGGCGGCGAACACGCCCTCGATGTCGGCCGCCGGATCGGCGCCACCCAGATCGATGACGGCCTTGTAGACCAGGAACGGCATCGGATTATTGGGCACCAGGCCGTCATCCGCGAACACGATGCTGAGCGGTTCGATCGACTTGACGCGGGGCGAGGGGGCGGCAGGCATGGCGACCTCGGAACAAAGGATGGGGCCTCGCCCTATCAACCGGCCTGCGCGGCCGCCGTTCCAGGCTCACGCCTTGGGCAGTTCGAACACCAGGCAAGTCGTGGTGGCATGCGCCAGCAGGCGTCCTTGCGAATCGACGATGCGTGCCTCGGCCGTCGCGGCGCGGCGTCCGAACGATAGCGTCCTGCCCTCCGTTCTCACGATGCCGGTGGTCTCGGTCATTGCCTTGATGAAGGAGACCTTGAATTCCAGCGTGGTGTAACCGCTGCCCTGCGGGCACATCGTGTGGACGGCGAGCCCCATCGCGGAATCCAGCAGGATCGCGGCGTAGCCGCCATGCACCGAACCGATCGGATTATAATGCCGCAAGGCCGGCACGCTGTGCATGACGACCTGGCCGGGCTCGGCGCTGCAGTCGAACGGCGCGACCGTCTGCATGATCGGCGGCTGCGGCAAAGTCCCGGCAAAGATGCCGCGCACGAAATCGAGCCCGGGCATCGAGGCCAGCGCCGCCAGGGGCACCACGCCGAATTCAGCGCGCGAATCCGTCTCGCTCATATCGTCGATCTCCAATGTATGATGATCATCATATGAATGTGGTGCGAAAAGATCGAGGGCAAAACAGATGCCGGCGATCACAAGATTGCGGACAGAAAAATGCCCGGGACCAGCCCGGGCATCGTGTCCAGCTGCCGACCTCAGGCCGCGCTGCGCTTCTTTTCGCGCATCAGCTCGGCGAAGCGCTGAAACAGATAGTGCGAGTCGCGCGGGCCGGGCGACGCTTCCGGGTGGTACTGCACGGAGAACACCGGCTTGCCCTCGAGCTGGATGCCGCAATTCGAGCCGTCGAACAGCGAGATGTGGGTCTGCGTCGCGCCCGATGGCAGCGTGTCCTGGTCGACCGCGAAGCCATGGTTCATCGAGGTGATCTCGACCTTGCCGGTGGTCTCGTCCTTGACCGGATGATTGGCGCCGTGATGGCCCTGATGCATCTTCTTGGTCTTGGCGCCAACCGCAAGCCCGAGCATCTGATGGCCGAGGCAGATGCCGAAGGTCGGCGTGCCCGACGAAATCACCTGCTGAATGACCGGCACGGCATATTTGCCGGTCGCCGCGGGATCACCCGGTCCGTTCGACAGGAACACGCCGTCCGGCTTCATCGCGAGGATGTCCTCGGCGGGCGTCGTCGCCGGCACTACGGTCACCTTGCAGCCGACGCCGGCGAGCAGGCGCAGGATGTTGCGCTTGATGCCGTAGTCGATCGCGACGACGTTGAATTCCGGATTGGTCTGTTGGCCGAAACCCACGTTCCATACCCAGGGGGTCTCGTCCCAGGTGAAGCGCTGGGCTGAGGTCACCATCGGCACCAGGTCCATGCCCTCCAGGCCCGGCCATTCCCGCGCTTCCTTCTTCAGGGCGTCGAGGTCGAAATTGCCGTCCCTGGCATGCGCGATCACAGCGTTCGGCATGCCCTTGGAGCGGATCAGCGCGGTCAGCGCCCTTGTGTCGATGCCGGACAGCCCGATGATCCCGCGCGCGCGCAGCCACTGGTCGAGATGGCGCGTCGCGCGATAATTTGAGGGGTCGGTGATCGCGGTGCGCAGGATCACCCCGCGCGCGCCCGGCGTCGCCGCCATGTTCACCGTCTCGATATCCTCGTCGTTGGTGCCGACATTGCCGATATGCGGGAAAGTGAAAGTGATGAGCTGGCCGGCATAGGAGGGATCGGTCAGGATCTCCTCATAGCCGGTCATTGCGGTGTTGAAGCAGACCTCGCCCGCGGCGTGGCCTTCGGCGCCGAGGCCGTAGCCTTCCAGCACCGTTCCATCGGCGAGCACGAGGAGCGCGGTCGGTTTATGGTCCGGCCAGGCGGCGTCAGTATCGATGTGTGTCATGAGGCCTCTACATAGTGCCCCTGGCGCGCGGCGTCAAAGCGGGAAGCGGCCGATTCACACGCGATATCGGTCAATTTGACTGGAGTTTCGAGGCATCCGACCGGAACGGATGCGGAACCGTGTTGTTTCGGGTGGGCGAACCGCCTAGACCAGCGCCAATGGATTTGAGAGGGCGAGATCATGCTGCGCGACGACATCAACAATGCGGTCAAGGAGGCGATGAAGGCCAAGGACGAGCGCAAGCTGTCCACCCTTCGCATGGTGAACTCGACCTTGAAGAATGCCGACATCGCGGCGCGCGGCGAAGGCAAGCCGCCCTTGACCGACGCCGACGTGCTCGCGGTGCTGCAGAAGATGATCAAGCAGCGTCAGGAGTCGGTCGAGCTGTATGAAAAGGGCGGCCGCGCCGAGCTCGCCGCGGGCGAGCGCGAGGAGATCGCGGTCATCTCGGCCTATCTGCCGAAGCAGATGAGCGACGATGAGGTGAAGTCGGCCATCTCCTCCGCCGTCGCTGAGACCGGCGCCGCCGGCATGAAGGACATGGGCAAGGTGATCGGCGTGCTGAAGGCGAAGTACACGGGACAGATGGATTTTGCCAAGGCGAGCGCACTGGTGAAGGCGGCGCTGTCGGGCTAGGCCGCGCGAAGCGCCGAGCCATCCCCAAATCGTCATGCCCGGGCTTGTCCCGGGCATCCACGTCTTTAAGACTATCATCAAGAGTAAAGACGTGGATGGCCGGGCCGTCGCCGCGCCGGAGGGGCTTCGGCCCCGCAGGCGGGTCTTCGCCCGGCCATGACGGAGAGAACAATGCTCAAGGAAACGTCCGACTACGACCAGCTCACTCGCGACTTCCGCTGGGACATTCCGGCGCAGTTCAACATCGCGGTCGCGACCTGCGATCGCCACGCCGACGGCTCCGCCCGCCTCGCGCTGGTCGTCGTCGAGGAGGACGGCGCCGCCCGGCGCGTCTCATTCGATGAGCTGCGCGATTACTCCTGTCGCTTCGCCAACGTATTGAAGGCCGATGGTCTCGCGCAGGGCGACCGCGTCGCGGTGTTCCTGTCGCAGTCGCTGGAGCTGCCGATCGTCCATCTGGCGGCGTTCCGCGCCGGTCTCGTCTCCGTGCCGCTGTTCACGCTGTTCGGCGAGGACGCGCTGCAATTCCGGCTGCAGAATTCCGGCGCCAAGGTCGTCGTCACCGACGCCACGGGCCTTGCGAAGCTTGCGCGCATTCGCGACCACCTGCCGGAGCTCAAGACGATCTATGTCACTGATGGCGACGGCCTCGGCGCCCGAGCCTTCTGGCCGACGCTGGAGCGCGCCTCGGATCAATTCCCGACCGTCGCCACGTCGAGCGACGACCCTGCCATCATCATCTACACCTCGGGTACGACCGGAAATCCCAAGGGCGCGCTGCACGCCCATCGCGTGCTGCTCGGCCACCTGCCCAATGTCGAGATGGTGCACGGCTTCCTGCCGAAGCCCGGCGACGTCATGTGGACGCCGGCGGATTGGGCGTGGATCGGCGGCCTGTTCGACGCGCTGTTTCCCGCATGGTATCACGCGATCCCGGTGATCGGTTATCGCGCCAGGAAATTCGAGCCGCAGGCCGCAATGCAACTGATGGCGGACTACGGCGTCCGCAACGTGTTCCTGCCCCCGACCGCGCTGAAGTTGATGCGCCAGGCCAATGTCAAGCACGAGGGCGTCAAGCTGCGCAGCATCCTCACCGGCGGCGAGTCGCTCGGCGCCGAGCTGCTCGACTGGGTGCGCGCGACCTTCGGCATCGATGCGCACGAGATCTACGGCCAGACCGAATGCAATCTCGTCGTCGGCAACAATGCGAGGCTGTTTCCGATCCGGCCGGGCTCGATGGGCAAGGCGACGCCGGGCTTCGAGGTTCTGATCGTTAACGACAAGGGCGAGGAGCTGCCGCGCGGAGAGAGGGGCATCATCGGCGTGCGCCAGCCCAATCCCTGTACCATGATCGAATACTGGCGCAATCCGGAGGCGACGCAGAAGAAGTTCGCTCGTGACGTGCTGCTGACCGGCGATCTCGGCACCCAGGATGACGACGGCTATTTCTGGTATGCGAGCCGCGAGGACGACGTCATCACGTCGGCCGGCTATCGCATCGGCCCGGCCGAGATCGAGGACACGCTGCTCAAGCACCCGGCAGTCGCGTTGGCGGCCGTCGTCGGCATTCCCGACCCGGTGCGCACCGAGGCCATCAAGGCGTGGATCGTGCTGCGGCCCGGCTTCATTGCAAATGACACTCTGTCGCGAGAGATCCAGGACTTCGTCAAAGTGAAGCTCGCTGCGCACGAATACCCGCGCCACGTTGAATTCACCGACACCCTGCCGATGACGGCGACCGGCAAGGTGCTGAGGCGCGAGTTGCGGGCGCGGGGGTAGGGCGAGCTTGCTGCCGTGCGAGCCCGATGGCGCGGCTTGCGAGGCTCCCCCCGCTTGGTGACGAGCACGGGTCCAACAACATGCGTCGGATGTGGCCGCGCCTGACCCCAGCTCTCGCCCCGTAAGGACGGGGGAGAGGGGACCTGCGGCGCCGCGCGGCTTCGCATCTCGCCTCACGGGACGCCACGGCTTAGACCCTGTCCGCTGCCTACAAGTTGAAATTGAAATCCTCGCCCTACCGCTGTTAGCATCATCGCCAACAAGAACAGTCAGGAGGGTACGCCGATGACCGCATCCGTCTCGGGACGATCCGATCCCGTGGTGCGCCGCATCACGACGGCCGATATCGCCGAAGCCTTGACGCAAGGCCTCCGTGATTTTCAGGCTCAGCCCATGTTCGGCCTTGCTTTCGGGCTGATCTACGTGCTCGGCGGCATCAGCATCGTGCTGTGCGTCACCGCGTTCGGCATGGTCTACCTGGCCTATCCGCTGGCCGCGGGCTTTGCGCTGATCGGCCCGTTCGTCGCGATCGGTCTCTACGAGGTCAGTCGCCGCCGCGAGCTCGGCCAGCCGATCACCTATGGCGCGATCTGGCGCACGATCACGTCACGCGGCGAGATTGCCTGGATGGCGTTCGTGACGCTATTTTTCTTCATTATCTGGATGTACCAGGTGCGCCTCCTGATCGCGCTGCTGCTCGGGCTCAATGCCTCGTTCTCCAGCATCAAGGAGTTCATGACGGTGGTGCTGACGACCAACGAGGGTCTGCTCTTCCTGGCGATCGGCAATCTCGACGGCGCCGCCCTGTCGCTGGTGCTGTTCTCGCTCACGGTCGTATCGTTTCCGCTGCTGCTGGAGCGCGACGTCGATTTCGTGACGGCGATGATCACCAGCGTGCGCGCGGTCGTGACCAGTCCCGGCCCGATGATCGGCTGGGCCGCCGTCATCACCGTGCTGCTGATCATCTCGGCATTGCCGTACTTCCTGGGGCTGCTGGTCACTGTGCCGGTGCTGGGCCATGCGAGCTGGCATCTGTACCGCCGGATCGTAGCTCCGGCGTAAGGCCAGGACTGCCGCGACGATCGCACGGGTTTGGTTCGAACCGCGGCTCGCCAATGGTCGGCCGGTCCCAATGTCGGAGAAGGATGATGCCGGATAACGTCGCCTTGTTTGCCGCGATCGTCCTATTGCTGCCGATGTTCTATCTGCTGCTGGCCGCGCCGGCGTTCCTGCTGGTGCGGCTCGACATCGTGCCGGTCACCCGGCTCCTGCGCGGCATGTTCGACTCCTACTTCGTGGCGCTTTCGATCGCCGGCGGCATCGGCACACTCGCCGTGCTGGCCGACGGCCGTCCCGTTCTGGGGCTGGGCATTGGCTTGATCGCGGCGTTCGCGCTGGTCTCGCGCCGCTGGTTTCTGCAGCAGATGGACGCGCGCATCCGCGACAGGGATTCCGGCGATACGACGGCCGTGCGCCGGCTGCGGTGGCTGCATTGGGGGGGCATGCTGGGCAATGCGGTCCAGGTCGGCGCCGTCCTCGCCAGCATCCCACAGATCGCCGCGGTGTCGTAGCAGGCCTTGTCGTTTAAGGCACTGCAATCCCCATCGCCTTCAGGGCCGCCAGCATGCGCGTCGGCGGTGTCATCTTCACCGCGAGCGGCTTGCCCGTCTCGAGCACGCTCTTGAGGCTCGACAGGATGGCCGGCCAGCCCTGGCGTCCGCCGGACAGGATGTCGTCGGAGAGCGGCCGCTCGTGCGCTTCAGTCATCGTGAGACGGACGGCGTCGCCGGCCGGTTCGATCTCATAGGTCACGAGCGTGCGGCCCAGTGCCTCGACGAGGCCGGGCCAGTTGACGTCCCACGTGACGATCAGCCGGTGCGGCGGCTCGCAGACGATCACCTGGCCGCTGATGTGTTCGGAGCCGTCCGGCGCGCGCACGATGAAGGCGCCACCCGCCCTCAGCTCGGCTTCAACCGCGAAGCCGAAGAAATATTGCCGGCTGAACTCGGCCGAGGTCAGCGCCTGCCACACCTTCTCAGGGCTGGCGGCGATGTAGATCGTGTAGACGGTGGCGGGCCTGAACTTTGCAAGATCCATCGCTCAGACTCCTTTGCCGAGCGCTGACATCGGGATCGCCAGCGCCGTTCCGGTCTCCAGCAGACTTTTTAGGCCGGACAGGATCGCGGGCCAGCCGTTGGAAACCGCATCGAGCAATCTCCCCGCTCCTTCGAAGCCTTCATGCGTCAGGGTCAGCTTGACGGAGTTGCCGTGCTGTTCGATCGCGAACACGACCTTGGTCGGCTGCTCGTTGCGAAACTCGTCTTTCAGGACGTGCTGGAAAGTGTAGGAGAGCCGGCGTGGCGGATCGAACTCCAGAATCTGGCCGACATCCGTCGTCATCCCGTCGGTCACCAGCGTGAACGGCGAGCCGACGCGCCAATCGGAATGCAGTTCGGTGCCGAACCAGTAGCGCTTCGCGAATTCGTTTGATGTCAGCGCTTCCCACAATTTCTCGGGCGTCGTCGCGATATACGTGACGTAGACGAATTCGGGCTTACTCATCGCGCTCCTCCAATTGCCGCTTCAACTCGCTGAGCGCGGCGAGCTTGCCGCGCTCGAATTTCTTGATCCAGCGCTCCCCGATGTGATGGATCGGCACCGGATTGAGATAGTGCAGCTTCTCGCGGCCATGCCGGATCGTCGCGACCAGATTGGCCGCTTCCAGAATGGCAAGGTGCTTGGTCACGGCCTGTCGCGTCATCGCGAGGCCGTCGCAGAGTTCGGTCAGGGTTTGCCCGTTCCGCGCGTGGAGCCTGTCGAGCAGGGCGCGTCGTGAGCCGTCCGCAAGCGCCTTGAAGACATCATCCATGTGAGAAAGAATAGGCAACAAAATGGTTGCATGTCAAGAGCGCTGCGGTGTGGATCGCGCGAGGAAAAGCGGGCTTCCCTCTGCAGACATGTCGTGCATTAGTGAGCGCCTCATTCGCATCGAGGCGCCTCATGTCCCTGCAAGTCTATCTCGCCTTCGTCGCCGCCTGCATCGGGCTCGCGCTGCTGCCGGGTCCCGTCGTGACGCTGCTGATCGCCAACGGTCTGCGCCACGGGACCCGCGCCGCGCTCATCAATATCGCCGGTGTGCAGACCGGGCTGGCGATCGCGATCGGCATCGTCGCCGTCGGCCTGACGTCGCTGATGGCCACGATGGGCTATTGGTTCGAATGGGTGCGGCTGATCGGTGCGGCCTATCTGGTGTGGCTCGGCATTCAGCTCATCCGCTCGCCGATCGAGGGGATCTCTGCGGGCGAGGCGCCGCCACCGCCGCCGCGCGGCGGCTTTTTCCTGCAGGGGCTGCTGGTGCTGCTCTCGAACCCGAAGGTGATGGTGTTCTTCGGCGCGTTCCTGCCGCAGTTCATGGACATGAGCCGGGATCACGTGCCGCAGGTCGGTTTGCTCGGCGTCACCTTCATGTTGATTGCGGGTCTCACCGACGCGATCTATGCGCTGCTCGCGGGCCGTGCGCGAAAACTGTTCTCGGCCAGGCGGACCCGGCTGGTGTCGCGCATCTCCGGCGGCTTCATGATCGGCGGCGGCGTGTGGCTGGCGCTGACGCGGGCGCGCTGACGAGCTCGCCTCCGCAGCCCCAGCCTCCCTTCCATCATCCTTCGAGGCGCCGGCCCTCGGCGGGCTCCTCAGGATGAGGGCAAATTCGCCGCGCAGTCAAAAAAACTCCTGGTGAGGAGCGCCGCGCGTGGCGCGTCTCCGGACGATGCTTCGCATCGCCGGGAGAACAATGAGGCCGCGCTGACACCAGACCGGTCTGCGACCGACTCGAGATTCTGCGGCGGTCGCCTTACAGGCTGATCGTTCCCTTCACCACCGGCGCGACGTCACCGCCGATCCAGATCGTCTCGCCGTCCTGCGCGACATGGACGCGGCCGGCGCGGCCGAGAACCGTGCCCTGGGAAGCGACATATTGCTTCGGAGCAATTCCGGTTCCGATCAGCCATTGCGCCAGACTTGCATTGAGGCTGCCCGTCACCGGGTCCTCGCCGCCACCCCACATGAAGCCGCGTACCTCGTAGTCGGCCTCCGGTCCATCCTGCGCCCGATCCCATGGCGCAACCACGCCGATCGGCTGTTGCGGCAGCGCCGCCGGATTGAAGCGGATGTCGAGCAGCGCGCGGCGCGAGTCGATCAGCACGCCGATCCAGCCCGGGCCGTTGTCGACCCACTGCACGGCGCGCACTGTGCTCGATTGGATGCCGAGCGCTGCTGCGATCTTGCTCGTCAGCTCGGCATCGACGGCGCCGGAGCGCCTGAGCGGCGGGGCTGCGAAGGCGAGCCGGTCTCCGTCACGCTTGATGCGCACGAGACCCGCGCCGCATTCCTGCACCACATGCTCGCCCTTCGGCCGGCCGCCGAGCGCGAGCCATACGTGGCACGAGCCGAGCGTCGGATGGCCCGCAAAAGGCAGCTCGCGCTGCGGGGTGAAGATGCGCACGCGATAATCGGCGCCCGGATTCTGAGCGCGTGACAGGAAGGTCGTCTCGGACAGGTTGGTCCAGTTGGCGATCGCCCGCATCGCCGCATCGTCGAGGCCGTCGGCCTCGGCGATCACGGCAAGCGGGTTGCCCTTGAAGGCGACCTTGGAGAACACGTCGACTTGATGGAACGGAAGCATCGGCATGGCTGTGTCCTCCCAGGTCTCGTTGTCAGTCGCGCCAGAACGGCTTGTTGGCCTCTTCCTGGACGATCGCCGGATCAAGGCCGCAATCACGCATCTGTTCGCGATCGAGCATCGCCAGTTCGGACCGCCAGAACAGGCGCTGCAGCCAGAGTTGCGGCACCCCGAGCAAATTGCTCTTTCCATGGGCAACTTGCGGAGTTGCCCAACGCTGCGCCAGGGAATATGCCATGAGTCACCTATTGCTCTTCAATTGCGTTGTTCGAAGAGCAATCGCGCAGTACATATCTCGGTGCAATCGAAACATTGCTCTCGGTGCAATATAGCATGAATGCTTCGTATACGGTCCTGGTGGACGACATCGCCGAGGACATCGCCAACGGCAGGCTGAAGGCCGGCGACCGGCTGCCGCCGCAGCGCCAGTTTGCCTACGAGCGAGGAATTGCCGCCTCCACGGCAGCCCGTGTCTATGCCGAATTGTTGCGCAGGGGCCTGGTCGTGGGCGAGGTCGGGCGCGGCACTTTCGTCGCAGGAGAGGCGGTGCCGGTGCCGCCCTCGCTGCGGCTGGAGCCGTTCGACGGCCGCATCGATCTCGAGTTCAATTTTCCGACACTGCCCGACCAGGCGGCCATGATCGCGAAATCGATGGCGGTCTGGCAGCGGCCGGAGAAGCTCGCGCCGGTGCTGGCGCCGATCACGCAGCGCCGGCTGGCCGAGGCCGGGCGCACCGCTGCGGCCTTCTTCGCGAGCGAGCGCTGGCGCCCGCGTGCGGAGAACTTTGTCTTCGCCGGCAGCGGACGGCAGTCGCTGGCTGCGGCGATCTCGGCGCTGGTGCCGGTCGGTGGCCGGCTCGGCGTCGAGGCCGTGACCTATCCGATGATCAAGGGCATCGCGGCGCGGCTCGGCGTGACCCTGGTGCCGCTCGCGATGGACGGCGAGGGCGTCCGCCCGGACGCGCTGACCAAGGCGCATCGCAGCAGTGCGCTCAACGCGATCTACATCCAGCCGGTGATGCAGAATCCGCTCGGCCTGACGATGAGCGAGGCGAGGCGCGAGGAGATCGTGCGTCTGGTGCGCAAGCACGAGCTGATGATCATCGAGGATCTGGTCTACGGCTTCCTCAGCGATCAGGTCTCGCTGGCGACGCAGGCCGAGGAGCGCGTCGTCGTGGTCGACAGCCTTGCCAAGCGGCTGGCGCCGGGCATCGCCGTCGGCTTCCTGTACGTCCCCTCGACCATGCGCGAAAAATTCGCCGCCACGGTGCGCACCGGGGCGTGGTCGGTGACGTCGCTGGCCCTGGCCGCCGGCATGGGGCTGCTCGCCGACGGCACGGCGGCCGAGATCACCAGGCGCAAGCGTGCCGATGCGCTGGTGCGCCAGGCGATCGTCGCCGAGTGCCTCGCCGGTCATCACATCGAGGCTGATCCGCGCTCCTATCATGTCTGGCTGCATCTGCCGGAGGGCTGGCGCGCCGAAGCCTTGACGGCCGCTACGGCCCGCGCCGGCATCGCGATCACGCCGGCGAGCGCGTTTGCGGTGGCGCATGGCCATTCACCGAATGCGGTGCGGCTCGCGCTCGGCCTGCCGAGCCATGACGATCTGCGCACGGCGCTGTGGCGGCTCGCGGGCCTGCTCGCGCATCACGACGCCTCCGACATGACGGAGTAGCGGACTACGCGAGACCCTTGCTGCGCAGTTCGACCTCGATCTCGCCGAGAATGCGGATCAGCCGCTCGGCCCAGCGCTGCTGGCCCTCGGGCTCGGCGATTTCGTTCTGACGAATCTCGATGCCGGAATTGATCAGCCCGCGCGCCTCGCCATGCACGGGGATGGTGTAGTCGGTGCCGTCGCCGACCGCATAGGGCTGGTTGTCGCCCACCACGAGATCGGGCTCGGCCCGCAGCGCCTTCAACAGCAGCGGCGGCAGCACCCGGTCGTGCTGGTACAGCGTGCCGATGTGCCAGGGCCGCGCGATGCCGGCATAGACAGGCGTGAAGCTGTGCAGCGAGACGAGGATGGTCGGCCGGCCGGCGGCCTTGCGCGCATCGAGCACGTCAGTGATCCGGTCGTGATAGGGATCGAAGACGACGCGCCGCCGCAGGTCGGCGTCCTCATGCGTCAGGCCCTCATTGCCGGGGATCGTGGTGCGCTCGCTGATCATCGGAATCGAGTTCGGCGCCTTCGGTGACCTGTTGCAGTCGATCACCAGACGCGAATAGCGCTGCGCCACCAGATGCGCATCGAGTGCCCGCGATACTTGCTCCGCGACCTCGGCAATGCCGATGTCCCAGGCGATGTGCCGCTCGAGCTCGCTTTCGGGCAGGCCGAGATCGCCGAGTGCGCGCGGCAGCAGGCGGCCGTAGTGATCGCACGTGAAGAACAAGGCCGACGCGCCACCGGCGTTGCGCTCGAGCACAGGCGGAACTTCGTCTGGCTGAAGGAGTAGATGAGTGTTGCTCGTGCCGGACACGGTCATGCTGCCTCTCGTTGCTTCATGAAGCGGCAGACCGATCTCGGATTGGGCAGACAGATGAGGATTTGGCCGGCGGACATCATGATGGTCGCCCAAACGATGCTGATTCTGGCGATCATTCACAAGACAGAAGTTCGCAATGGGCCTACGGTCCGGGCTGGATGAGGCTGGCGCATCGTGCCGCCCGAACGAGGCAGGGAGGCTTCATGCTGATCAAGGTTGGATTCGAGATCGCCTATGCGGCCCCGGCGGCGACGCCGATGGTGATCATGCTGTCGATCCATCCGTCGCGCTTTCCGGACATCGTCGGCACCGAGACGATCACGACAGAGCCGAAGGTGCCGATCAAGTTCTACAACGACAGCTTCGGCAATCTCTGTGGACGCCTGGTGGCGCCGGCCGGCGGGGTCACCTTCCATGGCAGCGCCATCGTCCGCGACAGTGGGCGGCCGGACGCCATCGATCCCGGCGCCCAGCAACTGCCGATCGAACAATTGCCCGATGAGCTTCTGCTGTATCTGATGCCGAGCCGCTATTGCGAGACCGACAAGCTGGCCGAGGTCGCGTGGTCGTTGTTCGGCCGTGCGCCGGCGGGATGGGCGCGCGTGCAGGCGATCTGCGACTTCGTGCACAGCCACGTCACCTTCGGCTATGAGCACGCCCACGCCATGAAGTCGGCGCACGACGTCTATCAGCAGCGCGCCGGCGTCTGCCGCGACTTCGCCCACCTCGCGCTGACCTTCTGCCGCTGCATGGGCATTCCGGCGCGCTATTGCACCGGTTATCTCGGCGACATCGGCGTGCCGCCGGATCCGGTCCCGATGGATTTCTCGGGCTGGTTCGAGGTCTATCTCTCGGGCCGGTGGTACACGTTCGATGCCCGCCACAACGTCCCGCGCATTGGTCGCATCCTGATGGCGACCGGACGGGACGCCGCCGACGTCGCGCTGTCGACCTCGTTTGGCCTGATGACCCTGACCAAATTTCACGTCGTCAGCGACGAGATCATGGCTGCCTGAGCGGAGCAGGGCGCGGCCGGGCGCTTCGCATCACCGGCGATCGCCGCTATAGACGGGCCATGACCACCGATCTGCTCTTCGTCTACGGCACTCTGATGCGTGGCTTCGACCATCCGATGGCGCGGCTGCTGTCGGCCAATGCCGATTTCGTCGCCGAGGCCAGCTGCCGCGGCCGGCTCTACCGCATCCAGCACTATCCCGGCCTGGTGCTGTCGGACAATGCCGCCGATATCGTGCATGGCGAGCTGTTCCGGCTGCGCCAGCCCGGGCCCATGCTGCGCGAGTTCGACATGTACGAGGCCTGCGGCGAGGGTTTTGAGCAGCCGACCGAATATCTGCGCCAGCGCCTCGCCGTGACGCTGGCCGACGGCAGCGTCAGCCAAGCCTGGACCTATGTCTACAACTGGCCGGTGGACGAAGCCGGCCGCATCGTCTCGGGGCGCTTCCTGGCGCCGTGACCCGGTCTCTCCACGCGGTCATTCCGGGCTCGCCCTGCGGGCGCCCCGGAATGACCGGAGGATCGAGCTGGCCTGTGAATAGCCCGGACAAGCCGGAGGAAGTTCACATTTCGTACACGGGTGCCTATATGCCTAGGCCATCACCACAGGACCTCCGCCCCGCTCATGGCCCGCTTCACGCCGGAATTTCTCGATGAGCTGCGCGCCCGGCTTCCGGTCTCGGACGTCGTCGGCAAGCGCGTCAAGCTCAAGAAGGCGGGGCGCGAGTGGAAGGGCCTGTCGCCGTTCCAGCAGGAGAAGACGCCGTCCTTCTACGTCAACGACCAGAAGGGTTTTTATCACGACTTCTCCTCCGGCAAGCACGGCAACATCTTCGACTTCGTGATGGAGACTGAGGGCTGCAGCTTCCCCGAAGCCGTCGAGCGGCTGGCGGGAATCGCCGGCCTGGCGCTGCCCGCGGTCACGCCCGATGCGGCGCGCCAGGAGCGGCAGCGCAAGACGCTGTACGACGTGATGGAGCTGGCGGCGAAGTTCTTTTCTGACACGCTGGCGTCCCGTCATGGCGCGCGCGCCCGCGGCTATCTTGCCGATCGCGCGATCCTGCCGCAGACGCAGCTCCAATTCCGGCTTGGCTACGCGCCGCCGGATCGGTTCGGCTTGAAGGAATATCTCGGCGCCCAGGGCGTGCCGGTGGCCGACATGGTCGAGGCGGGATTGCTGGTCGGTGGCGACGACATTCCGGTGCCCTACGACCGCTTCCGCGACCGCGTGATGTTCCCGATCACAGACCTCCGCGGCCGCGTCATCGCCTTCGGCGGCCGCGCGCTGCAGAAGGACGTGCCGGCGAAATATCTCAACTCGCCGGAGACGCCGCTCTTCCACAAGGGCGACAACCTCTACAATCTCCCCAGCGCCCGCCAGGCCGCGCATAATGGCGCGCCGATGATCGTCGTCGAGGGCTATGTCGACGTCATCGCGCTGGTGGCGGCCGGCTTTGCCGGCGCCGTGGCGCCGCTCGGCACCGCGCTGACCGAGAGCCAGCTTTCGCTGATCTGGAAGATGGTCGACGAGCCGATCCTCTGTTTCGACGGCGACCGCGCCGGGCAGAAGGCGGCCTATCGCGCCGCGGACCTTGCTTTGCCGCATCTCAAGCCCGGCAAGAGTCTCCGCTTCGCGCTGCTGCCGGAAGGACAGGATCCCGACGACCTCGTCCGCTCCGGCGGCCGCGGCGCGGTCGAGGAGGTGCTCAAAGTCGCAAAGCCGCTGGCCGAGGTGATCTGGTCGCGCGAGGTCGAGGGCGGCAGCTTCAACACGCCGGAGCGCCGTGCCGCGCTGGAGGCGCGGATCGGCCAGCTCACCGGCGGCATCGCCGACGAGGTGGTACGGCGCTACTACAAGCAGGACCTCAGCGACCGGCTGTACCGGGCCTTCGCCCCGGACGGCGGCCGGGGCTTTGGCCGCGGCTACGGTGCCGAATCAGGACGGCGGTTTGGCCCCCGCAGTCCCGGTTCCGGACAATCGGGGCGGTTATCCACAGGGGGCGGCCGCCGCGGCGGACCGCCATCCACAGGCCCGGTGATGGCCCGCGGCCCCTACCAGGCGGCCAGCCCGCAGCTCGCCATGAGCCCGATCATGCGCGGCCAGCGCTCGGCGATCTCGCGCCGGGAGGCCCTGATCCTGCAGTGCCTGATCAACCACCCTTGGCTCCTGCACGATCACCTGGAGGAGGTCGCCGCGCTGGAGCTGGCCCATCCCGAGGCGCACAAGCTCCGCGCTGCCGTCATCGCCGCCTTCGCCCACGACCACCACCATTCGCCGGACCCGGACGAGCAGGCCGAGAAGATGCGGGCCGATCTGGAGAAGTCTGGCTTTTCTGAGCTTCTTCAACGGGTTGAGCGGGCGATCACGACCGCGGCGGTGTGGGCGACCAAGTCGGGGGCGGCGCGCGATGACGTTCTTGCGACCTGGCATCAGCTTGTTGCCTTGCATCGGCAATGGCACTCCTTACTTAGGGAATTGAAGGATGCCGAGCTGGCGCTGGGCGAGGAGCCGAGCGAGCCGAACATGGGCTGGTTGAGGGACGTGAAGGCCAGGATGGCCGAGATGGACGGTACCGAAGCGCTGATCGAAGGCTTCGGGGAACTGTCCGGACGGACCAACCGCAACGTGTAGACTGGACGCCCGGCGCCCAGTCGCCAGTTGAGCACATTTCGGCCCGGTCCGCCCGCGCGGTATCAGGTCCGCGCGAAAAGACTCGCCAAATCCATGGTTTGGCTGCAAAAATAGGGTTAATCGAAGTTTAAGAGGTCCGGGGCATTTTCTGCAGCAGATGGGTTGGTTTCGCTGTCGGACACCGCGCCTGCATGTCGGGCGCCGGATTCGATTGCAAAACCGGTATCGCTTTTGCAAGAAACGCGCGCCGGTCCGAAAACGGGACGACACCAGCGACAGACTTCAGGGGGTGGCGACGTTAAAAGTGCGCCGCCCTTTCCGCGTCGAGAACAGTTTGAGTAGAGCAGGCGGGCGCCGCAATGCCAAGGGCGAAGATGCCATGGGCGGAGCGGGCGCGTTTCGGGAGCAATGAATGGCCACGAAGGCAAAGACGCTGCAGGTGAAGGACAAGGAAAAGGACGACAAGGCGGCCGACGCTCCCGAGAAGGACGCCGCCGATGCGCCTTCGCCGTTGCTCGACCTGTCGGACGCCGCCGTCAAGAAGATGATCAAGCAGGCCAAGAAGCGCGGCTTCGTGACCTTTGATCAGCTCAACGAGGTCCTGCCTTCCGACACCACCTCGCCGGAACAGATCGAAGACATCATGTCGATGCTCTCCGACATGGGCATCAACGTGACCGAGGCCGAGGAGGCCGACGACTCCGACGAGAAGGACGACGGCGAGGACGAGACCGACAACGAGCTCGTCGAGATCACCCAGAAGGCCGTCACCGAGGTCAAGAAGTCGGAGCCCGGCGAGCGCACCGACGATCCCGTGCGCATGTATCTGCGCGAGATGGGCACCGTCGAGCTGCTGTCGCGCGAGGGCGAAATCGCCATCGCCAAGCGCATCGAGGCCGGCCGCGAGGCGATGATCGCGGGCCTCTGCGAAAGCCCGCTGACGTTCCAGGCCATCATCATCTGGCGCGACGAGCTCAACGAAGGCAAGATCTTCCTTCGCGACATCATCGATCTCGAAGCCACCTATGCCGGCCCTGAGGCCAAGGGCGGCATGAATCCGCAGATCGCCGCGCCCGTGAATGGCGAGGGCGCTCCGGCCGAGGGCGGCGACGTCCAGGCCGCGGTGGCGCCGCCGGCCGCCCCGCAGCAGCCGACCCCGTTCCGTGCCGCGCCGAACGGCGCGCCCGCCGAGGAGAAGGACCCCGGCGAGGCGGCGGCCGAAGCCGACATGGACGACGACGAATTCGAGAACCAGATGTCGCTCGCGGCCATCGAGGCCGAGCTGAAGCCGAAGGTCGTCGAGACCTTCGACAAGATCGCGTCCGAGTACAAGAAGCTGCGCCGCCTGCAGGAGCAGGACATCGCCAACCAGCTGCAGAGCGAGTCGCTGTCGCCGTCGCAGGAGCGCAAGTACAAGAAGCTCAAGGACGAGATCATCGTCGAGGTGAAGTCGCTGCGCCTCAACCAGGCCCGCATCGACTCGCTGGTCGAGCAGCTCTACGACATCAACAAGAAGCTGGTCTCGTTCGAGAGCCGGCTGATGCGCCTGGCCGACTCCCACGGCGTGGCGCGCGAGGACTTTCTGCGCAACTACCAGGGCTCGGAGCTCGATCCGCGCTGGCTCAACCGCGTCTCGAAGCTTTCCGCAAAAGGCTGGAAGAACTTCGTCCATTACGAGAAGGACCGCATCAAGGATCTGCGTCAGGAGGTGCAGGCGATGGCCGCGCTCACCGGTCTCGAGATCGGCGAGTTCCGCAAGATCGTGCACTCGGTGCAGAAGGGCGAGCGCGAGGCCCGTCAGGCCAAGAAGGAGATGGTGGAAGCCAACCTCCGTCTGGTGATCTCGATCGCCAAGAAGTACACCAACCGCGGCCTGCAGTTCCTCGACCTGATCCAGGAAGGCAACATCGGCCTGATGAAGGCGGTCGACAAGTTCGAGTATCGCCGCGGCTACAAGTTCTCGACCTACGCCACCTGGTGGATCCGGCAGGCGATCACCCGCTCGATCGCCGACCAGGCCCGCACCATCCGCATCCCCGTGCACATGATCGAGACGATCAACAAGATCGTCCGCACCTCGCGCCAGATGCTGAACGAGATCGGCCGCGAGCCGACCCCGGAGGAGCTCGCCGAGAAGCTCGGCATGCCGCTCGAGAAGGTGCGCAAGGTCCTGAAGATCGCCAAGGAGCCGCTCTCGCTCGAAACCCCCGTGGGTGACGAGGAGGACTCTCATCTCGGCGACTTCATCGAGGACAAGAACGCGATCCTGCCGATCGACGCCGCGATCCAGTCGAACTTGCGCGAAACCACCACCCGCGTGCTGGCCTCGCTCACCCCGCGCGAGGAGCGCGTCCTCCGCATGCGCTTCGGCATCGGCATGAACACTGACCACACGCTGGAAGAAGTCGGCCAGCAGTTCTCGGTGACCAGAGAGCGCATCCGCCAGATCGAAGCGAAGGCGCTGCGGAAGCTGAAGCATCCGAGCCGGTCGCGGAAGCTGCGGAGCTTCTTGGATAACTGATTGACGTTCGATCTTTGTCGTCATTGCCGGGCTTGACCCGGCAATCCATCGAGACATCAACGGCGGGCCGAAGGGCCCGTCTTTTTGTTTGTTCTGCACATGGCTCCAGCGCACGAAAGAAGAGCTTCCCATGTCCTCGACTCTCTTCGCGACAATGCGCCTGCTCGACAAACTCGGGCTTCACTTTTTCATCGAACGAACGCGCCCCGATACGATCCGGCTGTCCGCGACACTGGTCGGAGAAAGGATCGAGATCGACGTCTTCGAAGACGATCATCTTGAATTTGGCCGTTTCCGCGGCGACGAGAGCGTCGAAAGTGGCTACGAGGAGCTGATGCTCTTTTTGCAATCTCAAGCGGAGTAAGCATGCGCATCCAAGGATCACTGGACGCGGTGCCCGCGTAGTTCGTGTTGCATACTTTAGTTGTCGGTCATTGCGAGCGAAGCGAAGCAATCCAGGGCTGCGCGCACGACTCTGGATTGCTTCGCTTCGCTCGCAATGACGAAGGGCGGCGTCGAGGTGTCACGGTTGGGCCGACACGACGTCGTGTCCGCAAATGTCCGGATCCTTGCCGCAATTGGCCGAACTTTGCGCACACGGCGTTGGGCGATCGACTGCTAGGAATCGGCTTCTCACCGGACGTCTATTCCCATGCATGATGACGAGTTCTCATCGGCCGCAGCGCACGCTAGCGCCGCCGCGATCTGGGCGCCGCTGCGTCCCTTCATTGCCGCCGAAGCTCGGCTCGCTGCGCGCGCGGCGGAGACGCCCTGGACCGCAGCCCTCTACGAATTCCTCCGCTTCGGCGTGAAGCAGGGCTGGGCCTGCTTGTTCGGCGGCATCGCGGTGGCGCTGATGCTGCTGACGTGGCAGTTCTATCCGGCGACCGCGCCGCTCGCGCGCTATGATTTCCTCTTTCTCTGCATGCTCGCGGTGCAGGCCGCATTGCTCGCCACAAGGCTCGAGACCTGGGAGGAGGCGAAGATCATCCTGATCTATCACCTCGTCGGGACAGTGATGGAGCTGTTCAAGACCGCGACCGGCTCCTGGATCTATCCCGAGCCGAGCCTCATCCGGCTCGGCGGTGTGCCGCTGTTCTCCGGCTTCATGTATTCCTGCATCGGCAGCTATCTCTGCCGCGTCTGGCGCCTGTTCGACTTCCGCTTCACCGGCCATCCGTCACGGCGTTGGCTGATCGGCTTGAGCGCGGCGATCTACCTCAACTTCTTCACTGACCACTATGGGCTCGATCTGAGATTTGTGCTGTTCGGTTGGGCTACGCTTTTGTTCGCGCCCGCGACGGTTCACTTCAAGGTCTGGCGCGTGCACCGCGCGATGCCGCTGCTGCTCGGGCTTTTCCTGGTGTCGCTGTTCATCTGGCTGTCGGAGAACGTCGGCACCTTCACGCGGGTCTGGCTCTATCCGCAGCAGGCGCATGGCTGGACCATGGTGTCGCCGGCCAAGCTCGGCTCGTGGTTTCTGCTGCTGATCATCAGCTACACGCTGGTCAGCCTGATCGACCGGCCGAGGGAGATGGACGCTGGCGACAGCGCTCTGTTGCCGGAGCGCGAGAAGCAAGCGGCATAGCGCACTGCCGTAGGGTGGGCAAAGGCGCTGGTACGGTGGTTAGGCTGGGGACAGTGTGGCGCGCCGTGCCCACCGAGTGTCGCGGCAGGCACCTGATGGTGGGCACGCGCTGCGTGCTTTGCCCACCCTACGGCAGCGCGGCTGAGCTACTTCTTCTTCGCCCCGACGCGTTCCAGCGACTTGATCTGAAGCGGCGGGCGGCCGGATTTTTCGGCGATGTCGCGGTCCTGCTCCATGATGAAGCCGCGCGCGGGCTCGTCGCCGTCGAGGCCGCCGAGCAGCTCGGCCGGGACGCGGCGGTTGGAGCGCTGCGAGCCGTCCTCGTAGGTCACGTTGAAGAAGGCGAATTCGCCTTTGGGATTGGAGCCGGGTTTTTTCGCCATGGATGGCGCTTTACGGCGGCGGGGCCGGTCCGGTCAATGCCAGAAAATGCTTATCCGCTGCCCGAATTTGACTTTTTTGTCATATGGTTTTCGCGGAATCGGCGGGGCAGCCAGAGCGATCACGGACCGGCCGGCGGGGTCCCGAAACTCCTCGATTTTGCCGGATGAAAGTGCGTTCATCGTGGACGTCTCACCCCGCCGCGAATGCAGCCCATGTCGATGCCCCAACTCACCATCTGGTACAACACGCGCTGCCCGGTCTGCGACGCCGGCATCGACTGGCAGCGCAACAAGCTCCTGGCGCTGGTGAAGTCGGGGCGGGTCGTGTTCAAGGACATCAACGAGGAGCCGCAGGCGCTGGCTGAGTTCGGTGTCGACGTCGACGACGTCCGCCGCCGCCTGCACGCCACCGACGAGGAGGGGGAGCTGATCACCGGCGCCGACGTGGCGCTGCTGCTGTGGGCGCTGACGCCCGGCGAGGGCTGGCTCGCCACGCTGTTCGGCAACCGCCTGGTGCGCCCGCTGACGCGCTTCGGCTACGACCGGTTTGCGGATGTGCTGTTCGCCTGGAACAAGCGCAGGGGGCATTGGTGAGGCGACGATTGAGAGGATCTCGCGCCGAGCTCAGCCTTTCACCTCTCCCCGCAAGCGGGGCGAGGGAGCGCACCGTCTGTGCAGCAACAGTTCGACTCTAACGCCGCCGCACCTTGACCTGGGCATGCACCCGCGTGCCGCCGCTCGGACCGTCCTCATCATCACTGCGGCCGAGCGCCATGATCGCGGTGCCCATCGCGGTCGAGCCGAAGGTGACGAAGAACGAGCCGAGCAAGAGGCCGATGGCGACGCCGGGCGAGTGGTCGGCGAAGATCAGGTGACGCAGGCCCCAGGGATCGAGCAGCAGCAATCCGCCGACCAGCACCACGGCCATGCCGAGGCCGAGCGCGAGGTTGATCGCGAGCAGGCGGAACAGAGGGATCTGGAGCAATCGGCGCTGGCGTTGATTGTGCTGCATCGGCGATCTCCCGAGGGATCGTGAACGACAATGATATCGTAGCATCGACGGCGGCAGGCTCAAGGCCCGAGCCGCCCGGGACGGACATGGCTGCGTCGCGGCGAGGGCGCGTCGTTTCGGGACAGGCTGGATCGAACGTGAGGTGCGGAGAGGGGGCTGCTTGCCGTGGTTGCCTGCTGACCTCGTCGGGATACGAGCCGTGATCTCACCTCACGCCGTCAATCCGGGACGCTCGCGCCAGCGAGCGAGCCCGGAATCTCGAGCTTGGTATGCAGATGCGTTCCTCAGCTCCAGATTCCAGGCTCGCTCTCTCCGCGGCAAATCAGCTTTGCTGATTTGCTGCTACGCGAGCGCCCCGGAATGACGGAACAAGGCGCCATGCTCAACACCACAGACTCAAATCGACGGCCGCCTCTGTCGCGTAAACCTCGGCCCACCGCAGCCCTCACGCCGCCTCGCCCTCCGCCACGCCATGCTGCCTGGCGATCACGCTCTGCCAGACGCTGGCGATGGCACGTTGCGTCTCCGGGGCGATCAGGCAGTGGCCCTCATTGTCGAAGCCGCAGAGGCGCACCGAGGGATCGTGCCTCACCTCGATCAGCGCCTTGTTGATCATCTCCAGCGACGCCATCACCTGGCCGATGTTCTGCAGCCGCGTGTGATGCAGGATGTCGATCAGGCGGAACATCATGATCGGCGGCTGGCCCATCGCAATGCCCGGCCGGCCGAACTCGAAGAACACGTTCACCGCCGGCAGCGCGCTCTGGATCTGCGCCAGGACCTTCGCCGCATCCTCGACGCTGCAGGCGACGAGATGCGTGCTCTGGGCGGGGAGGGCAGGCGTCGGCGGCGCCTCCGGGCCGAGCCCGAGGCCCGACAGCACCTGATGCTCGATCCAGCGCCGCACCTCCGGTGGCGCCGAGCGGATCTGGTCGGCAGACAGCGTAATCCCGATCATGGCGTCGTCTCCATTCCGGCCGTGGATCTTAGGGAGGCATGATGGCGCGGTGTTGACGAGGATCAAGCGGGGGCGATGGAAGCTGCAGGCAGGGGGTGATCATGCATCTTGCCGCGTGCGCAGTGTACGCCTCCCCGCTTGTGGGGAGGTCGCATCGCATCGGAAGATGCAATGCGGGTGGGGGATTTCCCTCCGCGTGCACCGCCGTTGCGGCTGCCCCACCCCAACCCTCCCCCGCAGGCGGGAGAGGGAGCGCACCGGCTCCGTGATCGGCGCTTTGCGGCACGCCGCCGCAGTTTTGACGCGAGCATTTCGCCCGTGCCATGATCGCGCTGCACCTGGAATCACGAAGCTCTGAACTGACGAAGGATCCCGCATGCTCTTGCGTCGTCTTGCCGTGCTGCTCGCGGCCTCGTTCTCGGCCCTCTCAGCGGCAAGCACCGCGCACGCGGCGCGCTGCGGTGGCGATTTCAATACCTTCATCGCGGGCGTCTCGGCGGAGGCGCAGAGCGCTGGTGTCTCGGGCGGCACGATCAGCCAGGCACTGTCGGGCGTGACGCTCGATCCGGCCGTGCTCGCCTTTGACCGCCGCCAGCGCTACACCTTCAACAAGAGCTTCGAGCAGTACGTCTCGACCCGCGTCGGCGCGGGCCGTATCAATGGCGGCCGTGCCATGCTGCAGCGGCACGCCGCGCTGCTGTCGCGCATCGAGCAGCAATATGGCGTGCCGCGCCAGATCCTGGTCGCGATCTGGGGGCTGGAGACTGATTTCGGCAAGGGCGACATGGGCAAGCTGCCGGTGATCCGCACGCTCGCGACCTTGGCGCATGACTGCCGCCGCACCGAATTGTTCCAGGGCGAGTTGCTGGCGGCGCTGAAGATCGTCCAGCGCGGCGATCTCACTCTGCGCGACCTCGTCGGCGCGTTCGCCGGCGAGATCGGGCAGACCCAGTTCCTGCCGTCGTCCTACATCAAATACGGCGTCGATTTCGATGGCGACGGCCGCGTCGATCTGCGCCACTCCACCGCCGACGTGCTGGCCTCGACCGCGAACCTGCTGCACAGCAACGGCTTCAAGATGGGCGCGCCCTATGACGAGGGCTCGGCCAATTTCGAGGCGATGCGCGAGTGGAACAGGGCGGTGATCTACCGCAAGACCATCGGCTACTACGCCGATCAGTTGATCGGGCGGTAGCGCTATCCGTCGCTCGCGACGTGCGCCAACGCCGCGCAGGCATGGCGAGTGACGGGGATCGCTTCAGAGGAGACGGGTCATGTCGCAGTCGCCGCCACGACCGTTCGCCGCGTTCGTTACCCGGGTCCAGCGCCAGAACGGGCTGCGCGCTGCGATCACCTCGGCCTATCGCCGCGCCGAGCCGGAGTGCATCGGGCCGCTGCTCGATCTCGCCGCGCTTCCGGAGGAATCGTCGGCGCGAGCGGCCGATCTCGCGCGCGATCTCGTCCTGCGTCTGCGCGGGAAGGCGCAATCCGGCGGCGTCGAGGGACTGATCCACGAATATTCGCTGTCGAGCCAGGAGGGCGTCGCCCTGATGTGCCTGGCCGAGGCGCTGCTGCGGATTCCGGACACCGCGACGCGCGATGCGCTGATCCGCGACAAGATCGCGACCGGCGATTGGCGCGCCCATATCGGGCACAGCCCGTCGCTGCTGGTGAACGCCGCGACCTGGGGCCTGATCGTCACCGGCAGGCTGACGGCCGCGGCAAGTGAGGATAGCCTGGCCTCGGCCGTCACGCGGCTCATCGCCCGCGGCGGCGAGCCGATCATCCGCAAGGGCGTGACGCTCGCCATGCGCCTGATGGGCGAGCAGTTCGTTGCCGGGCAGACCATCGACGCGGCGTTGTCCAACGGCCGGCCGTGGGAAGCGCTGGGCTTCCGCTACTCCTACGACATGCTCGGGGAGGCGGCGACGACGGCGGACGACGCCGCGCGCTACTTCGCGGCCTACGAGACGGCGATCCATGCGATCGGGCGTCATTCGGCCGGTGCCGGCATCTACGAAGGACCGGGCATCTCGATCAAGCTCTCGGCGCTGCATCCGCGCTATGTCAGCATCAAGCGCGGCCGCGTCATGGGCGAGCTGCTGCCGCGACTGAAGCAGCTGGTGCTGCTCGCGCGGCGCTACGACATCGGCCTCAACATCGACGCCGAGGAAGCGGACCGTCTCGACCTGTCGCTCGATCTGCTCGAGGCGCTCTGCCTCGATCCGGATCTCGCCGGCTGGAACGGCATCGGCTTCGTCATCCAGGCCTATCAGAAGCGCT
The DNA here is from genome assembly GCF_032381175.1 of Bradyrhizobium sp. SZCCHNR1093. Lineage (NCBI taxonomy): Bacteria > Pseudomonadati > Pseudomonadota > Alphaproteobacteria > Hyphomicrobiales > Nitrobacteraceae > Bradyrhizobium > Bradyrhizobium sp. SZCCHNR1093. The sequence goes on from NZ_JAUHJJ010000002.1 coordinate 560,094, forward strand.
GCGCCTTCGTCGTCGATTGGCTCATCGACCTCGCGCGGCGCTCGCAGCGCCGGCTGATGGTGCGCCTCGTCAAGGGCGCCTATTGGGACAGCGAGATCAAGCGCGCCCAGGTCGATGGCCTGGAGGACTTTCCGGTCTTCACGCGCAAGCACCATACCGACGTGTCGTACCTCGCCTGCGCCCGCAAGCTGTTGCGCGCGCCGGACGCCGTGTTCCCACAGTTTGCGACGCATAATGCGCGAACGCTGGCATCGATCGTGGAGATGGCCGGCCCCACCTACGAGCGCGGCCAGTACGAATTCCAGTGCCTGCACGGCATGGGCGAGCCGCTCTATGAGGAGGTCGTCGGGCCGGCACGGCTCGGCCGCCCGTGCCGCATCTACGCCCCCGTCGGCTCGCATGAGACGCTGCTGGCCTATCTGGTGCGCCGGCTGCTGGAGAACGGCGCCAACACCTCCTTCGTCAACCGCATCGCCGATCCGGCCGTGTCCGTCGACGATCTGATCGCAGATCCGGTCGCCGTCGTTCGCATGTCGGAACGCATGGGCTCGCCGCACGACAAGATCAGGCGTCCGCCTGAGCTGTTTGGCCCGGGCCGCGTGAACTCGGCCGGATTCGATCTCTCCGATCAGCGCGCGCTGGCGCGTCTCGGCGAAGGTCTGGTCACGAGCGCGAGCCTCGATTGGACGGCTGCGGCGCCGGGAGCGACGACCAGCGAAGGCGCGCGCCGCATTCGCAATCCCGCCGACCGCCGTGACGTCGTCGGCGCGGTCAGGGATGCCGCGCCTGCCGAGATCGAGGCGGCGCTGTCGCGTGCGGCGAACGCCGCGCCGGCCTGGGCCGCGACCAGCCCCCACGCGCGCGCCGCATGCCTGCGTGCCGCGGCCGAGGCGATGGAGGCGCGTCGTCTCGTCCTCATCGGCTTGATCGTCCGCGAGGCCGGCAAGACCTTTGCAAACGCCGTCGGCGAGGTGCGCGAAGCCGTCGATTTCCTGCGCTATTATGCGAGCGAGATCGAAGCGCTGCCCGACGGGGACATTCCCAGGCCGCTCGGTCCCGTGGTCTGCATCAGCCCGTGGAATTTTCCGCTCGCGATCTTCACCGGCCAGGTCGCAGCCGCACTCGCGGCCGGCAATCCGGTGCTGGCGAAACCTGCCGAGGAGACGCCGCTGATCGCCGCCCAAGCGGTTCGCATCATCAACGAGGCGGGCGTGCCGGCGGATGTCCTGCAATTGCTGCCGGGCGACGGCCGCGTCGGCGCCGCGCTGGTCGGCGATCACAGCGTGCAGGCCGTGATGTTCACGGGATCGACCGCCGTCGCGCGGCTGATCCAGAAGCAGCTCGCCGAACGCCTGACGGTGCATGGACAGCCCGTGCCGCTGATCGCGGAGACCGGGGGCCAGAACGCGCTCGTCGTGGATTCCTCCGCGCTTGCCGAGCAGGTCGTCGGCGACGTCATCGCCTCGGCCTTCGACTCCGCAGGCCAGCGCTGCTCGGCGCTGCGCATCCTGTGCCTGCAGGACGATGTCGTCGATCGCATCCTGTCGATGCTGCGCGGCGCCATGCGCGAGCTCGAGCTGGGCAACCCGGCTTTGCTGTCGGTCGACGTCGGACCGGTGATCAGCGAGGAGGCGCGCGACACCCTCTCCGCCCACGTGGCGGCGATGCGCGCCCGCGGTCATGCCGTGGAGCAGCTGCCCCTGCCGCCGCAGGCCGCTCACGGGACCTTCGTTGCTCCGACCATCATCGAGATCGCCAGGATCTCCGATGTCGAACGCGAGGTGTTCGGGCCCGTGCTCCATGTCCTGCGCTACCGGCGGGAGCGACTCACCGAGCTCATCGATGCAATCAATGCAACCGGCTACGGACTGACCTTCGGCGTCCATTCGCGCATCGCGGAGACGATTGCCCGCGCCTCGAGCCGCATTGCGGCCGGCAACATCTATGTCAACCGCAACGTCATCGGGGCGGTGGTCGGCGTGCAGCCGTTCGGCGGCTCCGGCCTGTCCGGGACGGGGCCGAAGGCGGGCGGTCCGCTGTATCTTCGACGGCTGTTTGCGTCGCCGCCGCGCCAGACGCCCGGATTGTCCGGTCGCCCCGACGAGGCCGTGCGCGCCTATCTCGGGTGGTTGCGCGCAAGGGGGCATGCGAACGCGGCGCGTGATTGCGAGGCCCATCTGTCACGCACGCTCGCCGGCGTCGAAATCGAGCTGGCGGGTCCGGTCGGCGAGCAGAACATCTACTGCATCAGGCCGCGCGGTGCAGCGGCCGCGCTGGCGCGCACGGAGGATGCGCTGCTGATCCAGCTCGGCGCCATTCTGGCCACAGGCAACCAGGCGATCATCGAGGCATCGAACCCCGCGCGCGCCGCTCTGGATGGTCTCGCCGATCAGGCGCGCGGCCGCATCGCAGTCGTGGAGAGCTGGCGGGCGGTCGAGGCTCTCGACGCAGTTCTCTCCGACGGCGATGCGCCGGAGCTCATCGCACTTGCAAGGGAGCTGGCGGCGCGCGCCGGGCCGATCATCCCGCTCGTCGCCAGGCGCGCCGCGGACGGGGGCTACGACATCGATCGGCTGGTGACGGAGAGCAGCCTCTCGACCAACACGGCGGCGGCCGGCGGCAATGCCAGCCTGATGTCGATCGGATGAGCGGACGCAGCTATTCCGTCTTGAGCTGGCTCAGGGCCGCGGGACAGGATAGGGGATGAAGAGCTCAGCTCTGCTGATGCCCTGTTCGTTCTGATCGAGGACACCTTGATGTCGACCATCCTGTTCAAGAATGCCGCGCTGCTCGACCCGCTGCAGCCCGACTTGCGCGAGGGCCATGACGTGCTGGTCGAGGACAATCTGATCAAGGAGGTGTCGGACCGGCCGCTACGGGCGAGCGCCGATCAGACCATCGATCTCGACGGCAAGACGCTGATGCCGGGCCTGATCGATCTGCACGTGCATGCGATCGCGGTCGAGCTCAATCTCGCACAACAGGTGCAGATGCCGAACGTGCTGGTCACCCTGCGCTCGGCGCTGCTGCTGAAGGGCATGCTGCGGCGGGGTTTTACCACGGTGCGTGATGCCGGCGGCGCGGGCTATCCGCTGAAGCAGGCGGTCGATACCGGCCTCACCGAAGGTCCGCGGCTGTTCGTCTCCGGCCGGGCGCTCAGCCAGACCGGCGGCCATGGCGACATGCGGTCGCGGACGGATTTCCTGTCCGACAACGCACCCTGTCCCTGCTGCGTGCGCGTCGGTGCGTTGGCCCGGGTGGCGGATGGCGTCGATGCGGTGCGCAAGGCGGTGCGCGAGGAGCTGCAGATGGGCGCCGACCAGATCAAGATCATGGCGTCCGGCGGCGTGGCCTCGCCGACCGATCCCGTCGGTGCGTTCGGCTACTCGGAGGACGAGATCCGCGCCATCGTCGCCGAGGCTCGCGCGCGGCAGACCTACGTCCTGGCGCATGCCTACACGGCGGAAGCCATCGCCCGCGCCGTCCATTGCGGCGTGCGCACCATCGAGCATGGCAATCTGGTCGACCTTCCGACCGCGCGCCTGATGGCCGAGAAGGGCGTCTATGTCATCCCGACGCTCGTCACCTATGAGGCGCTCGCCAATGAGGGCGCGCAGTATGGCCTGCCGCCGGAGAGCGTCGCCAAGATCGCCGATGTGCGCGATGCCGGCCTGCGCTCGCTCGGCATCTACCGCGACGCCGGCGTCAAGATGGGCTTCGGCAGCGACCTGCTCGGTCCATCGCAGCGCCTGCAGAGCGATGAATTCCGGATACGCGCAGAGATCCTTGGTCCCCGCGAGGTCATCGCCAGCGCGACCGTGATCGGCGCCGAGGTGCTGGGCATGGAGGGCAAGCTCGGCCGGATCGTGCCCGGCGCCTTCGCCGATCTGCTCGTGGTCGCAGGCAATCCGCTGCGCGACGTCTCATGTCTGCTCGGCCAGGGCGAGCACATTCCGCTGGTGATGAAGGCGGGCAAGGTGCACATCGACAGGCTGAACGCCTGACAGCCGCTGTGCTCAGCCTGCTGCAACCTCCTTCAGGACGCTGTGCGGATCGCGCGCGAACCGCCCGAAGCGCAGCGCCAGCGTCGGCAGCACCAGCAGGTTGAGGGCCATCGAGGTCAGGAGTCCGCCGAGGATGACCACGGCCATCGGCCCCTCGATCTCGCGGCCCGGCTCGCCGGCGCCGAGGGCGAGCGGCAGCAGGCCGAGGCCGGTCACCAGCGAGGTCATCAGGATCGGCACCAGGCGGTCGGCGGCCCCGGTGATCGCGGTCTCCAGATTCCAGGCGCGGCCTTCGGCGACGACCAGATGCTCGTAATGCGAGATCATCAGGATCGAGTTGCGCAGCGCGATCCCGAACAGCGTCACGAAGCCCACCATCGAGCCCAGCGACAGCACGCCGCCGGTCAATGCGACGGCGATGACGCCGCCGACGAAGGCGAACGGCAGGTTGATCAGCACCAGCACCAGGTTGCGCCAGTGCCCGGTGACGAAGGACAGCAGCAGCACGATGCCGATCGTCGCCAGCAGCGAATTCACCAGCAGGTCGCGCCGCGACTTGGCCTGCGCCTCGGCCGCGCCGGTGAACTCGACATGCGCGCCCGGCGGCAGCTTGACCTCCTTGGCGATCTTCCGTTTGGCCGCGGCCACGAAGGATTCGAGATCGCGCTCGGCGACATTGGCGGTCACGGTCTGAACGCGCTGCCCATTGCGATGAAGCACGACGTAGCGCCCCGCGGTGCCGTAGATGTCCGCGACCTGCTTCAGGAGAATGTAGGCGCCGCTCGGCGCGCGGATCGGCATGTTGCCGATCTCGGTCGGGCGGGCGCTCGCATCGGGGTCGAGCTTGACGATGACGTTGAAGACCACGTTGCCTTCATAGGCCTGTCCGACGACGTCGCCCTGATAGGCGGTGCGGATCAATTCCAGCACCTCCACCGCATCCAGGCCCCAGGATTGCAGGTCGGTCGGGCGCAGGGTCACGTTGACCTGCGGCATGCCCGGCGGCGACTGCTGCTGAATGTCGATCGCGCCCCAGACCTCGCCGAGCTCGCGCGCGATGTCGCGCGCCGCGCGCTCGAGATCGTCGAGATCGGGGCCGAACACGTTGATGACCACGGCGGCGTTGAAGCCGGACAGGGTCTCCTCGATGCGCTCGGTCAGGTAGGTCTTGATCGACAGGTTGATACCGGCGAAGTTGGCGAGCGCGGCGCGGATGCGCTGTTGCGCCAGCTCCTGCTGTTCGCCGGACAGGCCCGGCTTCAGGTCGACCTCGATCTCGCTCGAATGCGTGCCCGCGGTATCGACGCCGGCTTCGGCGCGGCCGGCATGCTGCGCCACGCTGCGGACCTCCGGCACGCCCTGCAGGGCCTCGGCGATCAGCGTGCCCAGCCGCAGCGATTCGTCGAGTGAGGTGCCTGGCAGCGTCGAGACATGGAGGATCAGATGACCCTCCTTCAGGTCCGGCAGGAAGGTGCCGCCGAAGAACGGCACCAGGCTTGCGCCGGCGGCGGTCACCAGCACGGCCGTCGCCATGACCGATTTGGGAAAGCGGCCGAGCCGCCGCAACAGCGTCTCGTAGGAGCCGCGCGACCAGCGCACCAGCGGCGGCTCGCGTTCCTCGCGCGGCTTCCGGCCGGCCAGCAGCAGCATCGACAGCGCCGGTGTGACCGTCAGCGCGACGATCAGCGAGGCCACCACGGCGAGGATGTAGGCGATGCCGAGCGGCCCGAACAGCCGGCCGGCGAGGCCCGGCAGCGCAAGGATCGGCACGAACACCAGGAGCACGGCGAAAGTCGCATAGGCGACCGCGCTGCGTACCTCGAGCATGGCATCGTAGACCACGCGCGCTTCGCTGCGCGGCGACGGCAGGCCGCGGTTCTCGCGCAGCCGGCGGACCACGTTCTCGACGCCGATCACGGCATCATCGACCACCTCGCCGATCGCGATGGCGAGGCCGCCGAGGGTCATCGTGTCCAGGCTCTGTCCCATCCACTGCAGGGCCAGCACGGCCGAGAACAGCGACAGCGGGATCGCGGTGCAACTGATGACGGAGGTGCGCCAGTCGTAGAGGAACAGCAACAGCACGATGATGACCAGGGCGCCGCCGATCAGCAGCGCGTACAGCACGTTCTGCGTCGCTGCATCGATGAAGGTCGCCGGGCGGAACAGATCAGCGTGCAGCCTGACCTTCTCGCTGTCGAGCGCCGGGCGCAGCTCCCGCAGCGCGGCCTCGACGCGCGCCGCGACGTTGCGGGTGTTGGCGCCGAACTGCTGGCTGATCATCATCATGATGCCGGGCTGGCCGTTGATCAGCGCGCCCCCGATCGGCGGCTCCGGCGCGTTCACGACCGTCGCGACGTCGCCGAGCACCACGCTGGCGCCGCCCTGGTGCAGCAGGACCGTCCGGGCCAGCTGCTCGGGTGTGAGCGACTGGCCCTGTGTCTGCAGGATGACCCGTTGATTGGCGGTGTCGACGAAGCCGGCACCGCGCACGCCGGTGGCCTTGCGCGCGGCGGCGACGACGTCGTTCATGCCGACGCCGAAGCGGACAAGGTCGTCGGACCGCACCTGCACCTGCAGCGATCGGATGTCCCGGCCATAGGTCGTGACCTGCGCCACGCCCGCGACGGCCAGCAGCCGTCGGCTCACGGTCCAATCGGCGATCGTGCGCAGATCCATCAGCGAGCGCTGCTCGGAGGTCAGCCCGATCGCCAGCACGGTGCCGGCCGCCGGCACCAGCGGCGTCATCGATGGCGCCCGCACGCCCTGTGGCAGGCTGCCGGCGACGACCGCGAGCCGCTCGGTTACCAGTTGCCGCGCCCGGAAGACCTCGGTGCCGGGCTGGAAAATGACCGAGATGACGGACAGGCCCTGGATCGACGACGACCTCATGCTCTCGACGCCGGCGAGACCGTTGATCGCGATTTCGATCGGCTGCGTGACCAGCACCTCGACCTGTTCCGGACTGAGCCCGGGGGCCTCGGTCTGGATCGAGACCTGCGGCGGGGCGAATTCGGGAAAGACCGCATAATTCGCGCCGCCCAGCGAGAAGATGCCATACGCCAGAACAGTGCAGGCCAGCGCCAGCACGATGCCGCGGAAGCGGATGGCAAACGAGATCAGCGCCGCCTGGGGGCCGGCTGCGGCGCCGCGAACGCCGTCAATCATCATCGCCGCCGCCGCGAAGCTCGCTCTTGGCCTCCTCCGACAACAGCACCTGCGCGCCGCGCAGGACGATCTCGGAGCCCGACGGAATGTCCTGCACGACATAGTCGTCGTCGGACACCGGCTGGTCGGTGCGGATCGGATGGCGCTTGAAGAGCTCGGGACCGGCGCGCAGATAGACCCACGAGCGGCCCTGCCATTGCACGATCGCGGTGTCCTCGACGAAGACGCCGTCGAACGACTTGCCCGAGGGCACGTAGGCGGTGGTGTTCATCCCCGGCAGCAGCCCGCTGTCGCCGGCGGCGACGAAGTAATAGCTCACGCCCTGGATGCGCGGATCCGTTCGCGGCGCAGCCGACAAATAGCGCAGATCGATGTTGGCGCTGCGGGTGGGCGCCTGCGCCAGCGCGCCGCGCGGCGGCCCGGCCAAGGTCACGCCGGGCGGCAGCGTGACCTGCACCAGCAGCTGCTCGCGTTCGATCAATTGCACGACCTGCGGCGAGCGCTCGATGATGCCCTTTCCGATGACCGCGCCCCATTCCTGCCGCGCCGTCGCCATCAGGGTCTTCACTTGCGATTCCGCGGCAGCCAGGGTGGCCTGATCGGTCCGGAAGGTGCCCTCCGCCGCTTCGGCGTCCTTGCGCGGCATTGCTGCCGATTGCACGAGGTCGCGGGCGCGCTCGAATGCGAGCCTTGCGACGTCGAGTTTCGCTTGCGCAGTCTGCAGCTGCGCCTGGGCATTGGCGTAGTTGTTGGTCAGGTCGGTCAGCCTGCCGACGTCCAGCACCGTGCCGTAGGCGCGAAACTGCTCGGGATGGGATTCCGCAGCCAGCACGGCGGTCTGGAGTCCGATCTGCTTCTGTTGCGTTGCAGAAAGCCTGACCGTTGCCGGTTCACGGCCTGCCGCGCCGTCAGACTGCGCCTGCGCGCGCGACGACAGGGAAACCAGCGTGAACAGCATGGCACCGCATGCGGCCGCAGCTCTCGTCCGTTGCCTCACCATGCAGTCCCGGCCCATCGATCGGGGAAACGTCTGGACGACGTCGATGTCATTGCGACAACAGCTACTTCAGCTTCGAGGGTGTTTCAAGCAGCGCCGGCCGGGAGCCGCCGCATAGGACCCAGCGACATCCCCGGACTTCGTCGGGCCATCGCGCGCGTCCTGTCCGCGCCGCTTCCGTCGATGCGATCACGGTACCTGCGGAGGGAGCGACGCAGTGCAATGCACGCCGGCACCGATGCTTGTGGCGCCTGTCTCGCAAGCGAGCCGCATGCGCGGCAGGCAAGTGGCCGAACCTGGACCGCAGCCGCGCTGCGGCGGGAAGATCGGGCGTTCGGCATGCGTCCCGATATTTCTTCTTGAGTGTTAGAAGTATTCTTAGACACATTCCAGCGTATTCGTCCGCAACCCAAGCTTGTTGCCGGCCACACGCGCCGCGCTACACGAAAAGCCAAGACCAACAAACTTCTTAGGCACGATTTTCCTCATCGAACGACCCGGGATTTTTTCCCGATTCTCCTACGGGAGCGAGAATCGTCACATTCATCTACCTGTCGGGTCATTGATGTGACCTCACTTCGCCATACCCCTCCGCAACGAGTCGGGAGTTCCGTCGACGTTGCAGCGAGGCAAGCTTGTCCACTCTGAACCCACTCTCCGATCGCCCGGCGCACCGTGATCACGCGCAGGGCCATCCTTGTCGGTCAGCCTCTCGCCGCGCTCGTGCCGACGTCGCGGCCGACTTCAGAGAAGGATCTGCGCGATGAGCCAGCTGGTGAATGTGCGGCCCAACGAGGCCGGCGCGGGCGATCGCAAGGCGCAGAACAGTGCAGCCGATCACGGCATGCGGCTGCTTGGTGTTATCGGCGCGGCGGCCCTGGAGCCGCAGTCGCCGACCGACGCCTGGGCGTTCTCGACGAGCGAAGTGCTCGGCACGGGATCGGCCGTCGAGCCGTTGCAGGACGTGCTCGGCAGTCTGACCGAGATCATTCGTGCCGAGGGCTCCCCGGCGGAGCGGCAGCCGGATCATCCATTCGCCGACGATCACGGCTTCACGCTCGACCAGGAGGAGCTGGCGGGTCTGCCGGGCGTGGTGCTCAATACCTTCGATGTCGACGGCCCGGTGTGGCTCGCCGTCGAGGCGCTCGCCGCGACGGAGCCGCCCGCCATCGACGACGATCTCAAAACCTGGGTCGAGCCGTCGTCCGACCCCGACCGTCGTCCATCGCAGCACGAGAGCATCCTGGTCACGGTCGACGAGATCGAGAAGAACCGCCTCACCTTTGCCCGCCACGCACGGCCCGAGGATTTTTCGCCGGCCCCGGCGCTGGGCGCCTGGACCGGACGGCTGCGCCTGGAGCAGCGCCCTGACCTCGTGCAGCGGATCGAGCGCTATATCAGCGGGCCATGGACCGCCTGGGCCGACACCGAGCGCATGCGCCGCCGTACCATGGCGATCCACCAGCGGCTGCGCGATATGGCCGCCGCGACCCGCGCCGATCAGGCGATGGAGGTCCTGTGGGGCATCGCGCTGTCATCGTGGCGGCAGGGCGGGCGCGAATTCGAGTTGCCGCTGTTCGAGCGCGCGGTCGAGATCGAGATCATCGAGCGTCCGGATGCCGAGGTCAGGGTCCGGCCGCGCTTCGTCGGCGCAGCCGTCAATTTGAGGGCGCTGGATGCCGTGGCACCGGACGCGGCGCTTGCCGTGCGCGACAGGTCGGACCGCCTGGTCGAGGTGCTGGAGCAGCGCGCAGAGCTGTCGCCGTTCACGCCGATCGGCCTCGATCAGATCCTGAGCGCCGCGGGCGTGCAATCCGGTCACAAGCCGTCGCGCAATCCTGCGTCTTCGGACGGCGCGCCGGCGATGGAGGCCGCGGAGGCCACGCTCACGTCGGGACGCTGGGCCATCTCCGCGCGGCGTCGGCCGGAGAGCCTCGCCCTGCGCGACATCGACTGCCTCAAGAACGCGATCGTGCATGCGCCGCAAAGCGAGTGCTGTCTGTCGGAAGCCGTGAGCGCGCTGCTGTCGCAGCCGGATGGACGAGGGCACGCCAATTTGCGCCGGCATCTGTCCAGTGTCGTCGGTGGCCCGATCGACCTTGCGCCTGCGCCCAAGCCTGCCGCCATCGAGCAGGGAGATCTGTTCTTCCCGTTGCCGGCGGTCGTGGAGGATGTCGAAATCGTGCGCGAGCTGTCCCGGTCGGATGGCCTGATGGTCCAGTCCGTCGCACGGGACGATCGGATCACGGCGCTCGCCAACGTCGTCTGCCATCACCTCGCGCTCGGCTCGCGCGTCCTCGTCGTGTCCAGGGACGAGGCTGCACTTTCCCTGCTGCATCAGAAGCTGCCGCCGGCCATTCGCGAGCTGACCGTCAGCTCGACGGGCTCCGACAAGGACGTGCTCAGGAAGGCCGAAGCCCTGGCCGGCCGGCTGCAATCGATCCTGGACGCGACCAATCTGCGCGACCATGTCGGTCAGATCGGCCGGCTCGAGCGCGACATCATCTCGAAGCGCACGCAGATCGCATCGCTGGACGACGAGATCGCCGAGATCGTCGGGCGCAATCTGCGGCTCGCTGGCGGCTTGCCGGAGCTGCCGTTCGATCTGTTCGATGCGCTGATCGGCGAGCAGGCCATTCATGCCTGGTTCACCGACCGGCCGAAGCGCCTGCTCGCGGCTACGGACCCGCTCGTCACGGCGGTCGACAAGGCGCGCGAAGCGCGGCTGCGGCTTGCCACTGATCTCAAGCACATCGATGACGAGTTGCCGGAGCTCGCGGCGCTTCCCGATACCGCCGCGATCCTGCGTCTGCACGCGGAGCTGCAGCACCAGGCAGGGCTGACGTCGGACGCAGGCCGCGACGAGGATCTCGCGCTCGACGCCATCGCGACCTTCGGGCTTGACGCAACCACCCGCCTGGCGGCCGACCTCGATGCGCTGGTAGCCGGCCATCGCGTCATCGCCGAAGAGACCTGGCTCGCGCGGCTGTCGCCGCTCGGTGCCGCAAAGGCTGACGCTCCCGCAGGTCTCGACAAGGTCGTGGGTTGGGCGCGTGATGCCTCGTTCCAACTGTCGCGGAGCGCCGAATTCGCAAGGCGCCAGGTGCAGGCGCCGGTCGAGGCGTTCACCAGGAAGGACGCGATCCGCGTGGTCGAGCGGCTTGCGGCCGGCGAGAAGCCGTTCGCGCGGTTCTCGCCCTCGCGCCGCGCGCTGAAGGCCGCCGTCGAAGCGATCACGGTGGACGGTGCCGCGCCGTCGAAGCCGGCAGACTGGCAATATGTCGGGCGCTTCCTGCTCTGGCGCCACGACCTGCATGCGTTGCGCGCGCGCTGGACGTCGATCGCGACGCAGATCGATGCACCCGCGCTTCAATTGGAATCGGCGCGGACGTTCGATGACCTCGAGCACATCGTCAAGAGCGTCGAGGCCGCCATCGTGACGGCCGCGCTCGCCGTCCGCAACGTGGCCGATGCCTGCTGCAAGCTGTCGATGCCGGACGGCGACGTCAGGGCGATGCTGGCGGATGCGCAGCGGCTGGCCGCGTTCGGCGCGGCGATCCGGACCGTCATGACGCGCGTATCGGGACCGCTGGTCGAGCTTGCGCGGCTGGGCGAATTGTTCGCCCGGGCGGGAGAGCTCGCCGTCTCCGTTCAGGATGACGTGCTGTCGCGGGTCGGTGACGCCGAGACGGAGCCCGAGGAGCTCGAGACGCGGTGGACAGGCACTCTCGCGACCATGGAGAAGATCCGCGAGGCCAGCGCGGACTACGAACTCATCAGGACCGCCTGCCGGATGGCGACTGCAGCGGGCGCGCCGAGTCTGGCGCAGCGGCTGCGGTCCGCGCCGGCCGCGGGCGAGGCGAAGGATGCGGCGACGCTCGCGGAATGGGTGGCTGCCTGGAATTGGGCCGTGCTGATGCGGATCGAAAGTCCGGAGGAGCGGCAGCTGCTGCATGACCTCGCGGCTCAGCGCGCGCGGCTGGAGACGCGGTCGCTGGCCCTGTTCGAAGCGGTGATCGGCGCCCGCATGTCGCTGGGCATCGCGCAGAATGCGGGCGGCGCCGTCAGGCAAGCAGTGAAGCGGTTCAGGGACTCGATGCAGAAGATGGCGTCGGCCTGCTCCGGCCCGACCGCGCGCCGACTTCGGTTTGCCGCGCGCAGGTCTCTGGACGGCTGGCTCGAGGAGATTCCCTGTCACGTGATGCCGGCCTGGCGTGTCGCCGAGTTGCTGCCGGCCCGGATCGGCACCTTCGATCTTCTGGTCATCGACCACGCCTCCCGCTCCGATCTGCGCGAACTGACGGCGATGCTGCGGGCCCGCAAGGTTCTGATCAGCGACGAGCTTCACGATCAGGGGGCCGTGGTCGAAGCCGGCCGCAACGATACTGTTGTCAAACGCACCGAGACGAACACGCAGCGCCGCGTTCCGCCGGCGCTGCGGCGGCTGCTGATGCCCGGTGCCTCGCTGCGCGATCTCGCCGAGATCCTCTTTCCCGATCGCAGGATCGAGCTGCGTGCGCGCCCTGCCGGCGTCGGGGCAGCCTCGGTCGCAGCACCGGCGCTGCCCGCTGATACGTCCAGGCCGGCCGATGCACCGGCCGCCGAGCTGCCGCGGCCGGCCCGCGCGCCGGCGCCGAAGCAGCGGCCGCAGCCACGGCAGGTCATCACGACGCACTCGCTCGAAGAGGAGATCGCCACCGTCGCGAAATATCTGTCGATGGCCCGCCGCTCGGGGACGGACATCGTCACGGCTGTCGCGGCCAAGCCCAGCGCGCCCGCGATACCGCAGCGGGCCGAGAGCCGCGCGGCTGCGCCCAAGCCCTCGCCAGAGGTTCGCGTTCTGCGCCGGCGTCCGCCGCGCGAGCCGGCCGCGGACATGGTGACGCCGGTTGGGACTCCGGCTCCGCCCGAGCTTCCGGCCGTCGCGCAGCCGGCCACGGCCGAGCAGACCCAACCGCGCGCGGCCGCCGTCACTGAAGCGCCGGTCATTGTCGCCGATCGGTTTGCGGTGCCGCAGCGCCCTGCCGAAAAGAAGGTGGTCACGGCGGAGATCGAGGCGGAGTCCACGAGCGCCGCGCCGGCAGAGCCCGTGAAGCCTGGCGTCGTTGCGACACCCGCTGCGGCAGCGGCTTCAGCCACCACTGAGCCCGCCGCCGCTGCTGCGGCTCCAGCCTCTGCTGCGACTTCTGCAGCGCCGGCGACAGAGATCAAGATTCATCCCTCCCTCGTCGAGATGGCGTTCAAGTCGACGGAGAACGCCGCGGCACCACGCCGCCGTCGGCCGAGCCGGCGGGTGATGGCATTTGTCGCGGCCGGACTGCTGGCAGTCGTCGGTGCGGCGGTGTCCTGGGAGCGCGCGTCGGAATGGATCCAGCTGTCCCTGAGCGGTGCGACGGCAGCGTCGGCTCTGCCGAGCGAACCGGGCGCCCATAAGGTCAATGCAGAGCGGATCACGCCGGAGGCCAAGCCGGTGGTTGTCGCCGCGGCCGAGGAGCATGCCACGGTCGGCATGAGCGTGCCGGTTAGCATACCGGCGCAGGCGTTCCTCTATCATGAGGATCCGCAGGATCCGAAGGGCAAGCGTCATCCGGGCAAGGTCACCTGGTCGATCGAGCAGAGCAAGGGGCCGCGACTCGATGCGGCGCCGGCGATCAAGGGTGAGATCGAGATCGAGAACGGCACCAAGGCCACGATCTCGCTGCGGCGGAACGCCGACATGGAGATGCCGGCGAGCCACGTCATGGAGCTCAAGTTCGACTGGCCGGATCAGTCGGTGAGCGGCCTCAACAGCCTGAGGGGCATCGGCCTGAAGGGCGAGGAGGCCGAGCGCGGGACGGCGCTGGTGATCCAGACCGCCAGGGTGACACCGAAATACTTCATGGTCGCGCTGTCCGCCAACGAGGTCGATACCAAGCGCAACCTGATGCTTCTCAAGGGCAAGCAGTGGTTCGACATTCCGATCGTCTACGAGGGCGGCAACCGGGCGCTGCTGTCGATCGAGAAGGGATCCGACGGCGACCGCGTGTTCAAGGACGTGTTTGCCAGCTGGGGTCAGTGACGGGGTTGGCGGGCATCACGAGCGAGGACAGCATGAGCGAGAGTTCAGCGTTGCAATGGCTGCGGGCTCCCAAGCTTGCCGAGGATGCGCTGCCGGAGGATTCCCGCGCGGTGGCCTGCCGGCGCTGCGGCCGTACGGTGCAGGTCTCGCTCAGCCCGATGCGTCCGCCGAGCTTCCTGCGCGTCGAGGATCAGGTCGAGTGTCCCGAGGTGCAGGAGCGCTGGACCGGCAAGAGCGAAGGCGGGCTGCTGCTGATGATGTGCGGCGCGCTCGAGCAGTCGCTCGACGCCGAATGGGAGATCGCAGAGCCGGAGAGTGCGGCTCGACGAGAACCTGCACCTGTCTCTCCGGTGCGTCCGCGCCCGTCGCTCGCGCCGGCGGCGTCCCTTCCGGACAGATGGGACGACGGCGGCGACGATGATCAGGAGGAGACGGGTGAGGGCGGCCGGCTGAAGGCCCTGTTCGCACCGGCTGCAGGAGCTCGCAAGAAGCTGATCCGTGGAGCGCTCGGCGTCGTGGTCCTCGGCATCGTCTTCCTCGGCGGCGTGCTGCTGCCGCTACGCGAGATCGGGCTGCTGATTCAGGCGCCGCCTGGGTCGGCCGGATCGTCGGGTTCGCAGCGGGAGGCGCAGTCTGCCGCGCCGCAGCCTTCACCGCGCCGGATCCTGTTGGAACCCGCCAGCACGCCCCAGGACGCCTCGCGATCGCCGTCCAGCGCCTTCATCGCGCCGCGCCAGGCGGCTCCGCCCCTCGAGGCGACGCTGGCGCGATCATCCGACACCGCAGCCATCTCGCGGCCCGCGCCGGCGCCGGAAGCCGAGTCGAAACTGCGCGTGCCTGAGCTGGTCGCGATCGCCGGCGGCAGTTTTGCGATGGGTGGCGACGACGAGTCCGAGCAGCCGGCGCATCAGGTCAGCGTGCGGCCGTTCTCGCTCGGCAAGTATCCCGTCACGATCGGCGAGTGGAGGCAGTGTGTCGCGGCGGCAAGCTGCGCCGACATCGCGACCGGTGCGGATGATCGTCCGGTCACCAACCTGAGCTACGACGACACCCAGGCCTATCTCGGCTGGCTGTCGAAGGCGACCGGCAAGTCGTTCCGGCTGCCGACCGAGGCCGAGTGGGAATACGCCGCGCGCGGCGGCCAGCGCACCCGCTATTGGTGGGGCGATCGCATGCGCCCGGGCATGGCCAGTTGCAGGGGGTGCAACGGCGCCGGCGAGGCCGAGACGGATCAGCCGCCGAAAATCGGCAGCGTCCAGGCCAATCCTTACGGCCTGTTCGACATGGGCGGCGGCATCGGCCAGTGGGTCGCCGACAATTGGCACAAGAACTACAAGGGCGCGCCGGCGGACGGATCGGCCTGGCTCGAGGAGAGCAGCTATGCCCGCGTCATCCGCTCGGGATCGTGGAAGAACGGCGCCGCCGATGCGCGGGCCGGCAGCCGCGACCGCTATGACGGCCGCATCCGGCATCCGACCCTGGGTTTCCGCGTCGCGCTCTCACCATAGGGGATTTGCATGCTGCCGAGGTCTGCGCGACTCTGCCTCATCCTGACTGCATCGCTCGTGCTCGCGCCGTCATTGGCGCCGGCCAAGGGAACGAAGGCTGCGAAGGATGCCCGCGTCTATTTCATCTCCCCTGCGGACGGGGAGACGGTGACCGGGCCCGTCATCGCTCGCTTCGGACTTCGCAACATGGGCGTTACCCATGCGGGTGACGATTTCGCCGGCAGTGGCCATCATCATCTTCTGGTCGACGTCGACGAGACGATGCAGGCCGGCGAGGAGATTCCGCGTGACAAGAAACACGTTCATTACGCAGCGGGGGAGACGGAGGCGCGGATCGAATTGTCGCCCGGCAAGCACACGCTGCAGCTCGTGCTGGGCGACACCAGGCATCTCAACTTCGATCCGCCGGTGATCTCCGAGAAGATCATGATCACGGTGAGCAAGCCGAACGGAGGCGAGCAGGAGGCGCGCGCGACGCGTGGCGTCAGCGCCCGAAACAGACCGCAGATCCGATCCGTACCAGCCGAACCGCCGGCCCAGCCCGAGCCGTCGCCGGAGACGACGAAGTCGCCCGAGAGCTCCGACTTCATCAGCCGCGTCTTCTCCGGGACGAAGTGACGATCTCTCCATTCCCGGTGGCCGGGCGCGTTGATGTGCGTCGGCTTACGCGCGACCGTGGGACGCAAGCTCGGTCGCTCCTTGTGGAACCATCGCCGAGGGCGGCGCTTGTCGCTCCATAGCGGCAAGGGCGATCCATCATCATCCTGCCTGCCGCAGCGATGGAATGAAGCATGTCGAAATTCGCGCCAAGGCTCGCGAGGCGCGCCGACGTCGCGGTCCGCAGCGGCGGCGAGAGCAAGGGCAGCTCACCCGGCCGTGGCCGCTCGTCCGGGCGCGATTCCATGGCAGATCCCGACGCGAGCTGGGACGTCGTTGCCGAGGCATCCGACAAGTCGTTTCCCTGCAGCGATCCGCCATCCTGGCCGGTGGTCGGTGTCGGCAAGGGCATCGCCCGGCCCTGAGATCAGGATCGCTTCTTCAGTATACCGCTGTTCGCACGCATGTGCGCTTGACGGTTGGTAGATGCGTGCGCACAGCCGCATTGTCATTTTCCGGTACCGATATCGCTCCGGTCGTGTGAACGATCGCAGCGCTCAGAATATTTTTTTTCTGAGGCTTAAGGTCGCAGCCGTGTAGCTGTCTGTTCCTTTCTCGCCTCACCCTGGTCACAGCCGCAATCGGGCAGGAGTGTGGTCCCGCACGCATCGCCAGTGACGCCTTATGCGCGAGGAAGGCGCGTGCGCCTCGCGCCAATGCTGCTACATCCTTGCGAATCAATATCAGTTGCAACGTACGGGGAACTACGCACGTTGCCGATTCCGGAAAAAGATCAGCAGCCTGTCGACACGGTTCGATCCTGACTGGAACGTATATGAGTTCGCATCTCAGCGACATTGCGGCCGGATGCGGATTGTCTCGAGCCGCGCATGCGTGTTCGAGGCCGTCCGCCGCGGAATGCGATGTCCAAGTTTCGTTGAAATCTCCCTCCCCTTTGTAGCCCGCGCATCGAGCGCTGTTGGCGCCGATGGCGCAGTCTTCGAGGAGGGATTTGATAATGAAGGTCATCAAGATAATGGTTGTGGCATTGGCGGCGGGTCTTGCGTCGGGCTCCGCGGCGCTCGCCGACGGCTACAAGGATTGCACCAAGCTCGACAAGGCGTCGTGGAAGACGACGGCCGAGGCCGAAGCGAAGGCGAAGGCTGCCGGCTACGAGGTCCGCCAGACCAAGATCGAGGGCACCTGCTACGAGGTCTACGGCGTCAAGGGCGGCAAGCTCTATGAGCTGTTCTACAGCCCCGAGGACCTCGCACTGAAGCATACGAAGGCGAAGTGATCTGATGGTCATGCGTGACGCAGGCCGGGCGCAGCGGAGCGTCTCCTCCGAGACGCCGGCGAACTCAAGTTCGGGGACCGTGGCGGTCTGGGATTTTCCGCTGCGCGTCTGGCACTGGTCGCTCGCGGCCTTCGTGCTCGTCGCCTGCGTCACGCCCAACACGTTCGACCGCCTGCATCGGCTGGCGGGCTACGCCGTCATCGGTCTGCTCGCCTTCAGGCTGATCTGGGGATTGATCGGCAGCCGCCATTCGCTGTTCGCGCGGATCAGCCTCAAGCTGCGGGCGGCGCCTCAATACATCGTGGGCATGCTGCGCGGAGAGACGGGACGCTATCTCGGGCTGAACCCGGCAGGCGCCGCGATGCTGGTCGTGATGCTCGCGCTTCTGATCGTCTCGACCATCAGCGGCGTCATGCAGGTCTCGGTCCGGTTCTTCGGCGTCGGCTGGATCGAACAGGCGCATGCGCTGTCGTCCAATGCCATCATCGCCCTGATCGCCGTGCATGTGCTCGGCACGGTGTGGATGAGCGTGCTGCAGCGGGAGAACCTGATGCGCGCGATGGTCACGGGACGCAAGCGCGTGCCCGGAATCGTGCGTGCGGCGGCGGCGCGCAGCGTCGCACGGCAGAACCCGGAGTCCGAGCCGATGGCGAACGAGGAGCACGTATCCGTCGTGCCCGATCTGCCGCCCCTGCGCGTGAATCCGACGCCTGGCGCCGCGAAGCCCGCACGCATGCCGCGGTCCCTCAGCATTCACGACAAGCGGCTGGGGGTCGGCAGGTGAGGCGGCGGGCATCGGTCGTGTGCGCTCGCCGCCGATATGGGCGGGCGGGCTCGCGTCTGATTTCATTTCTGGTGCGCGCAAGGCTTGTCCGCGCACGGCTCGAGCTGGATGGAGGCACGCGCACATTTCGGTCCATGCCGCGCGGGACCAGCGCGAGCGCGTTCCTATGCGTGTATCTCGCTCGCAGTCGCCTCGACGAGCCGGCGCATGAGGATCATGCATGTGCTGCGCGCAGCGCGCGCGGTCGATCGTGAGTCTCGTGTGGTTCGCGGGGTGTGCGACGACGCTGCATGACCTGTCGTGTCTCATATCAGCACAGCCGCGATGCGAACCAAGGCGATCATGCTGCTCTCGACCGCAGAAACCGCTGATTTTCGTCGCTGTCATTCGGTGCCGCGCGTCGGCGATGCTCAAGCCGATGCATCTGCGCGGCGCCGCGACGCTACGCAACTAATAAAGTCGCGCGCTTTGTCGCACACAACGATGTTGTCAAATTTGGACACGGCAAATTGCCGCATTCGGGACTTTATAGTCGTTCTATGAAGTGTCGGAGACTCGTCGAAACAGGCGAGCGTCTGGAAGCCGTCCGGCACATTCGGGTGAATTCGGGACAGGGACATACACCATGAATCTCTTTGGGAAGGTACAGGCAGCAGGAGCCGCCGCGCTGTTGATCGCGGCGCTCGCGCTTCCGGCGGGCGCGGCGGAGACCACGATCGAGATATCGGTCAAGGACAACAAGTTTCAGCCGACGGAGATGAAGGCGCCGGCCGACACGCCGATCGTGTTCAAGGTCAAGAATCTGGATGGCGCGCCGGTCGAGTTCGAGAGCGAGCCCCTGGAGTTCGAGACGGTGATCAAGCCGAACATGGAAGGCGTCGTGAAGGTCAAGGCGCAGAAGCCGGGACGCTACGAATTCTTCGACGACTTCCATCAGGGCAACAAGGGCACGCTGATCATCGAGTGATCCGGCCTTCGGCCCCCGCGGCGCCGTGATGCCGGAACGTGTCACGCCGCGGGGGGGCGCTTCGCAGGTTGCCGAACTCGACGGAGACGAGGCTTTTTGGAACGGGCAGCACGAGAGACGGTCGCTTCCAGACGTGGCATCGGTCGCGACGTCTCATGGTGCCAGGAGGAGTCGGTTGCGATCACCGTGCTGCTCGTGACGCTGTTTGGAGCCGCGCCGTCCTACGGTCAGACCGTCGTTCCGGGGAGCCAGGTCAGAGCCTATGCAGATCCCGGGGCCGCCGAGGGTGGGCCGGTGGTGGTCGTGCCGAACCGCCGCCGCCAGCCGGCGCGGCCCGCGAATGGCAATGGACCGCTGGTCATTCCGCAGGTGATCGTTTCGCCTGGCGGCGTCGAGCCGGAGCCCAAGGCGGCAACGCAGGTGGATGGGGCTGCACCGCCGCGGCCCCGGTCTCCGATCGATGCCGGCGCGGGCGCGCTCCCTCAGGCCGCGCGCCGCGAACCGGCGCCGCGTCTGGCTCCGGTTCGAAACGGCTTTTTCGGTGCTCCGTCCGCCGGCCTCCTGGTTGGCGGCTGCTTGTCGACGCCCGGCCGGCTGTCGACGACGAACGTCCCCAATCGCTGTCTGGATGCGCTGGCCTTCGCCGTCAGTCCGCCGCCGGCCACCCGTGGCGTGCTGCCGCGCAACCTGCCGCCAATTCCGCGACAGGATGCGCAGCCGATTCCGCCCGTTCTGGCCGATAAGCCGAAGATGCGGCTGCCGCCGGTGAACAAGGGGCAGAAGCCGCAGGAGCCGCCGGCGCAGCCGCCGATGATGGAGGAGGACCCCTATGAGCCCAAGGGCATCACGGTGGGAAACTTCATCCTGAAGCCTGCGTTCGAAATGTCGTCAGGCTTCGACAGCAATCCCGGCCGTGTACCACAAGGCAAGGGCTCGGCGTTCGTCAGCGTTGCGCCGGTCCTGCTCGTGCGCTCTCAGTTCGAGCGGCATCTGCTCAACGCCGATGTGCGCGTCGGCTACATCGACTATGCGAAGCTCCGGCAGCTCAGCAGGCCTACCGTCGACGCCAAGGTGAATGGACGCTACGACATCACCGATACGTTTGCGCTCAACGGCGAGGGGCACGTTGCCGTCGATGCCGATGATCCCGGCACGCCGCGCTTCGCCGGCCGGTTCGCCAAGATTCCGCTGGCCTCCACCGTCGGCGGCTCGGCCGGCGTCACCAAGCGGTTCGAGGAGGTCGAAATCTCGACCAAGGCCGCCATCGACCGTGTCGCCTTCCAGAACGCGCCGCTGATGGACGGCCAGATCGTCAGCAACGCCGATCGCAACTTCGTCCAATACGGCTCGCAGAGCCGCGTGACCTACAACCTGACCCCGGAGATCCGGCCCTTCGTCGACGTCGCCGTCGACCGCCGCGTTCACGACATCGCGGTCGATGCCGAGGGCTTTCGCCGCGACTCCACCGGCACCGCGGTCGAGGCGGGCGTGACCTTCAACTATGCCGACAAGCTGACCGGCGACGTTGCGGTGGGTTATCTCACGCGCCGCTATCAGGATCCGATGTTGAAACCGGTCAACGGCTTCATCGCCGACGCCAACCTGACCTGGCAGTATGCCAAGGAGACGGCGGTGATGTTCGGCGCCAAGTCGCAGGTCGTGGAGATCACCGAGCCCGGAATCTCCGGCGTGCTCAAGCGCGACGTCACGGTCGGCGTCGAGCACCAGTTCGAGCCGTGGCTGATCGGCACCTTCCTCGCCGGCTTTGGTCAGGACGCCTTCACGGGCACGACGCGGGTCGACGACCGCTACCTGGTCGAGCTCGGCATGCTCTACAAGTTCTCACGCCTGCTGCAGCTCAGGGCCAGCGTCCGGCGCGAGGAGACGCGCTCCAACTTCCGCGAAAACAATCTATCGGCGACCGTGGTGCAGGTCGGCGCGCGGGTACAGTACTGATCGGCTGCCCGGCAGGCGCCCGCGCGCGGCATCTGCGGTCTTCTGAGCGCGTGCCTGGAGATCACGCCTGCTGTCGTGACGCGGCCACAGTCATTCCGGGGCAGGGCCGCAAGCCTGGAAGCTGGAGTTTCGCGCTGGCTTCGCCATGTAGTATAGCCACCCAGCGACGGGTGGACGCGCGGCGGGAGTGGCTGGCTCCAGTCTCCAAAACGAAATGCAGCGCCCACGAGGTGAGCGCTGCCAAGTCCGGATCTGCGCGTCAGTTCGGCCACGACTACTTCTTCTGATTGAAGTTCACGTCGAGGCTGAAGCTGAACTGATCGTCCGTCAGTCCGGACGGCGGCGCGGGCACCGGGTCGGAGCGGCGGATCATCGCAAGTGCGGCATCGTCGAACATCGAGTCGCCGCACGACTGCATGACGGACGCAGACACCACCTTGCCGGCCCGGCTCAGCACCAGCGCGACCTTGACCGTGCCATTGTGCTTCTTGCCTTCCGGATAGCGCTTGTGCAGCTCGAAATAGGCGCTGATCTTGCGACCCCAATCGTTGGTCAGCTTCTGCTTGTCCTTGCCCATTCCCGGATTGGGGGCCTTGGCCGTCTCCGCCGGCGGCGCGGCCTCGTCCAGCGCCTTGCGGGCCGATTCTTCCTGCGCGGCAGACGCGACCGACGCCTCGGCCTGCTGGGTCGCCTGCTGCTGTTCCTCCTTCTCCGGCTTCTTGGGGTCGTTCTGCGTGACGACCCGATCGGCCTCTTCCTCGGTCTCGGTCGGCTTGTCCTTGACGGCGTCGGACTCCTGGACTTCGGCGGTCTGCTGCATCTGCTCCGGCGCAGCTTCGGCCGCGTCGCTGTCGGGGCCCGGCGGAAGATCGTTGTCCTCGACCTGGGGCGAGGCCATCTCGAGCGCGAATTCAGCGCCGGCGGCGCCGAGGCCACCTTCCGCATCATTGCCGCTGAGATGGACGACCGCGAGTGCGGCGCCGCCACCGTGCAACATCACGGCGCCAATCGCGGCTGAGATCCACAAGCGGCGCGACGCTCCTTGATACTTGTGTTCGACCATTCTTCACTTCCGTCGTTTCACTGGTTTCAATGTGCAGCCTGGGCGGCGGCCTGTGAGACGCCTTCGACAGTCACGAGCTTGATCTTCGGATAGCCGCCGGTCCGCAGCAGCTCCATCACGTCCATCAGCTCGCCATAGGCCACGCCGCGGTCGGCGCGCAGGAAGATGAACTTGTCCTTGGCGGCCTCGGGAATGTGCTCGAGCGTGCTGACCAGGCTCGCGCGCTTCACCTGCTCCTCGCCGACGAACAGCGTCAGATCCGGCTTGATGCTGACATAGATCGGCTTGTCCGGCTTTTTCTGCGGCGTGGCGGTCGAGGTCGGAAGATCGACCGGCACGTCGACCGTGGAGAGCGGTGCCGCGACCATGAAGATGATCAGCAGCACCAGGATCACGTCGATGAACGGGGTGACGTTGATGTCGCTGGTCTCGCCGAGATCGTCGTCACCATCACCTTCAGACAGAGAAACGGCCATGACCTACTCCGCTGCGAGCGCCATCGGAGGCGCGGAGTGGACGTGGATCGGCTCGAAGCGCTCGCCGTGATGGCTGTGGTGGCTCTGGCCGCGGTCGAGATCGCGCGACAGCATGCGGGCGGTGGCGCCGGAGGACCGGTTGACGAGCTCCATGTAGCCCTTCGTCACCCGCGTGAAGTGATTGTAGATGATTACTGCCGGGATCGCGGCGACGAGGCCGATGGCGGTCGCGAGCAGCGCCTCGGCGATGCCGGGCGCGACCACGGCGAGGTTCGTGGTCTGCGACTTCGAGATGCCGATGAAGCTGTTCATGATGCCCCAGACCGTGCCGAACAGGCCGACGAAGGGCGAGATCGAGCCGATCGTGGCGAGCAGGCCCATGCCGGTCCGGCAACGCCGGCCTTCGGCACGCACGATCTCGGAGAAACTCGACGCCGCGCGCTCGTTGACGCCGTGAGACGGCAGTTCGGACGACATCCTGATCTCGTGCATGGCGGCATCGATCAGTGCTGTCAGCACGTTCTGGCGTGATCCCAGCGCGAGCTTGGCTTCCGACAGCCAGCGTACGTCGTCGACCTTGCGCAGCGCGCTGCTCAGCTTCCGGCGCAGGATGGAGAACTCGATGGTCTTGGCGATGAAGACGGTCCAGGTCGCAAGCGAGGCGAGCGCCAGCCCCATCATCACCGACTTCACGAGAATGTCGGCGGCCAGGAACATCGACCATGGCGACAGATCGTGCGGCACGTGTGATGCCGCCTGCGCACCGCCTTGCGTCGGCTTCTCTGCCTGATCCTTCGCCTTGTCGCCCACCGACGCGTCAGTAACGGTTTCGGCAGCGGTCGACGGCTGGGCGTCGTTCGTTGCGGCTGCCGGCGCCTGGCTCGTTGCGGCAGCCTGCGGCGTGGTGACAGCCGGTGCCGGTGCGGCCGCCGTGGCGGCGCCGCCGGTGGCCGGAGCCGTTGCCGTGGGAGCAGGCGCGGCCGTCTGCGGCGCGGGCTGGGCAACAGCGGGGGCCGTCTGCGCCTGTCCGATGGTCACTGGCTTCGGCGCCGCGCTCTGAGTTTGAGCTGCGTGCGCAACGGGAGCCGGCGCGCTGGCCGCGGCGGCGTTGACGGGCGCAACGGCAGGCGCCTGCGTGGCGGCCGCTGTAGCCAGAGGCTGAACGGATTTCGCTCCGGTCGCATTCGCCGGATTTGGTGCTGTGGTCTGCGGGGCGGTTGCAGCCTGGCCAGGTCTCGGCGATGTGGCCGGCTGCTCGGCATGCGCCATGGCGCCGGCCGAAACGGCTGCGATCACCGCTCCTACATGAAGAACGATCCTGAACATGTTGCTGCATACCCCTTGGTAGTTATCTTCTCTGTAATGTTTCTAGTCGTAACCCGGCTGTTTTGAGACGGCCCGTTGACTCAAAGCGGGAACATCAAGGTCGGCAGTCACTCCGGTGAGTGCGATGCCAAATGAAAAATCGAATCGTGCGGCCTGTTCATCGGCCGTCGATGCCGCACGTGACGTCCTAACTCCCTGAAAGTCCTGATGCGAGACGGAGCTAGCCGTGCATGACGCCGCCGATGCGGCCGCGCGTCACGCAATTGCCTCCGTTCGGTCTTCCATCGATTCTAATTAGTCGGAACCGCCGTGATGATCCTGTTCGGCTGGTACGAGGGCATGCCGCGCGGCTTTCGGGACGGGATGCCGTCCGAAAGGAGCTTGAGGGCGTCGATGTCCGAATCAGAATGCCGATGAGATCGGCGTCGTTCAAGAAGCACGCGCCGCACGCCCCTGATCACGTCGTGATCAACGGCCATCGCGGTCGCGATGGGGGCTCGCGAAGCGCACGCGCTCACCGCCACGGAAAATCGCAGAGCTCGCCAACGACGATCCGCCAGCGGTCAAAGACATGGATCGACAGCTCCGAGAAACGGACCAGCCGACTGCATGTGAGCACGGATGGCGGTCTGTCGCGAGCGCTGGGGAAAGCGCCTGAACGATGGGATCATCACCAAAACGAATGAGCCGGGCTGCATCGCGTGCAACCCGGCTCGTAAACGATCGAACTCAACCAGATCGTTGCGATCGAAGGAGAACCTCTAGTTCTCGGCCCAGTAGCGGATCAGGTTGTGATAGAGGCCGGTCAGCCGCACCATTTCCGGATCGTCGCGCCCCATCCGCTGCGACAATCCCTGGATCGTCGTATCGAGATCGAAGATCATGCTGCGCGCGAGGGGATCGCGGATCATGCTCTGCAGCCAGAAGAACGAGGCGACGCGGACGCCGCGCGTCACCGGGGTGACCATGTGCAGGCTCGAGGAGGGATACAGCACGAGGTCGCCGGCCGGCAGCTTCACCTCGTGCGAGCCGTAGAGATCCTCAATCACCAGCTCGCCGCCGTCGTAATCCTCCGGCTCGGAGAGATACAGCGTGACCGAGAGGTCGGTGCGGACGCGCAGGCCCGTGAGCTTGTCGCCGCGCACGGCGTTGTCGACGTGGATGCCGAAATGATGACCCGACTCCGCGCTGTAGCGGTTGAACAGCGGCGGGAAGATCTGCTGCGGGATGGCGGCGGCGAGAAAGCGCGGATTGGCGGTCATCGCCGAAATGATGCGGTGGCCGAGCTTGCGCGCCACCTCGCTGTCGGGCGGCAGCTGCTCGTTGCGCTTGACCATGGCCGACTGGGCGCCGGCCGTCGAGCGGCCGTCCTCCCAGTCGCTGGAGTCCATGATGCGGCGAAACTCCGCCACATCGTCTTTGCTCAGAATTCCGGGGACACAGATCAGCATGAACTCATCAATTGATGTGTGCCCCCGGCTGGGTGGTCTGCGATCAGAACCGTCCGGACAGGACGATCGATGCGCTTCGTCCCGGACCGACGAGCACGAACGGCGTGGCACTCTGATAGAGAGCGTCGTAGTAGAGCTTGTCGAAGATGTTGGCAACAAACACCTTCGCCGTCCAGTTCTTGTCGAGCTTGGCTTCCGCGAACGCATCGAAACGCCAGTAGCTCGGCAACTCCGTGCCCTGGTTCGCCGCCAGCCAAGTGCCGCCGAAGATCTTCGAGCGGTACACCGCCTGGCCGCCGATCTCCCAGGTGTCGTTGATCTGGTACTTCGTCAGCAGGCTGAACGACTGGTGCGCGGTGTTGGCTAGCTGCAGGCCGACATTGCTGGTGAACAGCGCGGTGTTGGCCGGCGGGATGTTCGACTTCGTCACCTCCGACTGCATCAGCACGATGCCGCCGAAGATGCTCCATTTGTCGGTCAGCTTGCCTCCCGCCTGCAGGTCGATGCCGCGGATGCGGTAGGCGGCACCGGCCGAGAGACACGGCACGGAGCCGATGGTGCCTGCCGGATACGGGCAGTCCGCGGTGGCCTGCGCGGCGCTGGTGATGTTGCGCGACTCGCGGGCGTTCTCCTTCTCGGTCTGGAACAGCGCTCCCGTGACCAGCAGGCGACCGTCGAGCAGCTCCCATTTGGTGCCGATCTCGATCGAGGTGTTCTTCTCGGGCCCGAAGATCTGGTTTGCGCCGCCATTGGTGACCGCCGACAGGCCGCCATATTGCGGGCTGAGGCCGTCGAACTCCGCGCCGACCGGATTCGACGAGGTGGCGTAGGCCGCATAGAAGCTGGCGTAGGGCACCGGCTTCAATGTCATGCCGACGTTGAAGTTCGGCATGCCGCTGGAGGCCGCCGTCGAGCCCGGCGTGTTGGCGACGCCGTTGACGGTGCCGAAGCCGTCGACCCGGACGTCGTATTTGTCGTAGCGCACGCCGCCGTTGAGGATGACGAGATCGCGGTAGTTGACGCTGTCGAGGGCGTAGACGCTCGCCGAGTCGATCTTCACGTTGGTCGGGAATTGCCCCAACGACGGAATGCCGAACGGCAGGTTGGTGAACTGCGGGTTGAACACGCTCACGCCCGAGAGCGAACCGCTGCCCGCGAACGCCAGGCCCTGCTGCTCGGAGGTCAGGCCGGTGTAGCTGTTGATGCGCGCCTTTTCCTGCGAGACCTCGAGGCCGGCGAGCACGGTGTGCCTGAAGTTGCCGGTGTCGAACTTGTAGGTCGCCTCGAGCTGGTTGGCGAGCACGTCCGTCTGCTGGAAGCGGCTCTGCGGGTTGGCCCTGATGAGCGCGCCGGACGGCGGATTGATGTTGGTCGGGCCTTCCGGCAGCGTGCCGATGTAGTTCAAGGTCGAGCGCGACACCCGGACCTTGTCGGAGATCGTCAGGTCGGGCGTGACCTTCACCTCGGCATTGAACGAGCCGATGTCCTGTCCGACACGCGAGAAGTCGCGGTTGACGAAGCCGTACCAGGCG
This sequence comes from Bradyrhizobium sp. SZCCHNR1093, assembly GCF_032381175.1. Lineage (NCBI taxonomy): Bacteria > Pseudomonadati > Pseudomonadota > Alphaproteobacteria > Hyphomicrobiales > Nitrobacteraceae > Bradyrhizobium > Bradyrhizobium sp. SZCCHNR1093. The sequence continues at coordinate 587,278 of NZ_JAUHJJ010000002.1, forward strand.
TTGCGCGGCGAGCCGACCTCGGGGAACGGCGCGCCGGCGGTGAGCGTGCTCGGCCGATAATACGGCACGCCGAAGTCCGGACGGCCGGTCACCTCGTTGTGGATGTAGTTGGCGGACAGGGTGACGGTGTCGAGCGGCGTCCACTTGGTGGCGATGAAGCCGCCGTTGCGGTTGTCGGTGACGTAGTCGCGGCCGGCAACGCCGGCATCCTGGAACAAGCCGCCGACGCGGGCAGCGAAGGTCGGCGTGATCTTCTGGTTGACGTCGATCACCACGCGCTTGGTCCTGTCGGTGCCGAGCGTGGTGTCCATGTTGTAGAAGCTGTTCTCGGTCGTGGCCTGCTTGGTCACGATGTTGATCGCGCCGCCGGTGGTGCCGCGGCCGGCGAATGACGACGCCGGGCCGCGCAGGATCTCGACCTGCTCGGTGAAGAAGTTCTCGCGCACGGAGACGCCGGCGTCACGCACGCCGTCGATGAAGACGTCGTTGCGGGCGTCGAAGCCGCGGATGAAGAAGCGGTCGCCGAACGCGTTGCCGCCTTCGCCGGTGCCGAGCGTCACGCCGGCGGTGGAGAGCACCGCGGATTTGAGGCTGGTGGAGTTCTTGTCCGCCAGGATCTCCTTGCTCAGGACGGTGACGGTCTTCGGCGTGTTGAGCAGCTTCTCCGGAAACTTGCCGGAGGCCTGCAGCCGCTCGCCCTTGTAGTCGGAGGCGGGGCTGGAATAGGGGTTGCGGTCGGGCGGCAGATTGCTCTTCGGCGCCGCGGCCTGCTGCTGCTGTTGCTGGCGGGCGGCGCGGCGCATTGCGTCGCGGGCGCGGACCTGGTCCGCGGTCGGGCGCGAGGCGGCCGGCTTGGGGCGCGCCACCGGGGCTTCGACGTTGACGGACGGCAGCGGCGCCTGCTGGGCTTCGGCACTGGAGAACGAGGCAACCGCGATCAGGCTCGCGACCGCCGAGACTTTCACACCGGAAATCTCGGGAGATGGATCCCACTCGTGCCCGCTTGCCCCTCGCAAGCTCCTTGGAAAGATTGCCTTACCCATACTCGACCACCCCATTCGTTACGCAAAACTTTGACTTGGGTTCGTTTGAACGCCCGCAACCGGCGCGCGCTTGTTGCGAATGCAAGTCAAGAAGCGGGGGAAAGCGGCCCAAAGCTGGTTCCGCCGGTGGCCGGAATGCGAAAAGTTTCCATCCATTTCTAAGAATGAGAGTTGTTCGCAGATTGTCGCCCCATAGCAACAGTTGAAACCTCCTGGTTGAATCGATCTCCATCATTCAATTGCTGATGAGAGAATTGGTGGTCTTTCACGTCGTCTCGCGAGGTGGATCGTTCGCTTGACGATCACTTCGGTCGATCTTCGGTTCGAGCTGCTCCCCGCCGCGTCGCGAGATGCGGCGGGAATCTGGCGAATCTGTTTCCTGATCGGGACGCGTCCGCGGCTCGGAACTTCGCCGTGGTGATCAGGTCGAATGCGTGGCCCGGAGCGACCTGGGTGAACGGCACGTTGCCGCGGTAGCAAGGTGTCGCAATGGAGCGGTGAGGTTCCGAGCGTAGACCTTCAGGCCGGGGGCCGGCGTCTGCAGCGGTGTCGACCGTGAGATCAGCGGCGCTCGGCGATGATCGCGACCGGCCCGCCGCCGTCGGGGCCCTGATGCTCGGCGCCGCCCGAGACGAACAGGTCGGTGAAGCCGAACAGCCCGGCCAGCGCGCCGCCGACGAAGGCGCGGGCGTGGCGGGTCGAGGAGACGTCACTGTCATCCAGCATGGTATGCCGCTGGCCGCGCAGCCGGCCGCTCTGCGCCGCCTCCGCCTTGGCGAGCACCGCGGCGATGCGGCTGCGATCGGCGGCCGGCACCTGGCCCGGCACGTTCAGGCCGAGTCGGGCGAGCGCCTGCCGCGCCGGCTCGATGTCGATGGCATCGCCCATGACCGCATGATCGATCGCCAGCGGCCCGCTCCACTTGGCCGACATGCCGGCGACCATGATCTCGTGGTCGAGCAGCTCGACGCCGCCCGATGTCGCCGCGCGCTCGCTGTAGCGCGAGACATCCGTGCAGATCGTCGCATCGGAGAGATCGGCAGCGGCGACCTCGCCGAGCGCGACGGCGACACCGAGCGCCGAGGCGCCGCGGGAAAAGCCCATCGACTTCAGCGTATCGCGCACGGCGGTGCGCTCTCCCCGCGCCTCCACCGCCTCGATCCGCTCCATCGTCAGCAGCGGGCATTTCACCTGCACGTAATGGACGTCGGCGGGATCGCTGATGCCGGCGTCAGCCATCGCCGCGCGCACGCCGGCCGCCACGAGCTCGACCTGCGGCATGCGGCCGAGATGCTCGCCCGCCAGCGCCGCCGTGCGCGCGCGCCCGAGCGCCAGCGATGCCGGGAAAGCGCGCGGCGCCACGGCGTCGCCGCCGTCGCGTGCCTCGAACACGATCATGTGCGGCGACAGCGCGCCCTCGGTGCCGCCGGACATCACCATCGCGATCTGCCGCACGGCGTCGGCCGCGAGATATCGGCCGAGCAGCGCCTCCAGCGAGCGCACGGCGAAGGCGCGGGTGAAGTCGTTGACGCAGCCATTGCCCTCGGTCTTGCCGAGAATGGCGACGATGCCGGCGGGATCGATGGCGCCTTGCGCGATTCCGGCCTCGAGCGCGCCGACATCGTCCGGGCTGCGCATCGGCAGGCGGTGAACGTAGGCGCGGCGCAGCGTGGTCGGCATGTCGAGAACTCCTGTCGGGCGTCCGGCGACACTAGGCAATCACGAAGCCGCGCGCGACGGTGTTCCGGGATGGTCCGCGTGCTATCCTCCGCAATCCCATCTCGACGACCGGTGATCCATGCCTCTCTGGACCTGCTTTCAATGCGGCGCGCAGTTTCCCGATACGAAGGCGCCGCCCGGCCATTGCGTCGTCTGCGAGGACGAGCGGCAATATGTGAACTGGAAGGGACAGAGCTTCCTCAGCCGCGACGACCTTGCTGGCCGGCATCAGGTCATCTGGCGCGAGGATGACGGCCTGACCGGCCTCGCTTTGGATCCCAGCTTTGCGATCGGCCAGCGCGCGCTGCTCGTTCCCGAGCCGGACGGCTGCGTGATGTGGGACTGCATTCCCTTGGCGACGGAGGCAGCCATTGCCCGCGTCCGCTCATTGGGCGGCCTGAAGGCCATCGCGGTGTCGCATCCGCACTACTATGGCGCGGTCGCCGATTGGAGCGAGGCATTCGGCAACGCGCCGGTCTATCTCCATGGCGACGACCGCGCCTTCGTCACCCGGCCGCATCCGGCCATCGTGCCATGGACGGGCGATCGCCTCGCCATCTCGGATGACGTCGTGCTGCTGCGGACCGGCGGGCATTTCGCCGGCGCCACCATCCTGCATTGGCGCAAAGGTGCCGGTGGCAAGGGCGCGCTGTTGACCGGTGACATCGCGATGGTGGCGATGGATCGCCGCCACGTCAGCTTCATGTACTCCTATCCGAACTACATCCCGCTCGGCGCCGCCGCCGTGCGCCGCATCGCCGATGCGGTCGCGCCGCTCGCCTTCGACCGCATCTACGGCGCGTGGTGGCAGAAGAACATCGGCGACGATGCGAAGGCGGCGTTCGATCGCTCGGTGCGGCGTTATCTCCAGGCGATCGCCTGAGCCGCTGGTTCCACGAACCCCCGTAAAGTAACGGGGCATTAGGCACAACCATAAGGTTGTATTTGAGCGTCTTGCAGTCTTTGGTCGGATGGTATCGAAGTATCCCGGGCGGAGTGGGGTACCTCAATGCGTTCGCAATCGTGCTCGTCGATGACCGGCGCCATCGCGCCGGCCGGCCTCATCCTGCATTCAGATACTCTCCCGGGTCTGCACGATCCGGCGTTCGCGTCCACCGCCAGCCACATGCAGCGGCTCTGGGCCGTGCTGGCGCTCGTGCTCGCCATCGTGCTCGCGCTGCCGTTCCTGCTGGTCGATGTGCCGCCGGTGCTCGACTATCCGAACCACCTCGCGCGCCTGTTCGTGCTGGCGCATCCCGACGATCCCGTGCTGTCGCAGATGTACGCGCCGAACTGGCGCGTCCTGCCCAATCTCGGCATGGATGTGATCGGCGTGGCGCTGCTGCGCTTCACCGACGTTCATGTCGGCGGCCGCATCCTGCTCGCGCTCAGCCTGTTCGCGCCGCTCTTTGGCGTGATCGCCTATCACCGCGCGGTGTTCGGCCGCTTGTCGTTGTGGCCGCTGGCGGCCGGCATCATCGCCTATGACGGCGTCTTCCTGCTCGGCTTCATGAATTTCCAGCTCTCGCTTGGTCTCGCGCTCGGCGGCGCCGCCGGCTGGGTGGCGCTGCGCCGTCGCGGCTGGCTGCCCGCGATCGCGTGGGGAGCCATCGCCGCGGCGGCCGCCTTCCTCTGCCACATCTTCGGCCTGCTGTTCTTCGCGGTCCTGATCGGCGCTGGAGAGGCCGATCGGCTGTGGCGGCTGCGCCGGTCGCCCGGCCTTGCACGGGAGCTGGTGGTCGTCGCCTGCGCGCTCGGCATCACGCTCAGCCCGGCCGTGCTGCTCTACGGGCTCTGTCCGCTGGGTGAGGGCGGGCTGCAACTCGGCGCCTGGATCGGACCGCCGAAGCTGTGGCGCATCATGACGCCGTTCCTGACCACCAGTGCCGAGCTGACGGTCATAACGACCGTCGCGGTGCTGTCGGTGTTGATCCTCGTCCGGCGCCAGATCGTCGTCGCGCCGGGCATGCCGCTGGCGCTGGCGGCGCTGTTCGTCGCCTTCGTCGCGGCGCCATGGAGCGCGCTGGGCGGAACGTTCATCGATATGCGCTTTGCCGCGATGTGCGGCCTGCTGCTGTTCGCCGGCCTGCAGCCGGTCGTGTCCGGCAGGAAGGCGGCGCTCGTCGGCATCGTCCTCGCGGGCCTGACGCTGATTCGTACCGTGGACATCGCATCGGCATGGATCGATCACAGGGTCGACCTCGCCGAACTGCGCGCGGCGATCGCGCATGTGCAGCCCGGCGCGCGCGTCATCGCCGCGCATGGCCATGAGCAGCCCGTCTCCAGCCGGCGCGAGCGGATCCTGCCCGGATTCCGCTATGTCGATTCCCATATGGCGGCGCTGCTCGTGATCGAGCGACGGGCGTTCTGGCCGCTGATGTTCGCCCATCCGAGCCAGCAGCCCGTGGCGGTCCGTCCCTCTTTCGCGCGCCTTGCGCAGCCGCTGGCCGAGCCCGCCGCGTGGCGCTGGCTGCAGCCGGACACGCCGTCGGCCGACGTGTTGCAGCTCGCGCGCTATCTGGCCGGCTGGCGGTCGCACTTCGATGCCGTTCTGCTGCTCGACCCGCCGCTCCCTGAGCAGCCGGTCGCCGGCCTCACACCGCTCTATCTCGGCAGCTACATCCAACTGTTCCGCGTCGGGCAGGGCGGCACCGGCACCACGGCGGTGCAGAAGCCGGAGCCTGCTCCGCGGACGGCCTCACCGTCCTGAGGCCGGAGAGCGCCGGCTGGGCGCTCGCCAAGCTCGCTATCCTCGTCTTCGAATGGGGCTTTGCCGCCGTACAGGGACCGATGCAGGAAGCGGCCGACGAGGCCGCGCGCGCCGTCGCCGGCCAGATCGATCCGGCGACGCTGCAGCCCAACTTCGGCACCGAGCAAGGCGCGATCTGGGTCATGCTCGGCGTCGCCACCGTGAACGTCATCCTCGGCGTCTGGCGGCCGCGGTTCACGAACCTGCCGGATTGAACCAGGCATTCGTCGGACTGCGCTTCCCGAGCCTCCGCCTTCTGCGCCGGCCCCGTCGTGCGCTCCCCTCCCCGCAAGGGGAAGGGGAGCGCACCGCCCCTGCTCGAGGGGGGGGCGCTTGCGGATTTCGCGAAATTGCTCTTGCTATTTTTCCGAAATAATGCTTATCTCCTCCCATCCCGCCTCGTGCAGAGGGACGTACGCGTCGTCACGAACGTGGAGGTGGGCTGCGATGGACGTGACGGCTGTGCCAGACGAGCGCAGTCCGGCGCGGACGGCGAAGTCGTGTGGTCCTGGCCTCTCGACGCTGAGGTCAAGTCCGCTGCCGATGCTGTGACGGCTCGCGCGGGCGATGGGGGCAAGAACGCCGATCCCCAGGGAGAGCACGAAGGACACCGTTAAAACCGATCGCGCGGGGGAGGCCGGTTGTCAGGCCCGACCTGTGGTAACTGCCGCCTGCTTTTCTTGTTGCAGGCGGGCCATGGGCCGCGGTCAGCACCCAGCCTTCCCCGCGCCCTCTCATTTTCAGAGGGACGACTGCCGCATCACTCGGGTCCGACGGGCCGCGGGAACGCGACGACGCATGTCGATGATATCCGCAGCAAGACCTCACTCCCGCAACGCATCGCGTTCGATGAGCCGAGCATTTCGATTGGCCATGGGCGACGCCAGCGCCGCGGCGCCGACATCGTCCATGTCGAAGTCAATGTCGAAGCCTTCAGAGCTGCGTGGCGCGCAGCTCGATCGTGAGCGGCGCCGTCGTGCGCTTGGCGGCCGGATCGGCCGGCATCTGCAGCACGCGGGCGCGCTGGCCGGCGGCGAGGTCGGTGACCTTGACGATTCGGCCATTGGAGAATTCGAGCGCATCGTGATGTTCGGTCGGCTTGTTGGTGTCGACCTGGCGGAAGCGGGCGAGATGGGCGCCGACCTTGCGGCGGAAGAAGAAGCCCTTGATGCGGACATCGTCTTCGAAGGCGAGCTCCGTGCCCGGCCGCAGGCACACGGCGGTCAACGGGTCGTCCTTGGTGCAGAAGCCGCGGGTCTCCGTGCCGGGAAATCGACAGGAGACCAGCACGTCGGCAGTTTTGGCATCGCGGGAAGCAACAGTATGGAGGCTGTAGTCACACATGGGGAGCTCCTGAAGGCCGCCAGCACTGAGGCCGCAACGGCGTAGCAGGAGAGTTGTTCCATGTTGTTGCAGCCCCTCTGTTCGAGAACTCCCGCCGCAGGACCGGCCGGCGGCGGGAACTCGCGATCAGGTGAGATGCGCAGCTTCTTCGGCCTCGTCCTCGGCGGCGCCCCAATGCGAGGCGTCCTTGATGGTCGGATCGATGAGCTCGCCGCGCAGCAGCGCCAGCGGCGACTTCCAATACAGCGCGATGTTGTGGAACGGGTCGGTCAGCACCTTGAAGGCCCAGATCAGGCCCGTCGAGACATCCTGCATTGCAAACAGCTGGATGACGCGAAACATACCGCCGCCGATGCCGACCGCAAGCCAGAGCAGGCCGACGTGGCGGACGAAGTCCATCCGGCCGGCCGGCTCGGCGAACAGGCCGAACAGCGTCGGAAACGCGAACAGCGCCACCGGCACCAGGCCCCACACCGTCAGCAGCACGATCTTGCGAGTCTGATTGTAGCCGACCTTGACCGCCTCCTTGTAGTCGTTGCTGACGCCGTTGACGTGGTCATAGCCGTTCGGTTCGAAGAAGAAGTGCCCGGTCTGCCGCGTCAGCATCGCGAGCCAGCCGACCAGGCCGGCCATCGCCGGATCCTTGAACAGCAGCGCATAGCACACGAGGAAGATCACGGCGCTGATCAGGTGCAGCGTCTGATTGATCCGGCTCTGATGATAGTAGCGATAGTCGTCGAAGCGCTGCGTCTGCAGCGTCTTGTAGTAGCGCGACATGCGAATCCCCGTGCCGTTGTGGAACGAGGCGAAGACGTAGAGGCCTTCAGTGAAGGTGGCGTGACATTATGATGTTGTCACAATGAAACCGACCGGGAGCGGATCGGGAGCCGCAATGTGCGCAAGCGAGCGGACTCTGTGCCGGCGCACGACTCGCAGGCTGGTCTCTCTGTCTGCCGCAAAATGCGGAGAAACGGCTTTGATCCGGATCAAAGCCGGCTGCCGATGTGGCGTGTCGCGGCCTGCATCAGCCGGCGGGCGACCTCGCCAGCCGGATCGCCTCGCTCAGGATCGCGCGGTCACCGATATGGTTGGCGAGCAGCAGCACCAACCTGGCGTTCATGCGCAGGGCTTCGTCCTCGCTGAGGTCGCGCTGGCCGCCGATCAGCTCGGCATAGAAGTCGTCGGGATCGCTGATATTCGGGGTGAGGGTCAGGCTCATGCCGCAAGCTCCTGCTGGACCGCGCCGCGCCTGCCGCAGGCGCGCCGGACCGCGTCCGTGATCGCGTTCTCGTCGAACTGCGGCCAGCGGGCGGTGACATATTGATCGGGACGGAACAGATAGGTCGTGCCGGGCGAGGCACCGTATCGTGCCGCGAGCAGGCTCTTGGCATCAGCGATGTCGCGGCCGACGACGATCACCCGCGCCGTGATGCCGTCGATGCTGAGCTGCTCGGCCGTGACGGCGTTGTCGAAGGTGACCACCGTGAAGCCCGAGCCGAGGCAGTTCAGCAACCAGCCGGGCTGTCCCGCGATCGTCACCGGCGCATCGGCGGCATTGGTGCCAGGCGTCATCGCCCCGGGGACGCTCCCGCCGTCAGGCGTGTTCAGCAACGACGCGACATAGGGTGTCGGCGTCGACAGCCGGCCGCTGTTGACCAGCGGCCGCGCAAAGCTGTGGTTCTGTGCGAGGTCGAGCACGGCGTCGCGATAAAGGCGGCTAGCTTGCGTCTTCGGCGTGATGAAGTCGGTTGCCCGTGTCGAGTTCAGGATATTGTCGTCGGCGGCAAAGGCGCGCTCCTCGTGATAGCTGTCGATCAGGCTCTCCGGCGCCTCGCCGCGCAGCACCAGCGCCAGCTTCCAGGCGAGGTTGTCGATGTCCTGCACGCCGGTGTTGGCGCCGCGGGCGCCGAACGGCGACACCTGGTGCGCCGCGTCGCCGGCGAAGAGGACGCGGCCGTGACGGAAATTGTCGATCCGGCGGCAGGCGAACTGATAGATCGACACCCATTCCAGCTCGAATTCGGTGGTCTCGCCGAGCATCGCCCGGATGCGTGGGATCACGCGCTCGGGCTTTTTCTCTTCGTCCGGATTGGCGTCCCAGCCGAGCTGGAAGTCGATGCGCCAGATGTTGTCGGACTGGCGATGCAGCAGCACCGACTGTCCCGGATGGAACGGCGGATCGAACCAGAACCAGCGCTCGGTCGGATACTCCGCCTTCATCCTGACATCGGCGATCAAAAAGCGGTCCTGGAAGAACTGGCCCTTGAACTCAGCGCCGACCATGCGCCGGGTGTCAGAATTGGCGCCGTCGCAGGCGATCACCCATTGCGCCTCCATGGTGAAGATGCCGTCCGGCGTCTCCACCGCGAGCTGCGCGAAGTCGTCGGTCTGCTTGAGGCTGACCAGCCGATGCTTCCAGCGCAGATCGATCAGCGGAGTCCTGTTGCAGGCATCGACCAGAATCTCCTCGAGATAGTATTGTTGCAGGTTGATCATTGCCGGCCAGCGATGGTCGGGCTCGGGCAGCAAATCGAATTGATAAGAGAGCTGGTCGCGGAAGAAGACCTTGCCGATGTTCCAACTGACGCCCTTCTCGACCATCGGCGCGGCGCAACCGAGCCGATCCCAGATCTCGAGCGGGCGTTTGGCGTAGCACACGGCGCGGGAGCCGATGCTGACGGTATCGTTGTCATCGAGCACGACGACGGGCTGGCCGCGGGCGGCGAGATCGAGCGCCGCCGTCAGGCCGATCGGCCCGGCGCCGATCACGACGATCGGATGGCGGCGGGTCTCGCCGCTGCGCTGCTCCGCCGAGCAGACATAGGGAAATCGCGGATAGACATAGTTGCTCATGGCTGCCTCGCCTGGCGCGTTGCGGTCGGGACTGTCGGGACGAGCAATCGCTCAGTCGCTGCCTGCGAATTCCTTCTCGTGCATCCAGGCGGTGTGCCGCGGCGGCTTCTTGGTGGTCGCCCATTCGTCCACCATGGCGTGGGCGACCGACTTCATCCGTGCGATCTGGTCGGGCGTCGCGGTCCAGGCCGCGATCTCCAGCCGGTGGCCGCTCGGATCGTGGAAATAGATCGACTTGAAGATGGTGTGGTCGGTGATCCCGACGACGTCGAGGCCGGCGGCCTCCGCGCGTGCCTTCGCTTCCTCGAGCTCCTCCATGTCCTTGACCTGGAAGGCGATGTGCTGGGTCCATTCCGGGGTGTTGGGATCGCGTCCCATCGGCGGCGAGTTCGGCAGCTCGAAGAAGGCGAGGATATTACCGTTTCCCGCATCCAGGAAGATGTGCATGTACGGATCGGGCGCCTTGGTGGAGGGCACCTTGTCCTCGGCGATGGCGCCGAGCAGGTCCATGTTGAGGACCTTCTTGTAGAACTCGACGGTGGCCTTGGCGTCGACGCAGCGATAGGCGACGTGATGGATCTTCTCGATCTGCATGATTGTCCTCCCATGATCGTTGTTGGCAGAATAGTAACGAATGATACGATCGTTTGGCTTTGATCCAGATCAACCGGATCAGGATCGGATCGAGGTCGCCGGGATCGTTGGAAGGAACGAGGGGCAGAGGACGCAATGACAAAGCCGGTCACCGACATTCGCGACCGCAAGCAAGGCGAAGCGGCCACGGAGCGCGAGCTCCGGCTGCAGCGCTATTTTCCCTACCGGCTGGCCCGGCTCGCCGAACAGGTGTCGCTGGCGGTGGCGGAGGTCTATGCCGACCGCTTCGCGCTGTCGCGCCAGGAATGGCGGATCCTGGCGGCGCTCGGCGAGCAGCCGCGGTTGCCGACCAAGGAGATTGGCCGGCTGACGACGCTCGACAAGATGAACGTCAGCCGCGCCATGCAGAGCCTGGAGGCACGCGGCATCGTCAGCCGCAGCCGCGATCTCGCGGATGGACGGGAGCGGATCGTAGCGCTGACGGCCGCCGGCAGGGCGCTGTACCGCAGAATCGTGCCCCATGCGCTGGCGCGCGAGGCCGATCTGCTGAGCGTGCTTTCGGCCGCCGAGATCGCCACCCTGGACGCGGTCATCGACAAGCTGCTCGCGGCCGCCGAACGATCGGCCGGTGATCCCCCCGGTCGGAAGGCTTGATCGGTGCCGCCGCCGCGCTATATCGACGGTCTCTCTCCACCCTTGATAGCATGGGCCAACGCACGACGATGACCGACACCGCGACCGTTAGCCATTCCTTCCAGGCCGAAGTCTCCGAGCTGCTCCATCTGATGGTGCATTCGGTCTATTCCGAGACCGACATTTTCTTGCGCGAGCTGATTTCGAACGCCTCCGACGCCTGTGACAAGCTGCGTTACGAGGCGATCGCCAGGCCCGACCTGATCGGCGAGGGCGAGCCGCCGCAGATCCGCATCATTCCGAACAAGGCGGCGGATACGCTGACCATCGCCGACAGCGGCATCGGCATGGAGCGCCAGGAACTGATCGACCATCTCGGCACCATCGCCCGCTCCGGCACCAAGGCGTTCGTGCAGAAGCTGGCCGAGGCCAAGGACGGCACCGGCCTGATCGGCCAGTTCGGCGTCGGCTTCTACTCGGCCTTCATGGTCGCCGACCGCATCGTCGTCATCAGCCGGCGCGCCGGCGAGAACGACGTCTGGACCTGGACCTCCTCCGGCGGCGCCGGCTTCGAGGTCGCACCCGCGTCCGAGGAGGACGCCAAGCGGGTGGCGCGCGGCACGGAGATCGTGTTGCACCTCAAGGACGACGCCAGGAAGTATCTCGAAGCTTATGAGATCGAGCGCATCGTCACCGCCTATTCCGACAACATCCAGTTCCCGATCATGCTGGTGCCGGAGGAGGGCGAGCCGCGCCAGATCAACTCCGCCAGCGCCCTATGGCAGCGCTCGAAGTCCGAGCTGACGTCCGAGGATTACAGCAAGGCCTACAAGTCGATTGCGCACGCGTTCGACGAGCCGGCAATGACGCTGCACTACCGCGCCGAGGGCCGCTATTCCTATGCGGTGCTGCTGTTCGCGCCGTCGACCAAGCCGTTCGACCTGTTCGAGCCGGCGCGCAAGGGCAAGGTCAAGCTCTATGTCCGGCGCGTCTTCATCACCGACGACGCCGACCTGATGCCGGCCTATCTGCGCTTCATCCGCGGCGTGATCGACAGCGAGGACCTGCCGCTCAATTTGTCGCGCGAGATGCTGCAGAACAATCCGCAGCTCGCCCAGATCCGCAAGGCGGTGACGACGCGGGTGATCAGCGAATTGGAGCAGCTCGCCGACAAGGACGCCGAGAACTTCGACAAGATCTGGGATTCGTTCGGCGCCGTCGTCAAGGAAGGCCTGTACGAGGATTTCGAGCGCCGCGACAAGCTGCTGGCGCTGTCGCGCTTCACCACGACATCGGGCGAGCGGCGATCGCTGAAGCAATATGTCGAGGGTCTCAAGGAGAACCAGACCGAGATCTATTTCCTGGTTGGTGACAGCATCGAGCGGCTGAAGTCCAATCCGCGGCTCGAGGCCGCCAAGGCGCGCGGCGTCGAGGTGCTGCTGCTCACCGATCCGGTCGATGCGTTCTGGACCTCGGCACGGCTGGAGTACGACGGCAAGCCACTGAAGTCGCTGAGCCAGGGCGACATCAACTTCGATCCGATCCCGGTGACCGAGCCGAAGCCCGAGGACGAGGCACAGCCGGCCGCCGACGAGGCCAACACGATCGCGCTGATCAAGGCAAGCCTCGGCGACCACGTCACCGACGTGAAGGTCTCGACCCGGCTTACCACCAGTGCCTCGTGTCTGGTCGCCGGCAGCCATGGTCCCGATCGCGAGCTGGAGCGCATCCTGTCGCAGCAGGCGCGCGGCGCCCGCACCAAGCCGATTCTGGAGATCAATCTGCGCCATCCGCTGGTCGTCGCGGTCGCGAAGGCCGCCGCCGACAAGGCCAAGGTCGACGACCTGTCGTTCCTGCTGCTCGAGCAGGCGCAGATTCTCGACGGCGAACTGCCGGAGGATCCGGCCGCGTTCGCGGCCCGGCTCAACCGGCTGGTGCTGCAGGGCGTCGCGGCGGCCTGAGGCAGGCGGGTCGCCGGGCGCGGAGGTCAGTTCTTCGCGCTCACCTGTGGGACCAGCTTGCGCCAGTGCATGATCTCGGCGCGGTAGGTCGCGGCATAGACGCCGACGTCGCCGGTGAGCGGCGTGGCGCCGACCTCCGCGAACTGCCTGCTGATGTCGGGATCGGACAGCGCGGCGTTGATCTCGCGGTTGAGCAGCTCAACGATGGCTTCCGGCGTGCCGTGCGGCACTGCGACGCCATAGAAGCCGGAGGTTTCGAACGCCGGCAGCACGTCGGCGACCGGCGGCAGATCGGGGAAGGCGGCGGCGCGCTCGCGGGTCGAGACGGCCAGCGCCCGGACCTTGCCGCTGCGCAACAGGTCGACGGCGGAAGCGGCGTTGTCGAACATCGCGTGGATGTGGCCGGAGGCGAGGTCGGTCAGGGCCGGCCCCGAGCCACGATAGTGCACGGTGGACCAGGTGATGCCGCCGAGGGTCCGGAACAGCTCGGCCGACAGCAGTTGCACGGTGCTGGGGCCGGCGGAGCCGACGCTGAGCGTGCCCGGGTTGGCCTTGGCATAGGCCAGGAATTCGGGCAGCGTCTTGACCGGCAGCTGCCGGCTGACCAACAGCAGCAGCGGCATGCGCGCCATGCCGGCGACGGGGATGAGATCGCCGTCGGCGCCGGGCGGGCCGTCGGTCGAGGCCGTGATGACGTTGGCGGTCGAGGTCGCAAGGATCGTGTAACCGTCCGGCGGGGCGCTCGCGACGTTCTTGGTGGCGGTCGCGCCGCCCGCACCCGGCCGGTGATCGAGCACGAAGGGCTGGCCCAGTCGGCGGGTCAGCCGGTCGCAGATCAAGAGCGACAGCCGGCCGGTGGCCCCACCCGGGGCAAACGGAATGACCCAGGTGACAGGGTGCGTCGGGTAGGGCGAATCCTCCCCGGCGAACGCCGTGGTCGAAGTCATGGCTGCAACGCTGCTCCAGGCGGCGCAGTGCAGCAATGCGCGTCGTGTCATCGTGTCCTTGGGCATGCCGGCCTTCGCGTTGGCATGTTCTGGGAGCGGTACGCTAACCGGCATTTCCGAGAACTTCGTAAAGGATCGCATTCGCATCAACAGCGACGCACTCTCGGCCGGTTAACCCTCCCGGTTAACGGCTGGTCAGGCCGGTGGGCCTATAAGCGCCCCGGATTGAGGTGGGGGCAGTCATGAACTCCGAGCGGGCGGACCGGTCTGTGGAACTCAGCACGTCCCCTCGAAGGCCGTCGGCGGCAAAGATCTGGCTGAAGGCGATCGAGCTGACCTCGCGCATCGAGGCAGAGCCGGCGCGGCTGTTCGCCGACGTGGTGGACGACTGGGCTGCGAAGCAGCCCGAGCGGCCGGCGCTCGTCTCCGATCGCGAGACGCTGGGCTATTCCGCCCTGTCTGCGCGCATCAACCAATACGCCCGCTGGGCGCTGGCCAACGGCATCGGGCCTGGTCACACGGTCGCTTTGATGATGCCGAGCCGGCCCGACTACCTGGCCGCCTGGCTTGGGGTCAGCCGCGTCGGCGGCGTGGTTGCCCTCATCAACACCAATCTCATCGGACCGTCGCTCGCGCATTGCATCAATGTGGCTCGGCCAGTCCATGTGATCGTCTCCAAGGACTTCCACGAAGCCTATACGGAGGTTGCGCCGGTGATCGCGGGCGGGCCGCGTGTCTGGGTTGCCGATGGCGGCGATCTCGACGTCGCGGTCGCCGCGATGGATACGCACGCGCTCGACGCAACTGAGCGCCGCGCCGTGACGATCAACGACCGCGCGCTGCTGATCTACACCTCCGGCACGACGGGCCTGCCCAAGGCCGCCAGCATCAGCCATCGCCGCATCATGAACTGGGGCGGCTGGTTTGCCGGCCTCACCGGTGCAGGTCCCGACGATCGCCTCTATGACTGTCTGCCTGTCTATCATTCCGTCGGCGGCATCGTCGCGCCCTGCAGCATGCTGCGCGCCGGCGGTGCGGCGGTGCTCGCCGAGAAATTCTCGGCGAGCAATTTCTGGCGCGACATCGTTCGTCACGATTGCACGCTGGTGCAATATATCGGCGAGCTCTGCCGCTACCTGCTGGCCGCCGCGCCATCCGATTTCGACCGCGCCCATCGGCTGCGGCTCGCCTGCGGCAACGGAATGCGCGGTGACGTCTGGGAGGCGTTCCAGGCGCGCTTCGTCATTCCCCAGGTGCTGGAATTCTATGCCGCGACCGAAGGCAACTTCTCACTCTACAATGTCGAGGGCAGGGTGGGATCGATCGGGCGCGTGCCGTCGCTGCTGGCGCATCGCTTTCCCGCCGAAATCATCAAGCTGGATGTCGACCAGCGCGCACCCTTGCGCGGACCCGATGGGCGGTGCCTAGTCTGCGCGCGCGGCGAGATCGGCGAGGCCATTGGCCGCATCGGTACGGCGGACCAGGGAGGCGGCCGCTTCGAGGGCTATACCGACACGGGCGAGACCGAGAGGAAGATCCTGCGCGACGTCTTCGCGAAGGGCGATGCCTGGTTCCGCACCGGCGACCTGATGCGCCAGGATGACCAAGGCTTCTTCTATTTCGTCGATCGCGTCGGCGACACCTTCCGCTGGAAGGGCGAGAACGTTGCGACCAGCGAGGTGAACGAGGCGATCCTGCAATGTCCCGGCGTGTTGGAAGCATCGACCTATGGGGTCGTCGTGCCGGGCAGCGATGGACGCGCCGGCATGGCGGCGCTCGTCGTCGGCGAGAGCTTCGATCTCGATCGCCTCTCCGTAGAACTTGCCTGCCGGTTGCCGCCCTATGCGCGGCCGGTGGCGCTCCGCATCACGTCGTCGCTGCAGTCGACCGAAACATTCAAGCAGAGGAAGCAGGAGCTGATGCGCGACGGCTTCGATCCGTCGATCGTGCACGAGCCGCTCTACGTGCGGGACGCCGGGACGGGTGCCTATTGCCCGCTCGATCGGGCTCTCCATGCGCGGATCCTCGCCGGCGAGGTTCGTTTGTAGATGATTTTAATCATAGGCCATGATGGGTATTTACCAACGGTCCCGAAAGATGGCTGGGAAGTCCGGCTTCCTTCACCTTCTCGTCCTATGGTCGGTTTCATCGTTTGAACAGTGAGCGGATTGGCCCATGTCGGTACGGTTAAGAATCATTGCAGCGATCAAGCAGATTGCGGACGAGCAGAAGGTCAAGCTGCCGCCGCTGACCGACGAGCTGACGTTGCACGAGACCGGCTTCGACTCGCTCGCTTTTGCCATCCTGGTCGCCCGTCTCGAGGACGATCTCGGCGTCGATCCATTCACACTGTCCGAGGACGTGACGTTCCCCAACACGATAGGCGACTTCATCGGGGCCTATGAGAATGTCCCCGCGTGAGATCTTCGCCCTTCGCGACCATCTCGGGACCGCGCTGACCGAGCGGACGATCTCCGATCCGCGTCACGTCCTATCGCTCGCCGAGCTCTCGCGTGGAAGCTGCCTCGGCGGCCGCACCAAAGAGCTCAACGGACGTTCGGTGCTGCTGGCGACCTCCGGCCAGTTGCTCGCCGGCCTCGCGCTGATCGAGATCGACGGCGTCGCGCTGCGCCTGCTGTTGTGTCCGCCGGATCTCAAGGGCGAGCATCTCGCCAGCATCGTCGCCGATGCGGACATCGACGTCATCGTGACCGATGAGGTCCAGCGTTTCGACGCCTGCGGCGTGGATCTCGTGATCGAGGTTGCCCTGCCGCAACCTTCTGTCGAGGTGGTGCAGACGGTGCGCGCCACCGAATGGCTGATGCTGACATCAGGCACATCGGGCGTGCCGAAGATTGTCGGGCATACGCTCGAGGGCCTGTGCGGCGCGATCATCGGCGACCGTCCGGGTCCTGGCGAAGCGATGCCGGTGTGGGCGACCTTCTACGACATTCGCCGCTATGGCGGCCTGCAGATCTTCCTGCGTGCCATCGTCGGCGGCGGCTCGATGGTGCTGTCGGATTCGGGCGAGGGGCTCACGGACCACATCGCGCGTCTCAACGCACGCGGCGTCACTCACATGTCCGGAACGCCGTCGCATTGGCGCAAGCTGCTGATGAGTGGGTCGGTGGAAGGCTTTGCGCCGCGCTATGTGCGTCTCTCCGGCGAGATCGCCGACCAGGCCGTGCTCGACGGATTGAAGCAGGCATTTTCCGACGCTTCGATCGGTCATGCCTACGCCTCGACGGAGGCCGGCGTCGGCTTCGCGGTCAACGATGGGCTGGAGGGTTTTCCTGCGACGCTGCTCGGCGAGGGCCGCGGTGCCGTCGACATGAAGGTCGTCGACGGCTCGCTGCGGATCCGCTCCAGGCGCGCGGCGCACGCCTATGTCGGACACGCTGCGGCTGCCCTGACCGATACGGACGGCTATGTCGACACCGGCGACATGGTCGAGCTGCGCGGCGATCGCTACTACTTCGTCGGGCGCCGGAACGGCATCATCAATGTCGGCGGGCTCAAGGTCCATCCCGAAGAGATCGAAGCCGTGATCAATGGCCATCCCGAGGTGCGGATGTCGCGCGCCAAGTCGCGACGCAGCCCGATCACCGGCGGCATCGTCGTCGCCGAGGTCGTGCTGACGGCGGATGCCGATCCGGCGCGGAGTGAGACGGTTCGCAACGAGATCCTCGCCGCGTGTCGCGCGCGTCTCGCGGCTCACAAGGTGCCGGCGATGATCCGCGTCGTGCCAGCGCTCGACGTCACACCGGCCGGCAAGCTGGCGCGCGCCGATGCATAATGTTCTCGTCACCGGCGGCAGCCGTGGCATCGGGCTCGCCATCGCGCGCAGGCTCGCGGGAGCGGGCTATGACGTCATCGCGGTGGCCCGCCGGGAGAGCGACGAACTGCGCGCAGCGATGGCCGAGTTCAGCGCCAGCAGCGCCGGCATTCATTTCCGCGCCTGCGACCTCAGCGTCGTTGACGACCTTCCGGCCTTCGTGAAGTCGGTCCGCGACGAGTTCGGTCCGCTCTATGGTCTCGTCAACAATGCCGGTCTCGGCACTGAAGGGCTGCTCGCGACCATGCACAATTCGGAGATCGAGGCGCTGGTGCGGCTCAACGTGCTGGCGCCGATGATCCTGACGAAATACGTCGTTCGCCACATGATGGCCGCGGGCGAGGGGCGGGTGATCAACATCTCCTCGATCATCGCCTCTACCGGCTACAACGGCCTGTCCGTCTACGGCGCGACCAAGGCGGCCGCCAACGGCTTCACGCGCTCGCTGGCGCGCGAGGTCGGCAAGGTCGGCATCACCGTGAACGCGATCGCGCCGGGCTTCATCGCCACCGAGCTGACGCAGAGCATGGACGAGGAGCAACAGCGGCGCATCGCCGGTCGGAGCGCGTTGCGGCGGCTGCCGGAAACCGATGACGTGGCCGCGATGGTTGAATTCCTGCTCGGCGACGGCGGGCGCAATGTCACCGGCACCGTGCTGACGGTCGACGCAGGCAATACCGCCTGAGGCCATTTGCGGCGATCGGTCGCTCTTGCCGTTGATTTCGCTCAAGCGTCCGATGGGCGGCAGCAGCGATAGTGCCGGCGCAATCCGGAACCGGTATCCATGTTCGAGCGCATTCTGCGGTGGAGCCTCGTCGCAATCGCAATCGCGGGCCTCGCCGCGGGCGGGCTCGCGCATGTGGTCGGTCGCCCCGATCTTGCCGGGATCGCGTTCACGGCCTCGACCGTTCCTGTTATCCTCGGGCTGATCGTCTCGATCGTCCGCGATTTCCTGGCCGGCCGCATCGGCGTCGACGCGATTGCTCTGGTGTCGATGAGCGCGGCAATCATCCTCGGCGAGCCGCTGGCCGGCGCTGTCGTGGCGCTGATGTATGCTGGCGGCAACGTGCTGGAAGACATTGCCGTCGCCCGCGCTGAGCACGATCTGCGCGCGCTGGTCGATCGCGCGCCGCGCGAGGCGCATCGCCGCTGTGGCGACGACATCGACAACGTTCCGATCGCCAGCGTCGCGGTCGGTGATCGCCTGATGGTCCGCGCCGGCGAAATCATCCCGGTCGATGGCATGGTCGAAGCGACCATCGCCGTCGTCGACGAGTCGGCGCTCACGGGTGAGCCGATCCCGGTGACGAAGACGCGCGGGATGGCGATCCTTTCGGGATCGGTGAACGCCGGCGACACGTTCGAAATGGTGGTCACCGCCACCGCGGGCGAAAGCACCTATGCCGGCATCGTCAAGCTGGTGACGACGGCCCAGACCGCGAAGGCGCCGTTCGTGCGGCTTGCCGACCGCTATGCCCTGATCTTTCTGCCCGTCAGCCTCGCCATTGCGGCGGCCGCCTGGTTCGCCTCGGGCGATCTGATCCGGAGCCTCGCGGTGCTGGTCGCCGCGACGCCCTGCCCGTTGATCCTCGCCGCACCCGTGGCCTTCATCGCGGGGGTCGCGCAGGCCGCGCGCAGCGGCATCCTGGTCAAGGGCGGCGGCAAGCTGGAGGCGCTCGCGCGTGCCCATACCGTGCTGTTCGACAAGACGGGCACGCTGACCGTCGGCGGCGCGCGGCTGCTCTCGGTCGACGCGGCACCGGGCGAGGACGCCGATGCGGTACTGTTGCTCTGCGCATCGCTCGAGCAGGCCTCGCACCACGTGGTGGCGCACGCGATCGTTCAGGCCGGCCAGGCCCGCGGGCTGAAGCTGAAGGTGCCCGAACAGGTCAGGGAGACCATGGGCTCAGGCCTCGAAGGGCTGATCGATGGCCGCCCTGTGATGGCCGGCTCGCGCGACCTCGTGCTCGGCAGCCGCACGCCGCCGGCTTGGGCGGCGCGCGCGATCCGCCGGGCGTCGTGGCGTTCGGCCCTGATCGTCTTCGTCGCCGTCGAGGGGCGCCCGATCGGGGCGCTGCTGCTGGCCGACGAGCTGCGTGCGGATACGCCGCGGGCGATCCGCTGGCTGCGCGAGGCCGGCATCGCGCGCATGGTCATGGTGACCGGGGACCGCGCCGCGGCCGCGCAGGCGATCGGCGCGGCGCTCGACCTCGACGCCGTGCTGGCGGACCGTGTCCCCTCCGACAAGGTGGAGGCGGTCAAGACCGAGCAGCGGCTGCATCCCACGATCATGGTCGGCGACGGCATCAACGATGCCCCTGCGCTGGCCTCCGCCGATGTCGGCATCGCGCTCGGCGCCCGCGGCGCCAGCGCCTCGTCGGAAGCCGCCGACGTGGTCATTCTCGCCGATCGGCTCGATCGGGTGGGCGAGGCGATCGTGATCGCGCAGCGCGCCCGGCGCATCGCCCTGGAGAGCATCTTCGTCGGCATGGGCCTGTCGTTTGTCGCGATGGGGGCCGCCGCCTTCGGCCTGCTGCAGCCGGTGCCTGCCGCCCTGGCCCAGGAGGCCATCGACGTCGCCGTCATCCTGAACGCGCTCCGCGCTTTGTTCCCGGCTGGCCGCAGCAAGGCCGGCCGGATCACGGCCGAAGACGGCCGCGGGCTCAGGCATGATCACCAGGCGTTGCTGCGCGGCCTCGACCGCCTGCGCTCGATCGTCGATGCGCTCGACGAGGCCTCGCCCGACAGCGCCGTGGCGCTGATCATGGAGGCGAACGGCCTGGTGCAGGACAAGGTCGTGGCGCATGAGCGCGACGACGAAGGCTCGGTCTATCCGAAGCTCGCGCGGCTCCTGCAGGAGAGCCATGGCCTGTCGGCGATGAGCCGGGCGCATCGCGAGATCCTGCATCTGGCGCGGCTGCTCGGCCGGCTGGTCGAGGATCTGCCGTCCGAGCATGTGGACCGCTATCTGATCCGCGATGCGCAACGGGTGATCGAGGCGATCGAGACGCTGGTGCGCATGCACACGGCGCAGGAGGACGACATCTACGAGGCCGTGGTGGCGCGCTCGGCCGCCTGAGCCGTTCGCGTCAGCCCGGATGCCGCGGCAGGTCGATCCGCTCGTTGGCAAATTCCGCAGGACCTTCGATCAGGCGGCGAATCCGCCGCTGGCGCTCGTCGGCCGCCAGGTTCGGGTCGAGCATCCGATCGATCAGCCGGATCGCATTCTGCTCGATGGCGACGGGATCCCGCGACGTGAGCTGCCCTGTTGCTGCCGGCCGCGATGCATGCAGGCCGATCGTGAGCAATTGGCCGATGGCGTCGGAGCGTGTCATCTGGTGGGCCTCCGCCCAGGCGTCGATCTCGGCGGTGAGCTCCTGGGACAGCTTCACCGCACTCACCGCATCATGCCCCAGCCGGACGGCCGGGCTGTGATCCCTGCGGACGTCGGAGAATGGCGTCATGTGTTTGCCGGACGTCATCTGCCTGTTGATCATATTAGCCTAAAATATGCGGGATGGACTGGGATTTGATTTCGATCAAGGACGTCCTAAGAAAGCGGCTTCTCGCGGCGGTTCCGCCGCCGGATGCCACGCGTGTCGCTGCCGCCAGGCGGGCCACGGAGCACAATACCGCAGACAGTCGGCAAGCCCATGCGATTCCTCCACACCTTCCAGGTCTATGATTTCCTCGACACGCTCGTCAGCCTGTTCACGGCTTTCGTGCTGGGGACGCTGATCGGCGCCGAGCGGCAATACCGGCAGCGCAGCGCCGGCCTGCGCACCAACGTGCTGGTGGCCGTCGGCGCGGCCGCCTTCGTCGACCTCGGCAACCGCCTCACCGGCGCCGACGGCGCGGTGCGGATCATCGCCTATGTGGTGTCGGGGATCGGCTTCCTCGGCGCCGGCACGATCATGAAGGAGGGCATGAACGTCCGCGGGCTCAACACCGCCGCGACGCTGTGGGCGTCCGCCGCGGTCGGCGCCTGCGCCGGCGCCGACCTGATCGCGCAATCGGTGGCGCTGACCGTGTTCGTGCTGGCCGGCAACACGCTGTTGCGGCCGCTGGTCAACGCGATCGATCGCATCCCGCTCAATGCGCAGACGTCGGAGGCGCACTACGAGATCGTCCTGACCACCGACGGGCTGCGCGCCGCCGAGCTGCGCGAGGCGCTCGACGAGCGGCTGGAGGCGGCCAAATACCCGGTGCGGGAGACCGAGGTCGTCTATCGGTCGGAGGACATCGTCGAGATCGTCGCGACGCTGGTGCCGCTCGCGGTCGATACGGTCGATCTCGACCGCGTCGTGTCCGAGCTGGCGAAGCTCGCCGGGGTCCGTCATGCGACCTGGAACGTCAGAGCGCTGGTGTGACGGCATTGGCGGACCAGCATCGCCGCACCGGCGGCGGGACGCTCGCCACACCTCGTGGCTGCCGGCCGCCGGCGGTCGTCGCAAGCTCCCCACCCACGTCATGGCTCGACATCCCCCGCATCGCTCATCGCGCCCAGGCGAAAGTTCCATGTCGCGCCTGAACCATCGCTGAATGCAACGCCCTCGGTCGCCCGGCGTGCGGCAGCTCCATCGTCAGTGCCCGCCGCGGGCGAAGATCTCGTAGAAGCCGAGCACGATCTCGCTGGCAATCAGGATGACGACGATCACCTCGAGCCGCAGCGAGCGCTTGGTGTCGATGATGTCGGCGAGCGTGGTCGCCGTCTCGGCGATCACCGCGAGCTTGCGGTTGAGGGTTTCCTCCCGTTCCTTCAGCTCATACTCGTCCTCGAGCCGCGCATAGAGCCGCTCCAGATCGGGCCGGTCCCACAACACGTCCGGCTTCTCGCCGACGGCCACGCGGCCGGAGACCCGGTGCTGCACCAGCAGCGCCTCGCCGAGCAGCTTGAGCATCGCCACCCGGCTCTTCGAGGTTCGCCCCAGCATCGCCAGCTCGCGCGCGAACGGCTCGATGGTGTCGAACACGTTGGCGATCTCGCGCTCGCTGCGGCCGAGCACGACGCTTTTCGCCAGCGCATCGGCGACGATGAGCAGTCGCTCCAGCGACAATTCCTTGACCAGGACCGGGCCGCCGACCGGGATCGGCTCGTCGGATTCGCGCGCGACCTGGACCTTGGCCGTCTCTTCCTCGTGCGGCGCGATCGGGCCGAACAGCCGCGCGCTCAGCCGGTCGAGGAAGTTGATCTCCTCGGCCACCGACAGGCCGATGAAGACGACGACGCCGTAGCGGAAGACCACGGCGACTCCCGTCTCGCCGATGCGGACCGCCAGCGGTGTCGCCGACAGCACCTGGCCTTCGAAGCCGGCGGTATTGATGCGGTCCGCGATCTGGAGCGCGCGGGCGGCGAGTTGTGGAACGGGTGAGGTGTCGGCCATGATGGCGAAAGGCTAGCACGTCATTGCCGATGGAACGATAACGCGGCGCAATCCGTCTGGCGACACGTCCGCTACCGAATATCGTTGCGTGAACCCGCTTGACAGGAATGAACGTAGCTCCTCATTGGACGCGCACCCCGGACGGATGCCTCTCGATGTCGAAGACCAGCGCTGCGGACTACTATGCCTCGATTCCGGTGTTTCGCGGCTTTGCGCGCCTGATGGAGCCGCAGCTCTACCAGCCGGTGCCGGATGATTGGCTGATCGGCACGGCCGACATCGTCGAGTCGACCAAGGCGATCGCCGACAAGCGCTACAAGGCGGTCAACATGGCCGGGGCGGCGGTCATCGCCGCGGTCACCAATGCCTTGGAGGGGCGCGAATTCCCGTTCGTGTTCGGGGGCGATGGCGCCAGCTTCGCCGTCAGCCCGGATGACGAAGCGGCCGCGCGCGAAGCCCTTGCCGCCACCGCGACCTGGGTCAGGGAGGATCTCGCTCTCGCGATGCGCGTCGCGCTGGTGCCCGTGACGGCCATCCGCGCGCAGGGGCTCGACGTCCGCGTGGCGCGCTACGGTCCATCGGCCAATCTGTCCTATGCGATGTTCGCGGGCGGCGGATTGGGCTGGGCCGAGGCTGCGATGAAGCGGGGCGAGTTCGCGATTCCGCCGGCGCCGTCCGGTGCGCAGCCCGATCTGTCCGGACTCTCGTGCCGCTTCGAGGAGATTCCGGCGGCGCGTGGGGTTATTCTGTCGGTGCTGGTGCTGCCGGCCCTGGGCGCGGATGCGCAGGCCTATCGCAAGGTGATCGAGGAGATCATCACGCTCACCGAGCGCAGCCCCGATGCCGGGCGGCCGGTGCCGGCCGGAGCGCCGGCGTTGCGATGGCCGCCGCAGGGATTTGGCTACGAGGTCCGCGCCGCGCGCGGACCGCTGTTTTCGCGCTGGGCCCGCGTGCTCGGACGTACGCTGTTCGTCTATGCCGTGATGCGGTTCAACATCAGCATCGGCGGCTTCGTGCCGGATCTCTACAAGCAGCAGGTGGTCGAGAATTCCGACTTCCGCAAATATGACGATGCGCTGCGCATGATCCTCGACTGCACCGACGAGCTCGCGCAGGAGCTGGAGCGCCGGCTCGGCGCGGCGGCCTCGCGCGGCATCGTCCGCTACGGGCTGCATCGGCAGGATGCCGCGATGATGACCTGCTTCACGCCGTCCGCGATCCGGCCCGATCACGTCCACTTCATCGACGGCGCACGAGGCGGCTACGCGTCGGCTGCGACCGCGTTGAAAGCCGCGGTCGCCTGAGCGCGGATCAGCGGGAACGGGTCCAGGTCTCGCCGCCGCAAAGCGATCCGACGCAGCCTTCCACCTTCAGCGTATCCGGGCCGGAAACGGAGATGTGGCTGGTGTAGCTCTGGCCGTCATCGGCGTTGTAGATCTTGCCGGACCATTTGTTCGGCCCCTCCGGGTGAACGCCTTCGAACAGTTGCAGCCCGATGATCGGGCGGTTGGCCAGCGAGCGATTCGGATTCTTGTTGTCGACGGCCGGCTTGCCGGTGTCGGTGTCCATCGGCTCCTTCAGCCACACGACGGTGCCGCAAAGATTGGCGCCGCATTTGGCGACCTTGATCCTGGCGTCGCCCGCTTGGGTCAGCCAGGTGCCGGTCGGATCATCGGCGGCCAAGGCGGGCTGCGCCATCACGACGGTCGCCAGCGCAAGACCAGCCAAACGCAATTTCCAAATCATCTTACCCCCCGTTGAAGCCGCGTTTCCATAACAGCAAACGGCGCAGTTGCAATCGTCGAGGTGCGGTTGTCCAAGGCATGATCATCACGATCAGGTGCATTGCCGACGGGCCGTCTCAATCCGTTGTTCGATTGTCTCATGGCATGTGCCGGGAAATGGTTTTGACTGCCGCAACAAACTCCGCTGTCGTCCCGGCCCTTGAGCCGGGACCCATACCCCCAGGGAGCGGTTTGAGGCACGCCGGCCATTGGCTTTTCGCATCTCACGTCCGCCGCGGCGTATGGGTCCCGGATCGGCGCCATGCTGCGCTGGCGCGCGTCACGGCTTGTCCGGGACGACGACGGCGGGTGAGGCGGTTTCACGGTTCAAACAGCGATGGACATAGCTTTGCAGTCTCGCGGCCCTTCACGCCCGAGGTCTGCGATCATCGTGGCCCTTGCAAAAATGCAGAGGGCGCAGGGAATGCCGGGTGAAGGCCTCACCCATGGCCCGCCTGCTGAAAAAATGCAGGCGGCAGGTACCACAGGCAAAGCCGAACACTCCGGCATTCCCTGCGCGACGGTCTTCACGCTTATACGCAGTCTCCCTGGTGCGCCGGGCTTGTGGCCACCATCCCCAGCGCAATGCGTTCGCATTGCGCCAGGTTGATACCAGCATCGGGGTATCAGGACGCTGCGACTTCACGTCCGCAAGCTGCCGTTCGTCCGCACGCCGATAAGCATGCTGCGGCAGCAACGCGGCCATCGCATCCCCACCTCGCGTGTCGTGACGATCGCGCGCAACGCCCCTCTGCTGTGAGGCGGGGTGCCGGGATACAATCATGATTTCTTAAAAAACGCAAGAGAATTATTTTTTTCGGAAGACTGCCATGTGCTCCGCTGTCGTCCCGGCCTTGAGCCGGGACCCATACTCCGCAGCGGACATCATGGGCAAAGCGCCAATGACCCGCGTGCCTCAAACATCTCCCTGCGGGTATGGTCCCGGATCTGCGCGCGCGTGCCGCGCGCTTGTCCGGGACGACAGGGAAGAGCGGCCTCACCACGGCAGGCCGCAGAGGTCGATGGTGCCGCGCGTCGGCGCGGTGCGCTTGACGTCGTGCACGAGCGCAGACAGCGTGTCGAAGCGGATGCGGCCCTGCTCGGGCTGCTCGGCGTAGACGTCGCCGTCGAACGGAATGAAGCCGCGTGCCGTATAGAAGGGGATGCGATCCGCCGCGCAGAACAGGACGGCGTAGTTGATCGAGTCCTCGTGCCGCAGGGTCTGGATCGCCGCGTTCAGTCCCACCGTGGCGAGACCGCGGTTGCGCATGTCGGCGCGCGTCAAAACGCCGCCGATGCCGCCGACATTGACGTTCTGACCGTTCCATTTCACGAGTCGGCGATAGATGCCGACATGGCAGAGCACCTCGCCGCTCTCGTCCTGTACCAGCACCCGCAGGTCGGCATGCGCAAATGTGATACCTGCCCACGGTAATCCGGCGACCACCTCCGGCGGCCAAACCGCGTCGTAAAGCGGCTTGACCAGCGGCCAGGCGGCGTCACCATTCAATATGTCGATCTCGATGCTCATCAAAGCGGCTCGCTTTTTCCAAATTCACGGTGTTTTACGGTGTCGGAACCTTCTATAAGAAGGTCCCGTTAAATCCCGTCTTCCACAAGTTGCGGAACCGCCCCCATGACCTTTACGCTTCCCCCCCTGCCTTACGCCTATGAAGCCCTCGGACCCTACATGTCCAAGGAGACGCTCGAGTACCATCACGACAAGCATCATCAGGCCTATGTGACCAACGGCAACAATGCGATCAAGGGGACCGAATTCGAAGGCAAGTCCCTCGAGGAGATCGTCAAGGGCTCGTTCGGCAAGAACCCCGCGGTGTTCAACAATGCCGGCCAGCACTTCAACCACATCCATTTCTGGTCGTGGATGAAGCCGAACGGCGGCGGCTCCAAGCTGCCTGGCCGGCTCGAGAAGAAGATCGACGAGGATCTCGGCGGCTTCGAGAAATTCAAGGCCGACTTCGCGGCCGCCGGCGTCGGCCAGTTCGGCTCGGGCTGGTGCTGGCTCTCGGTCAAGAACGGCAAGCTCGAAATCTCCAAGACGCCGAACGGCGAGAACCCGCTGGTGCACGGCGCGACCCCGATCCTCGGCTGCGACGTCTGGGAACACTCCTACTACATCGACTATCGCAACCGTCGTCCCGACTATCTGAAGGCGTTCGTCGACAGCCTGATCAACTGGGATTACGTCGACGAACTCTACGGCAAGGCGATCTGATTCCTCGCATGCGAGGTGTGGGCGGCGGCTTCGGCTCGCCGCCCTTTTTCATGCCCGACGCGGTTTGATGCGGGCGATCCTTGCAAGGCGGAAGCCTCTGCGGCAAAAGTTTTGCATCTTTTGTGGCAAGGGCAGGGCATCCATTGTCGCGATGTGGTCTGCAGGTGAGGTCCCGTGAATCAGCTGGTCGGATATTTTCTCGTTTTCTTTGGCGGCGGCTGCGGCGCATCGCTGCGGCACGCGATCAACATGGCGAGCGCCAGGGCGCTCGGCACCGACTTCCCCTACGGCACCTTCATCATCAATATCACTGGCTCCACCGTGATGGGCCTGATCGCCGGCTACCTCGCCTTCAAGGGCGAAGCGACCCAGCATTGGCGGCTGTTCCTGATGACCGGCATCCTCGGCGGCTACACCACGTTCTCGGCGTTCTCGCTCGACACCGCGCTACTCTATGAGCGCGGCGCGCTTGGGCTGGCCGCACTGTATGTGCTCGGCTCGGTCGGCATCTCCATCGCCGGCCTGTTCGGCGGCCTCGCTCTGATGCGGTATCTGAGCTGACGGATCGGCGGGCAGAGCGAGACACGATCTCTCATCCGTCATTGCGAGCGCAGCGCGCCGCGCTCGCAATGACGGATGAGGCGATGACCTTCGGCCTCAGAAACACCGCCCAGCCGGCCGGTGGACAGGGGTGATGTTATAATGTAACATCATGACGAAATGACGCAGCCTGCCCTCCATAGCCACGGCCATTCCCATGCCCACAGCCATGGCCATAGCCACGGTCCCGCGGCGCCGCATCCGGCGCAGCCGGCGCCGTGGTCGATCCTGCGCATGCCGGTGACCACCCGGCTCGGCGCGGCGCTGGCGGCGAGCGCGGTGCTCTGGCTGATCGTCTGGCTGGCGATGCGGTGATGATGGCCATGGTCCAGCTGCAATTCCGCGACGTGACTCTGGGCTACGACCGCCACCCCGCCGTGCATCACCTCACCGGTGAGGTCGCGACGGGCGCGCTGCTCGCCGTGGTCGGCCCCAACGGCGCCGGCAAGTCGACCCTGTTCCGCGGCATCGTCGGCCTGTTGAAGCCGCTCGCCGGCACCATCGCCGCGGCCGGCCTGAAGCCGCGCGAAATCGCTTATCTGCCGCAGATTGCCGATATCGACCGCTCCTTCCCGATCTCGGTGTTCGATTTCGTCAGCACCGGACTGTGGCGCAGCACCGGCATGTTCGGCGGCATCGGCGCGGTCGCGCGCGAGAAGATCGCGCATGCGATCGCGGCCGTCGGCCTCACCGGATTCGAAGGCCGCGGCATCGGCACGCTGTCGGGCGGCCAGATGCAGCGCATGCTGTTCGCGCGCGTGCTGCTGCAGGATGCCCGGGTGATCGTGCTCGACGAGCCGTTCAATGCGATGGATACGAAGACCTCGGCCGACCTGTTGCAACTGA
Source organism: Bradyrhizobium sp. SZCCHNR1093 (assembly GCF_032381175.1). Lineage (NCBI taxonomy): Bacteria > Pseudomonadati > Pseudomonadota > Alphaproteobacteria > Hyphomicrobiales > Nitrobacteraceae > Bradyrhizobium > Bradyrhizobium sp. SZCCHNR1093. Next base: position 615,806 of record NZ_JAUHJJ010000002.1, read on the forward strand.
TCGAGCACTGGCATGGCGAGCGGCGCACCGTGCTGGCGGCGCTGCACGACATGGACATGGTGCGCGCGCATTTCCCGCAGACCCTGCTGCTGGCGCGCGAGGCCGTGGCCTGGGGACCGACGGCGGAGGTGCTGACCGCCGACAATCTGTCGCAGGCGCGTCGGATGTGCGAGGCGTTCGACGATGCCGCCGCGCCCTGCGTGCCCGCGCAAGCCTCCAAGGCGGCATGATGCTGCGCGAGGTGCTGTTCGCTCCGTTCTCGGATTTCGAGTTCATGCGCCGCGCGCTCGCCGCGGTCATCGCGCTGTCGCTCGGCTCCGGACCGATCGGCGTCTTCCTGATGCTCAGGCGCATGAGCCTGGTCGGCGACGCCATGGCACATGCGATTCTTCCCGGCGCGGCGATCGGTTTCCTGCTGTCGGGGCTCAATTTGTTCGCGATGACGACCGGCGGCCTGATCGCCGGCTTCGCCGTGGCGCTGCTATCGGGCCTCGTGTCGCGCTCGACCGGGCTGAAGGAGGACGCGTCGCTCGCGACCTTCTATCTGGCGTCACTCGCGATCGGCGTCACCATCGTCTCGGTCAAGGGCACCAACGTCGATCTCTTGCACGTGCTGTTCGGCAACATCCTGGCGATGGACGATCCGACTTTGCTGATGGTCGCGACCAACGCCACCATCACGCTCGTGGTGCTCGCCGTGATCTACCGCCCGCTGGTGGTGGAGAGCGTCGATCCCTTGTTCCTGCGCACCGTGAGCCGGGCCGGTGCGCCGGCGCATCTGATCTTCCTCGCCCTGATCGTCGTCAACCTCGTCAATGGATTCCAGGCCCTCGGCACCTTGCTTGCGGTCGGCCTGATGATCCTGCCGGCGGGGATCGCCCGGTTCTGGTCGCGCGACGTCACGCCGATGATCTGCATCGCGGTCGCCTCGGCGATCGTCTCCGGTTATGTCGGTCTGGTGCTGTCGTTCCAGACCCGCATTCCCTCGGGGCCTGCGATCATCCTGGTCGCGTCCTTGCTCTATCTCGGCTCGGTACTGTTCGGACGCGTGGGCGGCGTGCTTCCGCAACTGTTTCCGGGACGCCATCTCGAAGCTTGAAGTCGATGCCCATGAAACGCCTGCTGTCCGCGCTGAGCCTGCTCTTCGGCCTTGTTCTGATTGTCCCCGCATCGGCCGAGACCCGGCTGAACGTCGTCACCAGCTTCTCGATTCTCGCTGATTTCGTCCGCCAGGTCGGCGGTGACAAGGTCAATGTCGCCTCGCTGGTCGGGCCGGACAGCGACGTGCACGTCTACACGCCGACGCCGCATGATGCGAAGGATGTCGGCGCCGCGCAGCTCCTGATCGTCAACGGCCTCGGGCTGGAGGGCTGGCTGCCGCGGCTGCAGCAGGCCTCCGGCAGCAAGGCGCCGATCGTCGTCGCCACCCAGGGCATCACCCCGCGCAAGCGCGGCTCGGATGCTGATCCGCACGCTTGGCAGTCGGTCGGCAACGCCAAGGCCTATGTGAAGAACATCCGCGATGCGCTGGTCGCGGCCGACCCCGCAGACGCGGAAGTCTTCAAGGCCAATGCGGAGCGCTATCTCGGCGAGCTCGATGCACTCGACCGCGAGGTCCGCGCCGAGATCGACAAGATCCCGGCCGAGCGGCGCAAGGTGATCTCGACCCATGACGCCTTCGGTTATTTCGCCGATGCCTATGGCGTCGCCTTCATCGCCCCGCTCGGCGTCTCCACCGAGACCGAGCCGTCGGCCCGCGACGTCGCCGAGATCATCCGCCAAGTGAAAAAAGCGGGGATTCCGGCCGTCTTCCTGGAGAATTTCAACGACGACCGGCTGGTCGGCCGGATCGCCGCTGAGACCGGGGCGAAGATCGGCGGCACGCTGTATTCCGACGCCCTGAGCGATGAAAAGGGCCCCGTTCCCACTTACATTGCCATGGTCAGGCACAATATAAGGGCCCTGACGAGCGCGCTGGTCCGTTAGGGTTTTCGAGCCCTCGCGGCGGCGCGCTTTTTGAGCCATTTTCGACGCGATCTGAGGTTTTCGGAGTGAGCATGTCCGACGCGAGCAAGACACCAGTGACGGTCCTGACCGGCTATCTCGGGGCCGGCAAGACCACGCTTCTGAACCGCATCCTCTCGGAAGACCACGGCAAGAAATACGCCGTCATCGTCAACGAATTCGGCGAGATCGGCATCGACAACGACCTCATCGTCGGCGCCGACGAGGAAGTGTTCGAGATGAACAACGGCTGCATCTGCTGCACCGTGCGCGGCGATCTCGTGCGCATCATCTCCGGCCTGATGCGGCGCAAGGGCAAGTTCGACGCCATCATCGTCGAGACCACCGGGCTGGCCGATCCGGCGCCGGTGGCGCAGACCTTCTTCGTCGACGAGGACGTGCAGAAGAACGCGCGGCTCGACGCGGTCGTGACGGTGGCCGACGCGAAGTGGCTGTCGGACCGGCTCAAGGATGCGCCGGAGGCGAAGAACCAGATCGCGTTTGCCGACGTGATCGTGCTCAACAAGACCGATCTCGTCACCAAGCCGGAGCTCGCCGAGGTCGAGGCGCGCATCCGCGCCATCAACCCCTACGCAAAGCTGCATCGCACCGAGCGCTGCCAGATCGCGATCTCGGACGTGCTGGAGCGCGGCGCGTTCGATCTCGACCGCATTCTGGAGATCGAGCCGCAATTCCTCGAAGCCGGCGACGATCACGATCATCACCACCATGATCACGACCACGGCCATGATCACCATCATCATCACGATCACGGCCTGAAGCACTATCACGACGAGGAGATGCAGTCGCTGTCGCTGCGCTCCGACAAGCCGCTCGATCCGTCGAAATTCATGCCGTGGCTGCAGAACCTGGTGCAGACCGAGGGCGGCAAGATCCTGCGCTCCAAGGGCATCCTGTCGTTTCAGGACGATGACGACCGCTACGTCTTCCAGGGCGTGCACATGATGCTCGAAGGCGATCATCAGCGGAAATGGAAGCCGGATGAGGCGCGCGAGAGCCGCGTCGTCTTCATCGGCCGCGAGCTGCCGGAAGACGCCATCCGCGAAGGCTTCGAACGCTGCATCGTGACCTGATGACGTCGTTCGACCAGGGCGGCGAGGCCGCATCGATCGTGTCCGTCACCGACAAGGTGAAGCCGGTCTCGCTCGGCATGGCCGTCACGGCCGTGCACTATCTCGGCGATCGTGCCGCCTTCGTCGGCACCGAGGAGAGCGTCGCTGTCGTCGACGGCGACGGCGAGATCAGCAAGGTGGATGTCACCGGCGGCGGCATCCTGTCGGCGGTGTCGGACGGATCGCGGATCGTGATCGGCGGCGATGACGGCAAGGTTTCCTCGCTCGACAAGGCGGGCAGCGTCAGTGTGCTCGTGACCGATCCGAAGCGGCGCTGGATCGACAACGTCGCGCTTCATCCGGACGGTGCGATCGCCTGGTCGGTCGGCAAGACCGCGTTCGTGCGTCAGCCCAAGGGCGAGGAGAAGTCGCTCGAGGTGCCGTCGACCGCGGGCGGACTTGCGTTTGCGCCGAAGGGCCTGCGGCTCGCGATCGCGCATTACAACGGCGCGACCTTGTGGTTTCCCAACATGGCGGGCGAGCCGGAATTTTTAGGATGGGCCGGCTCGCATCACGCCGTCACTTTCAGCCCGGACAACAAGTTCCTGGTCACCGCGATGCATGAGCCGGCGCTGCATGGCTGGCGCTTGGCCGACAGCCGCCACATGCGCATGACCGGCTATCCGTCGCGGGTGAAGTCGATGTCCTGGGGCAGCGGCGGGCGTTTTCTCGCGACCTCCGGCGCCGACATGGTCATCCTCTGGCCGTTCGTCGGCAAGGACGGCCCGATGGGCAAGGAGCCGGCAATGCTGGCGCCGATGAAGGCCAAGGTCACTGCGGTCGCCTGCCATCCTAAGCAGGACATCCTGGCCTGCGGCTACGAGGACGGCACCGTGCTGATGGTGCGGATGCAGGACGGCGCCGAGATCCTGGTGCGGCGGAACGAGACGCCGCCGATCGTGGCGCTGGGCTGGAATGCTGCGGGAACGTGGCTCGCATTCTCGGACGAAAGCGGCGAGGCCGGCCTGCTGCGGCTCTGATGGGGCACTGGGGCGCAGGCCCCATCGGGAACCTCGCGGCCTTCGGATTGTTGTTCCGCACATCACAGGATGCGGATGACAAGCCATGGCCTTGATCAACAGCAAACAGACGTTGCGCCGGGACCTGCTGCTGGCAGGCAGCCTGCTCGGCCTGGGCGCGCTGGTGGCCATCATCTCGCTGACCGAGATCAAGGCCAATCATCTCGACCAGATCGCGCAGGCGACGCCCTCAGCCTCGCCTGAGCCGTCAGCGACACCGGCCGAGTCCAAGCCCGGCGGCACCCGCCCGACCACGCCAGCGCCAGAGCCCGCGCGCCCTGACGTGGAAGCTCAAAAGGAAGGCGCGAAGCCGGCGCTGCCGCCAGCCCCGGCAGAGAAGATCGCGCCGACGATGGAGCGGAAGTAGCCGGAGAGGCCCAAACGCGGCCACAAATTCCGCTGTCGTCCCGGCGAACGCCGGGACCCATAACCTCAGGACGTCGTTCGAGGCAGGCTGTTAGCTCCATCTCCCGTCTCATACCCGCCGGGGAGTATGGGTCCCGGGTCGGCGCCACGACGGCGTTGCCGTCGTGGCTTGTCCGGGACGATAGTGGAGGTTTACCGCACCAGGATGTTGCGGAACTGCCACGGATCCGACGTGTCGATATCCTCCGGGAACAGGCCCGGGCGATCGTTCAGCGGCGTCCAGTCGGTGTAGTAGCCCTTCACCGGGCCGAGATAGGGGGACTGGATTTCGAGGCAGCGGCGGAAGTCCATCTCGTCGGCTTCGACGATGCCGGCGGTCGGGTTTTCCAGCGCCCACACCATGCCGGCGAGCACCGCTGACGAGACCTGCATGCCGGTCGCGTTCTGGTAGGGCGCGATGCGGCGGGTCTCCTCGATCGAGAGCTGCGAGCCGTACCAATAGGCGTTCTTGCCGTGGCCGTAGAGCAGCACGCCGAGCTCGTCGATGCCGTCGACGATCTCGTTCTCGTCGAGGATGTGCCACTTCCCCTGCATCTTGCCGGTGGCGCCGAAGATCTCGTGCAGCGACAGCACGGCGTCATTCGCCGGGTGATAGGCGTAGTGGCAGGTCGGGCGATAGACGACCTTGTCGCCGTCGCGCACGGTGTAGTAGTCGGCGATCGAGATCGACTCGTTGTGGGTCACCAGGAAGCCGTATTGCGCGCCCGGCGTCGGACACCACGAGCGCACGCGGGTGTTGGCGCCCGGCTGCAGCAGATAGATCGCGGCGCCGCAGCCCTCGGTGTGGCGGCGGCCGTTCTCCGGCATCCATGTCTCGTGCGTGCCCCAGCCGAGCTCGGCCGGCTGCATGCCCTCCGAGACGAAGCCCTCGACCGACCAGGTGTTGACGAACACGTCCATCGGCTTCGGATTCCTGGAGCGCTGGGTGTCACGCTCGGCGATGTGGACGCCCTTGACGCCGAGTTTCTGCATCAGCTGCGCCCAGCCCTCGCGGCTCTTCGGCTCGACGATCTCGGTCTTGGTGTCCTTGGCGATGTCGAGCAGCGCCTGCTTGACGAACCAGGAGACCATGCCGGGATTGGCGCCGCAGGTGGAGACGGCGGTGGTGCCGCCCGGGTTCTTGCGCCGGGCGGCGAGCAGCGTCTCGCGCAGCGCGTAGTTGGAGCGCTGCTCGACTCCCATCTGCTTGTCGAAATAGAAGCCGGCCCACGGCTCGACGACGGTGTCGATGTAGAGCGCACCGATCTCCCGGCACATCGTCATGAGGTCGACCGAGGAGGTGTCGACCGACAGGTTGACGCAGAAGCCCTGGCCGCCGCCTTCGGTGAGCAGCGGCACCAGCAGATCGCGGTAGTTGTCGCGGGTCACGCCCTGCTGGATGAAGCGGACGCCATGCTTCTTCGCCAGCGCGCCGTCGTCATGCGGATCGATGATGACGAAGCGGCTCTTGTCGTAGTCGAAATGGCGTTCGATCAGGGGCAGGGTGCCCTTGCCGATCGAGCCGAAGCCGATCATCACGATGGGGCCGGTGATCTTCGCGTGGATCTGCGAGCTCATGAATGGTTCTCCGCGAAAGGTGCGTGGGATGGATGGATTCAGGCGGCGCGCCGCCTTCAGACGCTGCGCCGCTTTTAGGTGCTGCGCCGCTTGGCCGTGACCTCGATCTCGACCTTCATCTCGGGCTTGAGCAGGCCTGCGACGACCACCATCGTGGCTGCCGGACGGATGTCGCCGAGCACGTCGCCGCAGACCGCGAAATGGGCATCGGCGTCGTTGACGTCGGTGAGGTAGTAGGTCGCGCGGACGATATCGGCCATCGCGAAGCCGCCCTCCTGCAGGGCGGCGGCGATGGTCTTGAAGCAGTTGCGTGACTGGCTCGTGACATCGGCCGGCATCGTCATGATGGTGTAGTCGTAGCCGGTGGTGCCGGCGACGAAGGCGAAGTCGCCATCGACGACGGCGCGGCTGTAGCCGAAGCTCTTCTCGAACGGTGATCCGGTAGAGATCAGACGGCGGGACATGGCGGACCTCGTGGTGGGATTTTCGGGGGTTAAAGAGCTTTTGCTGCACCTGCGCAACCCCTGAGGGGCTGCTGCGGCGTCCGTTGCCGAAATGCCTAACGCAGGCGGGTGACGTCAGGTCCGGCGGGCGGCGTGCTGCTCCAGCGCCGCGCCACGATGTCGCGGACGATCATGATCCCGAGCAGGATCAGCAGGAGCGTCGGCAGCAATGTCCGCCGCCGCGGCGCGTGCCCGTCGCGGGCGGTTACGCCGCGCATGAGACCAGCCGCTCCTTGCGGCTGCGGCGGGCCTTCCGCTCCCGGGCGCCAGTTGCGAGGATCGGGCCTGCGGCGCCATCGAGCGCGCCGTCGACCAGCTCGAGGCCGAGCAGGCGCGCGCGTTCGAACGCGCCGGGCAGCTCCAGCTCGGCCGTCTTCTCAACCGAGAAGCCGAAGCGGGCGTAGTAGGGCGCATCGCCGAGCAGGATCACCGCGCCATGGCCGCGCGACGCCGCGATCATCAGCGCGGCATTCATCAGCGCAGCGCCGACGCCGAGGCTGCGCGCCTCCGCCGCGACCGCCAGCGGCCCGAGCATCAGGGCGTCGCGTCCGCCGGCGCTGACGTGCCACAACCGCAGCGTTCCCACCAGCGCGCCGCCGCGCACCGCCGACAAGGCGAGGCCCGCGGCGGGCGCGCGTCCGTCGCGCAGGCGCTGGCAGGTGCGCTCATGGCGGTTGTCGCCGAAGCAGGCATCCAGCAGCGCATCGCGCGCCGCGACGTCGGAGGCACACTCGCTGCGGATCACGAACGGAGCGGAAGTCCGAGCAGGCGCAGTCGAAGGGATGCGAAAAGCGGTCATGGCACGTCAGTCCCCGGCCTGCGCCGCGAGACTTTCGCCCGCGCGCAAACGCGTGATGTCAGATTGAAGGTGTCGGTCTATCGCTCCCTCCCCCGCTTGCGGGGGAGGGTCGGGGTGGGGGCAGCCCCACCCGAAGCTTCGCGTCGTCTCACCCGCAAGCGGGTGGCGAAGCAAGCCGGATCAGATGTGATAGGTCTTCAGCGGGGGGATGCCGTTGAAGGCCACCGACGCGTAGGTCGACGTATAGGCCCCGGTCCCCTCGATCAGCACCTTGTCGCCGATCGAGAGCGTCACCGGCAGCGGATACGGCAGCTTCTCGTACATCACGTCGGCCGAATCGCAGGTCGGGCCGGCAAGCACGCACGGGGTCATCTCCGCGCCCTCATGCGGCGTGCGGATGGCGTAGCGGATCGACTCGTCCATCGTCTCGGCGAGACCGCCGAACTTGCCGATGTCGAGATAGACCCAGCGCAGATCGTCCTCGTCGCTCTTCTTCGAGATCAGCACCACTTCCGACTCGATGATCCCGGCATTGCCGACCATGCCGCGGCCCGGCTCGATGATCGTCTCCGGGATCTGGTTGCCGAAATGCTTGCGCAGCGCACGGAAGATCGAGCGGCCGTACTGCACGACCGGCGGCACGTCCTTCAGGTACTTGGTCGGGAAGCCCCCGCCCATGTTCACCATGGTCAGGTTGATGCCGCGCTCGGCGCAGTCGCGGAACACCGTCGAGGCCATCGCCAGCGCGCGGTCCCACGCCTTCACCTTGCGCTGCTGCGAGCCGACATGGAACGAGATGCCGCACGGCTCCAGGCCGAGCCGCTTGGCCAGGTCCAGCACGTCGACCGCCATCTCCGGATCGCAGCCGAACTTGCGCGACAGCGGCCACTCGGCGCCGGCGCAATCGTACAGGATGCGGCAGAACACCTTGGCGCCCGGCGCGGCGCGCGCGATCTTCTCGACCTCGGCGGCGCAGTCGACCGCGAACAGGCGGATGCCGAGCGCATAGGCGCGCGCGATGTCCCGCTCCTTCTTGATCGTGTTGCCATAGGAGATGCGGTCCGGCGTCGCGCCGGCGGCCAGCGCCATCTCGATCTCGGCGACCGTCGCCGTGTCGAACGACGAGCCCAGCGAGGCGAGCAGCGACAGCACTTCCGGCGCCGGATTGGCCTTGACCGCGTAGAACACGCGGCTGTCCGGCAGCGCGCGAGCGAAGCTCATGTAGTTGTCGCGCACGATGTCGAGGTCGACGACGAGACAGGGCTCGTGGTCCAGACCTTCCTCGCGGCGGTTGCGCAGGAATTCCCGGATACGTTCGGTCATAGCACCCTCCAAACGGTCCCAGCGACGAGACCCGTTCAAAATGATCCCGACACGGGTGCCTTGGCGTTGCCGCCCGATGGAAAGGCGACAAAACCTCGAACCCGTAGCCGAATTGTGCTGCCGTGGATTGGTTGGGAATTTCCCGCCCGCACACCTGGCAATGAAGGACAAGCCTTTTCAGTAGCCCGCGCCGGCTTTGGACTGCCGGTAGAGACCAAAAAAGCCCGATCCGTCGTTGCTTTAAGTCGCGTCCCCCGTTGAGAGCGGGGTGCGCCGGTTCGCCTCCGGCTGCCAGTCACGGTTGCAAAAGATGGGGTGACCTTCAGCGGCATCTCTTGAGAGAGATGCTGGGCTTTCGGAGCATGACGATCTCGATCGAACTGATCTTGATCGCAACGATCCGAGAACCCCTCGGTTCCTCATCCCTTGGCGGCTGTCCGGCCTCTTGTCCGGATACCTACCGACTGACACACGACCACAGGCACGTGCGAAATTGGGCAGAAGCGGAAATAAGCGTTTTGAATTTCGTTCGCAAGGAATTTTTGGGCGCCGGGAAAGATTTCCCTAATCTGTGCCTACAAGGCACACACGCGCTGCATCTGTCTGAACGAACGTTAAGCGAGCTTAAACTTTCGTAACGCGCTCACCCTTGCAGGACAGTGTTTTCGTGCGCGTCACGCGCGCTTCGTGAACGGCTCGATGCGCTGTGCGCCGCGGATGAAGCCGATCATCACGAACACGCCGATCGCGAACAGCACGGCCTGCAGGATGTGCGCGCCGCCGTCGCCGAGCCCGAACAGAATCGCCAGCGCCCAGCCGCCGGCGAAGGCCGCACCGAACACTTCGGCACCGATCAGGATCGCCGCCGAGATGACGGTGATCACGGTCGGCCAGGCGATCTGGCGGCCGGCTTTGGAGGTGGTCTCTGCGTTCATGGTCCAGGGTCCTGTTGCGGGCCGCAATCTCTCCGAAAAGGCCCGGCCCTTCAAGGGGAAATGACCCAAAAAGGGCCGGCTCCATGATATGAGGGGCGCATCGATATTCCGGGAGAGGACGGACCCCAGCCGATGTCAGACACCACCGCTGTGATCGACGCCCAGACCAATCCGCTGCTCGTGGCCTGGGAGACCCCGCACCAGACACCGCCGTTCGACGCGATCAGGCCCGAGCACTTCCTGCCGGCCTTCGAGCGCGCCTTCGCCGACCACGCCGCCGAAATCACCGCCATTACCTATGATCCGGCCGAGCCGGACTTCGCCAACACCATCACGGCGCTGGAGCGCTCGGGCAAGCTGCTGTCGAAGGTCGCGGCTGTCTTCTACGATCTGGTGTCGGCGCATTCCAACCCGGCGATTCTGGAGATCGACAAGGACGTGTCGCTGCGGATGGCGCGGCACTGGAACCCGATCATGATGAATGCCGTGCTGTTTGGCCGCATCGCGCTGCTCTACGACAACCGCAAGGACCTCAAGCTCACCGGTGAGGAGCAGCGGCTCCTGGAGCGCACCTACACCCGCTTCCGCCGCGCCGGCGCCGGCCTATCCGATGACGACAAGGTGCGGATGGCCGAGATCAACGAGAAGCTCGCCCAGCTCGGCACCACCTTCAGCCACCATGTGCTCGGCGACGAGCAGGACTGGTACCTCGAGCTCGGTGAGGACGACCGTGCCGGCCTGTCCGAGAGCTTCGTGGCTGCCGCCAAGGCTGCGGCGGATGAGCGCGGCATGCCTGGCAAGGCGATCGTGACCCTGTCACGCTCCTCGGTCGAGCCGTTCCTGCAGAGCTCTGCCCGCCGCGACCTGCGCGAGAAGGTGTTCAAGGCCTTCACCGCGCGCGGCGACAATGGCAATTCCAACGACAACAATGCCGTCATCGGCGAGATTCTGTCCTTGCGCGAGCAGGCCGCCAGGATCATGGGCTTTCCGAACTTCGCCGCCTATCGCCTCGAGGATTCCATGGCGAAGACGCCGGAGGCCGTGCGCGGGCTGCTGGAGCGCGTCTGGAAGCCGGCGCGCGCCAAGGCGCTGGCCGACCGCGATCAACTGCAGGAGATGATCACGGCGGAGGGCGGCAACTTCAAGCTCGCGGCCTGGGACTGGCGCTATTACGCCGAGAAGCTGCGCCAGGCGAAGGCCAACTTCGACGACGCGGCGATCAAGCCGTATCTTTCGCTCGACAACATGATCGCAGCCGCCTTCGACTGCGCCACGCGGCTGTTCGGCATCACCTTCGCCGAGCGCAAGGACATCCCGGTCTGGCATCCGGACGTCCGGGTCTGGGAGATCAAGGACGCGGGAGGCCGCCACAAGGCGCTGTTCTATGGCGACTACTTTGCCCGCTCGTCGAAGCGCTCCGGCGCCTGGATGACCTCGATGCGCGACCAGCAGAAGCTCGACGGCGACACCGCGCCCTTGATCATCAACGTCTGCAACTTTGCGAAAGGCGCCGACGGCCAGCCGTCGCTGCTGTCGCCGGACGACGCTCGCACCTTGTTCCACGAGTTCGGCCACGGCCTGCACGGCATCCTGTCCAACGTGACCTATCCGTCGCTGTCGGGCACTGCCGTGTTCACCGACTTCGTCGAGCTGCCGTCGCAGCTCTACGAGCACTGGCAGGAGCGTCCCGAGGTGCTGCAGACCTTCGCGCGCCACTACCAGACGGGCGAGCCGCTGCCGCAGGACCTGCTCGAGCGCTTCCTGGCCGCGCGCCGCTTCAACCAGGGCTTTGCCACCGTCGAGTTCGTATCCTCGGCGCTGATCGATCTCGAATTCCACACCCAGCCGGCGGCGGCGTCCAAGGATGTTCGCGCTTTCGAAAAGGCCGAGATGGAGAAGATCGGCATGCCGCCCGAAATCGCGCTGCGCCACCGGCCGACTCAATTCGGCCATATCTTCTCGGGAGACCATTATGCGGCGGGCTATTACAGCTACATGTGGTCGGAGGTGATGGATGCGGATGCCTTCGGCGCCTTCGAGGAAGCCGGCAACATCTTCGATCCGGCGGTCGCCAAGCGGCTCCACGACAATGTCTACGCCTCGGGCGGCTCGCTCGATCCGGAAGCGGCCTACATCGCCTTCCGCGGCCGCGAGCCCGAGCCCGACGCGCTGCTGCGCCGGCGCGGTCTGCTCGACGTTGCCAAGGCGGCTTGAGGTGAAGAGGATGGCACTGGTCCGGTTCGTCCTCGCTGCGCTGACGCTCGTATTCGGCGCGAGCGCGGCGAGCGCCCACCCGCATGTCTGGGTCACCGCGAGCAGCGAGCTGCTCTATGCGGCCGATGGCTCGGTGACCGGCGTGCGCCACGCCTGGACCTTCGACGACATGTTCGCGACCTACGCGCTGCAGGGCCTCGAGACCAAGCAGAAGGGCGTCTACACCCGCGAGGAGCTGGCGCCGCTGGCGCAGACCAACGCCGAGTCGCTGAAGGAATATGCCTACTTCACCTTCCTCAAGGCCGACGGGCGCAAGCAGAAGCTCGAGGACCCCGTCGACTACTATCTCGAATACAAGGACACCAAGCTGACCCTGCACTTCACCCTGCCGCTGAAGGCGCCGGTGAAGACGAAGCAGCTCCAGGTCGAGGTCTACGATCCCAGCTATTTCATCGATTTCCAGATGGCGGAGAAGGATCCCGTCACGCTGGTCAGCGCTCCCTCGGGCTGCAAGTTCGGCCTGGTGAGACCGAGCGACGGCGGATCCGTCGCGCAGACCATGAACGAACAGACATTCCTGAGCGGCGGGGCGAACGCCAATTTCGGAATGAACTTCGCCAACAAGATCTCAGTGGAATGTCCATGACGCCTCGCCCCAGCTCCGCTCGACCGCTCCTGACCTGCGTTGCGATCCTCGCAGCACTCGTCGCCGCCGACGCCGCCTCGCATGCGCTGCTCGCCAAGCCGCCGTTCGGCGCACCGGCCGAGCCACAGGTCGGCGGCATCGTCGGCTGGCTGCTCGCCAAGCAGTCGGAGTTCTACCGCCAGATGTCGGGGGCGATCCGCGCGGCCAAGGAAGACGGCTCGGCGGTGTGGTGGCTGCTCGCGATCTCCTTCGCCTACGGCATCTTCCATGCGGCGGGGCCCGGCCACGGCAAGGCGGTGATTGCGTCCTATCTCGTCGCCAACCAGGAGACCGCGAAGCGCGGCATCGTGCTGTCGTTCGCCTCGGGCCTGATGCAGGCGCTGGTTGCGGTTGCCATCGTCGGCATCGGCGCCGTGGTGCTCAATGCCACCGCGGCCACCATGTGCAGCGCCGAGAAAGTGGTGGAGATCGCGAGCTACGGGCTGATCGCGCTGCTCGGCGCGCGCCTGGTCTGGGTCAAGGGCGCGGCGTTCCTGCGCACCTGGCAGCCGGCGGCGCCGGCTCTGGCGCTGGCCGGTGCGCCCGCGGCCGCGGTGGCGCCGTCGACCCATGATCATGGTCATGCGCATGATCACCAGCATCGCGCGCCTCATCATGATCATCACGGTCATGATCACCATCATGGTCACGACCACCACGGCCACGATCATCATCACCACGATCATTCGCACGCCCATGTTGCGGCGGCGCATGGTCACGCCGCTCACGATCACGTCCACCACGATCACGTTCACGGCGATGATTGCGGTTGCGGCCATTCCCACGGGCCCGCGCCGAGCGAGCTCGCGGGACCCGGCGGCTGGCAGCGCGGCTTCCAGGCGATCTTCGCCGCCGGCATCCGGCCGTGCTCGGGCGCGATCCTGGTGCTGGTGTTCGCGCTGGCGCAGGGCCTGTTCTGGGCCGGCGTCGCCGCGACGTTCGTGATGGGGCTCGGCACCGCCGTGACGGTCGCGACCATCGCGGTGCTCGCCGTCGCTGCCAAGGACGTCGCGCGGCGGCTCAGTGCCGGCCGCGAGGGCGGCGGCGCACTGATCATGCGCGGCCTCGAATTCGGTGCCGCCGGTCTGGTGCTGCTGTTCGGCGCGGGCTTGTTGCTGGGCTACATCGCGGCGGAACGCACGACCTGCTTCTGAGCGGCGCGGGCTCCGCTCCTGGCCACGCGTTGGTCACTGCGTGCGGGATGCCTCGCTTGCGCGAGGCATGACAGCGGTGAAGGTTGGCCGCGATCGCGCAGCAACAATTGTGTCGTCCCGGGCGAGCCACGAGCGCGCGATAGCGCGGTGGTGGCGTCGACTTGGGACCCATACCTTCCGCCGCGGGGTTTGATAGGCGATTGGAGGTAGTCCCCAGGGCAGATGAGGCCCACCTCGGCATTGTCAAAGGCGATAGAAGCCAGCGTCTGTTTGACACACGCCCCGCGCGAAGGTCTGCTTCAGGTCAATTCGGCTCCGGCGCGGAAGCCGGCGCAAAGCGTGCGCACGACGTTGCGGGCCATTTTTTCGCTTGGCAGATTGGCCGCGACGGCGGCTGCCACATGAGCGGGGTGGACAAACACGGTGACTGCGTCGCGCACAACGCCCGCGGCAGCCTCGATATCATCAACTCGAATCTCGCCGCGCTTCTTTGCATCAGCCAGAATGCGGGCGATAAGAGCAGTCATTGCTCGTGAGTAAGCGGCGATGATCTCCGGCCGCTCTTCCACAATTCGGCGGTATAGGCCGTAAACCTCGGCATCCGCAGTGAACCGCTCCCGCTTGCGGGCATGCAGCGCGAGCACCATGCCCTCCAGACGCTCCGCGAAAGGTCCTTCCGCCTCGACGAAGCGGCTTGCCATCTCCTCCTCATCACGCATCGCCTCGACGACCAGGGCATCGAAAATGTCAGCCTTGGAGCGGAAGTGGCGATAGATCGTCGTGTGCGAAGTGCCGAGAGCGCGGGCGATGTCGACCACGTTGGTCTTGGCCTCACCATGGCGGCGCACTTGGGCGCGCGCGGTGTCGAGGATCTGCGCCCGAAACGAAGTTTCCTCGGTAGGAGAAGGGGTTGCGGGCATGGATGTCTTCGATTCCATCGTTCAGAAAGGATACTAGAACTCTCCGGTTCATGCAAACGAACATAATATGAAATATGTTCGTTGACTTTTGAACGGGGCGGCCACAAGGTTGGGTCATCCAGCTCAAGGAGGTTCGCCATGACTGCTCCCGCCACGCCATCCGACCAGCACCGCGTCGCTCTCGTGACTGGTGGCTCCGGCTTTGTTGGCGGCCGCCTGATTACGCATCTCCTCGTGGGGGGATGGCAGGTGCGGGCGCTGGCCCGAAGCGCGGAGAGCGAGGCGCAAGTCAAGACACTCGGAGCAACGCCCGTACGCGGCGAACTCAACGACGAACAAGCGTTGCGAAAGGCGATGACAGGATGCGAGGTCGTGTTTCATGTCGCCGCGCACTTCAAGCTTTGGGGTGACCAGGAGATTTTCGACCGGATCAACGTCGAGGGCACGCGCGCCGTCGTGAACGCGGCCGCAGCGACGGCCAGTGTGCGCCGCCTGGTTGCGGTGAGCGCTGCGGCCGTGGTCATGGGCGATCCCGAACCGATGTTGAATGTCGACGAGAGCCTGCCGCTGCAGGTCCGTGCCTTCTCGCCCTACGGATCTTCGAAGGCCGAAGGCGAGCGCGTGTTGCTGGCAGCTAACGGCATGCGTCCCGGCCTGGAGACCATCGCGCTGCGGCCGCCATTTATCTGGGGAGGCAAAATGCCAACTCTCGATCACATGGTAGAGACCGTGAACGCAGGCCGGTGGCAGTGGGTCGCTGGCGGCACGCAGGCCATGTCGAGCTGCCATGTCGATAACTTGTGCGACGCGCTGATTCTCGCCGCAGATCGGGGCCGGGGGGGTGAAGCGTATTTCATCGCCGATACCGAGCAGAGCACCTTGAAAAGCTTCATCTCGTCTCTGCTTGCCACTCGCGGGACAATCGCTGCGGACAAGTCCGTTCGTTTCGGAATAGCCTGGACCATGGCCGGCCTCATGGGTGCAGCGTGGCGTGTACTGCGCCTCAAGGGCGAGCCGCCGATCACGCGCCAGATGTTACGCCTTATCGGCAAGCCGTTCACTATCAGCACCCGCAAGGCTCAGACCGAGCTTGGCTATGCGCCCCGGATCGCCATGGACGAAGGGTTGGCCGCGATGCGGCAGCCTGAGTCCAAGCTCGCCAGTTCGTCCGCCCATCGGGGCGAACGTCGCGCGAGCGTCGTCTCTGTATGATTGAGGCGCCGGGTGGGGCTATCTACTTCGCAGGCGACACGGGCTTCGGTGACGGAAGCACCTTCAGAGAGGTGGCCTGGGCGCATCCGCAGTTGCGGTTGGCGTTGCTGCCCGTGGGCGCCTACGCGCCGCGCTGGTTCATGAAAGACCAACACATGAACCCGGCCGAGGCGGTCGAAGCGTTCCGGCTGTGCGGCGCGCGGCAAGCGGTTGGTCATCACTGGGGTACGTTCGTCTGACCGACGAAGGTTACGATGAATCTCCCAGAGAATTGGCTTCAGCACTTCGACGCGCCGGGCTGGCACGATCGTTCGTAACGCTCATGCCAGGCTCCATCGTCAACGAGGCCGGGACGGCGGCGAAGGCGTAGCTGCAGTGTTACCATGCCCCTGCGGCCGCAGCGCGCGTCCCAGCGCCATCAGCGGGAAGTAGTGGCGGTACATGCCGTAGCGAAGCATGAAGGCGCGGGACAGCTCAGGGCCCTGCATCAGCCGCTCCTGCAAAGTGGGATCGGTCAGCTTGATGGTCTGGCCGACGCCGTAGCCGGGGAAGCCGGTGCCGGTGAATTCCGGCTCGTCCCAGGTGCCGGCCGACTGGCGCTCGACCAGCCAGGTGCAGCCGCGCTCGATCGCCTCCTTGTCCTCAGGGCGGTTGACGGCGAGCAGCGCCATCAGCGCCCAGGCGGTCTGCGACGCCGTGGTGGTGCCGCGGCCGACCGCGCTGATGTCCATGTAGGAGGCGCAGCTCTCGCCCCAGCCGCCATCGGCCTGCTGATTTGTGACCAGCCAGTCGCAGGCGCGGCCGATATAGGGCTGCGTCATGTCCTCGCCGATCGCCGCCAGCGCCGGCAGCACTGCGCCGGTGCCGTAGACGTAGTTCACGCCCCAGCGGCCGAACCACGGGCCGCTCGGCTCCTGCTCCCGTCGGATGTAGTCGAGCGCGCGCACCATGGCGGGATGATTGCGCGAGATGCCAAGCTTGCCGAAGGCCTCGACGATATGGGCGGTGACGTCGACCGACGGCGGATCGAGCGCCTCGCCATAGTCGCAGAACGGAATCCTGGTCAGGATCTGCTGGTTGTTGTCCTTGTCGAAGGCGCCCCAGCCGCCGCCCTCGCTCTGCATGCCGATCAGCCAGTCGACGCCGAGCTGAATCGCCTCGTCGATGCCCTTGGCCTGCCACTTCGGATCACGGCGCAGCGGCGCCAACGCGATCAGCGCCACGGCGGTGTCGTCCGTGTCGGGATAATAGTTGTTGGCGTATTCGAACGCCCAGCCGCCCGGCTTGACGTGCGGCAGCTTCATCGACCAGTCGCCGGGCATGCGGACCTGGCGGTCGAGCACCCAGTCGACCGCCTTGTCGACGGCCTCGGGGTAATCGCCGAGCACGCCGGCATCGTCGAAGGCGAGCAGGGTCAGGATCGTGTCCCACACCGGGCTGTTGGTGGCCTGGATGTAGGTGGCGTCGCCGACATCGACCCGCCAGCCGGGATCGTTCAGGGCATCGAGGCCCTTGGCGAGAACGGGGTGGTTGAGCGGATAGCCCTCGGCGTAGAGCGCCATCAGGCCGTAGATCCAGGGCGGCTGGATGCCGCCCCAGGCGCCGTCGAAATCCTGGTGGCGGATCATCCATTCCAGCACGCGGCTGGTCGCCGCCGGGCGGAACAGGCCGAGATTGAGCTTGTTGCCGAGGTTCTGCAGGGCATGCAGCACCTTGTCGGCGCCGCGGAAGAACCTGTCCCAGCCGCCGGCATTGGCCTTGACCGGCAGCTCGTAGTCGAACGCGTTGCGCCCATGCGGAAACAGCGCGTCCAGCCGATTCTCGGGCGGCAGCGGCCGGCTCGGCCGCCGCGCCGACAGCACCGCGATCGGCATCAGGGTTGCGCGCGCCCATTGCGCGAAGTTGTAGATCGAGAACGGAAACCAGAGCGGAAACCAGATCACCTCGGGCGGGATGTTGGGGGTATTCTCCCACGGCCATTCGCCGATCAGCGCCAGCCAATAGCGCGTGAACACGCGAATGTTGCGCAAGCCCCCCTTGGCCTCGATCCATTCGCGGGCGCGGCGCACCGGCGGCTCGTCGTCGCGGAAGCCGAGCGAGCGCAGCGCGGCATAGGCCTCGACGGTCGCGTTGATGTCACCATTGGGGGCGCCGAAATAGACCTGCCAGGCGCCGTCCGGGCGCTGGCTGTCGAGCAGCGACTGGCCCAGGCGCTTGCGCAGCGGATGCTCCTCGAGCCCCATGAACCACAGCGCCAGGCACCATTGCGCCTCCATGCAGGCGTTGGATTCGGCGCGGCCGACCCAATGACCGTCGGGCTTCTGGTTGGCGATCAGCCAGTCCGCTGCCGCCCGCACCGTCGATTGCAGGGCGGTCTGGTAATTTCCCGGGTCGCGCGGCGCGCGCGCGGGGGCCGAGCTGGTCAAAGTCATCACGATCCCTCTGGCGGCCTCACAGTGCCGCTGCGGCAGTCGAATTCACTCCGCCCTATAGGGAATTTCGCCGTCAAATCCAATCAACTGGCCGCAGCGGATCGGATCAAAGGAGAAACGAAAGGCGTACAGACGGAGTCCCCATAGCCGTTGTGGTTAGCATCCCGGCGAGCACGGAGATGTGACGCGTCTCACGTCCGGAAACCGGCCCACTCAAACCGGCAGGTATTGGCGCAGCAGGGGCAGGAAGAAGATCGCGACGGTGATCAGAAACCCGATCGCCCACAGGATCGAGCGCAGCGACGGCCGGTTGCCGACGTAAGTCAGCACATAGGCGGTGCGCACGATCACGAACAGCACCGACAGCTCGTTGATCAAGTTCTGCGGCGCGCCGCGGAACTCGGCCAGCAGCACCGCCGCGGCAAAGAACGGGAACGCCTCGATGCCGTTCTGATGGGCGCCCAGCGCCCGCTCGCGGATGCCGCCGGCATAGAAGGCGGGATCTCGCGGCCGGGCGTTGTCATAGCGCCCGGCACCGTCGACGCTGATCCATTTCGCCGGCAGGATCGTTAAGAGGTAGAGCATCACGCTAGCGAAAATGCACAATTCGGCAATCGTCATGGCTCCTCCAGCCCGATGACATCGGTGAAATGGCCCTTATCTTGACAATGTCGAAACAAGCCGCCAAGCCACGCCCTTCAGCAGTCACGGGCATCATGACCGCCGCCATCTCTCTGGACAATGCCAGGCCTGTCGACGTCAGGCCGTTGCCGGCCGCGAGCACGTCACGCGTCGGCGTGCTGCTGGTCAATCTCGGGACGCCGGATACGGCGGACGCCGCCGGCGTGCGGGTGTATCTGAAGGAGTTCCTGTCCGACCGCCGCGTCATCGAGGACCAGGGCCTGTTGTGGAAGATCATCCTCAACGGGATCATCCTCAATGTCCGGCCGCGCAAGAAGGCGAAAGACTACCAGTCGATCTGGAACACCGAGAAGAACGAATCGCCGCTGAAGACGATCACGCGCGCGCAGAGCGAGAAGCTCGCCGCCAGCATCGCCGATCGCAGCCACGTCATCGTCGACTGGGCGATGCGCTACGGCAATCCGTCGATCAAGGCCGGCGTCGATGCTCTCATGGCCAAGGGCTGCGACCGCATCCTGGTGGTACCGCTCTATCCGCAATATTCAGCCGCGACCTCGGCGACCGTGTGCGACGAGGCGTTCCGCGTGCTGACCGAGCTGCGCGCGCAGCCGACGCTGAGGGTGACGCCGCCTTATTACAACGACGACTTCTACATCGAGGCGCTGGCGGTCTCGATCGAGGATCATCTGAAGACGCTGGCGTACAAGCCCGAGCTGATCGTGGCCTCGTTCCACGGCATGCCCAAGGAATATGTCGACAAGGGCGATCCCTATCGCGAGCAGTGCGTCGCCACCACCGAGCTGCTGCGCAGCCGGCTCGGCATGGACGACACCAAGCTGCTGCTGACCTTCCAGTCGCGCTTCGGCTTCTCGGAGTGGCTGCAACCTTATACCGACAAGACCATCGAGAAGCTCGCCAAGGACGGCGTCAAGCGCATCGCCGTGGTGATGCCGGGCTTCTCCGCCGACTGCCTGGAGACGCTGGAGGAGATCTCCGGCGAGAATTGCGAGATCTTCAAGCACAATGGCGGCGAGGAATTCTCCGCCGTGCCGTGCCTGAACGACAGCGCGCCCGGCATGGAGGTGCTGCGGCAGCTGGTGCTGCGCGAGCTGCAGGGCTGGTTGTAAAGGGCTGGCTCTGAGCCGTCGGCGGTATTGCCGGCCCGCTAGGTGAGCCGCCCGCCGGCGCAAGTCGGACGACCGTCCGCGCCTCGAAAATACTTTCCTGAACCGCCCCTAGCGGATCCCCGACAAAATCATGCAGTAATCCCTAGATTGTGATGGCTGCAGAGGCTGGTGAGGGGACGACCGTCTCCTCCCTTGGAGGATCCATGAGCGGTTTCGACATTTTCGCCATAGCGCTGGTGCTGCTGGTCATCTTCACGCTGTATTCCGGCGTGAAGACCGTGCCACAGGGGTTCGACTGGACCGTCGAGCGGTTCGGCAAATACACCCGCACCTTGTCGCCGGGCCTCAACATCATCGTGCCCTTCTTCGATCGCATCGGGCGCAAGATCAACATGATGGAGCAGGTGATCGACATCCCCGAGCAGGAGGTCATCACCAAGGACAACGCCACCGTGACGGTCGACGGCGTCGCCTTCTACCAGGTGTTCGACGCCGCCAAGGCGAGCTACGAGGTGTCGAACCTCAACCAGGCGATCGTCACGCTGACCATGACCAACATCCGCTCGGTGATGGGCGCGATGGATCTCGACCAGGTGCTGTCGCATCGCGACGAGATCAACGAGCGGCTGCTGCGCGTCGTCGACGCCGCGGTGTCGCCGTGGGGCCTCAAGGTCAACCGCATCGAGATCAAGGACATCGTGCCGCCGGCCGACCTGGTCGAGGCGATGGGCCGGCAGATGAAGGCCGAGCGCGTCAAGCGCGCCGACATCCTGCAGGCCGAGGGCCAGCGGCAGTCGGAGATCCTGCGCGCGGAGGGCGCCAAGCAGAGCCAGATCCTGCAGGCCGAGGGCCGCCGCGAGTCGGCCTTCCTCGATGCCCAGGCGCGCGAGCGCGCCGCGGAGGCCGAGGCCAAGGCGACGCAGATGGTGTCGGACGCGATCTCCAAGGGCGACGTCGCCGCGCTCAACTACTTCATCGCCGACAAATACATCAAGGCGTTCGGCCAGCTCGCCGACTCGCCGAACCAGAAGGTGATCATGCTGCCGCTGGAGGCAACGGGCATGCTGGCCTCGCTCGCCGGCATCGGTGAGATCGCCAAGGCGACGTTCGGCGAGAGCGCGGCTTCGGCCGTGGCAGCCGCGCGCCGCGGCGGCTCGGTGCCGTCAGCGGGGACGGCGCCGAAACCGCCGACGCCGCCGCAGGCTTGACGCAGGGGAGGACACTGATGAGCGACATGTTCGTGACGCTCGGCACCTGGAACTGGCTGATCTTCGGCATCATCCTGATGGCGCTGGAGCTGCTCGCGCCGGGCATCTTCCTGTTCTGGCTCGGCCTCGCCGCCCTGCTGGTCGGGCTGCTGTCGTTTGCGTTTGCGCCGGGATGGCAACTGCAGATCCTGCTGTTCGCGCTGTTTTCGATCGCCGCCGTGCCGCTGTGGCGGCGCTTCGCGCGGGCGAGTGCGGCGCCGTCGCAGGACAATCCGTTCCTCAACCGCCGCTCGGCGGCGCTGGTCGGCCGCGAGTTCACCTTGGAGAAGCCGATCGTCGGCGGCAATGGCACCGTCCGCATCGACGACACGGTGTGGCGCGTCGCCGGCCCGGATACGCCGGCCGGCAGCCGCGTCCGCATCGTGCAGGCCGACGGCGCCCAGCTCACGGTGGCCGCGGCGTAGTCCTGCGGGCAACGAGCGAAGCAATCCGGAGTCGTTTCCAAAGCCCTGGATTGCTTCGTCGCTTCGCTCCTCGCAATGACGCCGGTGAGAGCAGGGCTCAGTTCTGCAACCGCACGCCCAGCATCACGACCGTGCCGGAAGAACCGGCGCCGGTGATGTTCGAATCCAGCTTGTCGTAGCGCAGCGTGCCCTTGACCCAGACGTTCCGCGACATCTTGTAGACGAGGTTGCCCTCGGCCGAATAGGTGCGGTCGCTGCGGCCGTAGCCCTGATAGTCGAGCGTGCCGAGGCTGAACTTGCCGATGCCGGTCAGCCAGCGGCGGAAATCGTGGTCGACCTGCACCGTGTAGGTGCGCACCAGCACGCCGGAGGCGCCGGCCACCGTGGTCTCTGCGAGCTGCGTGTCGGAGAGAAAGCGCGCGGTGGTCAGCGGCGTCGCCGACCACACCAGCGAGGCCGTGGTGAGGAAGCCCTGCAACCGGTTCAGCCGTGGGTCGACATAGCTGCGCGTGGCATAGCCCATCGAGACCTCGCCGGTCACAAGCCGGGTGAACTCGAACGAGGTGCCGGCCTTGGCGTAGCCGCCCGAGGAGTCGCGCTGATAGCCCGAACGGTCGACCCGCTGGTCGTGCACGCGGCTGTCGCCCTGCACCTCCGCGAACGGCTTCAGGCCGGGCATGACCTCGTAGGACACCCGGCCGATGCCGCCGAACTGGTTGTAGTTGCGGTCGTCGTTCGACGTCATCGTGCCGTCGGTCAGCTTGCTCTGCTGATAGCTGGTGCGGTCGGCGGTGGCGCCCGCCGAAATCTGCAGTCGGTTGAAGCGCTGGTCGATGCCGACGGTGGTGCCGCGCGTGGTGTAGACCGGATAGCGCGCCAATCCGGCCTGCACGCTGGGACTGCCGGGATTGTCGGTCGCGGCACGCAGCCGCAGCTGGGCGCCGACCGAGGTGTCGCGGCTGACGTCGAGGCGGCCGTCGACATGGCCGGTGAAGTCGGGGCGGTCGAGCGTGGTCGGCGCCGAATTGATGCCGCCATCCATGATAGCCGGCAGGGTGCTGCCATAGCCGGTGAAGGAGCCCCGCAGGTCGGCGACGAGGGCGTGACGCTCCCAGTTCGACACCGCCAAAAATTCCGGCGCGATCATCCAAGCCGGCATGCCGCGCGGCCTGGCGAGGCGGGCCGGGTTGCTGTCATACCCGGCCGAGAGCTCCACCGCGCCCTTGATCAGGAACGGGCCGGCGTAATCGCCGACTGCGCCGAACGGGTCGTCGTCGATCTTGAGCCGCTTGCGCGGCGGCTGGCCGGGCACCGTGCCCGCCATGGCGGCCGGGACCGGCTGCCTGTTGGCTGTGGCCGACGGCGGCAAGGTCGGACGCAACTGCCCGGTCAGCTCGCCGGAAGGTCGCGTGCCGGGGCCTGGCGGCGGCTTGGGCCGCGCCTGGGCGGGATAGTATTTCGGCTTCTTCCGATTGCGGTTCAGCGAATCATAGCCGAATTCGGCAGCGCCGCTCGCCGCGGGCACACCGGGCAGGGGAACCAGATTTCGTCGTGCGGCCGAGCTGGTCGGCGCAGGCGTCGCGGGCAGCCCTGGCGTCGGTACGGCATCGGTCAGGCCGCTGACCACGGTCCGCCGCAGCGGGGAGTCCTGCGGGGCGAGGAAGCCGTCGCGCACCGGCCGGAACGCGTCGATGGTCTGGGAATGGGCCGCATCGGGGCCGAGCGCGCGGAGCAGCAGGCATGCGGCGGAGGCGCCGCGCCACATCGCGCGCCTTATCGCGCGTCCTGCGCGGCCGCTGTCAGGCCTCCATCCCACGATGAAAAATACTCCAACAAAATCAATTGCGTCGTCGGGACACCCGCGCCGCCGGCAAACCGCCTCGTTAAGGGAGTAAAAACAAATATGGTTAATGGGCTGTTGATGGCGCCTTGCTGCCTTACCCATGCTAAAGAGCGGCGCCTGACTGTTCAGCCCTGGAAGTCCGCATGCCGAGATCGAAGCCGTTGCCCGAAGCCGCTCCCGCAAACGCAGATATCCAGTCGGCGCTGCGCACGCTCGACGCCGGCAGCAATGGCATTGCCGCGATCTCCGCTGCACTGCGCGGTCCTCTGGGGCCGGCCTTCGCCGCCGCCGTCGAGCTGATCCGCCAGGCCAAGGGCCGGGCGATCCTCACCGGTCTCGGCAAGTCCGGCCACGTCGCCCGCAAGATGGCCGCGACCCTCGCCTCGACCGGAACGCCCGCCTTCTTCGTCCATTCCGCCGAGGCCGGCCATGGCGATCTCGGCATGATCACCTCCGACGACGTCGTCATCGCGCTGTCGTGGTCCGGCGAGCAGCCGGAGATGAAGACGCTGGTCAACTACACCAAGCGCTTCGCCATCCCGCTGATCGCGATCACCTCCAATGCGCAATCGTCGCTGGGGCAGGCGGCGCGCATCGTGCTGGAGCTGCCGAAGGCGCGCGAGGCCTGTCCGCACAATCTGGCGCCGACCACCTCGACGCTGATGCAGGCGGCGATCGGCGATGCGCTCGCGATCGCGCTGTTGGAAGGCCGCGGCTTCACCGCGCTCGAATTCGCCAATTTCCATCCGGGCGGCAAGCTCGGCGCCATGCTCAAGCACATCTCGGACCTGATGCGCTCGGGCGACGCGGTGCCGCTGAAGCCGCTGGGCACGGGCATGCCGGATGCGCTGGCCGAGATGTCGGCCAAGGGACTCGGCTGCGTCGTCATCGTCGATGCTCGCGGCCACGTCGCCGGCATCATCACCGACGGCGACCTCCGGCGGAAGATGCGTGCCGATCTGTTGTCCGCATCGGTCGAGGAGATCATGACCGCGAACCCGCGCACCGTCCGCCGCGAGGCGCTGGCCTCCGAGGCGCTGGAGATCCTGAACTCCGCCAAGATCACCACGCTGATCGTCACCGACGGCGCCAAGCCGGTCGGCATCCTGCACATGCATGATCTGCTGCGGGCAGGGGTGGCCTAGCTCGAAGCGTCGTTTCCGGGCGCCCGGCTGCCGCGCGCTTGGGAAGACCGGTCAGCCTGCGTTGAATCGTGCCGCATCGGCCTCCAGCGGCAGCTGCAGTGCGTTCGCGACATACGACACGGTGCGATAGAAGCCGCACAGCAGGATGATTTCCAGCACCTGATCCTCATCGTGATGCAGGCGGAGGCGGGTGAATTCGTCCTCGCTCAGGGTCGACCGCTGGTGCAAGGCATCGACCGCAGCGATCAGGGCTTGTTCGGGGGCCGACCAGCACGCCGCGTCGGCCGGTGCATTCACGGTGGCGTCGATCTGCTGCGCCGTCAGGCCGGCGTCTGAGCCGAAGATGCGGACGTGCACCCCCCATTCGTACTCGCACGCATTCAGCGCGCAGGTCCGATCGATGACGATTTCGCGCTGACGCAGGGACAGCGGGCCGCGGTCGAGCAGGCTGCCGCCGCGAAATTTGGTCCAGGCGCGCGCATGGCCGGCCATCACCCGGAACAGCATCAAGGGCGGCGCCCCGCGCATGATCTGGTCGAATTGCGCCTGGATGTCGGCCGGGTAGGGCGGCTGCAGCGGGGCGATCCGGGGCATGGCGGTTCCTCCTGTGCGGCGCTACATTTACTGTAGCAGCATGCTACGCTTTCCGTAGCGCTTGGCAAGCTGTTGGAGAGTTTTCGTGCCGAAAGACGTTCAACCGCGCCGGGTGCGCGGCTCGCGCTCGGGCCGGCCGGTCATGGCGCTGCTCGATCTGTTGGGCCGGCGCTGGTGCCTGCGCATCGTCTGGGAGCTGCGCGACGACGCCCTGACCTCCCGGGCGCTGCGCGCGGCCTGCGACGAGGCCTCGCCGACCGTGTTGCAGGCGCGGCTGGACGAGCTGCGCGAGGCGGGCTTCATCGTGCTGGGCGACAGCGGCTACGAGCTGACGCCACTGGGGCGCGAGCTGTTGGAGACCTTCCTGCCGCTGCATCGTTTTGCCGAGCGCTGGAGCCGGCAGACGGGATGAGCCGAGCTTGGGCACGTGCGCGGTCCCGGTCTGGCCGGGCACGGCGGCGTCGTGCTATGGGCTCGCCCGAGACAGGGAGCAGAGCCGATGCCGGGCGCATTCGATCTGGATAAATATCTCGTGCGCATCGGCTATCGCGGGCCGCTGGCGCCGACGCTCGAAACGCTTGCCGGATTGCAGGCGGCGCATGTCGATGCGATCGCGTTCGAGGGCCTGGATCCGCTGCTCGGCCGTCCCGTGAACATCGATCTCGCGTCGGTGCAGGCCAAGATCGTCGACGGCCGCCGCGGCGGCTATTGTTTCGAGCAGAACGCGCTGCTGAAGGCGGCGCTGGAGGCGATCGGCTTTGCGGTGACGCCGCTCTCGGCGCGGGTGCGCTGGCGGCTCGATGCCGACGCGCCGCTGACGCCGCGCACGCACATGATGCTGAAGGTGGACCTGCCGGAGGGGCCTCATCTCGCCGATGTCGGTTTCGGCTCCTGCCTGCTCGATACGCCGTTGCAGATGGTGCCCGACGTCGAGCAGCCGACTGCGATGGGCACGTTCCGCCTGACGCTCTCCGATGGGCTCTATTGGCTCGCGGCGAAGCAGCCCGCTGGCTGGCGCACGATGTACGTCTTCGACCTCGCGCCGCAGATCCACGCCGACTACGTGCTCGGCAATTGGTACACCTCGACCAGCCCGTTGACGCCGTTCACCTCGATGCTGATCCTGGAGCGGTTGACGCGTGAGGCGCGCTACAAGCTGGTTAATCGCCGCCTGGTCATCGAGGCGCGTGATGGCGAGGTGCGGAGCGAACGGATCATCGAAACGCCCGATGCGCTGCGCAGCGTCATCGAGGAGGTGTTCGGCGTCACGCTTCCGGTGCCCGTCGATGTGATCTGGAAGCGCATCGAGAGCTGACGGAAGGCATGACGATGGCCGGTGAGCTTCAACTGGATTCCTATCTCGCCCGCATCGACCATCGCGAGCCGCTCGCGCCCGACCTGTCGACGCTCGCAGCGCTGCAGGCCGCGCATGTCGACGCGCTGCCGTTCGAGGCGCTCGATCCGCTAATGGGCCGTCCCGTCCATGTCGACCTGCCGTCGGTGCAACAGAAGCTCGTGCTCGGCCGCCGCGGCGGCTACTGCTTCGAGCAGAACGTGCTGTTCCAGGCGGTGCTGGAAGCGGTCGGCTTTGAGGTCAGCGGCCTGACGGGGCGCGTGCGCTGGCGCTCGGCGCCGACCGATCCGCTCGGGCCGCGCCAGCACATGATGCTGATGGTCAAGGTCGACGGCTATCCGCATCTCGTCGATGTCGGCTTCGGCATCTGCATGATGGATGCGCCCATTCGTCTCGAAGTTGGCCCCGAGCAGCAGACGCCGATGGGAACGTTTCGCATCGGCACGTGGGACGGGCTCTATACGGTCAGCGCGAAGCAGCCGACGGGCTGGCGCATGATGTATGCGTTCGACCTCGTGCCGCAGATCCATGCCGATTATGTGCTCGGCAGCTGGTATACGTCGACCAGCCCGAACGTGCCGGCCACGCATACGCTGATGATGGAGCGTGTCGAGCCCGGCGTGCGTCACAAGCTGGTCAGCCGCCGCTATCAGCGGCAGGCGCGCGACGGAGACGTGATCGAGGAGCGGATCATCGAGAGCGCCGACGAGCTCGGCCGGCTCATCGACGACATCTTCCGTGTGACGCCTCCCGTGCCAATCGAAGACATCTGGGCGCGGACGTCGAGCTGATCTCCGGACGACCGTGTCGTGGATGATGTTCGATTCTCGAACGTGCTTCGCAATCGATCGAGCTGGCAACAGTCGATACGAAACTTTTCCGCGTGTTGCGCGGCATTTGAAGGGAATGCCGGCGTCCGCATTGGGCTTATCTTAAGAGTCGCACTCTTAGGTTGCGGGAACCCAAGGGGGCTCGCGGCGTCCGGCCGTCGAACAAGGGGGATCGCCCAGCATGACTGACATCGTGATGCACGCGACGCGATTAATCCTGCCGCGGACGTCGGAGCAGGACTGTCACCGCCGCACACGGCCTCACCCTTCCTGACATCAGAGCCGCGCGACGCGGCTCATCCGAGCTGGCCTGACGGCCAGGACGGGTGGGGGCTTCACGGTTGAAACGTCGACCCTGACGCTTCGACGCTCATCCGATCGATCATGCGGCCACGGCCTGACCTGCCACTTCAGGCCGAGCGGCGACTCATGTCGACGAAGCCCCCACCCCTTTTTCTGTTAGCGAGTTGGAGTCTGCTACTCACACCGAAGGCGGTGAACTCCCCTCCCCCTTGCGGGGAGGGGGTGGGGGTCCGCGAGTCGCGCTCTATATGAAAGCTGAGCGATAGGTCCGCGGGCGGGTGCCACCGCGTTATTGCGAGCCAAGAAATCCAGAGTCATTTCCTAGGTCCTGGATTGCTGCGTCGCTTCGCTCCTCGCAATGACGGGAGGGGGGGTGGACGAAGAGCGTCCGGCGAGAGCTGCAACCGCATCAAGCGCATTTGACGCGCTGGCGAACGCAACGAAATTCAGCGTCTGGAGACCCCCACCCCCGACCCCTCCCCGCAAGGGGGAGGGGAGCGCACCGACGGTGCGGCTGCAGATGAGTCCAACTAAGCGGGTCGCATCCAACTAACGCGCTTGATCGGCCGCCGCTAGCGCGGCAGCTCGGTCTTGCCCATCAGGAACTTGTCGACCGCCTGCGCACACAGGCGGCCCTCGCGGATCGCCCACACCACCAGCGACTGGCCGCGGCGCATGTCGCCGGCGGAGAAGACCTTCGGCAGCGAGGTCTGGTAGTCGGTCAGGTTGGCCTTGACGTTGCCGCGCGGGTCGAGGTCGACGCCGAGGCTCTTGAGCAGGCCCTCGTGCACCGGATGCACGAAGCCCATCGCGAGCAGGACGAGCTCCGCATCGAGCACGAACTCGGTGCCCGGGATCGGCTTGAACTGCGCATCGACGCGCACGCAATGCAGCTTCTTGACGGCGCCGTTCTCGCCCTCGAACTTCTGAGTCAGCACCGCGAACTCGCGCACGGCGCCTTCCGCCTGGCTCGACGAGGTCCGCATCTTCAGCGGCCAGTTCGGCCAGGTCAGCGCCTTGTCCTCGCGCTCCGGCGGCGCCGGCATGATCTCGAGCTGGGTGACCGAAAGCGCGCCCTGGCGCAGCGAGGTGCCGATGCAGTCGCTGCCGGTGTCGCCGCCGCCGATCACGACGACATGCTTGCCGGCGGCGAGGATGTCGTCGCCTTCGACCTTCTCGTTGCCGACGCGGCGGTTCTGCTGCGGCAGGAAGTCCATCGCGTAGTGGATGCCGGCGAGGTCGCGGCCTGGGATCGGCAGGTCGCGCGGAGCTTCTGCGCCGCCGGTCAGCGCGACGGCGTCATAGTCCTTCAAGAGCGTCTTGGCATCGAGGCCATCCTTGCCACCGACATTGACGCCATAGTGGAAGGTGACGCCTTCGCCTTCCATCTGTCCGATGCGGCGATCGATGATGCCCTTCTCCATCTTGAAGTCGGGAATGCCGTAGCGCAGCAGGCCGCCGGCCTTGGCGTTCTTCTCATAGACGTGGACGTCGTGACCGGCGCGGGCGAGCTGCTGCGCACAGGCGAGACCAGCGGGACCGGCGCCGACGATCGCGACCTTCTTGCCGGTCTTCACGGCCGCCGGCTCGGGCTTGATCCAGCCCTGCTCGAAGGCCTTGTCGACGATGGCGCATTCGATCGTCTTGATGGTCACCGGATTGTCGTCGATGTTCAGCGTGCACGACGCCTCGCACGGAGCCGGGCAGATCCGGCCCGTGAACTCCGGGAAGTTGTTGGTCGAGTGCAGGTTGCGCGCGGCCTCTTCCCAATTGCCGTTGTAGATCAGGTCATTCCAGTCCGGGATCTGGTTGTTGACCGGACAGCCCGTGGTGCCCGGCGCGGCCGAGCCGGTGCCGTGGCAATAGGGAATGCCGCAGTTCATGCAGCGCGCCGCCTGGTCGCGCAGCTCCTTCTCGGAGAGCGGCACCACGAATTCCTGGAAATGCTTCAGCCGCTCGGCAACCGGCGCGTACTTGCGATCGTGCCGCTCGATTTCGAGAAAACCTGTGACCTTGCCCATGACCTACGACGTCCCTGACTGCTCGGGCCTCATGGTTCGAGACGGTTGCTTTCGCACCTCCTCACCGTGAGGAATTTCCTCTGTGCTTCCCCTCACCCTGAGGAGCGGCGCCTTCGCCGCGTCTCGAAGGGTGAGGCCTCGACCTCGGCCTCATGGTTCGAGACGGTGCTTCGCACCTCCTCACCATGAGGAATTTGCTTCCCGCTTCTCCTCACCCTGAGGAGCGGCGCTTGCGCCGCGTCTCGAAGGGCGAGGCCCCGCTGTTGGCCTCATGGTTCGAGACGGCGCTACGCGCCTCCTCACCATGAGGAGCGACATCAAGCCCCGATCGCGATCTTCGGCTCGGCGTCGGCGTTGGCCGCGAGCTCCTTCAGGGCACGGCGATATTCCACCGGCATGACCTTGCGGAACTTCGGCGCGTAGTCCTTCCAGTTCGCCAGGATGTCGGCGGCGCGCTTGGAGCCCGTCGCCTTGGCATGGCGCGAGATCAGGACGTGCAGCCGCTCCACATCGGAGGCCAGCAGGTTCTTGAACACGTCGACCCGGCCATGCGCCTCGAGGTCGCCCATCTGGTGATAGGTGTCCTCGGCGATCATCTCCTCGGACAGCACCGGCTCCAGCTCGACCATCGCCATGTTGCAGTGCTTGTCGAAGTCGCCGGCCTCGTCGAGCACATAGGCGACACCGCCGGACATGCCGGCCGCGAAGTTGCGCCCGGTCTTGCCGAGCACGACGACGATGCCGCCGGTCATGTATTCGCAGCAATGATCACCCGCGCCCTCGACCACGGCGACCGCGCCGGAGTTGCGAACCGCGAAGCGCTCGCCGGCGATGCCGCGGAAGAAGCACTCGCCGGAGATCGCGCCGTACATCACGGTGTTGCCGACGATGATCGACTCCTCCGGCACGATGCCCGAGTTGCGCGGCGGCTTGACGATGATGCGGCCGCCCGACAGGCCCTTGCCGACGTAGTCGTTGCCTTCGCCTTCGAGCTCGAAGGTGACGCCTTGGGCGAGCCAGGCGCCGAAGGCCTGGCCTGCGGTGCCCTTCAGGCTGACATGGATGGTGTCCTGCGGCAGGCCGGCATGGCCGTAGATCTTCGCCACCGCGCCCGAGAGCATCGCGCCCGCCGAACGGTCGGTGTTGTTGATCTCGGCCTCGATCTTGACCGGCGCGCCACGGTCGAGCGCGGGTTTGGCCTGCTCGATCAGCTTGCGGTCGAGCACGGCCTCGAGGTGATGGTCCTGCGCCTCGGCGTGATGGATCTTCTGGCCCGGCGCCTCCTTCTGCTTGACGAACAGCTTGGAGAAGTCGAGGCCCTTGGCCTTCCAATGCGCCACCAGCCTGGACTGGTCGAGCATCTGGGTCTGGCCGACCATCTCGTTGAACGAGCGGTAGCCGAGCGCGGCCATGATCTCGCGGACTTCCTCGGCGACGAAGAAGAAGAAGTTGATGACGTGCTCGGGCTGGCCGGTGAAGCGCTTGCGCAGCACCGGGTCCTGGGTGGCGACGCCGACCGGGCAGGTGTTGAGGTGGCACTTGCGCATCATGATGCAGCCGGCCGCGATCAAGGGGGCGGTGGCGAAGCCGAATTCGTCGGCGCCGAGCAGAGCGCCGATGACGACGTCACGTCCGGTGCGGAAGCCGCCGTCGACCTGGACCACGATGCGGCTGCGCAGCCGCTCGCGCACCAAAGTCTGGTGCGTTTCGGCAAGGCCGATCTCCCACGGCGAGCCGGCATGCTTGATCGAGGTGAGGGGAGATGCACCGGTGCCGCCCTCGAAGCCCGCGATCGTCACATGGTCGGCGCGCGCCTTGGCGACGCCGGCGGCGACGGTGCCGACGCCGACTTCGGACACCAGCTTGACCGAGACCTGGCCGTCGGGGTTGACGTTCTTCAGGTCGTAGATCAGCTGCGCGAGATCCTCGATCGAGTAGATGTCGTGATGCGGCGGCGGCGAGATCAGGCCGACACCCGGCGTCGAGTGGCGCACCTTGGCGATGGTCGCGTCGACCTTGTGGCCGGGCAACTGGCCGCCTTCGCCCGGCTTGGCACCCTGCGCCATCTTGATCTGCATCATGTCGGAGTTGACGAGATATTCCGTCGTCACGCCGAACCGGCCCGAGGCGACCTGCTTGATCGCCGAGCGCATGGAATCGCCGTTGGGCAGCGGCTTGAAGCGGTCGGCTTCTTCGCCGCCTTCGCCGGTGTTCGACTTGCCGCCGATCCGGTTCATGGCGATCGCGAGCGTGGTGTGGGCCTCGCGCGAGATCGAGCCGAACGACATCGCGCCCGTGGCGAAGCGCTTGACGATCTCCTTGGCTGGCTCGACTTCGTCGAGCGGCACCGGCTTGCGCTTGTCGTCCTCGGCCGACTTGATGCGGAATAGGCCGCGCAGGGTCAGCAGCCGCTCAGACTGCTCGTTGAGCAGCCTGGCGAACGCCTGGTAGCGCTCCCTGGAATTGCCGCGCACCGCATGCTGCAGCGTCGCGACCGATTCCGCGGTCCAGGCGTGGTCCTCGCCGCGGGTGCGGAAGGCATATTCGCCGCCGACGTCGAGCGCGGTCTTGTAGACCAGCGCGTCGCCGAACGCGTCGCGATGACGGCGCGTGGTCTCCTCGGCGATCTCCGGCAGGCCGACGCCTTCGATGCGGGTGTGGGTGCCGTAGAAGAACTTCTGCACGAACTCGGCCTTCAGTCCGACCGCGTCGAAGATCTGCGCGCCGCAATAGGACTGGTAGGTCGAGATGCCCATCTTCGACATGACCTTGAGCAGGCCCTTGCCGATCGACTTGATGTAGCGCTTGACGACCTCGTAGTCGCTTAGCGCGCCCGGCAGCTTGTCCTTGAGCGCGATGATGGTCTCGAAGGCGAGATAAGGATTGATCGCCTCGGCGCCGTAGCCGGCTAGACAGGCGAAGTGATGCACCTCGCGCGGCTCGCCCGACTCCACCACGAGACCCACCGACGTGCGCAGGCCGGTGCGGATCAGGTGATGATGCACGGCGGCGCAGGCGAGCAGCGACGGGATCGGAATCCGGTCGGCCGAGACCATGCGGTCGGACAGGATGATGATGTTGACGCCCTCGCGCACCGCGGCTTCGGCGCGGCCGCAGAGATCGTCGAGCATCTGCTCGAAGCCGGCGGCGCCCAGGCTCGCATCGAAGGTGGTGTCGAGCGTGCGCGAGACGAAGTGGCTGTCGGACACCTCCGAGATCGAGCGGATCTTCTCGAGGTCCGCATCGGTCAGGATCGGCTGATGCACCTCGAGCCGCTTGGTCGAGGCGACGCCTTCGAGGTCGAACAGGTTGGGCCGCGGGCCGATGATCGACACCAGGCTCATCACCAGCTCCTCGCGGATCGGGTCGATCGGCGGATTGGTGACCTGGGCGAAGTTCTGCTTGAAGTAGGTGAACAGCAGCTTCGGCTTGTCCGACAGCGCCGAGATCGGCGTGTCGTTGCCCATCGAGCCCGTGGCCTCCTCGCCGGTCGCCGCCATCGGCGTCATCAGGATCGCGATGTCTTCCTGGCTGTAGCCGAATGCCTGCTGCCGGTCCAAGAGCGGCAGGTTGGTGCGCGCGCCCGTGGTCGGCGCATCCGGCAGCTTCTCGACCTGGATCTGCGTGCGCGTGAGCCATTCCTGGTAGGGATGGCTGGCGGCGAGCTGCGCCTTGATCTCATCGTCCGGGATCAGGCGGCCCTGCTCGAGGTCGACCAGCAGCATCTTGCCCGGCTGCAGCCGCCACTTGGTGACGATCTGGTCCTCAGGAATCTTGAGCACGCCCATTTCGGACGCCATCACGATGCGGTCGTCCTTGGTGACGAGATAGCGCGCCGGCCGCAGGCCGTTGCGGTCGAGCGTGGCGCCGATCTGGCGGCCGTCGGTGAAGGCGATCGCGGCGGGGCCGTCCCACGGCTCCATCAGCGCGGCGTGATATTCGTAGAATGAACGCCGCTCCTCGCTCATCAAGGGATTTCCGGCCCACGCCTCGGGGATCATCATCATGACCGCGTGCGGCAGCGAGTAGCCGCCCTGCACCAGGAATTCGAGCGCGTTGTCGAAGCAGGCGGTATCGGACTGGCCTTCATAGGAGATCGGCCAGAGCCGGCTGATGTCCTTGCCGAACAGCTCCGATGACACCGAGGCCTGCCGCGCCGCCATCCAGTTGACGTTGCCGCGCAGGGTGTTGATCTCGCCATTGTGCGCGATCATCCGATACGGATGCGCCAGCGACCAGGTCGGGAAGGTGTTGGTCGAGAAGCGCTGGTGCACCAGCGCCAGCGCGCTCTCGAAGTCCGGCTCGTGCAGGTCGGCGTAGTACTTGCCGAGCTGGTCGGCCAGGAACATGCCCTTGTAGATCACGGTCCGGCACGACATCGAGCACGGGTAATAGCCCGACATGCCGCGGTCGCGGCGCTGATAGATCGCCTGCGAAATCGACTTCCTGAGGATGTAGAGCTTGCGCTCGAACTCGTCCTCGGTCTTGGCGGCGCCGTTGCGGCCGATGAACACCTGCATGCTGCGCGGCTCGGTCGGCTTGACCGTCACGCCCAGCGAGGAGTTGTCGGTCGGCACGTCGCGCCAGCCGAGCAGCACCAGTCCTTCGTCCTCAATCTGGTCGGCGATGATGCTCTTGATGACGTTCCGCCACGCCTCGTCGCGCGGCATGAACAGCGCGCCGATGGCGTATTCGCCGGGGGCGGGCAAGGTGAAGCCGAGCTCCTTTGCCTTGCGCGAGAAGAAGGCATGCGGGATCTGCACCAGGATGCCGGCACCGTCGCCGAAGCGCGGGTCGGCGCCGACGGCGCCACGGTGCTCGAGGTTGCAGAGGATGCTCAGCGCGTCGGCGACGATCTGATGCGACTTCTGGCCCTTGATGTTGGCGATGAAGCCGACGCCGCAGGAATCCTTCTCCTGGCTCGGGTCATACAGACCTTCGGCTTCCGGGCGCCACGTATGCAGCTCGCGGGTGATCTCGGCCGGTTTTTCACGCGTATCCACAGCCAGCACCGCGCCGCCCAACTTTCCGTGCTCGACCTTCGATCCGCTCATATCCGTCCCCATAAATTATTGGTCAGGGCCTTCACCACAGTCCGGTACAGTCCGTCCGGCGCACCCCGGGCGCTGCGCGGCCCCTCTCCGGAGCCAACGCTCGTCCTTGTCAGCGAGCCGCATTTGCAGAGTTCAGGCCAACCGCCGGGGGACAATGTCCCCGCTGGACGACCGCGGCCTGTTCATGTCGCAGCGCCCTCAGGCGCCGTAACATCATTGCAAAGTCTCGGTCACCTTTGCAACGAAATTTTAGACAGCATTTCTGTCCTAAACCGCAAGATGCCAAACTTTAACCTATCACACAAGCATCGCGGAGTCCTGAGGTCCGGGCGCAGCAACGCGCCCATTCCCCGGCAAATCTTCCGTTTCAGCCGCTGACCGAACGACCCGACCGGGCCGGGCGATCACGCGCTGCGCTCGATTTTGAAACCTGACGCCCCGATCCCGCCCCCTCGCCGACCCAGGACCGCCGGAATCACGGCAGAACTTCCGCGGCACTTGAGAAGAAGCGAACAGCTTCACGTGCGGGGGCATGCAGGAGCTTTGAGCCATGAAGTTGCTAGTTGGAGTCGTCTCAGCCGCGTTGATCGCGCCGTTTGCCGCGCAGGCCGAGCCGTTGCCGCCATCGGGCGTCCGTGCGCCCTACACGGCGGTCTCCGATTTCGATGCGCCCTATCCGGATCTGCCGCCGCCGGCCGTCGTGCCCGCACCGCCGCGTTACGGCTACCGGCCGGGCCCTGACTACGGCTACCGCGACGAGCGCTATGTGCCGCCGGCGCCGGTCTACCGTCAGGACGGCTACCAGCAGGATTATGGCTATGCGCCGGCGTTCCTGCCGGTGCATGAGGTCTATGCGATTTTGCGCGACAACGGCTTCTCGCCGCTCGGCGTGCCGCGTCAGCGCGGCAATGTCTATGTCGTGGCGGTGCTCGATCGCGAGGGCGAGGACGGCAAGCTCGTGGTCGATGCCCGCTCCGGCCGCATCATCCGCTTCGTGCCGGCGTTCCAATGGGGCGAGGAGTACGAGCGGATGCGCTACGAGCCGGCCCCGCGCGGCGCCCTCGACCGTCTGCCGCCGCCGAGCGTGATCCGGGCCGATCCGCGCCTGGTGCCGCCGATGCCGGCTGCGCCGCGCGTTGCCACCGCGGTGTCGGTTCAGCCGAAGGTGCCGACGCCAGCAGCCCGACCGGCAGCGCCGTCGCCGCAGACCGCGGCGCTCAACCCGAAGCCGACGGAGGCTCCCAAAGCCCTTCCGCCCAGGCCTGCGGACATCAAGCCGGCCGAAGCCAAACCCGCCGACGTCAAGCCTGCGCCGGCCGAAGCCAAGGCCGACGAGCCGAAGACGGGCGAGGCCAAGCCGTCCGAGGCCAAGTCATCCGAGGCGAAGCCGTCTGATGCCAAGCCGGTGCAGTCGGCAGCCGCGCCGCCTCAGACCACCGGCTCCGTAGCGCCAGCGGCCGCGGCCAAGCCGACACCGCAGATCCAGCCGACGGCAAAGATGCCTCCGGTGCAGGGGCTGGATTAGAGACGATTGAGCGGTCTGCCCGGCCGCCAGCCACCACCACAACTGTCATCGCCCGGCGTGACCGGGCGATCCAGTCACCACCAGCATCTCGGTTGCTCGTGACTGCCGCGGCGTGCTGAATGCCCGCCTTCGCGGGCATGACAGCGTTGCTTGTTGCCGCTGGGACGAGTCCCGCACCATCAATCGGACTACTCGTGCTGACCGGCGGCCTTCAGGATCAGATCAGCGATCTCCTTCGGATGTGAGACCAGCGACAGGTGCCCGGCGTCGAGCTCGATCGTGGTCGCCTTCATGCGGCTGGCCAGGAAGCGCTCGAAATCCGGATCGATGGTCTTGTCCTGCTTTGACACCGCATAGAAGGACGGCTTGTCGTGCCATGCCGCCTGGGTGGTGCGGTTGCCGAAGATCGTCGCCGCGGTCGGCCATTGCACCGCATAGAGCTCCTTGGCCGTCGTCGCATCGACGCCATTGGCGAAATACTTCAGGAAGGCGTCCTCGTCGAGCTTGGTGTCGCCGTCATGGTCGACGATGCCGGCGCGGGCCGGCGGTGTCGGATATTGACCGGCGAGCTTGACGAAATCCTCGCCCGCGTCGGGCGCACGCGCCGCGACATAGACCAGCGCGCTGACCTTCGGGTCGGTGCCGACCTCGCTCACGACCGTGCCGCCCCAGGAATGGCCGACCAGCACGGCCGGTCCGTCCTGCTCGGCCAGCGCGCGGCGGGTGGCAGCCGCGGAGTCCGCCAGCGACGTCAGCGGATTCTGCACGGCGGTGACCTTGAGGCCAGCGGCCTGCAGATAGGGGATGACCTTGGCCCAGCTCGAGCCGTCGGCCCAGGCGCCGTGCACCAGCACGACGTTGTGGACCTTCGGCGGCGGCGCCGGCTGCGCCAGAGCGGGGCCGGCAAAAGCCGACAGGGCGGCGATGAGGGTGAGGGTACGAACGACGTTCATGTTGACGGCTCCAGTGGCTCGGGTTGGCGAGGTGATCACTGGGGTCTTCGCGGGCAGGGCGCAGACCGTTACCGTCAGTCACGGTCGTTTGATTGCACTGCAGCACCACACAAAAAAACGCCCCGGCTGCCCGGGGCGTTCGCATTCCTGAGTATGTGTGCCGGTCACGCGGCGGCCTTCTCGGCCGAACCCTCGATCGTCGGCTGCTCAGCTTGCGCGTTCGTCGAGATCGGGATCGACCGCGGCTTCTTGGCCTCGGGGATCTCGCGCACGAGGTCGACGTGGAGCAGGCCGTTCTCGAGGCTGGCGTTCTTCACCACCACGTGGTCGGCGAGCTGGAACGAGCGCTCGAAGGCGCGGGCGGCGATGCCGCGATACAGCAACTCGCTCTTCTTGCCGTTCTCGTTGGCGGCCTTCTCGCCCTTGATCGTCAGCGTGTTTTCCTTTGCGACGAGGGAGAGCTCATCCTTGCCAAAGCCGGAGACGGCGACGGTGATGCGGTAGGCGTTCTCACCGGTGCGCTCGATATTGTAGGGCGGATAGCCGGGGGTGGGATCAGCGGTGGCCTGGTCGAGCAGCGAGAACAGACGGTCGAAACCGACGGTGGAACGATAGAAGGGGGTGAGGTCGTAGGTACGCATGGTCAAAGTCCTCCATTGAGCGACTGTTGGCTAACCCGCCCGCCATCGGGCCGGGCTGTCGTGCAGCCTGACGCGGCCTGCACGGTCCCGATATGGGTCGGACGTTTCGACGTTCAAGGGCGTCCGAGACCTGCTCTTTTTGCCGTTCCACCCCTTGATTCCCACTGCCTTTCACCTATTCGATGGGCGCCTCATGACGCTCGTCTCGATTCCCGCCAATCCCGTCCCCGAAAACGCCACCGCCGGCACCATCAAGACTCCCGATGGCGCCGAGCTGCGCTTTGCGCGCTGGGCCCCGCCGGCCGGGCGCAAGGGCACGGTGTGCGTGTTCACCGGCCGCAGCGAGATGATCGAGAAGTATTTCGAGACGGTGCGCGACCTGCGCGACCGCGGCTTCGCGGTCGCGATCATCGACTGGCGCGGCCAGGGCCATTCGTCGCGGCGCCTGCGCGATTCCCGCAAGGGCTATGTGCGCTCGTTCTCCGACTACGAACTCGACGTCGAGACCTTCGTCACCCAGGTCGTGCTGCCGGATTGTCCGCCGCCTTATTTCGCGCTGGCGCATTCGATGGGCGGCACCGTGCTGCTGCGGCTCGCGCATGCCGGCAAGCGCTGGTTCGATCGCGTCGTACTGTCGGCGCCGATGATCGACCTGCCGGACAGCCGCACCGCGCTGCCGGCTCGGCTGCTGCTGCGGGCCATGCGCATCGCCGGGCAGGGCGGCCGCTACGTGCCGGGCGGCAACGACGAGATCAGCGGGCTGGCGCCGTTCGTCAACAATCCGCTGACCTCTGATCCCGTCCGCTATGCCCGCAACGCCGCCATCCTCGAGGAGGATCCGACGCTCGGCATCGCCTCGCCGACGGTGGCCTGGGCCGATTCCGCCTTCTCGGCGATGATGACCTTCCGCGGCATGACCTATCCCTCCCAGATCCGGCAGCCGATCCTGATGCTGGCGGCGTCCAGCGACACCGTGGTGTCGACCGCCGCGATCGAGGAGTTCGCCTATCATCTGCGCGCCGGCTCGCATCTCGTCATCGCCGGGGCCAAGCACGAGATCCTGCAGGAGCAGGACCGCTACCGCTCGCAGTTCTGGGCTGCGTTCGACGCCTTCGTGCCGGGCACGCCGCTGTTCGGGTGAGCGTGCTGCTGGACACTCCTGGGGCCGGCGAGCTAGCTAGACTCGACCTCTTCCTCGGAGCTTGGCTGCAGACGTGAGTGAACGGCGGAAAAATCAGCAGGCGCAGGCGCTGCAGGAAGCGATCCACGCGCTGCGCGCGCGGCAGTTCGCGCGCGCCGAGCAGATCGCCGCCTCGATCCTGCGCACAGCCAGGACTGATCGCGCCGCGCTGCTCGTCCAGGCCCATGCGCTGCTCGGCCAGCAGCGCGCGAGCGAGGCGATTGCGCCGCTGGAGAAGGCGGCGCTCCGCGGCAGCGATCCGGAGCTCGAGACGCTGCTCGGCGCCGCCTTGTGCGAATCCAGACGTGCCGCCGATGGCATCGCGCAACTGCGCAAGACCGCGGCGCGGCGGCCGCCTTTTCTGCCAGCGTTCCAGGAGCTGGCGGGGCGGCTTGCAAAGTCGGGACAGCTCGGTGAAGCCATCGCCGTGATCGAGGAGGCGCTGACGCTGTCACCCGACAGCGTCGACCTCCAGCTCGATCTCGGACGCCTCCGTCTCCAGGCCAATGACCGCGTCCGTGCCCGCACGCACCTGCTGGCAGCGCGCGAGGCGGCGCCGGGACGGCCCGACATCCTGATCGAGCTCGCCTGGGTGCAGTTCCTCGACGGCGACTATGCCGAGGCCGCCGGTACCTACCGCCATGCGCTAGGCCTGCGGCCCGACGACACCCAGACCCGCGCCAATCTCGCGATGTGCCTCGCCGAGATGGGGGATCGCGATGGCGCTCAGGCGGCGCTGCGCACGGTGGTGCGCGGCCGGCCGCATCTGCTGACACGCGCGGCCTACACGCTCGCGGTCACCTCGCACGGCCGCTTCTTCTTCCGTCCGAGCGATGCCGCCAGATTCCTGCAGATCGACGGCGCTGCGACAGCTAAGCCCTGAACCGCTTGCGATAGACGCCGGTCTCGCGCTTCAGCGCATCGCGCACCACGTGGATCTCGGTGATTTCCTCTTCGGTGAAGGCCGAGGTCTGCATCGCCCACGTCTGCCGCTTCACCGGAATGCATTGCGCGACCGGCGTACCCCTCGGGATCACGCCGCGAAACGCCGTGTCATGCCAGTGCGCCGGGAAGTGCACGAACGAGTCGTGAAAGCGGTCGCTGTCGACCAGCCCGGTCACGGTGGTGAAGGGCAGGTCGAAGCGGTTGACGGGATGTGTGAACAGCAATGCCCAGCCCTCCGGCGCCTCGATCGTCCAGAGATTGTGAAACTTGAGCAGGAAGCGGTCGGTCTCGAACAGCGGCGAGCCCGTGACCTGCGCGACGTCGTGGAAGCTGATCGGCGAGCGCGGAAAATCGATCGCGCCGCCCGGCGGCAGCTCGTTGTCCCAACTGATCCCGCCATCCTCGACCTTGAGGTCGCAGATCAGCGGAATGAGGAAGCCCGTCGTCATCGCGTCGATGAAGGGCGGGCAGCGCTTGACGGTCTGCTCCTCGGCCTGGTTGAGCGCGCTGAACGCGGTGGCCGGCATCGTCTTCACCCAGTCGGGAACGCCCATCGGCGCCGGCACCGGCTGCGGAATGAGGCGTTCGAGCTCTTTCGGACAGCGGAATTTCAGCGTGAGCGGTTCAGTCTCGGACATCGGCGCCGCGGCTCTCCTGTGGACGACGGCAGAGGTCTACGCCTTCGCCGCCGAAAGTCCAACCGGCCGCCGCCGCTACTTGGTCGACAGCACCTCGCCGAACCGCTCCCACTGCTTGCCGGTGAAGCGCATGAACTGCACCTGCTCGACCGGCAGATGGTCGCTGTCGCCGGTGCTGACCTTGATGCCCGGCAGCAGCATCGGCAGCTCGAGATCCTTG
Source organism: Bradyrhizobium sp. SZCCHNR1093 (assembly GCF_032381175.1). NCBI lineage: Bacteria > Pseudomonadati > Pseudomonadota > Alphaproteobacteria > Hyphomicrobiales > Nitrobacteraceae > Bradyrhizobium > Bradyrhizobium sp. SZCCHNR1093. The sequence continues at coordinate 656,809 of NZ_JAUHJJ010000002.1, forward strand.
ATCGACAGCGCCTGCCGCAAAATGTTCTCGCGCGACAGATCGTTGCCGGCCGCCTTCAGCACGTGCTCCAGCACCATGCCGTTGTTGTAGCCGTTGACGTAGTTGGAATCGCGTATGTCGCCCTCGGGCACGTATTTCGCCATGTAGTCGCGCCAGCCCTTGACGCCGGGATCGTCGGCCCAGGCCGGATCCAGCGGATCCTTCACATAGGCGGTCGAGATGATGCCTTTGCCGGCCTCGAGGCCCGCCGGCTCCATCACCGAGGACATCCACACCGACACGTTGGTCAGGAAGGTCATCGGCCGCCAGTTGATCTCGAAGGTCTTGCGGATCGCCTGCGCGGCGAATTTCGGCGTCGCGGCAATGATCAGCGCGTCGGCGCCGCTGGATTTCAATTTCACGATCTGCGAGTCGATGGTCGGCTCGGTCGCCTCGTAGCTCGCGACGGTCACGGCCGTGTCGAAGCGCTCGCCGAGCACGTCCTTCAGCCCGGCGAGATAGTCGCGGCCGAAATCGTCGTTCTGCGCCAGGATCGCAAACGTCGCACCCGGCTTCTGCTGCAGCGCGTAGCGCGCATACATCCGCGCCTCGTTGCGGAACGGCGCCATCACGCCCATCACGGCCTGCGGAAATTGCGCGGGGTCGCCGAACTTCGAGGCGCCCGAGGCGACGAACAGCTGCGGCACCTTCTTGCCCTGTAGGTACCTGGCGATCGCGGTGTTGTGCGCGGTGCCCATGGTCGAGAAGATGAACGACACCTCGTCGCTCTCGACCAGCCGTCGCGTCTGCTCCACGGTCTTGGGCGGCACGTAGCTGTCGTCCAGCGAGATCAGGTTGACCTTCCGGCCGTTGATGCCGCCGCGGTCGTTGACCATCTTGAAATAGGCCACCTCGCCTTTGCCGAGGATGCCGAAGGCGGACACCGGCCCGCTATAGGGCATGGTCTGTCCAATGCGGATCTCGCTGGCGGTGATGCCCGGCTGATCCTCCGCCCGAGCGGGGACGGCGAGGACGGACGCGACGACGAACAATCCTGCCGCTGCGATGGCGCTTCGCATGGATACCTCCCTGATGGGCCGCGCTGCCGGCGGCATTTTGGCGTTGAGCATAGGGGGATGGCGGAGGCTGTGCAATTAAAATATATTTTTTGATGAAAGTATACTTTTAGGCTCTGCTAGTGTGAATCCATTGTCCAGCGAGAGTGAGTCGATGTCCGGCAGCGCCACCCAGACCGTCTACGAGCAGTTGCGTGCCAGCCTGCTCGCCGGCCTCTATCGTCCGGAGGAGAAGCTGAAGATCAGCGAGCTCGGATCAGCCTTCTCGGTCAGCACCGGGGCGATCCGCGAGGCGTTGGCGCGGCTCACGGCGGAAGGGCTGGTGACGGCGACGCCGCAGCGCGGCTTCCGCGTCGCGCCGGTCTCGGTGGCCGATCTGCGCGATCTGACCGACATGCGCGTCGAGATCGAGACCAAGTGCCTGCGCCGCGCCATCGCCAACGGTGATCTCGCCTGGGAGACCACGGTCGTTGCCGCGCATCACCGTCTGGCCGCGACGCCGATCGCGGCCCATGACGGCAGCTTCTCGCTGGCCTGGATGCTGGCGCATGCCGATTTCCATGCCGCGTTGGCCCAGGCCTGCGGCAGCGCCTGGATGATGCGGGTGCGTGATCTCCTGTTTGCGCATAACGAGCGCTATCTCGATCTCGCCCGCAAGACCGATCGTGGTAACCGCGATGCCGCGCGCGAGCATCGCGAACTGATGGAGGCGGTGCTGGCGCGCGACACCGAGCGCGCGGTGACGCTCATGACGGCGCATCTCGACAAGACCCGGGACACGATCGAGGCGGCGCTGCTCGCAGCGACGGCGATGAATGAGGCGAGATAGGATCGAGTCAGGGCGCCGACCGCGAACGTCTTCGACGCGATATGTCCCGAGCCGGACGTCATCAACCGGATGACAGGATATGGCCTGGCGGCTACGGCCACGTCATTCGAGGTGTCGATATACTTTCGCTGGGAAACACCGAATCTCGTTCTCTCGCCGCGCGTACACGAGATCGCTCTGGCGACACAACCATCGTGCCCCACGCGTGTAGCGGTCCACCCTTGTCGTCGACATTGTGATCCGTTCAGCGCGAGCGGTTACGAAGATTCAACTTTTTCGAGCGCCGGCGCTCTCCTCACCTCGATGCAAATCCAAATCGGCCATCAGTGTTAAGCGGGCTTCATGCCGGGCTTGCTGTGCATTCAAGGATGCATTCACCACGCGCCGATCTCTCCAAGTTTGGAAACGCCCCGGTAACGCACCGTCCCTCTAGTGACGTCCACTAACGACATTCAGGAGGAGGCATTGATGATTATGATGATTGCGCGGAAGCTGGTTGGTCCCCATGCGCTCAATTCCGGATTCGGTCTGGTGACCATGTTCTCGTTGATGGGCGTGGTCGCTTCTCTCGTGCTGGTCCAGCACGGAGTGAATGTCAGCCCGCCCGCGATGTTCTGATCGGGCAGAAGAACGTAGCTCGCTCCATCCACCTCTGCCCGCGTAAGGCACGCTATGGCGCCAGCCTGCGCCCCGTCGCCGCCCGGGAGTATGTATGGGTGCCGGGTCGGCGCACGGACGTCGCTGTCGCGCTCAATGAGTTGTAGGGACCGGAGCTCATGGACCTCCGTCCCAACCCCTGCCCGCAACCGGGAGGGAGGGACCGCTCTCGCCGCAAGAGATCAGTCCCACGAGGCCCGTGGCTTCGTCGTGACGAAGGTGCGCAGCCTCACATCCTCACAGCGTCTTCAGATATTCGATGAGGTCCCAGCGCTCGTCCTCCGAGAACGCACCGCCAATGATGCCGTTCGGATAGTCCTTGTTGGGCTTCGTCGGACCTTCGAAGGAATGGCCGAGCGTGCTGTTGCCCTTGATCGGCTTGCCGCTGGAATCCTTGGCCATGAACAGCGTCTGTCCGACCTTGCACGCGCTCTCGCCGCCCTTCGGCACGGCGAAGCCGACCGGCTTCGGGTCATAGTCGCGCGCGCCCTGGCAGAACGAGGTCGGCCGCTCGGCGGCCGGCGTCAGCAGCCAGTACAGCGACGGTACTGAGCCGTTGTGCAGATAGGGCGCAGTCGACCAGACGCCGTTGAGCGGGCGGGCGCGATAGGACTTGCCGGCCGGGTTGGGACAGTTCTTGCGGTCGCCCCACAGCGCGGCGCGCTCGGCCTCACCGAGATTGCGGTCCTCCATCCATTTGTCGCTCGCCTTCTGCACGACGGCCATCAGCGCCAGCGCATAGGGCATCTCCGTGGTCGAGCCCTGCGGCAGGTTGCAGCCCTTCAGATCCTTGGCCGGATCGACCTCGAGGAATCCTGCCACCTTGACCTTGCGGTTGGCGAGAATGCTCGCCTGTCCGGAGTCGGTCTGCATCGCGTCGACCGGCTTCTGCACGAGGTCGAGGATCGGACCCTTGGCATTCCAGCCCTTGCTCTCCCAATCCTCGGCGGGCTTGATCTTCCAGAAGCTCTTGTCCGGATAGGTCTTGTCGAACACGGGGTCGGCGACCGGCCCGAGATGGCACTCGACGCAAACAGCGGCATAGAGCTTCCGGCCGCGTTCGACGCGTGCCGGATCGATCTTCCAGGCGTCGTCGCCTGCGAACAGCTTCTCCGGCCATTTCGGCGAGGTCAGCCCGCCGAACGCGGGCGTCGTCGTCGCGAACGGATCGGGACCGCGCAGCATGTTCTCGATGTAGAGCAGGTTATCGATCGCCATCGACGACCGCCACAGCCTGTCGCTCGCGGTCTCCGGCGAGAAGTTGATCTGTGCGGAGACGCCGAGCGCCTCGCCGGCATTGCGGATCAGGGGCTGTGCGATCGATCCGTCATATTGCGCCCAGGAGAACCACGGCACGGTCCAGATCGGCGGATAGGACACCGGCGCGTCGATGGCCTCCTGGTTGCCGAGCATGTTCGGCAGCCCGCTCGATGCCATGTCGAGATAGAACACCTGGTTGCCGATGCGGTTGAGGGCATCGAGCCGGCCGAAGCCTTCCTCCGTTTCGGTCTGGCCCTTGGCCTCGATCGTGGTCTTGTAGTTCTTGGCCTGCATGTTGAGCGCGAAATCGGTCGCGGCCTTCAAGCCCTTCTTCAGGGTCTCGCGATCGGCGTCGGAGGCGTTCGGCCCGAGCACGCGATCGACAAAGCGGGAGAAGCGGCCGGGCACGTATTGCGTGAAGATCATCGCAAAGCCCATGGCTTCTTCCAGCTTGCGTAGGTCGGCCATCCCGGGGCCGCCGTCGAAGCGCACGCTGACGCCCTTGTAGTGGATGCTGCCGGCGTGGCACGCCGCGCAGGTCAGGCCGATCTTGTCGGACTGCGCGGCGCCGGTGGCGGGATCGGTCGCGCCGGTGAGCCGGGCAAAGCCGACTGGCAGGCCGCCTTCGTTGCCGGCCGGGGTCGGCTTCAGGCCGGACGGCAGCGGCGCTGCCGGCTCGGTCTTGGCAGCCGTGGCGGCGTAGCCGAACGGCCGGAGCGCGCTGGGGTCGCCGTCGACGCTCTTCGGGCTCGGGATGAAGCCGAACCGTTCGAGATAGGCGCTGTCGGAGATCAGGCCGGGCGAGCCGAACGGCGTCAGATAAGGCTGCTCCATCGCCATGAACCAGGCGTAGGGAATCGGAAAGGTCGCGGTGCCCTGCGTCACGTGGTGAAACCAGTGCCGGTCCTGCGTGGTCCAGCCCTGATCGAGCCAATAGGCCGCCCTGGTCGGCTCGGTCTCGGGCAAAGCGGGCGGAATCAACGCCGCGGCCTTCTTCGGCAGAACCTTGCCGAGCCTGTCGCTGACGGCGTCGGGCGCGGCCACCCAGGCGAGCAACACGGCGGCGCCGGCCAGCACTGCCGTGCCGACGAGTGCCTTGCCGATGCGCCAGACGATGTTCGCGGGCTTGGGCTTGGCTGTCAGCCGTGCGGCGATACGCTGCGGCAGGCGGCGGTCGACGAACAGCGTGCGGACCTCGGCAACGGACAGATAGCGGCCGTCGCCCTCGCCCTTGCCGAGGATGTTCAGCAGCACTGGCCATTCGCCCTGCATCAGAATGGGGAAGTACCAGCGCGCCCGATCGCCGTCGCGCGTCAGATTGGCCTTCATGAAGGTCTGGATCTGCGCCTCGTTGAGGCCGCGCTCGGTGCCCCCATTGGGATCGGGATAGTCGCTGCCGAAGCTCGCGAACCGGTCGATCTCCTCGGGATGGACCTTGGCCTCGGCGTCGAGGATACGCGATCCGCCGCCATGCTTGTCGAGCGGACCGTTGCGCAACTGGTCGAGATCGGCGCCGGACCACAGGCTCTTCAGGAGCCGCAGCGGCGACAGGCCGTTCGCGATCAGGGCGACGCCGAAGGTCTCGATGCCGACAAGCCGTTTCTTGAAGCCGGTCTCGCCGCTCGCCGCCTCGACCCGGTCGCCGATGGTTTTCAAGGGGACGCTGTGGCCGTCGACGAAGCCGCCGGCGACGAGCGCGCGCAGGAAGGGACACGGGTTATCGGACGAGACCGGAAGCTGTCCGGGCAGGGCGTCACGGACGCGGGCGCTGTCTTCTTGCATCGAAGAACATCCTTGGAAAGCACCTGAGTGATGAAAACGAAATCACGCCAACAAACGAGGGCGGCGCCGAATTGCGCCGAGGAACGGGCGGAGCCCCGCCATCTGAACGTTACAATGCAATCATCAATGATTGGCGTAACCCGCCCAAGTGTCAACCTCAAGTCGCGATCGCGCTACTCGCCCGCGAATTTCGCCTTGGTGTCCACCAGGGTGAGCTTGGTCAGCGGCACGCCGGCCTTGGTGAGGCCGTCGCGATAATGCGCGATGTCGGCCGGATTGCGCCAGCGGATGTTGCTCAGGAGGCGCTCGATCGTCATCCACGGATGCTGGCTCAAAAGCGCCGCGACGGCCTCGCCGGCTTCGACCGAGCGTCCGAGCTGCGCCAGCGCGGCGGCGCGGATGGCGAGGCACTGCAGATGGTTCGGGTTCTGATAGTGCGACTCCCGCGCCCAGGACAGCGAGGCGTCGTACTGGCCGAGCATGTAGTGGCTGAATGCGCTCAGCACCGACCACTGATAGCGCGGATCGCTGTTGCCACGCTGGGCCGCGACCGAGAACAGCTCGATCGCCTGGCGGTGCTCGCCGGCGACGAGATGGCAGACGCCGAGCACGCCGCGCGCACCCATGTCGTAGGGATTGAGCTGCAGCGACTTGCGTGCCGCTTCCATCCCGGCTTCCACCCGACCCTGCATGGCGTGGACATAGGCCAGCAGCGAATAGGAGAAGGACGAGCGGGAATCGAGCCGGACGCCGGCCTCGGCGAGCGCCATTGCCTCGTCCCACAGCTCCCGCGAATTCCTGATCCAGCCGAAATGGATGCCCTGCAGCAGGATGGTGCCGAGATAGGTGTGGGCGATGGCGAGACCGGGGTCGATCCTGATCGCCTCGCGGAACAGCGAAATCGAGCTCTCGTAGTCGGCCTTGGTCGGCTGGTAGTAGTGCGACAGCCCGCGCAGGAAGCGGTCCCACGCCGTGAGGTCGGTGGTCTTGGACCGCACCGGCACCGCCGCCTCGGCACGGTAGATCTCGGGGATCAGCGCGGTGCACAGATTGGCGGTAATGTCGTCCTGCACGGCGAACAGGTCGCCGATGTCGCGGTCGTAGCGGCCGGCCCACAGCTGCTCGCCGTTCTCCGGCGCGACCAGCTCGGCGGTCACCCTGATCTTGTCGCCGGAGCGCCGCACCGAGCCCTGGATCAGATAGGTCGCATCGATCTCGCGCGCGATCAGGCGGGCGCTCATGCCGGCATGCTTGAAGGCGAAGGTGGAGTTGCGGCTGAGCACGCGGAAGAAGGACTGCAGCGACAGCGCGTGGATGAGGTCTTCCGCCAGGCCGTCCGAGAAATATTCGTCGGTCTCGCCGCTGAGATTGGCGAACGGCAGCACACCGACGATCGCAGTCCGGTATTGCGCCGGCAGGGTCGTGGCGGACCGCTGCTCGCGGCTCTTCTCCGGCGAGGACGGATCCCAGGTCCAGACGTTGATGGTGTCTTCGATGTTCTTGAAGCGGAACGGCCCGCGGTCGACGAAGGTGACCGTGAGGTGCTTGCTGGCTTCCTGGTAGGCCTTGTGGGAGACGGCAATTCCGCCGGGCGGTGCTGCGGCTTCAAGTCGCACAGCAGTGTTGACGCCGTCGCCGAATACCTCGTCCTCGTCGAAGATGACGTCGCCCATGTTGAGGCCGAGGCGAAACTGCATCACCCGGTCGGCCGGCAAATGAGCATTGCGCTCGGCCATCAGCTTCTGCACCTCGACCGAGGCCGCGATGGCGCCGACGACGCTCGGAAATTCCAGGAGAAATCCGTCCCCTGTGTACTTCACGATGCGGCCGCCGTGATTGAGGATGATCGGGTGGATGGCGCCGCGATGCGCCTTGAACGCGGCATGGGTTCCCGCCTCGTCGGCGCCCATCATCCGCGAGTAACCGACCACATCGGCACAGACAATCGCGGCCAGCCGTCTCTCCATTCCGTCTTTGCTCCTACTCAGGGCGATACCACGGCAACAGCAGTCGAATCCAATCAATTTGCGGAAGCAATGTGTAGGCCATGTGGCGGGCCGGCGACATGCGGTCCGATTGGCTCACGTCAGCCCGGCCCTGATCAGTCCGTCGCGGTAGTGGTCGATGTCGTCCCGGCGTTTCCACCGGATGTTCTTGATGTGGCGATCCAGCGTGAGCCAGGGATATTGCGCGCGCAGCGCGTCGACGGCGTCGCTCGCCTGGTCCGTCGCACCAAGTTGCGCCAGGGTTGCCGCGCGGATCGTCAGCGCCTGCAGATGGTTCGGGTAGAGAAACAGCTCCTCGCGGGCCCACGATAACGCGGCCTCATAACGGCCGAGCAGGTAGTGGCTGTAGGCGTTCAGCGCCGGCCATTGATAGCGCGGATCGCTGTTGCCGCGCTGGGCCGCGATCGAGAACAGATCGATGGCCTGCTGGTGCTCGCCGTTGACCATATGGCAGAGCCCGAGCACGCCGCGCGCCCCCATGTCGTAGGCATTGAGCTCGGTCGCCTTGCGCGCCGCCTTCATGCCGTCCTCATGGGCGCCCTGCATGGCCTGCACGAAGGCCAGGATCGCATAGGCGAAGGAGGAGCGCGCGTCGAGCCGCACGCTGTCCAGCGCCAGGTTCTTCGCCTCGTCCCAGAGCTCGCGCGAGCCCTTGATCCAGCCGAAATTGATGCCCTGCATCAGAATGGTCGCGAGATAAGCGTGCGCGAGGCCGAGCGTGGGATCGAGCGCAATGGCTTGTCGAAACAGCGAGATGGAGATCTCGTAGTCGGCCTTGGTCGGTCGGTAGTAGTGCGACAGACCGCGCAGGAAGCGGTCCCAGGCGGTCGGGTCGGTCGCCGGCGCACGGACCGGAATCGAGGCTTCGACACGATAGATCTCCGGCATCAGCGCCGCGCACAGGCTGGTGGTGATCTCGTCCTGCATCGCGAACAGATCACCGACGTCGCCGTCATAGCGACCGGTCCACAATTGAGCGCCGGTCTCGGGCGCGATCAGCTCCGCCGTCACGCGGAGCTTGTGACCAGAGCGCCGCACCGTTCCCTGAATCAGGTAGGTCGCATCGGTCTCGCGTGCGACCAGGCGGGGATTGAGGCCGCGGTCCCTGAAGCGAAACGTCGAGGTGCGGCTCAGGACACGGAAGAACGATTGCAGCGACAGCGCATGGATCAGGTCGTCCGCGAGCCCGTCGGCGAGATACTCGTCGGCGCCGTCGGAGAGGTTGACGAATGGCAGCACGCCGACGATCGCCGTGCGATATTGCGGCGGCAGGCCGGTGACGCTCGTCCCGGCCCGGATCGCCGCCTCGCTGCCGGGCTCCCATGTCCACGCCTGCACCGGCTCCTGCAGGTTCTTGAACTGGAAGCTTCCGGCGCTGGTCAGCTCGATGGGGAGTTGCGGGCCGGCCTCCTCATAAGCCTTGGCCGAGACAGCAACACCGCCCGGGACGGCGATCGATTCGAGATTGACGGCGACATTGATGCCGTCGCCGAAGGCCTCGCCGTCGTCGATCGTGAACTCACCCTTATGAATTCCGAGCCGGAAGCGCATGTTGCGGTCGGCCGGCAGATCGGCGTTGCGCTCCGCCATCAGGGACTGCATCTCGACCCCGAACTGGATGGCGCTGGCGGCGTTGGCGAATTCCAGCAAAAAGCCATCGCCGGTGTGTTTGACGATGCGGCCGGCGTGATTGAGAATGATCGGGTGGATGGCGCCGCGATGAGCCTTGAAGGCGGCGTGCGTGCCGTCCTCGTCGATTCCCATCATGCGTGAATAGCCGGCGACGTCGGCGCAAAGGATGGCAGCGAGGCGTCTTTCCATCACATCGTGCTCCCGCCTCGCGCATACCACGACCGAGGCGGCCGAATCCAACGCTTTTCCGGACCCTATCGCGGCACCTTTGCCATGCGGCCCCGCGCCGGCCTCTGCGGTGCGAGACAGCAATGCCGAGGCCAGGTAGATGATTAGACCGGTATCGTTAGGAAATGTTCAATCATGCTCGGCATTCACGATCTGCCTTTGTTTCTCGTCTCCGGGCTGCTGCTCAACATCACGCCGGGTCCCGACACCGGCTACATCGTTGGCCGCAGCGCGCAGATCGGCTGGCGCGGCGGGGCCGCTGCCGCTTTCGGCATCAGCACGGGGTGCCTCGTTCATGTGTTCGGAAGCGCGATCGGGCTGTCGGCGCTGCTCACGGCCTCCGCCACGGCCTTCGCGGCGGTGAAATGGGCCGGTGCGGCCTATCTGGTCTATCTCGGCATCACGCAGCTTCTGGCGCGGAGGCCGGACGCCGCCAGGGCCAGTGATGCGACGTCGATGCCGGCGGTGACGCTCCGCCAGGTGTTCTGGCAGGGCGCGCTCACCAACATTCTCAATCCGAAGGTTGCGATGTTCTTTCTCGCCTTCCTGCCGCAATTCGTCGCAGCCGATGCGCCGCACAAGGCGCTCGCCTTCCTGCTGCTCGGCACGATCTTCATCGTCAACAGCACGATCTGGTGCCTCGGCGTCGCCGTCGTCGCGGCCCGGGCTGCGCGCCGCGTGCGCGGCTCGTCCGCCGCGCTGCTCTGGCTCAACCGCGCGATCGGCGGGCTGCTGATCTATCTCGGCGTCCGGATCGCGATGCTCGAGGCGCGCTGACCTACCAGAGCAACTCGACGACCGCCGTGCCGGCGAGATACAGGCCGAGCAGGATCATGGCGATCAGGAACACACGGCGGAACGCCTCGGCCGGCAGTCGGGATCGCGCTGCCTGGCCCGCGAACATGCCGACAAAGGCGCAGGCCATGGCGACCGCGCCGGGCAGGGCGGTGGCCGTGCTGAGCAGGCCGGAGCTCGTCAGGTTGAACGCCAACGTGATGGTGGCGACCGTGAAGAACACGCCGAGCGCCTGGACCAGCTCGTCCTTCTCGAGCCCGATCGCCTGCATGTACGGCACCGAGGGCACGACCTGCACGCCGGTGGCGGCCGAGATCAGCCCAGTGACGAGGCCGACGATGCCGCCGACCCATTTCTCGTGCGGGGGCGCGACCTTGAAGGCGAACTTGGTGAGGCCGAGCAGGGCATAGAGCATCAGCAGCACGCCGAGCGCGACGTTGCCCCAGCGCGTCGAGGCATGGCTGAGCGCGCCGGCGTTGAGGCAGATGCCGATCGCGGTGCCCAGCATCAGCGGCCAGAGGCGCCTGGCGATATCGCGCAGATAAGGGCCGGCGAAGGTCTGCCAGATGTTGGTGATCACTGCCGGCACGATGACGATGGCGAGCGCCCGGCCGGGCGGCATGGCGACCGCGAGCAGCCCGACCGAGATGGTCGGCAGGCCGAGGCCGAGCGCGCCCTTAACGAAGCCGGCCAAGGTGAGCGCCAGGGCGATGAAGATGAGGATGGGGTCGATCATGGTCGTCACATTGACCAGACCGCGCTGGCGGCACAATGTGGAGGTTACGGAGCAAGCCTTCGTCCAGGACTGAGGCAGGATGACCATGCGTTTCGATCTGGTCGATCTCAGACTTTTCATTGCCGTGGCCGAGGCCCGCAGCATCACCGGCGGCGCCGACCGGGCGCATCTGGCGTTGGCCTCGGCGAGCGCGCGGATCAAGGGTCTGGAGGACGCGTTCGGCGTCGAGCTGTTCAAGCGCGGCCGGCGTGGCGTGGATCTGACCGCGGCGGGCGAGAGCCTGCTCGATCACGCCCGCATCATCATGGCCAATGTCGAGGCCATGCAAGGCGAGCTTTCGGGCTTCGCGTCCGGCCGCCGCGCCAATGTGCAGCTGCTCGCCAACACGGTCGGCCTCGCCGAGCATCTGCCCAAGGCGCTGGCCGCCTTCCTGCGCGAGCATCCCGACATCAACGTCGACGTCGAGGAGCGCGAAAGCACCGAGATCGCCGAGGCGATCGCGTCCGGCAGAGCGGATCTCGGCTTTGCGGCGGAGCATGCGTTGCCCGAGACGATCGAGCGCTTCGCCTTCGGCGAGGACCGGCTGATCCTGGTCGCCGGGCGGCGCAGCCCGTTCGCAGCCCGCCGGCAGATCGACTTCAGCGAGACCGCGGGGGAGGATTTCATCGGCCTCACGCAGGGGACGGCGCTCAACGTCCATATCGGCCGGCACGCCGCGCGGCTCGGCATCCGCCAGCACGTGCGGGCCAGGCTGCGCGATTTCGACGCGATCTGCCAGATGGTGGCGGCCGGGATCGGCATAGCCGTCGTGCCGGAAGCGGCGGCGCGGCGTTGCGCGCGGTCGATGCCGATCAGCCTCGTCGCGCTGCGCGATGCCTGGGCCGATCGCCGGCTCGTGATCTGCGCCCGCAGCTTCAAGGCGCTGCCGCGTCCCGCGAAGCTGCTCGTCGAGCATTTGCGCCGGGCCGCCGCGTGAGGCGTCCGGCGACAGGCCGGACGTCTCCGTTCAGCTCGAGGCGGAGCCAGGCCGGTGGAGGCGGGCTCAGCCCGCTGCCAGCCGCTTCAGCGCCGCTTCATGGACGCGCTTGTCGCCGGCGGCGACGATCCGGCCGCCGTTCTGCGCCGGGCCGCCTTCCCAATCGGTGACGATGCCGCCGGCGCCGTTGATGATCGGGATCAGGGCGGCGATGTCATAGGGCTTGAGCTCGGTCTCGATGACGAGATCGAGATGGCCGGCGGCCAGCATGCAATAGGAGTAGCAGTCGCCGCCATAGCGCGACAGCCGGGTCTCGGCCTCGACCCGGCCAAAGGTGGCGCGATCGGCCTCGTTCATCAACAATGGGCTCGTCGTATAGCACACCGCGTCCGCGAGACGCTCGCAGCGCCGGACCGAGAGCCGGCGCTCGCCGCCGCCGTTCTTGTAGTTGGCGGAGCCGTTGTCGCCGGCGAAGCGCTCGCCGATGAAAGGCTGGTGCATCATGCCGAACACCGGCGTGCCCTTGTGCAGCAACGCGATCAGCGTGCCCCAGGTCGGAAAACCGGCGATGAAGGACTTCGTGCCGTCGATCGGATCGAGCACCCAGACGTAATCGGCGTCCGCGCGCTCATTGCCGAACTCCTCGCCGACGATGCCGTGCTGAGGAAAGTTCGCCTTGATCAGGCGGCGCATCACCGCCTCGGCGGCGCGGTCGGCCTCCGTCACCGGATCGAAATCGTGCCTGCTGCTCTTGTTGTCGACCAGCAGCGAGGTCCGGAAGAACGGCAGGATGGTTTCGCCCGACGCGGTCGCCAGACGACCGATGAAGGCGGAGAAATCGATGACCGTCACAACGCGTCCTTGGGTGAGGGAATCGGGTGGCAATGAGCGGCTATGCCTAGCTCAAAGCGGTCCGGCGTGCATCCGGATATGGAACGCTGGCGTGGCATCTTGGATACCGTTTGGTGTCCGGCCCGCTGGCCGGGCGCGATTGATCCGTCGCTGGCCTCTCATGTGAAAGTGAAAGCGAAACCCGCGGTCCCTCTCGGGTCGTTTGGAATCTCCAATCAAGCCATTGACATCTATGATGAAAAGCAGAGGGCTGGGTCGCGCTGAACGCAACCCGGCCTATGTTTTTTTGCATGGAGAAGGGCGGAAAAACCCTTGCGCTTTGTGCAGCGCGATTGCATATTGTTGCGGTGCGGTAGCGCTTCGCGTTATCGCTGCCCTCCTTGGGCGTTTCCTCCCTAGACTTGGGCCGCTTGTCATTCAAGCGGCCCTTTTTTTTGTGCCGACGCCACCCGCCGAAATCCCTCGTACCGAAAGCGCAGCCGGTCTATTCCGCCGCCGCCTGGAACGGCCCGAGGTCGCCGAGCGGCACCGTCGCCAGCACCTCGGCGAGCACGGCGAGATCGGAAGCGACCTGCGCGAAACGCGGTCCGCGCTCCCTGCGGCGCTCGTCCATGTAGACCGCGCGATTGAGCTCGATCTGGATCGCATGCAAGCCCGTGGCCGGATTGCCGTAATGCTCGGTGATGAAGCCGCCGGCATAGGGCTTGTTGCGGCCGACGGAATAGCCGAGCCGGCCGAGCACGTCCTCGACCAGGTCCGGCAGCAGCGACGCGCAGCTCGTGCCGTAGCGGTCGCCAATCACCATGTCGGGCCGGCGCGGCTCGTCGCGCGAGACGCCGACCGACGGCATCGAATGACAGTCGACCAGGACGACCGTGCCGAACTGCTGGTGCACGCGGTTGATCAGCCGGCGCAGCGCGCGGTGATACGGCTTGTACAGCGTCTCGATGCGGTGCAGCGCCTCGTCGACGCTCAGCCGGTCGCGATAGATCTCCTGGCCGTCGCCGACCACGCGCGGGATCGTGCCGAGGCCGCCGGCCACCCGCATCGAGCGGGTGTTGGCAAAGCTCGGCAGCCGCCCGGTGAACATCCGCGGATCGAGCTCATAGGGCTCGCGATTGACGTCGACATAGCAGCGCGGGAAATGCACCCGGACCACCGGAAACCCGCGCGACAGGAGGTCGCCGATCAATTCGTCCATGAACGAATCTTCGGAGCGCCGCAGCGACGGCAGATCGATGCGCGAGGCCTGGAGGAAATCGTCGGGGTAGGCCGATCCGGAGTGAGGGGAATTGAAGATGATGGGCGCGCGCCATTCGGTCGGCTCCATGATCTCGAACGGCGGCAATTCGCCATCAAAGTCCGTCATCTCTGGGCGCCGTCCCCTTGGTCACGTGCGTCGATGTCACGTCCGTTGATGCGCCGGTATCCTCCGGCCGATTCGCGCTGGACAACGCAGGCACTGCTCTTGCCAACGCACATCTTCGATAATCCGAGCCGTTCTGCCAAGCGAAAAGCAATGAAAAAGTTCACCCGCCGTTTGGAACAACTCTGAGCTGGCGTGCTGTTTCGGTCGAAGACCGCACCTTCAGCCCTCAAATTGCCTTGCCGATGTCGGATCAAAAGGCGCAATCTTTCACCCGAAATTTACCGCCCGTCAGGCTTAGTGGCGGCAACGCTCCGCCTCTCACCCGGACCAGACAACCCCTCGCCATGCACAAAATCCTGCTCGCCGAAGACGACAACGACATGCGCCGCTTCCTGGTCAAGGCATTGGAAAATGCCGGGTTCCAGGTCTCGCCCCACGACAATGGCATGTCGGCCTACCAGCGGCTGCGCGAGGAGCCGTTCGAGATGCTGCTCACCGACATCGTGATGCCGGAGATGGACGGCATCGAGCTGGCGCGCCGCGCCTCCGAGCTCGATCCGGACATCAAGATCATGTTCATCACCGGCTTCGCCGCGGTCGCGCTGAACTCCGATTCGGAGGCGCCCAAGAACGCCAAGGTGCTGTCCAAGCCGGTGCACCTCCGCGAGCTCGTCAGCGAGGTCAACAAGATGCTGGCGGCCTGAGCCGCCGGGGACGGACGTCCGGAACTGGCGGATTATTCCCAATTTCGGCATTTTGCGTCCTTGCCTGCCTGCGTGGGAGCCGATATAGGGACGCCCACCCGAACGGACTTCTGGACTAGGGCACGTAGCTCAGCGGGAGAGCACTACCTTGACATGGTAGGGGTCACAGGTTCGATCCCTGTCGTGCCCACCATCGGCCGATCCGGCCGGTGACCCAACCTCGGTCCATTCCCCGACCTTCGAAGAACCAGGCACCGAGATCCAGGCGCTGACATTGTCGGCACGTGCGATTTTCCGGTGCACGGAGGCGCACCTGCGCCGAACGCGAGGCCTGCAGAGCGGCATGCCGATGGACGGTCCGGTGCTGGCCGATTTGGCGAACTTGACGTTGTCGACATGATCAAAGGACATGGCTTCGCTGTCTCGCGGCGCGCTGTCGCGTCCGAGGCTTGCTGATCGATCGCCCTCTTCGAGAAGAGGGCGCGGGGAATGCCGGGCGCTGGCCGCACCCATGGCCCGCCTGCAGAAAAAAAGCAGGCGGCAGTCACCACAGGTTCAGCCGAGAACACCCGGCATTCCCCGCGCGATGGTTTTGACGGCTGCTTCGCGATCTCCCCGGTGCGCCGGGCTTTCTGGCCACCGTATCGCACAACGTGCTTGCGCACGTTGCGCTGGACATCAGCATCGGGATGCCAGGACCACGCGACTTGACCGTGCGCATCAACGTCGTTCGTCGGCGCGGCTCAGCCACGCTGCAACATCGACACGCCCACCGCATCCCGCCTCGACGTTCGTGACGACCGCGAAGCGCCCCTCTTGTGAGACGGGACGGACGAGAGGAAAGCACGATTTCTGGAAAAAAGAAACAGAAATCTTCTTGCTCGAATGGCCGGCGAGGGCGATGTGTTTGAACCGGCGCGCGAAATGAGTTTTTCGGCGCATGCGGTTGGGGCCGCAATCGACCTCGAGCCCGCGGGGATGAGCCGGCACATCGCGCCTCGTGCAGGCTGCTTGCGCGGCAGCGATTTGCCCGGCGGGCCGGGCCACTCGATCTTTCGCCGACGGGTCGTGAGTTCGAAGAGACTGGCCGACGGCCGAACGGACCATTCACCGCGCTGCCTTCAAACCATCGGCGACTTCATCGATCGATGGTCCTGAGGCCGAAAAGCAAGCAGGCTGACGAGAGCGAGCCCCCAAACGCCAACCCCACCGTAAAGCATCACCCATCCAAAGCCTTGGACAAGCGCCTGATGGACGAGCGACTCCGACAGCTCTGGAACGGAAACAAGACTTCCTGCGGCGATCCTCTCGGCGAAGAAGCGCAGATGCGCGGCGTCCAATGAATCCGGCAGCGCATTTTTGAGGTGTGCCAGCACGCCGCTGATCAAGATGAAACCCATCACCGCGATATTGATCGCCAGTGAGATCATCCGGGCGCTCATGTCGATGCCGGACGCCATACCGGCACGATCGCTCGAAACCGCACCCGTTGTCGTATTGGTAACAGGGGTGTTGGTCAGGCCGAGGCCGATCCCGGCGAACAGCGACCCGGGCAGCATCGTCAGCCAGCTTGCCTGCGCGGCGGCGCTACCAAATTTCATCAGAATGAAGCCCAGACCGATCATGAACAGGCCAACGGGAATGACGAAACCGGGCTGATAGCGTAGCGAAAGCCGCTCCGCCAGCGGCGGCACGACGAGCGTCGGAAGGGTGTAGGCAAGCAATGCGAGACCAGCAGAGACACTGTCGTAGCCGAGGCCCGCCTGAAACCAGATCGGCAAATAGATCATGAAGGGCCAGAAGCTGAAGTTCATCGCGGCCGAGCCGATGATTGCGCCGGAAAAAGCGCGGATGCGGAATACCGAGAAGTCGAACATCGGTCGCGGGCTGAACCTTTCGGCGATGATGAAAGCGATGAAGCTCGCGATCGCAACGCCAATGACGCCCAGGGCGGTCGGGCTGGTGAAGCCAAGATCCGGTCCCTGCGTGATGAAGAAAGCGAGACAGAAGACCGACAACGACAGTGTGATGATGCCCGCAACGTCGAGACTGCCGGCCTCAGAGTCCTTCGATTCCTGAACGCCGCTGAGGGTGAGCATCAGTGTCAGGATCGCAAACGCGACATGGACGAAGAACACCCACTCCCAGCTCGAGACCGCGACGATCGCGCCGCCGATGACCGGACCGAAGCCGAGACCAATGCCGAAGATGATCCCCCACCAGCCGAAGGCGATGGCGCGCTGCCGTCCTTCCTGGAATTGATGAGAAAGGATGGCGATCTGACAGATCAGCATCGCGCCGCCGCTGAGGCCCTGGAGAAATCGGGCGCCGATCAGCACCGAGACGTTCTCGGTCACGCCGCAGACAAGCGACGTCACGCCGAACGCGGCGATAGAGACCATGAAGATGCGCTTGCGCCCATAGCGGTCGGCCAGCGTCCCGGTCGCCATCAGAACGGTCGTCACCGCGATCGTATAGGCGTTCATGATCCATTGGAGTTGCTTGAAATCGGCGCGCAGCACCTGCTCCAGCGTCGGCAGGATTGCGGGGATGCTGGAAATCTCCAGGCCGAACATGAGGGACGAGAGGCAGGCGGCGGCCAAGGCGATTGTACTTCGGCGTGTCAGTGCAGGGGTCATGATTCGGCCTTCCGACGTTGTGGTCGGCAATGGTGGAGTCCAGCGGTGATGAGAGGCGGCGCAACTCGGTTCGCGTGTTGCGGTGGGACGCAACATAGTCGGGACTTGACCATTCCAGAACTGGATGGTTGGATATTTCAAAGACAGCAAATTTGGATAGATGGGATGACCATACTGGACGTGGATGCCGTCCAGGCCTTCGTGACGATCGCCGATCAGCAGAGCTTCACGCGGGCGGCGGAGGTGCTTGGCACCACCCAGGGCGCGATCAGCGTAAAGCTGAAACGGCTTGAAGACCGGCTCGGCCAGAAACTGATCGAACGGACGCCGCGGTTGGTCCGGCTGTCGGCGCAGGGCGCGGTGTTCCTTGAATCGGCGCGCGACTTTCTTGCCGCCCATGACCGCGCCGTCGCGGGGCTATCCTCGACTCGTCGCCGGTTTGCGCTCGGCATTGCCAGCCATGTGGCGGGATCGGAGATTCCGACACTGCTGGCGCGGTTGAACGCACACGACCCGGCGCTCACCATCGAAGTGCGGCTCGACAATTCGCGCAACCTGCTGGACGCTTTCGACCGTGGCGAAATCGATGCGGCGATTATCCGCAGGGAGGACGACCGGCGTGATGGCGAGGTGCTTGCGCCGGAACACTTCGGCTGGTTTGCATCTCCGGACTTCGTGCATCGAGCAGGCGAGCCGCTGCGTTTGGCCGCGTTGTCGCCGTCCTGCGGAGTCCGTGACATCGCCACCCGCGCGCTCGACGCTGCGGGAATAGCCTGGACGGAGGTTTTCCTCGGCGGCGGTTCCTCCGTCGTGTCCGACGCGGTTTCGGCCGGCTTGGCCACCGCCGTATTCTCGTGCCGGCTCGCGCCGGCCGGCACGGTCGAGGTTAGCCGGCGGTTCGGACTGCCCTCGCTTCCCTCGTCCGAAATCATTCTTCTCTCGACACTCTCGGACGCCAAATCCCGCGAAGCGCTTAGAACCCTCGCGACTGCGTTTCGCGAGCACCGTCCATCCTCGGCGTAAATATCGCTTGTCGTCGTCCATCGCTCCCCGTCGAGTCACCCAGGCCGACATCGGCGCTTTGCCCTGCGTGCGGATGACTGGAAGCCGTCTCAGCAGACCGCTGACGTCAGACCACATCGATGGTGGGAAACCGCGCGTCGCCCGCGATGCAATCCCAGGCGAACTGGCGCACGCGGTCGAGCCAGACCGCCGGTGCCATGGCGGAGGTTCGAGCCCTTGGTCAGCGGCCCGGCGGCCCAGGTGAAGCGTCCGCCGTCCAGGAGCAGCGCGTCGAGCGCCTTCGGCACGAACGCGGCCACATCAGCCTGCTGAGCCGGCGTCAGCCAATCCCCTCCGAGCAACAGCGGGATGACGTTTGCCCCATCGGGTGGACATGAATCGAGCTAACATGTCCACTCGTGGACAATTGCTCGCTGAAGCCCGCGTCATGTTCTAAGACGATATCTTTGGACACATCGTCGATCGTGCGTATGAGCTCCTGGGCGTCCCGCCTCTCGTCGCCGCCGAAGACCCATGCCTGGAACCAAAAAGTGGCATTTTGCGCGGGCATCCCCATATTAGCTAGATGGCAAAATGGCAGAAATCGAGCACGCGGCAACCGCATAAGACAAAGGCTGAGCTCCGTGAGATGCTGACCGAGGCGGTCCGGAATACGGCGAGTTCGGGCCCGCGACCGAAGCGCCTGGCGAAACTCGACGGCGTTGCTGATGGGGCGGCGGCTTCCGTCGATTAGGCTTCTGCGTCCTGGCCTGGTTCGTTCAGTCCATACGAGCGAAGTCTTTCGAAATTTCGTGAAGGAGTTAGGATGCGCAAGTTTCCCGAGCCCGTCAACGCCGGGCCGTCTGGTCAACGTATTGCTTACTCGTAGCGCAGCGCTTCGATGGGATCGAGCCGAGCGGCCTTTCGCGCGGGGTAGTAGCCGAAGAATATGCCAACGGCTGCCGAGAACAGGAACCCGCCGGCAATCGCGGTCAGGGATATCGGCGCCGGCCAGCCTGTGAGGATGGAGATGGCGACGGACAACGCCGCGCCGATGACAATTCCCACGATGCCGCCGCTGACGCTGATGAAGATCGCCTCGGCAAGAAATTGTAGCAGGACGTGCAATCTCCGCGCGCCAATCGCCATCCGTAGTCCGATCTCCCGCGTTCGCTCCGTCACCGAGACGAGCAGGATGTTCATGATGCCGATGCCGCCGACCACAAGCGAGATGGACGCCACCGCGGCCAAGAGGAGCGCCATGATGCGGCTGCTTCCCTCCGCGGTCTGCGCAATCTGACTGAGGTTGCGCACGGAAAAATCGTTGATGGTGCCTGGGCGGATGCGGTGACGCCGCGCCAGGATTTCAGTAGCCTGATCGATCGCCGCCTGGATGCCGGCCTGATCCACCGCCTGCACGTAAATCTGATTCACATACCCGGTCATGCGCGGTTGAAGCCCATACGGATTCGGCGGCGTCGGATAAATCCAGTTGATCGCCGTTTGCTGCTGGCTTGGGGCGGCAACGCCGATAATCTTGCGCTCGGCGGTGGTGAACGGAACCATGATCAGATCGTCCTGGTCCTGCCCAAAAGATGTCTGTCCCTTGGTTTCGAGAATTCCGACCACCCGCAACGACACACCCTTGGCCTGCACCGTCGCCCCGATCGGATTCTGAGAGGTGCCGAAGAGTTGCCGGCGCACGGTCTCGCCGAGGACCGCAACCAGCGCCGAGCTTCGCTCGTCCTCCGGAGTGATCGCCCGCCCTGCGGCGATCTGCCAGTTCGTCATCGGAGGATAATTGGCGCTTACGCCCTGAATGCCGGTGGTCCAGTTCTGGTTCGCAAAGCGGATCAGCCCCGGCTGGCGGATGAGGTAGCTCACCGCCCCGGCGGCGGGTGCCTCCTGCCGGATCGCCCGGACGTCGGCAACGGTCAGCGTCGAAGCGCTTCCGGAGCCCCCCCGAGCGCCCCCGCTTGTGGCGGCGCCCGGCAGGATGACCACGAGGTTGGTCCCGAGCCTTGCGATCTCCTTTCGGACCGCCTCGTTCGCCCCCTGGCCGACGGACACCATGACAATCAATGCGGCGACGCCGATGAAGACTCCAAGCATTGTCAGCGCTGAACGCATCTTGTTGCGCCAGATCGCCTCGGCGGCCGCCGTCATCACCATCCAGGCAAAGGGCCATGATGCGACCGACATTGCGACGTAGGCCGACCGCTCCCTGGGCCGGACCAATTTGTCCGCCGTCCCGCTGGCCGGCTGCGGCGCCTTGGCGACCTTTGTCTTCTTCACATCCGTGATGATCTGGCCGTCGCGCATGGTCAGCACGCGATCGGCAAAGGCCGCGACATCCGGCTCGTGGGTCACCACGATGATGGTGACGCCCTGTTCGCGATTGAGCGAGCTGAGCGTCTGCATGATCTCGTTGGAGTTGCGGGTATCGAGATTGCCGGTCGGCTCGTCTGCCAACAGCAGGCTCGGCTGATTGATCAGGGCCCGCGCGATTGCCACCCGCTGCTGCTGCCCGCCCGACAACTGGCCCGGCGTGTTGCGCTCCCGGTCCCGCAGTCCAAGCTTGTCCAGAACCGCGCGGGCCCGCTCGAAGCGCGCGCTCGCGTGGCTCTGGCCGGACATCGCGTACAGAAGCGGCAAGGCGACGTTGTCGATGGCGCTGGTGCGCGGCAACAGATTGAAGCTCTGGAATACGAACCCAAGCCGCTCGCTGCGAAGGCCGGCGAGATCCGGCTCCGCAAGCTGCGCGACGTCGATGCCGTCGAACCAGTAGTGACCGGCGGTAGGCCGATCGAGGCAACCGAGGATCGACATCAGCGTCGACTTGCCCGATCCGGACGCGCCCATGATGGCGATGAACTCGCCATGTTCGACGATCAGGCTGACGTCCGAAAGCGCGCGAACGTCGATGTCGCCGACATGATATGTCCGCGACACTCCCTCAATCCTGATAACCGGCTCCGCCATGTGCCTTCAATCGTTGTGGCTGATGCGATCAGAGGCGGGGCCGCGGCACGCTGGAACGTGCTTTCGCTGAATTCCGTTGCTCCGCGACGATCACCCGGTCGTCGATCTTCAGGTCGCCTTGCACGATCTCCGTAAACTCGTCGTCGTCGAGCCCGACCATGACCTGAACCGGCACCGGCGATCCGTCCCGCAGCACCCAAACGCGCGCTTGTTTCGTGTCGCCAAGGGCGGTCCCGGTCGGGACATAACGCAACGCCCGGTTCGGAACTCGGAGCACGCCGCTGCGCCGATCGATGATGATCCTTGTCGCCGCCGTCAGGCCCGGCTTGAGCGCCAGATCAGGGTTGTTGACGCTGACGACGACATCGTAAGTGATGACGTTCTGCACGGTTTGCGGGGACTGGCGGACCTGGGTCACCGTTCCCTCGAACAGACGTTTCGGATATGCGTCGACCGTGAACGTCGCCTTGTCGCCATTCTTGATGCCGCCGATGTCGCTCTCGCTGACATTGGCGTCCACCTGCATCCTGGTGAGGTCGGTCGCGATCAGAAACAAGGTGGGAGTCTGGAAACTCGCCGCCACAGTTTGTCCCATGGTGACGGCGCGCGAAACGACCGTGCCATCGACCGGCGAGATGATGTTGGTATAGTCGAGATTGACCTGTGCCGCGGCGAGCACGGCTTCGCGCTGCTGGATGGTGGCCCCGTCAAACGCAATTTGCGCCAGAGCCTGATCGTACACGTTTTTCGCATTGTCGTAGGCGTCCTCCGACACGGCGCTTGTCCTGACGAGCGTGGCGAGGCGTTCCAGGTTGGCCTTGGCATAGGTGAGCGATGCCTTGTCCTTCTCCAGTTGCGCTTTCGCGATGGCGAGACTGGCTTTCGCCTGATCGACGATGCTCTGATAGGGGCGGGGATCAATCTTGGCGCAGCTTTGTCCGCGTTTGACCTGCGTGTTGTAATCGCAACTCAATTCCTGGATCACGCCGGAGACATAGGTCCCGACAATGATCGTCAATTCCGGATTGACCGACCCCGTGGCGTTGATGTCGCGCGCGATGTCGCCGATCGCAACAGATGCTGTCTCATATCGAACTGAAGCGTCGCCGCTGAACGACCACCAGATGCCCAGGAATGCAGCAAGAAGCAGTGCCGCGATCCCAACGATAACCCAGCGCCTCGTCGCAAATCGTGGCTGTACGGCCGGCTCGCTGACCGGGCGTCCAGTCGATGGACGCGGCACATAGGGCAGAGCTTCCCTGCTTTCGGCCGCAGCACCAGTGCCGAGCTGCGTGTTCATCTCGCTTTGGCTCCGGGCCTGGGATGATGGTCATTGCCACCATAGGCTACGGCTAGGCCGAATTGTTGATTGGGATCAAGCTATACGGCCCGGTGCCGGCCAAGGCTGCGGCGCTCATTGGGGGGCCGGTGGAATACCAGCCAACGTCGTCTGGGCGCGGCCTCAGAGACTTCCCTTCAGGCCGAGAAATGGTGGGTGTTACATAGAAAATGTCCCGCCGCGTCACGGGATCCTTTGGAGGGCGCCGGCCAACGCAGCCGGCACCGGCAGAATCAGATCCGACCCAAAAGTAGCAACACGACGAGGACGATCAGGATGAGGCCGACGACACCAATCCCGCCGTGGCCGTAACCGTAGCCGTAGCCGCCAAAGCGGCCGCTGAAGCCACCAAGCAGGAAGATGACGAGAAGGATGATGAGGATAAGTCCGATCGACATTGCCCGCCTCCTTTTTATGGGTCCCGTGGATATTGGGTCTCCTGGTCGTCCGAGTTGAGTACGCAATCTTCAAGCTTCCGGCACAGGCCGTCGCCGGCAGGGAAAGAGCTATGCTACTTCTTTTCTATTGAAATGCCGCGCTCGCCGATGCTGATTTCGACGCCAGCGGTCTTCTGTCGATCCCGGTAGACTTGATAGCCCAATGTCACCGCGACGACGGCGAGTGCGTTGAAGCTTACGAGGCCGTCACTACGTCATTTTGATGCAAATCAACCGACACAAGCGAGACCTAGGCTGCAGTCCAGGCGGCGGGTGTCCAAGAGCAGACGAACGCGACCCCGTTCCCTCTACTAGGCTGCGGGGTCGGGCGGCAGCGGGTTGAAGTAGGCTTATGGCGGCCCGAAGAAGACTCGAGGGCGTAATCATCTAGCCGCGAGATCGGCTTCTATGGTATTCCATCCATGGGCCGCAGATTGCCGTCTGCCGGAAAGCGCAAACAGGAGTTGAGAATGTTCGGGCTGAAACGGCCGACTCGCATTGAACTCCGTGCCAACGACGCGGCTATCGTTGTTCGTGAAAATGGCGAGATGGAAAATGTTCATCCGGCAGGCAAAGGGCGACGAGGAACTTCCGCCCGGCCAGGTCGTTCTGGCCCTTTTCGGAATGACATTTCACGATGAGCGAGTGCGCAGACTGTTGGCGCAAATTGTAAAAGAGAAGCAAAGCCCAACATGACGTCGCCGCAGGTCGTCGTGCGCGCGGCGCCGGATCAGTCGGCTTGGGGTGCGGAGTTCATCAGATGATGGCGGTGAAAAGGCGCGGCGAAGTTAGACCTCACGCGAGGGGCCGGCACCGTCGCGATCCTCGTTGAAGAGCGCTCTCAGCAAACGCCAAAGTTCGCGGTGACCAGCTGTTTGACCGCCCTGCGTCAGATAGTCCGAAATATCCATTGTCGCCGTTTGGTATTCGATCGTGCCCCCAATGCCAGTCTCCAAACGCGCCACCTCTCGCTCGACATACAAGTTCTTGGTGTCTGTATCGAAGACAAGGAAACAGCGATCCTCGCGTGTGATATCGGGGCCTTTTACCTGGCGATACAGTTCCCTTTTTAGGAAGGCCATTGTCCGCTCCCGACGAGGACGATGCGATAGCTATGTGTCTTGGGTTAACAAGGTTCTGACCCTTGTAGCGGCGTCATAGATTTCGATTTTGAGCATCGGATAAGTCGACTTCAGTTTACGACCTGATGCTTCGGCCGCTTCGGCCGTCTCAAACGCCGACTTGAAGTGCCCGTCGACAATGACCACAAATCCTTCCGACGGCGGCCGGTCGGCACGTGGCACCTTCTGCTCAGACTCCTCAATTGAGCGAACTGACTTCTTCATCGGAGCTCTCATTCTATCGCAGAGGCGTGACGGAGGCTCGCTGAGACCAAGAAGCCGATCAAGCTACGAAGTCTCATTCGATCGCGGCACCGGAGAAGGCGAATGACCAAATCCGGAGACCGCGACCGGCTTACCTCGGTCTGGTCTCCGGCTTTCTGCCGCGCAGAACTAAGCGGCCTTGCCAGGTGCGGCGGCCTTGTTCGGTGCGGGGCTTGCGCTCGGTGGAGCACCTGTCTTGATATCGATCGTCTTGGTGGTCTTCACCGCCTTGGCCGGCTTCTTGATGGCGAGATGCAGCACGCCTTTGTCGAAGTGAGCTTCGACGGCTCCCTCTTCCGGCTCGAATGGGAGAGACATCGATCGATAGAATGAGCCGTAGCTGCGCTCCTCGACGTGCCAGTCCTTTTCGTCCTTCGTGCTCTCCGCCTTCTTCTCGCCGGAGATAACCAGCTGGTTGCCGTCCAGGCTGACCTTGATATCTTTGTCGTCCACGCCGGGAAGTTCGGCCGTCACTTCGAAAGCATCCTTGGTCTCCGCCACACTGACTGCTGGCGCCCCGGCACCAATGCTGGGAGAAGGCAAACCCTGATCGAAAACGCGAAGCGCGTTCTCCATTTCACGCCGCATGGCCCTGAATGGGTCGAATGCAGGCTCCTGGCTGGTAGTCCACAATCTCGGAAGGCTCATCTGGTTTCTCCGCAGGTTGAAGAAAGAGAAAAACAGCCTGCTCCTCGCGGTCATGGCGACCTTGATGTAGCGCAAAACCGCGGGGGTAATTTCGAGGCGGAAAGGCCGGCATGACGATAAAGGAGAACGCGTCAACCGAGTTGACCTAATCACGGCAACAAGCTTGGGCTGCGCGGCGCATGTTTAGCCGTGACGTTCCCAGGCGCAGATGAGCGCTACCGCGTCTCTTCTATATATCTTGGATTAATCGTGCCCTCAGCATGGCACGTGGCGGCGACGATAGCAGTAGGGACAACCGTATTGGCCTGGTGCGTAGTAGCCCGGCGCGAAATGGCCGGGTCCGTAGGCAGCGACTCCAGCTTCGGCGCCGGGGATGCCAGAGCCAGTTGCGGACTCCGGAGGCGCGGTAGTAGCGGCCACGATAGCGTGAGTAGTCGACCTCCGTCACGCCGGACGAGCAGGCCCTTGTTTCAGAAGAACAGCGCCCGGCGAGACTGGAGCAGCCTCTGAAGGGGAGCACGGAGTCCAATAATGTCCACTCATTTTCATGAGTGGACAAGGAGGAACGGAGCCCGCCAATGAGGCGTCCAGCTATAGCGGATTTGTTCTATTTCGAGCGGTTGATCTGAATAGATGACAGGTTTGAATCACGACAGACAGGCGGAGACTCCGGTTACTCTCACGGGCATGGATGTCGTAAGCCGTCGTAACCAAGATACGTGCCGGAATACGGGTCATAAGACCTGAAGCGTTGCGCACAATAGCTGACCGCGTCGCCCACATAGGGAGCCGGAGCGACGTAGACCGGCCCGGGACCGTAGCCGTAGTATCCGTAGGGTTGCGTTGCCCCAATGATCGCTCCGCCGATCAGCGCGCCAGCGATGCCTGCACCAATTCCGACACCCGCGCCGCCGTGCCAGCCATGGCGATATCGCACGGTCTCGACCGATGGCGCCACGGCGCTGCGCAGCATCAGCGGGGAGGTTACCGGAGCGGCAATGACGGGGGCAACGAGAAGTGGTGTGGTGGCGATGATGAGTGCAGCCAGCACGGTTTTGGACGACTTGTTCATAGGGCATCTCCAAGATCATTTTCGGGGAGCGCAGCTACCCGCATCCGGTGTCTCAAAAACGACAATGATCCGGGAAGGCCTGTATGAATTGATCTAGCGCAACGTCAGCGTGCATCGATTGGACAAATCTGATCTTGTCTCATCGGAGAGCTCGTGAAGCTGCAGCGCTGCGTGATTGAGCGCGGTCAGCGCATCCTCGTCATCATCGAAGGTCGCGACGCCGCCGGCAAGGATGGCACGATCAAGTCGATCGTCGAACCTCTAAGCCCGCGTGATACCCGCGTCGTAGCGCCAAGCAATCGGGAACAGTGTTCATGGTACTTCCAGCGTCACGTTTCGCACTTGCCCGCGGCAGGAGAGATCGTGCTGTTCAATCGCAGTTTATATAAACGGGCTGGAGTTGAGAGCATCATGGGCTTCTGCACCAAGGAGGAAACCGAGGAATTCCTCGAGATCGTGCCGGCATTCGAGGCAATGATCGAGCGTTCGGGTATCACGCTGCTCAAGTACTACCTTGATATTTCGAAACAGGAGCAGTGGAGGCGGAGCCTTTTGCGGGTTGCGAGACGGACGGGCCGCAGAGCAGGATCGTCGCCAATACTGCAACGAATGACGGCGCGACGACAATCGCACGACAACTCCTTTCCGGGACGGACCAGCCGCCCAGTGCATCTACGTAACGGCAATTAGTTACCTATCACGAGTGCGGGAACTTGGCTGCTGATGGTGAGAAAGATTCTCAGCCGTCGCCGCCGCCGGCGTCGTGATGGATCAGAGGCGAATGAGTTGCTTGGGTTTGGCCTGTCGGGACATTGGCCGAATTCGGATTGTTGGCATCGTGCGTGGAATGTTTCATCGACAAGGAGCAGCTTGAAATGGATCGCCTGCCGGCCGGCGCGTTCGTCAGCCCATGCGGCGCGGCAACACGGTTCGACGTCGAGGGACAGCGGGCCGCGGCCGGTTGGAAGTTCCTATGGAGCGGGCGCGGCGGAAGCTGCTAGAACCGACGCATTCACGAGGACAGAACAATGACAGCCAAACGCGTGGTGTTCACCGGGGGAACAGGCAAGGCGGGCAGGCATGTGCTGCCGCATCTGCAGGACGAGGGCTACGAGCTCCTCAACGTCGACCTCAAGCCGTTCGATCACCCCGGCATCAATACCCTGATCGCCGATCTGACGGACAGCGGCCAGGCCTTCAACGCGCTGACCATGCATCATGGCTTCGGCGGCTTCAACGCCGGACGGCCGCCACGGGCGCCGGATGCGGTGGTGCATTTCGCCGCGATCCCGCGGGTGCTCATCGAGCCCGACAATGAGACCTTTCGCGTGAACACGATCAGCACCTACAACGTCATCGAGGCCGCGGCGAAGCTCGGCGTGCGCAAGATCATCATCGCCTCCAGCGAGACCACCTATGGCGTATGCTTCGCGGAGGGCGACAAGGACTTCAGGAGCTTTCCGCTCGAGGAGGACTACGACACCGACCCGATGGATTCCTACGGGCTGTCCAAGGTCGTGAACGAAAAGACGGCGCGGGCGTTTGCGATGCGCTACGGCATCGACATCTATTGCTTGCGCATCGGCAACGTCATCGAGCCGCATGAATACGACAGGTTTCCCGGCTTTCTCGCCGATCCCCCGTCGCGCAAGCGCAATGCGTGGTCCTATATCGACGCCCGCGACCTCGGCGAGATCGTGCATCTGGCGATCCAGAAGGACCGGCTCGGCTTCCAGGTCTTCAACGCCGTCAACGACACGGTGACGGCTGATATCCCGACGCGCGAGCTGCTGCGCCGCTACTGTCCCAACGTCCCGATCACCCGTGAGCTCGGCGAGCGCGAAGCGCCGCTGTCGAACCGCAAGGCGCGCGAGGTGCTCGGGTTCAAGGAAGCGCACAATTGGCGGAAGTACGTGAAGGCGGGGTAGGGCGATCTGACTTGACGATCAGGGTTGTAGCCCGGCTCTCTCCACGACGTCATGGCCGGGATCGTCCCAGCCATCCGCGTCTTCATGCGTGGAGGAAAGGACGTGGATGCCCAGGTCAAGCCCGGGCATGAAGAGTAACTCGACGGGCAGGCGTGCGCGTCGGGCCTTCACGACATCCGCCGCCGGATCGCGAGCATCGCCAGCGACAGCGCGATCGTGCCGACGATGAACACGGCCGCCGCCGAGACGATCGCCGGGCTGATGTTCTCGCGGATGGTGGCGAACATCTGCCGCGCCAGGGTGCGCTGATTGGGGCCGGCGACGAACAGCGTCAGCACCACCTCGTCCAGCGACGTCGCGAAAGCGAACAATGCGCCGGAGATGATGCCGGGCAGCGCGATGGGAAAGGTCACCGAGCGCAGCACCATGGCGGGCGAGGCGCCGAGGCTCGCGGCGGCCCGCTCGAGCTGGATATCGACGCCCTGCAAGGCTGAGGAGACGTTGACCAGCACGAACGGAACGGCGACGACGGTGTGCGCGATGATGACGCCGAGATAGGTGTTGGTGAGCCCGTAGCGCGAAAACATCAGCTGCATGCCGACGCCGAGCACGACCGCCGGCACGACCATCGGCAGCAGGAACACGGTGCGCAAGGTCGAGATCAGCAGCGAGGCGCGCCTGCCGCGCAGGCCGAGCGCGGCGAGCGTGCCGAGCAACGTTGCAAGGGCTGTGGTCCCCGAGCCGATCAGCAGGCTGTTGACGATGGACAGCCGCCAGGATTCGGCGGTGACCAGCTCGCGAAACCAGCGCGTCGAATAGCCGGGAATGGGATAGTTCAGGAATACGCTGTCGGTGAGCGACAACGGCAGCACCGCGATCAACGGCCCGAGCAGGAACACGACGACGGCGATCGCGAACAGCAGCTTGATGAGCGGCAGCCATTTCATGCGCGCTGCTCCTCGGCCGAGGTCAGCCGGATGTAGACGGCATAGAGCAGGATCGTCATCGCCAGCAGGACGAGACCGAGCGCGCCGGCCATGCCCCAGTTCGCCGCCCCCGTGGCGTAGTAGGCGATCACCGAGCTGATCATCTGGTCGTTGGCGCCGCCGATCAAAGCGGGCGTGATGTAGTAGCCCAGCGCGGCCATGAACACGAGCAGCGCGCCGGAGACGACGCCGCGCATCGAAAGCGGCAGCAGCACGTGGACGAAGGCGCGCAGCGGATGCGCGCCGAGCGAGGCCGCCGCCGGCATCAGGTTGCGCGGAATCGCGATCAGCACGCTGAAGATCGGCAGCACCATGAACGGCAGCAGCACATGCGTCATCGCGATGACGACGCCGAGCCGGTTGAACATCAGCGGCACCGGCGCTGAAGTAAGGCCCAATCCCCTGAGCGTGGCATTGATCAGGCCGTTGTCCTGCAGCACGACATACCAGGCCGCGGTGCGCACCAGGAGCGAGGTCCACAGCGGCAGCAGCACCGCGCCGAGCAGGATCTGCCGGCGCCAGCCCTCGACCGAGGCGGCCACCATCGCGAACGGCAGGCCGATGAGGATGCAGGCCAGCGTCACCAGCGCCGAGGTCACGAAGGTCCGGATCATGATCAGGCGGTTGGCCGAGGCGCCCTCCGGCATCGCAGCGATATTGCCGGCGGCGTTGCGCTCGAGGTCGACGGCGGCGAGCAGGTTCTTGTCGGTCCAGGGCGAGGCCACGGCCTCGGCGATGGTCGTCCAATAGGAGGTCTCGCTCCAGCGCGAGTCGATCGCGGCGAGGTCGACCGCGCCGGAGCTGTCGAGCGCGCGGCGGGTCTTGCCGAGCAGGCTGCGGAAGCCGGACTGCGCGCTGTTCAGGCGGCGAACGAGATCGCCGAACTGCTCGTCATTGGCCAGCTTGCGGATGTCGTCGACGAACGCGGCCTGTGCGGTTGCAGGAGGCACGCTTATGCGGTCCCAGCGCGCCAGCGCCTTGTGGGTGCGGGGCAGAGACTCGGTCGCGACCGGATCCGATACCGCCGACTTCATCATCGTCACCAGCGGCACGACGAAGAACGACAGCATGAACGCCAGAAGCGGCGCGAGCAGCAGGGCCGCCTTCAGGCGCTGGGCGAGGTCTGGTCGCATGATCCCACCACCCAGACATCCGACGCCGCGAATGACAGCGCCACGTCGCGGCCGACCTCCGCCGCCTCGCTCATGCGGTCGCCCTTGATGATCAGCCGCTGCTCGCCGACTGACGCCACGAGCCGCACGTGGTCGCCGAAATAGACGGCATCGAGGATGCGGGCGGTGAGACGGTTCGCCGTCGCCGCAGCATGATCGTTGATCCGGATCGCCTCCGGGCGGATCGAAACCTGCACCTTGCCGCCGTCGCCGCGTACGACGCCAGAATGCGCCGACAAGGACAGCCCGGAGTCCGTGGTCAACCGCACGGCTTCGCCGGCGTGCTCATCGACCTGGCAGGTCAGCAGGTTGGTTTCGCCGATGAACTCCGCCACGAACGGCGTGCGCGGCAGCTCGTAGATCTCGCGCGGCCGGCCGATCTGCTCGATCCTGCCGTGGTTGAACACGGCGATGCGGTCGGACATCGTCAGCGCCTCGTCCTGATCGTGGGTGACGAACACGATGGTGAGGCCGAGCCGGCGGTGCAGGTCGCGGATGTCGAGCTGCATCTGCTCGCGCAGCTTCTTGTCGAGCGCGCCGAGCGGCTCGTCCATCAGCACCACCTGCGGCTCGAACACCAGGGCGCGGGCAAGCGCGACGCGCTGCTGCTGGCCGCCGGACAGCTGCGCCGGCTTGCGCTCGGCCATGGTCGACAGCTTGACCATGTCGAGCACGCGGGCGACGCGCTGCGCGATCTCGGGCTTGGACGTGCCGCGCATCTTGAGCGGAAAGGCGATGTTGTCGCGCACGCTCATATGCGGGAACAGCGCGTAGTTCTGGAACACCACACCCATGTTGCGCTTGTGCGGCGGCAGCCCGTCGACCCTGGCGCCGCCGACCTCGATCGTGCCGCTGGTCGGCTGCTCGAAGCCGGCGAGCATCATCAAGAGCGTGGTCTTGCCGGAGCCGGAGGGCCCGAGCAGGGCGACGAACTCACCGCGCGCGATATCGAGATCGAGATCGTCGACCACGGTCAGCGCAGCGAAGCGCTTGACCACCTGCCGGAACGAGATGAAGGGGGTATCCATGACGGAGGCTTTCGGCGCGGACCTCGCCGGGACTCATGCACGAGGAGGGCAGGCGCGCGTCGCGACGACGATCATCGCGCGCCCGGTTTGCTGATGCGGCGAGCCTCAGCGCGCCAGCCAGGCGTTGAAGCGCTTCGACAGCTCTTCCGAATTGTCGGTCCAGAAGCCGACGTCGAGCGCGATCGCCTGCTTGAGATTATCGGGGGTCGTCGGCAACTCGGCGGCGAATTTTTCCGGCACCAGCTTGGCGGCGGCGATGTTCGGCAGGCCGTAGGCGATGTATTCGGGCAGCTTGGCCTGGTTCTCGGCCTGGCTCGCAAACGCGATGAAGTTCATCGCGGCATCCTTGTTCGGCGAGCCCTTCAGCACCACCCAGCTGTCGACCGCGTAGATGCTGCCCGGAAACACGAAACCGAAATGCTTGCCCTCCGTGCGGTTGATGGCGCTGATGCGGCCGTTATAGACCGAGGTCATCGCGACCTGGCCGGACGACAACAGCTGCAACGGCTGCGCACCGGCCTCCCACCACACGATGTCGGCCTTCAGCGCGTCGAGCTTCTTGAAGGCGCGGTCGACGCCCTCCTTGGTCTTCAGCATCTTGTAGACGTCGGCCGCCGGCACGCCGTCGGCCATCAGCGCGAATTCGAGCGTGTATTTGGCGCCCTTGCGCAGGCCGCGCTTGCCGGGAAACTTCGCCGTGTCCCAGAAGTCCGCCCACGTCTTCGGCGCGTCCTTGATCTTGTCGCCGTCATACGACATGCCCGTCGACCAGACGATGGCGCCGACGCCGCAATCGCTCACGCCGGCCGGGATGAAGCCTTTCTTGTCGCCGATCTTGCTCCAGTCGATCTTCTCATAGATGCCGTCGCTGCAGCCGAGCTCGAGCTCCTCGGCCTCGACCTGCACCGCATCCCAGTTCGGCACCCCGGCCTTCACCTTGGCCTGCAGCACGCCGTAGCCGCCGTCCCAGCTCTCGTCGAGCACGGTGGCGCCGAGCTTGGCGGCGAACGGCTGGAAGTAGATCTTGCGCTGCGCGTCCTGATAGTTGCCGCCCCACGACACCACCGTGAGATCGCGCGCCTGCGCCGCCGCGGCGAGGCTCAGCACGGCTGCCGCAGCCACCAGCACCGTCTTCGAGACGGTGAGGGCCGCGCGTGGCGTCGCCCGACCCGTTCCGTTCGACACCTTCACACCCGTGGGGCTGGTCCGCCGTGAAAACATGCTCGATGATCCGTCGCGCTTTGAAAGGTTCAAAAAAGCTATCGGCTGTTCCCAGCCGTGGCAAGCGCGAGTTTTGATCGTGAGATGATGCCATTTTGGCGCTAGCGGCGGCTCGGCCGCGCCGCGGCAGGGCGTGTTGAGATCGTCCGCTGCCGGCGCCTGGCCTGGTCCGGCCGGGTTCACGCCTGGGGACGCGTTGGGGGCTTGCGGCCCTACAATCCGGCGCTGCAGCCTTGATCGTCCGGGCAGGCAAGCGCCGGCACCGGTTCGCTCTCCGCCGAATTGTCGACGACGAGGCCGAGCGCCGGTCTGCTCGTCGCCCGTGCACGGGTCGGAGCCGGCAGCCGCCGCGCTGCACCGTGTGCGCCGATGCGTTCAAAACCCTTTGCCGTCTTCTTCAGCCTGGCGGCGACGAGATGATTCAAAAAATCCATGTTGCAACTCCTTCGGTCGAATGACCCGGCGGCCTGGTGCGGGACAGGCCGCCGGGTCGGCGCAACGTGCTGGAGTTGGCGTCCTCCATTCCGCTGCGCTGGTCTGTGATCCAGTTCACAGTCGCTGAGAATTGATCGTGCCCCGGATCATCGGGGAAGCGTGATGAGGACGCCGACTGTCACTTGCCTCTACGAAACAAGAGACAATTGCGTTTCTCCGCGTCCGACATCATGCTTGTTCACATGCCGTTTACTCCGCAGGCTGCGCTGCCACCGTGCCGTGGCCGCCGTGCTGGGTCAGCGGCTTCATGCCGGTCAGCGTTCGCAGCAGCACGTAGAACACGGGCGTCAGGAACAGGCCGAACACGGTGACGCCGATCATGCCGGAGAACACCGCGACGCCCATCGCCCGCCGCATCTCCGAGCCTGCACCGGTCGATAGCACCAGCGGCAGCACGCCCATGATGAAGGCCATCGACGTCATCAGGATGGGGCGCAACCGGAGCCGGCTGGCCTCGATCGCAGCGCGCAGCGGCGTGCGCCCGGCGAATTCGAGCTCGCGCGCGAATTCGACGATCAGGATCGCGTTCTTGGCGGAGAGGCCGACGAGCACGATCAGGCCGATCTGGGTGAAGATGTTGTTGTCGCCCTTCGAGAGGTAGACACCGAACATCGCCGCCAGCAGCGCCATCGGCACGATCATCAGGATCGCGAGCGGCAAGGTGAGGCTCTCGTACAGCGCGGCCAGCACCAGGAACACCAGCAGGATCGCGAGCGGAAACACCCACAGGCCCGAATTGCCGGCGATGAACTCCTGGTAGGTCAGGTCGGTCCATTCGAAGGCGAAGCCCGGCGGCAGCACCTCGGCCGCGACCCGCTCCGCCGCCGCCTGCGCCTGGCCCGAGGAGAAGCCGGGCGCCGCTGCCGCGTTGATATCCGACGACAGGAAGCCGTTGTAGCGGATGGCGCGTTCGGGACCTGCGCTCTGTCGCACGTTGAGCAGCGCCGACAGCGGCACCATGTCGCCGGAGGCGGAGCGCACCTTGAGCTGGCGGATATCGTCGGCACGGGCGCGGAACGGCGCGTCGGCCTGCACGCGCACCGAATAGGTGCGGCCGAACTTGTTGAAGTCGTTCACGTAGTACGAGCCGAGGTAGATCTGCAGGGTGTTGAACACCTCGGTCACGGGCACGCCGAGCTGCAGCGCCTTGGTGCGGTCGATGTCGGCGAACAGTTGCGGCACGTTGACCTGGAAGCTCGAGAACACGCCGGCGATCTCCGGCGACTTCTGCAGGCCCGCCATGAACGCCTTGGTGACGTCGTTGAGCGCCTCATAGCCGAGCCCGGCGCGGTCCTCGATCTGCAGCTTGAAGCCGCCGATCGTGCCGAGGCCGTTGACCGGCGGCGGCGGGAACATTGCGATGAAGGCGTCTTGAATGCCCGCATATTTCTTGTTGAGCTCCATCGCCAGCGCGCCGCCGGACAGCGACGGATCCTTGCGCTCGTCGAACGGCTTCAAGGTCGAGAACACGATGCCGGCATTGGAGGAGTTGGTGAAGCCGGAGATCGACAGGCCGGGGAAGGCGACCGAGCTCTCGACACCGGGCTGGGTCAGCGCGATGTCGCTCATCTTGCGGATGACCTCCTCGGAGCGGTCGAGCGTGGCGCCATCGGGCAGTCGGGCGAAGCCGACCAGATACTGCTTGTCCTGGCCGGGCACGAAGCCGCCCGGCACCTGCTTGAACAGCACGGCTGTGGCGCCGACCAGGAGGACGTAGAGGATCATCACCGCGGCCTTGCCGGTGATCACCTTCGACACGCTGCCGCTGTAATTGTCGGAGGCGCGGACGAAGGCGCGGTTGAAGCCGCGGAAGAACCAGCCGAGGCTCTTGTCGAGGATGCGGGTGAGGCGGTCCTTCGGCTCGTGGTGGCCCTTGAGCAGCAGCGCCGACAGCGCCGGCGACAGGGTCAGCGAGTTGACGGCGGAGATCACGGTCGAGATCGCGATCGTCAGCGCGAACTGCTTGTAGAACTGTCCCGTGAGGCCGGAGATGAAGGCGAGCGGCACGAACACGGCGACCAGCACCAGCGCGATCGCGATGATCGGTCCCGACACCTCCCGCATCGCCTGGTAGGTGGCGTCGCGGGGCGACAGGCCGCTCTCGATGTTGCGCTCGACGTTCTCGACCACGACGATGGCGTCGTCGACGACGATGCCGATGGCGAGCACCAGGCCGAACAGGCTGAGCGCGTTGATCGAGAAGCCGAACAGGTGCATCACCGCGAAGGTGCCGACGATCGAGACGGGCACCGCCAGCAGCGGGATGATCGAGGCGCGCCAGGTCTGCAGGAACAGGATGACCACGATCACGACCAGCACGATCGCCTCGAACAGCGTGTGCACGACGGCCTCGATCGAGGATCGCACGAACTGGGTCGGATCGTAGACGATGTGATACTCGACGCCCTCCGGCATCGTCTTCTTGATCTCGGCCATGGTGGCGCGGACGTTGTCGGAGATCTGCAGCGCGTTGGAGCCGGGCGCCTGGAAGATCGGGATCGCCACCGCCTGCTTGTTGTCGAGCAGCGAGCGCAGTCCATATTCCGAGGCGCCGAGCTCGATGCGCGCGACGTCGCGCAGCCGCGTGATCTCGCCATGGGCGCCGGTCTTCACGACGATGTCGGCGAACTGGTCCTCGTTCGACAGCCGGCCCTCGGCATTGACCGAGAGCTGCAGGTCGAGCCCCTTGACGCTGGGCGATGCGCCGACCACGCCGGCCGCGGCTTCGACGTTCTGCGCCTGGATCGCCTTGACGATGTCGGACGCCGACAGGCCGTGCTCGGCCGCCTTCTGCGGATCGACCCAGACCCGCATCGAATAGTCGCCGGCGCCGAACAGCTGCACGTCGCCGACGCCGTCGATGCGCGCCAGCCGGTCCTTGACGTTGAGCACCGCGTAGTTGCGCAGGTACGTCGTATCGTAGCGGCCGTTCGGCGAGATCAGATGCACGACCATGGTGAGGTCGGGCGAGCTCTTCTTGGTGATGACGCCGAGCTGGCGCACGACATTGGGCAGCCGCGGCTCGGCCTGCTGCACGCGGTTCTGCACCAACTGCGTGGCCTTGTCCGGATCGGTGCCGAGCTTGAAGGTGACCGTGAGCGTCATCGCGCCGTCGGTGGTCGCCTGGCTGCTCATATAGAGCATGTTCTCGACGCCGTTGATCTGCTCCTCGATCGGCGTCGCCACCGTCTCGGCGATCACCTTCGGATTGGCGCCGGGATAGGTCGCGCGCACCACGACAGAGGGCGGCACGACGTCGGGGTATTCGGAGATCGGCATGGAGAACAGCGCGATCAAGCCGCCGAGGAAGATCAGCGTCGACAGCACGCCTGCGAAGATCGGCCGGTCGATGAAGAATTTGGAGAGGTTCATGGGAGGCCCCGTGGTCGGGAGATGTCAGCGTGTAGTGTGGATTTCGCTTGGCCTGTTTGGCTCGCTGCCGCCTCACATCCGGTGTCGTCCCGGCGAACGCCGGGACCCATACCGCGGACGGCCAATTGGTGAAAAAGACTGCGGGTCATCTTCCTTGGTCGACAAGCAGGGCCGGTGGTTATGGGTCCCCGCTTTCGCGGGGACGACAGTTGTGGTGGTCGCGGACAGCCGGGCCTCAATGACGATCAGCGCTGCGCCAGTTGCTTGTTGTCAGAGGCCGCCCCACCGCGTGCGCCCATCGCGGCCACCTGCGTCTTCAACAACGCACCCGGCCGCACCCGCTGAAGGCCGTTGACGACGACGCGCTCGCCGGGCTTGAGACCGGCGGAGATGATGCGCAGGCCGTCGACGCTGCCGCCGAGGCTGACCGGGCGATAGACAGCGCGCTCGTCGTCACCGACCACCATCACGAATTTCTTGTCCTGGTCGGTGCCGATGGCGCGCTCGTCGAGCAGCACCAGCGATTGCTGCTGCGGCTGGCCCATGCGCACGCGCGCGAACTGGCCGGGGATCAGCCGGCCGTCCTCGTTCTTGAACACGGCGCGGACGCGGATCGTGCCGCTCTGCCCGTTGACTTGATTGTCGATCAACTGGATGTGGCCGGATGCCGTGATACCGCCCGACGTCGTCATCTCGACGGGGATGCGGTCGAGATTGCCGCGCTTGCCCGAGCCATCGGCGATCGCCGACAATGCGCGCAACACCAGCTCTTCGGTGGCGTCGAAGCTCGCATAGATCGGATTGACGGACACCAGCGAAGTCAGCACCGGCGAGGCCGAGC
This sequence comes from Bradyrhizobium sp. SZCCHNR1093, assembly GCF_032381175.1. NCBI lineage: Bacteria > Pseudomonadati > Pseudomonadota > Alphaproteobacteria > Hyphomicrobiales > Nitrobacteraceae > Bradyrhizobium > Bradyrhizobium sp. SZCCHNR1093. The sequence continues at coordinate 694,237 of NZ_JAUHJJ010000002.1, forward strand.
CGGCGGCGACGAGGTTGCCGACGGTGACCTCGATCCGGCCGACCCGGCCGTCGACTGGCGCCCGCACCTGTGTGTAGTCGAGGTTGAGTTTGGCCGTCTGCAAGGTCGCCTCGGCGGCCTTGACGTTGGCGATCGCCTCGCGATTGCCGTTGTCGCGCTGGTCGTAATCGCGCTTGGTCACGATCGAATTGCCGACCAGCTGCGCGCCGCGCTCCAGTTCGTTGGCAGCGAAGGCGGCGCGGGCGCGCGCCGCTTCCAGCTGCGCCTGCGCCCGGTCGACCTCGGCTGCGTAGGGCGCCGGGTCGATCTTGAAGAGGACGTCGCCAGCCTTGACCAGCGAGCCCTCGGTGAAATTGGTGCCGAGAATGGCACCGGCCACCCGCGGCCGGATCTCGACCCGCTCGACGGCTTCGAGCCGGCCGGAGAATTCGTCCCACAGGCTCGCCTTTCGCGGCTCGACCACGGCAACCGTAACGGCGACGGCCTGTTCGGAGGCCGCAGCGCGGGCTGCATTCGGCGCGGAACTGAAGTTGAAATAACGGGAGCCGGCATAGGATCCGGCGGCAATCAGCAGGCCAGCGGCGGCGACGGTGCTCAGCCACCGCTTCAGGCGGCCGGAGGAACGAATTTCGGGCGAAGGCATTGGCGCGCTCCAGTTTTGTAGTGCTCGCTACAAATGTGGCGCTGGCAACCGGTTCGCAAGAGACTTATGTAACGGATGCTACGAAAATAGTAGCCCGACTTTCGGCGACTGCGCCAGATCAAAGAAATCGCGTTCAATAACAACTAGATAAGAAATCGGACGGGGCGGAGACGGAACAGGAGTTTTGCACATGGGCATCGGACGGCCCCGGACTTTCGATCGCGACACCGCGCTGGACCAGGCGATGGAGGTGTTTTGGCGCCATGGCTATGAAGGCGCCACCATCGCCCAGCTCACCGACGCCATGGGCATCAACCCGCCCAGCCTCTATGCCGCGTTCGGCAGCAAGGAGGCCCTGCTCAGGGCCGCGCTCGACCGCTACACGGCGCGACGGGAGGCCTGGATGGACGAGGTGCTGAGTGCGCCGACCGCCCGCGAGGTCACCGCGCGGATGCTGATGGGCGTCGCCGAGAAACAGACCGATCCGTCCAATCCGCCCGGCTGCCTGCTGGTGCAGGGCGGTCTCGCCTGCGGCTCCGGCTCGGCCAATGTGCCGTTCGAGCTCGCTGCCCGCCGTGCGCAGACCGAGGCGCAGCTCCGGCAGCGTTTCGATCGCGCAAAGGGCGAAGGCGATCTGGCTGCCACCGCCGACCCTGCGGCGCTCGCCCGCTATGTCTCGGCCGTCATCACCGGCATGAGCGTGATGGCGTCGTCAGGCGCCGACCGCGAGGCGCTGACGCAGGTCGCGCTGGTCGCGATCAAGGCGATCGAGGATCAGTCGGTCGCGTTTGAGAGGGCGGTCTGACGCCGCTCATGCGCTGGGCGACGGGCGCTCTTCCTTCCTGCCGGCTTGTGCTGATGGACGCGATGCGGTCCCCTGCGCCGCATCCTCGTCCCTCGCGCGAACCAAGAGCCTCCCCTCCATGCGTGTCTTCTCCGCCGCCCTTGCCACCGAGACCAACACCTTCGCGCCGATGCCCACGGGGCTCGCGACCTTCCATGAGCGCGCCTACTTCCCGGCCGGCCAGCATCCGGACAAGATGCAGATGCATGGCGGGCCGCTATGGGCTGCGCGCCAGGTCGGGCCGTCCAAGGGCTGGACGCTGATCGAAGGGCTGGTGGCTGCGGCGGTGCCCAACGGGCTGGTCACCCGCGCCGCGTTCGAGACCCTGCGCGATCAGATCCTCGCCGATCTCAAGGCTGCACTGCCGATCGACATGGCGTTGATCGGCCTGCACGGCGCGATGATCGCCGACGGCTACGATGATTGCGAGGGTGAGCTGCTCGCGCGCATCCGCGAGATCGTCGGGCCCGATGTGGTCATCGGTGCGACGCTCGACCCCCACGTTCACATGAGCGAGCTGATGGTCAGAAGCGCCGATCTGCTGATCTGCTGGAAGGAATATCCGCACACCGACATCCTCGAGCGCGCGCAGGATCTGGTGAAGCATTGCACCGAGATCGCCGAGAAGCGGCTGAAGCTGCAGAAGGCCCTGGTCGACACCGACATGATCGTCACCCTGCACACCACGCGCGAGCCGGTGCGCAGCTTCGTCGACCGCATCACCGCGCTCGAAGGCAAGGACGGCATCGTCTCGGTCTCGATCGTGCACGGCTTCGGCTGGGGCGACACGCCTGACATGGGCACCAAGGTGCTGGTCTACAGCGATGCCGCCGTCGATCCGGATGGTGTCAGGGCGAAGGCGCTGGCACGCCGCCTTGCGGACGAACTGATCGGCATGCGCGAGGCGGTGACCGAGCGCATGCCCGCCGTCGATGCCGCGCTTGACCAGGCCTTGGCGACAGACGGCACCATCGTGCTCGGCGATGCCAGCGACAATCCCGGCGGCGGTGCGCCCGGCGATTCCACGTTCATCCTGCGCCGGCTGCTCGACCGCAACATCGGCAATGCCTGCCTCGGTCCACTCTGGGATCCGATCGCGGTGCGCATCGCCTTCGATGCCGGCGTTGGCGCCAAGCTGCCGCTGCGGATCGGCGGCAAGATCGGTCCGCTGTCGGGTGATCCGGTCGATGCGACCTGGGAGATCAAGGCGCTGAAGGAGAACATGGTGATGACAGGCCTTGCCGGCACGCCCGCCAAGCTCGGCGATTGCGCGTTGATCGGGAGCAATGGCGTCGAGGTCGTGATCACGACGTTCCGCTGCCAGGCGTTCGGCACCGACTTCTTCACGCAGCTCGGCTGCGATCCTGCCACGCGCAAGCTCGTCGTGGTGAAATCCGCCCAGCATTTCCGCGCGGCATTTGCGCCGATCGCGGCCGACATCATCATGGTCGATGCGCCCGGCGTGGTCGCGCGCGACGTGACGACGTTGCCCTACAAGAAGATCAAGCGTCCGAAATGGCCGCTCGATGAGTTGCCACAACCATCGCGAGCATGATGTCCCAGAATGCGACGCTCACCGTGCCGCTGTTAAGGTTCGGAACGCGGCTGGAACGAACCGCGTCCGAATCGCTTGCGAGACACGGTTTGAAATCTGTTCACGGCTAGATGTCGTATCGCTCGGAGATGGCGCGCAACATGCAGCGCCAGCGATTCTGATCGCGCGGCTCGGCTTTCGCCAGAAGGTTAAAGGCGCTGAGGCGCGCCGGCGTTGTTGGAGAGGAAGCTACGACCCCGCATGCGGGGTCGGGCTCGCTCACGTCGTCGACGATCCGAACCGTCGCATCCACGCCGCCCTCAGACCGATCGGTATCGGCGCGAATGGCCCCGGCGGCGCGCGCGTGATCAGGGCGACCAGCAGGAGCGCGGCGATCGCCAGCCAGAAGCACAGCCAGAACGCGTCGAGATAAGCGAGCACGTTGGCCTCGCGCTGCACCTGCGCGGCCAAGGTCCCGACGGCGCGGGCCTTGGCCTGGCCGCCGCCATGCGCGGCGAAATAGCCGGTCAACCGTTGCAATGCGCGTGCGACGTCGAGATCGCCGCTCCGGATGTTGGGGCCGAGATAGGCCGAATGCACCTGCTCGCGCACCCGCAGCCACGTTCCCATCAGGGCGACGCCGATTTCGGCGCCGCCGAGCCGCATCACCTGGATATAGGCCGCAAAGGACGTCGCCCGCGCCGGATCGGAATTCGACAGCGCGAGGATGATGATCGGAAGCAAGGTCAGGGCCTGTCCGATCGACTGCAGCACGACGATGACGATGAAATCCTCGCGCGCCCAGGCATGGGTGATCTGGGTGCCGAGCAGATTGGCCGCCGCGAAGGCACTGAGACCGAGCACGACGACGATGCGAGGATCGAGATGGCGAAGCAGGACGATCGACAGCGGCACCAGCACGACCATCGGCAGCGCGCCGTAGATCAAGAGCAACGAGCCGCTCTGCTCCGGCCGCAACTGCGTGATGGTAGCGAGGAAGTTCGGCACCAGCGACGCATTCGAGAGGCTGGTCAGCGTGTAGAGCAGGATCACCACCAGCGACAGCCCGATGTTGCGCGAGAACAGCACGTTGAAATGCGCCCATGGCTGCGGGGCGAGCGCCTCGTTGACGAGGAACAGGACGAACAGCGCGGCGCCGCCGCACAGCAGCGCCATCACCGTGCCCGATTGCAGCCAGTCGAGCCGGTTGCCCTGGTCGAGACCGGCATAGATCATCGCCACGGCGCTGCCGAGCAACAGCATCCCGCCCCAGTCGGCGTTCTCGAGCAGCGCGCGGTTGACGGGCTCGGCCGGGGTGCCGAGATAGACCATCAGCGCCATCAGCGGCGCCAGCACGACGCCCTGCCAGTACAGCCACTGCCAGCCGAGATGCTCGACATAGAAGCCGACCAGCGAGGTCGAGGTATCCAGCGCGAAGCCGACCCGGATCGCATAGATCGAGATGGCCGGTAGCCACCAGCGGATCGGCAGGTTGCGGAAGATGATCATCAAGGTGGCCGGCACGAAGGTGCCGAGCAGCATGCCGTGCAGGATCGCGAGCGCGATCAAGATCGGATAGTCGCGCACGAACGGAATGATCAGGGACAGCACCGCATAGATGAGGCTGGGAATACCCAGCACACGGCGCAGACCGAACACCGTCGCGAGCCACGCCACGGCCGGCGCGATCACGATCTGCGAGCCGATCGCCGCGGTGGACAGCCAGGCGCCCTCGTCAAAACCGAGCGAGAACGCGCCGCGCAGATCGGGCAGGCCGACCGAGGTCAGCCGGCTGTCGAAATTCGCCAGGAACGAGCCGAGCAGGACGGCGCCGACGGCAAACAGCGGATGCGCCGCCTGGCCGCCGCGCGACAGCGGTCCGCGCTCGGTCTCACTTGGTGCCATCGGCCTGGCCGGCGGTGCGGATGTGGGTCACGACCGACATCCCCGGCAGCAGCCGCGCGAGCAGCGGCTGGTCGCCGTCGAGGGCGATGCGGACCGGAATGCGCTGTACGACCTTGGTGAAATTGCCGGTGGCATTGTCGGGCGGCAGCAGCGCGAATTGCGAGCCGGAGGCCGGCGCGATCCGCTCGACGCGGCCGTGCAGGCTTTCGCCGGGGAACGAGTCCACGGTGACCTCGACCGGCTGGCCGGGCGCGACATGGGTGAGCTGCGTTTCCTTGTAGTTGGCGATGACGAAAACATGCGGCAGCGGCACCACCGCGATCAGGCTGCTGCCGATATTGACGTAGTCGCCGACCTGGACCTGGCGCTGCCCGACGACGCCGTCGAACGGCGCGGTGATCCTGGTGTAGCCGAGCTTGAGCCGCGCGGCGGCCAGCGCGGCCTTGGCGCCGGCGAGATCGGCGCCGCGCTGCTTCTTGGTGCCGGTGAGCACCTCGAGCTGATGACGCTGCGCGGCGATCACCGCGCGGCTCGCGCGCACGTCCGCCTGTGCCTTGGCATAGGCGGCCGTTGCCTGTTCCAGCCGCTGCTTGGTACCTGCCTCGCTCTGCGACAGCGACTGCTGGCGCTCTTCCTCCTGCCTGGCCTGCACCTCGGCCGCGCCGGCCGAGACCTGCTGCGCTTCGGCCTGCGCGATGGTTGCGTATTGCAGCTCGACCTGATTGCTGAGGTTGTCGAGCGCCGCCTGTGCCGCCTCGACATTGGCCTCGGCCTGCGACACCTGTGCCTCGTAGTCGGCCGGATCGATCTGGACCAGCAGGTCGCCGGCCTTGACCTGCTGGAAATCGCTGACCGCGACCTTCGTCACCTCGCCGGCCACGCGGCTCGAGAGCTGCGTCAGGTCGGCGCGCACATAGGCGTCGTTGGTCGACTGGGTCGTTGCGTTGCCGGTCCAGGCGTTCCAGCGCGTGGTCGCGAGCGCCACGAAGGCGAGCGCTGCGATCACCGCAAGCAGCGGAATGCCGAGACGCGCCGAGAGCCCGGGCGCCGCGGCGGACGAGGGCGGTGGCGTCGCTGCAGCGCGCGCCGCCGCGTCGACGTTGCTCGGTGTTTCACTCAAGGGACGTCTCCCGCATCGGCCGACGCTGATCAGTCCGACGACTCGTACCCCATTCTGCGCCGCGTGCCACCTGGACTCTGGGTCGTGAGCCATGCGTCGCGGGGCATGGACATCTGCGCGCCGAACGGAACCCGCGGGCGATCGGACCGTGATGAACCAGCTAACAGGCCAGCAGGTTGAGCACAGGCACAGCCCGCGATCGCCGCGCCGGGATCGCGCCAACGACATCAGCGCTGGACTCGCTGCCACGGCCAGCCTGCGCATGATGTCCCAGAATGCGACGTCGTGCGCGCTCACATTAACGTTCAGAACGTGGCTTGAACGAACCGCGTCCGAATCAGCGGCGCAGCCCGGTACGAGGTCTGTTCACGGCTAGATGTCGTGCTGTCATCGCGTGACATCAGCTATTCGGCGTCACCTGACCGCAATCGGACGACCGGCCGGGTGCGAGAGCGTTAAGAGCGCGGAGCGGCCTGCCGCCAAGCGGTCGTCGGTGACGCCGGCCGGCGCGCGCTGCCCGGTTGCAGCGGTCGCCCCGCTGGGTCACATTTCTCATCCGCGACTCGATCCAGCCGTTTGCTGATCAGAAGGCCTTCATGCATGGATCACAAGGGAGCGATCCTGGTTGCCGGCGGCGCCGGCTACATCGGGGCTCATTGCTGCAAGGCTGTCGCCGGGGCCGGCTACGCGCCGGTCTGCTACGACAATCTGTCCACCGGCCATCGCCGCACTTCAACGCCGGCGGTGCCGACGCGTCAGGCCTGATCGGTGAGCTGCGCGATCCCGAGACGCACCTGATCCCGCGGGCGCTGACGGCGATCCTCGGCCATGTGCCGGACTTCGCGATTTTCGGCACCGACTATGACGGCACGATCATCCGCTCGGCCTGGACCTGACACCAGACCGCGCACCCGCGGATCGCGTGAGGCCGATGCCGCGTGCCTTGAGCTCGTCGGGGAAGCTGTTACGCCGCGGCGGGCGGCGTGTGCGCGAACTGGTCCACGAAGCTCATCTCCGCGCGCTCGTCGTCGACCGACCAGCAGCCGATCTCGGAAGCGCCCCGGAAGAAGTGGACGCTGTGCACCGGTGAGCGGACATCGTCGCCGCGAATGATCTGGAGCAGGGTCCGCGCCACGCGGCGGTGATCGCCGGGGAGCCTGAGGTCGAAGAATGCGTCGCCATAGCCCGGCAGGATGGTGCCGGTCGAATCGCGAACTTCCATGCGCAACTGTGCCATGCTCGCATTGAACGCCAGCAACGGTTTCCGCCCGGTAAATGCCGCCGGGCTCGCGCATGTTCGGATTTGCGGTGTGGTCTCACCATGAAGCGTGTAGCGCGCTCGTCGCCACCAGCGGCACGTGGACGAGGAGCATTGACAAAGAGCTGCCGTTCGAGAAAGCGGCCGGCCTTGTCAGCGGCGCATCGAGGATCACGTCATCGGCCGTGCTGGCGAATGATGATCGCCCAAGGGATCACCGGGTCTTCTCCAGCACCGGTCGCTCTGCGGTGACGAGTGCTGCCGCGGGTGCAATCCCTTCGTTGCGGGGGATCATCGGCAGTTCGACCAGGACACGCGTGCCGGTTGACTGGTTGGCGCTGACGGAGAGGCGGCCGCGGAGCTGCTCGACCATCCCCTTGATCATCCGGAACCCCAGGCTCGCGCGCGGCTGATCGATGTCGAAATCGGCCGGCAGACCGACACCATGGTCGGACACGCTGAGGTGCAGCCAGCCGTCGATGTCACGGGCGGAGATGTCGATCGTCCCCTCCCGGCCGGGGTAGGCATGTTTCACGGCGTTGCTGACCAGCTCATTGATCAGCAGGCCGAGAGGAACGGCATGATTGGCCGAAAGCCGTATCGGGTCGGAGTCGCAGCGCAGCACATTCGTTCCCGCGACCCGTTGCAGCCGGCTGCAGAAGTCATTGAGGAAGACGTCGACGTCGATCAAGCCGATCTGCGAGGCCCGCGAGAGATGATCATGAACCTGGGCAATGGCCGCCACGCGCGATCCTGCGTCTTCGAGGGCGCGCTTGGCTTCAGCCGAATGCGACCCGAACGACTGGACGCGGAGCATGGCCACGACGGATGCGAGGCTGTTCTTGACGCGGTGGCCCATTTCGCGCGTCAGCATGGCTTGATGGTCCAAGGCTTCCCGGAGCCGCGTCTCCTCATGCAGGCGCTCGATTGCAATCCCGACGATGTCGGCGAATGCAGTGAGGAAGGCAACGTCTGCCTCGTCGAAGCGGCGGGGGGCCGGACTGTCGACCTGGAGCACGCCGAAATAGCCGCCGCCTTGTCCGCCGCGATCGATCCGGACGCTGATCGACGTCTTGATGCCGCGGTCTACTGGAAGAAGTCCCGGTGTCTCGAAGCGACCATCAGGGGGGCCGCGACTGGTGATGATGGCTTGACCTGTCTGGAAGGCGCGGCCAGCAGGCGAGGCGCTGTCCACGACGAACGATGATTGCTCGACCGGGCTCGGCCATCCGTAACCCGCGTGGACCAGCAGTCTCTTGCCATCCGCCACGAATTCCATCGCCATCGTGAACGGTGCATTGAGGCCCTTGGCGCAGAGCGCGGTGGCGCGCTGAAGAACGCTGTTGATATCGCGGGTCTGCAATGCAGCACGACTGAATTCGGCGAGCACAGATTGTTGGATGAGCCTGTAGCTGCGTATGTCATTCCGGACGCCTGCCCGCTCGAGAAAGATCGGAAAAGCGGTATCTTGGCTCTGATGTCTCAACACGCGAATTCTCCAAAACAGGACGCACTCCGACTACAAATTCCCCACTGCTCTCTTCCTTACAATTTGATATTATGAGACTATTGTGTTGCTGTTCCCGGTCGGAGTCTGAGCAAAAGCGAACATGGGTCCAGTTTGCCGCAGCGCAATTCGTCGGGAGCCGAATCGAGGAGAATGGCTCCCCGGCGCGGGCAGTAGCACCTGACGCTCGCTGTGCCCCCCGCGCGCTCATCCAGAGGACCTTCCACGGAGAGCGGGCACTGATGCCGTGGCGAGAGGCGTGCTCATGCCAGCCTTTCAGTGGGCGGGGCAGCACCCTCATCACCGGAGACCGCCCTATGCGAGCCAGGCGGCAGGCCGGGTTGGCGCGTCGGCCAGATCCGCTCATTCGGCGGCAATTCTTTCCGCTCGGTGGTGTGGCCCACCGACAGCGAGCCGTGGGGCGTGTGACAGATGGATCCCGTCGAGCGCATCTGCCGATGGCTGCTGATGATGCACGACCGGGCCGAAGGGGCGGTGCTTCCGTACACGCATGAATTCCTGTCGCAGATCCTCGGCGCCAATCGCAAGTCGGTGACGCTTGCCGCGCAATCCATGCAGGCGGCCGGCCTGATCAGCTATCGTCGCGACACCATTCAGGTGCTCGACCGGCCCGGCCTCGAGAAAGCCTCGTGCGAATGCTACGCCATCGTCAAGCAGCGGTTCGATGCATTTCTCCAGCCGCCCACGACGGCGGTGCGCAGCCAGCATTGATTTGATGGTGGCGCGGATCGAGCAGGGCCAGCGCCAGCTCGATCTCGAGATGCACGGTCACTCGAGATGCACGGTCATAGGCTCTTGAGGGGAGCCTTGCCTTCAACCGACTTCACGCCTGCGATATGCGGCTGATCGTGCAGAACCACGTTCAGCAGGGAGTTGTGGATCACGAGATGGCCGTTGTAGTCGATGAAGCCCAGCTTGCGGAACTTGTTCATGAAGTGACTGACCCGCGAGCGGGTGGTGCCGATCATGTCGGCCAGCATCTCCTGGCTGACCTTCGCGATGACCCGCTGCGGCTTGCCGTCATTGCCGAAATTGGCCAGCAGCAGTAGCGCCCGCGCAAGGCGCTTCTCGCTCGAATTGAACAACTGATCGATGAGATCGGCCTCGACGCGGATCGTGCGGGCGAGGATGTGCGAAACGAACACCTCGGAGAACGCCGGCTGCTCACGCAGGGTGCTGATCGCGGCCGATTTGGTGATCCGCAGGATTTCGCTGTCCGTGATGGCCGACGCTGCCGACAGCCGATGAGACTGGCCGGCCAGGCACCCCTCGCCGAAAAAATCGTCCTGACCGAGCAGCGCGATGACCGCCTCCTTGCCCTGCTCGGAATGGACGACGATCTTGACCGTGCCCGTGATGATATAGAACAGCACATCGGCGAGGCCGCCCTGGGAAAAGATCTGCTGGTCCTTTCGGTATTTCCCGATCGTCCGGCCTGGGCCTTCGGTCTTCAGGAACACCGCCGGATCGAAAGCCTGCTTCTTTGGCTGCGGCTTTGCGGCCGTCGGCGGCTTTACGATGGGTCGCTTCGCCATGTGTTCTCCGGGTGAAACGCGAGTGCTGAATACTTCGAAACCGGATCTCGGCATAACAGTTGGGCAGGCGCGAACGCAGCATAGCGCCTTTCGCGGCCGCTTGACAGCGCAGCGCCTATTTCGACGGCACACGCGCAGCCGTTTCGTGTTCCAGTAACGCAGCGGAGCGAGAATTAGTTAATTCATGTTATCAGGCATTAGCATCGCACCGCTAATGCAGCGCAAACAGACCCAGCGCCTCGCGTACGTCGCGCAAGGTCGCATCGGTGACGGTGCGCGCCAGTTCGGTGCCGTGCCTGACGATCTCGAGAACATGGTCGGGATCACGCGCAAACGCTGCCCGCCGGTCGCGGATCGGCGCGACCACGGCCTGCAGCACGTCATCAAGTCGCTGCTTCACGACGCTGTCTCCGAGGCCGCCGCGGACGTAGCGCGCCTTCAGGTCCGCGACCGCCGCGTGATCGTCGTCGAACGCGTCGAGATAGGTAAAAACGACATTGCCTTCGACACGCCCCGGATCGGCGGCCCTGACGTGGCCGGGATCGGTGAACATGCGGCGGACGGCATCGCGAATCTGGTCCGCGGTGGCGGAGAGTGGAATCGTGTTGCCCTGTGATTTGCTCATCTTGGCCTTGCCGTCCACGCCAGGCAGGCGTCCGACGCTCGGGATCAGCGCGCGTGCCTCGGGGAGCACCTCCGTGCCCGCTTGGCGGTTGATGCGGCGGACGATCTCGTTGGTCTGCTCGATCAGCGGCGCCTGGTCCTCGCCGACCGGCACGATGGTCGCCCTGAAGGCGGTGATGTCCGCGGCCTGCGCGACGGGATAGCACAGGAAGCCGGCCGGTATATCGCGGCCGAAGCCGCGTGTCTGGATCTCGTCCTTGATGGTCGGGTTGCGCTCGAGCCGCGCCACCGTGACGAAGTTCATGTAGAGCAGCGTGAGATCGGCCAGCGCCGGCAGGTGCGATTGCAGGCAGATGGTCGTCATCTCCGGGTCGATGCCGACGGCGAGATAGTCGGTCGCGATCTCCAGGATGTTCCGGCTCACCTTGCCCGGATCGTGGGCGTTGTCCGTCAGCGCCTGGGCATCGGCCAGCAGCAGGAATTGCCGATGCGTCGATTGCAGCGCGACGCGGTTCTGCAGCGAGCCGACATAGTGGCCGAGGTGCAGGGGGCCGGTGGTCCTGTCGCCGGTCAGGATGACGGGACGTTCTGGCATTGAGAGAGGCATCGTGGTTCTCCAGAAGTGAGAACCGCCGCTCGATCGAGCTCTTCGATGCTGTTGATGACAAGAACCGCGTCGCAGGCCGATGAACGGCGGCGACGGGCGAATGAATGACGAGGCCGTGCCGCTCCTAGATGGAGCGCCACCACGTGTTCGCGTGCAAGGTCTCAGTCTTGATCATGCGATCGATATGGCCGAAAGCGCCGATGAAAGCAACCCGCTCATGCACGCTGCACGGAGCGGCGAGCCCAGGCCATTCAGCCTATTCGAGATCTATTGCGTGATACTGGCCGGTCTTGTCGAGCTGCGTGCCCCAGACCTTGTGCAGCGCCTGGTGGTCGGACGGGCCGAAGCTCACCTTTGATCCAACGCCCAGCTCGTAATTCCGCATCGATTCGAGGACATCGACCAGCGACTCGGTGTCGACAGCGGGACCGGCGCGACGCAGTCCTTCGATCAGGATGTTGGCGGTGAGATAGGCTTCCAGGGACGAGTAGTCCGCCGGCTCTCCCGGGAAATATCTGTCGAGCGCCTTCTTGTAGTTCAGGGTGACGGACGCGTAGCCGTCGACCGCCGGCGTGACCTGGGTGCAGATGACGCCGTCCGCATAGCGCGGGCCAAGCACCATCAGCTCACTGGCGAGGCCGGTGCTGCCGACACCCGAAATCGTCGCGTAGATCATGTCCGGATACAGGTCGCGGGTCTTCTCGATGAACTTGGCCGCGGCGCGAAAGGTGGCGACCAGCACCACCGCCTTGATCGCATGCTTCTGCCGGCGCAGTTGCGCGATGGCCTCGTCGACATTGACGGTGTTGCGGCTGTAGCTCATGCGGAAGGCGTCGCCCACGCCGCCGCGCAGCCCGTGCATCGCCTTGCTGACACCCTCCCACCCTGCGTCGCCGTAGGCATCCTGCTGGGTGAGAACTCCGATCTCCTGCGGACGCAGCTTGCGGCTCTTGACGAGATAGTTCACGAGCGCATGGGCTTCCTCGGCGTAGCCGGCACGGTAGTTGAAGACGTAGCGATCCGGCGGATCGTGGCGGAGCGAAGGAGCGCCGGTGAAGGCGCCGAAATAGAGCGCATGATGCTCGAGCGCGTACGGCACCGAGATCAGGGCCGTCGGACTGCCGTAGTTCTCGACGAAGCCGAACACCCTGTGCTGCTCGTAGAGCTCCTTCATCGCGTTCAGCGTCCGCGTCGGCTCATAGGCATCATCGGCCGTGTAGAGCTTGAGCTGCCGGCCATGCACGCCGCCTTCCTCGTTGGCCTGCGCGAAGGCGAGGTCGATGCCGAGCTTGAGCTGATGGCCCATCTCCCTGGCCGGACCCGAGAACGGCGCCGCCATTCCGAAGCTGATTTCGGTATCCGTCACGCCCTGGACCGGGGGCCGCGCGCTGGTCGGCTGCGCCGACGCGGCATTGGCCATCCGCGTATCGAACTTCGGCACGCGGTCCTCCTCCCTCAGCGGCAGGCTCTGATCCGGCGTGACGACGGGGACGGCGCTCGCGAGCGCTCCGGTCCGGAGAGTATCCTGGACTGGCGCAACGGTCTGCGCGGCTTGGACCGGCGGCGACGGGACTGTTGCCGTCGTTGTCACCGTCGCGCTGCTCTTGGCGGAGAGCGCAGCGGTCCACCGCGTCGGAAGTCTCGTCGCTGCAAAGCCGGCCACGCCCGCGGCAACAGCCACGAGCCCCATCATGCTCAACGCGCCGAGGAGACGCCGTTCCCGTGGCGGCGGAGGAACCTCCTGCACGCCGTAACGGGACGCGAATTCAGCAGGGGTAGGCCGATCGTGCTCGTCGCGCCACGGTTGTTCATACAGCGGACGCCGGCCGTCGTCGTAGCCGGACGGGAATGGCGGATCGCGGTCGTCATTGGGCGCACGCAGATGTCTCACGATTTTCCCCTTGGCTCGCGCGTCATGGACTCGTTGGAGTTTTTTCTTGATCGCGCGGCCGTCATACGCTGCAGGTTCTGCCGGCCGGATGAGCGTGGCCATGCGCCGAGATCTGCACATGTCACACAGACCAACACTCGTCATCGAGTGCTGATGGATCGGGGTTCCAGACATGTTGTCTGGAACAAGTCCGAACGTCGGCATGATACTGCGAAGCAATGGGGCGGTTGTTTGTTCTCGCCGTCAATTCCGGCTGAACAAGGCGGGCGCCGCGCCGCCAGGGCAGCAACTAGCTATCGCAGCAGGCAGGAGAGAAATGCCGTGAAGCAGTCGTGTTTGATCGTTGGCGTCAGGCGGCCGATGACGCTGCGCGCGACGCCAAGCTGCGCGTCACCGGCCGGTCGTCTCCTCCGCCACCAGTCCCGTCACCATCGCCTGCACCATGGTCGCGATCTGCTGGCGGAGGGCGGCGAGCGGAACGGCGATCAGCTTCTGCTCCAGCCCGAGCGCGACCATGCCGTGGACCGCCGAGAACAGGCTGCGCGCGGTGACGCTGATGTCGTCGAACGAGCGCTGCGGAAACAACGCCGCCAGCGGCTGGTGGATGTGACGGAACAGGTGCATCTGGTCGGCGATGGCCCAGTCGGGCAGCGGCTTCTCAGGCGCCATGCGATGCTCGAACAGCGCGCGCCAGAGCTCGAGATTGTGGGCTGCGAAGTCGCAATAGGCGGTCGCGATGCGCACCAGCGCAGCCTCGGGGCCCGGCGGCCCGGCGCTCTCGGCCGCCGACAATTCCGCGTCGAGCCGCGCCAGGGTGCGTGATCCAACCATCAGCACGAGCTCGTCGACATCGGCGACGAGATTGTAGACCGCGCCATTGGCGACGCCGATCTCCTGGGCGAGATCGCGCGTCTTCAGACCGACGAGACCCCGCGTGCGGATCATCCGCTCGGCGGCCTCGATCAGGGCTTCGCGCTGTTTTGCACGTCTTTCCAGTGTCTTGGACATTGTTAACCAAAATATTGAGCGATGCTCAAAATATTCCTTGAGCGCCGCTCATGATTGCGCTAGAAGAAACTATATGAGCAATGCTCATAACAGGGAGTTCACAATGTTCAAGACTGTTCTGACGCTGTTTCGGGGCACCGTGGCCGTCGCGGAGGAGGAGCTGCAGGACCGTACCGCACTGGTGATCCTGGATCAGCAGCTGCGTGACGCCGCGGCCGCCGTCGATCGCAGCAAGCGCGCGCTGGCGCTGGCCATCGCGCAGGACCAGCAGGAGGGCAAGCGGCTCGAGGCGACCTTGGCGCGGATCACCGATCTCGAGGTGCGCGCCACCGCAGCGCTCGACGGCGGCCGCGAGGATCTGGCCCGCGAGGCGGCGCAGGCGATCGCTGGCCTCGAGGCCGAGCGTGACGCGGCCAGGACGGCGCGGGCGCTGTTCGCGACCGAGATCACCAGGCTGAAGAAGCATGTCGCCAACGCCGAGGCGCGCATTGCCGAGCTTGATCGCGGCCGGCGGATCGCGCGCGCCTCCGAGGCCGTGCGCAATCTGCGCCGCGGCGGCATCGAGGCGGCGCGTCCCTACGAATGCACGCTGCCCGAGGCCGAGGCGACGCTGAAACGGCTGCGCGAGCGGCAGATCGGGGCTCAGGCGGCCGACGAGACGCTGATGGAGCTCGATGCCGCGACGGGGCCGATCACCACCGCCGAGAAGCTCGCCGAGCAGGGCTTTGGCCCGCGCATCAAGACCACCGCCGACGACGTGCTGGCGCGGCTGAAAGCCGGCCGCACTGCACCGGCCAACTGAATTTCGTCACCACCGATCGAAACGCATCAGCCAACCTGATCGTCATCATAGGAGCCGACCATGAACCAGAACACCCAGCCCCACAGCAGCGCCTTCATCACCTTCTCCTACGCCTCGTTCGCCGCCTCCGCTTTCCTCGTCGCCCTCGGCGTGTTCTTCATGCCGATCGATCTCTGGATGAAGGGCTATCTGACGATGGGCATCGTCATGCTGGTGCAGACTTGCGTCACCCTGACCAAGACCCTGCGTGACCGCCACGAGAGCGGCAAGCTCGTCAACCGCATCGAGGACGCCCGCGCCGAGCGCCTGCTGATGGAGGTGTCGAAGGCGGCGTGAGCAGCGGTTTCCTCGCCTCTCCCCGCCTGCGGGCAGAGGCCGGATTGCATCGAAGATGCAATCCGGTGAGGGGGACACTCCGCGCGTGCCGGGAAGCGGTGGATGCGATGGCGTCCACCGCTTGCGGTCGTTCAACCTGCGTTTACCGTCACTGACGCTCCGTCCTGCGTCATGATCATGAATTAACGGCGCGGAGCGTATGTCGTGAACTTCCGGCACGGCTTCGGCGAGCCGTTTCTGATCGGGCAGGTGGATGAGAGCAATGAACGTCGTCGCAACGGCCAGGCGTATCCACGACAATGTCGGCTTCTGGCTGACGGCGCTGGGGCAGGAGGCGATGGACCTGTCGCTGCGCACCCATGCGGAGTTTTGCACGCGCATCGTCGAGAGCCCGGGCACGACCCTGGACGACGCGCCGCTGGCGGCGCTCGTGGCCGATCTCCGCACCGTCGCCGGCAAGACGCTGCCCGCCGGCGAGCTCACCTACGGCATCTTCTCAGGCGAGCGCGACCCGCTCGCGCGCGCCATCATCACGGTGGTGTCGGAGGAGGCGGGCGGCCGGCCGATCGCCTTCAATGCGCTCGCGGTGATGCAGGTCGAGCGCGACGGCGACACCCAGCAGGTGATCCATCTCGGATTGGTGATGGTCGACCCGGAAGCGCGCGGCAAAGGCCTGTCCGGCGTGCTTTACGGCCTCACGACGCTGCTGCTGTTCATCCGTGACGGCCTGCGGCCGAAATGGATCTCCAACGTCACGCAGGTGCCGGCGGTGGCCGGCATGGTCTGCGAGACCTTCTCTGACGTCTATCCGTCGCCGCTGCCGCAGGCCCGACAGAGCTTTGCGCATCTTCAGCTCGCGCGCGGCATCATGCGGGCGCATCGCGCGGTGTTCGGCGTCGGCGGCGAGGCCGGGTTCGACGAGGCGCGCTTCGTCATCACCAACGCCTATACCGGCGGCTCCGATGCGCTGAAGAAGACGTATGACGATGCGCCCAAGCATCGCGACGCCATCTACAACGGCTTCTGCGCGCGCGAGCTGGACTACACCAGGGGCGACGATCTGCTGCAGCTCGGCCGAATCGATCTCGCCGCCGCCCGGCGCTATCTGCTGCGCGAGATCCCCTCCGGCTCGCTGCCGGCGCTGCTGGCGACCTCGGCCGTGCTGGCGCTGCAGCGGATGATCCTGCCGCTGGTGCATTGGCTCGACGACACCAGGACGTTCGGCACGCTCCGTCCGCGCCTGCAGCCCGGCGAACCCGCGCCATGACGGCCGGCATCGTTGCGGACTCCGTAGTCAACCTCTGCGGCGCGCTCGGCCTCGCGGTTGCCGCCGCCATGCTGCACCGGCGCGATTCCAGGGGACCGCTGACGGCACGGCTGGTCGTTCTGCTCGGGACCGTCGCCTCGCTGTTCCTGTTGCGCGGCGTCGCCTGGTGGACGGACAATGCTTTTCTCGACCGCATCTCCCTGATTCCGGCGGCGCTGATCCCGCTCGGCGCGCTGGCGGTGACGGAAGGTCTGCTGCGGCGGCACGCGCATCGCACGCTCAAGGCGATCGCGCTGGCCGGCGGCGTGGTGCTCGCGCTCGCCGGCGCGCTCGGTCCGGCCGAGTTCGAAAGCCACCACACGGTCGTGCTGTCAGCCTTTCAGCTCGCAGGCTTTGCGACCTGCGCCTGGCTGCTGCTTCGCCGCGACCGCGCGAGCCTGCTGGCCTGGGAGAACCGCGTCATCGATCGCGTCGCGTTCGGCGCCGTCATGGTCATTCCCTTCATCATCACCGATTTCCGCGTGCTGGCGCCGAGCATGCCGGTGCGGCTCGGCGCATTGGGCGCGCTGCTGGCGGTGACCGCGATCCTGATCGCCGGCGCCAGCGCGGAGACGCAGCGTCAGGGCGGGCTGCTGACATTGTTGCGAATCCTCGGCGCCGCCCTGCTCGGCGCCGCCGCGGCCGCGCTGTCGCCGGACGTCGATGCGGCGCAATTGATGCGTTTCTGCGCGGTCGCGGTGGCCGGCGTGCTCACGATCGGGCTGATCGGCGATGCCTTGCGCGCGATGCTGCAAGCCCGCGAGCCGGGCGTGCTCGACTCGATCGGGGCGTCGATCGCGGCGACGCGCGACGGTCTGATCGCCGAGCTCACGCGCCAGCCGGTCTTCGAAAGCGCACGCCGCTGTCGCGAGGATGAGCTGACCGCCTATGATCCGCCGCTGCTGCGCGACTTTCTCGCGTCAAGCCGTGTGCTGCGCCGGGCCGATGCGCCGTGGCGGCGGGCGGTCACCGACCCCGCCGTCGAGCGCGTGGTGGCGCTGATGGATGCGCGGCATGCGACGCATGTCATCGTGCTGTCGTACCAGCCGGTCGATCTCATCGTGCTCGCGGTCTCCGTGATCTCGGCCGATCCGGCCACGGAAACCGCGCTCGCGCTCGTCAGGCGCCTGCTGATGCAGGCGCCGGAGCTACAAGGGATCACGCCCACATGTGATGATGCTGTGGCATCTCCATCATCGGCCCCTCCATCATCGGACCGTCCATGACCAGGGTTGCCGCAGCGGCGCCGGCGTGTGCTGCCGGCGCGGCGCCGGGAAGCATGATCACGTTCGAGGCCGGCGCGCTGGTGACCGCGGCCAGCAGCGCGGCGGCGTCGGCACTGTTGCCGCCGCCGGTGGTCGCCAGCACCTGGCCGATCGTGGTGCCGTCGACATTGTAGGCGCCGCCATTGACCGGGATGTTGTTGCCGCCGACATCGGCTGCGTTCTGGTGCATCTGGTCGGCGGCCGCGGCGACCAGCGCCTTGTTGCCGGCCTGGAAGCCTTCGAGGATCTTGGCGATCTCGGCGCCGAGCGTGCTCCGGTCGCCGAGCAGCTCGTTGTCGAAGCGGGCCTGGAAGATGCCGCCCTGCGCCGCGTCGAAATCGGTGACGTCCTTCTTGAAGGTCATCAGGTCGGCGGTGACCTTGGCCATCGCGGCGGCGTCGCCGGAATTGACGGCGGCGATTGCAGCCTTGCCAAGCGCGTTGGACTGGGCGATGAACATGGCCCAGAAATCGGTCTGTGCCTGGTTGTCCTGATAGGCCGGCGTCGGGTTGAGGAAGTCGCCGAAGCCGCTCCAGCCTGTCAGGCCGTTCTGCTGCGCCATGTTGGCGAGATTGGTGTCGCCGGCGACGATGTCGATGATGTCGAGGAAGTCGTCGTTCAGCGCGCGGCCGATGTCGACATTGCCGGCCGCGCCGTTGATGTGGGTGTTGACGAGCGCGAGCTGGTCGATGATGGCGAGCGCGTGCACGCCGGTCAGGCCGCCGAACTGCAGCGGATTGGCGGCGACCAGCGCATTGAGGCCGGCGATCAGCGCGTCGACATCGTCCTGGATGACATCGACATTGCCTTCGTTCACGCCGCCGATCAGCCGGTTGGCGGCATCGTTGAAGATCAGGCCGAGCTCGGCCAGCGTGCCCTTGGCGGCGGTTGCGGCCGTCACGCCTTCGGGCAGCAGCGCCGGCGCCTGCAGGAAGCCGGTGACGCCGTCGGCGTTGGTCGCATTACCCGCAAGGTTCGGATCGTTGTTGACGACGTTGAGGATGTCGAGATGCGCGTTGCGCAGCGCGGTCTCCGCGGCGGCGATGCTGCCGAACGCGCCGCCGCCGGTCACCGAAGCCATCGCGGCATCCTGCGCGACCGTGATGTCAGCGAGGATCTTGTTGATGTTGGTGAGCGTCTGACCGGTGAACTGGCCGGCGGCAACCATCGCCTTCAGACCATCCTGAATCACGGTGAGATCGCCAGTGTAGTTGTAGGCGCTGCCAAGCCCCTGGCCGCCTTCCTCGACCACGTTGCGCCACAGTCCGCCTTCGAGAAAGCGCGTCGCGTCGTTGAAGACGACGCCGAGATCGGCAAAGCCGAGCGCGGGCGTCGGCGGCGTGGGCGGTGTCGGCGGCGTCGGAGGCGTTGGCGCAGGCGCCGGCTGGCAGTGATGATTGTGATGATGGTGGTGGTGGTGGTCGTTGTGATGATGGTGACCGTGGTGACTGTCGTGATGGTGACGGTGATGGCGCGACATGTCCGACGTACTCCTCAAAGCTGCGCACCACTGCGGATGAGCCGAAGCAACGGGGCGCGGCTGACGCGGGTGCGGATGATGAGGGCTATCTGCTGCCTGCTTCGTGGCTGCTTCGCGCAGGGATTGTGGAATGCGTCTGCGTCAGATTGTCGTGCGGCGTACGGATGGCGCTCCCGCAGAGCTGCGACATCTCACCGCTTGACGGTTGAGGGGCGCTTCAAGAGCCGGCGACCAGCGGCGATGTCGCGCCCGCGGCAAATCAGTGAGTTGGAAGAGCGTTCGACCGTAGCGATTCGGTCGACGGGTAGACGTCCCGAACGTACGCGGACAGCCTTGCGACGATCCGACGCGTCTGGGAGCTTGTGCTGAGACCGGGAGCAGCTATGCGCCGCCGCTCCGATGTGGTCGGATCATGGCGATATCTTTGCGAACTCCGCGAATGCGTCGGCGTAGTCGGCATGCCAGCGCGACAGCGGCGGCCGGTTCTCGACGATGTCGGAGGCTGCCCACAGGATGCGCCGCTCGTCAAGCGCCCGCGGTACGTCGTTGTCGGGGCACAGCACGTAGAAGTCGCCGGCCGTAACGCGCTCCAGCATGAAGTCGACCGTCTGCTCCGGCGTCCACGCGGCGGCCGGCTTCTCGACGCGGCCATTCGCGGTGAGCGGCGTGAACACGAAGCCCGGAATGAACAGATGCGCCGTCACCTGGCAGCCGGGCGTGTTGCGCAGCTCGTGCTGCAGCGCCTCGGTGAACGCCTTCACGCCGGCCTTCGAGACGTTGTAGGCGGGATCGCCGGGCGGCGTGGTGATGCCCTGCTTGGAGCCGGTATTGATGATCAACGCCGGCTTGCTCTGGGCGATCATGTTGGCTGCGAACACCTGCGAGCCGTGGATGACGCCCCACAGATTGACCCCGAGGATGCGCTGCCAATTGTCGTCGGCAAGCATCTTGCTGCCCGGCTGGATGCCGGCATTGTTCATCAGCACGTCGATCGCGCCGAAGCGCTGCCGCACCGCCGTTTCGAGCGCGACCACGCTGTCCCGGTTGCTCACATCGACCGTGGCGGTCATGACCGCAGCTTCGCCACGCTTGGCCGCAGCCGCGAGCCTGGCGGCGGCGTCGCGGAGCCGGGCCTCGTCGACATCGGCGATGCAGACGTTCATGCCGCGTTCTGCGAAGCGCATGGCGGCGGCAAGCCCGATGCCGGAGGCGCCTCCGGTGATGACGGCGGTGTGGTCGGCGGATAAGGCAGGGTGAGACACGGCAGGTTCTCCGGCATGACGATGAGATGCTGGTGTATGACGTCTTGGCGCGGCCGCAAGATCATCCGGCTGACGGCAAGAGGGGTTTCTTGCGGCTGCAACGCGAGGCGCACCAGTCCGGTCGCAGATGCATCGCGTCGGCTGGAACCGGCTTACGACGCGGCCTTGGCCCCGCGCGCCTTCCTCGGCTTCTCGATATCGCTGCGCAGCGCGGCGAGATCCTTCTTCACGGCGTCAGCCGCATCGCGCTCGATGCGCCGATAACGTTCGACCAACTGCGCGCCGAACGCCGTCAGCGCCGCGCCACCGCCATTGCGGCCGCCGGTCTGGCGCGCCACCGCCGGCTGCCGGCACACCCGGTTGATCTCGTCGACGAGGTCCCAGGCCCGCTTGTAGGACATGTCCATCGCGCGCCCGGCCGCAGAGATCGAGCCGTGTCGCTCGATGTTCTCCAGCAGCGCGATCTTGCCCGGCCCGATCCGGCTGCCGTCATCGAGATCGATGCGCAGGCTGAGCGAGGGCAGGGCGTTCGCTTTCGGCATGGAGGGTCTGCTCGTGCGGAGGTGGGGCGGACATTGCCACCATCATGTTTTGCGAACAAGATGATCCCAATCGACAATCGCAACGACATCTGGGGACGAAATGCTGCCTGCGCTGTTTTCACCGCTCACGATCGGTCCTTATCACCTCAAGCACCGCGTCGTGATGGCGCCGTTGACCCGCATGCGCGCCGCAAGGGAGACCCTCGCGCCGCGGCCGCTCAACGTCGAGTATTATGCGCAGCGCGCGACGCCGGGCGGGCTGATCATCGCCGAGGCCTCGCCGGTGCTGCCGACCGGCACCGGCAGCCCGAACGTGCCGGGGATCTACAGCGCGGCGCAGGTCGCCGGCTGGAAGCAGGTCGTCGACGCGGTGCATGCCAAGGGCGGAGTCATTTTCCTACAGCTCTGGCACGTCGGCCGCGTCTCGCATTCCTCGTTCCAGCCGGGCGGCGCGCTACCGGTGGCGCCGTCGGCGATCGCGATCGGCGACGATCTCAAGGCAATGACGGCGGACGGCAAAGGCGCAGCTTACGAGACGCCGCGTGCGCTCGACACCGACGAGATCCCCGCGCTTGTCTCCGCCTATGGCCAAGCCGCGCGCAATGCGATGGCCGCCGGCTTCGACGGCGTCGAGGTGCACGGTGCGAACGGTTACCTGATCGAGCAGTTCCTGCAGACCCGCAGCAACCAGCGCACCGACCGCTACGGCGGCTCCATCGAGAACCGCTGCCGCTTCCTGCCCGAGGTGACCGAGGCCGTGATCGCCGCCTGCGGTGTCGACAAGGTCGGCGTGCGGCTGTCGCCCTATGGCATCGCCAACGGCTCCGGCGAAGCCGAGCCGATGCCGCTCTATACCCATGCGATCGAGGCGCTCGACAAGCTGGGCATCGCCTATCTACACCTGATCGAGCCGCGCTCCTCCGGCGCCGGCCGCGCCGACGTCAACTGGCAGAACGTGCCGTCGGCCATCGCTCTGTTCCGGCCGGTGTGGAACGGCGTGCTGATCGGCGCCGGCGGCTTCACGGGCGAGCCGGCCGACGCCGCGATCCGGGCCGGCCACGCCGACGCCATCGCCTTCGGCCGCACCTTCATCTCCAACCCGGACCTGCCGCGCCGGCTGCGGCACGGCTGGCCGCTGACGCCGTATCACCGTCCACCTTTTATGGCGGCGACGCCAGGGGCTATACCGACTATCCGGCCTATGACGAGATGGCGCCCGCTTAGCTCGACTGCGTCACGAGAGCCGAGCAGTCGCGTTTTCATTGTCATTCCGGATTCAAGGCCGGTGGCCTTGCCCCGGAATGACGCCGTGGATGGATGCTTGTCATGCCCAGATCCGCTCCCGCCGGCATCGCCTCTGGCCAATGCCTGTGCGGCCGCGTCGCCTTCGAGATCGACGTCCCGGCGCGCTGGGCCTGGCATGATCATTCATCGCCCAGCCGCCGCGCCCATGGCGCGGCCTACGCCACCTATGTCGGAAGCTGGCGCAAGCGCCTTCGCATCACCTCGGGTGCGGATGCGATCACCCGCTACGAGGACGACGCCGCGAAAGCCACGCGCAGCTTCTGCAGCAGCTGCGGCTCGCCTGTGTTCTACGAGCGCGCCCGCTCGCCGCACATGGTGAACATCCCGCGCGCGCTATTTGCAGCACGAACCGGTCGCGAGCCGCTCTATCACGTTGCCATCGAGGAGGCGCCGGATTGGGCCTACACCGGCGCGCCCCTGGTGCCGCTGAAGGGTTTTCCCGGCGTGGTCTGGCAGCGCGCGCAGCGCAAGAAGCGCGGCTCGCGCGAAGGGATGTTCTGATCCGCGGGCAGCTTGGTATCGTCACAATGAGCGCACTCAAGGAGCCGTACTGATTGGCAAGGTCGTGACATGATCTTAGCCGGAGCCATCGATGAGAAGCCGGACCAACGGCCCCTCCGCCGTCATTGCGAGGAGCGTCAGCTCCGAAGCAATCCAGACTGCCTCTATGACAGACGCTGGATTGCTTTGCTTCGCTCGCAATGACGGAGTGAGAGCTTGCCGAGAACGAACAAGGCCACGACCCAGAGGAAAACGCCACCATGAAGAACCGCACCACCGGACGCTCGGCCTTCCTCGCGCTGCTCAAGGACGAGGGCATCACCCATCTGTTCGGCAATCCCGGCACCACCGAATTGCCGATCATGCATGCCCTGAAGGATCATCCCGATCTCACCTACGTCATGGCGATGCAGGAGAGTCTGGTGGTGGCGATCGCCGACGGCTTCAGCCGCGCCTCGGGACGCCTCGTCGCCTGCAACGTCCACGTCGCGCCGGGTCTCGGCAACGCCATGGGCGCGCTCTACAATGCGCAGTTCACAGGCACGCCGATGATCCTCACCGCCGGCCAGCAGGAGCAGGGCCACGGCCTGATGGAGCCGCTGCTCTACGGCCCGCTGGTGCGGATGGCCGAGCCGCTGGTGAAATGGGCGGTCGAGGTGACGAGGCTGGAGGACCTGCCGCGCATCATCAGGCGCGCCGCCAAGGTGGCGACCACGCCGCCGACCGGTCCCGTCTTCATCTCGCTGCCCGGCGATATCCTCAATGCCGAAGCCGGCATCGAGCTCGGCCGTTCCACCCGGGTCGATGCGCGCGTGTTGCCGGCCGCGGACGCGTTGCAGGCGCTGGCGCAGCGCATTCTCAGGGCGCAGCGGCCGGTGATCATCACCGGCGACGAGATCGTCAAGAGCGATGCGCTGCGGCAGGCGGCCGAGTTCGCGTCGGCGATCGGCGCTCCCGTGCATCAGCAGTCCGCGCCCTATGGCGCGCATTTCCTGTCCGAGCATCCCTGCTACATCGGCTCATTGTCGCGCGCGCAGAAGCAGGTCCGCGACCTGCTCGCGCCACACGATCTTCTCATCGTGCTCGGCGCCGATCCCTTGCGGATGTCCGTGCACAGCGAGATCGAGCCGCTGCCCGAGGGCTTGCCGATCGTGCAGATCGGCCTCGTCGATTGGGAGCTGGGAAAGAATTTCGGTGCCGAGATCGCGCTCAAGGCTGACGTTCGCGAGACGCTGCTTCAGCTCACGCCGCTCTTACACGAGCTCGGCGGCGCGGCCCTGCAGGCGCGTGCTCAGGAGCGCGTGGCCGAATTGTCCTCGAAGAACTGGAGCGCACGGCGCCGGACGCTGGCGGCGCAGATCGAGGCGGCCCGCGAGCGGACGCCGATCGACCCGGACTATCTGGCGCTGCAGGTCGCCGAGGCGATGCCGGAGCACGGCATCCTGGTCGACGAGGGCCTGACCTCGGCGCGCTACATGACGGCGCTGTGGCCCTATCGCGACCGCTATAACTATCACGCGCTCGCCTCGGGGGGCATCGGCTGGGGCCTGCCGGCCTCGGTCGGTGTCAGTCTCGCCAATCCCGATCGTCCGGTCGTGTGCTATTCCGGCGACGGCAGCGCGATGTATTCGATCCAGGCGCTGTGGACCGCAGCGCATCACAAGCTGCCGCTGTCGGTCGTCATCGTCAACAATGGCGGCTACCGCATCATCAAGCAGCGGCTGCTGTCGTTCCACGGCGACGACAACTACATCGGTATGGATTTTGTCGACCCGCCGGTGGATTTCGCAGGGCTGGCACGGTCGCTCGGCTGCGAGGCGATGCGCATCAGTGATCCGCGCGAGCTGAAGCCGAGCTTGTCGGACGCGTTCCGCAGGCCCGGCGCCAAGCTGATCGAGGTGATGGTCAGCCACGTGGTGAATTGAGAGACTGCGCCTCTGGATTGTCAGTTGATCACTTTCGTCCGGGACGAGGACGGTGTTGGCGCTACACGGGCGGGCGAGGAGTACCGAGCAAGCCGCAGCGCGGTCCAACCACCGAGTTTGATGGCAGGCTACGCGGTTCCGGAATCCGAGACTTGCTTGATATCAGCATTGAATTCAAACCCAGCCCCTTCCGCTCGCCGCGCGATCCCGATATGACGCCGCCTTCGTTGTGACTGGAAAAGCGCCATGACCAGGATTGATGCAATTGCCCGTGCCCGTCAGACGCTGACGAGCGGTGACTTCTTGGCCGAGCTCGGCCGCCGGGTCGCCTATCGCACCGAGAGCCTCAATCCCGAGCGCAAGGACGAGCTCGCGGCGTATCTGACCAAAGAGCTGACGCCGTCCTTTGCCGCCCTCGGCTTTTCCTCCGAGATCGTGCCCTCGCCGAGCGGCAAGTCGCCGTTCCTGATCGCGACCTACCGCGAGAGCGACAGTGCCCCGACGGTGCTCAGCTATGGCCACGGCGACACCGTCGACGGCATGGCTGGCGAATGGCGCGACGGCCGCGATCCCTGGGCGGTGACGCCGGCGGGCAATCGTCTCTATGGCCGCGGCACCGCCGACAACAAGGGCCAGCACAGCGTCAACATGGCGGCGCTGCGCGCGGTGCGCGAGGCGCGTGGCGGCAAGCTCGGCTTCAATGCCAAGTTCATCATCGAGATGGGCGAGGAGATCGGCTCGCCCGATCTCGCCAAGGTGGCCGATCTGCATCGCGACGCCTTGAAGGCCGACGTCTTCATCGGCTCGGACGGCCCGCGGCTGTCGACCGCGCGCCCCACCATCTTTCTCGGCTGCCGCGGCGGCATCCGGTTGCATCTCGACGTCAATCTGCGCGAGGGCGGCAATCACTCCGGCAATTGGGGCGGCGTGCTCGCCAATCCGGCGACCATCCTGGCGAACGCGATCGCCACGCTGGTCGACGGCCATGGCCGCATCAAGCTGGAGGCGCTGAAGCCGCCGCGTCTCACCAATGCGATCCGCGCCATCCTCGCCGACGTGAAGGTGGAGCCGACCGCCGACGAGCCGGCGCTGTCGGACAATTGGGGCGAGGAGGGGCTGACGCCGGCGGAGCGGCTCTATGCCTGGAATACGCTCGAGGTGCTTGCGATCTCCTCCGGCAATATCGACAAGCCGGCGAATGCGATCCCCGGCCGCGCCCGCGCCGTGCTGCAGCTGCGTTTCGTCGTCGGCACCAAGGTCGACAGTATCGTGGCCGACGTGAAGAACCATCTCGCCGCGCATGGCTTCCCGATGATCGAAGTCAGCATGGCGCAGAGCTTCATGGCCTCGCGCGCCGACATCGACAGCCCCTGGATCAAATGGGCCGCGGATTCCATCAAGATGAGCACCGGCAAAGCGCCCGCCGTGCTGCCGAACTTCGGCGGCTCGCTGCCCAATGACGTGTTTGCCGACGTGCTGAAGATGCCGACCATGTGGGTGCCGCATTCCTATCCGGGCTGCTCGCAGCACGCGCCGGATGAGCACATTCTGCTGGATGTCACGGAGGAGGCGCTCGGCCTGATGGCCGGGCTGTTCTGGGATCTCGGCGAGCTGCAGAAGCCGTTGTGAGGCGAGAAGGGGGCATGAGCACACATCTCTTGGCGTTATCGGTGCTCACCTCTCGCTGCCTGAGGCGGGGTGAGCGACGCCCCGGTCGTGTTCAGCGCCTGCGGCCGCCCTTCGAGACGGCCGCCTTCGGCGGGCTCCTCCGGGCGAGGACTGGTGCCTTGGCGAAGTCCGCGGTGACGTTCATGGTGAGGAACGCCGCGCCGATCAGGAAGATGGAAGGCGGGCTTGCCGCGCGCGGCGCGTCTCGAACCACGAGGCCCGTGTGCTGTGCGGTTGCATTGCCGCGTGCGGGAACCGCCCGAGTGAGACTTTCGTCTGGTCGCGGGGCTCGCGAGCCCCGCGCAGTTTACCATCCCGACGTTCGGCGCTGCCGTTTCAGCCCGAACGTCTTGTCGAAGGGGACGCAGGACAGGCAATTTGTCGCGATCGTCCGAGGACGTCCCGCCGCGGGGCGGTCTATGGTGCCCGCGCTCGTCCGGCCGGAGATCGTCCGGGGGGCGGGGGCCATTTTGAGTTCGCTGTGGTTTATGCAAGCATCCGGCAATCAGCCGGATTGAGGAGATCAGTTATGAAGCAGCTTCGCCTATTCGGTCTTGCCGTCGCCGCCGCGCTCTGCGCCGGCCAGGTGCAGGCCGAGGACCTGACGGGGACCCTGAAGAACATCAAGGAGACCGGCACCATTACGCTCGGCGTCCGCGACTCCTCGATCCCGTTCTCCTATCTCGACGACAATCAGAAGCCGATCGGCTTTGCCATCGACATCTGCATGGGCATCGTCGATGCCGTGAAGAAGGAGCTCAAGCTCGACAAGCTCGATGTGAAGCTCAACCCGGTGACGTCGTCGACCCGCATCCCGCTGCTCGCCAACGGCACCATCGATCTCGAATGCGGCTCGACCACCAACAATGCCGAGCGCCAGAAGCAGATCTCCTTCACCAACACCCACTTCCTGACGGCGAGCCGCTACGTCTCGAAGAAGGCGAGCAAGATCAACGCGATCGACGATCTGAAGGGTAAATCGGTCGTGTCGACCGCCGGCACCACCAACATCAAGCAGCTCACCGAAGCCAACGCGGCGCGCAACCTCGGCATCAACATCATCCCGGCCAAGGATCATGCCGAGGCCTTCCTGATGGTGGAGACCGATCGCGCCGTCGCCTTCGTGATGGACGACATTCTTCTTGCGAGCCTCGTCGCCGGCTCCAAGGATCCGGCCGCCTACGTCGTTTCCAAGGACGCGTTCTCGAAGCCTGAGCCCTACGGCATCATGCTGCGCAAGGACGACCCGCAGTTCAAGAAGGTGGTCGATGCGGCGACCGCCAAGATCTACACCAGCGGCGAGGGCGCCAAGCTGTATGACAAATGGTTCATGCAGAAGATCCCGCCGAAGGGCCTGAACCTCAACACCCCGCTGTCGGCCGAGCTGAAGGCCGAGTTCGCCAAGCCGTCGGATTCGCCGGATCCGGACTCGTACAAGCCGTAAGGTGAGGTCGCAGCTCTCGCGCCGAATTCGATGCGCCCCCCTCCCCCTTGCGGGGAGGGGTCGGGGGTGGGGGTCTCAGGAAAGATTGCCCGTGTGGACCCCCCACCCCGACCCTCCCCCGCAAGGGGGAGGGAGCGCAGCGAGTTTTTGGCAAAGACTGTGTAATGCGACTTGCGAGCTAATTCCCTCTCAGGATGTCCCCGTGAACTACACCTGGAACTGGCACATCTTCCTGGAGCCGAACCCGACCGGGGCCGGCACCTATTTCGACATGCTGCTGGCGGGGCTGAAGGTCACCATCGTGACCTCGCTGTCGGCCTGGGTGATCGCGCTGATCTGCGGCACGATCGTCGGCATCCTGCGCAGCTTGCCGTCCAAGCTGGCGACCTGGATCGCCTTCGCCTATGTCGAATTCTTCCGCAACATGCCGCTTTTGGTGCAGCTGTTCCTGTGGTTCTTCGTGCTGCCGGAGCTGTTGCCGCCCACGATCGGCCTGTGGCTGAAGCAGATGCCCAATGCGCCATTCTATACGGCGGCCGTCGGCATCGGCCTGTTCATGTCGGCGCGTGTCGCCGTGCAATTGGCGGCCGGCATCGGCTCGCTGCCGCGCGGCCAGAAGCTGGCGGCGACCGCGCTCGGCCTCACCACCTTGCAGGCCTACCGCTACGTGCTGCTGCCGATGGCTTTCCGCATCATCCTGCCGCCGCTGACGTCCGAATTTCTCAACACGGTCAAGAACAGCGCCGTCGCAATCACGATCGGTCTGATCGAGCTGACGGGCGCTGCGCGCGCCATGCAGGAATTCTCGTTCCAGGTGTTCGAGGCCTTCAGCGCCGCCACCTTGATGTATCTCGTCATCAACGTCATCGTCGTGATCGGCATGCGGCTCCTGGAGCGCGCGGTGGCGGTCCCTGGCTACATCACGGGCAAATGAGATGCTGGCCAATTTCGATTTCGACGTCATCCGCCGCTCGCTGAGCTATCTTTTCATCGACGGCATGACCTTCACGCTGACCTTGACGGCGCTGTCGGCGACGGGCGGTCTTGTGTTCGGCACCCTGATCGCGCTGATGCGGCTGTCCGGCTATCGGGTGATGGGCTTTATCGCCGGGCTCTATGTCGACTTCATGCGCTCGCTGCCGCTGGTTCTGGTGATCTTCTGGTTCTACTTCCTGGTGCCCTATATCGGGCAGTGGATCACCGGCTCGTCGCGGCCGATCAAGGTCGGCGCGTTCGCGTCCTCCCTGATCACCTTCATCCTGTTCGAGGCGGCCTATTTCTCCGAGATCATGCGCGCCGGCATCCAGTCGATCTCGCGCGGCCAGCCGGCCGCGGCCTCGGCGCTCGGCCTGACCTATGCGCAGACCATGCGCTACGTCGTGCTGCCGCAGGCGTTCCGCAACATGCTGCCGGTGCTGCTGACCCAGACCATCGTGCTGTTCCAGGACACGTCGCTGGTCTACGTGCTCTCGATTCCGGACTTCCTCGGCGCTGCTTCGAAAGTCGCCCAGCGCGACGGCCGTCTGGTCGAGATGTACCTGTTCGCGGCCCTGGTCTACTTCACCATCTCCTGTGTCGCGTCCTACGGCGTCCGTCGCCTGCAGTCGCGCATCTCCATCATCAGATAGTCGGCTCCCATGATCGAAATCAGCCACGTCAACAAATGGTACAGCCCGAGCTTCCAGGTGCTGAAGGACTGCACGACCTCGGTCGCCAAGGGCGAGGTGGTGGTGGTCTGCGGCCCCTCCGGCTCCGGCAAGTCGACCCTGATCAAATGCGTCAACGCGCTGGAGCCGTTCCAGGACGGCGTGATCACGATCGACGGCCTCAAGGTCAATGATTCCAAGACCAACCTGCCGAAGCTGCGCTCGCGGGTCGGCATGGTGTTCCAGCACTTCGAGCTGTTTCCGCATCTCAAGATCATCGACAATCTCTGCCTCGCCCAGCAGAAGGTGCTGGGTCGTGGCCATGAGGAAGCGACCGCGAAGGGCATGAAGCTCCTGGATCGCGTCGGCCTCAAGGAGCAGGCGCAGAAGTTTCCGGCGCAGCTCTCCGGCGGTCAGCAGCAGCGCGTGGCGATCGCACGTGCGCTCGCCATGGACCCGATCGCGATGCTGTTCGACGAGCCGACCTCGGCGCTCGATCCGGAGATGATCAGCGAGGTGCTTGACGTCATGGTCGATCTCGCCCGCGAGGGCATGACCATGATGGTCGTGACCCACGAGATGGGCTTCGCCAGGAAGGTCGCCCACCGCGTCATCTTCATGGACCGCGGCGAGATCGTCGAGGACGCCAAGAAGGAGGATTTCTTCGGCCAGCCGCGCAGCGAGCGGGCGCAACAGTTCTTGTCGAAAATCCTGTCGCATTAGCACTTACCGTCGTTCCGGGGCGCGCGGAACGCGCGAACCCTGAATCTCGAAGTTGGAGAATATGAATTTGGACCCGATCGCTTACGTCAACGGCGCCTTCGTGCCCCTGTCCGAGGCCAAGGTCTCGGTCCTCGATCGCGGCTTCCTGTTTGCCGACGGCATCTACGAAGTGGCGGCGGTGCTCGATGGCAAGCTGGTCGACAGTGCCCCGCATCTTGCCCGCCTGGAGCGCTCGGTCGGCGAGATCGGGCTGGCGCTGCCGGAGAGCCTGGCGCGGATCGAGGAGCTGCAGAAGGAGCTGGTCGCACGCAACCGGCTCGACCAGGGTATGGTCTATCTGCAGGTGACGCGCGGCGCCGACAAGGGCCGCGACTTCCCGTTTCCCAAGGGCGACGTCAAGCCGACCTTGGTGATGTTCGTCACCGCCAAGGACATCATCAATGCGCCCTCGGCGAAGACGGGAATTGGCGTCATCACCGTGCCCGACATCCGCTGGGCGCGCCGCGACATCAAGAGCGTGGCGCTGCTGGCGCAGGTGCTCGCGAAGCAGGCGGCCGCCGCGGCCGGGGCCGGCGAGGCGTGGATGGTCGAGGACGGTCATGTCACCGAGGGCGGCTCGTCCTCGGCCTTCATCCTGACCAAGGACGACGTCATCGTGACGCGGCCGAACTCGAACGCGATCCTGCCGGGCTGCACCCGCAAGGCCGTGGTGAAGCTCGCCGAGGAGCGCCAGCTCAAGGTCGAGGAGCGGCTGTTCACGGTGGAGGAGGCGCTCGCGGCGAAGGAAGCCTTCATCACCAGCGCGAGCTCGTTCGTGCAGCCGGTGGTCACGATCGACGGCAAGCCCGTCGGCGACGGCAAGCCGGGACCGGTGGCGGCGCGGCTGCGCGAGATCTATGTCGATTTTGCGCGCGCCACGGCGGTGTAGTTGGAGGAGACGATAGAGCAGGTGCAGCATCGAAACCCGTTTGAATTGTCCGGCGCTTTGCTATCGTGGCGACGAACGAAACAGAAATCAGGGAGGAGTTTCGATGCGGTATCGCTTGAGTGGGCTCGCGGCCGGACTATTGATTGCGGGCGCAGGCATGACGGGAGCGGCATTGGCCGATGACGGCTGGGTGACTCTGGTCGACTCCACGACCAAGGCCGACTTCACCGAGGTCGGCAAGGCCAATTGGGAGATGAAGGACGGCGCGCTGTCGGCCGACAAGCTCGACGGCAAGGATCCATCGTATCTGGTGACCAAGGTGAGCTACAAGGACTTCCAGATCAAGGCCGAGTTCTGGGTCGATGACGCCGCCAACAGCGGCATCTTCATCCGCTGCGACCAGTCGGCGAAGATCGACTCCAACATCTGCTACGAGGTCAACATCTTCGACAAGCGGCCCGATCCGAAATACGGCACCGGCGCGATCGTCGACGTGTCCAAGGTCGATCCGATGCCGAAGGCCGGCGGCAAGTGGAATACCTACGAGATCACCGCCAAGGGCACGCGGCTGACCGTGATCCTCAACGGCGAGAAGACCGCCGATGTCGACGACAGCAAGCACGCGGCGGGACCGATCGCCCTGCAGTACGGCTCGGGCGTCGTGAAGTTCAGGAAGGTGCAGATCAAGCCGCTGTAGCGGCCGTGCATTCCGGGCAGCGGCGCTGGCCGCGGCTGGCGCGGTAGAGGCTCTTGCAGTACCAGCGGCGCGCCATCATCTGCAGGGGATGGCGGGCCAACCGGGCCAGCGTCACCAGTTCGAGCATGGCGGGCATTGCGGACTCCTCTCCTACTTTCCAACTCTTGTGAAATGGGGCGGCACTTCGTTTGCGGAAGTGCCGCCCCAGTCGCATCAGCCATGCAGCTTCTTTGCGGTCTCGGCGATGACGCGGCCCTGATAGCGCGCCCCCGCCAGCTCGTTCGCGCTCGGCTGCCGGCTGCCGTCACCGCCGGTGATGGTGGTGGCGCCATAGGGCGAGCCGCCGGTGACCTCGTCGAGCTTCATCTGGCCGGCGAAGCCGTAGTTGAGGCCGACGATGGTCATGCCGAAGTGCAGCAGGTTGGTGATGAGCGAGAACAGGGTGGTTTCCTGGCCGCCGTGCTGGGTCGCGGTCGAGGTGAAGGCGCCGCCGACCTTGCCGTGGAGCGCGCCCTTGGCCCACAGGCCGCCGGCCTGATCGAGGAAGTTGGCCATCTGCGAGGCCATGCGGCCGAAGCGGGTGCCGGTGCCGACGATGATCGCGTCGTAATCGGCGAGCTCCTCGACCTTGGCGATCGGGGCAGTCTGGTCGAGCTTGTAGTAGGAGGCCTTGGCAACGTCGGCCGGCACCAGCTCGGGCACGCGCTTGACGTCCACGGTGGCGCCGGCCTCGCGGGCGCCTTCGGCCACCGCGTTGGCCATCGCTTCGATGTGGCCGTAGGCGGAGTAGTAGAGAACGAGAACCTTGGTCATGGCAGTCTCCGTGGGGACGAGGATGATCGGGAAGAGTGTCCCGGCCGGATGGCCGGCCGGGATCGCGTGAGAGGATTAGGCGGCGTCGACGAGCACCAGCTCGGAATCTTCGAGCGCGGTGATCTTCAGCGTGGCCTCGTCGCGGATGGCGGCGCCGTCGCGGGCGTTGACTCGGACGCCGTTGACTTCGACGCTGCCGGCCGCGGGCACCAGATAGATGTGCCGGGAATTGTCGGCGCTGTACTCGGCGGTCTCGCCTGCCTTCAGCGTGGTGCCGAGTACGCGCGCCTTGGCGCGGATCGGCAACGCGTCGCCGTCATCTGCGAAGCCGCTCGCCAGTGTGACCAGCTTGCCGGAGCGGTCGGACTTCGGGAACGGCTTGGCGCCCCAGGTCGGCTGGCCGCCATCGGTGGTCGGCTCGATCCAGATCTGGAAGATCCGCGTCGTGGTCGGCTCCAGATTGTACTCGGAGTGGCGGATGCCGCTGCCCGCGCTCATCACCTGGACGTCGCCGGCCTCAGTGCGGCCCTTGTTGCCGAGGCTGTCCTGATGCGTGATCGCGCCTTCGCGGACATAGGTGATGATCTCCATGTTCCGGTGCGGATGCGCCGGGAAGCCGGTGTTCGGCGCGATCTCGTCATCGTTCCAGACGCGCAGGGCGCCGTGGCCCATGTTGCTGGGGTCGTAGTAGCTCGCGAACGAGAAATGGTGCTTGGCCTTCAGCCAGCCGTGGTCGGCGCCGCCCAGCGCCGCAAAGGGCTTCAATTCGATCATGGGTTTGCTCCGTTGTTGCACGTCGGCCGCGAGCCGCCGTGCCGTTGGGCACTGGAATAGGCTGACGATCCGAGTATAGAAATAGAAACTATTGAAACCCATTGTTTCCAAAAGTGAGATTGCCGCCGATGGCGCGACTTCCGGATTTCGAGGCGATGGCGATCTTCGCCAAGGTCGTCGAGCTGCGCTCCTTCGCCGGCGCGGCGCAGGAGCTGAGCCTGTCCAAGGCGTCAGTGTCGAAGGCCGTGAGCCGGCTGGAAGAACGCCTGGGCACGCGGCTGTTCAACCGCACCTCGCGCCGTCTGGCGCTGACCGATGCCGGGCAGCGGCTGTCAGAGAGGGCCGCGCAACTGCTCGCGGATGGCGAGGCGGCGGAGACCGAGGCGTTGGCGCAATCGCTGACGCCGCGCGGGCTGGTGCGCTTCGCGGTGCCGATGACCTTCGGTGTGAAGAAGATCGCACCGCTGCTGCCGGTCTTTCTCGAACAATATCCGGAAGTGTCGATCGATCTGCACATGAGCGATGCGACCGTCGATCTCATCGGCGAGGGGTTCGATCTCGCGCTGCGCATCGCGCGGCTGCCGGACTCATCACTGGTGGCGCGCCGCCTCTGCGCGATGCCGCGCTACACGGTGGCGGCGCCGTCCTATCTGAAGCGGCACGGACGGCCGACGCATCCGATGCATCTTGCCGAGCACAAATGCTTCGGCTACGCCTATCTCTCCACCGCCGGCGTCTGGCACTACACCAACGCGGCCGGCGAGCAGGCCAGCGTGCGGCCAGCTGGACAGCTGCGCGTCAACAATGGCGAGGCGGTGCTGCCGGCGGTCATCGCCGGCCTCGGCATCGCCGACCTGCCGGACTTCATCGTTGGCGACGCGATCGCCTCGGGCGAGGTCGAGGTGATCCTGAAGGGCTGGAGCCAGCCCGAAGGGGCGATGCATCTGGTGATGCCGCCCGGCGGCCCGCGCCCCGCCCGGGTCGAGGTGCTGGCGGAGTTCCTGGTCAAGGAGCTGGCGAAAGGGAAGCGCAAGTGACGTTCGGGGGAGTGGTTTCCATGTGGAAGCAGCTGCCGAGCGCCGTTGCAAGGTGCGCCGTCGCTCTCGGAATCATTGGGTTTTTGCTACCGCTCGGATTGGGGGTGTTTCCGGACGATTGGCTGAATGCGATCGAGCTTCCAAACGCGCTTGGCTCGGCCCGGGTTGCAGCTCCAAATGGACGTGTGTTCGTTGCGAGCGAGCCGTTGGGGAGAGTGCAGCGCTATGGTCCCCAGGGCTTCGAGCGAGGTTTTTACGTCGGTTCGCAAGGCGGCGCCTTCGATATCGGTGTCAGTGACGCGGGAGATGTGCTGATCTGCTCCGTGCGTGCACGTGCGTTGATCGTCTACACACAAGACGGCGTCGAGAACGCCCGGCGTGGACCCTGCACCTTCAACGACGCAAATGGTGGACTCATGCCCGCGTCCCGGAGCTATGAGCGCAACGCTCGAGTGCCGGAAATCGCTTTCGGATGGTTCGGACTGCTGGCGGTGCCGCTCTGGCATCCGTTCGTTGCATGGTTCATGGCGCTCATGGGGGCGCTATTTTTGAAGTCGGGCACCGCTCGCTCGCAAGACAGTGAGCTTTCGTCAGTCGCCAAATGAGCGCACGACGCGATGAAGCTGCCGCGCCTGGTATCATTTCGGTGCGACGACTAAGTCGCGACCTCGCAAACGTCGACCCATTCGGCCGATGTCAGCTCGGCCATGCGGTCCGGCGTGATCTTGACGGCGCTATGGGTCGAGCCTGCCGCCGGCACGACGATGTCGAAGGCTTTCAGCGAGACGTCGCAATAGACCGGCAGCGGCGATTTCAGCCCGAACGGACAGACGCCGCCGACCTCGTGACCGGTGATGTCGGCGACCTCGTCGAGGCCGAGCATCTTCGGCTTGCCGCCGAACTGCGCCTTGACCTTCTTGTTGTCCATCCTTGCGTGGCCCGCGGCGACGATCAGGATGACGCGCTCGCCGACGCGCAGCGACAGCGTCTTGGCGATGCGGGCCGGCTCGACACCATAGGCCTCCGCCGCGAGCGCCACGGTGGCGGAACTCTGGCTGGAGACGAGGACGTCGATGTCGGGGGCTTTTTCGGTGAAGAAGGCGCGGACGGAATCAAGGCTCATGTTTGGCGACGATCTCGGGCAGTTCGGATAGCGCAGCAATACGATAGTCCGGCGCCAAACCCAACTCGTCCATCTGGGTGCGCAGCGCCTTGAACAGGGTGAGCGGCGCGACGAGGTCGGTCTGGCTGCAGGCAGCCGCCATGGCGTCCGGGGTGACGCGCTCGATCCAGGCGACGTTCAATCCGAACGCCTTGGCGCCGCAGACGTCCCAGGGGTTGGAGGACACGAACAGCACCTCGTCGGGCGCAAACCCGAGCGTCTCCTCGATCAGCGCGTACGCCTGGGGACTCGGCTTGAAGATCTTCCGGGCATCCACGCTGATGACCGCATCGAGCGGAGCATCGAAGCCGCTGGCCTTGACCAGGCTGTCGAGCATCGCAGGGCTGCCGTTGGAGAGGATCGCGAGCCGATGATCCTTCATCGCGGCGAGCGCAGCCCTCGCATCGGGGTAGGGATCGAGATCGAGATATTTGGCGATGATGCGGTCCAGCGTCGCCGCATCGGCCTGCAGCCCGAGAACGCGCAGCGTGTAGATCAGCGAGTCGCGGGTGACGGCGGTGAAGTCCTCGTAACGCTGCATCAGCGAGCGCAGCCAGGTGTATTCGAGCTGCTTGATGCGCCAGATCTGCGTGATGATGTCGCCATGGCCGGGAAAGGCCTGCTCGGTCACGGCCGCTACCGACTGGATGTCGTACAGCGTGCCATAGGCATCGAAGACCACGGCTTTGAAGGGCACGGCGATCACCTGATCGAAAGCAGACAGACGCGACGGCTGATGGCCACCGCGCCTGCGGATGATAGCACGATCCCTGACGAAACGAGCCGCCGGACGGTCTCAGATCCCTAGCAGCTTGCGGGCGTTGGCCTTCAACACCTTCGGCCGGATCTCGTCGCGGATGTCGAGCTTGGCGAAATCGGCGAGCCAGCGGTCGGGGGTGATCACCGGCCAGTCCGAGCCGAACAGCATCTTGTCCTGCAGGATCGAGTTGATGTAGCGCACCAGGATCGGCGGGAAGTACTTTGGCGACCAGCCCGACAGGTCGATGTAGACGTTCGGCTTGTGGGTCGCCACCGACAGCGCCTCCTCCTGCCAGGGGAAGGAGGGGTGGGCGAGGATGATCTTGAGGTCGGGGAAGTCGGCCGCGACGTCGTCCATGTACATCGGGTTGGAATATTTCAGCCGCATCCCCATGCCGCCCGGCATGCCCGAGCCGACGCCGGTCTGGCCGGTGTGAAACAGTGCGATCGCGCCGCCGTCGTTGATCGCCTCATACAGCGGATAGGCCAGCCGGTCGTTGGCGTAGAAGCCCTGCATCGTCGGGTGGAACTTGAAGCCGCGGACGCCATACTCCTCGATCAGCTTGCGCGCCTCGCGCACGCCGAGCTTGCCCTTGTGCGGATCGATGCTGACGAAGGGGATGAGGACGTCGAGATGGTCCGAGGCGACCTCGAGCATCTCGTAATTGTTGTAGCGCCGAAAGCCAGTCTCGCGCTCGGCGTCGACCGGGAAGATCACCGCGGCGATGTTCTTGGAGCGATAATAGGCGGCGGTCTCCGGCACCGTCGGCGGATGCTTGTGCGGCGACTTGAAGTAGTCGGCCATCTGGGCCTGGAAATCGTCGTAGCCGTCATCCGCATGCATGCCGCAGGGCTCCTCGGCATGGGTATGGATGTCGATGGCGACGACATCGTCGATCTTGGGCAGAGCGAGCTTGGGCATGGGCGTTCCCGGCGGTTGGTTCTTGGCTTTGGAAAATTGATTATAGGATATAACAAATTTGGCAATCGCCAAGTTGGATCGAGGGGCGCGTCGCCGGCCGGTTCTGTTGAAGACGGGGCCCGCCATGATTGACATCCGGCGGGCTGGTGGTTAGAAACCGGCCAATCCGGGCGACTTGGTCGCTTGCGGAACTCCCTTTGTATTTGCCA
Source organism: Bradyrhizobium sp. SZCCHNR1093 (assembly GCF_032381175.1). Taxonomy (NCBI): domain Bacteria; kingdom Pseudomonadati; phylum Pseudomonadota; class Alphaproteobacteria; order Hyphomicrobiales; family Nitrobacteraceae; genus Bradyrhizobium; species Bradyrhizobium sp. SZCCHNR1093. The sequence continues at coordinate 732,240 of NZ_JAUHJJ010000002.1, forward strand.
CTTCCGGCCTGTCCAACACGGCCTTTCAACGTATCAGGATGTCCCATGAAGGTCCGTAACTCGCTGAAGTCGCTGCGTGGCCGCCATCGCGCCAACCGTCTGGTCCGCCGCAAGGGCCGCGTCTATGTGATCAACAAGGTCCAGCGCCGCTTCAAGGCGCGCCAGGGCTGATCCCGTAGATCTCCCCTCGAGAAGAGGGGCCTCCTCACAGGTCTTTGAGGCGCGTGCTGCTTTGCAGGACGCGCCGACTGCGTTTAGACTTGGGGCATGGCCAAGCGATCCTTGCGGGCGATTCTTCTCGCCGTTGTCGTCATTTCGGTACCGCATCTTGCCTTTGCGCAGGGGGAGCCGCGGGCCGGCGTCAAGCCAAAGCCGCCCGAGGCTCCGGCCAAGCTGCCGAAGATCGGCGCCGACAAGACCAAGGGCCTCGATTTCCTGTTCGGTGCCCTGAAGGCGGCGCCCGACGAGATCAGCGCCAAGCATGTCGAGGCGCGGATTTGGGCGATCTGGCTGCAGACCCCCAGCGATACCGTCGCCCTGCTGATGTCGCGCTCCAAAGCGGCGATGGACGCGAAGCAGAACGAGGTGGCGCTCAAGCTGCTGGACTCGGTGATTAAGCTTCGTCCGGACTATGTCGAGGCCTGGAACCGTCGCGCGACCATCTATTACCTCCAGAACGATTACGGCCGCTCGCTTGCCGACATCCAGCAGGTCCTGCTGCGTGAGCCGCGCCACTTCGGCGCGCTCGCAGGTCTCGGCATGATCATGCAGGATCTGGGCGAGGAGAAGCGGGCGCTGGACGCGTTCCGCAAGGCGCTCGAGGTCAATCCGCATCTCGACAAGGTGCCGGAGCTGGTGAAAACCCTCACCGAGAAGGTCGAGGGGCGCGACATCTAGCCGTAACGGCCGATTAACCACGTCTGGGCGGCCGTCCTTGTCGGTCCGGCCACGCGAACCTAGCTGCCTCTCAACGATGGAGCTCGGCAGGAGAGACGCGATGCGGCGGGCGGTGCTGACGGCAGCGCTGGTGATGACGACGATGTCGGCCGCCTGGGCCGAGGATCCGGATCTGTTCTGGGTGGTCGGCAACCGCGCCACCAATCGCTGCGAGATCGTGACCAGCAATCCGGTCGTCACGATCATGGGCGACATCTGGTTCGCGTCCGGCCCCTTCAAATCGAAGGATGACGCCAAGCTCGCGAGATCCACGATCAACGCGTGCCCGAACAAGGACATGACGCAGGAGGACTGATCGGCTCGCCCGCGAGCGGGCCGGCGGCTCAGTGGAACGCGGTGCTGCGGCGGTCCGGCAGGCCGTACTGGGCGGCCGCGGCATAGAGTTGTGCGATCTCGGCCTCGAGATGCTCGTTGACCAGCAGCAGCGCCTTCAGCGCGCCGCGAAGGTCGCCGTTGCAGCTCGCGACGATCTCGTCGATGGCTGCCTCGCTTGAACGAAAGCTCATCGGTAACCCCCTCCCAAAACACCAAACTAAACGCAGGGCCGGTCATCGTGCTTCGACTGCGCAATGACCCGACCGCAAGTAATTCACGGCCATCGGCTGATTGCGAGGAAATGTCCTGACCATGGTTATAAAATGGCCGACGACGCCATCATGACAGGATTCGCGGGCGAAATGACGGGAGGCGGGTGCCGGCGCCGCAACCTGCTGCGATCTGACCCGTATCTGTCCAGGTGACAGGCAGAAAATCATCAATGATTTCAATACTCGTAGTGGGGGCCCTGGGGCTGCTGGCGCTGCTGACCCAGGCCGGCGTCGTGCTGATGGAAAGACGCTATCCAGCCCAGGGAGAGGCCGTCGAGGTCGATGGAGCGACCATCAATCTTGTGGATATCGGGCCGCGTGACGGGGAGCGGCCGCCGCTTCTGCTTGTCCACGGCGCCAGCTCGAACCTCGAGGCGATGCGCAGGCCGCTCGGCGACCTGCTCGCCCGGCGTCATCGGGTGCTCCTGGTCGACCGTCCCGGCCACGGCTGGAGCCCGCGCGATCGCGCCGAGGATTCGACGCCCGCGGTTCAGGCCCGCATGCTGGACGAGGCGCTGGCCCGGCTCGGCATCGGCCCGGTGATCCTCGTGGTCCATTCCTGGAGCGGTGCGCTCGGCCTGCGCATGGCGCTCGACTTCCCTGACCGGGTCGCTGGCCTCGTCATGCTGGCGCCGGTCGCCTATCCCTGGCGGGGCGGGGTCGGACAGTACAATGCGGCCGTCACGACGCCGGTGGTCGGGCCCTTGCTGGCGCATACGATCACGCTGCCGCTCGGCCTGGCGCTGATGGCGCCTGGTGCCCGCGGGGTGTTCGCGCCGCAGGAGATGCCGGACGATTTCGTCGACCAGACCGCGACGCCGCTGTTGCTGCGGCCGCGCGAGTTCCTGGCCAATGCGCGCGACCTCGTCACCCTGAAGCAGGCGGTGATCGAGCAGGCGCCGCGCTATGGCGAGATCAAGGTGCCGGTCACGATCCTGGCCGGCGATGCCGACAGGACGGTCTATACCGAGATCCATTCCCGGCCGCTCGCGCGGGTCTTGCCCCAGGCGCGCCTGATCGTCGTGCCCGACCTCGGGCACATGGTCCAGAATGCGGTGCCGGAGCTCGTGGTGGGCGAGGTCGATCGGATGGTCAGCGCGCTCACGGCCGTCGAAGCGGCGCCCTGATGATGGAAAGGCCCCGGCGTCTGCCGGGGCCTCCAGGTCTCGAGCGGAGGGCCGCGGCCGGCCGCTTACTGCTTCTGCTTGCCGTCCTTGTCGAACGACGCGACATAGGCCCAGAGATTGTTGATCTCGGTCTCGTTCTTGATGCCCGCGAAGGTCATCTTGGTGCCGGGGATCTTGGCCTTCGGGTCCTTGATGTATTCCTTGAAGACCGCCTCGTTCCAGGTGATGCCCGAGTTCTTGTTGGCTTCCGAATAGTTGTAGTCCGGCGCGCTGCCCGACTTGCGTCCATCGAGGCCGTTGAGTTCCGGACCGACCTTGTTCTTCGCGCCTTCGCCGATCGCGTGGCAGGGCAGGCACTTGTTGAAGGACGTCTTGCCGGCGGCCGCATCCTGCGCCAGCGCGGCAGACGCCAGCGACGACGAGGCGAGGATGACGAGCGCGCTCAAAGTCATTTTCTTCATGGATCAGGCTCTGTGGGTTACGAGACGAGTTTGCGCGCAGGTTGTGGCATGGCCTCAAGCGACGCACAAGCGGGGAAGCGCTGAGGCAAATCAGCATAATGGCTGAGTTTGTTGCTCTGCCGCAAACTCCGATGCTGATCCGCTGCCTATCCAAACCGTTTCCGTTGTGATTGATATGCCAGGGCAAATCGAGGGCCGGAGGAACGCGATGGCGATCATGATGCCGGAAGCTGATCGGGCGGTGCTGGCGCGCCGCGACGAGATCGTTGCTGCACTGCGCGCAATCGTGCCGGGCGAAGGCGTCATCGACAGCGCCGCCGAGATGCTGCCTTACGAGTCCGATGGGTTGATGGCCTACCGCCAGCCGCCGATGGTTGTGGTGCTGCCGGAGACCACCGCGCAGGTCTCGCGAGTCCTGAAATATTGCCACGAGCAGGGCATCAAGGTGGTTCCGCGGGGCTCGGGGACGTCGTTGTCCGGCGGCGCGCTGCCGCTGGCCGATGGCGTGCTGCTCGGGCTCGGCAAGTTCAAGCGCATCCGCGACATCGACTTCGACAACCGCGTCGTCGTCACCGAACCCGGCGTGACCAATCTCGCCATCAGCCAGGCGGTTGCGCATGCCGGCTTCTACTACGCACCCGATCCGTCCTCGCAGATCGCCTGCTCGATCGGCGGCAATGTCGCGGAGAATTCCGGCGGCGTGCACTGCCTGAAATACGGCATGACCACCAACAACGTGCTCGGCTGCGAGATCGTGCTGATGACCGGCGAGGTGCTGCGCATCGGCGGCAAATGCGCCGAGAACGCCGGCTACGACCTGATGGGGCTGATCACCGGCTCCGAGGGCCTGCTCGGCGTGGTCACCGAGGTGACGGTGCGCATCCTGCAGAAGCCGGAGACGGCGCGCGCGCTGATGGTCGGGTTTGCCGAGGTCGAGGCGGCCGGCGAATGCGTCGCCCGCATCATCGGCGCCGGCATCATTCCCGGCGGCATGGAGATGATGGACAAGCCGGCGATCCACGCCGCCGAGGCCTTCGTTCATGCCGGCTATCCGCTCGACGTCGAGGCGCTCCTGATCATCGAGCTCGACGGCCCCGGCGTCGAGGTCGATGAGCTGATCGGCCGCGTCGAAGCGATTGCAAACGCCTGCGGCTCGACCACCTGTCGGATCTCGACCTCCGAGGCCGAGCGGAACCTGTTCTGGGCCGGGCGCAAGGCGGCGTTCCCCGCCGTCGGCCGGATCTCGCCGGACTATCTCTGCATGGACGGCACCATCCCGCGCGGCGCGCTGCCGAAGGCGCTGGCGCGCATCCGCGAGCTGTCGGAGAAGTACCAGCTCGGCTGCGCCAACGTGTTCCACGCCGGCGACGGCAACCTGCATCCGCTGATCCTGTACGATGCCAACAAGCCGGGCGAAATGGAGCGGGCCGAGGCGTTCGGCGCCGACATCCTGCGCTGCTGCGTCGAGCTGGGCGGCGTGCTGACCGGCGAGCACGGCGTCGGCATCGAGAAGCGCGACCTGATGCCGGAGATGTTTTCCGAGATCGACCTCAACCAGCAGCAGCGGGTGAAGTGCGCCTTCGATCATTTGGGCCTGCTCAATCCCGGCAAGGTCTTCCCCACCCTGCATCGCTGCGCCGAGCTCGGGCGCATGCATGTCCACGGCGGCAAGCTGGCGTTTCCGGATCTGCCGAGGTTCTGATGCGGGCTCGGGAGGGCAGGGCGGCATCGTTTGGTGTCTGCTCGATCTCACGTCCCGCAAATGCTGGAGACCCTCATGGTGAGGAGGCGCGATAGCGCCGTCTCCAACCAAGAGGCCACCGTACTGGCCTCGCCCTTCGAGACGCCCGCCTGCGGCGGGCTCCTCAGGGGGAGGAGCGGAAGTCGTGCCCAGAACACGTACCGTGTAGATCGATCCAGCACTCTCGCTCTCTCCATGACCACGCTGCTGACGGTCCATGTGCCGCGCCGCTCTCGGAGCTGAACCCTCATGGTGAGGAGGCGCGCAGCGCCGTCTCGAACCATGAGGCCCGTCCAGCCATGCCGACGGCGTGAGGTCCATATCCCAGACAATATCGGACATGACTTCGCATCCCCGCGGCGCATGACGCCCGGATCGTGCGATCGTCCGCCCTCCAAAACAAACGAGAGGGCGCAGGGAATGCCGGGTGAAGGCCTCACCCATGGCCCGCCTGCGAAAAAAATGCAGGCGGCAGGTACCACAGGTTCAGCCGATCAACCGGCATTCCCTGCGCGGCGGTCTTAACGCTTATACGTGATCTCCCCGGGGATCGGCGTTCTTGCCCCCGTCGCCCGCATGCCCGTGACCGAGCAGCGCAGGGCTTGGTCTCAGCACCGGGAGACCAGGACCACACGATTTCACGTCCGCGTCGCAGTCGTTCGTCGGCATGACCGAAGTCACGCTGCGACCCGACACGGCCACCGCATCCCCGCCTCGCATATCGTGACGACCGCGCGTACGCCCCTCTCGGTGAGGCGGGATGAGGCGAGTATGGCATGGATTTCGTGAAATCGGAAGAGGAATTTTGTTTGCCGGGGCGACTTGGCGCTCCGCATTGAAGATGCTCGCAAAATGAATTTTTTGCGACGCAATTAGGAGTTGAGACGCGTGCTCAAGTCGGGCAAGCGCGCGGACCGAAGCCGGCGTATGAAATGTGAGCGCTACCGGGCCGATCGACGCGCTGGACTGCAAGTTTCTTTTGATTGAGCACGCCTATTTCGCTGACGATCCGCGCTACGTCGCTGCCACACGCGAACGTTGGACCCGCGCGTCTGGCAGCGCGCTGATTCCATTTGATTGGCCGGTGCGAAGTGACGTGTAAGGGGCAGTTACGGTGACAGGGCTTGGACCGCAATCTTCGTCAACTTGCGAACCAGATGCAATTAGCTACCGCGCCATCAAAGTCAAAACTCATCTTGTTGAGAGCATTTGGTGGCTTCGGCAGGCCATTGAACGCAATATTCTGAATTGCAGAGACTCCGCTGGATAGTATCTCCTCATAGTAGCAGCGCTGAAAGTTGGGGGTGGCCGTATCGGTCAATTCGAAATTCCATGCAGTGACCACGCTCCCCGAACCAAATCTAACAAAGCGAAACACAGTATAGCGCGTCGACGGAAGTTCCTTGCTGATACTGGTTGTGTCAACTTGCAATTGTTCCTTGCTCGGTTGAGGGACGTCAAGCTTGAAGTCTCCTATCATCTTGACAGTCGAGTCTGGATCAAGGCTCACTGTCGTGGCAGGGTCAAGCCCAACGGTCTGTCCGCCTGCGAGACGAAGTTCAGCTGTGGGCGCGAGCATCATTGTCCCGCCTACGATGGTTTTGACTTGGGCTCTTGAAATGCCTTCCGCCACGGCAGACGCTATTCTGTTGGCTGCGGCGTCGGAAGAAGTGGTTTTGCTGTATCCGAAGAAAGCAAAGCCGATCCCAACTCCCCAAAGTGCGGCACAAAGGCCAAGCCCAGCGGCATTAAGTCCGAACGTTTTGGCACGAACTATGCGCGCCTCGGCTCCAATTCTCGCAGTAATTGTAGAAGAGAACCCTGCAAAATCGAAGCCTCTCGAGATGTCAATCATCTAAACGCCCTTTCGGAACCAAACGCACCTTTCAAATGCCGCGACGATGTCAAATTTCGCGGGTACCTTATCTTTCGTCATGAGGCCGTCGTCGCCGAGATCAATTTTGAAAGCCACACCAGAGTCATCGTTGCGCTCAGTAAAATAGCAATATTGGCTAGTCGGGTCTTTTTGTGTGCTCGTGAGAAAGCGCCAACCTGTGGATACGGTCCCGCTCTGAAAAGGCACAGATTTGAATATCGTGTAGTTCGTAATTGGGTGCGCTTTCGGCACGGTTTTCGGGCTCGACTGTGCTGGCGTGGTCGAAATTGTAGGCAGCTGGATCCGCATGCTTCCTTCCGCTCTAACCTTCGCAGATGGATCGAGCTTTAAACGCGAGTCTGGAGACAGCGCTATTTTCTGGTCGGGCGCGAGCCGGACCTCCGACGGATGTATATCTACATCGCCCACGGCTTGCCCGTGCAATTCAACCTGAGACAACGACTTTGAAATAGCCGCAGCAATCTTGTCTGAAGTCGTGCGAGAATCCGCGAGGTATGAATAACCAACAAACGACGCTGCGACAGCAAGTCCTACGCCAAGTCCAGCTAACCCAAGGCCGATCGATTTCCGAAAGAACGATTGCCCGTCTATAAATTTTAGCTCAGCGCTGATGCGCTCATTAAGGGAGTTGGCAAGATTTGCATTCAGGCGGGATGAAGGTATTTTCACTGTGAGGCCACTTTCCCTGTAGCGTTATCTTTCATCGCTGCTTGGACGGCCTCTCGTGCCTCCTGACGCAATGCTACTAGGAGCGGTCCAAACAAGTAATTCATAGCTTCATCCGGCAATTCGATGCTTGGATCTGTTTCGGAAATCTTGATCCGTCTCACCGCCGTCATGGCAATCAAAGTCGAGGAAAACGCCGCCGCTATAGACGACACAAAAATGAGATAGAACTCAACTCTCTTTATCTGCTCAGGAGTCACATTGTTTGGGTCTACGCCGAAGATCATTGCTGCTAACGAGTGTAGCTGGCTTTGGAAAATCGATTCACGATTCTCGGTTGTCGCCTTCGTGATCTGTTCTTGTATCTCACGCAACCCCTTGGCGTTTCCCGCCTTTGTATATTCGTCTTGCGCGTGTTTTACCGCAGCCTCAGCGTCGTTTGCCTTTGCTCGTGCTATCGAAATCTCTGATTCAAGTCTTTTAATCAGGGGGTTTTCTCGGCACACCTGTTTTGTCGAAGAGGGTGTCCCAGGCGGAGCGGTGGGGTTTGGAGGTACCGTCACAACGGCACAATCTGCCGGCTTTTGCTGTGCAAGCTGAGCTTGGAGCGATTGTACAGCAGTCGCTGCGGCGTTCCGCTCCCGCTCCCGGCGGTCCATTTCTTCCCTCGCCGCGTCGATCTGAATCTTGAATTGCTGCTGTCTGTCCTCAAGCTCTCTGATCAGACTATCTTTCTTATGGGTGTCCTCAAGCCGCGGGGTGAACGAAGCGGCTCCGATTGAATAGAGCGAGTTCGAAGTCACGGCGACCGCACACAGGACACCGAGAAGCGATGCGAGCTTAATGTTCCAAGATGTCTGGGTGCGTACTGCGATAGCCAACGGCACCCGCGCCAATTCAACCATCGCCATCGCAATCGGAAACAGCATGGCTTGGATAATCTTCGCCGTCGTTACATCGGGCAGCTGGGCAACCATCAAAAGCGTATTTGTAAGAATGAGACCGATGATTACAAATTCGACGGCAAAAGCTAAGATGATCTGCTTTATATTGATCGAATAGCCTCGCTGGCGATCTCGGACAGCACGCAATTCGCTGCCCGTGGGCGCCTCTCGTGGCACCACATCAAGCACGTCTTCACTACCACGAACACGACCGGCTAAGACGTTCATGATACTTGCCTCACTCCGCTCGCTGATCAGCTTAGGTCAATTCCCGCAACTTTCGCTAGATGGATTAAAGACGCTCGCGCTCGGCAACTAAATGCTACCACATGTTGTGGGTGTGTGGGATTCTATCCGCTATCTGATCGAGGTGCGTTTTCCGCTCACGCAGTGAGCCTGCCGCTAGCTTTCAAACACGCACGGTGCTGCCGGGGCACGACAAAGTTTCCAAATACCGCGATTGGCCTCCTCTGCACGACGTTGGGCGTACTCACTTTGAATACTTTGGCCTAGCGAGAGCATGTCATTTTGAGACCAGTCGAGCTTTCCAAAGTCTCGATCGTATTGACACGGAAACGGCAGGCTCGCGATGTCATCGTCCGCCACTGGTCCGGCTGCCGTATGATTTGCTCCGGCGGACGATCCAGGACGCCGTGACGTCTCTGTTCGATCTCTTCTGCCGCGGGTGCCTGCATGCTCCGCCGGAGCCGGCCCTCGGGCTCGCCGAAGGCGAGACCCGGGGCGGAGCATGACAGCCTTGGGAATAGCGAGAGCTCAACCCATCCACGAGGGCCGATTTCAAAAAACCGTCGTCTCAATCAGCCCGTACTGCATCCGCTCGCGCCGTGCCAGCAGCGGCAGGGCCTGGCCGGCGATATAGGTCTTGAAGTGGTCGCTCTCCTGGTGGGCCTTGAATGCGGCTTCGTCGCGGAACAGCTCGTAGAACAGGAACTGCGCCGGGTTGTCCTTGGCGCGGGAGATCAGGAACAGTTTTGCGCCGGGCTCGCGCTGCGCCTCGGGCAGGAAGCGCGACAGGATCTCGGCGACGCGGTCGGCTTCGCCGGCCCTCGCCTCCCATTGCGCCACCACCAGCAGGCCGCCGCCGCTGACGGCCTCGTTCACGGTTTTCGTCTCGACTGCATATCCGGTCATCGTGATCGGTCCTTTCGTTGAAGTGCTGCAAGGGCAACGATACCGCGGTTCCTGCACCAGATCCTTCGATGGCGGACGAAGGATGAATGTGCACATGAGGGCGTAGGGCGGATTAGCCGAAGGCGTCATCCGCCATGTGTCTCGGAAGGTCGGCAGGTTACGCTTCGCTAACCCGCCCTACGGGCTGGGGAGTACGCGATGCCTGGGCTTGTTCCGCCTGCGGGGCCTGGCGCCTCGCGGGGCGAAGGCCCGGCATCGACGTCCTTCCTTCTCCGGATTCGACGACGTGGATGGTCGGGACAAGCCCGGCCATGACGACGTTGAAACAGCTCGGCCGGACTCTGACGGCGTCATATGCGATAGTCCTGCAGGGCAGCGAGGCCTCGATGCCGCAGAGCACGACGGCGGCGCCATGCAGATCGCTCGGGAACGTTCCGTCTTGCCCGCCCTTGTGTCCGGCCCGCAACGCTTTAGAAAGGCCCCAACGTCGGTGGCCGCGTCGCGCTGGACCGCCTGTCATCATCAACAAGCAAGGCGAGCAGCGGTGGACGCCCTCAAAGTACGCAACGCAGCCGACGTGGAGGAGGTGGTTCGCGCCGCGATCGCGAGCGAGCAGCCGCTCGACGTCATCGGCCATGGCTCGAAGCGCCAGATCGGGCAGATCACGACCACCAACGCCGTGCTCGACCTGTCGGCGCTGAACGCGGTCGTCGGCTACGAGCCCAACGAACTGATCATCACGGCGCAGGCTGGCGCGCCGCTCGCCGACCTGCTGTCGCTGATCGATTCGAAGAGCCAGCAATTCGCGTTCGAGCCGATGGACACGGGACCGCTGCTCGGCACGGCCGGGCGCGGAACGCTGGGCGGGATGATCGCGGCGGGGCTGGCCGGCCCGCGGCGCATCCGCGCCGGCGGGGCGCGCGACCATCTGCTCGGCGCCCACGCGGTCTCCGGCTTCGGCGAGAGCTTCAAGACCGGCGGCAAGGTCGTCAAGAACGTCACCGGCTATGATCTCTGCAAGCTGCTGGCGGGCTCCTGGGGCACGCTCGCTGTCATGACCGAGGCGACGCTGAAGGTGATGCCGCGGCCGGAATCCGAGCGCACCCTGGTGCTGCGCGGGCTCGACGACCTCAAGGCCAACCGCGCCATGACGGCGGCGCTGGGATCGCCGTTCGACGTGTCGGGGGCTGCGCATCTGCCGGCCTCCACGCTGCGGCCGGAGGTCGATGGGCTGAGCCCGATCGGCTCGCCGCGCGAGGCGGTCACGGTGATCAGGCTCGAGGGCATCACGGCGTCCGCGGCGCATCGGGCGGCGTCGCTCGCCAAGCAGCTCGCGACCTTCGGTGCGGCCGAGATCATCGCGGACGACGCCTCCGCCGATGTCTGGAGCGCCGTGCGCGACGTGCTGCCGTTCGCGGCCAATGGCCCGCTCGGCGCCTGGCCGGTCTGGCGCATCGTCTGTCCGCCCGTATCCGGCGGCGTCATCGGACAGGCGCTGACGCGCCAGACCGGCGGCGAGGTGATCTATGACTGGGGCGGCGGGCTGATCTGGGCCGCGCTGCCGCCGCAGCCCGATGCGTCCGCGGGGCTGGTGCGCAAACAGGCCGAGGCCGTTGGCGGCCACGCCACCCTGCTGCGCGCGTGGGACGAGATGCGTCTGGCGGTCGACGTCTTCCACCCGCAGCCGCCGGGTGTCGCCGCGCTGGAGGAGCGGGTGCGCGTCTCCTTCGATCCCAAGACCATTCTCAACCGCGGCCGTATCAGGCGGAGCGTTGCGCCATGAAGACCGAGTTCACCTTGGCGCAGCTCGCCGATCCCGACATCGCGGTCGCCGACAAGATCCTGCGCGCCTGCGTCCATTGCGGCTTCTGCACGGCGACCTGCCCGACCTACGTGCTGCTCGGCGACGAGCTCGACAGCCCGCGCGGCCGCATCTACCTGATCAAGCAGATGCTGGAGAAGGACCAGGCCCCGACCGCCGACGTGGTCAAGCATATCGACCGCTGCCTGTCGTGCCTGTCCTGCATGACGACCTGCCCGTCCGGCGTCCACTACATGCACCTCGTCGACCAGGCGCGGGGGCGAATCGAGCAGAGCTACCAGCGCCCGCTGACGGACCGGCTGCTGCGCGCCGTGCTCGCCTATGTGCTGCCGCGGCCGCGCGAGTTTCGGCTCGCGATGACCCTGGCGCGGCTCGGCCGGCCGTTCAAGGCGCTGCTGCCGGCGTCCTCCGCGACGCAGGGACCTGTGCCGAGCCTGCTGCGGCGCGTCAGGGCGATGCTCGACCTGGCGCCGGCCGCGGCGCTGCCGCCGCCGGGGCCCGCGGGCGGCAGCGTGTTTGCCGCGCAAGGCGAGCGTCGCGGCCGCGTCGCGCTGCTGCAGGGCTGCGCGCAAGCGGCGCTCGCGCCCCGCATCAACCAGGCTGCGATCAACCTCCTGACACGGCACGGCGTCGAGGTCGTGCTGGTCAGGGACGAGCAATGCTGCGGTGCGTTGACCCATCACATGGGGCAGGACGCCGACGCGCTGGCGCGCGCCCGCGCCAATGTCGGGGTGTGGGCTGCCGAGGCAAAGCGTGGCGGTCTCGACGCCATCCTGGTGACGACCTCGGGCTGCGGCACCGTCATCAAGGACTACGGACACATGCTGCGCGAGGACCCGCAATATGCAGCGCCCGCTGCGGCCGTGTCGGCCATGGCGAAGGACATCAGCGAGTATCTCGCGGGTCTCGATCTGGTCTCCGCATCTCGGCACGACGACCTCGTCGTGGCCTATCACTCCGCCTGCTCGCTGCAACATGGGCAGAAAATCACGAGCATTCCGAAAGAATTGCTTTCCAAGTGCGGATTCGTGGTGAAAGATATACCGGAGAGTCATTTGTGTTGCGGTTCGGCGGGGACCTACAACATTCTCCAGCCTGACATCGCGATGAAGCTGCGCGATCGCAAGGTCGCCAACATCGCGACCGTCAAGCCGAATGTGATCGCGGCAGGCAATATCGGCTGCATGATGCAGATTGCCAGCGGCACCACCGTTCCCGTCGTGCACACCGTTGAGCTTCTCGACTGGGCGACGGGCGGTCCGCGACCAGGAATGATTTGACGGACGGGCGCGTGCTGACTGCCGGCCCGTCCCGCCGGATGAGTTGATCGATCGGCGGCAACTGGAGGGTTTCTGATGGCGAAGGACAAGAAGGCGAAGAAGGACAAGAAAGAGAAGAAGAAGCTGATGGCGCAGGCCAAGACAGCCAAGAAGGCGACGAAGAAGTCCGCCAAGAAGGCTGCCAAGAAGTCCGCGAAAAAGGCTTCCAAGAAGGCTGCAAAGGCGCCGGCCAAGAAGGCGAAGAAGACCGTGAAGGCCGCGGCGAAGAAGGCGGCCAAGGCTCCTGCCAAGAAGGCTGCTGCGAAGAAGGCTCCCGCCAAGAAGGCCAAGACGTCGGCCGCAAAGGTTCCCGCTGCGCCGAAGAAGAAGGCCGCCAAGAAGCGGGCTCCCAAGATGGCTCCTCTGGTCGAAACCCCCGAAGTGAGCGCAACCGAATCGGCGACCGAAACCAGTTGGGCGATGCCGAGCGTGGCGCCCGAGGCGCACGAGGACGGAGAGGGGACTGCCTCCGGAAGCTGATCTTTCCGGATCGGATCGTTCTCACCACCGAACGAATTCACATCGGGAGGCCGCGGCGGCAACGCTGCGGCCTTCTCGTTTGTTGTTGCCTCCGTCTGTTGCCACCGTCTGTTGGCTCTGTTTTGGCTGGCCGTTTTGTCGATCTGCTCGTCGCCAGCGTCGCCCCCGCAGATCTACGGCCGGGCGAATCCGATCCCGGTGCGCTGCGCCATTTCGCTTGCGGCACGACGAGTCAGCGTGCCGGCACACCCGAATGTGCGTCCTGGGCTGCTCTAGGACACGGAGATTTGTTGTTCAAATGCAACACGCGCTGACTACCTGCCGTGGAATTGTCGAAACGCCCAAAAAGGCGGCAGATGCCGCGCTTTTTTGCTTCACCTGCGGCGAGACCCTGGCACAAATTGCGTCTGGATGACGCAGCCGGTCTTGTTTGTGCCCTGGGGGGCCAATGTGGGGCAGGCTTTTTCGAAATAGGGTGATGGGGATCGTCATGAAAAAGTGGGCTTTGCTGGCAACGGCGCTGGCAATGGTTTCGGGATCGGCTTCGGCGGCGGACATGGCGGTCAAGGCCTATAAGGCTCCGCCTCCGGTGGCGTTTGAACCATGGGATATCGCGTTCGGCGCGGCGATCATGAACGACTACGTCTTCCGCGGCATCACCCAGTCGAACCACAAGCCGTCGGTCGCCGCCTATTTCGAGCCGCGCTTCAACGTCAACAAGGACCTGCAGTTCTACGTCGGCGTCGCTGGCGAGAGCATCTCCTTCCCGAACCGGGCTGCGGCCGAGATCGATATCTACGGCGGTATCCGCCCGACCTTCGGCGCCTTCGCCTTCGACATCGGCGTCTGGGGCTACCTGTATCCAGGCGGCACCTGCTATTACGGCGGCGGCGCCACGACGGACTTCGCCGGCCGCGCGCTGAGCGCCGAGTGCCAGGCCAACACCTTGACGAACTTCAACACCATGAAGAAGGACGTCAGCTTCTTCGAGGTCTACGGCAAGGGCACCTATACGGTGAACGACAACTGGTCGTTCGGCGTCACCGAATTCTATACCCCGAGCTTCCTGAACTCCGGCGCCTGGGGCAACTACGCCTCGGTCACCGGCAAGTATACCGCTCCGAGCACCCTGTTTGGATCGAGCGGCGTCGGCATGTACGTCTCGGGTGAGTTCGGTCGCCAGTGGTTCGGTACCACCGACAGCTTCTACGGCACCGCGGCCTTCCCGAACGGCATCCACTACGCCGACTATAACACCTGGAACGTTGGCGTCGGCTTCACCTACAAGGTGTTCACGCTGGATCTGCGCTACTCCGACACCAACCTGTCGAAGGGCAATTGCAACGCCTTCACCGGCGACTTCACCGCCAGCGGCACCACCAACGTCACCGCGATCAACCCGGGTGGCCTGGGCTCGAAGTGGTGCGGTGCGACCGGCATCGCCAAGCTCTCGGTCGACCTGACGGCGATGACCAACCTGAAGTAATCGTCCCAAGGCGGATCGAAATTCCTGACGAGGGCGGCAGAGCAATCTGCCGCCCTTCTGCTTTGGTGACGGCAGCTCGCCGTGGTCGCTCGGGCGTCTTGCCGTCCTTCTGGAACGCCATCTTCTGGAAGGCCATGGCTCGGACGCCGCCGGGGCAATTGGACTTCTCATCATCGGCGCAGGGGCGCGATGAGATCCCTGGCGGCGCCCTCGGGACAATGGGCTGCGTTCGGGACGGATCTCTCAGACCCCTTGCCGATGGAGGCGCGCCGCCTTGCGGCACATCTCCATTCCATGAGGTCGCGGCGCTTGCTTCAATTGCCTCCACCCGCGGTCGCGTCGGCAGCCTTCTCAGTCTGCCGCAGCGCGAACCGGTCGCCATCCCGAATCAGCTCGACCTTCCGATCATGGAACTCGTGCAGGGTCGAGCGGTGGCCGATCGAGACGACGGTGGTCTGGGGCAGGCGTTCGGCGATGACCCGATACAGCCTCGCTTCGCTCGGCTCGTCCAGCGAGGCCGTGGCCTCATCGAGGAAGAGATATTGGGGCGCATGCAGCAGCGCGCGGGCAATTCCGAGCCGCTGCTGCTCGCCGAGCGACAGCATCCGATTCCAGTGCGAGTCCTCGTCCAGGCGGTCCGCAAGTTGTGGCAGACCGACGGCCACCAGCGCCTCCCTGACTTGCTCGACGCTGAAAGCGTCGGCGGCCGCGGGATAGACGATCGCCGCCTTGAGCGCGCCGATCGGGAAATAGGGCCGCTGCGGCAGCATCATCAGCTTGGCATGCGCGGGCACGCTGATCGCGCCGCTGCCGAACGGCCAGACCCCGGCGATGGCGCGGAACAGCGTCGACTTGCCGGCGCCGGAGGGGCCGGTCAGCAGCGTGCGCTCGTTGTTGCCGATGCTGAACCCGTCGGCCGCGACCAGCGGCAGGCCATTGGGCAGCTTCAGCAGCAGCTGGGCGAGATCGATGCTGTCGCCGGCATGGTCGACGACATCGATCGTCTGCGGCTCGCCCGAGAGCTTGTGCGCGCTCTCGATGGACATGTCGAAGCCGTCGAGGCGGGCGACGGTCGAGCGCCAGTCGGCAAGCGTCCGGTAAGTCGTCACGAAGAACGACAGCGCGCCCTGCACCGTCGAGAAGGCGGACGCCGTCTGCATGATGCCGCCCATCTGGATCGACTTGGCGAAGTAGGCAGGCGCAACGAGCACATAGGGAAAGATCACGGCCGCCTGTGAATAGCCCGCCGTGAAGGCCGTCAGCCGCTTGGTCCGGCTCATGATCTGGTACCAGTTCTGGACGACCCGGCCGAAGCGGGTTCCGAGCTGACCCTGCTCGGCGCCTTCCCCGCGCAGCAGCGCGATCTGCTCGGAGCTCTCGCGCACCCGCACCAGGTTGAAGCGGAAGTCGGCCTCGTAGCGCTGTTGCTCGAAGTTGAGATTGACGAGCGGCGAACCGATCCAATGCGTCAGTATGGTGCCGAAGACCGCATAGATCAGCGCGATCCAGACCAGGTAGCCGGGGATCGCGATGTCGGTGCCGAACAGTTGCAGCGGGGCATCGGTCGACAGCCCCCAGAGCACCACCATGAACGAGGCGAGCGAGACGATCGAGCTGAGCAGCCCGATGGTGATGTTCAGCGTCTTGTCGACGAACAGCTGCACGTCGTCGGCAATGCGCTGGTCCGGGTTGTCGGCGATGTCGCCCTTGAGCTGCATGCGATAGTGCGTGGCGTTGTCCAGCCAGCGGCGCAGGTAGACGTCGGTCATCCACCGCCGCCAGCGGATCTGCAGCCATTGATTGAGATAGAGCTGGTACACGGCCAGGATGATGAAGATGGTCGCCAGCACGGCGAACACGCCGATTTCCCAGATGAAGCTGTTCCAATCATACTGCTGCAGCGCGTTGAAGAACCTGTTCTGCCACTGGTTCACCAGCACCTGGATCGCAACGAGCGACAGTTCGATCGCAATGACGGCGGCGAGCAACACGCGGCCGGCGACCTTGTCCTCGGAGCGGAAGTAGGGAATGGCGATCCGCCAGACGGTGGCGACGGTCGAGCGCAGATTGTTCACAGAGGGGCTGCTCCTGAGAAAAGGTCTTAACGGGCTGACGAAAAACGAGAAAATCGCAGTGATTGCCGCCTGTATAGACTAAAGTCGTAATGTGGCGGGTGACCGCCGGCTTGTCGGTCGCGTGTGACAAACCGTAGCATGGGGTAGGGGAGAGGGACTGCGACCGCCGCCAGATTTCGCGAGAATTTGAGCAGAGTTGGGCGTTGCCGGTTTTGTGATCTCCTTTTCCGACCTTTGCCAGGCTTGGGGGCCTGGGCGAGGAGACCTGATCCGTCCCGCCGGACCGGGTCCAACAACAAGAACGTGGGGGGAGAAGTCACGATGTGGAATCAAATCTACGACCCGATGGGGAGCCCGGCGCTGTCGACGCTGGCCGCCGCCGTCCCAGTGGTGACGCTGCTGGTGCTGATCGCCAGCGGCAAGGTGAAGGCACACATCGCGGCGATCATCGCCGTGATCCTGACCAACCTGATCACGATCTTCGTGTTCACGATGCCGGCCAACATGTCGCTGCGCGCGACGTTTCTGGGCGTCATCACCGGCTTCTTTCCGATCGGCTGGATCGTCCTGAACGTCATCTTCCTCTACCAGGTCACGGTCTCGACCGGCCGCTTCGAGTTGCTCAAGCGCGCCATCGGCGGCGTCACGGAAGACCGGCGGCTGCAGCTGCTGCTGGTCGCCTTCTCCTTTGGCGCGTTCTTCGAGGGCGCGTCGGGCTTCGGCACACCGGTGGCGATCACCGGTGCCGTGCTGATCGGCCTCGGCTTCTCGCCGCTCGCGGCGTCCGGCCTGTCGCTGATCGCCAACACCGCCCCGGTCGCCTATGGCGCGCTGGGCACGCCGATCCAGGGCCTCGCCTCGGTCACCGGTCTCGATCCCTACATCCTCGGCGCGATGGTCGGCCGGCAGCTGCCGGTGTTCTCGCTGATCGTGCCGTTCTGGGTGATCTGGGCGTTCGCGGGCTGGAAGGGCATGAAGGACGTCTGGCCGGCGATCCTGGTCACCGCCGTCTCGTTCGCGGTCCCGCAGTTCCTGATCTCGAACTACATCAATCCGTGGATCGTCGACATCGGCGCCTCGCTGATCTCGATGGGCGCGCTGATCCTGTTCCTGAAGGTCTGGCAGCCGAGGCAGCTGTGGCTGTCGCCGGCGTTGCGCGGGCGTGACGAATCGGCCGCCACGATGACGGCGGCGAAGCCGCTGGACCGCACGCCGCTGACGCAAGCCGAGCTCTGGGGCGCGCTGCTGCCCTGGATCATCGTCTGCGTGATCATGCTGATCTGGGGCAACGGCGCCTTCAAGGCCTGGGCGAACTCGATCTTCACCTGGAACTATCCGGTGCCCGAGCTCGACAAGCTGATCAACAAGATGCCGCCGGTGGCCGCGAAGCCGACACCGGAAGGCGCGGTGTTCTCATTCACCTACCTGACCTTCACCGGCACCGGCATGCTGATCGCCGCGATCATCTCCGGCTTCCTGATGGGTGTCGGACCGGGCAAGCTGATCGCGGAATATGGCCGCACCATCCGTCTGTGCGCGATCTCGCTGATCACGATCTCGGCGATGCTGGCGATCGGCACGCTGACCCGGCTGTCCGGCGTCGACGCAACGCTCGGCCTCGCCTTCGCCGCGACCGGCGTGCTCTATCCGTTCTTCGGCACCTTGCTCGGCTGGTTGGGCGTGGCGCTGACGGGATCGGATACGGCCTCGAACGTGCTGTTCGGAAACCTGCAGAAGATCACCTCCGAGCAGCTCGGCCTGTCGCCTGTCCTGATGGCGGCCGCCAACTCATCCGGTGGTGTCATGGGCAAGATGATCGATGCGCAGTCGATCGTGGTCGCCTCGACCGCCACCAACTGGTACGGCCACGAGAGCTCGATCCTGCGCTACGTCTTCCTGCATTCGATCGTGCTGGCCTGTCTGGTCGGCCTGTTCGTCACCTTGCAGGCCTACGTCTATCCGTTCACGGCGATGGTGCTGAAGTAGCAACACCGGCAGCGACAAAGCCCCGCGCCGCAGCTGCGGCGCGGGGTTTGCTATGTTTGGAACACATTTGTGCGGGAGCCGTGGCGGCGGGGATCACGGTCGTCGCCTGGAAGGCGCAACCCTGCGTGTGATTGGTCTGAAGAGGAACGATGCAAGTGTTGAAGCGTGGCTGCGCCGTGGCGATGATGGCGTTGTCGATGTCGGGCCTGCCGCTTGCCGGCGCGTCGGCGGAGGAGTTTCCCTTCGGAATGGAGATGACGCTCGATGCGTTACCAATGCCCGGCTCGAAGCGCGTGCCGGATCTCGACATCGGCGACAACGGCGAGACCGTGCTGGAGCTCTGGTGCAAGGGCGGCAAGGGGCAGTTCTCGGTCGCCGGCAACACCATCGTGTTCATCGCCAGCAAGATCGAGGACCGCAACTGCCCGGCGGCACGCGCGCAAGCCGATGACGAGCTGATCGCGGCGCTGAGCGCGGCGACGAACTGGAAGCGTCAGGGCGACCTGATCATCTTCATCGGACCGAAGACGCTGCGCTTCCGGCTCAACACCAATTGAGCCGAGACGGGCGTATCGAAAGTCCTAGTCTTGGTCACATCGATATATCGGCATGTGGACCTCGCTGTCATGGTCCGGCACCTGGTCCTGCTTCATGCACGTTCGCGATTCCGCAGCACGCAGCTTTGAGGTCAGCCCCGCTGTCACCCTCCCCTGGAGGGGGAGGGTCGCCTCTCATGAGCGCAGCGAATGGGAGGCGGGGTGGGGTGATCTCTCCACGTGCACCGGTGCCCGCGGCGTCACCCCACCCCGCTCGCCCGCTTCGCGTGCGATCGACCCTCCCCCTCCAGGGGAGGGTGGCATCTGAGATCGCGGCGCCTGCCGTCGCCTTACTTCCAGACAGAGTTGTCCGCATCCCAGCGCTTGGCCTTGAAGGCCTTCGCCAGCTCGTCGATGGCACCGCCGTCGTCGCGGGTATCGCTTTCCTCGTCGCCGGACGATTCGTCCGACAGGATCAGCTTGGCGCTCGATGCCTCATCGACGGTGGTCGTCGTCGGGCTGCTGATCCACAGCATCAGCGCGTCCGCGCCGCCCGGCTTGTCCGCCGAGACGAGGCCGGTGACCTCGATGACGTCGGTCAGCTCGAGCGCCGGCATCAGCTGGCTCGGCCGCTTCAACGTCAGCTTCAGCTTGCCGCTGACCGGATTCCACGCCGCACTCGTCGGCCTGGCATTGTAGGTCTTGGCCAGCACGTCGGAGATGGCGCCCGCCAGCTTGTCCTTGTTGATCTTGTCACCGTCGCGCCAGTCGGCCGCCGCAAAGCGGATGGTGCGGTCCATCTCGACCGTGCCGGCGGTCCAGCCGGCGGTGACGACGCCGTTCATGGTCCGCGCCTTCGCGATCAGTGCGCCGGCTCGTTCGGGGTCGACGGTCATGCTGATGGTCTGCTCGCCCGCGCGCAGTGCGTCGCAGCTCACGATGAGGCTCGACAGCGAAACTTCGACGTTCTCGCCCTTCAGGCTCTTGAGGAAGTCGGTCACCGCGTCGAGCTTGAGCCGGACCGAGACCGCCTCGGGCGAGACGTCGGTGAAGTCCTTCGGCTGGGCGCTGATGCCGTCGTCGCTCGACTGGCTCTCCTGGAACTCTTTCTCGCTGACGTCGGAATTGTCGGTCGACGCCACCTCGGTGACGGTCTTGCCGATCGCGATCTGTCCGCGGAACTCGAACGTGTCGCCGGTCGGCTTGCGATTCAGCTTCACCGTGACCGGCTCCTTGGCGCCGTTGCTCTGGGTCGCACCGGTCAAGGTCTGGCCATTGACGGTGAGGCTGACCACGAAGCGGTCCTTGCGATCCGAATTCTTTGCGACGGGATAGCAGACGTCGAGCGTGGCGGCGGTGACGGTCTTGCCCTGGCGCGTCTCCTTCAGGATCACGTCGGCATTGCCGTCCATCAGGCCGTCGATCGCGGTGAAATACCGAGTCTCGTTGGCGGGGGCCTTGGTCCCGCTCTTGCTCTGGGCCCAACCGAGTTCCGGCGCGGCCGCTGCAATCACGGCCAGCGCAAGCAAAATCGCGCGCATCTGAAAATCCTTGTGGGGGCAGAATCGGCCTTAAGCTGTAGCGCCGATTTGCGATCGCTGCACCCCCGGGCGCGGACACTCGGCCAAAAAGAAGGCCGCCCGGAGGCGGCCTTCCTGAACGTCTCGGTGATGCAAGGGGGGCTCAGAAGCCCATGCCGCCCATTCCACCCATGCCGCCGCCGGCCGGCATCGCGGGAGCTGCGTCCTTCGGCAGCTCGGCGACCATCGCCTCGGTGGTGACCAGGAGGCCGGCGACCGACGAGGCGTCCTGCAGCGCGGTGCGGACCACCTTGGCCGGGTCGATGATGCCCTTGGCGACCATGTCGACATAATCTTCGGTCTGGGCGTCGAAGCCGAAGGTCTCGGACTTCTCGTCCAGGATCTTGCCGACCACGATCGAGCCTTCGACGCCGGCGTTCTCGGAGATTTGGCGAATCGGAGCCTCGAGCGCCTTCAGCACGATGTTGATGCCGGCCTGGACGTCCGAATTGGCGTTGGTGATGCGGCCGACCGCCTTCTTGGCGCGCAGCAGCGCCACGCCGCCGCCGGGGACGATGCCTTCCTGCACCGCAGCGCGGGTCGCGTTGAGGGCGTCCTCGACGCGGTCCTTCTTCTCCTTGACCTCGATCTCGGTCGCGCCGCCGACGCGGATCACCGCGACGCCGCCGGCGAGCTTGGCCAGACGCTCCTGCAGCTTCTCACGGTCGTAGTCCGAGGTGGTCTCCTCGATCTGCGCCTTGATCTGGCCGACGCGCGACTCGATGTCGGCCTTCTTGCCGGCGCCGTTGACGATCGTGGTGTTCTCCTTGTCGATCACGACCTTCTTGGCGCGGCCGAGCATCTTCACCGTGACGTTCTCGAGCTTCATGCCGAGATCTTCCGAGATCAACTGACCGCCGGTCAGGATCGCGATGTCCTCGAGCATCGCCTTGCGGCGATCACCGAAGCCCGGCGCCTTGACGGCGGCAACCTTGAGGCCGCCGCGCAGGCGGTTGACGACCAGCGTCGCCAGCGCCTCGCCCTCGACGTCCTCGGCGATGATCAGCAGCGGACGGCCCGACTGTACCACGGCTTCGAGCACCGGCAGCATGGCCTGCAGGCCGGACAGCTTCTTCTCGTGCAAGAGCACGTAGACGTCGTCGAGCTCGGCGGTCATCTTCTCGGCGTTGGTGACGAAGTAGGGCGAGAGATAGCCGCGGTCGAACTTCATGCCTTCGACGATGTCGACCTCGGTATCGAGCGACTTGTTCTCCTCGACCGTGATGACGCCCTCGTTGCCGACCTTCTGCATCGCCTGGGCGATCATCTTGCCGATCGCGGCGTCGCCATTGGCGGAGATGGTGCCGACCTGGGCGACCTCGGAGGACGAGGCGACCGGCTTGGCACGCTTCTCGATGTCCTTGATCACGGCGGCCACCGCGATGTCGATGCCGCGCTTGAGGTCCATCGGGTTCATTCCGGCGGCAACCGCCTTGGCGCCCTCGCGCACGATGGCCTGGGCCAGCACGGTCGCGGTGGTGGTGCCGTCACCGGCGGTGTCGTTGGTCTTGGAGGCGACCTCGCGCAGCATCTGCGCGCCCATGTTCTCGAACTTGTCCTCCAGCTCGATCTCCTTGGCGACGGTGACGCCGTCCTTGGTGATGCGCGGAGCGCCGAAGCTCTTCTCGATGACGACGTTGCGGCCCTTCGGGCCGAGCGTCACCTTGACGGCGTTGGCGAGAATGTCGACGCCGCGCAGCATGCGGTCGCGTGCGTCGCCAGCGAATTTGACGTCCTTGGCTGCCATTTCAAAATTCTCCTGGAGTAGACCTCGACGGCGAGGGGCGTGATCGCCCGTCTGTCGCCGGAACGAGGTTGCAGAGCATTTTCGCCCGGGGCGGCTGATCGCCGCCCCCGGCAGGTCGGGATCAGGCGACGACGCCCATGATGTCGGACTCCTTCATGATCAGGAGCTCCTCGCCGTCCAGCTTGACCTCGGTTCCGGACCACTTGCCGAACAGCACGCGGTCGCCGACCTTGACGTCGATCGGGATCAGCTTGCCGCTCTCATCACGGCCGCCCGGGCCGACGGCGACGACTTCGCCCTGCGAGGGCTTTTCCTTGGCGCTGTCGGGAATGATGATGCCGCCCTTGGTCTTCTCTTCGGCGTCGATGCGCTTAACCACGACGCGGTCGTGCAGGGGACGAAACTTCGATTTGGCCATGACGGATCCCTTTTGGGGTGCTTGGATAAGTTTGTTGCTGTCGGAGGAAATCTGAATGCGGCCACATTTGACGCCCACTTGGCGCCAACTGGCTCGCAGCCTTAGCAATCGCGCCCTCCGAGTGCTAAAGACCGCTCGGGGAAATATGGCTTGCGGCTGTTCCTGTCAAGCAACGGCCGGCAGTTAAGCCGTTCTTGAGGCTGTTAGGGGATGTTGTCCCGGGCCAGACATGTTAGTGGAGCGGCGTCGTCATCCGACGTCATTGCTCTGACGAGCGTTTTGGGTTTGGTTGCCGGACGGGGCAGCCACGATCTTGTTCCTAAGGGGATGCCATGACGAGTTCACGGTGCGCGCGGCCGGTTGCCAATCTCGCGATCGCGTCGGCGCTCACGATGCTTCTGGGAGCGTGCACGGGCTTCAGCCTGTCGCCGTCGCCCCCCATGCAGACCGAGGCGCCGGTCGAGCCCGAGGTTCCGGCGACGATCCGCCCCGAGGATCTCGTCGGCAAATGGGGCCTCGCCGCTTACAACAACCCCAACGACCGTCCGCGCACCGAGAAGATGGCGTTGGCGCAGTGCAAACAGCCCTATGTCATCGGGGCGGGCACGTCCGGCGGTGTCGTGATGCATCTGGCCGACCAGGCGACTCCCCAGGAGCTGCGCCTGAAGGGCTCGGCCAGCGGCAAGAACTATATCGGCCCGGCCGGACCGCCCGGCGGCGAGCAGGACCGCGAGGTCGTCTCCTTTGACGGCCGTGTGCTGATCACCCGCTTCGTCGACAAGGATGCGGCGACCCGTTACCAGACGATGGTCTACGTCCGCTGCGGACCGCGCGCCTGAGATCCGGGCGAAGCCCTCGCGACAAGCCCCGGCCACACCCAAAAGCCAAACGAAAAACGCCGGCGAAAGCGCCGGCGTTTTGCTTGGTGCTGCTCGGTGCCGTCCCTGGCCGGCGTGGCCGCCGGTCAGGCAGGATGAGCTCAGTTGAACATTGCGTCGATGTCGTCCTGCGAGGCGTGGCCGACGTCGCCGTCCGCCTTCGGGCCGTTCAGCAGCCGGGCGTCGCCCTCGCGGTGGTCGACGATCGGCGGCGTATGCGCCTTGATGGCGTCGACGCCGCCCCAGATGTCCATCATCACCACGATATGGTGCTCGATGAACTTCATCGTGGTCATGACCTTGTTGATGCGCTGGCCGGTCAGGTCCTGGAAGTTGCAGGCCTCGAAGATCGAGACCACCCGCTCCTGGATCTCTTCGCTCAGGATCTTCTGCTGGTCGGCCGAGTCCACCTTGGACAGCGCGCTGGCGGCCTGGTCGATCGCCTCCGCGGCTTCGAGGATCTGCTGCGTCGCCTGCTCGGTGCCGCCGACGACCGCGCCGAGCTCGCCGTTGACCTTGGCCATCTCCTCGCCGTTGAAGCTCTTGGCATGGAGGGTCGCGATCTCGCCCTTGGTGCGGTTGATCGCGTCGTGGATCAGGTCGAGCTCGACCTTGAGTTTTTCGCACTGCTCGATCTGGGCACGATAGGTCTCGAGCAGCGCGCGCGCTTCGGCGACCTCGCGTGCGGCGGACTCTTCGATGGCGGCGTTCGCCGTGTTGCTGCCGCCGCTGCGGATCGCATTGGCCATCTGGGAGCGGATCGCGCGGAGCTCGTCCATGATTTCCTTGTGGTTGGGGCCGATCTCGCCACCCACGAATTCAGGCTCCGGCATATGGCCGACGATTGCTTCTTCGATACGGAAACGCTTGCGAACAGCCATGATAGTATCCCTGACCTTTTGCTCGGATCAGTTCTACGCAGAGGCTATTTAACATCGCGTTCACGCCAGGAACCGCCGTTGAGCAACGCTGGCGTGCATCGTGCGTCAACGATTAACCATGCGCCAGCGGCCTTCACGCAAAATAAACGCTAGCGATCAAAACCGCCGACGTATGCAGCGATGGTAAATCCCGGCGCCTCCCGCGTTTACCAAAGCGATCGGGTTTTGCTCTTTATTGACGATACGCGGCGGCGCATTTGCCTCGCGCGATGAACAGTCTTCAGACGAAACAGTACAGAGTACGTCGATGTTCAAATCAGTATCCGCAGCGCTGCTGGCCGGCGCATGCGTTTTCCATGCAGGTCTGGGCCGCGCCGCGGCCCAGGGATTTCAGCAGCCGACCGTGATCTATAGCGGCCCGCCGCAGCAGTCCGCGCCGGTGCGCACCGCCTATGTCGAACGCTCGCGCATGGGCGGCGGCTTCATCGAATTCCTGTTCGGGGATCCGCAAGGCGGCCGCGGCGCGCCTCCGCCGGGACAGCCGATGTACCAGCAGCAGCCGTCCTACTACGAGCCGCAGCGGCTGGCGCCGGGCATGGTCCCGCAGCAGGGATTGCCGGATGAGGAGGCCTATGAGCAGACGCAGCGGCCACTCGATCCGAAATACGAGAAACAGATCGTTGACTATGACGGCAAAGAACGGCCGGGCACGATCGTCATCGATACGCCGAACAAGTTCCTCTATCTGGTCCAGGGCGAGGGCAGGGCGCTCCGCTATGGCATCGGCGTCGGTCGCCCCGGCTTCACCTGGTCGGGCGTGAAGACGATCTCGGCCAAGCGCGAATGGCCGGACTGGACGCCGCCGCCGGAGATGCTCGCGCGCCGGCCCGACCTGCCGCGGCACATGGAGGGCGGACCGCAGAACCCGCTCGGCGCACGCGCGATGTATCTCGGCTCGTCGCTGTATCGGATCCACGGTTCGAACGAGCCATGGACGATCGGCACCAACGTCTCGTCAGGATGTATCCGGATGCGCAACGAGGACGTCATCGACCTCTATGGCCGCGTGAACGTCGGTGCCCGGGTCATCGTGCTCTGACGACCGCCGCTGCGCGACATCAGCAACTGAAAAAGGCCGCCCGTGGAGGGCGGCCTTTGCATTTTTGAGTTGGCTGCGACCCGGGAGCTTCACGCGTAGTCGCTGCCACCGTCGTCGTCGCCATAGCCGTCATCGGCATCGAAGTCGGCCGCGTCGCTGTCATTGCCGCTGTCGTCATGGCTCGCCTGGTCGAACAGGCCGGCCCGGCCGCCGTCGCCGCCCGGGCGGCCGATGTCGTCGAGACCGGCATCGCGCGCCAGCGAGCCGCCGGACTGGTCGCCGCTCCACGGGCTGGCACCGCCGCCCCGCTCCTCGATGATCGTGGTGTCACCGAACGCCTGATGCGACCCGCCGCCCATCATCGAGCGGATGCCGCCGAGCAGCAGCGAGCCGCCGACCATGCCGGCCGCTGCGGCCGCCGCCGTGCCGAGGAACGAGCCGCCTCCACCGCCGAACATGCCGCCGCGCGGCTGGCCGAAGCCGCCCTGATCGTAAGGGCCGGGCTGACCGGGATAGCCGGGCTGGCCCTGGTAGCCCGGGGGTATCGCCTGGCCGCTGTTCCAGACCGGGCGGCTCTGCGAGGGCGGCGGCACGTTGGGGACCGAACCGCGGCTGCCCGAGCCGAAGATGCTGTCGCGCATCGAATCGAGGAAGCCGCCGGACTGGCCCTGCGGGGCCTGGGCGTGCTGCAGCTCCTCGATGCGGGCGTTGGCGCGCTTCAGGGCCTCGTCCTGCACCAGCACCGTCTGGACCAGCGCATAGACGGCATTGGGAGCCCGCTGCAGCGCCTGGGCGATGGCGGCGGCAGCCTCCGGATCACGCGGTGCACTCTCCAACGTGGCAAGCCGGTCGAACAGATCGTCGATGAGTTGGCGTTCTTGCGGTGTCATGTCGTTCTCCTGCCGCTTGCCTTGTTCCGGCCAAGCGCGGCCAAGATTTAGGGGGACTTTGTGGCCCGGCCAGCCGGGGCGCGGATTAAATTTCCGTATGCGACAAAGCGTCTTTGCACTTGCGAGGCGTTTCGGAAGCCGAAGGCGGACGGCATGCCTGCCTCCCTCCCACTTCGAACGCCGCCGCGCCGGGTTTTGTTCGCCGGGGCACGCGAAACATCCATCAGCCGAGCGTCACCTTGCGGCGCTCCAACAGGCCCGGAAAATGCTCGCCGGCAAGATAGGCGTGCTCATGCTCGCGCTGCACCGTCAGCGGATCGAGCTCGATGAGGACGTCATCGACGAAACCGGGGTGGCACATCACCAGCCCATGCTCGGGCAACTCGTCGAGGAAGCCATCCATCAAAGCTCCGAAGTCGGAGGCCTTGGTGAAGTCGTAGGCGCCCGCGAAGCCGGGATTGAAGGCGATCTCGGCCCGCCTGGCCTGACGGCGGAATTGCGCGCTGAGCACGTCCAGCAGCAGCGCTTTCGGTGCCGCCAGCCGCTGCATCAGGGGCAGATTGCGGCCGCCCTGGCGCACCCAGGCCGTGGGCGCAGTTTCCTTGACGGCGGCGAGAAAGCCCTCGCGCACCTGCGGATAGAGCTGGGCATGCTGGTGGCCGTCGACGAAATCGGGGGCGCGACCGAACAAATCGCCGAACGCTGCAAGCTGAACCAGGACCTCGGCACGGATCATCTCGGGATCGAGCCGGCGGGTCAGTCCGGCGCGCAGCAGCTTCGGGAAGGGCAGGAACATGCCGCCTTCCGAGGGACGGAAATGCATCGTCAGGGGCCGGAATGGCGCGGTCAGCGTGACGTGCAGGCCGATGGCGCAACGCGGGCTGTCGGACGCGACCTTGGTCAGCTCCGTCACCTCGTCGCGCCCGATCGCGGCGCCCACGGTCATCACCGAGGTTGCGTTCAGCCGACCGCGCGCGATCAGGTCTCGGATGGCGCTGTTAACCCCGGGGCTGATGCCATAGTCATCGGCGCACAGCCAGATGCGCCGGTGCGGCGTCGCGCTCATTCGGCGGCGTTCCTCTCGGCGCCGTCGCTGCGCGCATCGAGCGCTGCACGCTTCTCGCTGTGCTCGGCGACGAAGTAGATCGGCCGCGCCTTCAGCTCGGACAGGATCTTGCCGATATACTCGCCCATGATGCCGATCATGATCAGCTGCACGCCGCCGATCGTCATCAGGCCGACCATCAGCGAGGGATAGCCGGGCACCGACTTGCCGGTAGCTAAAGTCTCCCACAGGATCGAGAGGCCGAACAGAAAGGCCGCCGAGGCGAGCAGGATTCCGAGCAGACTGGCGAACCGCAGCGGGGCGACCGAGAACGAGGTCAGGCCTTCGATCGACAGGCCGAGCAGGCTGGTCAGGTTGAAGGCCGTCACGCCATGGGCACGCGCGGCAGGCTCGTAGTCGACGCGGATCTGGCGGAAGCCGATCCAGCTCGCGAGTCCTTTGAAGAAGCGGTTGCGCTCGGGCAATTGCCGCAGCGCCGCCACCGCGCGCGGCGACAGCAGCCGGAAGTCGCCGGCATCCTCCGGGATCTTCTGCCGCGCGCCCCAGTTGATGAGCGCGTAGAAGCCGTGCACGGCGACGCGGCGCAGGAACGGCTCGTTGTCGCGATGCGCCTTGGCGGTATAGACGACGTCATAGCCGTCCTTGATCCAGTGCGTGACGAGCTGCTCGACCAGGGCCGGCGGATGCTGGCCATCGCCGTCCATGAACAGCACGGCGCCGCGCCGGGCATGATCGAGGCCGGCCATCAGCGCGGCCTCCTTGCCGAAATTGCGCGACAGCGAGACGACCTGGATGTCGAGCGCATCGGCCTGCAAGGTGCGCGCAATCGCGAGCGTATTGTCGCGGCTGCCATCGTCGACATAGACGAGCTCACAGGCGAGACCGAAGCGCTGGCGCAGCGTACGGGCGAGATTATTCAGCCGCTCGTGCAGCGCCGTCAGTCCCGCGCCCTCGTTGTAGACGGGGATAACGATCGACAATCCCTGCGACGCGGCGTCGGCCGCAGTCGTGGTCAGATCCGACACGTCAGTTCCCAGCATTGCTCAGCGTCCTCGTTCTGCTACCAACATATGGTAGCTGCGCTCGCCTGTCGCTACGATGAACGGCGATTTATGATCGCAGGAAGGCCTCGAGGCGAGCAAACAGCGGATTTTCGCGGTCGAGCACATAGTCGAGCGAGGCGACCGAGACGGTCTCGGCGCCATGCGCGCGCAGAAAGCTGCCGAGCGCGTAGATCTGCGCCGGCGGGCAGTGCAGGGTGAGCATGCCGGACGAGGTCGGGCCGCCGAACGGCGCCACGACGCCGAAGCGGTTGTGCGCCTCGGTCAGCATTGCTGCGTCGCACCCTTTGAAGCGGGTGCGGACCTCGCGGTATTTGCTGGCGCGGGCGCGGGCATGGATGTGGTCGAGAATGATCCGGGCGCTCTCGCGCGGCCCCTCCGACCAGTCGGCGTCGCGGGAGGCGACCAGATTGGCCTGGCTGCGCAGGATCACGCCGTCGTCCAGCACCTTCAGCCCATTGGCGGCGAGCGTCGAGCCGGTGCTGGTGATGTCGACGATCAGCTCGGCGGTGCCCACCGCCGGCGCGCCCTCGGTGGCGCCGGCGCTCTCGACGATGCGGTAATCGACGATGCCATGGGCGGCGAAGAAGCCGCGCGTCAGGTTGATGTACTTGGTGGCGACGCGCATGCGGCGATTATGCTGGGCGCGAAAACCGGTGGTGACGTCATCGAGATCGGCCATGGTGCGGACGTCGATCCAGGCCTGCGGCACGGCGACGACGACGTTGGCGCCGCCGAAGCCGAGCGTATCGATCAGCAGCACGCGCTTGTCGGCATCGGTGATGCTCTCGCGCACGAGATCCTCGCCGGTGACGCCGAGATGCACGGTGCCGCGCGCCAGTTGCGAGGCGATCTCACTCGCAGAGAGATAGGCGATCTCGACATTGTCGAGACCTGCGATGGTGCCGCGATAGTCGCGAGCGCCGCCGGGCTTGGACAGGTTCAATGCGGCGCGGCCGAAGAAGGCTTCGGCATTCTCCTGCAGACGTCCCTTGGAGGGAACGGCGAGGACGAGGGGGCCGCTCATGATGCTCTCCCGCGCGGGGACTTGCCGACGGCGCTGCTCTGGGCCAGGCGCTCGATCCAGATCGAGAAGCCGACGGCCGGAATCGACTCGGCGGCGCCAAGCTGGCTCAGCAGGCCGTCATAACGGCCGCCGGCGACCAGTGGCTCGTCGCCATTGCCCGGATGATGCAGTTCGAACTCGAAACCGGTGTAGTAGTCGAGGCCGCGGCCGAACGACGTGGCGAAGCGCACCTTGGTGATGTCGATGCCGCGCTGGGCCATGAAGCCGGCGCGGGCCTCGAACGTGTCGATCGCCGCTGAAATGTCGAGCTTGGCGTCGGCGGCGAGCGCGCGAAGCTGCTGGACAGCCTCGGTCGGGCTCCCGCTGATGGCGAGGAAGCGCTTGATACGGTCCAGCGCGTCACGCGGCAGCGCGCCGCTCTTGAGGGTGGACTGCTCGAGGAAGCGGTCGGCGATCTCCGCCACCGTGCGGCCGCCGACCGCCGTTGCGCCGGCAATCGACATCAGGTCGGTGACCAGGGCGAGCGCCGCCTTGCGGTCGGAGCCGGCCAAGGCGGCGAGCACCCCTTCATACTCGTTGCGCGGGGCCACCGAGGCGATCGCCAGCCGCTCGAGGTCCTGCGCCAGGGTGCGCTTGCGGTTGAAGTCCTTGGTCAGCCGCCGCCGCCATACCGGATAGAGATCGAGGGCGTCGATCAAGGCCGTGAACAACGCGACGTCGCCGGTGCGGATATCCACCGCGGCAAGGCCGGCGGTGGCGGTCGCCTCGATCGCCAGCGCCAGCATTTCGGCATCCGCGGCGGGCCGATCCTGACGGCCGAACGACTCGATGCCGGCCTGCAGGAACTCGCTCGGGCGGCCCTCGCGGTAACGAAATACTGGACCGAGAT
The DNA here is from genome assembly GCF_032381175.1 of Bradyrhizobium sp. SZCCHNR1093. Taxonomy (NCBI): domain Bacteria; kingdom Pseudomonadati; phylum Pseudomonadota; class Alphaproteobacteria; order Hyphomicrobiales; family Nitrobacteraceae; genus Bradyrhizobium; species Bradyrhizobium sp. SZCCHNR1093. The sequence goes on from NZ_JAUHJJ010000002.1 coordinate 763,012, forward strand.
AGCTGAAGCCAGCCGGATGCCCGGCGCGGGCCGAGGCGAGGTAGTCACGGGCGACGGGAATGGTCAGGTCGGGGCGCAGGCAGAGCTCTTCGCCGGCGGCGTCGCCGGTCAGATAGAGGCTCTTGCGGATGTCCTCCCCGGAGAGATCGAGAAATGGCTCGGCCGGCTGCAGGATCGCCGGTTCGGCCCGCTCATAGCCGGCCTGGGCGAAGGATTGCAGCAGCATGTCCGCCCACGCGGCGGGTCCGGTTGGAGCGGGTCCGGTCATGTCGATCGAGTTCCAAAGTGGAGTGGGCGCCTCTGGAGGCCGCGGCTGCCCCTTAGCATGGCCGTTTGACGGTTTCGACTGCGAATGGCCGCGGCAAGCCACAATTGGCCGGATGCCTTAACCGCGGGGGCCGGTCCAGTCCCCGAGCGTCGCCTGGATCACGGCGAGGGCGGCAACGCCGGCCGTATCCGCGCGCAGGATGCGCGGGCCCAGCGCGAGTCTGATCACGTGCGGCTGGCGGAGCAGCAGCGCCCGCTCGTCGTCGGCAAAACCGCCCTCCGGTCCGATCAGCAGGTCGATGCCGGCCGGATCCTTGCCGCCGCGCAGCGCCTGCAGCGGATCGGCCAATTCGGCGGCCTCGTCGCAGAACACCAGCAGCCGCTCAGATTGCCGCTGCGCGAGGAAGCGCTCCAGCGGCACCGGGTCCTTGACTTCGGCGAGACTGAGGATGCCGCATTGTTCGGCGGCCTCGACCACGTTGGCGCGCATGCGCTCGCCATTCACGCGCGACACCTGGGTGTGACGGGTGATGACCGGCTCCAGGCGCGAGGCGCCCATCTCGACCGCCTTCTGCACCATGTAGTCCAGCCTCGCGTGCTTGAGCGGTGCGAAGACGTAGGCGATGTCCGGCAGGTGATCCTGGGGCCGGCTCTGCTGCTGGATCGTCAGGCCATCTGGCCGCTTGCGGCCCTCGATCACGGCCCGCCATTCGCCGTCGCGGCCGTTGAAGACCAGGACGTGATCGCCGGTGCCGAGACGCAGGACGTTGCCGAGATAGTTGCCCTGATTGCGGTCGAGCGCGACCGTGCCTCCCTCCTGCAGGGGTGCGTCGACGAACAGGCGCGGGGCGGTGAAGTCGTATGCGGGCATGGAGCGAAGCGGTGCCGATGATGGATGTTGCTTAACCAGACCACGCGCCGGCCGCAAAGCCGGCGGAGCCGTCACGGGGTGTTGTATCGGGTATTGGCGATGGCGCCTTTCGGCCGTGCTGTCGACAGATTTTACCGGTTCGATCCCGCCGGTCGTCCCTTGGGGACGGACATCCGACGATTCCGTGAGCCTTGAAGCGGAGAACGGCCTTGATCTTGAGACATTCGACTTGGGCGCTTGCCGCGGTCATCGTGGTGACGGTCGCCGGGCCGTCCCGGGCCGACGACAAGGCGATCGCTGCTCCGCCCCAGCAAGCGGCTCCCGCGGTGCCGGGTGGTGCCGCAGCGGCCGGCTTTCGCCCGCCCGAAACCTGCCTGAAGGAGTTCACCCCGCTGCGGGACGAGACCGCCCGCCGGGCCAAGCTGCTCAAGGCGGCGACCGAGCGGCGTTTCGCGCCCGGCGAGGCTTGCCAGCTGGTGCATGACTACGAGCTCGCCCAGACCAAGATGATCGACTACGCGGTCGCCCATGCCTCACTCTGCGGCATCCCGCCCAAGATCACCGATCAGCTGAAGGCGAATCACGAAAACACCCTGGCCGTGATGCGCAAGGTCTGCACGGCGACGTGAACCGTCCCGCCGGCCGCCGAACTGGCGACTCCGGCCTGACCAGGTGGGCGAGGGCGCCGAGTGAACGGATTTTGGGCCCCGATGTTCGGGAAGGACCTCGTTTTGGGCCTCCGCGCCGGTTGGAACCCGGCTGCGTCCCTCCGCCGCGGCTGTGATCAACTCCGCGGTTGTGCTGGACGGGCGAGAATCGTAAAAGCCCCGGATCGGATCGTGCTTTCATCCGGAAGTGTTGAGGATTCTTGGTCTTACCGGAGAACCAGCCTTGATCGTCCGCCAGTCTTTCATGCCGCTCGCCATTGCCGCCCTGGTGCTCTCCACAGGGCAGCTCTCCGCGCAGAGCTCCTTTCCCGCGCCGATGCCTGGTCAGGCCCAGACCAGCAGCTCGCCGTTTCCGCCCATCAACGGCGCGGCGCCGACCCGGGCCGCAGCTCCGGCAAGTCCGTTCCCCAGTCCAGGCGCCTCGGCGTTCGGCGGCGGTGGTGGCTTCCAGCCGGCCCCGATGGGAGCCGCGCCGCAGGGTGGCCCGCCGGAGAGCTGCATGAAGGAGTTCATTCCGCTGCGCGAGGAAGCCGAGCGTCGCGGCAAGCTGATCAAGGCCGCGAGCGACCGCAAGGCCTCGCCTGACGAGGCCTGCAAGCTGATCGCAAATTTCGGCAAGGCCGAAGTGAAGATGATCAAATATGTCGAGGCGCATTCGGCGAGCTGCGGCATTCCCCAGCAGATCGCCGATCAGCTGAAGGCCGGTCACAAGAACACCGACGCGCTGGAAAAGAAGGTCTGTGCCGTGGCGGCGCAGATGCAGTCGGGGGCCGGAAGGCCCTCCGCTCCGAGCCTGAGCGACGTCCTGGGCTCGTCGGCCGCGTTGCCTGAGGCCAACACGACCAAGAAGGGCGGATCCGCCTTCGACACCATGACCGGCAACGTTCTCACCCGATGAGCGACACGGCCGTCCGCGTTGCTGACGCGACCGGCAATTGGGTCGATACGCTGGCGCCGGTCTGGAGCCGGCCCTACCTGCGTCTCGCCCGCTTCGATCGCCCGATCGGATCGTGGCTGCTGCTGATGCCGTGCTGGTGGTCGGCCGCTCTGGCTGCTGGGATCGCCGGGAACCTATCCATGTTGCCGGCGTGGATCGGGCTCTATTTCGTCGGCGCGTTCGTCATGCGTGGCGCCGGCTGCACCTGGAACGACATCACCGACCGCGATCTCGACGCCAAGGTGGAGCGCACACGTTCGCGACCGATTCCCGCCGGTCAGGTCGGCGTGAAGCAGGCGCTCGCCTTCCTGGTGGCGCAGGCCCTGATCGGCCTGGTGGTGCTGCTGCAGTTCAACCGGTTCGCGATCGCCACCGGCATCGCCTCGTTGCTGATCGTCGCGATCTATCCGTTCATGAAGCGTGTCACCTGGTGGCCGCAGGTCGTGCTGGGTCTCGCCTTCTCGTGGGGCGCGCTGATGGGATTTGCGGTCGCGTTCGGCCGCATCGATGCCACCGCGCTGCTGCTCTACGCCGGGTCGATCTCGTGGGTGATCGCCTATGACACGATCTACGCGCATCAGGACGCCGAGGATGACGCGCTGATCGGCATCAAGTCGACCGCGCGCCTGTTTGCCGACCGCACGCATCTGGCGCTGGTCATCTTCTACAGTCTGGCCGTCATCCTGATTGGGGCCGCGTTCGCGACCGCCCACGTGCATGTCGCGGCGTGGCTCGGGCTGGCGTGTTTTGCCGCCCATCTCGGCTGGCAGATCCGGCGTCTGGATATCGCCGATCCGGCGCTGTGCCTGCGGGTGTTCAAGTCGAACCGCGATGCCGGACTGCTGCTGTTCGCAGGGCTGTTGGTCGATGCCGTGCTGCGCGCAACCTGATCAGTTGCGCGCGACGATCTCGCGCTCGCCGCGATGGATCGAGGCTGGATTGAGCTGGTAGCCGACACGGCGTCGCATCAGGAAGCGCGGGCGGCGCGAGCGGATCGCGTTGCGGCGGCGGCGGCGCGGCGTGGCCTCCCGGCGCGGGTCCTGCAACTGGGGCAGCGCGAAGGTCTCGCTCCACATCGCCCACGCAGCAACGATCTCGTTCTGGTCGTCGCTGACGCAGAGCGGGATGGTCAGGGAAGGGTCGCGGTGGACGAGCACCAGCATCACCTGTGTGTCGTCGATCTCGCGCACGCCTATGCCGAGGAAATCGCTGACGCGGAGGTTCAGGGCCATGCGCATGCCGCTGACGGCACGACGCAGGACCACGCGCTCCCGGTGCAATTCGATCTGCCGGATTCCGCCATCGGCACGGGTATCGTGCGCGCTGTACGAGACGGGCAGGGAAAGAGGGTCGAGCCGCAGGGCGCGGCCCGACCCAGCGGAATGGCTTCCGCCTGTTGCTGTTTGACGCCTCACGGCTTGGTCTCCCCGCCGGGATTATGCTCCCGGTCGATGCGTGTGACCTTGCCACGCGGATCGCCCGTATCGGCTTAACAAGCCTGGTTAATCAGATCTCACGCGTGATCCTCCTACCGTCATGATTGACAAGCGCTTGCCCCGCATGATTGACGAGACCTTGCCGATTTGCCGACAATCCGATGTGCCGTCTGCCGTCCTGCTTGAAGTCGGCGTGAACAGGCCACATTTCCTTTGGATTGAGCCGTCTTCGCCGCCCACCTGACATCGATCGGATCGTGTTCGTGACCTCTTCCTCAGCCTCATCGTCGACATCAGCCCAATCAGATCTGCTCGACCAGTCCGCCCTGCGAACGCTCGCCGAGCGGCTGGTGGAAGCCGCGAGGAAGGCCGGCGCCGATGCCGCCGACGCCATCGCGGTGCGCGGCATCTCGCAAGGCGTCGAGGTCCGTGACGGGCGCGTCGAGGAATCCGAGCGCTCGGAAGGCGACGATGTCGGCCTGCGCGTTCTCGTCGGCAAGCGCCAGGCGGTGGTGTCGACCAACGACGTCAGCGGGGACGGCGTGGCGCGGCTGGCCGAGCGGGCCGTGGCGATGGCGCGGGTGGCGCCTGACGACCAATATGTCGGCCTCGCCGATCCGGCGCTGCTGGCGCGCGACATTCCCGAGCTCGACCTGCTCGATCCGCAGATTCCCTCGACCGCAGAGCTGGAGCGCCGTGCCCAGGAGGCGGAGGCTGCCGCGCTCGGCGTGAAGGGCGTGACGAAGTCCGGTGGTGCGTCGGCCTCGACCGGCATCGGCGGCATGGTGCTGGTCACGAGCGACGGTTTTCACGGCGCCTATCTGCGCTCGAGCCAAAGCATCTCGACGACCGCCATTTCCGGCGAAGGCACCGGGATGGAGCGCGACTACGACTACACGGCGGCTCCGCACGGCGCCGACCTGCTGGCGCCCGCGGCCGTCGGGCGCAGCGCTGGCGAACGCGCGGTGGCGCGCGCCAATCCGCGCAAGGTTGCCACGTGCCAGGTGCCGGTCGTGTTCGATCCCCGCGTGTCCGGCTCGCTGGTCGGACATCTGGTCGGCGCCATCAATGGCGCCTCGATCGCGCGCAAGACCAGCTTCCTCAAGGACAAGCTCGGCGCGCAACTGTTCGCCAAGGGTATCCGCATCATCGATGATCCGCTGCGCAAGCGTGGGCTGCGGTCGCAGCCGTTCGACGCCGAGGGCGTGAAGGTGAAGCAGACCGCGCTGGTCGACGATGGCGTGCTGACGACGTGGCTGCTGGATTCGGGCACCGCGCGCGAGCTCGGCATGGTGACGACCGGCCACGCCCATCGCGGCGTGTCGTCGTCGCCTTCGCCCGGTCCGTTCAATCTGCATCTCGAAGCCGGCGTCGTGACAGCCAAGGAGCTGATCTCGGACATCAAGCAGGGCTTCTACGTCACCGACCTGATTGGCTCGGGCGTCAACGGCGTCACCGGGGACTACAGCCGTGGCGCGTCCGGCTTCTGGATCGAGAATGGCGAGATCGGCTATGCCGTGAGCGAGGTGACGATCGCCGGGCATCTGTTCGAGATCTTCAAGTCGATGACGCCTGCCAGCGATCTGGAATTCCGCTATGGCGTCAATGCGCCGACGGTGCGCATCGAAGGATTGACGCTTGGCGGACGGTGAGATCGAGAAACCGGACGAGACCAGCCTCGCGGCAGACGCCAGGCTCCTGAAGGAGGCGGTGCGCGAAGCCGGCGAGCTCGCACGTTCGATGTTCGGAACGGAGTTGCGCAAATGGACCAAGGGTGCGTCGTCGCCCGTCTCCGAAGCCGACATGGCGGTCAATGCGCTGCTTGAGCTCAGGCTGCGATCGGCAACGCCGGATTACGGTTGGCTGTCCGAAGAGAGCGCGGATGATCGGGCGAGACTCGGTCGGTCGCGGGTCTGGATCGTCGATCCGATCGATGGCACGCGGTCCTATCTCGGCGGCCGCAACGACTGGTGCGTGAGCGTCGCGCTGGTCGAGCACGGTGCGCCGATACTCGCCGCGGTGCATGTCCCGGTCAGCGAGGAGTTCTTCTTTGCCGCCCGCGGCAGCGGCACCACGTTGAACGACGAGCGGGTTCAGGCCTCGACCGGACGCGTGCTCGACTTCGCGCGGGTGGCCGGTCCAAAACCGTTGGTTGAGCGGTTGGCTCCGAGTTCTGCGCGGATTGAACTCCATCCGCGAATCGGATCATTGGCGCTGCGCCTGTGCCGTGTCGCGCATGGCGGGCTCGATGCCGCTTTTGCAGGCGGGCAAAGCCGCGATTGGGATCTTGCGGCGGCTCATTTGATCGTGCAGGAAGCGGGGGGTAAAATGACCGCGTTGTCCGGCGAGGCGATCCTCTATAATCGTCCGGAGGTGGTGCACGGGATGCTGGTGGCAGCGGGCCGCGACCGACATGCCGACATCGTCGCGCAGTATCGCAGGTTACCGCCGGACTGAACGCCCCTGGATCGCACCCTCCACGTCGCCTGCAAGGCGTTGACTAGGAAACAATACCGATGACAGATAGCGCCTCGCAGCAGCTCCTTCACCTCGTGATCGGCGGCGAGCTCATCAATCTCGACAAGAACGAATTCAAGGATCTCGACAAGGTCGATATCGTTGGCGTCTATCCGAACTACGCGGCGGCCCACGCCGCCTGGCGCGCCAAGGCGCAGATGACGGTCGACAACGCCCACATGCGCTATTTCATCGTTCACCTGCACCGGCTGCTCGATCCCGGTCAGGATGCGAAGTAAGACGCAAAGCTCGCGACTTGAAACACCTGATCCGCAATACGCTGCGTAGCGGCTGGTTCCAGCGCGCCGTCGGGTTCCTCGCGGCCGAGTACCTGCGCCTTGTGTGGCTGACCAATCGCTTCACCTATGAGCCGCCCGAGGTCTACGACATCGTCGAGCCGCAGATGCCGGCGATCTTCGCGTTCTGGCACGGCCAGCATCTGCTGACACCCTTCATCAAGAACAAGCCGAGCTATCGCGCCAAGGTGCTGATCTCCCGCCATCGCGACGGCGAGTTCAACGCGATCGCCGCCGAGCGGCTCGGCATCGGAACCATCCGCGGCTCCGGCGATCATGGCTCCTCCTTCCACCGGAAAGGCGGGGTGGGGGCGTTCAAGGAGATGGTGCGGGCGCTCGAAGACAATTATAATGTGGCATCGACCGCCGATGTGCCGAAGCGTGCGCGGATTGCGGGGCTGGGCATCATCATGCTCGCGCGCGAATCAGGACGTCCGATCATGCCGTTCGCAATGGTCACGAGCCGCTTCATCCGCCTGAAGAACTGGGACAGCACCACCATCAATTTGCCATTCGGCCGCGGCGCATTGGTGGGAATCAAGGAAATCAACGTGCCGCGCGATGCCGACGCCGCGATGATGGAAGAGGCGCGTCTCGACCTCGAGGCGACGCTGAACGAGTGCATGCGCCGCGCCTATGAGATCGTCGGCCGTCCCGAGGCCTGTCCTCCGCCGGTCGCGTCGGGAGCATCAAGTGCCTAGGCCGCTGCCGATGGCCCTGCGTGTCTACCGCGGGTTGTCCTCGGCGGCGGTGCCGCTTGCGCCGGCACTGATCAGACAGCGGCTCAAGCATGGCAAGGAGGATCCCGAGCGGACCGACGAGCGGCGCGGCCTGAGCCACGACACGCGCCCGCTGGGTCCGCTGGTTTGGATTCACGGTGCCAGCGTCGGCGAGGTGCTGGCGGCGGCGGCGCTGATCGAGCGGCTGCGTGAGCTCAACATCCGCATCCTCATCACGTCCGGCACCGTGACGTCGGCCGCCATCGTGGCCAAGCGCTTCCCGCCCGACGTGATCCACCAATACGTGCCCTATGACACGCCGCGCTTCGTGGAGCGCTTTCTCGATCATTGGCGTCCCTCGCTCGGGCTGTTCATCGAGTCGGACCTCTGGCCGAATCTCATCCTCGCCGGCGCCTCGCGGCGGGTGCCGATGGTGGTGATCAACGGCCGCATGTCGCCGCGCTCGTTCCCGCGCTGGCGCCGCATGTCCGGCACCATCTCCGCCCTGCTGGGACGCTTTGATCTCTTCCTGACGCAGTCGCAGGCGGACGCCGACCGGTTCTCCGCGCTCGGCGCGCGCACCGTCATCACCACCGGCAATCTCAAGCTCGACGTGCCGGCGCCGCCCGCCGATCCGGCGAAGCTCGATCGGCTCACGGCGATGACGCGCGGCCGTCCGGTCGTCGTCGCCGCCTCCACGCATCCCGGCGAGGACGAGATCCTGATCGCGGCCCACAAGGCCTTGTCGGCTACCTATCCGTCGCTGCTCACCGTGATCGTGCCGCGCCATCCGCATCGTGGCCCGGTCGTCGCCGAACTCGTCGCAAGCGCCGGCCTGCAGGGCGCCTTGCGTTCGCGCGAGGAACAGCCGCTCGCAGGCACCGACATCTACGTCGCCGACACGATGGGTGAGCTCGGCCTGTTCTACCGGCTGGCGCCGGTCGTGTTCATGGGCGGGTCGCTGGTCGAGCATGGCGGCCAGAATCCGATCGAGGCCGTCAAGCTCGGCGCGGCCATCGTGCACGGACCCCACGTGTTCAACTTCACCGACGTCTATGAGTCGCTGGACAAAGCCGGGGGAGCCAGGCTCGCCCACGATCAGGAGGCGCTGATCCGCCAACTCCGGCAGCTGCTCGCTGATCCCGCAGCCGGCAACAGCCTGGTTGCGGCAGGAACGCGCGTGGTCGATCAGCTCGGTGGCGCGCTGGAGCGGACGCTGTCGGCGCTGGAGCCGTATCTATTGCAGGTCAGGCTCGAAATGGGGGCAGCCGGCGATGCGTGAGCCGGCCTTCTGGCATCGGCCGCCGTCCTGGCAATCGCGTCTGCTGTTCCCGCTCTCGAAACTCTACGGCGCCGTTGCCGCACGCCGCATGGCGCAAGCCGGCGTCGATGCCGGCTTGCCGGTGATCTGCGTCGGCAATTTCCATGTCGGCGGAGCCGGCAAGACGCCGACCGTGCTGGCGCTGACCGATATGCTGCGTGACCTCGGCGAGCAGCCGGTGGTGCTGAGCCGTGGCTATGGTGGCCGGCTGCACGGGCCCGTTGTCGTCGATCCAGCTGTCCATGAGGCTGCCGATGTCGGCGACGAGCCGCTGATGATGGCGGCGTGGGTGCCGGTCGTCGTGGCGCGCAACCGCGCCGACGGCATCGGTCTCGTCAAGGCGCAGGGCGCCTCCGTCATTCTGATGGACGATGGCTTTCAGAATCCGTCGATCACCAAGGATCTCGCGTTGATCGTGATCGACGGTGCGCGCGGCCTCGGCAATTCCGAGGTGTTTCCCGCCGGCCCGTTGCGCGCGCCGCTGCCACCGCAGCTGGCGCGCACCGACGCGTTGGTCGTGATCGGCAGCGGCCGAGCCAGCGAGGCGGTCGCCTCACATGTGTTGGCGGCCGGCAAGCCGGTGTTTTCAGCCGCGTTGCAGCCCGATGCGCAGATCGTCGCGGCGTTGCAGGGCAGGCCGCTGCTGGCGTTCGCCGGGATCGGCGATCCCGCCCGATTCTTCCGCACCCTTCGCGGCGCCGGTCTCGACGTCAGGCGGGAGCGTGCCTTTCCGGATCACCACCCATTCACGACGGCCGACGTTGTAGCCCTTGCCAACGAAGCCAGGCGTGATGGATTTGCCATGGTGACCACGGAAAAAGATCTCGTGCGGTTCCGCGGCCACGAGGCCGCGCCCGATGTCATGGCATTCCCAGTGACACTGCAGTTCGGCGATCTCGCCGCGTTGCGCGCGCTGGTTGTGCAGCGGCTGTCAGCGAAGCGGAACGGTCAGCCGCTGGCCTTCAATGCGCCCGGATAGTGCCGCTGCAGCACGGCGCTCGGCAGGGCATAGGCTTCCTGCAGATCGACACTCCAATACTTCAGCTCGTCCAGCGGAATCCGCACATCGGTGACCGCGCAGCGCACATAGCTTCCCGGTGAGATCACGCGGAAATCGCCGTCCAGATACTGCACCTGCGCCTCGCCCTGGCCCGAGGGACCAAACTTGTTGAGCACGTCCGCGATCTCCAATTCCTTGACGTGAAGTCCCCCTACGCAGGCGCAGCGCGCACACGACAGGCCGAATTTCGATGATTTCCTAGCATAGATGGGGGGCCCTGTCCCCCCGCGCAAACCCACTGATTTGTGATGCTTCTGCTCGAAACTCCGTGCTAGCTAGGTTTCAATATCCGCCGCTTGTCCCGCCCGGCTGGTTTGATGCGCTCCCTCGTCGCCATCGTCGTCTCAATGCTCTGCGCCACGGCGTTTTCAGCCTTGGCTGAGCCATTGCCGGCGCCCGTCGCGGTCGAGATCCCCTCGGGAAGCTATGTGCTGCGCGCCCAGCTCTACCGGCCGAAGGGGGCCGGCCCATTTCCGGTCGTCGTCGCGCTGCACGGCTGCGGCGGGCTTTCCGGCCGCTCCGAGCCGGTGCTGCCGCGCTATCGCGACTGGGCCGAGGAACTGGTCAAGGACGGCAAGGCCGTCCTGCTACCGGACAGCTACGGCTCGCGCGGACTGGGCCCGCAATGCCGCGTCAAGGAGCGTCGTATCAGCGGCCGGCGCGAGCGTGTCGCCGACATCGTGATCGCGCAGAAATGGCTGGCGGAGCAAGCCTGGGCGATGCCCGACCGGGTCAGCCTCGTCGGCTGGGCCAGCGGCGCGAGCGCGCTGTTGTGGGCGGTGCGCCCGCAATTGCCCGAGCATGTCTCGCCGGATTTCCGCTCGGCGGTGGCGTTCTATCCGGATTGCCGCGCCTCGTCCGGCCTCGGCTGGAGCACGCGCGTCCCGACATTGGTGCTGATCGGCGGCCTGGACGACGTCTATTCGCCGCCGGCGTGCCGACAGATGATCGATGGCGCGCGCGGCCGCAGCGCGCTGACCCGCATCGTCATCTATCCCGGCGCCTATCACGATTTCGATCGTGTGAACCTGCCGCTGCATCAAGTCGCAGGGTCGGACGCCGGGGCGCCCGAGCGCGGTCATGTCGGCTCGGATCCCGAGGCGCGTGCCGATGCGCAGAAGCTCGTGGCCGATTGGCTCGCGCGCTGAGCACCACTCAGAACAGGCTGCCCTGATCGGCGGGATCGGGCGTGCGCTTCGGTGCCGAAGGCTTGCCCTCACGCGGGGCTTTTGGCGATGCTGGCGCCGCGGCTGGAAGCGAGCGGTCCGCGCCGGCCGTGGCCGCGACCTTGCCGTCCGCAAATTCGATCGAGAGTGCGGCGCCCGGACCGATGCTCGCGGCATGGTGCAACGGATGGCCGGCCTCGTCGCGCACCAGCGCAAATCCACGCGCCAGCACGCTGCGATAGGACAGCGCGGTGAGGAGCTTTTCGTTCTGTCCCACGCGGGCCGTCAGGCGCTGGAGCTGAGTCTGCAACGCGCGCCGGGCCCGCTCGGCAAGACGTTCGGTTCGGTCGCGCTCGCGACCGATGGCCTGGCGCTTGGCCTGCGCATAGGCCTGGCGCGAGGCCTTGAAGCGGGCGTCGAGCGCCTCGAATCGCTCGCGCCGCCGGTGCAGCTGGCCGCGCGACGACAGCGACAGCCGCTCGGACGAAGCGATGAGGCGATGGCGCGATTGCGCGATCTGCGCGTGCAGCACGCGCAGAGTGAGCTTGGCGCTCGCCGCTGCGAACTGGCGAAAGTGCACATGCGTGTTGGTCTTGAGCGCGCGCGGCAGGCTGGCGGCCGCCGTATCCAGCCGCTGCCTGGGAATGGCGAGCAGATCGCCGGCGCCGGGCAGGGCGCGCGCGGCGGCGCGCAGCTCGTTGCGGCGGCTCTCCTGGCCGCGCTGCCAGCAGACGCTGACACGGCGCGCGAGGCTTGCGACCTCCTGCATCAGCTCGCTGCGCACCGGCACCGCCATTTCCGCGGCTGCTGTCGGCGTCGGCGCACGTTTGTCGGCGGCGAAATCGATCAAGGTCACGTCGGTCTCGTGGCCGACCGCCGAGATCAGCGGGATCATGCTCTCGGCCGCGGCGCGGACCACGATCTCCTCGTTGAACGACCACAGGTCCTCCAGCGAGCCGCCGCCGCGCGCGACGATCAGCACGTCGGGCCGCGGGATCGGGCCATCCTGCGGCAAATCGTTGAAGCCGCGGATCGCGGCGGCAACCTGCTCGGCCGAGCCTTCGCCCTGCACCTTCACGGGCCAGACCAGCACGCGGCGAGGAAAGCGGTCCTCGAGCCGGTGCAGGATGTCGCGGATGACTGCCCCGGTCGGCGAGGTGACGACGCCGATCACCTCGGGCAGCCACGGCAGCAGTTGCTTGCGTGCGGGATCGAACAGTCCTTCGGCGCCGAGCTTCCGCTTGCGCTCCTCCATCAGCGCCATCAGCGCGCCGATCCCGGCCGGCTCCAGCGCCTCGATGACGATCTGGTACTTCGACGAATTCGGGTAGGTGGTGAGCTTGCCGGTGGCGATCACCTCGAGCCCTTCCTGGGGCTTGAAGCGCATGCGGCCGTGCACGCCCTTCCAGATCACCGCTTCGATCTTGGCGCTCTCGTCCTTGAGCGCGAAATAGCAATGCCCCGAGGAATGCGGCCCGCGAAAGCCGGTGATCTCGCCGCGCACCCGGACATGGCCGAACTGGTCCTCGACCGTGCGCTTCAGCGCCGAGGACAGCTCGGTGACGGTGAATTCGGGCGCGTTGGGCAAGGCTTCCGCAGGCGGCATCGCTGTTTGATTCGGTTCGGGGAGCAGTTGCCAAGGTAGGGGCTTTCCGCGTCCGCCGCCAATCAAGCCGTTGCCTTTTCGATAACTCTGCAATACAGAGTACTCTAAATAGATGGGAGTTGGAGAGGGGTATGCGGGCAAGCATCAAGATCGTGCGTCGGCTCATCGGTTGGGGCTTCGGCCTCGCCGGGGCCCTTGCCCTTCTTCTGGGCGGGATGATCGCGACGCCGTTGGTGCGCCCGCCCGAGCTGAAATCGATCTCGGAGACCGTCGGGCGTGTCGATCGGAGCACCATGCCGGCCCTACAGCGCTTCAGCGCCCGGGACGGCACGGAGCTCGCCTACCGCCACTATCCGGCGCGGGCGACGCCGATCGGCAAGGTTGCCATCCTCGTGCACGGCTCCTCCGGCTCGAGCGTCGCCGTCCATGCGCTGGCGGATGGGCTCGCCGCCCGGGGCATCGACACGTTCGCGCCCGACATTCGCGGCCATGGCGGCTCAGGCACCCGCGGCGACATCGGCTATCTCGGCCAGCTCGAGGACGATTTGGCCGATCTCGTCGCAGAGGTCAGGAGGACCGCGCCGTCCCAGCCGATCGTGCTGCTCGGCCATTCGGCCGGCGGCGGCTTCGCGCTGCGCGCGGCCAGCGCGCCGACCCAGGACCTGTTCGCGCGCACCGTGCTGCTGTCGCCCTATCTCGGCTATGACGCGCCCACCAACCGGGAGAACTCGGGCGGTTGGGCCAGTCCCGACATTCCGCGCATCCTCGCGCTCGGCGTGCTCGATCGCGTCGGCCTGAGATGCTGCGAGGCGCTGCCCACGCTGGCCTTTGCTGTCAGGCCGAACTCGGAGAAATTCGTGGCCTCGACCTACAGCTACCGGCTGTTCCGCAATTTCGCGACCCGTGACTACAAGGCCGATCTCGCTGCGGCGAAGCATCCGGTGACCGTCATCGCCGGCGCCGATGACGAGCTGATGCTCGCCGACAAATATGCCGGCGCGGTGCAGGCCGTCGCGCCCGGTGTTGACGTGAAGCTGATCGCGGGCGTCAATCACATGGAGATCGTGTCGGCGCCGCAGGCGGTGAGCGCGATCGCCGAGGACATGGCGACGCGCTAGGGGTTCAAGCCGCATGATCGACAGCCTGGAAGCCGCGCGGGCGCTCAGCGACATCGAGGATGTCACGAAGCGCGTGCGGCAGTCGCAGATCTATCGGCTGTCGAGCCTGATGATGATCCTCTGGGGCGTCCTCGTCTTTGCCGGCAATCTCGTGACCTATCTGGCGCCTTACTACGCCGACAAGGCCTGGCTGTCGGTCTATGTCCTCGGTCTGGCCGGCTCGGTGGTGTTGGGCGCGACGGAGAAGGCGCGTTCCGGCGTCCGCAGCTTCGATCTCCGGGCGCTGCTCGCCTTCGTCATGTTCTTTGCGTTCGGCTTCTTCGTCGAAGCGATCGGCCATTTCGGACCGCGCGAGATGGGCGCATTCTGGCCGGTCTATTTCATGCTGTTCTACGGCCTCGCCGGATTGTGGTTCGGCGCGGCCTTCACGGTGTTCGGCCTGTGCGTCACCGCGTTGACCCTGGTGGGCTACCTCTTCATTGGCGCGGCTTTCCCGTTGTGGATGGCGTTCGTCAATGGCGGCGGCCTGGTTCTCGGCGGCTTGTGGATGCGGCGGAGCTGACGGTTTGGCGGAGCTCGACGAGATCATCCACCAGCCGCTGCGGCTGAAGATCATGGCGGCGCTGAATGCCCTGCCTGCCGGGGCCGGGCTGGAATTCGTCCGGCTGAAGAAGCTGACCGGCGCCACCGACGGTAATCTCGGCGCCCATATCGACACGCTGGCGCGCGCGGGCTACGTCGCCGTGGACAAGGCCTTCGTCGGCAAGAAGCCGCAGACCACGGTGACGGCGACCGCGGCCGGCCGGGCGGCGTTCGCCCGCCATGTCGCCAGCCTGCAGGAGATCATCGCCGGCGCCGCCGTCAAGCCGTCCGAGCCATGATTTGACTCTGTAGCGACGGCCGGGCAATTGGGGCGTCCAAATTGGCTCACCCCTGCGACGGCATCGACGATGAACATTCTGCTCCTTGGTTCCGGCGGCCGCGAGCACGCGCTCGCCTGGAAGATTGCCGGCTCGCCGCTGCTCACCAAGCTGTGGTGCGCGCCCGGCAATGCCGGGATCGCCAAGGAGGCGGAATGTGTCGCGCTCGACGTCGCCGATCATGCGGCGGTGATCGCCTTCTGCCGGGCGAACAAGGTGGATCTGGTGGTGGTCGGCCCCGAGACGCCGCTCGCTGCCGGCATCGTCGATGATCTCGAGACCGCCGGCATCAAGGCGTTCGGCCCATCCAGGCTTGCCGCCAAGCTCGAGGGCTCCAAGGGCTACACCAAGGATCTCTGCGCCGAATACGACATCCCGACCGGCGCCTACTGCCGCTTCGACAATGCCCCCGAGGCGCTCGCTTATGTCCGCGAGCACGGCGCTCCGATCGTCGTCAAGGCAGACGGGCTCGCGGCCGGCAAGGGTGTCGTCGTGGCCAAGACGGTTGCCGAGGCCGAGGACGCCATCAAGATGATGTTCGAGGGCGGCTTTGGCGTCGCGGGCGCCGAGGTCGTCATCGAGGAGTTTCTCGAAGGTCGGGAGGTGTCGTTCTTCGCGCTGTGCGACGGTGAGACCGCGATTCCGCTGGCCTCCGCCCAGGATCACAAGCGGGTGTTCGATCACGACCAGGGACCGAACACCGGCGGCATGGGGGCGTATTCGCCGACGCCGTTCGTCACGCAGGAGATTCATGACAGGATCATGAATCAGATCATTCAGCCGACCATCGCCGGAATGAATGCGCGTGGCACTCCGTTCAAGGGCATTCTCTATGCCGGCCTGATGCTGACCGCCCAGGGGCCGAAGCTGTTCGAATACAACGTGCGCTTCGGCGATCCGGAATGTCAGGTGCTGATGCTGCGGATGATGTCGGATCTCGTGCCCGCCATGCTGGCCGCCTGCGACGGACAGTTGAAGAATTTCGACCTGCGCTGGTTTCCCGACGCCGCCGTCACCGTGGTCATGGCCGCGAGTGGCTATCCCGGCGACTACGCCAAAGGCGGTGTCATCGAGGGGCTCGACGACGCCGCGCGGATCGAGGGCGTGGAGATCTTCCACGCCGGCACGGTGGCGAAGGACGGCGCCATTCTCGCCAATGGCGGACGCGTCCTCAACGTCTGCGCGTCGGGAAAGAGCGTCACCGAGGCTCAGGCGCGGGCCTATCAGGCCGTCGACCGCATCAAATGGACCGACGGCTTCTGCCGGCGCGACATTGCCTGGCAGGCGGTGGCGCAGGAAAGCGCTCAGGGCTGAGCATCGTGATCGCCGCCTTCGGCCCCACAAGGCTATTTTTCCCGCGAGAATTGTGGCAGTTCCATAGACTCATGCCGTGATGGGATGAATCAGTTCCGCCGTGGAACGGAGGGGCCATGGAATGCGCGCGGTGCGGCAGGCAGAATCAGCCAGGGAGAGCCTCGTGCGACCGGTGCGGCGAGCCGCTCGGCCTCAGATGCGAGGCTTGCAACCAGACCAACAGCCCGTCGAATCGCTTCTGCGGCCAATGCGGTGCGCCGTTGCCCGGCCGGCCGGCTCCGCCCGACCAGGCGGCGCAGCGCGTCCTGAGGACGCTGAGCAGCAAGGGCGGAGAACGCAAGCGTCTCACCATCCTGTTCGCCGACATCCGCGATTCCACTCAGCTGATCGATAGCCTCGGCGATCCCGAGCTCGCGATGCAGCGGCTCGACCCGGTGCTCAACCTCATGAAGGAGGCGGTTCACCGCTATGACGGCGTCGTCAACAAGACGCAGGGCGACGGCGTAATGGCCCTGTTCGGAGCGCCGGTGCCGCATGAGGATCATGCGGTTCGCGGCTGCCTCGGCGCGCTGGCGATGCAGGACTCCATCGCGCGCCTCGCCGACCCGCATTTGCAGGTCCGGGTCGGACTGCACACCGGCGAGGTGATCGTCCAGGTCGTCGAGAACAGCATGTACCAGACCTACGACGCGGCCGGCGCCAACGTCCATCTGGCCAATCGTCTGGAGCACATGGCCGAGCCCGGGACCATCCTGATCAGCAAGGAGACCTACACCGGCGCCAGGCAGTTCGTCGAAGCCGAGCCGCTCGGCACCCACGCGCTGCGCGGCATTGCCTCGCCGGTGTCGATCTACAAGCTGATCGGCCGCCTCAGTGCGCCGGCGAGCGACGTCTTCCGTAGCGGCCAGCGCCTGTTGCCGCTGATCGGGCGCAACGCTCAGCTCGCCGTGCTCGAACGCGAACTCGACGACGTCCTGGCGGCGCGCGGCGCTGTCGTCGGCATTGTGGGTGAGGCCGGCATCGGCAAGAGCCGGCTGTGCTTCGAGTTCGCCGAGCACTGTCGCCGCCAGGGCATTCGCGTCTACGAGGCGCGCGTGCTGGCACATGGCCGCGCCACCCCGTTCCAGCCGGTGCTCGAATTGCTGCGCGACTTCTTCGGCATCCGGCCGAAGGAGCCGGTGGAGGTGTCGCGCCAGCGCGTGGTCGACCGGCTCGAAGCCATTGCCATGCCCGACACGGCGCTGGTCCTGCTCTTGGACTTCATGAACCTCGCCGATCCGTCACGTCCGGCGCTCCGGCTCGATCCCGGCGTGTTCAAGACCCGTCTCCTGAACGTGTTCAAGACGCTGTTCCGCGCCGCGCCGGCTGATGGCGCCATGGTGATCATGATCGAGGATCTGCATTGGATCGACGAGGCCAGCGAGGAGTTCGTCGAGGCGCTCGCGGAGGCCACGATCGGCACCAAGACGCTGCTGGTCGTGAACTACAGGCCGGGTTTCGCCGCCTCCTTCATGCAGCAGGTCCCATTTCACGAACTGCACATCGTCCCGCTGGCCTCCGAGGAGGCAAGCGAGCTGCTGCGCGGGGTGTTCGGTGACGATCCTTCGCTGGAGGTGCTGGCGCGCGACATCGTCGAGCGCGCTCAGGGCAATCCGTTCTTCCTCGAGGAATTGGCGAGCGCGGTCTCCGAGAGCGGCGGGTTCGAGGGTGAGCGCGGCGCCTATCGGCTGAAGGGCGGGATCGGCCCGATTCCGCTGCCGCCGACGGTGCATGCCGTGGTAGCGGCCCGCATCGACCGTCTGAGCGAGACCGCCAAGAGCGTCCTGGAAACAGCGGCTGTGATCGGCCGCTCGGTCGCGCTCGCCGTGCTCAAGCCGGTCGTCGGGCTCAGCGAGGCGGATCTGTTCGACGCGCTCGCACAACTGAGACATGCCGATCTTCTCTATGATCTGCCGCCGTTCGACATGGGCGTGCTCGCCTTCCGCCATCCGCTGATCCAGGAGGTGGCCTATGCCATGCAGCTGCGCTCGCGCCTGAGCGGCGTGCACGTGGCCGTGGCCAAGGCGATCGAGGCGCTGGATTGGGGCACGCAGGACGAGTTCGCCGCCCTGATCGCCTCGCACTATGAGTTCGCCGGCCAGACCATGCAGGCCGTCGAGCATCTGCAGCGCGCGGCGCGCTGGATCGGCCGCACCAACACGGCGGAGGCGCTGCGGCTGTGGAAGAAGATCCGCTCCCTGCTGCAGGCGCTGCCGCAATCGGAGCGCGTCGACCGCCTGCGAGCGCTGGCCAGCGGCCAGATCCTGAACTTCGGCTGGCGCGAAGGCATCTCGGCCGAAGAAGTCAAGCCGTTTGCTGAGGAAGCGTTGAGATTTGCACGCTCCTCCGACAAGGCGCATGAGCCGTTGTTGATCGGCGCTTATGGACGCGTGCTCGCTTCGACGGGAGCGGCCGATGACTACGTCGACCTGGCGCAGAACGCCATCAAGCTGACCTCGGGCGAGGGGGATGTCGGCCGCTACGCGACCGTCAACGCCATGCTGGCGCAGGCATACACACATTCGGGACGGATGAACGAGGCGCTCTCGGCGGCCAATACGGCTATCGCTGCGATGGCAAGCCAAGCCGGCTTCGACAGTCACGTCACGCTTGGTTTGAACCCGAACCAGATTCTCGGCTTCGACGTCAGCTATTGGGTGAGATGCATCAGGGCGCGCGCAATGGCTCATCTCGGCCAAATCGAGGATGCTCGCAGCGAGCTTCTCGAACTGGTGCAGCAGCCTTCATCCGAGGTCGCACCGGTGCTTCAGTTCGTTCCGCACTTCAACCTGGTGGAGCTAGCATGGATCGTCGGAGACCAGGGTCTTGCGCGCGAGCACGCAAGGCGAGTTTCCGATCTCGCTGAAACATCCGGCATTCCCTACATCCGCGTGCTCACCTTGCTCTGTGCAAGCCTCGAACAGGCTTTGACTGGTCGATTCGCCGATGCGACGAATGAGATGGTTGGCGCGATCGAAGCCGCACGGGCCGCAAGAACCGGGCTCGAGCTTGAGGCGCGCATGGCTGCCATAAATGCCGATCTGCTTTACCGGAGTGAGGACTTCGATGCCGCTATCGAGGCCAGCAAACAGGCGATCCTTGTAGCCAAACGAAAGACGGATCGAGTCGCGGAGTGTTACGCGACGATCATCCTGGGCCTTGCTCTTGCCGGAGCCGGCAGGAACGAGCAGGCTGCGGGACTTCTCGAGCAGATACGACATTTGATGAATGTCTCCGGTGCGTTCTGTCTGCGTTCATTAGTTCAGAAACTGCAATTGCATCTTGAAGCAATGCAATGATGCATGCATTGTCGATTCGTTGAATTCCAGCTTTTTCAGATTTGGGGGTTACAATGGGGGTAATGATTAAAGACAGTACTACCCTTGATATTATCGTGCAGCTCAACAAACGGTTCGATGCTGATGCTTTGCCCGAAATGGTTGAGCTACAACGGGAGTTCGGGGTCTTCTCGCTGAAGCATGGTCTACAGCAGTCCTTTGCTTTGCTCGGAATCGTGCCTGCCGATTGGTCCGAGCGGCGGCGCTGGTACAAGTTTCTCGAGTTTCTCAAGACTTATCCGTCGGACCTCGCCAATGTTAACGGGCATGATCGAGTGATCCAGGCGTTCAAGGATGACCTCGAATCCGAAAAGCCGCTCCCCGTCTCGATCGTCTGTCATTCCGCGGCTGACGATCCGCGGGTGACCGTGTCCGAAGGTCGTCCGATCGTTTTTTCTCTCGACACGCACGTCATCATCTCGATTCCGACGACGCCCGGTCGTGAAGCACGCAAGCAGGCGGCTGAGACCGCCCGCACAAGGCGGGTCGAGAAACGCAAGAAATGACCGTGAGGGCGGGCAGCGTCGTCGGGGCCGATCATCTGTCGCTCGATGACATCTCCTCCGACGTCGACGCCTACTACACCGCATGCGTCGCGCGTCATGGCGCGACGCCGCGGGGCGTCGACTGGTCATGCGAGGCGACGCAGGGCTTGCGCTTCGTGCAGCTGATGAAGCTGTGCGATGCGTCGGCGCCGTTCAGCCTCAACGACATCGGCTGCGGCTATGGCGCGCTGGTGCCGTTTTTGGCCGCGCGCTATCCGACCTGCGAGATCGACTATCTCGGCATCGATCTGTCGCGCGCCATGATCAGCCGCGCCCGTCGGCGCTTTGCCGGCCCGCAGCGGCTTTTCGTCGTTGCCGCGGAGAGCCCGCGCATCGCCGACTACTCGGTCGCGTCCGGCATCATGAACGTCAATGTCGGCTATCCGCGCGAAGCCTGGGAGAGTTACATCAAGGGCCTGTTGCGGCAGATGTTCGCCACCAGCCGCCGCGGCTTTGCCGTCAATTTCATGCGAGCTGCCGCGGACGAGGAGCAGGAAGGCGATCCTGCCAAGGCGCGCCTGTACCGCACGACGCCGGACGTTTGGGCCACCCACTGCGAGCAGGAGTTTGCGGCGGCCGTCGAGGTCATCGGCAACTACGGCATGAAGGAGTTCACGCTCCTGGTGCGCCGCTTGCCTCATGCCGCGCCGTCGCAAGCGGGGCCCTCGCACTGATGTCGGCTGTTCCGTCGCTATCCTCGCAGACAGATCGCCGCAGCGCCGCCATCGAGCGCGCTGTGGACGTGCTGATCTCCTCGCGAGGTCACGCCGATCCAACGCGGCTGGAACGCGCCTGCGCACTGCTGCGCCAGCGCGCACCGCTGCATTGGGTCGAACGCCCCGGCGTGCGTCCGTTCTGGGCTGTCACGCGCTACGCCGACATCGTTTCGATCGAGACACGGGGCAATGAGTTTGCCGCGGGCCCGCGCACTTATCTTGCCAGCGAGACCGCCGAGGCCGTGCTGCAGCGTGTCACCGGCAAGCCGCAACTCGTG
The DNA here is from genome assembly GCF_032381175.1 of Bradyrhizobium sp. SZCCHNR1093. Classification (NCBI taxonomy): domain Bacteria; kingdom Pseudomonadati; phylum Pseudomonadota; class Alphaproteobacteria; order Hyphomicrobiales; family Nitrobacteraceae; genus Bradyrhizobium; species Bradyrhizobium sp. SZCCHNR1093. The sequence continues at coordinate 784,144 of NZ_JAUHJJ010000002.1, forward strand.
CGCGGCCTGACCGAGATGGATCCGCCGGATCATGGCGTTTATCGCGGCATCATCCAGGGCGCCTTTGCGCCGTCGGCCTTGCGCGAGATGGAGACATGGCTGTCGCAATGGGCTGCCGAGATCATCGACCGGGTTGCGGCGCGCGCGGCCAGTTGCGACTTCGCAGGCGACGTGGCGCTGCCCTTCACCTTCCGGGTGATCGGCCGCATGCTGGGCACGCCGGAGGCCGACGATGCCCGGCTTGCGCGGCTGGCCCAGGCCTTCGTGGGCGCCGAGGATCCGAAGCGCCGTCTGGCCGAGTCGCCGGGCGATACGATGCGGACGGCCATGCTGGCGCTGCGCGATTATTTCGAAGCCGTCGTGGCCGATCGGCGCGCCCAGCCGCGCGACGATCTCGCCAGCCTGATTGCGCATGCCGCGCCGCATGGCGCAGCGATGCCGCATTACGAGCTGATCTCCTACTTCATCCTGCTGGTCACGGCGGGCCACGATACGACGGCGCTCGCATTGGCCGGCGGCCTGGCGGCACTGCTTGCAGCGCCCGAGCAGATGGCGCGGCTGCGGGCCGAGCCCGAGCTGCTCGATCCGGCGATCGAGGAAATGCTGCGCTGGACCTCGCCGGTGCGGCACTTCATGCGCACCGCGGTCCGCGACACCGAGGTCGCGGGGCAACGCATTCGCGAAGGCGATGCGCTGGCCTTGTTCTTCCATTCCGCCAATCGCGACGAGGCCGTGTTCGAGGATGCCGGAGCGTTCCGGATCGATCGCAGTCCGAACCCGCACATCGCCTTCGGCCGTGGCCCGCACATCTGTATGGGACTGCAACTGGCGCGGATGCAGATGCGGGTGCTATTTGCGGAGCTGCTGCGCCGGACCGAGCGGATCGAACTGGCCGGGCGGGTGCGCCGGGTGCGGTCGCCCTTCATGAGCGGCGTCTCCAGCCTCCCTGTTCGCATGAGCTTTCGCGCGCTGCGCAAGGAGGCGGCTGCATAGGCTGACCGAGCCTCATCGCCGCGCCTTGAAGAATTCCTTGAGCATCTGCGCCGCCTGTTGCTCGCCCACGGCCGAATAGACCTCCGGCGCGTGATGGCAGGTCGGCGCAGTGAAGAAGCGCACACCCGACTCGACCGCGCCGCCCTTCGGATCGGCCGCCCCGTAATACAGCCGTCGGATGCGCGCGAAGGAGATCGCGCCAGCGCACATCGTGCACGGCTCGAGCGTGACATAGAGGTCGCACTCGACCAGCCGCTCGCTGCCGACGACCTGGGCCGCCTGCCGCAGCGCCAGGATCTCGGCATGCGCGGTCGGGTCGCGGTCGGTCAAAGTGCGGTTGGCGGCGGCGGCGATCACCGCGTTGTTCCGCACCACGACGCAGCCGATCGGCACCTCGCCGGAAAATGCGGCCGATTCGGCCGCTTTCAGCGCCAAATCCATGAAAGAAGGAGCGTTCATGGCTCGTAATGCCCGGATAAGTCTGGTACTGCATCGCCCTTCAGCAAAACCGGACCTCGATTTCCCGCGTGACAGGCGCTGCTCAGAGCGCGCGTACCACGCGACGTCCTGCACCTCGAAGTGAGACCTTCATGCCCCGCACCACCGACAAAGACAACGATTCCCGCGGCCGCCGCGGCGGCGCCCCGCGGGGGCGGTCCGAGGGCGGCAAGGGACGCTCGGGCGCCGCACGCGGGCCGGAGAAGAAGTTCGCCAAGCGCGGCTTCGGCGACAAGGAAGCGGGGGGCCGGGGCAAGCGCTCCTTCGACGAGGGTCGTGCGCCGCGCCGCCGCGACGAGGGCGATGCGCCGCGCAAATCCTTTGGCGACAAGCCACGGTTCAACCGCGATGAGCGGCCGCGTGGCGATCGGCCCTATGCCGCTCGCCCGGCGCGGGACGGCGATGGCGAGAAGCGCGCCTTCAAGCCGCGGGGTGACCGGCCCAAATTCGATCGGGACGAGCGGGGCGGCGAGAAGCGTCCCTATACGCCGCGCACTGGTCGCGACGAGGCTCGTCCTGCCGGGCGATCGTCCGAGCGCAAGTTCGGCGAGCGCAAGCCCTACGCCGCGCGCGAGCGTGACGGTGACAAGCGGCCCTATACGCCGCGCGGCGAAGGCGCCCGCGATCGCAGCGACCGGCCGCGGGCGGAGCGCAGCTTTGGCGACCGTCCGTCGCGCAGCGGCGATCGGCCGGAGCGCAAGTTCGGCGGCGAAAGGAAGTTTTCCCGCGGTGCTGATGGCGATCGTGGCGAACGCAAGTTCGGGGCCGGACCGCGTGGTCCGCGCAAGGAATTTGGCGATCGTCCGGCCCGTGGCGAGAGCAAGCCGTGGCAGAGGCGCGGCGCGGAGGGAGATCGTCCGGAGCGCAGTGCGCGTCCGTCGCGAGAAGGCGGGCGCAGCTTTGACCGGCCGCGCACCGAGCGCAGCCGTGAGGATCGTCCCAAGTTCGACAAGCCGAAGTTCGACAGGCCGAAATTCGATCGTCCGCGTGATCGCGGCGACGACCGCGGCTTCGACAAGCCGCGTCGCCGTCCTGAGGGCCGCACCGATTGGCAGGAGCATCCGCGCAGCGAAAGCCGCGGCGGCGAAGGCTTCTCCGAGCGGCCGCGCCGCGACAACGAGGACGACAGCAAGGTCTTCGCCAAGCGCCCGGCGTTTGGCGGCCGCGGCGCCTATCGCGAGCGCAAGCCGGAGACGGACAAGCGCATCCCCCGCGTCGCGGCCGAGCCGGCCGCGCCGAAGAAGGCGGGCGAGCGCATCGCCAAGGTGCTGGCGCGCGCAGGGCTGGCCTCGCGGCGCGACGCCGAGGAGATGGTCACGCAGGGCCGCGTGACGGTGAATGGCCGCATCATCAACTCGCCGGCGCTCGACGTCACCGAGAATGACGTCATCCAGGTCGACGGCGCGCCGCTGCCGGAGCGCGAGCGCACGCGGCTGTTTCTGTATCACAAGCCGCGCGGGCTGATGACGACGCACAGCGACCCGGAGGGACGACCGACGGTATTCGACAATCTGCCCGAGGGCCTGCCGCGGCTGATCTCGATCGGCCGGCTCGACTTCAACACCGAGGGCCTGCTGCTGCTCACGAATGACGGCGGGCTGGCGCGCGTGCTCGAATTGCCGGACACAGGCTGGACGCGGCGTTATCGCGTTCGCGCCCATGGCGAGATCACGCAGGCGCAGCTCGATCAGCTCGCCGCAGGCGTCGAGGTCGACGGCGTCAAATACGGACCGATCGAAGCCACGCTCGAACGCGACCAGGGTGCGAACGTCTGGCTCGTGGTTGCGATCCGCGAGGGCAAGAACCGCGAGGTGCGCAACGTGCTCGCTCATCTCGGCCTCGAGGTGAACCGCCTGATCCGCGTCTCCTACGGCCCATTCCAGCTTTTGGAGCTGCCCGAGGGCGAGGTGCAGGAGGTCAAGACGCGAGTTCTGCGCGAGCAGCTCGGCGAGAAGGTCATCGCGCAATCGGGCGCCGATCTCGGTCCGGCCGGCAAGGGCAATCGCGAACCGTTGCCGGATCCGAAGCCCAAGCCGAAGCGCGAGGTGGTCGCCGATCGCAAGGGCCGCCGCGTGCTGGTCCAGCGTACCGGCAGCGACGAGGCGCGCGAGCGCCACGAGGCCGAGGCGCGCTTTCCCGGCCCGCCACGGCGGCCGAAGCGCGGCTATCACGGCAAGCGCGATATCACGCCGCAGGACGAGTAGGGCGTTGCGATGCGTGTCGTCGGTGGACGGCTGAGAGGCCGCAACATCGCTTCGCCTACGTCGCGCGAGATTCGGCCGACGCAGGATCGGCTGCGCGAGGCGCTGTTCAACATCCTCGTCCACGCCTACGACGATCCGATCGATGGCGCGCGCGTGCTCGACCTGTTTGCCGGCACCGGCGCGCTCGGCATCGAGGCTGTCTCGCGCGGTGCGGCGTTCACGCTGTTCGTCGACAACGGCGCCGAGGCAAGGGCGCTGCTGCGCAACAATGTCGAGGCGCTCGGCCTCGGCGGTGTCACCAAGGTCTACCGCCGCGATGCCACCGATCTCGGTCCTGCGCATCCGGTCGAGCCGTTCTCGCTGGTGTTCCTCGACCCGCCCTATGGCAAGGGCCTGGCGGAGAAGGCGCTGGCCGCGTTGCGCGACGGCGGCTGGCTGGTGCCATCGGCGCTTCTGGTCGTCGAGGAGTCCAAGGCCGCCGCGTTCAAGGTGCCTGAAGGCTTCACCGAACTCGAACGCCGCGCCTATGACGACACCGAGTTCGTATTTTTGCGCAGCGCCTGATCCTTGCTCACTGTCGCCCGTACGAACGCAGGGGCCCATAACCACAGGATCGGGTTGGGACGCGCGACGCTCGCGACGGCGTACTCGCACGCCACTTCTGCTGCGGCGTATGGGTCCCGGGTCTGCGCCGCCGGACAACGCTGCGCGTTGCCGGTGGCTTGCCCGGGACGACAGCCAGTTTGTCGCTCTCGTCGTGCTCCAATTCGTGGCCGCTATCTCCTCCCGAACAGCTTCTCGACGTCGGCGAGCTTGAGCTCGACGTAGGTCGGGCGGCCGTGGTTGCATTGGCCGGAGTTGGGCGTGTCCTCCATCTCGCGGAGCAGCGCGTTCATTTCCTCCGGCTTGAGGCGACGGCCGGCGCGGACGGAGCCGTGGCAGGCCATGGTGGCGGCGACGTGCATCAGGCGGCGCTCGAGCGGCAGCGCCTCGCCCCATTCCTCCATATGCTCGGCGAGATCGCGCAGCAGCGCGGATGCATTGATCTTGCCGAGCAGCGACGGGGTCTCGCGCACGGCAACGGCGCCGGGGCCGAAGGATTCAATCGCGAGCCCGAATGAGGCGAGCTCATCGGAGCGCGCGAGCAGCGCCTCGACGGTCGCCTCATCCAGCTCGACGATGTCGGGGATCAGCAGGATCTGCCGCTGCACGCCATGCGCGGCGAGCGAGGCCTTCAATCGCTCATAGACGATGCGCTCATGCGCGGCGTGCTGGTCGACGATGACGAGGCCGTCGCGGGTCTGCGCCACGATGTAGGTGTCGTGGATCTGCGTACGCGCGGCGCCGAGCGGGCGGTCGAGCAGGTCGGGCGCGGCCGGCTGCTCGTGCAGCCGCAGATCGGCGCGCGGCGTGCCGACGTCGAATGCGGACTGCGTCGACTCGGCGAGACCAAATGATGTGGCAGCGGGCGAAGGCGCGGCCGATGGGAACGAGCCGCCGAAGTGCGGCATCACGGGCGCCGACGGCGAGCGTTGCCAATCCCAATTGGCAGGCCGCGGCTGCGGCGTGAACGCCGGGCGGAACGCGGCGATGGTCGCGCCACCGTCATTGGCTGCGGTGCGGCGGCCCTCGCGGGCGAGGCCTTCCTTCAGCGCGTGAATGATCAGCGCGCGCACGAGGCCGGCATTGCGGAAGCGCACCTCGGTCTTGGCCGGATGGACGTTGGCGTCGACCTCGCGCGGGTCGAGCGTCACGAACAGCGCCACCACGGGATGGCGGTCGCGCGGCAGATAGTCGGCATAGGCAGCACGCACCGCGCCGAGAATCAGCTTGTCGCGTACCGGGCGGCCGTTGACGAACAGATACTGCCCGAGCGCATTGGCCCGCGTCAGCGCCGGCGCCGCGGCGAAGCCTTCGATCATCACATGATCGCGCTCACTGCGCACGGCGATCGCATGGCTACGGAAGTCGGCGCCGAGAATGTCGCCAAGCCGCGTCAGCTGGCCCGGCGCGCCGGGCAGCGCGGCCGCCCAGGTCACCGGCGCGCGCTCCTCGCCGGCCAGCGTAAACGCAATATCGGGCCGCGCCATCGCCAGCCGCCGCACCACCTCGCGGATCGCCTCGGCCTCGGTGCGGTCGGTCTTGAGGAACTTCAGCCGGGCCGGCGTGGCGTGGAACAGATCGGCGACCTCGACGCGGGTGCCCTGGTTGAGCGCGGCCGGCACGATCGGAGACTTGTCGCCGCAGTCGACCGCGAGCGCCCAGGCATGCGGCTCGCTCTTGTGCCGCGTCGTGATCGACAGCCGCGCCACCGAGCCGATCGAGGGCAGCGCCTCGCCGCGGAACCCGAGCGTGCGGATCTGCAGCAGGTCCTCGTCGTCGAGCTTCGAGGTCGCATGGCGCTCGACCGCGAGCGCAAGATCGGCCGCCGTCATGCCGCCACCGTCGTCGGTGATCGCGATCTTTCGCCGGCCGCCGCCATCGGTGAAGATGTCGATGCGGCTCGCGCCGGCATCGATCGCATTCTCGACCAGCTCCTTGACCACGCTCGCCGGCCGCTCGACCACCTCGCCGGCGGCGATGCGGTTGACGATCTGTTCGGGAAGCTGGCGGACGGGCATGGTGCGGCTCGGAACGTTGATGCGACGCCGCTGTCGCGGCGCCACTCGTGTTGCCGGGAGAATAGCGTTTTTCACGCAGTGCGGCAGACGAATGCGGCGTTCTCCAACGGGATTGTGAGGCGGGCGGGGCCAGTATATCGTTTCGCAAAAATAACGATCAGCCGGAGGAAGCCCATGTGCCATCTGTTCGCACACCAGCCTCAGCGCGACTATGCATCGCAGACCCGCTCGTTGCGGATCGGCGGCCATAGCACCTCGATCCGGCTCGAAATGGCGTTCTGGGACACGCTCGAGGAGATCGCCGCCAAGGAGGGCATGAGCCTCGCCAAGTTCGTGACCACGCTCTACGCCGAGGTGCTCGATCATCACGGCGAGGTGAAGAATTTTGCGTCGCTGTTGAGGTGCTCCTGTCTGATCTACCGGGCGAAGGCGACCGCCGCGATGCCGGATTTTCCCGCGGCCGCGATCATGGACGCGGCGGAGTAGCCGCACGCCGGCTCTCTCGTCTCCCTCCCCCGCCTGCGGGGGAGGGCGGGGTGGGGGCGCCACATCAGTAGTCCCGCCGGAGCGTTCCCCCACCCGCATCGCATCTTCGATGCGATGCGACCTCCCCCGCAAGCGGGGGAGGCGCTGACCGAGTGTGGAGCGCCAAGTGTGCCCCATCGCACGACCTTGTCCCTCAGATCTCCTTCTTCTGCATCGCTCCCGCAATGTAGTCGGCCTGGCGGATCGCCAGCGCGACGATCGTCAGCGTGGGATTGCACGCCGCGCCCGTGGTGAACTGGCTGCCGTCGGAGACGAACAGGTTCTTGATGTCGTGCGTCTGGCCGAACTTGTTGACGACGCCGTCCTTGGCCTTCTCGCTCATCCGGTTGGTGCCGAGATTGTGGGTCGAGGGGTAGGGCGTAGTCGGATAGGTCACGGTGGCGCCGACCGCCTCGTAGATCGCCGAGCCCTGCCTGTAGGCGTGGGCGCGCATCGCGACGTCGTTGGGATGATCGTCGAAATGCACCGACGCCACCGGCATGCCGAACTTGTCCTTGGCGGCCGGGTCGAGCGTGATGCGGTTGGTCTCCTGCGGCATGTCCTCGCCGACCAGCCACATGCCGGCCATGCGCGGATAGGTCTCCATCGCCGCCGTGAAGCTGCGGCCCCAGGCGCCGGGATTGAGGAACGCCGCCATGAACGGCAGGCCGAGCGACAAGGTCTCCATCTCGTAGCCGCCGACGAAGCCACGCTTCGGATTGAATGCCGCCTCGTCGCGGACGATGCCGGCCATCGTCGTGCCGCGATACATGTGCACCGGGTTCTCGAACGTCGCATAGACGCTGCCGGTCATGTGCCGCATGTAGTTGCGCCCGACCTGGCCGGAGGAGTTGGCTAGGCCGTCCGGGAACATGTTCGAGGCGCTGTTGAGCAGCAGCCGCGGGCTCTCGATCGAATTGCCGGCGACGGCGACGATACGGGCCTTCTGCAACTGCATCTTGCCCTGGCTGTCGGCATAGACCACGCCGGTCACCTTGCCGGAGGCGTCATGCTCGATCTTGATCGCCATGCTGCCCGGCCGCACCTCGAGATTGCCGGTGGCCTCGCCCTTCGGGATCTCGGTGTACAAGGTCGACCATTTCGCACCGGACTTGCAGCCCTGGAAGCAGAAGCCGATCTGCTGGCAGGCGCCGCGGCCGTCGCGCGGCTGCGAGTTGATCGCCATGTTGCCGGTGTGCACGGTCTTGTAGCCGATCTTCCGGGCACCGGCCTCGAGCACCTTGAAATTGTTGTTGCCGGGCAGGCCGGGAATGTCGTTGGTGCGGGTGACGCCCATCTTGAACTCGGCCTTGGCGTACCACGGCTCCATCTCGGCCAAGGTCACCGGCCAGTCCAAGAGGCTCGTGCCGGGCACTCCGCCATAGGTGGTGCGCGCCTTGAACTCGTGCTCGTCGAAGCGCAGCGAGGCGCCGGCCCAGTGCACGGTCGAGCCGCCGACCGCCTTGACGATCCAGGCCGGCAAATTGGCAAAGTCCTTTGCCACCCGCCAGGTGCCGGACGTGGTGCGCATGTCGGTCCAGGCGAGCTGGGTGAAGCTTTCCCATTCGTCGTTGATGAAGTCGGGAATCTCGTAGCGATTGCCGGCTTCGAGAATGACGACCTTGATGCCCTTCTGCGCGAGCTCGTTGCCGAGCGTGCCGCCGCCGGCGCCCGAGCCGATGATGACGACGACGCTCGAATCGTTCTGATCGAATTTTGCCATGGTGGTTTCCTCCGTGTTCTCTGTTGTTCGCCGGCGTCAGGCTTTCGGCAGCCAGTCGATGTCGGAGAAGCCACGGTTGATGTAGCCGCCATGCTCGGCGGAGGAGCCCTCGTAGCCGAATTTCGGCCAGAGCTCCTTCTGATTGTAGAGCGAAACGACGAGGTCGCCGCGGATGGTCTTGAAGAAGGTCGTCTGCTCGATCCCTTGCAGCAGCGCGACGCGATCGACCTCCCACGGCACCTGCGCATACGGCACCTTGTGGCGGTCGCGCGCATCCTGGTCGAGCCGGGCGATGCCGTCATTGATCATCGCCTTCACGGCGGCATCCTCGGCGGCCTTGCCGTCCCACGGCTTGACCGCTGTGATGTAGTAGCGGTCGGCGAGGAAGTCGTGCGGGTAGATGTCGCGCGCGACCTTCACCAGCGTCTTCAGGGTCGCCGGCGTCAGCGCCTTGGCGTCCTCCGCCCAGGCATCGGCAATGCCAAGGCCGGTCGCGGAAGCCACGGCTGCGGCCGGCACGGTCGAGGCCGCGCCCTTGAGAAAGACGCGGCGGTCGTATTTGTTGCGGCGATCGACTTCTCTCATGGGTATTTCCTCCGTGTGTTTTTGTTGATGTATGGTCGTAGTTCAGCGGCTCAGCCGAAGCGGCCGCCGCGCTGGATCACCTCGATCTTGTAGCCGTCGGGATCGGTGACGAAGAAGAAGCGCGCGAGCGTCGCACCATTGTGCTTGAAATCGCGCAAGGGGCCTGGCGCCAGGTTCTCGCGCTCGAAGCGGGCATGCTCGGCATCGAGATTGTCGACCACGACAGCGAGATGGCCGTAGCCGTCGCCGAGCGTATAAGGCTCCTTGCGGTCGAAGTTGACGGTCAGCTCGACCTCGAACGGCGATGACGGATGGCGCAGATAGATCAGCGCGAAGCCGTCGAAGCGCAGATTATCGGCGATCTCCAAGCCAAAGGCGCGCGTGTAGAAGTCGAGCGCCTTGGCCTCGTCGAGCACGCGGATCATGGAATGAACGGGTTTTGCCATCTCAATTGTCCTTCAAATAGGTGATGATCGCGGCGCGCAATTCGGGCTTGGCCTGGCGATAGGCCATCACGGCGCCGGGGATCAGCTCTTGCGGATTGGTCAGCCATGCGTCGAGCTTGGCTTCGTCCCAACTGAAGTCGGCCTTGGCGAAGCCGGCCGAGTAGCGGAAGCCGTCGATCGATCCGGCGCGGCGGCCGACGATCTTCGACAGCGGCGGTCCCTGTCGCATCGGTTCGCCGCTGCTCAGCGTGTGGCAGACGCCGCATTGCTGCTTGAACAGGGTGGCGCCGTCGGCCGGCTTGGGTGCGGGCAGCGCCATCTGCGCCGAGGCGATCGTGGTGCTCAGCACCGCGCCAACGAATGACCCGCACAGAAGAGGCGCATATCGCGCCGCACGCCGTCCCGACATTGGTCCTAGCTCTCAATTTTTTCTGAGCGTAGGTCGCGGTCGGAGCGTCGTGGTAGTAGCCGGCTGTTTCAGTGAGAACAAAGCATGCGCAGGTGTTTGCGGTGCGCAAGGTGCGTCAGCAATGCAGACTCATCGTCATGGGGCGTCGTGCGGTGTGGTGGGGACGGGCGTGGTGCGATCTTATCTTCTGCCTCAGCACCAGCGTCATTCCGGGGCAAGGCCGCAGGCCTTGAACCCGGAATCGCGCGTTTGGCTGGCGCTCATTCCCACCCATCTCGGGATTCCGGGCTCAATCGTCGATGCGCGGCGGCGCATCGACGATTGCCCCGGAATGACGGTGGGTGTGATGCAGCCCAACTAATCGTCGAAGCGACGCCCGCCGCGTCCCGCCTTGACGTCGCTGCGGATCTTCTTGCCTTCGAGCCGGCGCTGCTTGGAGCCGAAGGTCGGCTTGGTCGGGCGCCGCACCTTCGGCCTGATCATCGCCTCCTTCAACAGCGCCACCAGGCGGTCGATCGCATCGGCCTTGTTGCGCTCCTGAGTCCGAAAGCGCTCGGCCTGGATCACGATGACGCCGTTCTTGGTCATGCGCTGGCCGGCCAGCCGCGCCAGCCGTGCCGCGGCATCCTCGGGCAGCGTGATCCGGGTCGTGTCGAAGCGCAGCTGCGCCGAGGTCGACAGCTTGTTGACGTTCTGGCCGCCGGGCCCGGAGGCGCGGACGAACGAGATCTCGATGTCGTTCTCGTCGATGGCAAGGTCGCGGGAGATCCGCAGCATGGGGCACCAGGTGGAATCGAGGCTTTCGCGCACCATAGCGGGTTTAGGGCCGGTGTGCGCGGGTTCGCACCATTGCGTCGCGGGTTGGCCAGGGGCCGGTGCGAAACCCTCCACTGTCATCCCGGCGAACGCCGGGATCCATAACCCCAGGGAGAAGTTTGAGGCAGGCTGGTCGTTGACACCTCCCGCATCACGTCGGCCGCGGAGTGTGGGTCCCGGATCGGCGCAGCGCCGCGCTGGCGCGCGTCGCCGCTTGTCCGGGACGACAGCGGTGGGGGTGGCGGATTCACGGCTCAAACAGCAGGTGTCGATCAGCTCAGCCATGACGCTGCGTTCTCGCGGCATCTCATGCCCGAGGTCTGCGATCAGTTCGTCCCTCTTGAAAGTGCAGAGGGCGCGGGGAATGCCGGGCGCTGGCCGCACCCATGGCCCGCCTGCGAAAAAAATGCAGGCGGCAGGTACCACAGGTTCAGCCGAGACATCCCGGCATTCCCCGCGCGGTGGTCTTCACGCCTATACGCAGTCTCCCTGGTGCGCCGGGCTTGTTGGCCACCATGATCCACGCGGCGCGTTAGCGCCGTCGCGAACGTGACACCAGCGTCGGGGTGTCAGGACCCTGCGACTTCACGTCCGCAAGCGATCGTTCGTCCGCGTCCTCGCAAGAAGACGCTGCGATCTTTCGCGGCCACCGCTCCCCGCCTCGCGTGTCGTGACGATCGCGCGCAACGCCCCTCCGCAGTGAGGCGGGATGGCGGAGAAGAACATGATTTCCGAAAAATAGCAAGATAATTATTATTATCTGAAGTCGACGCGCGGTCCTCCGCTGTCGTCCCGGGCAAGCCGTCAGCGACGCGAAGCGTGGCTGACGGCGCCGACCCGGGACCCATACGCCGCAGCCGACGTGAGGCGGCAGGTGTCAATGACCTGCCTGCCTCAAACATCTCCCTGGAGTATGGGTCCTGGCTCAAGGCCGGGACGACACCATTTTTGTGGAGGCAGCGATGGTCAGCGACATCGAAGCGTCGCGCGACGAGAGCGCCCCGCCCGCTCAGTTCGTCTTGGTCATCGGCGCCGTGGCCGGTGCTTGCACCGGCTCGGCGGCGGCCTGCGGCGTGCGGCCGACGACCGCCGTCAGCAGGCCCTGGCTCCAGAGCTGCTTCGCCGCCTTCTTGGCGTCGTCCAGGGTCACGGCCTTGACGATCTCGCTGCGCTTCTCGATGTAGTCGATCGGCATCTTGTCGAGCTGATATTGCAGCATCGCCTGGGCGAGCTTGGAGGAGGTGTCGAGCGCCAGCATCTGCGAGCCGTTGATGTAGGACTTGGCCTCGTCGAGCTCCTGCTGGGTCGGGCCTTCCTCGGCCATGCGGCGGATCTCGCCCTCGACCGCGGCGATGGTCTCGCCGGCGCGGTCGAAGCGGGTGGCGGTGTTGCCGATGAACAGCGCGGAATGATCCATCCACAGCAGCGCGTCATAGACCGAGTAGGCGAGGCCGCGCTTCTCGCGCACCTCCTTGTACAGCCGCGAGGAAAGACCGCCGCCGCCGAGGATGTGGTTGACGACATAGGCCGCCATGAAGTTCGGGTCGTGGCGGCGGATGCCGGGTCCGCCGAAGGTGATGACGGTCTGCGGCACGTCGAGCGAGACGAGGACGCGCTGCGGCGGCTTGGTGGCGATGACGTCGGGCACCGGCGTCAGGGTCGCTTTCGCCGGCAGCGCGCCGAAGGTCTGGTCCAGCAGCTTGCCGAGCGTCGCCGGATCGACGTCGCCGACGACGGCGACCTTCAGCGTGTCCTTGGCGAGAACGCGGCCGGTGTAGTCCTTGAGATCGTCGACGGTGATCGTCGGCACGCTGTCCAACGTGCCGTTGGACGGACGGCCGTAGGGGTGGTTGGGGAAGGCGAGCTCGAGGAACTTGCGGCCTGCCAGCGAGCTCGGGTTGGTGGTCTCGCGGCGCAGGCCGGAGATCACCTGCGAGCGGATGCGCTCGACATCGGCGCTGTCGAAATGCGGCGAGGTCAGCGCGGTGCGCAGCAGCTCGAACGCCTCGTCCTTGTTGTCGCGGAGCATGCGCAGCGAGCCGCGGAATTGATCGCGCGATACCTGGAAGCTGAGCTCGATGGCGCGGCGGTCGAGCCGCTCGTGGAAGGTCTTGGAGTCGAGATCGCCGGAGCCTTCGTCGAGCAGGTCGGCGACGAGATTGCCGACGCCGGGCTTGCCAATCGGATCCTGTGAGGCGCCGCCCTGGAAGGCGTATTCCATCGCGATCAGTGGCACGGTCGCGTCCTGCACGAACCAGGCCTCGATGCCGCCGGGCGAGACCAGGCGCTGGATCTTGGTTGCGGCCTGTGCAGCCGACGTGACGGCGAGCGCTGCGGCAGCGACGGCGAGCGTGCAGGCGAAGCGGCGCGCGAAGGTCATTGTGTTCATCACGACCGCTTCTCCTCGCGCTTGGCCGCATTGTCCTTGATCAGATAGCCGGTCACGGAGCGCTTCTTGTCGAGCCACTTCTGCGCCGCTGTGCGCACCTGCTCGGCGGTCACGGCGCGAATGCGATCGGGCCAGCTCCGGATGTCCTCGATGCTCAGTCCCGTGGTGAGGCCGCCGCCATACCAGCGTGCCATCGTGGCCTGGTTGTCCTGGGCGTAGATCGCCTCCGCGATCAGCTGCGTCTTGACCCGTTCGAGATCCTCGGCGCGAACCGGGTTCTGCGCCAGCTCGGCGATCACGCTGTCGACCACCGCCTCGACCTGGGCGAACTCCACGCCGGGTCTCGGCGCGGCCGCGACCGAGAACTGGCTCGGATCCAGCGAGGTGCCCTGATAGGACGCGCTGGCGCTGATCGCGAGCGGCTTGTCGATGACGAGCGCGCGGTAGAGATAGGAGTTGCTGCCGTTGCCCATCAGCTGGGCCAGCACGTCGAGCGCAGCGGATTCACCGGGCGCGGCCGTCGTCGCCGACGGCACCAGGTAGAAGCGGCGCATCGAGGGCTGCTCGACATGCGGGTCGGCCAGCGTGACCGTGCGCGGCGCCACCGGCTGCGGCTCCTGCGGCCGGAGCCGGCGCGCGGGAATGTCGCCCTGCGCGGGGATCTTGGCGAAGGTCTGCTCGACCAGCGGACGCACTTCCTTGGCGTCGGTGTCGCCGGCGATGATGAGGATCGCATTGTTGGGCGCGTAGAAGCGGCGATAGAACGCCAGCGCATCCTCGCGGCTGAGCTTTTCGATCTCCGGCTTCCAGCCGATCACCGGGCGGCCATAGGGATGATTGACGTAGAGCGCCGCCATGACCTGCTCGTTGAGCCGGGCTTCCGGAGAGTTGGCGACGCGCATGTTGTATTCTTCGAGCACGACGTCGCGCTCGGGCAGCACGTTCTCGTCCTTCAGCACCAGGCCGGTCATGCGGTCGGCCTCGAACTCCATCATCTTGGGCAGTTGGTCGCGCGGCACGCGCTGGAAGTAGCCGGTGTAGTCGACCGAGGTGAAGGCGTTCTCGTTGCCGCCGATCTTGAGCACCGTCTTGGAGAACTCGCCGGCCGGATGCTTCTCGGTGCCCTTGAACATCAGATGCTCGAGGAAATGGGCGAGGCCCGATTTGCCGGGCGTCTCGTCGGCGGAGCCGACCTTGTACCAGATCATCTGCGTCACCACGGGGGTGCGGTGATCCTGGATCACGACGACCTGCAGGCCGTTGGGGAGGGTGAAGCTGGCAGGGGGCTCGGAGGCGAACGTCGTTTGCGCCGAAGCGCCGGCCGTGAACGCAATGATGGAGAGGAGCGCGGCGGCGACGGGAATGAACCGGTGCGAGGACATCATGATCCTTCTGAAGGCCCGCGGGGAGGGGCGATCGGGTTTGAGCGCAGCATGCTACATCGCGCCGGACGGAGCCCGACGTCACAAAGCGGCGATGGCATGGTGCCGCCGCGAGACGTTAAATTTCACTAATGCCGGCAAACGCGGCAAGTCCGGGGGGCTCCGGCGAGCAGCCGCCCTCACCGTTCCTTGCCGGTCATGATGTCCATCTGCTTGCCGGCGATCGGCTCCTGCTTGCCGGTGCCATAGGCATAGCTCGACGACGGCGTCTGATAGCCGGGCGGCGGCTGGGTCAGGCTCTCGCGCTGCGGCTCGCTGGTGAACGGCTTGGTTTCGCTGTCGCTGCCCTTGAACATGCCGAACAGGCCGCCTTTGAAGCCGAGCTGAGACGGGCTCATCATCGGGTTGTTGCTGACGCCGGGCTGGATCGGCTCGGTCGGCTTGGCGGCGGCCGTCCGCCCCATCTTCATCTCGGCCGGGGTCAGCGGACGGGCCGAATTGACCGGATCCTTGTTTTCCTTCTTGCGCGCGGCGGCCGCGGCACGGCGCTGCTGCTCGTCGGGGTCCTTCGGCCAGTTCGGGGCATTGGCCTGGGTCGCGGCAGCCGGCGGCGGCAGATCGAGCTTGGGCGGCACGACGAGCGGCGAGCGCTCGCGATAATTGATGGTCGGCGTCTCCATGTTGGTGCCGCCGAGGCCGCGCATCAGGTTGTCGACGATCTTCTCTTCGAAGGTCTTGTCGTCTTCCTCGTCCTCCTGGGCACGGGCGACGCCCGCGGCCATGATGACGCCGATGCAAAGCGCAGCCGCCGACAGGCGCAGAGCGCGAAAGGCCGCGTGGGTCATGATCCGGCCGCTGACTTCGGTCTTGCGCATGGCTTTCCCTGTCCTCGCTTGTCCAGTGCTCGTGCTCCGACGAACCGGCCGCGAACCCACCGATTGCGATCCTCGATTCGACGGGGGCCGTCCAGGCATCGCGCCGATCTCGAAAACGTGAAGATCATCAGGCTCTTGACCCTGGATCGGCACCGGCCGGTATCGACCCGGATCAGGGCGCTTTTGCGGCGGGAGCCCCGAAGAAGGAGTCATACAGCAGGCCCGCCACCCCGGCAACGATGGCCACGTCGGCCATGTTGAAGATGTACCAGTTGTAAACCGTGCCGCCGATCTGGACGTGGAACAACGCGAAATCGACCACCGCGCCATAGGCCAGCCGGTCGATGCCGTTGCCGATGGCGCCGCCGATGATCAGGCCGAGCGCCGCCGTCGCCAGCTTGCTTTCCGCGCGCGCCATCCAGATGGCGAGGGCGACCACCGCGACGGCCTTCACCGCCATCAGTCCATATTGCGCCAGCGCGCTCTCGCTCTGCAGCCAGCCGAAGCTGATGCCGATGTTCCAGGCGAGGTAGAGGTCGAAGAACGGGGTGATCCTGACCGTGCCGCGGTTGGGCAGGTCGAACACGTACAGCAGCCACAGCTTGGAGGCCTGGTCGATGACCAGGGTGGCGAAACCGGCGATGAGGCCGAGGCGGAGGCGGGAGGTCATTGCGTGATGGCGATCATGCCGGGCCACTCGCGGCAAACACCGCTGTCGTCCCGGCGAACGCCGAGACCCATACCGCGGACGGCCGATTGTTGAAAAAGGCTCTGGGTCATCTGTCTTTGTCTACAAAGGGCGCCGGTGGTTACGGGTCCCGGCGTTCGCGGGGACGACAGTTGTGGGTGTTGTACCAGCGAGCCTCACACGCTGACCCCGCGCGCCTTCCACTCGCGCAGCGCCTGCGCGTCGCGCGGGGAGACGTCGGGGTACTCCTTGTCGTCGCCGACGCTCTCCAGGATCTTCCAGGAGCGGGCGCACTTCTTGCCCACGGCCTTCTCGACGACGACCGCTACCCCTGGCACGGCATCGAGCCGGAACGCATCGGCCGGCGCGTCGCCCTCGCGGACCTCGTAGTTCGAGGTGATGCAGACCTCGGCGAGGTCGGTATCGAACAAGGTGCCGAGCAGCGCGCGATCGGCCACATAGATGATCGGCGACGCTTCGAGCGAGGAGCCGATGGTCTTGGCGGCACGCGCGAGCTCCAGCGCCCCGGTGACGACGCGGCGGATGTTGCGGATGGTCTCCCACTTCGCCGGCAGATGATCGTCGCGGTACTGGTCCATCGCATCCGGGAACAGCGTCAGATGCACCGACGGCTCGGCGTCGGGGCGGTACATCCGCCACGCCTCGTCTGTGGTGAAGGACAGCACCGGCGCCAGCCATTTCAGGACGGCGTCGCAGATCAGGTCGATCGCGGTGAGCGCCGCCTTGCGCGCCACCGACGACGGCGGATCGCAATACAGCGTGTCCTTGCGGATGTCGAAATAGAACGCCGACAGCTCGGTGTTCATGAACGCCGCAAGCGACGCGATCACGGTCTTGTAGTCGAACGCGGCATAGGCGCGGCTGATGACCTCCGCCTGCTGCGACAGCTGATGCAGCATCAGCCGCTCCAGCTCCGGCATGTCGGCGAAGGCGACGGCATCGCTGCGCTTGTAATGATGCAGCGTGCCGAGCATCCAGCGGATGCTGTTGCGCAGCTTGCGGTAGGTCTCGATGGTGTTCTTCAGAATCTCCGGGCCGATGCGCTGGTCGTCGGCGTAGTCGGTGGCGCAGACCCACAGGCGCAGGATGTCGGCGCCGGAATCCTTGATCACCTTCTGCGGCTCGACGGTGTTGCCGAGCGACTTCGACATCTTGCGGCCGTTCTCGTCGAGCGTGAAGCCGTGCGTCAGCACCACGTCGTAAGGCGCGCGGCCGCGGGTGCCGCAGCTCTCCAGCAGCGACGAGTGGAACCAGCCGCGGTGCTGGTCACTGCCTTCGAGATACATCACGGTGTCACGGCCGCCATCGACCTTGCGCCTGATGCCGGCGAGGCCGGGGAAGTGCACGGGGTCTTCGAGCACGAAGGCGTGGGTCGAGCCGGAGTCGAACCAGACGTCGCAGATGTCGTCGACCTTCTTCCAGTCCTCATTGGCGCGCGAGCCCAGGAAGCGCTCGCGCGCGCCGTCGGCGTACCAGGCGTCGGCACCTTCTTTCTCAAAGGCGTCCGCGATGCGGGTGTTGACTGTCTCGTCCTGCAGGATCTCGGCCGAGCCGTCGCCTTTCTCGCGCACGAACACCGCGATCGGCACGCCCCAGGCGCGCTGGCGCGAGATCACCCAGTCCGGACGGTTGGCGATCATGCCGTTGATGCGGTTCTGGCCGGCGGCCGGCACCCATTGCGTGACGCTGATCGCGCGCAGGGCTCGGGCGCGCAACGTGTCGCCGGACTTGGCCTTGCCGTCATCGGCAATGTCCTTGTCCATCGCGATGAACCATTGCGGCGTGTTGCGGAAGATCACCGGCTTCTTGGAGCGCCAGGAATGCGGATACTGATGCTTGAGCCGGCCGCGCGCGAGCAGCATGCCCGCGTCCGTCAGCGCCTTGATGACCGCCTCGTTGGCGTCGCCCTTCTCGCCCTTGTCGTTGATGACGCGCTTGCCGGTGAAGCCCGGCGCGTGGTCGGTCAGCGCGCCGTTCTCGTCGACGGTGTAGGGGATGGTGGTGGCGATGCCGCGGCCGTCGAGCTCGCGCGCATTGGCCATCCAGACGTCGAAGTCCTCGCGACCGTGGCCGGGCGCGGTGTGCACGAAGCCGGTGCCGGTGTCGTCGGTGACGTGGTCGCCGGGCAGCAGCGGCACGGTGAAGCCGTAGCCGCCGGCGAGACCTTTCAGTGGATGGGCGCATTCGACGGCATCGAGCGTATCGCCGGGGATGTCGCGCACCTTCTCATAGGCCGTGACGCGCGCCTGCTTGAA
Source organism: Bradyrhizobium sp. SZCCHNR1093 (assembly GCF_032381175.1). Lineage (NCBI taxonomy): Bacteria > Pseudomonadati > Pseudomonadota > Alphaproteobacteria > Hyphomicrobiales > Nitrobacteraceae > Bradyrhizobium > Bradyrhizobium sp. SZCCHNR1093. The sequence continues at coordinate 802,574 of NZ_JAUHJJ010000002.1, forward strand.
CACGCCCTCGGCTAGCGCATCGGCGAGGATCAGCATGTCGCCGGTCTTGGCCCAATTGTCGGCGGGTGCATCCGTGACCTTGTAGAGGCCGTAGGCGATCTTCGGCGAGAACGAGATGGCGCGGTTGCCGGGCAGGGTCCAGGGCGTGGTGGTCCAGATCACCACCGAGGCGCTGGCGAGCGCGCCATGCGCCGGCGAGGTCACCGGAAACTTCACCCACACCGTGTCGGACTGATAGTCCTCATACTCCACCTCGGCCTCGGCGAGCGCAGTCTTCTCGACCACGCTCCACATCACCGGCTTGGAGCCGCGATACAGCGTGCCGTTGGCGGCGAACTTCATCAGCTCGCGGGCGATCTGGGCCTCGGCCGGATAGGTCATGGTGGCGTAGGGATGGTCCCAGTCGCCGATGACGCCGAGACGCTTGAACTCCTCGCGCTGCACGTTGAGCCAATGATCGGCATAGGCGCGGCACTCGCGGCGGAAGGCGACCATGGCGGCGGAGTCGCGGAAGTCGGGCTTGGTCTTGCCCTTCTTGCGGTAGTTCTCCTCCTCGATCTTCCACTCGATCGGCAGGCCGTGGCAGTCCCAGCCCGGCACGTAGTTGGAATCGTGGCCGAGCATCTGCTGGCTCTTGGTCACGACGTCCTTGAGGATCTTGTTGAGCGAATGCCCGATATGGATGTTGCCGTTGGCGTAGGGCGGGCCGTCATGCAGGACGAATTTCGGCCTGTTCTTGGCGGTCTCGCGCAGCTTGCCGTAGAGGTCGATCTCGTTCCAGTATTTCAGGATCTCCGGCTCGCGCTGCGGCAGGCCGGCGCGCATCGGGAAGTCCGTCTGCGGCAGATACAGGGTCTTGGAATAGTCCTTGGCGTCGGATTTTTGGGCGTCGGGCTTTTGCGGCTTTTCGGACATCGTGATCTGGCTGGCTGAGAGATGAGGCGCTGAGACGCGATTTCGATCGCGGGCGGTGGAACGAGCAGAGACATCCCGGTCTTGCGCCGAGCTCAAAGCTCAGGCGGAAGCCGGGCCGCTAATGCCGATGATGCGCCGTATCAACATGGGGCTCCCTCATAGCAGGGGGCCTGCGAAATCGCAAAGCGATCCTGCGGCAGCAACGCTGCGGGATCGTTGTTCAGCGTCATTCCGGGGCGATACGCCAGCATCGAACCCGGAATCTCGAGATTCCTGGTTCAGCCCTGGCGGGCTGCCCCGGAATGACGTCACCGATGGAGCAGGAGGATCAGCCGATCTCGCCAAGCCGCGGGAAGAGGCCAGGATGGGCCGCCAGCAGGGCGCGGGCCTTGGCGCTGTCGTCGTCCATCTGCCGGATCAGGGCCTCGATGGAGCCGAATTTGGCCTCCTCGCGGATGAAGCCGATGAAGGCGACATCCAGGACCTCGCCATAGAGGCTGCTATGGAAGTCGAACAGGAAGGTCTCGAGCAGCGGTGCGCCATTGTCGAAGGTCGGCCGGCGGCCGAAATTGGCGACGCCGTCGATCAGCACCCGGCTCGCGCCGCGGCCGCGGCCGACCCGGACGGCATAGATGCCGTGGCGAAGCCCGCAATCACGGTCGAGCCGCATGTTGGCGGTGGGGTAGCCGAGGTCGCGGCCGCGCTTCTCGCCGTGGATCACCTCGGAGCTCACGAACCAGGGGCCGCCGAGCATCGCGGTCGCCTCGCTGACCTGGCCCTCCGCCAGCGCCTCGCGGATCGCGGTCGAGGACACCGGCCGCTCGTCGATGTCGACATGGGCCTGGATGTCGACCTCGATGCCGAGCTTGGGGGCCTCGTTGGCGAGCAGGCTGGGCGAGCCGACGCGGCCCTTGCCGAAATGAAAGTCGTAGCCGACCGCGATTCCGGCGATCCCGAGCCGCCCGATCAGGTCATGGTGAATGAAATCCTGCGCCGAGGTCTGGGCGCGGCCCTTGTCGAAGGCCATCACCACGGCGCCGGCAAGGCCGGTTCCGGCCAGGAGCCGCAGCTTGGCGGTCTCGTCGGTCAGGCGGAACTGCGGGGTATTGGGGCTGAAGAAGCGCCGCGGATGCGGCTCGAAGGTCAGCGCCAGCGCCGGCCGCCCCTTGGCCTTGCCCATGTCGATCGCCGCCTCGATCACGGCCCGGTGACCGAGATGGACGCCGTCGAAATTGCCCATCGCCACCACCGCGCCCCTGAGGATGTCCGACGGCGGGGTGGAATCGCGGATGATCTTGAAATCGGGCATGTGACGGAAATATCTCGCGGATTTCGGTGGGCCGCCGTCTGGCGGCGTTGCCCTCGACCGTGGGCGGCCGGCCCCGCGAAGTCAAGCCGAAGGGGTTCCTCCGCTCATGCAGCGCAGCAATAGCGACATGCAGACGCAGCGCAGTTAACGCGCTGTTTAACGGCTGATGCTACTGCTCGGAGCGGATGGCGGGGTCGGTTACGACCCGTGCCGCAACAGCGTTTTTATAACAGTCTGCGCGTTGTGTTCGCGTCTGGGGGAGTCAAGATGGCGGTTGATTTGACGATGCCGGTGCTCGTCGTCGACGATTACAGCACCATGATCCGTATCATCAGGAATCTTCTCAAGCAGATCGGGTTCGAGGACATCGACGATGCCAGCGACGGCTCGATGGCGCTGAACAAGATGCGCGCCAAGAAATACGGACTCGTGATCTCCGACTGGAACATGGAGCCGATGACCGGCTACGACCTGCTCCGCGAGGTCCGTGCCGATCCGAACCTGGCGACCACGCCGTTCATCATGATCACGGCGGAATCCAAGACCGAGAACGTGATCGCGGCCAAGAAGGCCGGCGTGAACAACTATATCGTCAAGCCGTTCAATGCCGCGACGCTGAAGACCAAGATCGAGGCGGTGTTCCCGGACATGGCGACGGCCTGAAGCCCGCCTGATCCACTCCCACAGGACAGACGCCCGGCACTCGGCCGGGCGTTTTTCGTTTCAGGATCCGTTCACCACTTCAATTCGCGCATCAGCGCGCGGGGCGGGTGGCCGAACAGCTCCTTGACCGAGGCCGGGTCGAGCTGCTCGACGCCGGCGAACTCCTCGGAATGGATGCCGCGGGTCACGAATAGGCAGTCGATGCCGAAGCCGTGCGCGCCGGCGAGATCGGTGCGCACGGAATCGCCGATCGCGAGCACCTCCTCGCGCGCCACCGGCCGGCCGGCGTGCTGCTCGGCCAGCATCATGGCGCGCTCGTAGATCGGCCGGTGCGGCTTGCCGTAGAAGATCACCTCGCCGCCGAGCTCGCGGTAGAGCTCGGCGATGGCGCCGGCGCAATAGATCAGCCGGTCGCCGCGCTCGACCACGATGTCCGGATTGGCGCAGATCAGCGGCAGCCTGCGCTCGCGGGCGCGCAGCAGCATCGGCCGGTAGTCCTCGGCGGTCTCGGTCTCGTCGTCGTAGAGGCCGGTGCAGATGATGTAGGAGGCTTCCTCGAGAGGCGACAGCGCCAGGTCGAGACCGCGATGGATGGAATTGTCGCGCTCGGGGCCGAGCCAGAACACCTTGCCGCCGGGATGATCGGCCACGTAGTGGCGGGTCAAATCGCCGGAGGAGACGATGGCGCTGTAGACCTCGTCGGCGACGCCGAGCTTGCGCAACTGGCGCTGGACCGAATCGGCCGGCCGCGGTGCGTTGGTGATCAGGATCACCGTACCGCCCTGGCGGCGAAAGTGGTGCAGCGCGTCGCAGGCGTCGGGGAAGGACTCCAGCCCGTTATGGACCACGCCCCAGATGTCGCTCAGCAAAACCTGCTTGCGGCCGACAAGATCGCGCAGCCGCTCTTCGAAGCGGAGAACGGTCATGGCAGGCGGCTGATCTCAGATGGTGCCGGCGACACGGCGGGCGAGGGCGGCATTGCCGCTGCGCGTCGGAGCGTTGGTGTGTGACACGTCGAGAGAGGTGGTGCCGGCGGCATTGGGGTCCTGAATCTTGATGTCCTGCCCGCCCGATGGGCCGGCGGCGGCATCGCCGGTAGCAGATGCGCCCTCCGGTCGCAATGGGCGGGGCGGCGCGAACAGGAAGCCCTGGCCGAAGCGGACGTCGTAGTCGAGCAGGTCGACGACGCTGTTCTCGCCTTCGATCCGCTCGGCGATCAGGTCGATGCCGAAGCGGCCCAGCAGATCGGAGAGATCGGTTGGATGAATGTCCGAGGCCGAGCTCTGCTTGGGGTCGAGCAGCAGCACGGCCGGAACCTTGATGAAGCGGACACCGCGATCAGCGAGCTCGCGCGGCTCGAACCGGAGGTCGGTGACGTGGTCGATCGAGAAGCGGTAGCCGCGCTGCGCCAGGGCCGCGAGGTGCTCGGTCTCGGTCGGGCCCAGGCTGCGAAAGGTCGACTGCTTGAATTCGAGCACGAAGGACGGCGCCAGAGCGCGATTGGCTTCGAGGAAATCGAGGCATTGTGAAAAGTTTGCAGGGCTGCTCAGGGTGGCCGAGGAGATGTTGCAGAAGATGCCGACGTCCTTGTTGCGAACCATCAGGCGGCGAAGCACCTGGACGCAGCGAAGCAGGACCATGTGGTCGATGCGCCCGACCAGGCCGGCGGCTTCCGCGATGCTGATGAAGTCCTCGGCCGCGACCACCTGATCGCGCTCGTCGCGTAGCCTGGTTACGGCCTCGTAGAAGCGCACCTTGCGCTGCGGCAGCGTTACCAGCGGCTGCAGATAGATGTCGAGGCGGTTGTCCTCGATCGCGCCTTTGACGGCGGCGAGGATCTGCGGCTGGCTGCGCGGCACGGCCGTGACCGCCGGGGCCTGCGGTTTGGGCGGCAGGGGGGCGGCAGCCGGTGCTGCGCTGAACGTGCCGGAGGTCTCGGCCACCTTCTGCTCGACGCCGCTCGACGGCAGCGCGTTCATCTCGAGCGCGCCGCTGGAGGAAGCGGTCGCCGGGAGCGGGCGATCGGCGTCGCGAACCGCGCTGGCCCCAGCTCCCGGTGGTGTTGCCGGCGGGATGGCCGCGATCAGGTCCTCGTGCTGGGCCACGGTGACGGCGAGCTGCTTCATCAGTCCGCCGAGCTCATTGATCTCGCCGATCACACCCTGGAGGCGATCGGCGCTGACCGAGTTCGACGACACGATGCGTCCCTCGACCGCCGACAGCCGCCGGCCGAACTCGGCGACCTGGCGCGCGAGGTCGGCGGTGCCGCGTGACAGATCGGCGATCTGGCTGCCGACATCGGTGCGGTCGCGCAGTCGCATCGACACGGCGTTGTAGAGAATCAGGAAGGTCAGTGCGGTGAGCGCGACGATCGCCGATTCCGAGCCACTGATACCGGCCACCGAATACAGGATCAGGCCGAGCGAGGCCGCGACCAGAACCATACAAACGGCAATGAAAATCGTGGAGATACGGATCATGCTGCGCGGCGCTCCCAACCGAACGCAACCTTAGCACTTCTGTTGATTCGCGAGGATAGTGGGCGGGATTCAAATACCGGGAGACGCCGATGATTTCTCGTCTGCGTGTCATTTACGCAAGTTCAGCTCGGCAAGCGGAGTGTCATCGTAGTGTCGCGGGTCCGTAGAACGCCGGAGTACGCGCCGTGCGGATTCCAGACATCTTTAGACATGCTCGCGACGCCCTTCGCCTGATCGGCGCATGTAGGCGCTCCAGGAGCGGCAGCGATCCCGACGCGGATCAGCTCAACTGAGCCCGTTATGCTTCGATGTCCGTCGAACCGCGCCTGTCGCTGTCCGGGCAGGCTCACTTGCTGCGGTGACGCCTGCGCAGGGCGGCCACGCCGAGCAGCAGTGCCGCAACGGCGACACCGACGGGCACGTTGACCCGTCCGAGTGCGCCCGCAACTCCGCTCGCGTGATTCGGCGACGTCGATGACGGAGCCAAGGGGATGGTGTCGGGATCGATCTCGTCCGCATCGGGTTCCTGGGCCACCGGCGCGGCGATCGCCACGCGCAGCCGGCTGGAGAGTGAAGGATAATGCGGCGACGGGCTGCGGAGCTTCACCGCGGCGATGATCGCGCAGATCACCGCCAGCGCGACCAGGATGCCGCCGACCACCGCGAACGCGGTGAACAGGCCGTAGGTCATTTCCACCCAGCGGAACAGCGCCGTCAGCCCGACAATGCAGGCGGCGATCAGGAAGACGCCCGCAGTGGCGAACATCCCGGCCGCGACGGCGTAGGACGTCACGGTGCCGGTGGCCTGTCGCGCGCGATCACGTATGTAAGACTGGGTCGCGCGCTTCACGCGGTTGAGCCTCTGCTCGAGTCCCAAGCGCAACAGCTCTCCTGGCGGTGCAAGCATGCGCGTCCTCCGACAATCCGTTCGCCGCGCAAACCGCCGGCTCGCGACATGAACGTGGAGGATTTGCGAAGGTTCCCGGCAATCAGGCGTGCCGTTCTGCGGCAATCCTTGCAGGGCAAGCTACTTGCGATCGGGGATGCTCTCCCACACGCCGGGTAGGAGCGGACTTCATAAGGTGATGGCGGCGCACGACCGATGCGGAGCCAGAGCGAGACCGTATGAATAGCTATGCCAACCAACGTCATTCCGGGGCAAGGCCGCAGGCCTTGAACCAGGAATCCCGATATTGCCTTGCGTCCCTTCCCAACAAGCGCGAGATTCCGGGTTCAATCGCCAACGCGCGGCCGCGTTGACGATTGCCCTGGAATGACCGCTGCTGGGAAGCAGTCCAGATAAGGAAATGGCGGCCACCGGGGCCGCCATTCTTGTTGGCTGACGATGTCCGCGCGCGGCTTATGCGACGGCCTTGATGACCTTGCCGACCTTCTCGATGATCTCGCCGACCTGATCCTCGCTGACGATCAGCGGCGGGGTCAGCGCCAGCGTGTCGCCGGCGATGCGCAGCATCAGGTCGTTGTCGTGGAAAGCGGTCTCCATCGCCGAGTAGCCGCGCTTGCCGGCCGCGTCCGGCAGCGAGGCGAGATCGATGCCCGCAGTGAGACCGACGGTGCGGATGTCGAGCACGTTGGGCAGGCCCTTCAGCGACATCACCGCATCGGCGAATTTCGGCTCGATCACGCGGGCGTGCTCGAACAGCTTGTCGTCGCGATAGATGTCGAGCGTGGCGAGGCCGGCCGCGCAGGCGATCGGATGCGCCGAGTAGGTGTAGCCGTGGGTGAACTCCACCATGTGCTCGGGGCCGCTCATGAAGGCGTCATGGATGGTGTCACGCACCAGCACGCCGCCCATCGGAGCCGCACCATTGGTGACGCCCTTGGCGAAGGTGAGAAGGTCAGGCGTCACGCCATAGCGCTCGGCGGCGAAGGCGTAGCCGAGGCGGCCGAAGCCGGTGATGACCTCGTCGAAGATCAGCAGGATGCCGTGCTTCTGGGTGATCTCGCGCAGCCGCTTGAGATAGCCCTTCGGCGCCGGGATCACGCCGGTCGAGCCGGCCATCGGCTCGACGATCACGGCGGCGATGGTGTTGGCGCCGTGCAGGTTGACGAGGTTCTCGAGCTCATCGGCGAAGTGCGCGCCGTATTCCGGCTCGCCCTTGGTGAAGGCCTGCTTCTCGCGGTCATAGGTGGCCGGGATGTGGTCGACGCCGGTCAGCAAGGTGCCGAACAGCTTGCGGTTGTTGACGATGCCGCCGACCGAGGTGCCGCCGAACCCGACGCCGTGATAGCCGCGGACGCGGCCGATCAGGCGGGTGCGGCTGCCCTGGCCGTTGATCTGGTGGTAGGCCAGCGCCATCTTCAGCGCGGTGTCGGCCGCCTCCGAGCCGGAGTTGCAGAAGAACACGTGATCGAGGCCGGCGGGCGCGAGGTCGGCGATGCGGTTCGCCAGCTCGAAGGCCTGGGGAATGCCGAACTGGAACGGCGGCGCATAGTCGAGCGCCGCGGCCTGCTTGCCGATCGCCTCGGCGATCTGGCTGCGGCCATGGCCGGCATTGCAGCACCACATGCCGGCGGCGGCATCGATGATCTTGCGGCCGTCGACGGTGATGTAGTGCATGTCCTTGGCACCGGCGAGCAGGCGCGGGTTCTTCTTGAACGCGCGGTTCGCGGTGAACGGCATCCAATGCGCGGCAAGATCATTCGGAACGGTGACGGCGGGGCGGGGGCTCTTGTCCAGCATGGGGACCTCTCGGACGGTTGTGCGACGGCGGCAGCATGATCCGGAAAGGTGGCGAACCGGTGCCAGAAAAGCTTGCCGAAACGGATCGTGCTTGATGGGCCTGAATGGGTGCGCCGACGTTGTCAGCCGCTGATCCGGGCCGGCTGCAAGTTATCAGCTTCGCGCGCAGACGGAAATGTCAAAGGTCCGGCGTTCCTGCTGCCCTGGTGAGCGGATTCTGCACAGCAGCAGCAGATTGTGCCGCATATTGGAAGTCGCCGCGTCATTTCGCGCCAACCGCGCGGGTGTGCCTCAGGCAGCCGCGTCTCAGACGAGATCGCGCGCGGTGATCCAGAACACCTCGCCCTCGGAGTCCTCAGTGTCGAGCCAGAGCAGCGGCAGGTCGGGATACGCCGCCTCGATCTGCGGACGGTCGCGGCCGACCTCGCACAACAGCCCGCCTTCGGCGGTCAGGTGGTCGCGCGCCTGGCCGAGGATGCGATGGATGATGTCGAGGCCATCAGCGCCGCCATCGAAGGCCAGCGCCGGCTCGGCGCGGCATTCCCGCGGCAAGCCGGCCATGCCCTCGGCATCAACATAGGGCGGGTTGGTGATGATCAGATCGTAGCGGCGCTGGCTGAGGGGGGCGAACAGGTCGCCGCGGTGCAGCGAGACGCGCCCGGAGAGATCGTAGGCGGCGACGTTCTTCGCCGCGACGGCGAGCGCATCCTTGGAGATGTCGACCGCGTCGATGACTGCATTCGGGAAGTGGCGGCTCGCGAGGATGGCGAGGCAGCCGGAGCCGGTGCAGAGGTCGAGCACGCTGTCGACCGCCAGGGGATCGTCGATCAGCGAGGTGCCGTCGCCCTCGGCGCCACCGAAATGCGTCTCCAGCAGCTCGCCGATGAACGAGCGCGGCACGATGACGCGCTCGTCGACATAGAACGGCAGGCCGCGCATATAGACCTTGTTGACCAGATACGCCGCCGGCTTGCGCGTGGTGATTCGGGCCGAGATCAGGTCGAGGATCGTCTTGCCTTCGGCGGCGGTGACCCGGGCCGTGACGAAGGTCTCGAACTGATCGGGGCGCAGATGCAGCGCCTCGCCGATCAGGAAGGCGGCCTCGGACACCGGATCGGTGGTGCCGTGCGCGAACACCAGATCGGCGTTCTGGAAGCAGCTCACGGCGTAGCGCAGGTAGTCGAGCAGGCTCACCAGCTCGCCCGCATTGACCTTCGGCAGCCTCAGTGCCGCCGCCTTGCGCGGCGCTGCCGTCTTGACCGTCTTCGCCATCACCTTGTCCAGCGCGCTGCGGCGGCGTCATCGTGGCTCCTGGCCTCGACCCAGCTGCCGCCGTCCTCGGTTTCCTCGCGTTTCCAGAATGGCGCGTTGGTCTTGAGATAATCCATCAGGAACTCCGCGGCCTCGAACGCCGCCTGGCGGTGGCTCGACGCGGTCACCACCAGCACGATGTTCTCGCCCGGCCGGATCCGGCCGAAGCGGTGAATCACGGTCAGCCCCTGCAGCGGCCAGCGCGTCATCGCCTGTTCGGCATGGCGCATGATCTCCGCTTCCGCCATCCCGGGATAGTGCTCGAGCGTGAGCGCGCTGATCGGCGTGTCATGGTCGTTGCCGCGGCACAGGCCGGAGAAGGTGACGACGGCGCCGATGTCGGTGCGGCCATGGCTGAGCGCCGCGATCTCGGCGGCGGTGTCGAAATCCTCGTGCTGCACGCGGACGGTGACGATCGCGGTCATGATGCCGTGTCCTGGTCTGCCGGTCCGGCGCTCGGCCTCAGCCGCCGGTCATCGGCGGGAAGAACGCGATCTCGCGGGCGCCGGCGATGGCCGCATCCGGCTGCACATGGGTCTGGTCGATGGCGGTGCGGATCACCTTGGGCTTTTCGAACGCATAGGCGTAGTCCTCGCCCTGCGCGCTGAGCCAGGCGATCAGCTCGCTGACCGTGCGGACATCCGCCGGCGGCTCGATGGTCTCCTCGGCCTTGCCGATGCGCTCGCGCACCCAGGCGAAATACTTCACCTTCATCGCTAGTCTGCCTCGATGAGGTGGTGGATGCCGGCGCGGAAATAGTCGTAGCCGGTGTAGATGGTGAAGACCGCCGACAAGCCGAGCAGCCAAATTCCGATCCCGCTCACGATCGGGCCAACGGCCGTCGAGACCTGGGCGACCGCGGCATCGCCCGCCTCGCCCGCGAGCAGGAAGCCGATTGCCACCAATTGCATCGTGGTCTTCCATTTGGCGACCTTGGTCACCGGCACCGAGACGCGCAGCGCGGCGAGATATTCGCGCAGGCCCGACACCAGGATCTCGCGGCACAGGATCACAATGGCCGCCCACAGCGACCAGTTCTGGATGGTGCTGTCGGCGGCCAGCATCAGCAGGCAGGAGGCAACCAGAAGCTTGTCGGCGATCGGGTCGAGCATACGGCCGAATGCCGATTGCTGGTTCCAGATCCGCGCGAAATGACCGTCGAGGTAGTCGGTGATCCCAGCCGCAATAAACACCGCAACGGCGACCCAGCGGAGCCACAAAGGATACATCCAGACCGACTGCGCGTAGATGCAGCCGACCACGACCGGTATCGCGGCGATGCGCGTATAGGTCAGGATGTTCGGCAGGGACGTCGACGTCTTGCTGGGCACGCGTGTGGTCGCAATATTCATCCCGTGTACCAATACTGATGCCGTGCGAACGTCAACCTTCGAGCCGAGCCGCCCGGACAGGATGACGCAGATATGACGCAAATCGCAACAAAGCCTTGCGGAGATAGGAACTCTCGCGCGCGAGGCAACGCGAGCCGCAACGCTTCATTAAGCAACCGGACGCGGTCGCGCCAGTGCCCAGATCGGCGGCCGCGACGCGTGGCCGCGACCTTATTGCAGTGCGGTGACAGCCGGGCGAATGTTTGAGAGGAAGCCTCAGATGGCCTCCGCGCCATGCACCGCGCACCAATGCGCCTGGCGTTCCGCGAACACTCGGTCGCGGACATAGGCCAGCGTCTCCTCATCGAACGTCTCGATCACCTCAAGACTGAACGCGTCAGGGCCGTGGGCGGTCCACGCCGCCTGCAGCCCGCCGCGGCGGTGGCCGCCCTGGCGCAGGGTGAACCACAGCCGGTTCTGGATCTTGTCGAGATCCGGCGCGCAGCCGATCCAGCGCTCGCCGGTGGCGGCGCAGGTGACGGCAAAGATGCCGGCAGGGCTCTTGCGCTCCTTGTAGGCGGCGACGGCCACCTTGCGCTGGTCGGGGGTCATGACGGGCTCCTGATTATCACCCGGGCGTATATCGGATATTTATATCCGGGTAAAATACTTTCTGCGTGCTGGCAGCGCCGTCGGGAGGCGGCGGGCCCGGCCGCTCCGTCATTCCGGGGCGCGCGTAGCGCGAGCCCGGAATCCATAACCACGATTGTCTGGATGATGCGGGGATGAGCGCCACAACGGGTCCCGTCCCCATGTGAGTATGGATTCCGGGCTCGCGGGGGGGGGGGCTCCCCGAAATGAACGGGCGGAGAGAGCCGGGCTTGCGCCGGATCGGGAGGCCGCAGCCTCAACCCGCGTTGCTGTGGAAGTATTCAAAAATCTTGCGCGCGCTCTCGGCGCTCACGCCGGGCACCTTGCCGAGGTCGGCGATCGAGGCGCGCTCGATCTCCTTCAGCGTGCCGAAATGGTGCAGCAGCGCGCGCTTGCGCGACGGACCGATGCCGGGGATCTCCTGCAGGCCGGCCTCGCGGATGTCCTTCTTGCGCAGCTTGCGATGTGAGCCGATGACGAAGCGATGTGCCTCGTCGCGCAGCCGCTGGATGAAATACAGCACGGGGTCGCGCGGCTCGAGCTTGATCGCCTCCCGCTCCGGGATGAACAGCGTCTCGCGGCCGGCGTCGCGATCGGGGCCCTTGGCGACCGACATCAGCGCGACGTTGGTGACGCCAAGCTCGGTGAAGATCTCGCGGACGGCATTGAGCTGGCCGCGGCCGCCGTCGATGATGACGAGGTCGGGCCATTGCGGCACGTCGTCCTCCTTGGCCGCGCGTGCGACATCCTTCTCCGACGGTGACACCAGCCGCTTGAAGCGGCGCTGCAGCACCTCCTTCATCATGGCGTAGTCGTCGCCGGGCGTGAGACCTTCCGACTTGATGTTGAACTTGCGGTACTGGTTCTTCATGAAGCCGTCGGGGCCGGCGACGACCATCGCGCCGACCGCGTTGGTGCCCTGGATGTGGCTGTTGTCGTAGACCTCGATGCGCTTCGGGACCTGCGGCAGGCCGAGCGTTGTGGTCATCGCCTCCAGCAGCCGGCTTTGCGTTGCGGTGTCGGCGAGCTTGCGGCCCAGCGCCTCGCGCGCATTGGTCAGCGCATGGGTGACCAGGTCCTTCTTCTCGCCGCGCTTCGGGCAGGACACCTCGACCTTGTGGCCGGCCTTGACGCACAGCGCCTCGGCGAGCAACTCGGCTTCCTCGATCTCATGCGACAGCAGGATCAGCTTCGGCGGCGGCTTGTCGTCGTAGAACTGCGTGATGAACGCCGACAGCACCTCCTCCGGCAGATAGCTCTTCTCCGCGCGCGGGAAGTAGGCGCGGTTGCCCCAGTTCTGGCCGGTGCGGAAGAAGAACACCTCGACGCAGGAATAGCCGCCCTCCTGGTGGATGGCGAACACGTCGGCTTCCTCGACGGTGCGCGGGTTGATGCCCTGCTGCGAGGAGATCGCCGACAGCGCCGCGAGACGGTCGCGATAGACAGCGGCAGTCTCGAATTCGAGCTCGCCAGACGCCTTCTCCATTTCGGTCGCCAGGAGCGCCTTCACGGCCTGACTGCGTCCGGACAGGAAGTCGGTCGCCTCGCGCACGAGCTCGGTGTAGCCGGGGAAGTCGATCTCCTGGGTGCAGGGCCCGGCGCAGCGGCGGATCTGGTGCAACAGGCAGGGGCGGGTGCGGCTCTCGAAAAACGAATCGGTGCAGGAGCGGATCAGGAAGGCGCGCTGCAGCGCTGTGATGGTGCGGTTGACGGCGCCGGCCGAGGCGAACGGACCGAAATAGCGCCCCGGCCTGGACTGCGCGCCGCGGTGCTTGAGGATCTGCGGCGCCCAATGGTCGCCGGTGATCAGGATGTAGGGGAACGACTTGTCGTCGCGCAGTTGCACGTTGAAGCGCGGCTTGAGCTGCTTGATCAGGTTAGCTTCGAGCAGCAGCGCCTCGGTCTCGGTCGTGGTCGAGATGATCTCGACGGTCACGGTGGCCGCGATCATGCGCAGGATGCGCGCCGGCAGCGGCGCGTTGGCCCGCGCATAGGATGACAGGCGCTTTTTGACGTTCTTGGCCTTGCCGACATAGAGCACGTCATGGGCCGTATTGAGCATGCGGTAGACGCCGGGCGAGGTCGGCGCGAGCCGCACGGCATTCTCGATCGCCGCGTGGCCGATCGCGAGCGGGCCTTCGCCGACCGCCTCCAGGCTCTCCTCGGCCAGCTCCGGCAGCCGGCCGTCATCGTCCTCGTCCGCAGCCGAGGCGGCGGGATCGAGATCGGGCGTGTCGATGGTCTCGGGCGGCAGGTCGGCCGCGCCACGCCGGCTCGGGGGCGTCGGCGCCTTGGATGGGTCGGAGCTGTGGGTGGTCATGTCCAACAAATTAAGCGCTGCCGCGCCGCCTCGCCAGCTTGCGATGGCGCCATGCACAGGGCAGGGCGGTAACGCTTCGTTAAGCACGTTAATGGCCGGGTAACCCGGCTTAACAACGGCTTAACCTAAAACTCTCGATAAAAGCTCACGAAAGAAGCGAGAGTTCCGTAACCACGTCGGCCCGCGCGGCACAGTCGCGCGGCGCATGCTCCGGGTGGTGACGGCGAGTTGCGTGGAGTGAGCGATGAACAGGTTCTTGGTCGGTGCTGCCGCCGCGGCGGGCTTGGGCGCGGCGGCTCTCGGATCGGTCTCGGCGCAGGCGGCCGATCTCGGCTATGGGCGCGGCGCGCCCTATACCGTGAGCCAGCCCCTCAACGCCTATAGCTGGGCCGGCCCCTATCTCGGCGGCACGCTGGGCTACGAATGGGGCACCGTCGGCAACAACCCGACCAAGCCGTCCGGCCTCACCGGCGGCCTGACCGCGGGGTACAATTGGCAGAACGGCCCATGGGTGTTCGGCGCCGAGGGCGATATCAACCTGACCGGCGCCAACGACACCTTTGCGCCGTGGAAGTTCTCGAACCCATGGTTCGGCACATTGCGCGGCCGCGCCGGCTACGCCTTCAACAACATCCTGTTCTACGGCACCGGCGGCCTCGCCTTTGGCGGCCTGCGCGCCGAGACCTTCGGTCTTTCGGAATCGCACACCACGGTGGGCTGGACGCTCGGTGCCGGCACCGAGTTCGGCCTGGCGCAGAACTGGACCGCCAAGATCGAGTATCTCTACGTCGATCTCGACAGCAGCAATTTCGTGATCACGGGGGCGAAGAACGACTATCGGTTTGGAATTGTGCGCGCAGGCATCAACTTCCACTTCTGATGGCAACGAGGGAATAGGAAGAAGAAACGTCCAACGACAACCTCCCGGCCGCTCGCGCGGCCGGGATTTTTTTGTCGGAGTCCCTTTTGTCGTAGTGCTCCGTGCAATCTGGAGGTATGCAGCATCGCGCGCGGCCTGCACGTACGAGCCGGCAATGCTGTGCACGCGAGCCGGCGGCGCTGCCGGCAGCTTCCAAACGAACGAATGAGGTGCCGTCGAGGCGCCCGCGGCTGCAGTCTCACGCTGGTGCGTGAACCGTCGCCTGGTGGGCTCGCCCTAAGACGACAGGACCAGGTTCACCGCCTTCGGGCCCTTGCCCTTCTTGTCCGGCTCGACCTCGAAGCTGATCCGTTGTCCCTCGGTCAGATCCTTCAGGCCCGCGCGCTCCACCGCCGTGATGTGCACGAACACGTCGCGTCCACCGTCGTCCGGCTTGATGAAGCCGTAGCCGCGCTCACCATTGAAGAACTTGACCGTCCCAGTCATGGCCATCGGGAAACTCCTCCCCCGCAATGCTTCCTCCACTGCGCGCTCTGCGCAGCGTCCGACCGGACATCACTTTGATCGGAAAGCGTTGGCCACCTTAACGCCCAGCGCTCGCCACGCCGGATCGTCTGGATCTTGTTAGGCCTTGATCACCCCGCCGCAACCATTCGCGGAAGCGGAACGTAAAGCCAGTCTTACAATCAGACACAATAATACGGTTCCGCGCCGATTGACTACGGCTTTTCGACCAGTCGCCGTTTCAAGCTTTGGGGAATTCGATCCGGAAGCGCGCCGCGCCGCCCTGGCCGAGCGGCTTCTGCAGTTCCTGCAGGATGAGCTTCAACTCGTCATGCAATGTCCAGGGCGGGTTGACGATCAGCAGCCCGGTCGAGGTCAGCGCCTCGCCTTCGATCTGCGGCGCAACACTGAACTCGATCCGCAGCACCTTGCCCGGCGGCTTGGCCGCGGCCGCGAGCGCCGCGACGCGATCGGTCAGCTCTTCCGTCGCACGCCGGTTCTTGGCGGGATACCAGAGCACGTAGATACCGGTGGTCCACTTTGCGAAGGCCGCAGCAAAGCGGTCCGCGAGCCGCTCGAACTCATCCTTCGCCTCGAACGCCGGATCAATCAGCACCACGCCCCGGCGCTCGTTCGGCGGCACGAAGGCGGGCAGGGCGACCCAGCCGTCGAGATCGACGACGCGGGCCTGGGTGTCGCGGCGCAACTGATCGATCAGCTGCTTGCGGGGGATCGGCGCGAGCTCGCACAGGGTCATGCGGTCCTGCGGCCGCAGCAGCGCGCGCGCGATCAGCGGCGAGCCGGGATAGGCGACGAGCTCGGCCTTCGGATTGAACGATCTGATGATGTCGAGATAGGGCGACAAGAGTGCATAGGCCTGCTCGGAGAAGCGCGCCTGCAGCACGCGAGCGATGCCGGTGAGGAACTCGCCACTGCGGATGGCCTCGTCGCCGGTGAGATCGTACAGGCCTGCGCCGGCATGGGTGTCGATCACCCGGAACGCAGCGGGCTTCTCCTGGAGGTAGACCAGGATGCGCGTCAGCACGATGTGCTTGATGACGTCGGCAAAGCCGCCGGCGTGAAAGGCGTGTCGGTAGTTCATGCGGTACGAGTTACGCCGTTCCGCGTCAAAAGGGTACCCCGTCGATGCGCCGGATGGATCCAGAGAGCATCGGATCAGCGCCGCGGCGAGAGGCGCCGCAGGCCGACCCACTGCGGTCGCCCCGCTAGCCGCCGCGCACCGGCGGCATGTTGACCTCGTCGCGCCGGCAGGCCTGGCGGTCGATCTCGTCGCAGTTGCGAAACTCCAGATCCTTCGACAGACAGATCCGGACCTCGCTCAGCCTGGTGCGATTGCAGGTGACGGCAATGCCCGATGTCGTGAGCTTGGGGTTGGCCTTGATGAAGGCCTCCTCGACCGCCCCCGGCGCCACCGTCTTGGCCTCCGTAAGATCGAGGAATTCCGGCGGGATCTTGATGGCGGCGCGGGCCTTGCGGATGATTTCGAAGTAGGCCTTCGCGGACAGGCCGGCGCAGGTGCCGTGCTTGTCCCACTCGTTGTAGATCAGGCCCGGCGCCGGCATCAGGTCGAGCATCGAGGTCATGATGTTGCGCGGCAGGCGCGGCGCCGGCTGCTCGCAATATTCGGGGTAGCCGTTCTCGTATTGCGGCCACAGCCCGTGCACGACGAACGAGTAGGGCCGGCCGCCGCACTGCTGGGACCGGCTGCCGCGGCCGCCTCGCTCGTCGGCTTCGGCACAGTACGAGGGCGACCAGGATAGCGAGAGAACGTAGAAGTCGAACGCGCCCGGCGCGTTCTGGCGACGGTCCTGCGCCTCGGCGGAGCCAGCCGCGAGCACACCCACCAAGAGGGCAAAGCAGGCGATCGTTATGGACAACAGGACCGCAGGTCGGCGCAGGCAATCGAACATGGCGAACTCCCCGGACAATGCCAGGAGCCTAGCAGCGCGTTGGAACATTTCAAGAACAAAATGGCTGCCCCGAGGCAGCCATTCGTCAGCCGGCCGCCCGCGCGAGCGGCCGATGGTCCGACAAAGTCGAATCAGGGCTTGGCGGCGCGGCAGGCCGGATTGAAGGCCCAGTTGCGATCGAGGCCGACGACGCAGAACTCGACGCCCTGGTCATAGCCGGCGAAGCCGCCATCCTCGATGATCGAGAAGTTGACGGTGCGCGCCTTGCCGTCGCTGATCATCACGCTGCCGGTGCAGAAGCGGCGCGGAATATTGTCGGACTGCCAGGGGCGGAAGGCGATCTCATGGACGTTGGCGACGCCGGTGATCGTCAGCGAGGAATTCCAGAAGGTGCTCTCCTTGTCCTGGAATCGCGACACGATGGTCGGAATGGCCGCCTCGCAGGGGGCAACCCGGCCTTCGTACTTCGGGCCGGACAGCCAGAAGTTCATCTCGAGCGGATTGGCGGCCTGAGCCGGGGCGGTGGCGACGATGGCGGCAAGCAGCGCGCCACAGGGAGCGCCGAACATCTTGAAAGGTGAGCTGAAGTCGCGCATGGGCCGTCCGCAAGGCTGATCCGGGAGCGTGGACCGTGCCGCGGCGGCCACAGGAGGTCAAGTGCAACGCGGCAACACTCCACGATTAGTCCTGTTAACGCGAGGCTGGTGTTCTTTTCTTGACCGCACAGGACCTTTAGGATGGCACGCCAGCTCAAGGAGAATGCAATGCGGACGCTGAAGGCCGGACTCGTGAAGACTGCAGGCCTCGCGGCCGTCGGGATGCTGCTGGCCGCCGCGCCGGCTCTGGCCGACGTGGTGCCGCCCTTCAAGGGCAACGACACCGGCGGCATCATCGCCTATCAGCTGGCCCAGCGCACGGATGCGCGCCAGCTCGCGGTCGATCATTGCGCCTCCTACGGCAAGGTCGCGAAGTTCCGCGCCGTCGATGCGCGCTATGGCGGCTACGTCTCGTTCGCCTGCCGCTGGGTGCCCTATGGCTCGGCGCAACGGCCGCTGCGGACGCTGTACTAACGTTCTCCTAATTGCCATCTTTGGGCGGCATTCGCTCCGACATCGCGCAACGAGCCGGAACGGAACACATGACCTGCACACGCACTGCCATCGGCCTTCTGGCCTGCTGTCTCCTCAGCGTGACCGCGAGCCACGAGGCCCGTGCCGTGGACCTGCCGGTGCGCAAGGCGGGCCTGTGGGAATTGAAGATGGTCAGGTCCGGCGGCCAGCTGCCGGAAATGACCATGCAGCACTGCACCGACGAGACCACCGACAGGGACATGAACAACATGGCCTCGCCGATGGCGCAGCAGGTCTGCTCCAAGCAGGACATCCAGAAGACCGCAACCGGCTATGTCAGTGATGCCGTCTGCAGCTTCGGCGGCATGAACACGACCTCGCATGCCGACATCACCGGTGACTTCAACTCGGCCTACACGGTGAAGACCACCTCGCGCATCCAGGGCGGTGCCGCCGGCGCCGCCAAGGAGACCGCGATGACCATCGAGGCGAAGTGGCTCGGCGCCTGCAAGCCCGACCAGAAGCCCGGCGACATCGTCATGCCCGGTGGCATGAAGATGAACATCAAGGACATGAACAAGCTGAAGAACCTCATTCCGGGTGCCAAGCAGTAGGCGGGCGGCCGTTGCGTTTGGCGGCACGAGCGCAGAGACATGGATCGTCGCTCATTCGCGGACGCAAAGCACGATCTTCCCGATATGTCGGCTCGTCTCCATGCGGGTGTGCGCATCGGCCGCCTCGGACAAGCGATAGGTGCTGTCGATGCGCGGCCGAATGGCCGTCCCGAGAAGGGGCCCGACGCGTTGCCGCAGGTCGGCCGCGATGCGTCGTTTGAGGTCCAGTGCCGTCGAACGCAGGAACGTGCCGGTGATGCTGGCCCGGCGCGCCATCAGGCCGCGCAGCGGCACCGCCAACTCGTTCCCATGTCCGGCTGAGAGCAGGGCGATCCGTCCGCCCATTGCGAGCGCCGCAAGGTCCTGCGCGATGTGAGCGCCTGCGGAGGTGTCGAGGATGCAGTCGACACCGCGCATCCCCGTCGCCGCGCGGATCTGCTCGGCGAGATCGGGATCGGCATAGTCGAACACGGCGCTGCAGCCGAGCCTGAGCGCCGCGGCGCGCTTCTCTGCGGTGCCGGCGGTGGCAATGACGGGATGACCCAGCGCGCGCAGGAGCTGGATCGCGATCGTGCCGACGCCGCTGCTTCCGCCATGAATCAAGGCGGTCTCGCCGGGTGCCATGCGCATCAGCTCGAAGAAATTGAACCAGGTCGTGAACAGCGCCTCGGGCAGGGCGGCGCCTTGGATCCAGTCGAGGCCGCTCGGCAAGTCCAGGGCAAGATGCTGATCGGTGGCGACGTATTGCGCGTATGAGCCGCCGTCGGTCAGTGCGATCACCGCTTTACCCAGCCGTTCCCGGGGAACGTTGGTGCCGCAGGCCACGATGCGCCCCGAGGCTTCCAACCCCGGCACGGGATTGGGCTCCCGCGACGGCCCGGCAGCGCGCTGGTTGCAGTCATGACGGTTGATGCCGGCGGCTGCGACCTCGATCAGCACATCGTCTGGTCCGAGGCGCGGGACCGGCCAGTCCTGTCGCTCCGACAGGACCTCCGGGCCGCCCGCGGCGGTGATGATGACGGCGCGCTGATCGTCCGGAATCATGCTTGGTCGCTCATGTGCTCACTTACCGACCAGGCTGCACTTGCTGCGGTCGAGCGGGCGAAATGCCTGATCGGGGGCGATCTTCGTCACCAGCTTGACGAAGTCCCAGGGGCCCTTCGATTCGGCGGGGGTCTTGACCTGGACCAGATACAGGTCGTGCACCATGCGCTGGTCGTCGCGGATCTGGCCGTGGTCCGCATAGGCGTCCGAGACCGGCGTCGCCTTCATCCTCGCCATCACGCTTGCGCCGTCGTCGCTGTCGGCATCCTTCACCGCCTGCAGATAGTGCCGCACGGCCGAATAGACCCCGGCCTGTATCTGTGACGGCATCGCCCTCCGGCGCGCGTAGAACGCGTCGGAGAAGCGGCGCGCGGCGGGGGAGGCATCCTCGAAGAAGCTGGTGACGATGAGATCGCCCTGCGTCGCCTTGAGGCCGATGGCTTCAATGTCCACGTTCTGGAACGACATCGGCACGATCTTCATGCCCTGGGCCGCAAGCCCGAACTCCTCGGCCTGCTTGATGGCTGTGGCATTGTCGCCGGCGACGTTGAGCGCCAGGATCTTGGCGCCGGAGGCCTGGGCCTGCAGCAGGAAGGATCCGTAGTCCGGCGTGCCGAGCTGCGCCTTGACGCTGCCGGCGACCTTGCCGCCGAGCTCGGCGATGCGGGCGCGCGCGGTCGCTTCCACTGAATGACCGAACGCGTAGTCACCGGTGATGAAGAACCATGGCTCCTTGCTGGTCTGCATGATGCCCGAGACGACTGCGGTCGCGGTCGAATAGGCGTCGTGCGTCCATTGCACCGAGGTCGGGGCGCAAGCTTCGTCGGTCAGCTGGTTGGCGCCGGCCCCCGAGATGAGGAAGATCTTGCCGTTGCTACGCACCAGCTCCTGGACGCCAAGGGCCGCGCCGGAGCTGCCGCCGTCGGCGATCGCCTGCACACCGTCCTGCTCGAACCAGCGCCGGGCGATCGCGACCGCGATATCCGGCTTGTTCTGATGGTCGGCCTGAATGATTTCGATCGGCCTGCCGTTGATCTTGCCGCCAAATTCCTCAGCGGCCATCCGGGCCGCTTCCACGGAGCCGGGCCCCATCGCGGTCGCGAAGATGCCGGTCATGTCGGTGAGCACACCGATACGGATGGCGCTCCCCTTGATTTCGGCCTGCGCGGATGAGCCTGCAAGCAGCAGCAGGCCAGCGATGCTGGATCTGAGACAGCGCGACATGATGATCCTCCCCGGACTTGAAGATTTGGTTTTTTGTCGTGTTTGATTGGTGCGCCTCGCGGTTCTCCGCGAGGCGGAGACGTCAGGCTGCCGGTTCGGCAGCCACGGGATTGCGCAGCACGCCGATGCCCGAAATGTCGACCTCGACCGTATCGCCGGGCTTCATGAACAGAGGCGGGGTGCGCTTGAAGCCGACGCCTCCCGGCGTGCCGGTGACGATCACGTCCCCCGGCAGCAAGGTCATGATCGTCGAGCAATAGACGATCAGATCGGGGACATCGGTGATGAGGAGATCCGTGGTGGTCCGCTGCACGGTCTCGCCATTGAGGCGGGTCTGCAGCGTCAGTTTCGACGGGTCGGGAATTTCATCAGCCGTGACCAGCCAGGGGCCGAATGCGCCAGACCGGTCGAAGGTCTTGCCCGACAGGAATTGCGATGTATGGCGCTGCCAGTCGCGGATGCTGCCTTCATTGTAGCAGGAATAGCCGGCGATGTGCGCGAGCGCGTCCTGGCGCCGGATGTGCCGGCCGGCTTTCCCGATCACGAGCGCAAGCTCGCCCTCGTAGTCGAAATGATCGGAGACACCAGGGCGAATGACCGGCTGCAGATGGCCGACTTGGCTGGTGGGAAAGCGCGCAAACAGCGCAGGTTTCGCGGTGACGGTCCGCCCGGTCTCGGCGACGTGGTCGCGATAGTTCAGGCCAACGCAGATGATCTTGCCGGGATCAGGGATGACGGGCGCGAAGGCGATCGCACTGAGGGGATAGTCGGTCTGTTCGCGGGCGAGCAGTTCGGCGGCGTGACCGAGCGCATCCGCCTCGAGCAGCGCGCGCAGGCTCTTCGCCGGCAGCCGTCGGCCGAGGTCGACGACACCGTCTCCCTTCAACGCGCCGTATCCGGGACGCCCGTCGATCACAAAGGAAACCAGCTTCATACGTGAACCCTCTCAAAAAGAACGGAAACGCTCAGGCCGCGCTCGGCAGCGGTGCGAGGAAGGCGAGGCCTGACAACAGCGCCGCGGGATCTTCGCCCGTGCGGACTGCACCCAGGATGTAGCGGTCGGGGCGCATCAGCACGGCGTCGAAGCCGTGCTGATCGAGCCAGCCGTCGAGGCCGCCAGCTTCCTCGCCGCAAATGACGGCGACGTCAGCGGCCGTCAGGCGGGCGTGATGCTGCTCGATCATTGCGGTCCCGAGACCCGACCGGCATAGCAGCGCGAAGCGATAGCCGACGCGGTCGTCGCTGCGGCCGAGATCGCGGGTGCGGAATTGCGGCGCCAGCTTTCCCGTCATGCTTCGATCGCCGCCGGCAAGGCCCGGGCCGAGCAGTGGCTTCTGCACGTCGAGCTTGAGCTGGCCGTCGCCCTGTGCCGTGCCGGTCGCAAGCGCCGCCTCGACCGCCCTGGTGTTGATGAGTCCGCCCAGCCGGATCGCGAGCTCGATGAATTCGCGCACGTGGGGCGCGCGCTCGCTCTGATAGGTGTCGAGGAGATCAGGAGTTGCCTTGCCGGCAATCACACGAGCCAGCTTCCATGCGAGGTTGGCCGCGTCGCGAATGCCGGCACACATGCCCTGACCGAGAAAAGGCGGGGTCTGATGCGCGGAATCACCTGCGAGCAAGAGCCGTCCGGCACGCCATTGCTGGGCGACCGCGGAGTGGAATGTGTAGACGGCGGCGCGTTCGATCTCGGCCTCTGCGGGCCGGAGCCAGGGCGAGAGCAGCTCCCACACGCGAGCCGGTTGGGTGATCTCGACCGCGTCCTCGTCAGGACGTACCGTGATCTCCCACCGGCGCCGGTTGCCGGTGCCGCGAATATAGGTTGCGGGACGCTGCGGGTTGCAGTGCTGGACGCTGAAATCGCCGAGATCGGGCCGCGCCTCGCTCAGCAGCACGTCGCAGACGAGCCAGCGCTCGTGAAAGCCGAGATCGTCCAGCGCCGAGCCGATGAAGCGGCGCACCAGCGAACGTGCACCGTCGCAGCCGATGACATAGGCGCAGGAGATGTCGACGAGCCGGCCGGTACCGAGGTCTTCATAGCGAACGCGCGCACCGTTGTGGTCCTGCTCGAGCGCGAAGACGTCACAGCGCGTGCGCAGCTCGACATGAGGCCAGCGCGCGAGTCCCTTGTTGAGCACGTTTTCGAGATCGGGCTGGTGGAATCGGTAGCTCAGATTCCAGCCCATCGAGGTCGGCTCGCGGGTGCGCGGCCAGTCGAGCAGCAGCCGTCCCTCGGCATCGACGAAGCGCATGCCGGGACTCAATGTAAGGTGGGGCAGGATGGCGTCGGCAAGGCCGATGGTCTGGAACACGCGCATGCATTCGTCGTCGAAATGCACCGCGCGCGGCAAATGATAGGCCTTGGCTTCGCGCTCCAGGATCAGGGTGCGGATGCCGCACAGGCCGAGCAGATTGGCGAGCGTCGAGCCCACGGGCCCGCGACCGACGATGACGACGTCGAAGCTTCCGGAATGTGCAGCCATGTTGCTCATGGCCGCATCTGTTCCGCAACCGCCTCGCACCTTCAAGGCGCGGTCGCAAACTGTCCACGCAGCGGACGCTCAGGCCTGGACGGGAATCGCGGCCGCGGCGTCGCGCAATGGGGCCGCGTATTGAGCGACAGCCTCCTCGAGGGTCATGGCGGAGCGGATCCAGATGATCGAAATGCAGCCGAAGACGACGTCGCCACGAACGATCGGCACTGCGATCGACGACGTCTTCGGATTGAATTCGCCCTCGTTGCGGATTGCATAGCCGCGCTGAGCCGTTTCCGTCACCATGCGCTGCAGCCGCTCGGGCGCCAGGAAGGAAACGTCCTCCGCATTCTCGATGCGTCGCAGGTGGTTGATGATGATGTCCCGCTCTGCGGGCGGGCAAGCGGCCAGATAGGCCCGGCCGGCCGAGGTCTGCAGCATCGGCAGGCGCTTGCCGATCATGCTGCGATCGATCGAGAGCGGGCTGCGCGCATGCGTGGTCTCCTGGATGACCATCGCGCCGTTTTCATAAGTCGACAGATCGACCGGCCAGATCAGGCTGCGGCTGAGCTCGGCGAGATAGGGCGCGGCGACCTGGCAGATGAAGATGCCGGGATCATAGCCGTCGCCGAGGCTCAACGCGTGGCGCGTCACCCGGAAGCGGTCGTCGCTGGCGCTGCGCGCGACATAGCCGAGTTCCTCGAGTGTCTCGAGCAACCGATAGACCGTAGGCCGCGGCAGATCGAGCTGGCGCGCCACGTCGCCGGCGCGAATGCCCCCGGACCGATTGACCGCGCGCAGCACGTCGAGCCCCCGCTTGAAGGCGCGGACACCCTCCGCAGGACGGGCTTGCGGAGATCGCGTCCGTTGCTTGGACACTTGGAAAATCCTCCCTGTTCTTCGTTTCCGTCCGCCGATACCGTCTTGAGAACGCGAGCCGGATGCAGGGGCGGCAGTCTACTGCAGGACCGCGCGGAGCTGATACGAAATTCCGCCCGCACCTTTCGGGAGAAAACAAGATGGAAATAACGGCGCTCGGTTACATCGGCATCAAGTCGTCCCAAGCGGAGCAGTGGGGACGCATGGCGACCGAGCTCCTCGGGATGCAGCGCGTGGATCGCGCGGCCAGCGTGCAGGCCTATCGGATGGATGATCGCAAGCAGCGGCTGATCGTCGATGGCAGCGGCGATGGCGGGCTCGCCGTCATGGGCTGGGAGGTCGGCGACGCTGCGGCGCTCGCGCGCCTCGCCAGCCGTCTCGACGACAACGGCGTGAAGGTGGCCCGCGGTTCGCAGGCACTGGCCGACGAGCGTCATGTCACCGAGCTGATCTGCTTTCAGGATCCCGCCGGCAACACGATCGAGGTGTTCTGGGGTGCAGCCGTCGCCTCGGATCCCTTCAGGCCGGGACGTCCGATCTCCGGCTTTCGCACCGGGCCGCTCGGCATGGGGCACGTCGTGCTCAACGTCGAGGACGTCGAGCCGCTGCTGCGGTTCTATCGCGACCTGCTCGGCTTCAAGGTGTCCGACTTCGGCCTGACGCCGTACAAGCTCTATTTCTTCCACGTCAACGGCCGTCACCACAGCTTCGCGATGGTCGGCTCCGGTCGCCGCACACTGCATCACTTCATGGTGGAACTCGGCAGTCTCGACGACGTCGGCCAGGGCTACGACCTGGCACAGCTCGACGACGGGCGCGTGGCCTACACGCTGGGCCGTCACACCAACGACCACATGACCTCGTTCTACGTCAACACGCCCTCCGGCTTCTTCATCGAATATGGCTGGGGCGGCCGGGTGATCGATCCCGCGACCTGGCAGCCGCATGAGACCTTTGACGGCCCGTCGCTGTGGGGGCACGAGCGATTGTACCTGCCGGATGAGCAACGCAAGCGCCTGCGCGATATGCGGCTGTCCGCGGCTGCACGCGGCGTTCGCGTGCCGGATCCTCGCGTTCCGGCACTGAACTGCGCGTGGCTCGACGCCGTGGTCGCGCAGGAGTGAGCTAAGCAGCGCGCTACACCGGAATCCGCACGCTCGCCCGCAACCCGCCCATCGGGCTGTCGCCGAGGGTGATGTCGCCGCCATGGGATCGCGCGATGTCGCGGGCGATGGCGAGGCCCAGGCCCGTGCCGCCCTCGTCCTGGTTGCGCGCGTCGTCGAGGCGCAGGAAGGGCTTGAACACCTCCTCGCGCATGTCGGCCGGGATGCCCGGGCCGTCATCGTCGACGGTGATGGTGAGGTAGCGGTGGTCGCGATGGCCGGTGATGGCGATCGCATCGGCATGGCGGGCGGCGTTGGAGACGAGATTGCCGAGGCAGCGCTTCAGCGCCTGCGGCTTCACGGTGACCACCGGCAGGCCGTGGAACGAGACCGTGGCGGAATGGCCGTTGCGCTCGGCGTCGCTGCGCAGCTCCTCGAGCGCGTTGGAGATGTCGGTCGGCTGCGCGATCTCGCCATTGTCGCCGCGTGCGAACGCCAGATAATCCTCCAGCATGTGCGACATCTCGTCGACGTCCTTGCGCATGGCGTCGATCTCGGGACTGTCGCCGAGCAGCGCCAGCTCCAGCTTGAAGCGCGTCAGGATGGTGCGCAGATCGTGGCTGACACCGGCCAGCATCGCCGTGCGCTGCTCCAGGGTGCGCTCGATGCGCGCCTTCATCTCCAGGAAGGCGTGCGCCGCGCGTCGCACCTCGCGCGCGCCGCGCGGCCGGAAGTTCGGCACCTCGCGGCCCTTGCCGAAACTCTCGGCGGCATCTGCGAGGCGCAGGATCGGCTTGATCTGGTTGCGCAGGAACAGCACCGAGACGATCAGCAGAATCGAGGAGGTGCCGACCATCCAGAACAGGAAGATATCGGTGTTCGACGCGTAGGCCGCGCCACGCTGCGCGAACACGCGCATCACGGCGTCATCGAGCGCGATGCGGATCTCGACCAGATTGGAGCGGCCGACGGTGTCGATCCAGAACGGACGGCTGATCTGGCGGCCGATCTGGCTCGACAGCGACTGGTCGAGCAGGTTGAAGAACGGTTTTGGCCCCGGCGGCGGCATGTCGCCGGCGGGCAGGAAGTCGACCACCAGGTTGAGCCGCTGTTGCGCGATCCGGCGCAGCATGGTGCGGTCCTTGTCCTGCGGATAGCCCTTGTAGATGTCGATCAGCGCGGCGACGTCCTGCACAACTGCGGCGGAGAGGCGTCGCGTCACCGTGTTCCAGTGCCGCTCCATGAACACGCCCGCGACCACCGTCTGCAGGATCACCATCGGCACGATCATGATCAGCAGCGCGCGCGCATAGAGGCCGGTCGGCATCCAGCCCTTGAACGCGTTGCCCACCACGCTGTTGGCGCGCGACACCCGCCGCGACGCGGTGCGGATCAGGGTGAGGCCGGTGTCGAGCGTGCTCATGATAATCCTAACGCGCGCCGTTTCCGTCATTGCGAGGAGCCCCCGGGTCTCGCCCGCGGCGAGCCCGAGGGCAGGCTCCGCGACGAAGCAATCCAGAATCTTCGCGGGACTCTGGATTGCTTCGCTTCGCTCGCAATGACGCGGAGATGCCAGGTCGTTTCAGGTCTTGCGGTGAGGAAGCTAGCTCAGATGCTTTCAAGGCAACGTGATCGGAATGGCCCGGCATATCAACCGCTCATCTCAACCCGACGTCATCAGCCGGTAGCCGATGCCGCGCACGGCCTGCAGGAACAGCGGGTTGGCCGGATCGCTCTCGAGCTTGCGGCGCAGGCGGTTGATCTGGACGTCGACGGCGCGCTCGTTGACGGTGCCGTTGCCGGTCAGCGCGCCGCGCGGCACGGTCTCGCCGCGGGCATTGGCGAGGATGCGCAGCATCTCGCGCTCGCGGTCGGTGAGGTGGACGATCTCCTCGCCCTGCTTCAGCTCGCCGCGCGCCAGATGATAGACGAACGGCCCGAACGCGATCTGCTCGACGACCTCCTCGGCCGGCGGCGGCGCGGCGCGCTTGAGGATGTTGCCGATGCGCAGCGCGAGCTCTCGCGGTTCAAAAGGTTTTGCGACGTAGTCGTCGGCGCCGAGCTGCAGGCCCTCGATGCGGCTCTCCGGCTCGGCCCGTGCGGTCAGCATCACGATCGGCACCGAGGATTGCGTGCGGATGAAGCGGGCGAGGTCGAAGCCGCTTTCGCCGGGCATCATCACGTCGAGGATCAGGAGATCGAAATGCAGTCCCGTCAGCTTGGCGCGGGCATCGCTCGCGCTCGCCGCGGTGGTGACGCGATAACCTTCGCCGCGCAGGAAGCGCGACAGCAAGTCGCGGATACGGCGGTCGTCGTCGACGAGCAGGAGATGCGGCGCGTCGTCGGCCGGCGTCTGCTGATGATGCGGGGCGATGGCGGCGATCGTCACGGTCACTCCTTGGCAGCGGCGACAGGCGTCTTGAAGATGGCTTCCAGCACCTTGTCCGGATCGTCGCGATCGATCATCGCGCGCAGGAACTGCCGGACCTTCTCGGCGCCGGCCGGTCCGATCTGCTCCAGCGCTCGATCGATGCGCCGCGTCTGCAGCCCGGCCAGCTTGGCGACCAGCGCCTCGCCCTTCGGCGTGGCGAAAAGAAGGCGCTGGCGGCGATCGTTGTTGCCGGTCTTCTGCACGATGTAGCCTTCGTCGAGCAGCTGCTTGAGCACGCGTCCGAGCGACTGCTTGGTGATGCGGAGAACGTCGAGCAGATCGGCGACCTTCAGGCCGGGATAGCGTGTGACGAAATGCATCACGCGGTGATGCGCCCGGCCGAAGCCGAACGCCTCCAGCTCATGGTCGGCATCGCCGACGAAGTCGCGGTAGGCGAAGAACAAGAGCTCGATGATGTCCCAGCGCAGCGGCTCGCCGCCGGCGGCCGCGGAGGGCTCAGCCGCGCGCAGCTCGGGGTTCAACGTCGGAGACGAGAAATTTATGTCAGCCATATTGACGTTTCTGCGGTTCAATGTTACAAAACAATCGTCCGCTACGAAATTTTAGATCGTTTCATCGGCGGGCGATGGGTCTCCAGGCGTGTCTGAACGGGCCGTAGGCAACCCCGACGGGCATCCCTGGGCGACGTATCGAACAACCGTGTGATGTCGAGCGGCATTTCGGCAAACCATACTGGACTTCCGCCGAGCGCAAAAGCATGTCCTGTGGTGGCATGCTTGCCCGGTGACCGGCTCAAAAGCCGGTCGCGGCAGGTCCGAAATTCAAGAAGCCGACTGGCCCGATCGGACGGGTCGGCGCCAGAACTCGCGAATGGCGATCAAGCGGGGGAAGCAAGGACATGACTTTGACATTCGACATCAAGCCGACGACGAACCCGACCTCCGACCAGGAGCGCGCTGCCAAGCTCGCCAACCCGGGCTTCGGCCGGGTGTTCACCGATCACATGGCCGTGGTCCAGTACAGCCAGGACAAGGGCTGGCACAGCGCGCGGGTCGAATCCCGCGCCAACTTCCCGCTCGATCCGGCCGCGGCCGTCCTGCATTACGCGCAGGAGATCTTCGAGGGCCTGAAGGCCTACAAGCGCGACGATGGCGGCGTGAACCTGTTCCGCCCCGACGCCAATGCCAAGCGCTTCGGGAATTCGGCCGAGCGCATGGCGATGGCGCAACTGCCGCCGGAGGTCTTCATCGAGGCGGTCGAGCAGCTCGTCCGCATCGATCGCGCCTGGATCCCGGGCGGCGAGGGCAGCCTGTATCTGCGCCCGTTCATGATCGCCAACGAGGTGTTCCTCGGGGTGAAGCCTTCGGCGGAATACATCTTCGCGGTCATCGCCTCGCCGGTCGGCTCCTATTTCAAGGGCGGGCCGGCGCCGGTCTCGATCTGGGTCTCGGAGAACTACACGCGGGCTGCGGTCGGCGGCACCGGCGGCGTCAAATGCGGCGGCAATTATGCCGCGAGCCTCAAGGCGCAGGCCGAGGCGATCCAGCATGGCTGCGACCAGGTCGTGTTCCTCGATGCGATCGAGCGCCGCTATGTCGAGGAGCTCGGCGGCATGAACGTGTTCTTCGTGTTCGACGATGGCTCGTTGTCGACGCCGCCGCTCGGCACCATCCTGCCCGGCATCACCCGCGATTCCATCATCAAGCTGGCGCGTGATGCCGGCCGCGAGGTGCGCGAGGAGGCGTATTCGATCGACCAGTGGCGGACGGATGCCAAGAGCGGCAAGCTGAAGGAAGCGTTCGCCTGCGGCACGGCCGCGGTGATCTCGCCGATCGGCAAGGTGTGCTCGGCGAGCGGCGACGTCCTGATCAACGGCGGCGAGGCCGGCCCGGTCGCCATGGGCCTGCGCAAGCAGCTGGTCGACATCCAGTACGGCCGCAGCCCCGATCCGCATCAGTGGATTCGGGACGTGAAGTAGGGGCATGCCTCCCTAGCGCTTGCAGGTTCTGGGCACAGTCTAGCCGCGATAACGGTTTGCTCCCTCCCCCGCTTGCGGGGGAGGGCTGGGGAGGGGGAAGCCCCGTAAAGACTGCCGCTGGGGCGCCCCCACCCCAACCCTCCCCCGCAAGCGGGGGAGGGGCGCACTGAATGCGCGGCGCAAGCTTGGCTCTTACTGAAATGCTGGAAACGGTGCCACGCGCCAGCACCTGACCGGCCCGCGGGTTGCCGCACCGCGCCCCGGCTGCTACCAACCAAGCAACGCATTCCATCCCGTAGGGTGGGCAAAGGGCCGCGTAGCGGACCGTGCCCACCACTTCGGCGTTTATCAGCCATGGTGGGCCCGCTGCGCTTGGCCCACCCTACGTTCCGGTCCCCATGTCCGACAAACCGAAGAAACCCCAGAAGCTGAAGGCGCGGCTGCCGCGCGGGCTCGAGGATCGCGGCCCCGCGGCGATAGCCGCCACGCGCGAGATGGTCGAGAAGATCCGCGCCGTCTATGAGCGCTACGGCTTCGAGCCGGTGGAGACGCCGGCATTCGAATACACCGATGCGCTCGGCAAATTCCTGCCCGACCAGGACCGTCCGAACGAGGGCGTGTTCTCGTTCCAGGACGATGACGAGCAGTGGATCTCGCTGCGATACGACCTGACCGCGCCGCTCGCACGCTACGTCGCCGAGAATTTCGACGCGCTGCCGAAGCCATATCGCAGCTATCGCGCCGGCTACGTTTTCCGCAACGAGAAGCCCGGCCCTGGCCGCTTCCGCCAGTTCATGCAGTTCGACGCCGACACCGTCGGCTCCGGCTCGCCGGCAGCGGACGCCGAGATGTGCATGATGGCGGCGGATGCGATGGAGGCGCTGGGGATTCCGCGCGGCTCGTATGTCGTGAAGGTGAACAACCGCAAGGTGCTCGATGGCGTGATGGAGGCGATCGGCATCGGCGGTGATGAGCACGCGGGCCGTCGGCTGACGGTGCTTAGGGCAATCGACAAGGCCGACAAGTTTCCGATTTCAGAGATCAAGAAGCTGCTCGGCGAGGGCCGCTGGGACGGCGGCGAGGTCGGCAAGGGTGATTTCACCAAGGGCGCGGGCCTGACTGAAAGTCAGATCGACTCCCTGCTGGCCTTCTTCGAGATGAAGGTCGCGGAGCCGCAAATCCAAGGTGAGGAGCAGGATCTGCAGTTCAACGCCCAGGTCTTGGCGAGCGTTGCTCAGCGGAAATTGTTCATGTCCTCGCCGGCCTATGTGGAAGGCGTCAACGAGCTGACCGAGATCGCCAGACTGTGCAGCGCGGCCGGTTACGGTTACAGCCGCGTCCGCGTCGAACCCTCCGTCGTCCGTGGGCTCGAATACTACACTGGCCCCGTTTACGAAGTTGAGCTCCTGCTCGAGACCAAGGACGAGAAGGGCCGTCCCGTGCGCTTCGGCTCGGTCGGCGGCGGTGGCCGTTATGACGGTCTCGTCTCGCGCTTCCGTGGCGAGCCGGTGCCGGCGACCGGATTTTCGATCGGCGTCTCGCGTCTGCAGGCGGCGCTGACCTTGCTCGGCAAGCTCGATACGCGGCCGGCGTTCGGGCCGGTGGTCGTCACCGTGTTCGATCGCGAGCGCGTCGCGGACTATCAGAAGATGGTGTCGACCCTGCGCAATCACGGCATCCGCGCCGAGCTCTATCTTGGCAACCCGAAGAACATGGGCAACCAGCTCAAATATGCCGATCGCCGCAACGCGCCCTGCGTCATCATCCAGGGCAGTGACGAGAAGGCCCGCGGCGAGGTGCAGATCAAGGACCTGATCGAGGGCGCCAAGGCGGCGGCCGCGATCGCCTCCAACCAGGAATGGCGCGAAAGCCGCCCGGCGCAGTTCTCAGCCAAGGAGGACGAACTGGTCGCCGGCGTCCGCGAGGTGCTCGCGCGCCATGACGTGAGCTGGGGGTAGGGGATTCGTCATACGCGGGCTTGACCCGCGTATTCATCCTTCAAACGATGGCCGCAGATTTCAAGAGATGGATTGCCGGGGCAAGCCCGGCAATGACGCGGCTGAGATAACTAACAGGGAGCAACGAATGCCCGAGATCACCGTGAGCATGGCCGCCGGCCGCACCGACGAGCAGAAGGCCAACATGATGCGCGACATCACCAAGGCCCTGGTGACGCATCTTGGCGTCGATCCGGAAGCGGTGGTGATCCAGATCAACGAGGCGCCGCTGACGCACAAGATGAAGGGCGGCAAGACCTTCGTCGAACGCCTGGCCGAGCAGAAGAAGTAGTTGGCCATCGTCCTGGCGAAAGCGAGGCTATGACATCTGTCTCGACGATCACCGCCGTCGTCCCGGCCTAGCGCGCAATTGCGCGCAAGGCGCCGGGACCCATACCCCCAGGGAGCGGTTCGAGGCACGCTGGTCATTGGCCCTTTGCCCATCACGACCGCCACGGCGTATGGATCCCGGATCGGCGCGCGCGTGCCGCGCGCTTGTCCGGGACGACAGCACAGTTCGGAGCAGCCATGGACGCACGTGAGTTCATCAAGCCGGGCATGCGCGCCGAGCGTTTGCTCGTCGTGCCGCCGGAGCGCACCGTCGGGCATTTCGTGCCGCACATGCCCATGGTCTATGCGACGCCGATGATGATCCTGGAGATGGAGATGACGTCGGGCGATGCCATCAACCCGGTGCTGCCGCCGGGCTGGGTCACGGTCGGCACCGAGGTCAATGTCCGGCATCTCGCGGCGTCGCCGGTCGGCGCCACCATCCGCACCGTCGCCGAGGTGATCGAGGTCGAGCGCCGCGTCATCCGCTTCTCGGTCGAGGCCTATCATGGCGAGGTGAAGATCGGCGACGGCCGTCACGGCCGCGGCCTCATCAATGTCGAGCAGTTCAAGAAGCGGTTCGGCGTGACGTAGCCGCGCCGCGCTAGACCGACTGGCCCGTCTTCAACAGCGAGCAGCCGGTGATCTTGAGGCTGCCGTCGGGCTGGGTCTGCAGCGTGTAGAGCGCCTCCCACGCCTCGCCTTCGGCATCGACGATGTGGACGCGCTGTGCGATGCTGCCGTCCTCGACCTGCGCGGCGCCGAACTCGAAGCTGCGATGACGGTAGACCGGCGGATAGCCGCTCTTGACCATGCTCATGAAGATCTCGACGCTCGGAAACAGCGCCTGGATCTCCGGCGCGGCCTGGGCATAGGCGGTCGCGCCGTCGTCGCGCGCCAGGGCCTGCTCTTGGGCGCGAATCACGCTCTGCGCCGCGCTGGCGTCGGCCGCGGCGGCGGGGCGGGCCAGCAGCGCCAGCAGCAGGACGAGCGGCACCAGAATGCGCATGTCGTGTCCTCCATCGGCGGTTCGGATCGATCTATCATGCGCCACGCGCCGCCCGTGACAAGCCTGCCCTGGCGCGTCAATGTCGCGGACCGGCGGCGATCGACCGGCTGGATTGTGTCGACATCCTCA
Organism: Bradyrhizobium sp. SZCCHNR1093; assembly: GCF_032381175.1. Taxonomy (NCBI): domain Bacteria; kingdom Pseudomonadati; phylum Pseudomonadota; class Alphaproteobacteria; order Hyphomicrobiales; family Nitrobacteraceae; genus Bradyrhizobium; species Bradyrhizobium sp. SZCCHNR1093. The sequence continues at coordinate 835,813 of NZ_JAUHJJ010000002.1, forward strand.
CGTCTTCGCGAGCCATGCGACCGACGCGGTGCCGGTCGCGATGGGACCGGCTTGATCTGGTCCGCCCCGGCGCGAATCATGCATGCAGGGCGGCGAACCACACAGGGGCAGCATGACCGATTTTTCCAGGACTCGATCGCTCTTCACGATCCCTGAAGGGGTCATCTATCTCGATGGCAATTCGCTCGGCGCGCTGCCGTCGGCCGTGCCCGCCCGCGTTGGCCGCATGATCGAAGCGGAGTGGGGGCAGGAGCTGATCCGCGGCTGGAACACCGCCGGATGGATGGTGCAGCCGCGCCGGGTCGGCGATCGCATCGCGCGGCTGATCGGGGCCGCGCCCGGCACGGTCGTGATGGGCGATACGCTCTCGATCAAGGTGTATCAGGCGCTCGCCGCGGCGCTGTCGCTCAATCCGGGCCGCCGCGTGATCCTGTCCGACAGCGGCAACTTCCCGTCCGATCTCTACATGGCGCAGGGCCTGGTCCGCATGCTCGGCGACCGCGCGACGCTCAAGGTGGTCGCGCCCGAGCAGGTCGAGGACGCGATCGACGACAGCGTCGCCGTGCTGATGCTGACCGAGGTGGATTACCGCACCGGCCGCATGCACGACATGGCCGCGCTGACGAAGAAGGCGCACGCGGCTGGCGCGCTCACGGTGTGGGACCTCGCGCATTCCGCCGGCGCCGTGCCGGTCGACCTCGCCGGCGCCGAGGCCGACTTCGCGGTCGGCTGCACCTACAAATATCTCAATGGCGGGCCCGGTGCGCCGGCCTTCATCTATGTCGCGCCGCGTTACGCAGACATCGCGCCGCCGGCGTTGTCCGGCTGGATGGGGCACGAGGCGCCGTTCGCCTTCGATCTCGACTACCGCCCCGGCGGCGGCATCGAGCGCATGCGCATCGGCACGCCGCCGATCATCGCGCTGGCCGCGCTCGATGCCGCGCTCGACGCCTGGGACGGCGTGTCGATGCAGGACGTGCGCGCGGCCTCGATCGCGCTGTCGGAATTGTTCATCGCCGAGGTCGAGAAACGCTGTCCGTCGCTGACCTTGGCGTCGCCGCGTGATGCGACGCAGCGCGGCAGCCAGGTGTCGTTCCGCCATCCCGACGGCTATGCGATCATGCGGGCGCTGATCGCGCTTGGCGTGATCGGCGACTTCCGCGCCCCGGATGCGCTGCGCTTCGGCTTCACGCCGCTCTATCTCGGCGAGGCCGAGGTGCGCGGCGCCGTCGACATCCTCGCGGAGGTCCTCGACAACAAGCTGTGGGACAGACCCGAATATCGCCAGAAGGAGCTCGTGACGTGAGCAACGGTCCCTACGATCCCGCCACCGAAGGTGCGCGGATGAACTTCAAGGGACGGATGTCCTATGGCGACTATCTGATGCTGGATCGCCTGCTCGATGCCCAGGCGCCGCTGTCCTCGGCCCATGACGAGCTGCTGTTCATCATTCAGCACCAGACCTCCGAGCTGTGGATGAAGCTCGCCATCCACGAGATCAAGGCGGCGATGGCGGCGATCGCCAGGGATGACGTGCAGCCGGCATTCAAGATGCTGACGCGGGTGTCGCGCATCTTCGAGCAGCTCAACGGTGCGTGGGACGTGCTGCGCACGATGACTCCGAGCGAATACACGCTGTTCCGCGACAAGCTCGGCGAGTCCTCGGGCTTCCAGTCGTTCCAGTATCGCTCGATCGAATTCCTGCTCGGCAACCGCAATCTCGCGATGCTGCGTCCGCATGCGCATCACCCGGAGCTGACCGCCGAGCTGGAAGCGATCCTGGCGAAGCCCAGCTTGTACGACGAAGCGCTGCGCCTGCTGGCGCGGCGCGGCTTCTTCATCGGCGCCGACGGGCAGCGCACCGACTGGCGCGGCACGCGCAGCGAGAGCGCGGAGGTGACGGCGGCCTGGACCGGCGTCTATCGCGATCCGCAGCGGCATTGGGAATTGTATGAGCTCGCCGAGAAGCTGGTCGATTTCGAGGACTATTTCCGCCGCTGGCGCTTCAACCACGTCACCACGGTGGAGCGCATCATCGGCTTCAAGACCGGCACCGGTGGCACCAGCGGCGTCAATTACTTGCGCAAGATGCTGGAGATCGTGCTGTTCCCCGAGCTCTGGAAGCTGCGCACCGGGCTGTGAGGCCGCGCACTGATCATTCGACAGGAGATTTTCATGCTCTATGCCGTCAAGGACTGGGACAATGCCTACGCCAACGGCCCTAACATCGCCGGTGGCGAGCGCTGGCCCGGCCTGTGGGTCGCGCCGGCGGAAGCCTATCGCACGACATTGGCGGGGCAGGGCCGGGCGAAGCTCGACATCGCCTATGGCGCGCACGACCGTCAGCGCCTCGACCTGTTTCTTCCCGAGGGGACGCCGAAGGGCCTCGTCGTGTTCGTGCATGGCGGCTATTGGATGCGGCTCGACAAGAGCTTCTGGTCGCATCTCGCGCAAGGCTCCATCGCGCGCGGCCATGCCGTGGCGATGCCGTCCTACCGGCTCTGTCCCGAGGTCGGCATCGCCGATATTTCGGCCGACGTGGCGCAGGCGATCGCGCGGGCGATGGACGAGGTCGCGGGGCCGGTGGCGCTGACCGGGCATTCCGCCGGCGGCCATCTCGTCAGCCGCATGATCTGCCGCGGCGCGCCGCTGCCGCCGGAGCGGCAGGCGCGGATCAGCAACGTTGTTTCGCTCTCCGGCCTGCACGATCTGCGCCCGCTGCAGCGGACCGCGATGAACGAGACCTTGCACATCGACGATGCCGTGGCTGCCAAGGAAAGCCCGGCACTGCTGGTGCCGGTCCTTGGCGCCCGTGTCACCGCCTGGGTCGGCGGCGCGGAGCGCAACGAATTCCGCCGCCAGGCCCAGCTGCTCGCCAACATCTGGACCGGGCTCGGGGCCTCCACTGCCTATGTCGAGGCGCCGGACCGGCACCATTTCGACGTGATCGACGAGCTGGCGGATCCGGAGAGTGGGTTGGTGCAGGCGCTGGTGGGGTAGTCTCAAGTAGCGTCGATTGCAGCGCTCGCCCCGTGCTCCGTGCATGCGTTCTGCGGTGACGGCGCAGCGACCTCATCTCCCCTCCCCGCAAGGGGGAGGGGAGCTCATCGTCATCGTGGCGATATCTCGAATCCGACGATGATCGCGTCAGCTCTCCGCCACCGCATCTCCCCACGCATGGAAGATCTCCGTTGCGCCGCTGTTCAAATCGCCCTCGCGCATCACGACGCTGGGGCAGGCGAATTTCATCGGCATGGTCTGCACCGGTGCCGGCACGGTCTCGAACTTCGCTGTCAGCGCGTCCGTCACCTCTTCCGGCAGGCGCGTATCCGCCCCGACCACGTCACCCTCGCTGGCGTCGATGCGAGGCTGGTGGATCGCCGTGTCGAGATCCATGCCGAAGTCCATTACGAAGGAGAGCATCTGCGCCACGGCGGGCAGGATGCGCCGGCCGCCGGAGGCGCCCAGCGCGAGGCGGCGGCCGTCGGCGGCCTGCGCCACCACGGGCGTGTAGTTGGTGAGGCAGCGCTTGCCCGGCGCCAGCGAGTTCGTCGTGCCGGGCGTCGGGTCGAACCACATGATGCCGTTGTTCATCATGATGCCGCTCTGCGGCGCCTGGAATTTCGAGCCGAAGCCGGACAGCAGGGTCTGCGTCACCGCGGCCATGTTGCCGTCGTGGTCCACCACCGAATAGTGCGTGGTGCAGGCCGGTGCCAGATATTCGGCGCCGAGCGCGCGCTTGCCGGGCGCATCGCCCATGTCGTTGAGCCGTTCGCGATAGGCCGACTGCATCGCTTCGGCATAGGCGATGAAGGCGCTTGCATCAGGCGTCTTGCCCGAGGCCGTCACGCGCGCCTGCATCAGCCGCAAGGCGTGTGCGAGCGTCGGGCCGGCCGTCAGCTCCGGTGTCGCGAACACCGTGCCGCCGCGATAGGGAATGCGCAGCGGCTCGCGGTGATGTGCCTCGAACGCGGCGAGGTCATCCACTGAAAGCGCGCCACCGGCGGCCTGGATGTCGCGGCTGAGCGAGCGCGCAATGTCGCCCCGGTAGAAGTCGCGCGCGCCGGCGCTGGCAAGATGTGCCAGCGTCGCCTTCAACTGCTCCTGCGGCAGCCGCGTCACCGCCTTCGCGCCCCATTGCGGGTTCGGCGGCAAACCATCCTTCAGATAGGCCGCGGCGCTGCCGGGATAGCGGCGCAGGTCGGCGGCGCAGCTCGAGATCATCACGGTGGTCCACCAGTCCACCAGCAGGCCCTCGGCGGCGAGCTTCACGCTCGGCGTGACGAGATCCTGCCACGGCAGCCGCGCGTAGCGGCGATGCGCCGCCTCCATGCCCGCGACGACGCCGGGCACTGCGATCGCGCCGGGGCCGTGCAGATTGCGGTCGTCCTTGACGCGGGGCCAGGGGAAGATGTCGGCTGCGACGCTGCCGTCGTTGGCCAGCGGATAGTCCGCGACGTCAAGGCTGTCAGGGGCGCGCATGCCGTAGTCGATCACCTCGACGTGGTTGTCCCTGGCGCGGTACAGCAGCATGGCGCCGCCGCCGCCGAGGCCGCTCATCCACGGCTCGAGCACGCCGAGCGCAAAGCCGGTCGCCACCACGGCATCGACGCAGTCGCCGCCCGCGGCCAGCACCTCGGCACCGACCTCGGCGGCGCGCCGTGACTGTGCCGCGACGATGCCGCCCTTGCTGGTCACCGCCGGCTTGCGGATCTGCTGACGATTGGAAAACTGGTACGGCATGGCACTCCCCCGATCCCGCCTGATTGTCCGGCGAATTGACACCGCCAAGCCTCGGCACACAATCGGCAACAGCGGGACGCTCCCCAGCCCGGATCGAATGACGGTTGCCTGCGTTGAGGAGATGTTTACCAATGGGTATTATGGTCTTCGGCAGACCAGATCGATCTCGATCAGCGCGTCATAGGCGAGACCGGTGACGCCGACGCAGGTGCGGGCCGGCAGCCGGTCCGGCGGGAAGAATGAACGGTAAGTTTCATTCATTGCCGCGTAATCGCGCTTGAACTCGGTCAGGTAAATCCGAGACATCACAATATGTTCGAGACCAAGGTTGAGACCTTGGAGGATGTACTTCAAGTTCTGCATCACCGCCTTCGTCTGATCCACGATGCCGTCGGGCAGCACGCCCGGTGCCTCCGGTGAATCCGGCATCTGACCGGTGACGAACACGAAGCCGTCGGTCTCGACCGCGTGACTGAACGGCGCCACGGGTTTCGTCGCGCCGGAGATCATGTGGAACTGCATGGTCGGATTCCTCTGCGAGTGAATGTGTAGGGTGGGCAAAGCGGCGCCGCAGGCGACGCGTGCCCACCATCCTCAGCGGATGCGCCGCGGTGGGCACGGCGCGACGTACATCATGATCGATGTCGCAGGTTCGCGGGCGCGCCTTTGCCCACCCTACGATTTAGCGTGAACTCAGCCCGCATCCTCGAACAGCCGCTTGCTGAGGATCGCGTGCACGCCCCAATTGCCGTCGACGACCTGGGTGACGCCGAAATCCACCGCGGCCGACATCAGCGCGACCGCCTCGTCCTCGCTCAGGCCTTTGATGTGCATCAGGAAGCGGCGCATCTTGCGGAACGCGTCCTTCATCGCGAGGTCGAGCGAGGAGGTCGCGTAGACCTCGCTCTGGCCCTGCGCGCCGAACTCGGCGAGATAGTTCGGGTGGCTGAAGCCGGTCAGCACCCAGTCGGTCTCGGTTTCGATCAGGGGATAGGTGAGATCGGCGAAAGGCTGTCCGGCGAGCTGCGACTTCTTGTGGAGGATGACCTGGAAGGTGCCGGTCATCGAGCATTCGATCGCGGTGCCGCCGAGCTCGCCGTCGCCTTGCGTCGCGTGGGGATCGCCGACCGACAGCAGCGCGCCGGGAACGGCGACGGGGAGATACACGGTCGCGCCCTTGCCGAGCCGCCAATTGTCGAGATTGCCGCCGAAATAGGACGGCGGAATCGAATCGACGAAGTCGGCCTCGCGTGGCGCCACGGCGATCACGCCGAAATGCGGCCGCAGCGGAATGCGGATGTTGTCGAGCACGCCGTGGCGGCGCTTGATGCTGCCGGGCGCCACCGGCACGCCGGGATAGTCGTAGGTCGCATGCACCACGCCGGCCGGATCGGTCTGCGGCTCCCAGCGATAGGAATAGAGCGCGCGCGCATGCGGCTCGGAATCGTCGGCGAAGATCTCGTAGATCGTGACGGCCTCGCGCGGCGCGGGCGGAGCGATCAGCTCATTGTAGTGATAGCCCCACCATGCCGCCACGCTGGAGCCGAACACGCGGCCTTCATATCCGCGGCTGCGGCTTCGCCGCGGCACGATGTCGAGGATCCGTACTTCGAGCACGTCGCCCGGCTGCGCGTCCTTGATCGCGACCGGGCCGGTGCAGATGTGGACGCCAAAGCCTTCGCCGGCGCCGCGGCCGAACACGCTGGCGTCCATCGGGCCGGCGCCACGGCGGTCGACGTTCTTCTTCGCCTTGGTCCAGCCGAACACGCTGAGCGCAGCGGCATCGCCTGAGATCATCAGCTCCGGATCATCGGAGGCATGCTGGGTCAGCGTCTCCACCGTGATCGTGTCGCCGGATGCGATTTCGATCTGCGGCGGCAGCGAGCGGCTGAAATAGCCCCAATGCACGCGTTCGGCCGACACCGCGAGATGATGGTGATGCCGCCGCGCATCCTGGTCGTTGGCCGGCGCGGGTAGGGCGATGTCGCTCCTGGTTGACGCCGGCCTCTCGCAGACGCGCTGCTGGGCCAGCGCATCCTGCGGCCAGCCGCGCTGACCGCGCGGGGCCGCCGACGTCATCGCCTGCTCCGCCTTCTGCTGCCGGAACTCGCGCGGCGACAGGCCGAAGCGGGCGCGGAAGCTGCGGCTGAAATGCGCTGAATCGGCGAAGCCGTAGCGATAGGCGATCTCGGAGATCGAATGGTTGGCTTCGGCTGGATTGGACAGGTCGGTCCAGGCCCTCTGCAGCCGCCGTTCCCTCACGTAGTGACTGAAATTATCGCCGGCACCTTCGAACAGTTTTTGCAGATAGCGCTCTGAGATGCCTTCGGCCTGGGCCACCCGCGCCGGCGTCAGCTCGGCATCGTCGAGCCGCCGCTCGATGGTCTGGCAGATCCGGTGCAGGATCGCAGCCTGCGTCGCGCTGCTGCCGGCCTCCGTTGTCGGCACTGCTTGTTGATGGGCAAGCGTCAGCAGCAGATCGACCAGGCTCTGCGCGACCATGCTCCATTCGGCGTCGCTGAGCGTTTCGAGCGCCCGCGCGGTGGCCTCGATGGTGCGGCAGATTACGTCGGCAAGGCCGCTTGGCGCGATCACCTGTGGGGCGGCCAATTTCAGCTTGCCGCTGATGCGGCCATGCAGGGCGTCTGATGTCACCGATAGCCCGATGGCGCGCAGATCGCGCTGGAACGCGATGTTCCAGTCGCCGACGCGCGGCAATAGCATCAGATGTCCCGCGGGGACGATGCGATGGCTGTCGCCGCTGCGGAGCACGGCGCCGTCGTCGATCGCGAGCAACGCAATCGGCAGGTCCTCATGGGCTTGCGGAACCGCGGTGATGACCTGCGAGCCCGCCGCCAGCCGCGATAGCGCGATACCCGGCGCGCCGCGATGCGAGGCGGTCGCATGGCCGTCATAGAACGGCGCCTTGGCAGCCGGCTGCAACCCGACCGCGTTCAGGACATCACGCCACGCCTCAGGACGCTCGTCCCGCGCGTAGGATTCACTGGTGAACGGACGAAAACTCATGGCACGACCCGGGTCCGGGAATTCGAAGCAACCCCCGTGCCAGATGAGTTTCATGGTCTGTCGTCTCTGTAGCGGCATGTCGGCGCTGGCCAGTGCTTTCGTCCCGGTTTCATTGAAGCCAACGCTGTCGCCGCGCGCTGAGTGCGCTCCCCTCCCCCTTGCGGGGAGGGGTTGGGGGTGGGGGTCCACATCGGCAGTGTCGCCCGGGGCACCCCCCACCCCAACCCTCCCCCGCAAGGGGGGAGGGAGCGCACTGCCCTCTGCGCGACGGCTTTTATGACCAACGTCGACATCACTCACACCGGAACACGTTCTTCCGGATCGTGCCGTGGACGCCCCAATTGGCATCCACCACCTGGGTGACGCCAAAGTCGGCGCCGACCGACAACAGCGAGATCGCCTCGTCCTCGCTGAGATGATGCACGGTCATCAGGAATCGCCGCAGCTTGCGGAAGGCGTCGCGCATCGCGCGGTCGAGGCTGGAGTGGCTGGCGATCTCGGTCTGCGCGTTGGCGCCGAGCTCGGCGAGATAGTTCGGATAGGTGAAGCCGTACACCGACCACGCCTGGTCGGTCTCCAGCAGCGGATGGGTCAGTCCTTCGAGCTGGGTGCCGCCAAGGTCGCTCTTCTTGTGGAGGATGAACTCGAAGTCGCCGGTCAGCGAGGTCTCGATTGCGGTGCCGCCGAGCTCGCTATCGCCTTGCGCGGCATGGGGATCGCCGACCGAGAAATACGCGCCGGGCACGGCGACCGGATAGTACATCCGCGCGCCCTTGCCGATGCGCCAGTCGTCGATGTTGCCGCCGGTGTAGCTCGGCGGGATCGAGGAGACATAGTCGGCTTCCGATGGCGCGAGCCCCATGGTGCCGAAATGCAGGCGCGCCGGTACCTTGATATTCGGCAAAATGTTCTCGCGCTTCCTGATCGTGCTGTGGTCGACCGGCACGCCGGGATAGTCGATGGTCGGATGCACGATGCCGTCGGGATCGGTCTGCGGCGTCCAGACATAGTTGTAGACCGCCTTGGCGAACGGCTCGCCCGATGTGTCGATCTCGAAGATGGTGATGACCTCGCGCGGCTTCGGTTCCTCGATCAGGTCGTGATAGTGGAAGCCCCAATTGGCGGCGGCGTTGGAGCCGAAGCACTTGCCGACATGGCAGCCGCACCGGCTCGGCCGCGGCTTGATGTCGAGGATGCGCACCTCCAGCACGTCGCCGGGCTCGGCGCCTTCGATGGCGACCGGGCCGGTCAGCAGATGCACGCCGACGCCCTCGCCGGAGCCGCGGATGAACGGCCCTTCGGTCGGCCCCGAGCCGCGCCGCGCCACCGCCTTGTGCTCTCTGGTCCACTTGAACACGCTCTCGGCGCCGGGATCGTCCTTGATCATGCGCTCATAGTCGTCATTGGCGTGATGGGTCAGCGTCTCGATCGTGGCGCGATCGCCGGAGCGCAAGGTGAGAGCCGGTGTCACCACCTTGGAAAAATACCCCCAATGGATGGTCTTCGGGGACACCGGCAGCAGATGGTGCTTCATGCAAGGGCCTCATGAAAGATCGGACGCGAGATCGTTGATGTTGACGTGAAGGATGAACTCATGCGACCGCATCCTTCGGCCGCTCTGCCTCCATCACCGAGAGGAAGCGCGCGGTCAGCGGGTGGCGCGGGTTGGTCAGCACCTCATGGGCCGGTCCGTCTTCGAGGATGACGCCGCCATTGAGGAAGGCGACGCGGTCGGCGACCTCGTCGGCGAAGCGGACCTGATGCGTCGAGATGATCATGGTCAGACCGTCGTCGACGGCGAGGCGGCGGATCACCTCCAGCACCTCGTTGACCAACTCGGGATCGAGCGCGGAGGTCGGCTCGTCCAGCAGCAGCACGCTCGGGTTCGGCGCCAGCGCGCGGGCAATCGCCACGCGCTGCTGCTGGCCGCCGGAGAGATGCCGCGGCAGCGCATCGGCGCGATGCGACAGGCCGACGCGGTCGAGCAACTCGGCCGCGCGGCGGTCGGCCTCGAACCGGCCGAGGCCGTGCACCCAGCGCAGGGGACCTGCGACGTTCTCCTTCGCCGTGAGATGCCCAAACAGGTTGAACTGCTGGAACACCATGCCGACGCCGACATTGGCGCGCTCGTTGGCGACCGCGCGCGGCGTCAGCCTGCGCCCCTGCTCGTCGAAGCCAAGCTTGCGGCCGCCGACGCGAATCTCGCCTGCATCCCAGTTCTCCAGATGATTGATGCAGCGGAGCAAGGTGCTCTTGCCGGAGCCGGAGGGGCCGAGCAGCGCGATCACCTCGCCGATGCGCACCGTGAGATCGAGCCCGTCCAGCACTCTGTTGCCGTCATAGGCCTTGCGCAGCTCCTTGACCTCGACCGCGACGTTGTTGCGGGCGATGGTCGCGGCGCGCCTGGCGCGATCCTCGATCGACAGGGCGAGGGGCGGCGTTTCTTTCAGTTCGGCGGGCTCCGGCGGAGCGGCCTCGACGGTAGGTGCGGTCTTCGCAAGGTCCAGCTTTGCCGCCGGATCGACGCGGCGCCATGGCAGGTAGTCCGCCAGCTTGCGTTGTTTGGCCGTGCGGTCGAGATCGAGCAGCCATTCCAGCGCGAGCTGGATGACGCTGATCGCGCCGGTCAGCAGGAGATAGATGAGACCCGAGGCGAAGAAGATCGAGAAGAAGTCGAAGGTGGAGGAGGCGAGCTGCGTCGAGCGCAAGGTCAATTCCTGCACGGCGATGACGGAGGCGAGCGAGGAGTTCTTCAGTGCGCTCACCGCCTCGTTGCCGAAGGCGGGGATCATGGTGCGGATCGCCTGCGGCGCGATGATCCGGCGCATCAGCACTGATGGCGTCATGCCGAGCGCCTGGCCGGCCAGGAGCTGGCCGCGATCGACGCCGAGCACGCCGGAGCGCAGCATCTCGGCGATGAACGGCGCCTCGTTGCAGGCGAGCGCGAGGCCCGCCGCCAGCACCGCCGGCAGCTTGATGCCGATATGCGGCAGCGCGTCGTAGGCGAACACCATCTGCAGGATCAGCGGCGTGCCGCGGAAGATCACGGTATAGCCGCGCGCAATCGCGGCCAGCAGCCAGAACCGGCTGAGCTGCATGCCGGCGAGGATGAGGCCGAGGACCAGTCCGCCGATCAGGCCGAGCGCGGTGACCTGCAGCGTGAGCTCGATGCCCATGAGCAGATACGGCATGCTGAGATAGTGCAGGAAGAGGGACATCGGTGATTGCAGCCTGATGAGTGCCGTAGGGTGGGCAAAGGCGCGAAGCGCCGTGCCCACCGTGGTGTTTCGGAACAGCGTTGGTGGGCACGCTGCGCTTTGCCCACCCTACGAAGTTGGCTCACATGCACACGTCAGCCGCTGAACTTGGAGTGTCGCCGAGGAGCCGGTGCGCTCCCTCCCCCCTTGTGGGGGAGGGGTGGGGAGGGGGGTGCCCAGCAAAGACCGTCATCTGTGGACCCCCACCCCCACCCCCACCCCCTCCCCGCAAGGGGGAGGGGAGCGCGCCGTCTTCGCCGCTATCTCTCGCGTCAAACGGAGCGGTGCTCTTAGTCCGCCGTCAAAATATCCGGCTCCTTGAAGTTCGCGGGATCGAGCTGCCACTTCTTCAGCAGCTCCTGATGGATGCCTTCCTTCTGCACCTCGATCAGGGCGGCGAGCACGGCGTCGCGGAATTTCGGCTTGTCCTTCGGCACGGCGATGCCGACCGAATAGGGGATGGTCACGGCGATCGCCTTCTCCAGCTTGTCCGGATAAGCCTTCACCGCCTGATCGACCGTGTTGACGTCGTTGACATAGGTGTCGGCGCGACCGGCGAGGATGGCCTGGATGCAATTGGCGTTGTTGTCGTAGAGCTGCAGCGTCGGCTCCGGCTTGCCTTCGGCCTTGCACTTCGGCGCGAGGTCCTGGATCAGCGGCACCTCGACATAGCCGGTGTTCTCAGCAGCCGCCGCGCCGCACATCGTCATGTTGATCCCGTTGATGCCCTTCGGATTGCCCTTCGCGACCAGCACGCCGTCGAACACCTTGGAGTAGGTGATGAAGTCGGCGGCCTTGGCGCGCTCCTTGGTGGCATAGATGTCGGAGATGACGATGTCGGCCTGGCCGCTCGCCAGCGTCGTCAGCAGCGCGGCGAACGTCACCGGCTTGTAGGTCAGCTTGAAGCCGAGGCAGTCGCCGATGGCTTCGCCGAGGTCGATGTCGAAGCCGACATATTTGCTCGGATCCTTCGGGTCGATCGATTCGTAGCCCGGTGTGTGCGGATTGATGGCGTTGACGAGCGTCTTGCCCTTCCAGTCCGGATATTTCTCCTTGAGCGCCGTGCACCCTGCGGGCGTCGCCGCCTGTGCGTCGATCGGCGCGAGAAGTCCCGTCGCAATGATGGCGCAGAGCGCGGCAAGCCACGCGCGCCGCGCTCCAGTGAATAGCCTCGTCTGCATGTTGCCAGCTCCTTCGAACGATGTGTCGCGCTGGTCCGGCGGTGCATTGGTGCCGTCGCCCCGGTCCAAGCTCGACGGCAAGCTTAGGTGCGAGCCTGCGCGGATGACTTGTCCGTAGGCGCACAAAATATTGGATCGTGCCGGTGCAAGAATTGAGCACGCATTGCTCAAATCCGCGCCGCCGCGACGGACTGGCGCGCACGCGTCAAGTCCGCCTGTGCGGTCCTCGAAGATTCCGAAAGTCGAAAATCGGTCACGCCGGCGACGGGGCAGGTGCGCACGGCGCTAGCGCCAAGATGGAGGTGGCGCCACGTCACGCGTCAGGATCGTGGCGTCGCTGCGTCGCTCCGCCCATGCGTATGTGCATTGCGATAACTCGTGTCGCAGGCTTGGCGGCAGCGGAGCTGCCGACTACGATGCCGCCGCACAAGTTGCTGATCTGTTTGTTGAGGTGTCTGCAATGCTGTTCCGTTTTACGGGACAACCATCACTCGGCCAATTCGCAGTGCGGACACTGATCGTCGTCGCCTACGCAATCATCTTCGCGCCCGTGATCATGATCGTGGTGACCAGCTTCTTCGCGCAGGAGATCGTGAGCTTCCCGCCGCCTGGCCTGTCGCTGAAGTGGTACGCCAACGCGCTGAGCAAGCCCGAATTCCTGCGCGGCCTCGTGACGAGCTTCCAGGTCGCGCTGCTCGCGACGGCGATCGGCGTGCCGCTCGGCACCGCCGCGGCGCTGGCCATCGTGCGCGGCGAGTTCCGCGGCCGGCAGGCGCTGAGCTCGTTCCTGCTGGCGCCGCTGGCGGTGCCCGGCGTGGTCGCCGGCTCCGGCCTCTACATGTTCTACGTGCTCGCCGAGGATCTGCTCGACCGCGACATCAAGGCGACGACGGAAGGGCTCGTGGCCGCGCATACGCTGCTCGCGATTCCCTGGACGGTGCGGCTCGTCGTCGCCAGCCTGCAGGGGCTCGACCGTGCCGCCGAGGAGGCCGCCGCCAATCTTGGTGCGAGCCCGTTCACGGTGTTCCGCCGCATCACCCTGCCGATGATGCGCTCAGGGATCGTTGCGGCCGCGATGTTCTCCTTCATCCAGAGTTTTGAAAATCTCGATCTGTCGATGCTGCTGGTCGGTCCCGGCCGCATTACGCTGCCTGTTGCCATGCTGAACTATCTCGAATTCCGCATCGATCCGACGCTCGCCGCCGTCGCCACCGTGCAGATCGCGCTGGTCGGACTGCTGATGGTGGTGACCGATCGCTTCGTCAAATTGTCGCGGGTGGTGTGATGGCGCAGCTCACGCTCGAGAAGCTGACCAAGCGCTTCGGCACCTCCATCGGAGTGGAAGGATTGGATCTCTCGGTCAACGAGGGCGAGCTGGTCGCGCTGCTCGGGCCCTCCGGTTGCGGCAAGACGACGACCTTGCGCATGGTCGCGGGCTTCCTGCCGCCCACGAGCGGCCGCGTGCTGTTCGACCGCGAGGACGTCACGCATCTGCCGGCCTACAAGCGTGCCACCGGCATGGTGTTCCAGTCCTATGCGCTGTTTCCGCACATGAGCGCGGCCGACAATGTCGGCTTCGGCCTGGAGATGCGCGGCCTCAACGCGGTCGAGCGAAAGATCAAGGTCGCCGACGCGCTCAAGCTGGTACGGCTGTCGCATCTCGCCGACCGGCTGCCGCGGCAATTGTCCGGCGGCCAGCAGCAGCGCGTGGCGCTGGCGCGTGCGCTGGTGATCAATCCGCGCATCTTCCTGCTCGACGAGCCCTTGTCGAATCTCGACGCCAAGCTGCGCGCCGAGGTGCGGCTCGAGATCCGCGCGCTGCAGCAGCGGCTCGGCCTGACCACTCTGATGGTGACGCATGACCGCGAGGAGGCGCTGACCATGGCCGACCGCCTCGTGGTGATGGAGGGCGGCCGCGTCCGCCAGATCGGCACGCCGCAGGAGCTGTACGACTCGCCGAAGGATGCGTTCGTCGCCGACTTCGTCGGCCGTTGCAACATCGTGGCGGGCCGGCGGGCGAACGAGAGCCAGTTCCGCACCAACGGCGGCCTGCTGCTACCGGTCGATGTCGCCAGCGGCGAGCGCGACGATGCCGATGCTTTCGCGCTGCGGCCTGAACGCATTGCAGTGGTGGCCGGTGAGTCCGGCGAGGTGCGCGGCCGCGTGCTGGCGATCACCTATATGGGCGCGCAGAGCGAATATGTGGTGGCGATCGGCGACGAGACGCTGGTGGCCGTCAGGCCAACGCCCGACGCGAGCGAGCCGCTGGCAACACTCAAACCGAACGATCCCGTGTCCCTGGAATGGGACCGCAAGGTCCCGCGTCTCGTGCCGCAGACAGCTTCGTAAACACCATCCATTCACAGCAAGAGGTTCTCCCATGATTTCGCGACGTCACTTTCTCTCTGCCAGCGCCGGCGTCGCCGCGCTGGCGTCCGGCATGCCCTCTGCGCGCGCCGAGGGCGGACAGGTCGTGGTCGGCACCTGGGGCGGCGACTACGGCCAGTTGCTCTCCGATATCATCGACAAGCCGATCATGACGCCCAGGGGTTTTGAGATCGTGCAGGACGTCGCCAATGCCGATCCGCGCAAGACCAAGCTGCTGGCCGAGCGGCAGAGCCGGCGCGGCTCGATGGACGTCGCCTGCCTGTCCGACAACGACGCCTACATCGTGTCGCAATCGGATGTGTTCGAGAAGGTCGATGCGGCGCAGGTGAAGCGGCTGGACAAGGTGTTCCCGGAGCTCCGGAGCGAGATCGCGATCCCGCACATCTATTCGGCGCAGGTGATCCTCTACAACACCAACCAGGTGAAGACGCCGCCGCAATCCTTCGCGGATCTGTGGGATCCGAAATGGCGCGGCCGCATCGGTCTCGCCGACATCCTCTATCCCAACAACACGCTGGCGGCGGCGCTCGCCGGCGGTGGCGGCGTCAGCAATCTCGATCCGGCCGAGAAGAAGCTGATGGAATGGCGCTCGCTCGACGTGAAGATCTATCCGTCCAACGAGGCGCTGGCGGCGGCGCTGAAGTCGGAGGAGGTGTGGCTGACCACGATGTGGCTCGCCCGCGGCTTCATGTGGAAGAAGTCCGGCATCCCGCTCGCCCACGTCGTGCCGAAGGAGGGCACGCCGGCGATCGTGTTCCAGGCCTCGGTGCCGAAGAACGCCAAGAACAAGGCCGGCGGCTTCGCCTATCTCGACGCGATGCTGGACGCCAAGGCGCAAGGCGGCTTCGCCGACAAGATGGGCTACGTCCCGACCGTCACCGACGCCGTGCTGCCGGAGGACCTCGCCAAGCAGGTCAGCCTGACCGAGGCTGAGCGCGCCCGCCTGCTGAAGCCGGACTATGCCTATGCCGCAGGGCGCTCGCAGCGCACGCTCGACTTCTGGAACAAGGAGTTCAAGGCGTAAGTCTTGAACTCCCGCTCCTGCGGCGCAGGCCGCAGGAGCATGCGGCTGATGCGCCGCTCATCTGCAATCGGAGCTCGCGCGATGGCGCTGCTGGTCGTTCCTGCCTGTCTGCTGGTCCTGGCGCTGCTGGTCGGGCCGATGATCCTGATGTTCCGGATCTCGCTCAACCAGTTCAGCCCGACCCAATTGATGGTGCAGGCGCTGTCGCCGGACAACTACATTAAGGCCGCGACCGATCCGTACTACCAGCAGATCATCCTGGCCACGCTGGGCATCGCGCTGCTGTGCACCTTGCTCACGCTGATCCTGGCGTTTCCGGCGGCGTATTGGCTCGGCCGCATGGAGAGTCGCTGGAAGAGCCTGGTCGTGATCGCGACCCTGTTTCCGCTGCTGGTCGGCAACGTGGTGCGCTCGGCCGGCTGGATGGCGCTGTTCGCCCGCGACGGGCTCGTGAATACGAGCCTGATGAAGCTTGGCCTGATCTCCGCGCCGCTCGAGATCATGTACACGACCAAGGCCGTGATCATCGGTATCATCGCCGTGG
The DNA here is from genome assembly GCF_032381175.1 of Bradyrhizobium sp. SZCCHNR1093. Lineage (NCBI taxonomy): Bacteria > Pseudomonadati > Pseudomonadota > Alphaproteobacteria > Hyphomicrobiales > Nitrobacteraceae > Bradyrhizobium > Bradyrhizobium sp. SZCCHNR1093. The sequence goes on from NZ_JAUHJJ010000002.1 coordinate 851,977, forward strand.
TGCTGCCCTACATGATCCTGACGCTCTTGGCGGTCATCGAAAGCATTCCCCGCGACCTGGAATATGCCGCCGCCAATCTCGGCGCCTCGGGCGCGCGGGTGTTCTGGCGGGTGATCCTGCCGCTGTCCGGCCCCGGCGTGGCCGCCGGCTCGATCCTGGTGTTCGTTCTGTGCATGAACACCTATGCAACGGCGGTGCTTCTCGGCGGCCCCCGATTCAAGATGATGGCGCCAGCGGTGTACGACCAGTTCGTGCGCGGCAACAACTGGCCGATGGGCGCCGCGCTCGCCTTCATGCTGCTCGCTGTGACCATGGCCTTCACTGTGTTTGGCAGCGTGGCGTTCGCGCGGCGGTACAGGACGGGATAAGGGCGTTGGGCGTCATTGCGAGGAGCGCAGCGACGAAGCAATCCAGACTTCCTTCGTCGTCCCTGGATTGCTTCGCTGCGCTCGCAATGACGGAAAAACCATTCGTAGGGTGGGCAAAGGCGCGGAGCGCCGTGCCCACCATCTTGCAAGAGAAGGACGGACGGTGGGCACGCTACGCTTTGCCCACCCTATGCTTCGAAAATGAGGAAACGCCTTCATGACCGACCAAGCCACGATGCTGCCGGGCGATGAGCTCGCCTTCATCCGGAACAAGGGCGCGGCGCCGATCGTGCCGAAGGCCACGTCGCGCGATCGCGGCATCGGGCCGTTCAAGCGGCTGGCGCTGCGCAGCGCCATTGTGATCGACGGCACCGGCGCGCCGCCGATCGGGCCGGTCGACATCATCGTCGAGGATGGCCGCATCGTCAGCATCAAGAAGGTCGTCGGCTACGGTTATGCCGGCAACGCCGGCGAGCCCGCCGATCACGAGATCGACTGCCGCGGCAAATGGGTGACGCCGGGCTTCGTCGACTGCCACGCCCATGCCGGCGTCGCCTATCACTCCGCCAATGGCTGGGTGCCACCGGTCGACTATGTCTACAAGCTCTGGCTTGCGCACGGCGTCACCACGGTGCGCGAGATGGGCTCGATGAACGGCCTGTCGTGGATGCTCGACCAGAAGCAGCGTGCGGCTGACAACACCATCGCCTCGCCGCAGCTGCTGGCTTACGCCTATTTCCCGGCCGTCAACGACATGGTCAAGACCATCTACACGCCGGAGCAGGGCCGCACTTGGCTGCGTGCGGTGAAGGAGCGCGGCGCCGACGGCATCAAGTTCTTCGGCGCGCCGCCGGCGATCATGGAGGCCGCGCTCGACGAGTGCAAGACGCTCGGCTTGCGCACCGGCTGCCATCACGCCCAGATGGCGGTGTCGCGCATGAACGCCCTGACCACGGCGAAATGGGGCCTGACCAGCGCCGAGCATTATTACGGCCTGCCGGAGGCGCTGTTCGAGGATCGCGTGATCCAGAACTTCCCGCTCGACTACAACTACACCGACGAATATTTCCGCTTCTCGGTGTCGGGCCAGATGTTCAGGCAGGGCGCCGAGCCCGGCTCGGCCAAGTGGAACGAGGTGCTGGAGCAGTTCCTGGAGATCGGCTTCACCTTCGTGCCGACGTTTACGATCTACGACGCCAACCGCGACCTGATGCGGGCGCGCCAAGCCTATTGGCACAAGGAGTACACCTGGAAGTCGATGTGGGACTACTTCACGCCGCAGCGCGGCGGCCACGGCTCGTACTGGTATCGCTGGTCGACCCAGAACGAGATCGAGTGGAAGGAGAACTACCGGCTCTGGATGGCGTTCATCAACGAATACAAGAACCGCGGCGGCCGGGTCTGCACCGGCTCGGATTCCGGCTTCATCTACCAGATCTTCGGCTTCGGCTATGTCCGCGAGCTCGAGCTGTTGCAGGAGGCCGGCTTCCATCCGCTCGAGGTGATCCGCTCGGCGACCTCGCAGGGCGCGGCGCTGTGCGGCCTCGAGAACGAGATCGGTACGATCGACATCGGCATGCGCGCCGACATCCTTGTGCACGACCACAATCCGCTGACCGATTTCAAGCTGCTCTACGGCACCGGCGCGATGCGCTTCAACGACGCCACCAACGCGGTTGAGTGGCATCGCGGCCTGAAATACACGATCAAGGACGGCATCATCTACGATACCGAGGAATTGCTGGCCGACGTCCGCGAGTTGGTGAAGGCGAGCTGGGAGAGCGACGTGCCGGAGAAATACGCCGCCAAGGATAAAGACAAGGACGCCGCGGCGCCATGAGCGCCGGTGCAATCGACTTCTTCGTCCTGACCGGCTTCCTCGGCTCGGGGAAGACGTCGCTGCTGCGCGACGTGCTGAGCGTGGAGACCGGCTCGGACACCGCCGTGATCGTCAACGAGGCCGGCGAAATCGGGCTCGACGGCGTGCTGCTGCGCGAGAGCGGCGACGACGTCCCGATGGCGATGCTGTCGAATGGCTGCGTGTGCTGCCAGGTCGGCAGCGATCTCGCCTTCACCATCGACCGCCTGATCATGGCGCCCCGCCCCGCCGGCCTGCCGCCCCTGTGCCGGATCATCCTGGAGACGTCGGGCCTGGCGATGCCCGGCCCGGTGCTGCGCCAGCTCGCGACGCTGGCCGAGCACCGGATGCGCGTCGCGGTCGTCGCAACCTATGACCTGACGCGAGGGCTCGCCGTCGCGACATTCGAGGAAGCTGCGGCGCAATGGGCGGCGGCGCATCGCATCGTCGCGACCAAGGCTGATCTTGCGCCGCAGGCGCTGACTGAGGCGCCGGTTGCGATCGCGCAGCTGAACCCGGTGGCGGAAGTCGTTGCCGGCGCTGATCGCGCAGCCATCGTCTCGGCCGCCTTCGCACCCCTCGTAGCCGCGTTGCCCCTACGCGAGGTCGCGCCCGATCTGGCAACCGCGCATCCGCGCCTCGCGCTCTGCCTCGTCCGCCCGCGGGCTGAGATCGCCTATGCCGATCTCTCCGGTTGGCTCGACAATGTCGCCGGCGCGCTCGGCGAGCGGCTGCTGCGCGTCAAGGGCCTCGTGAAGGTGCACGAGGCGCCGCGGCCGCTGCTGGTCGAAAGCGTCGGCACGATATTCGCGCCGCCGCGGCAACTGACGGCCGAAAAACTGCCGGCGCCCTTCATCGTCGTGATCGCGCGCGACATTGTCCGCAATGAGCTCGAACAGGTCGAGCCGTCGGGCCTGTTCGCATTCTCCTGGCGCGAGCCGGACAGCGCGGCAGCCCGGCCGCGCGGCATCCGCGCCGAGTGGGTCACGTAGATTGCGCGCCGCCGATCGTGCTCAGACTGCGTGACGGATAGCGCAGAGCCACGTCGAACGGGTTGAGCTTGCCGGCCAGCGCCTGCGCCTCGCCCTGCAGGATCTTGACCACATGCGGCAGGCGATCGGCGTTCAGCCGTTCGGCCAGCGTGCCGACACTGAGCGCCGCGACGGCGCGGCCCTGCGCGTCCAGCACAGGCACGCCGACGCCGGCCATGCCGGGAATGAGCCCGGTGCTGGTGTTGACCCAGCCCTGCGCGCGCGCCTGCGCCAGCGCACTGCGCAGCGAGGCTTCGTCGAGGAAGCCGCGATCGAGCAGGCGCGGGATGTTGAAGCGGATCACCGCCTCCTGCTCGTCCTCGGGCAGGTTGGCGAGAATGGCGAGGCTGCCCTGGCCGAGTCCGAGCGGCACCTTGCCGCCGATGTCGCCGGTGAAGGAGCGGATCGGAAACGGACCCTCGACGCGGTCGAGGCAGACCGCATCGAAGCCGTTGCGCACCAGCAGGAAGATCGTGTCGCTCAGGGTCGCCGACAGCCGCAGCAAAGCCGGCCGCGCGGCCTCGCGCAGGCCGCTGGCCTGGCCGGCGCGCGCGGCAAGCACGTAGAAATCCAGCGCGAGGCGATAGCGCTTTCCGGCCACCTGCTCGGCGAAACCCTCCGCGGCGAGGTCCTGCAGCATGCGGTGCGCGGTCGGCTGGCTGCAGCCCGCGACCTCGGCGATGTCCTTCAGCCGCAGCCCGTCGGGGTCGCCCTCGGCGAGAATGCGCAGCAGCTTCAGGGCCCGGCGAAGGCTGGAGGCAGAGTCGGTGTCGGATGGAGTCATCTGTTTGATTGAATGAGAGCGCGCAGTTTGAAGATAAGATTTCATATATCAAAATTCGAAAGAGATAAATTCAGGATATCGGAATTCACGATTGACCATCTGGTTCGCTCCCCGGCATGAAAGAACCCCAGGGCGGCAATCCCTGCCGATGGCGAAGGGAGCCTCCCGCGCGAGGACGCATGGGTTTCCTGACGCTGGACGGTCTGACGAGGCTCTACGGCGATGTCGCTGCGGTCAGCGATGTCAGTCTCAGCGTCGCCAAGGGCGAGTTCATCTCGCTGCTCGGTCCGTCCGGCTGCGGCAAGACCACGACGCTTCAGATGATCGCCGGCTTGGTCGAGCCGACGTCCGGGCGCATCACGCTCGATGGCCGCGACATCACCCATGAGAAGCCTGATCGCCGCGGGCTCGGCATCGTGTTCCAGAGCTACGCGCTGTTTCCGCACATGACCGTGGCGCAGAACATCGCCTTCGGACTCGAAATGCGCAAGGTGATCAGGGCCGAGCGCAAGGCGCGCGTCAAACAGGCGCTCGCGCTGGTGCAGCTCGCATCGCTCGCCGACCGCTATCCGCGCCAGCTCTCCGGCGGCCAGCGCCAGCGCGTGGCGGTGGCGCGGGCGCTCGTGATCGATCCGCCGGTGCTGCTGCTCGATGAGCCCTTGTCCAATCTCGACGCCAAGCTGCGCGAGGAGATGCAGTTCGAGCTGCGCGGCATCCAGCAGCGCATCGGCACCACCACGATCATGGTGACCCACGACCAGAGCGAGGCACTGTCGATGAGCGACCGCGTCGTGGTGATGGAGCACGGGCGCATCATGCAGGTCGATGCGCCCTATCGTCTCTATGAGAGCCCCGCGACGCCCTTCATCTCCTCCTTCGTCGGCAAGATGAACCGACTGTCCGGCATCTGGCGCAACAATGGCGTCGAGATCGGCGGCCATGCGCTGCTTCCTTGCGAGGGCGCTGGTCTCGCCGAGGGCGCGGCTGCCGTGCTGGCGATCCGGCCGGAGAAGATCGGTCTGGCCGCTCCCGGCGCCGGCGTGCTCGACGGCCGCATCAAGGCGCGTTTCTTCCTCGGCAGCGCCTGGTTCTTCACCGTGGAGACCCCGGCCGGGGTGATCGGCGTCTCCCTGCCCAATGCAGGCGGGGAGCCGGCGCGCGAGGGCGATCAGGTCGGGCTCGCCTGGAGCAGCGCCAGCGCGCACGCGTCCAAGCCGGACGGAGCGTCACCGGCATGAGCAGCGGGCGCGCCAGTGCGACACCATGGTTGTTGGCGGCGCCGGGCGCGCTGCTGTTCGCCGCATTGGTCGTCGTGCCTCTGGCGCTCACGCTGATCCTGTCGTTCCACGTCTATGACGCCGCGACCGGCGTCAAGGACGAGACCACGCTGACGCACTACATCGCCATCCTCTCCGACAGCTACTTCCTCAATATCTTCTGGCGCACCCTGCGGCTTGCGGCGCTGACGACCTTGGTCTGCGCAGCGATCGGTGCGCCCGAGGCCTACATCCTGGCGCGCATGCGCGAGCCCTGGCGCTCGGCGTTCCTGCTCGCGATCATCGGCCCGCTGCTGGTCTCGGTCGTGGTGCGTGCCTTCGGCTGGAGCATGCTGCTCGGCCCCACCGGCCTCGTGAACGAGGCTTTCCGCGCGGTTGGCCTCGGCACCGTCAGGATCCTCTACACCGAGACGGCCATCGTCATCGCGCTCGTGCATGTGATGCTGCCCTTCATGGTGATTCCGGTCTGGACCTCGCTGCAGAAGCTCGATCCGATGGTCGAGGCCGCCGCCTGGACGCTCGGCGCCTCGCGCTTCACCGCGCTGCGCCGGGTGGTGTTGCCACAGGTGACGATGGGCCTGCTGTCGGGGTGCCTCGTCGTGTTCGGACTATCAGCGTCCGCGTTCGCAATCCCCGCGCTGCTCGGCGGCCGTCGGCTGAAGATGGCGGCGACGCTGGTCTATGACGAATACATGCACGAGCTGAACTGGCCGCTCGGCGCGGCCATCGCGATCCTGGTGCTCGTCATCAATCTCGTCATCATGCTTGTCTACCAGCGCTTGGTCGAGGCGCGCGCCAGGCGGACGCTGGGGTGAGCGGCATGCGCCACAATGGTCCCATAGCGCTTGTCTTTCACGCGCTCGTCGTCGGCTTCGTTCTGGCGCCGCTCATCGTGATCTGCCTCGTCGCCTTCACGCCGGCGAACACACTCACCCTGCCGACCACGCAATTTTCACTGCGCTGGTTCGCGGCCGTGTTCGCGCATCCGGATTTCGTCGCCTCCTTTCTCAACAGCCTGTGGGTCGCAGCGACAGCCGCGACGATCGCGGTCGTGCTCGCGGTCGCCGCCGGCCTCGCGCTCGATCGTTACGAGTTCCGCGGCCGCGCGGCGCTGAACGCGCTGTTCCTGTCGCCCTTGATGATCCCGCATCTCGTGCTCGGCGTCGCGCTGCTCAGATTGTTCGCGCTCGTCGGTGCCACCGGCAGCCTGCTCTGGCTCACCGCAGGCCACATCGTCGTGGTCACGCCGTATGTGCTCCGGCTGGTGCTGGCGGCACTGTCCGGCCTCGACCGCAGCGCCGAGCAGGCGGCCGTGACCTTGGGCGCCTCGCGCTGGATCGTATTTCGCCGCATCACCGTGCCGATGATCCTGCCCGGCATCACCGGCGGCTGGCTGCTCGCCTTCATCAACTCCTTCGATGAGCTCACGATGTCGATCTTCATCACCTCGCCCGCCACCGTCACCCTGCCGGTGCGCATGTACATGTACGCGACCGAGTCCATCGATCCGATGATGGCGGCGGTATCGGCACTGATGATCGCGGTGACGGCGGCGGCGATGCTGCTGCTCGACCGCATCTTCGGTCTCGACAAGATCCTCGTCGGGCAGGGCTGACACCATGCCGCTGCTGCATCGCCTGGTCCGCACCGACAGCGCCGTCATCTCCTTCACGATCGATGGCGCGCCCTGCGACGGCCGCGCCGGCGACACCGTTCTGACGGCGGTGCTCTGTCACGTCGAATGGCTGCGCCACAGCGAGTTCTCCGCCGCGCCGCGCGCCGGCTTCTGCCAGATGGGCGCCTGCCAGGACTGCTGGGTGCAGCTCGCAAGCGGCGAGCGGCTGCGCGCCTGCACGACTCCGCTCACCGAGGGCATGCACATCGTCACGCAGCGGGGACGCAGCCATGGCTGAGCGCGCGCCGCCCCTGATCGTCGGCGCCGGTCCGGCCGGCATCCGCGCCGCGATGACATTGGTCGCCGCCGGCCTGCGGCCGGTCGTGATCGACGAGGGCCACGCCTGTGGCGGCCAGATCTATCGCCAGCCGCTGAGCCCCGACGGCCGCGATGACCGCGCGCGCTACGGCTCGGAGGCTCCGAAGGCCGCGCGGCTGCATCACGACTTTGCGGCGCTCGGCGCCGGCATCGACTATCGACCGGATCAGCTGCTGTGGAATCTGCGCGACGGCGCGGCCGACATCTTGCGTGGGGGTATCAGCCAGCGGGTCAGCTATGACGGGCTCATCCTCGCGACCGGCGCGACCGATCGCGTACTGCCGATCCCCGGCTGGACCCTGTCGGGCGTGTTCACGCTCGGCGGCGCGCAGATCGCGCTCAAGGCGCAGGGCTGCGCGATCGGCCGGCGTGTGGTGTTCGCCGGCTCCGGCCCGCTGCTATATCTGGTTGCCTGGCAATACATGAAGGCCGGCGTCGACGTCGCTGCCGTGCTCGACGCGGCGCCCTTGTCTGCAAAGCTCAATCTGCTGCGCGCGCTGCCGCTCGCGCCGGGCATCGTGCTGCGTGGGTTGCGCATGGCGGTGGAGTTGACGCTGCGCGGCACTTGCGTGCAGTTCGGCGTCTCCCGGCTCCGGATCGAGGGCAAGGGCAGGGTGGCGCGCATCGTCTATCGGGCCGGTGGGCGCGAACACGCGATCACCTGCGACGGCGTCGGCTACGGACTCGGTCTGCGCTCGGAGACTCAGGCTGCTGATCTCGCCGGCTGCGCCTTTCGCTTCGATGCGCGCGACCGCGCGCATCGTCCGGTTCGCGACGTCAGTGGCCGCAGCAGCATCGCGGGCGTGTACCTCGCCGGCGACGGCGCCGGCATTGCCGGCGCCGATGCCGCTGAAGCCGCCGGCGAGCGGGCCGCGCTGGCATTGTTGGAGGATCGCGGCCAGCCGCATGATTCCACGCGCGCCGCCCCCCTCGAATATGCGCTTGCGAGGATCGACCGGCTGCGCGACGGGCTCGAAGCCGCCTTTCCCTATCCATCGCATTGGGCGGGCGACATCGCCGATGACACGCTGCTGTGCCGCTGCGAGGAGATCGATGCCGGCGCGGCGCGGCGCGCGATCAGGGATTTCTCGCTCACCGAGATCAATCGTCTGAAGGCGGTGACGCGCATCGGCATGGGCCGCTGCCAGGGCCGCATGTGCGGCGCGGTCGCCGCGGAGCTCTTGGCTGCGCAGACGCGCCGCGACATCGGCGCTGTCGGCCGGCTGCGCGCGCAGGCGCCGATCAAGCCGATCCCGCTGGCCGTGAGCCTATCCCTCGACGAGAGGCGGCATGACCCGGCGCATTGACTGCGATGTCGCGATCGTCGGCGGCGGGCTGGTCGGCAGTTCCGCCGCGCTGGCGCTGCGCGCCATGGGTTTCTCCGTCACGCTGCTCGACAAGGGCTTCTGTGGCGCGCAGGCGAGCGGCGTGAACTATGGCGGCGTGCGCCGCCAGGGCCGCCCGCCCGAGCAACTGCCGCTGTCGCAGCGCGCGCATGCGATCTGGCCGCAGCTGAAGGCGCTGATCGGCATCGACGGCGAGTTCCTGCGCTCGGGCCATCTCAAGCTCGCGCGCAATGCCGAGGACATGGCGAGCCTGGAGCGCTACGCCGCCGAGGTCGCGCCGTTCGGGCTCGCTCTCGAGCTGATCGGCCACAATCGACTGCGCGAGCGCTTCGGCATCGCGGGCGGCGTCGTCGGCGGCTCGTTCTGCCCCGGCGACGGCCACGCCAATCCCCGGCTGGTCGCCACCGCCTTCGCCGCAGCGGCGCGTCGCGCTGGCGCCGAGGTGCTGGAGAACACGGAGGTCACGGGCGCCACCAGGACGTTCGAGGGCTTCGTGGTCGAGGCCGGCGACGTTACCATCAAGACACGTACGGTCATCAACAGCGCCGGCGCCTGGGCCGACGGCTTGGCGCGCGCGTTCGACGAGCCGGTGCCGCTGGAGCGCACCTATCCATCGATGATCGTGACCGAGCCGCTTGATCCATTTCTCGGCGTCAATATCGGCATCGAGGGCGGCGGCATCTATGCGCGGCAGGTGGCGCGCGGCAATGTCGTGGTCGGCGGCGAGCGCGCTGCGCCGCTGTCCGATCCAGACTATTCGCGCCCGCGCAGCGACGGCGTGCTTGCCATCATGCAGCGCGCCAGCGAGCTGTTCGGCCCGCTGCGCCATGCCCAGGCGATCCGGTTCTGGAGCGGCACCGAGGCGACGATGCCCGACCGCAACCCGGTGATCGGCCCGAGCGCGACGACGCCGGGCCTGATTCACGCCTTCGGCTTCTCCGGCGCCGGCTTCCAGATTGCGCCCGGTGTCGGCGAGGTGCTGGCCGAGCTGGTGCGCGACGGCGAGACCTCGACGCCGATCGCGGCCTTCGCCATCAGCCGTTTCTCACCCGCATCGCAGCCGGGCGATGCCTCTCAAGCAGCAATGACGACAGGATCGAAGGAGACCTCGCCATGATCGATGCTCGCGCCGCGCTCGGCTCAGCCCTCGCACTCGTGCTTGCAACCGCCTCCGCGCACGCCGAAACCAAGACGCTCTATGTCGGCATGAACGGCGGCAATTTCGAGCGCACCTACACGCAGGCGGTGTTCCCGGAGTTCGAGAAGGCCAACGACGTCAAGATCGTCGTCGTGCCCGGCACCTCCTCGGAGATCCTCGCCAAGGCGATCGCGGCCAAGGACAGGCCGCAGATGCATGTGATGTTTCTCGACGACGGCGTGATGATCCGCGCCGCCGGCCTCGGGCTGTGCGAGAAGCTGAAGCCGAGCGATGGCTTGGCGCAGCTCGAGCCGTTCGCGCGTCTCAAGGACGACATCGCCGCCGGCATCGACATCGGCATGACTGGCCTTGCCTACAACAAGAAGCTGTTCGACGAGAAGGGCTGGGCGGTGCCGACCTCCTGGCTCGATCTCGCCGATCCCAAATTCAAGGACAAGGTCGTGTTCCAGTCGGCCTCGGTGTCGACCTTCGGCCTGCACGCCTTCCTGATGTTCAACCGCATCAAGGGTGGCAACGAGGCCAATGTCGAGCCTGGCTTCAAGGCGTTTCCCGACACGATCGGCAAGAACGTGCTCGAATACATCCCGAACTCGGCCAAGATCTCCGAGATGGTGCAGACCGGCGAGGCCGCGATCTTCCCGCTGACGCCGACCGCGGTGTCGACATTGAAGGAGAAGGGCATTCCGGTGGAGTATGCCCAGCCGAAGGAAGGCTCGGTCGTGCTGATGGTCGCCGAATGCGTCATCGCCAACAACTCCGAAGCCGAGCTGGCGCAGAAGCTCGCCGCCTATCTGCTGTCGCCGGAAGCGCAGGCAAAGGCGCTGGCGGCCGGCAACATCGTGCCGTCCAACACCACCGCGAAAGCCACGACTCCGGTAGCCGAGCAGAAGCTCGCGACCTTCCACGGCTACATGAAGAGCGCGATCACGCTCGACTGGGACGTCATCAACGCCAGGCGCCCGGAGTGGAATACGCGCTGGAACAGGATGATCGAGCGCTAAGCCGTCATACGGGCGCGCAACTAACAGTCTGTCGGAACCGTCTCCTCTAGTTATGGATCTCGGCGTTTCGCCGGGACGAAATCGGTGAGTGTCGAGGCAGATGCGCGTCATTCTCCCGCTGTCGTCCCGGACAAGCCGCGGCGCGCGAGAGCGCGTCGGGGCGCCGATCCGGGACCCATACTCCGCGGCGGATGTGATGTGCGTGAGCTGCTAACGACGATGCTGCCTCAAACCGCTCCCTGCGGTTATGGGTCCCGGCGTTCGCCGGGACGACAGTGGTAGTTGTCGAGGGAGATGCGTGTCATCCTCGACGGTCGCTTTTCTCCAGCTTACATCCTGGCGCGTGGACTAATCCGCCGGATAGCTCGTCGCATACGCCTCCGTCAGCGTCTCATCGAGCCGCCGTCCAGCGCTGAAACCTGCCAGCGTCGCGGGACGGGTGACGCCCCGCAGCAAGCGGCCATCGGGCTCCGGCGGCCCGATCAGGGTGTGCACCGGAATGCGCTCGGCGTAGATCGGCAGCGCATAATCCTCGTCATCATCGATCACGCCGGCCGCTCGGATCTTCGCCGATGCCTTTTCGATCTCCATGGTCACAACTGACGTAGCCTTGAGCTCCTGCTCCGTGGTCGGGCGGAGGCTTGCAGTGCGGCCGGGAAACAGGCGATCGACCATCATCACCAGCGCGCGCGCCTTCTCGGCCTGATCCTCGATCAGCTTGGCATGACCGAACGCCATCACCGAGCGATAGTCGGCGGAGTGGTGGAAGGCGCTGCGTGCCAGCACCAGGCCGTCGAGATGGGTGACGGTGAGACAGGCCGGCTGTCCCTCGGACAGGCTGCGCAGCATGCGGCTGGCGCTCGATCCATGCCAATACAGCGTCGTTCCCTCGCGCCAATACAGCGTCGGCGTGCAATAGGGCTGGCCGTCGATGACATAGGAGACGTGGCACAGCGTTGCGGAGTCGAGCAGGGCATGGACGGTCGCATGATCGTAGTGGGCGCGCTGATGCCGCCGCTTGACCCGGTTGGTGTCGTCGACGGGATAGCTCGGCATCTGTTGCTCGGACATCGTCAGTCTCCTGTTTCCGCCGACGTCATGCCATGGCAAAGTGGTTGCCGGGAGTTCCACTTCGATGCGAAAGCAAGCAACCACTTCGCGGCGCCGCGACGACGTGCTGGCGCTGCCGATCCACCTCGACCGCACCATCCGCAGCCAGTCGCAGCAGGTGCACGGTGCGCTGCGAACCGGCATCGTCGATGGCCTGCTCGTGCCCGGCCTTCGTCTGCCTTCGACGCGAGGGCTTGCCGAGCAGCTCGGCGTCCGCCGCAACGCGATCGTCACAGCCTATGAGGCGCTGCTGTCGGATGGCCTGGTCGAGGCGCGCCACGGCGCCGGCACCTATGTCGCCGCCCGGCTGCCCGCACCGCAGGTCGCCGCGCCGGTCGCCGAGCTGGATGTTCGCATTCCGCCGCGCCGGCCGTTCGCGCTCGGCTACACGCTGGTCGATCCCGCGCTCTTGAGGCGGCTCGCCGCAGCCAGCCGGCGCCGCATCGCCCACGCCGCGCCCGATGAACTCGGCTATGGCGATCCGCGCGGCAGCCTGCATCTGCGCACCCAGGTCGCGCACTACCTTGTCGCCAATCGCGGCGTACGCTGCGACCCAAGCTGCATTCTCATCGTGAGCGGCACCCAGCATGGCCTGCGGCTGTGCATCGACGCGTTGCTTGCGCCGGGCGATCCCGTCTGGTTCGAGGATCCCGGCTATGTCGCCTCGCGCCATACGTTGAGCACGACCGGCGCGAAGCTGGTCCCGGTGCCCGTCGATGATGAAGGCGTCATGGTGAGCTCGGGCGAGGCGGCGTACACAGCGGCCAAGGCCGCCTACGTGACGCCATCGCATCAGTTTCCGACCGGCGTTGCGATGAGCATGGCGCGGCGCATCGCGCTGCTCGACTGGGCGCGCAGGGCGGGCGCCTACATCTTCGAGGACGACTACGACAGCGAATACCGCTTTGCTGGCCCGCCGCTGACGGCGCTGGCCGGAATCGGCGGTGAGCGCGTGATCTATCTCGGCACCTTCGGCAAGACGCTGTTCGCGGGACTGCGGCTCGGCTACCTCGTGGTGCCGCCGGCGCTGGTCGCGCGGGTCGTCGCAGCGCGCGCGGCGCAGGACCGGTTTCCGCCGGCCTTCATGCAGGACGCTCTGGCCGACCTGATGGCCGACGGCGTTCTCGCGGCCCACATGCGGCGGCTGCGCCCGCGCTACCGCCAGGCGCGCGATGTCGTCGCCGAAGCGCTCGCCAGGCATGGCAAGGGCAGCCTGCAACTGGCCGCGCCGTCGCAAGGGTTGCATCTGCTGGCGACCTTGCCGCCCGCAGCGCCGAAGGGCGCAGCGAAACTGATCCGCGACCGGGCCGGCATCGAATGCCGGCTGTTGTCGGATGCGCGGATCGTGCAGCGCGCGCCCGACGGATTCATCCTGGGCTATTCGGGCTTTGCGGCGAAGGATCTCGCCGATGCCGCCAGGCGGCTCGGTCGCGCCACGCTGGACATCCTGGGCACGGCCGGGCGCCCGCGTTGAGCGTCATCAATGCTGCAGGTGTGGCCGAGCCGGGCGAGACGGATCGCAAGCCTCGGGCATCATCTGCCGCGAGAATGCGCCCTCATGTTCATGGCTGTGCGAGATGTGGTTTGGAACAGATGCGTGTCAGGCAGCCCGGATGGGCATTGTCGCACCCGCGGCGCGTTCATTCATAGGGATTGTGCTCGGCGTTCGTCATCGTCTGGCGCACCCGGCGCAAGGTGATGGGTGTGCCGTCGGAGACGAACTGCAGCTCATAGGCGCGGCCGCCGTCGTCCTTGGCGGAGCAGGTCACGCTCGTGACCTTGAGCATCGCGAAATTGCCGACCTGACGGCACACGCCGGCCGAGCTCTTCGTCGCCGGCACCGGAATGCCATCGACCTTCGGACGATGCTTGGAATTCAGCAGCATGCGGTCGATCGGCAGTTCGTAGACGTTCTGAATCGACCTGCGGCCATTGACGCCGGAGAATGCGATGATGTGGCTCTCGTCGGCCGGATCGTCGAGCGCGACGGTGAAATGAGCCCGCCCCTTCTCGCTGTGAAAGAACGCCACCGTCTTGCACGAAAATTCGTGGCCATCGACCTTCGCGGTGCGGCAGGAGCCGGACATCAGCGCATAGAGGTCGATGTCGGGCTTGTTCTCAGACGTGCTGGCAGCCGTCATCGGCGCCTGGGCCAGACAGGACGAGCCGAGGCAGAGGCCGAGCGCGACGGCGACAATGCGAGGAAAATGCAGGGACATCCGCGGCGTCAGGCCCGATGGGAGAATCAGGAATTAAGGTTCGATCAACGGATGTGTCAACTTTGCGGCAAAATAAGGTCGGTAATCGCCGGACGCTATTTGCCAATCTGCACCTTCTGCTTCCACAACACCCAGGCACGATCCATGATCACCATGTTGACGCCATCGGCCTTGGCGGCCTCCTCGGCGCTGAGATACGTCACCTCGGAGCCGAGCCCGAGTGCCTGGGCCTGAAGCTTCGCATTCACGTCGGTGTAGTAGGCGCGGAACACGGCGGCCTGGACCGCCGGACCGACGGTGACGTCACCATGGCCGCGCATCAGCACCACGGACTTGTCGCCGAGCGCGGATGCGAGCGACCTGCCGATGGCGTTGTTGCGCACCAGCATGTCGGTCGCGCCGAACTCCTTGCCGATGTCCCACACCGGGGCGCCGTCGCCGAGAAAGGCCGCATTGTGATAGAGCGGCTTCAAGGGTGTACGGCTGACGCTGAAGGGGACGACGCCGGGCGAATGCGTGTGTACCACCGCGTTGACGTCCGGGCGGGCCTTGTAGATCTCGGCATGGATGAAGCGTTCGAGGAAGACGGCGCGGTTCTTCGCATCGACCGGCTCGCCGTTCTCGTCGAATTCCATGATGTCATTGGCCGTGACCTGCGCCGGCGCGATCGAGCGCGCCATCAGGAAGTGGCGCGGATTGGTGGGATGCCGCGCACTGACATGGCCGAAGGCATCGACGACGCCGAGATCGGCGAGCACGCGGCTGCCGGTCGCGATGTCCTCCAGCAGTTCGCGCGGCACGCCGGGGATGGAGTCTTCGGCGCGAGAGGGGGCGGCGGAGAGGAGGAGGGCGGTGACGGCAAGCGCGGCGAAGCGGCTGAAGCTGGACATCTGGCTCTTCCTCCCGGCCTTCGTTGTCTAGGCTCGTTGCTTCAATATACGCGTCATTGCGAGCGAAGCGAAGCAATCCAGGATGGTGGTCGGGACCCTGGATTGCTTCGCTTCGCTCGCAATGACGGGGAGAGGTTTGAGCGAGGCAACTGGCATGGCAGGGTGAGCGCTCCCTCAGGTCACCGGCGCCGGATTGAACAGCGTCAGATCGTTGTGGATGCCCCAGCGGTCCGACCACGGCTTGGTGCGGCCGCTCGCAACCTCGAGGATCAGCTTGAACAGCTCCCAGCCGGTCTCCTCGATCGTCATCTCGCCGGTGGCGATGCGGCCGGCGTCGAAGTCGATCAGATCCTTCCAGCGCCGCGCCAGCTCGCTGCGGGTCGCGACCTTGATCACGGGCGCGGCGGCGAGGCCGTAGGGCGTGCCGCGGCCGGTGGTGAACACCTGGAGCGTCATGCCGGAGGCGAGCTGCAGGGTGCCGCAGATGAAGTCGGAGGCGGGCGTGGCTGCGAACAGCATGCCCTTCTGCTTGGCCTTCTCGCCCGGCGCCAGCACGCCATGGATCGGACCGGAGCCGGACTTGACGATCGAGCCCAGGGATTTCTCGACGATATTGGCGAGCCCGCCCTTCTTGTTGCCCGGCGTCGTGTTGGCGCTGCGATCGGCGCCGCCGCGGGCCAGATAAGAGTCGTACCAGTCCATCTCGCGGATGAGCGCGCGGCCGACGTCCTCGTTGATCGCGCGCCGGGTCAAGAGCTGGATGGCGTCGCGAACCTCCGTCACCTCGGAGAACATCACGGTCGCGCCGGCGCGCACCAGCAGGTCGGCGGCGAAGCCGACCGCAGGGTTGGCGGTGACGCCGGAGAACGCGTCGCTGCCGCCGCATTGCAGGCCGATCACGAGATCGGCTGCCGGGCAGGTCTCGCGCGTGCGCTTGTTGAGCTGCGCGAGGCGACGGTCTGCCTGGGTCATGATCGCCTCGACGATCGCGCCGAAGCCATCGAAGGCCTCGTCCTGCATGCGCACGATCGAGTCCTCGGTGTCCTCCGGCAGCAGCCGTTCCGGCGCGAGCTTCTCGCAGCCGAGGCCGACGACCAGGATCTCGCCGCCGAAGTTGGGGTTCAGCGCCAGGTTCTGCAGGGTGCGGATCGGCACCACGGCATCGGGCGCCGTGATCGCGACACCGCAGCCATAGGCGTGGGTCAGCGCGACGACGTCATCGACATTGGGGTACTTCGGCAGCAGCTCGCTCTTGATGCGCTTGATCGCGAATTCCAGCGTGCCCTTGACGCATTGCACCGAGGTCGAGATGCCCAGCACGTTGCGGGTGCCGACCGAGCCGTCGCGATTGCGATAGCCTTCGAAGGTGTAGCCTTCGAGCGGCGGCAGCGGCGCCGGCACCGCGGTGGAGATTTCGAGCTGATCGAGGGCAGGGGCCTCGGGCATGTCGATGCGAGCCTCGTCCACCCATTCGCCGGATGCGATCGGCGACTTCGCATAGCCGATGATCTCGCCGTAGCGGACGATCGGCGCGCCCTCGGCGATGTCGACCAGTGCGGTCTTGTGGCCCTGCGGGACGAAGCTCCTCAGCGTCAGGCCATCGGGAAATTTGGTGCCGGCAGGCAGGCCGAAATCGTTCACCACGATAGCGACGTTGTCGCGCGCGTTGAGCTTGATGATGCGGGGCTCCTGGTTGGCGACGACCTGCTGGTTCATGCTCGCTCCGTGCTGCTCCGTAGGGTGGGCAAAGCGAAGCGTGCCCACCGTCTTTCGTTCGTCTTCGAACTGTCGGTGGGCACGGCGCTTCGCGCCTTTGCCCACCCTACAGGTCTTGGTTTCCGTCATTGCGAGCGAAGCGAAGCAATCCAGGGTCGAGAAGGAAGTCTGGATTGCTTCGTCGCAATGACGGCGCTCACGACGGGCGAGGTCTCACACCGGATAGGTGTAGGCCGTCTTGACCGTCGTGTAGAATTCGCGCGCGTAGGAGCCCTGCTCGCGGGCGCCGTAGCTCGAGCCCTTCCGACCGCCGAACGGCACGTGATAGTCGACGCCGGCGGTCGGCAGGTTGACCATCACCATGCCGGCCTCGCTGTTGCGCTTGAAGTGCGAGGCGTATTTGAGGCTGGTGGTGCAGACGCCAGCCGCGAGACCGAACTCGGTGTCATTGGCGATTGCCAGCGCCTCGTCGTAGTTCTTCGCACGGATCACGCAGGCAACCGGCCCGAAGATCTCCTCGCGGGCGATGCGCATGGTGTTGGTGGCCTCGGTGAACAGCGCCGGCTGCATGTAGAAGCCGGGCGTCTCCCGGTTCAGGAGCTCGCCGCCCCAGGTCAGCTTGGCACCTTCGTCCTGGCCGATCTTGAGATAGCGCTGGTCCTGCTCGAGCTGATTGCCGTCGACCACCGGGCCGATATGGGTGCCCTGCTTGACGGCGTCATCCACGACCAGGCCCTTCAGCCGCTCGGTCAGCGCGGCAACGAATTTGTCGTGGATGCCCTCGGTGACGATCAGGCGCGAAGACGCGGTGCAGCGCTGGCCGGTCGAGAAGTAGGAGCCGTTGGCGGCGGCCTCGACCGCGACCTTGACGTCGGCGTCGTCGAGCACGACGAGCGGATTCTTGCCGCCCATCTCAAGCTGGAACTTCTTCATCGGGTTCGACAGCACGCAGGTCTGCGCGATCTTGCGCCCCGTGCCGACCGAGCCGGTGAAGGAGATCGCGGCGACGTCCGGATGCTCGAGCAGGGTCTGGCCGACCACCGAGCCGGAGCCGACGACGAGGTTGAACACGCCGGCCGGAAGGCCGGAGCGCGCGATGATCTCGGACAGCGCATGCGCCGAGCCCGGCACCAGCTCGGCCGGCTTGAACACCACCGTGTTGCCGTAGCAGAGCGCGGGCGCGATCTTCCAGGCGGGGATCGCGATCGGGAAATTCCAGGGCGTGATCATGCCGACGACGCCGACCGCCTCGCGGGTGATCTCGACGTCGAGGCCCGGACGGACCGAGGCGCCCTTCTCGCCGGTCAGGCGCAGCGCCTCGCCGGCAAAGAACGCAAAGATCTGCCCCGCACGCGCCACCTCGCCGATGCCCTCCGGCAGCGTCTTGCCTTCCTCGCGCGCCAAGAGGCGGCCGAGCTCTTCCTTGCGCGACAGGATCTCCGCCGAGATCTTGTTGAGCGCGTCATAGCGCTCCTGCGGGGTCGAGCGCGACCACGCCGGAAAAGCGGCCTTGGCGGCGGCGATCGCCGTCTCGGTCTGCGCGCGGTCGGCCTTGGCATACTCGCCGACGACGTCGTTGGTGTTGGACGGGTTGATGTTGCGGGTCACCCCGCTGCCGTCGACCCATTCGCCGGCGATGAAATTCTTGAGGATCGCGTTCATGTTGTTCTCCAGACTTTGCGCGATTGCTCGGACAATCTAACCGATCGCCCCTGTCATCGCACGAGACAGGGGCGCTTGTCGTCGAAGGTCCAGCCGGGGATTAGATACTGCATTGCGACGGCGTCGTCGCGTGCGCCGAGCCCGTGGCTCTTGTACAGCGCATTGGCCTTTTCGATGGCGCCGCGGTCGATCTCGATGCCGAGCCCGGCCCGCTCGGGCACGGCGATCCTGCCGCCCTCGATCTGCAGCGGCTCCTTGGTGAGCGCCTGGCCGTCCTGCCAGATCCAGTGGGTGTCGATCGCGGTGACCTTGCCCGGGGCGGCCGCGGCGACATGGGTGAACATCGCCAGCGAAATGTCGAAATGGTTGTTGGAGTGCGAACCCCAGGTCAGGCCATTGTCCTTGCAGGTCTGGGCGACGCGGACCGAGCCCTGCATGGTCCAGAAATGGGGATCGGCCAGGGGGATGTCGACCGCGCCGAGCCGCAGCGCATGGCTGAGCTGCCGCCAATCGGTGGCGATCATGTTGGTCGCGGTCGGCAAGCCCGTCGCGCGGCGGAACTCGGCCATGATCTCGCGGCCGGAGAAGCCGGCCTCGGCGCCGCAGGGGTCCTCGGCATAAGCGAGGATGCCGTGCATGTCCTTGCACAGCCGGATCGCCTCATCGAGCGACCAGGCGCCGTTGGGATCGAGCGTGACCCGCGCCTGCGGAAAGCGCTTGGCGATCGCGGTCACCGCCTCGATCTCGGCCTCGCCTTGGAGCACGCCGCCCTTGAGCTTGAAATCGGCGAAGCCATAGGCGTCGTGCGTCGCCTCGGCCAGCCGCACGACGGCTTCAGGCGTCATCGCCTCCTGATGACGCAGGGCGAACCAGCCGTCCTTTTCGCCCTCGCCGGTCGCGTAGGGCAGGTCCGTCTTCTTGCGGTCGCCCACGAAGAACAGATAGCCAAGCGCCTCGACCGATGTGCGCTGCTGGCCTTCGCCGAGCAGCGCCGCCACGGGCAGGCTGAGATGCTGGCCGAGCAGGTCGAGCAGCGCCGACTCCACCGCAGTCACGGCGTGGATCATCACCCGCAGGTCGAACGTCTGCTTGCCACGGCCGCCGGCGTCGCGATCGGCGAAAGCGGTGCGCATCGCGGCCAGGATGGTGTTGCAGGCGCCGATGCTTTTGCCCACGATCAGGCTCTTCGCGTCCTCCAGCGTCTGCCGGATCTTCTCGCCGCCCGGCACCTCGCCGACGCCGGTGTGGCCGGAATTGTCGGTGAGGATGACGAGGTTGCGGGTGAAGAACGGCCCATGCGCGCCGCTGAGATTGAGGAGCATGCTGTCACGGCCGGCGACCGGAATGACCTCCATGCCGGTGACGACCGGCGCGCCGGAGATCCCGGTCTTGGTGGCTGCGTGACTCATCATGCTCCTCCCTCGTCGTCTCTTCTTGCTGCTTCGCTTCCCCTCATGGAGAGGCGGCGCGTAGCAGTCTTACTCCGCGGCCTGTCGCGACGGCATCGCTGCTGGCAGCGCCTTCACCAGCGCCGTCAGCTCCGCCATCTCCTCCGCAGTCAGATCGGTCAGCGGCAGGCGGACAGGGCCGGAATCGCGGCCGATCACCTTCATGCCCGCCTTGATGATCGAGATCGCGTAGCCCTTCTTGCGGTTGCGTATCGCGATCAGCGGCAAAATGAAATCCTTCAATCCGGCCTGGATGGTGGCGTGGTCGCGCTTGCGCACTGCGGCATAGAAGTTCGTCGCGAACTCCGGCACGAAGTTGAACACCGCCGAGGAGTAGGTCGTCACGCCCATGTCGAGATAGGGCAGCGCGAAGGTCTCCGCGGTCGGCAGGCCACCGATATAGGTCAGGCGGTCGCCCATCCTGGTGTAGACCCGGGTCATCAGCTCGATGTCGCCGATGCCGTCCTTGTAGCCGACCAGGTTCGGGCAGCGCTCGCACAGCCGCGCCAAAGTGTCCGGCTGCAGGATGGCGTTGTCGCGGTTGTAGACGATGACGCCGATCTTCACCGACTTGCAGACCGCCTCGACATGGGCGGCGAGGCCGTCCTGCTCGGCATGGGTCAGATAGGGCGGCAGCAGCAACAGGCCGTCCGCGCCGGCCTTCTCGGCGCCAATGGCGATCTCGTGCGCGATCGCGGTGCCGTAGCCGGTACCCGCCAGCACGGGCACCCGGCCGCGGGTCTCGTGCACCGCGACCTCGACGACCTCAGGCACCTCCGCAGGGGTGAGCGAGAAGAACTCGCCGGTGCCGCCGGCGGCGAACAGGCCTGCGACCTCATAGCCGCAAAGCCAGTCCATGTTGGCGCGATAGGTGGCCTCGTCGAACGAATAGTCGGCCTTGAACGGCGTCACGGGGAAGGAGAGCAGGCCGCTGCCGATCTTCGCAGCCATTTCCGTCGGGGTCATCTTGCTCATCGTGCGGGTCCTTCACGAATGTCCTGGGGAACGGGCGCGGCAGGCGCCGGCGCATTCCCCGGGCGATGTCGTAGGACCAAGTTCGATGCCGGTCCAAGCCAATGACGGTATCGATTGATGCAGATCAGATATCAATCTTCCGCTTGCTGCACGGCGAGATTGCCGGCCAGCTCGACCAGTGCCGGCAGCAGCGGATTGTCGTGATCGCGCCGCCAGACCAGGAACAGCTCGGCCGGCGTCGGGTTGCGCAGCTTCAGCGGCCGCAGCCGGACATCGGCGATCTTCAGGCTGGAAGCAGCTTCGGGCACGATCGCAAGCCCGAGGCCGGCGCGCACCATCGCCAGGATCGAGTGGATCTGGCTCAGGTGCTGCACGTAGCGCGGCAGCACCTCTGCGCGCATGAACTGCGACACCAGGAGATCGTGGAAATAGCGCGCCTCGGTCTGCGAATACATGATGAAGTTCTGGCCGTCGAAATCACGGATCGACACGGTCTCGGCCGAGGCCAGCCGATGCCGGCGCGGCAGCGCGGCGCAGAGCGGCTCGGCGACGACGCGGCGGGTGGCGAATTCGGGCCGCGCGATCGGCGGCCGCAGCAGGCCGGCATCGATCTGGCCGGAGGCGAGCGCCTCGATCTGGTCGCCCGAGACCATCTCCTTCAGCGACAGATCAGCTTCGGGCAGCTCTGTTCGGCAGGCGGCGACGAGGTCGGGCAGGAAGCCGTAGGCGGCGGCCGCGGTGAAGCCGATCTTCAGCGACCCGCTCTTGCCGCTGGCGATGCGCTGCGCCACCTGGGCGGCGCTCTCCGCCATCTTCAGGATGCGCCGCGCCTCCGGCAGGAAGCTGCGCCCGGCCGGCGTGAGCTTCACCGAGCGGCTGGTGCGCTCGAGCAGGACCGCATCGATAATGTGCTCCAGCACCTGGATCTGCCTGGAGAGCGGCGGCTGCGTCATGTTGAGCCTCACGGCGGCGCGGCCGAAATGCAGCTCCTCGGCCACGGTGACGAAGCAGCGCAGCTGGTTGAGGTCGAACATCGATGCTTCCTCGGCATGGATAGGGCCGGTGGTGCGAGTTTGGTAGCATCGATTGGGGGCAGTGGGAATATTGGCGGGATCTCCGGCCGCGGCTTTGGCAGACGCGCCAAACTCGGCGGTTGGCGTCAGGCAGGGCCACTGCTTGACGCCCCCGTCATGCGCGGAGCGAAGCGATGACGGAATCCAGAGTCGCCGGCCGTCGGAGCCAGCCACTGAGCCGCACCTTGCAGGCACGGCGTTGCTGCTGGCTGTCCATGGTGAGCGTCAGGCGCCGGCTCACTTGCCGGACGCAGCGGCGCGGGCATCCGCAATGGCCTGCTTGAAAGCCTGTGCATTGGGGACGCCGGGGATGCGGAAATGGCCGATGATGAAGGCCGGCGTGCCGCGGAAGCCGAGGCCCGTGGCCTGCTCGTGATTGCGCGCAAGCACGGCGTCGATGTCGGCGCGCTTGGCCGCGAGGTCGGCCTTGGCGCGGGCGAGGTCGATTCCGGCGCCGCTGAGCGCCGCATCGACCTTGGCCTCCGACAGCTTCTCATTGAGCGAGATCAGCGCCTCATGGGCCTCGGCGAACTTGTCCTGATATCTCGCCGCCAGGGTGAGACGCGCCGCGTAGATCGAGGCGCCGCCGAAGATCGGCCAATCCTTGAAGACGAGACGGACGTGACCGTCGTCGCGAACCACCTTGGCGAGCTCCGGGCTGATCTTGCGGCAATACGGACACTGATAGTCGAAATACTCGACGATCGTGATGTCGCCATCGGCGTTTCCGACAGCGGGGATGGCGGGATCGTGCAGGATGCGCGCTTCGCTCAGAATGTCGGTGTCGTCGTCCTCGGCGCGGGCCTGGAGCGGCAGGATGGCCGCAGTCAACAGCAGCAGCATGGCGATCGATGCGGTAAAGGCCTTCATGTTCATGACTTGTCGTTCTCCTGATGAGGGATGGTCGATGCGGTGTCGATGGCATCCAGCACGGTCTGCGGCGTCAGCAGTTCGGGGAGCAGGATGCCGTTGGGAGCTCCGGGGCCGTACACGATGTTGAACGGCAGGCCGTAGCGGCCGAAGGATCGGAGGTAGGTCGCGATCGCGTCGCTGGGCGAGGTCCAGTCCGCCTTGACGGCAACGACACCCGACGCGAGTCGGCTGCGCACGGCCGTGCTGTCGAGCACGAGCTTTTCGTTGACCTTGCAGGTGACGCACCAGCTGGCGCCGATGTCGACGAAGACCGTATGGCCGGCACGCACCTGTGCCGCGATCTCGGCCGGAGCCAGCGGCTGCCAGGCGATCTCGGCCACCCGGTCCCTGCCGTCCGGCGCCTTGATGTAGGTTGCTGCCGTCAGCGCCAGACCTGTCGCGATGGCGAGGCTGGCTCCAGCGATCGTTCGCCGCAACGGGAAACGGAGCGCCGCCGTGATCAGCGCAGGGACGAGCAGCGCAGCGGCGAGGATGACCGCAGTCGGGGGGCCACTGATGTCGGCGAGCACGATCAGCAACCAGAGCGCGGTCGCCGCCATCGCGGCCGCTGCGACGGCGCGCAGCTTCAGCATCCAGCGGCCGGGCCGCGGGAAGAGTGCGGCAAGGCCCGGCGCCGCGGCGAGAGACAGATACGGCGCAGCCATGCCGAGCCCAAGCGTGGTGAACACCAGCAGGATCTGCGGCGCGGCCTGCGACAGCGCAAAAGCGACGGCGGTGCCGACGAATGGCGCCGAGCACGGCGTGGCCAGCAGCGTCATGACGAAGCCGTTGATGGCATGACCTGCCATCGTCCTGCGGCTCGCAGCGTTGCCGAGGCGGCCGGCGATCCACCACGGCAGGCTGATCTCGAACAGGCCGAGCAGGTTGGCGCCGAATGCTGCGAGCACGATGATCATCGCGATGAGGAAAGCGGGCTGCTGAAACTGCAGGCCCCAGCCGACTTCGGCGCCCGCGGCCTTGAGCGCGGACAGGATGATGGCAAGGGTCACGAACGAGGCGACGATGCCGGCCGCCGTCGCCAGGAATGCCCGACGCGGCGAGGGCGCGTGTGCGGGATCGTGATCGACCAGCGAAACGAGCTTCAGCGACAGCACCGGAAACACGCAGGGCATGAAGTTGAGGATGAAGCCGCCGAGCAGGGCCACGCCGAGAATGGCCCAGATCGATGCCGCCGAAGGACGCGGTGCCGGTGTGGCTGCTTTGGCCGCAGAAGCGTGAGCAGCTTGATCGACATCCACCGGAAGCATGGCTTCTATCGATCGGTCGCCATCGACCAGGGTGACCCGCAGGCGTTGCACCGGACCGGCCCGATCGAGGCCTTGCACCGGCACGGCGATCCGTACGCCGCCGTCCGATATCGTGCTCACCTGGGGACGGCCGCCGGACACGGCGTCGTCCCCATCAAGGAAGACGTCGGGCGCGTGCAGTGGCGGCGTAGCATGCGCTTCGAGCAGCAGTTGCGGCTTTGGTTGCCGATCGATGCGCAACGCCGTGATGGAAAGTCCGGGCGAACTCGCCCGCGGGACGCTCTGCCGCCATTCGTCGATCAGCGCCTGATCGTTCGGCCGACGCGAAACGGCGGGGATGTCGGCCTCGAGATCGGCCTCCTGCTGGGTGCAGATGACCGAGCAGACGAACAGCACGGTTTTCAGCGTGAGATGTGCGGGCGCCGCTCCATCCTCGAGCCGCACGCGCAACGGAAACAGCACGTGCTCGGCATAGCCGAACGTGTCGATATCCTGCTCGCTGAAGCGGCTCGGCGCCGGCCATTCGACGGTGACATCGGCGACGTTGCGCGAGCCGCTCCAGTCGAATTCGGGTGGCGCGCCGGCGTCGCCGGGCGAGCGCCAATAGGTGTGCCAGCCTGCATCCAGCCTGACATCCAGTCCCGCCCACGCCGTGGCCGGGCCGTCGTCTGCTCGCGTGATGTCGCCGACCAGCAGGCGCGTGTCGACGTTCGCCTGCGGCCGAAACTGACCCGCGGCGGCGGTCGTCGCCGCAAGATGGAGCAGGCCGAGCAGCAATACGAGCCGGCCAAGATGACGGATGGACATGATGATCTCCCGCGCGCTGATCGCACATTGCGGTGGCCGTTGCGCCGCGCGATCCGGCGCAAGGCACGCCTAGAGACGGGCACCACGAGCCGATCCGCGTGACCCGCGATCGATGTTGGATATTCGTTCGCTCAAGTCACGGCGTTACGCTGCCCGTGAGCCGATGAGCACGGAACGGTCAGGCGTGGCGACAGGGAGGACGGTAGGGCGAGGACCCGTGGCATTGCGTCGTCAGCGCCTCGTCATAGGGGCGCCAGGACAGCGTCCGGGAGGCGGCAACCGGCTGTGCCGCAGGATTGTCGTTCGCCGGGACGGCGGTCAGACCAGCCGCGGCAAACGGACAGGTGTTGATCATGCCCGGAAGGACGGCCTTCCTGCACGGCTTGGGCGCGCTCGTGGTCGTTCGGGACCATTGAGGGGCACCGGCACCGGTGTCTGCCGTGGCAACCTCGAACGTTCCGAGCAGAGGCGCCAGACTCAAGACGAGCGCGATCAGCGCCGCCATCAGGCGGCGTGTCATCGCGGGCATCTCGAAATCAGCATGCCTCATCTTGGATCATCTGCTCCAGCTTGGACTGGTCGCGCAGACCGGCCGCTCTTGGCAACTGACATCTTCGTGACGCCGCGAACTTGCGGCCCAGGCCGGTATCGCGTGAGCAAAGCGAGTGGTTCTCAAAGTACGTTGATCGGTACCTTCAGGAATGTCTTTCCCGTCGCATCCGCGGGAGGCAGATGTCCGGCGCGGATATTGACCTGAAGCGATGGAATGATCAGGCGCGGCATGCCGAGCGTCTTGTCGCGGGCCTCGCGAAGCGCAACGAACTCGTCCTCGGTCATCCCGTCTCGCGCGTGGATGTTGTGGAGCCGCTCCTCGCCGACGGTCGTTTCCCAGCGCACCGCGCGGCCGTTGGGGGCATAGTCGTGACACATGAACAGCCGGGTCTCGCGCGGCAGCGTTTCAAGGATCTTCCGGATCGAGCGAAACAGCGTGCGCGCATTGCCGCCTGGAAAGTCGGCCCGCGCCGTTCCCCCGTCCGGCATGAACAGGGTGTCGCCGACGAAAGCTGCATCGCCCATCACGTGCGTGGCACAGGCGGGCGTGTGACCCGGCGTGTGCATCACGAGGGCCGCCATCTGTCCCACCTGATAGGTGTCGCCATCCTTGAACAGCCGGTCGAATTGGCTGCCGTCGCGGCGAAACTCCGTGCCCTCGTTGAAAACCTTGCCGAAGGTCTCCTGCACGGTCAGGATATGCTCGCCGATGCCGATCTTGCCGCCGAGCTTGTCCTGGATGTAGGGCGCGGCGGAGAGATGATCGGCATGCGCATGCGTTTCGATCAGCCACTCTGGCCGGAGGCCGTTGATCTTCACGTAGTCGATCAGCATGTCGGCGGAGCGGGTGCTGATGCGGCCGGCCGCGTAGTCGATGTCGAGGACGGGATCGACGATCGCGCAGGATGGCGATGACGGGTCCTTCACCACATAGCTGATCGTGCTGGTGTCAGGATCGAAAAATCCGGCCACCTTCGGCTGCACGCGGAGATCGATTGGATAGGACATGGCTGCTGCTCCACGATTTGGCTCCGGGGCGGCATCGCCGCCCACGCCGCGTTTGTCGTCCTGCGCGGTCTAAGACATCGGACTGGATTTCGTTCCGCAGGTATTGATGCCGAGCATCGCGTAGGGCGGGCACCAGCCGATCAGTGCGGTGCCGAGCGGGATCAGGCCCAGAAGGCCCCACAAGGTCTGCGGCCCTACGACCGTGAGACTGAGGATCGCCAGTCCGACGATGATCCTGAGCAGCCGGTCGATCTTGCCAATGTTCTGTGTCATGTCGCGCTCCCCTTTGGCTTGCGATGATGCCAACGATAGAGCGGGACACGGCGCGCGTATGTAACTAAGTCACCAAGAGACGCCGGTTCCTAGCCATGCTGGGCCAGCTGGACAAGCGCCGGTCTGTCGGTGATCTCGACGATTCCGCGAGCCATTCGCAACCAGCCGCGCCTCGCGAATTCATTGAGCTGGCGGCTGATGACCTCGCGTGCGCTGCCGAGCTCGTTGGCGAGATCCTGATGCGTTGCAACGATCTGCTGCTTTGCCCCGGCAAGCTCGAGAAGCTTCTGGGCGAGCCGCACATCGATCCGCTCGAACGCAACCTCCTCGATGATGCGGAAGAGATTGGTGACGCGGCGGCTGAACGCGGTGAAGACAAACTGACGGAATTCGCGCGAGCTGGCGATCAGCCGGTCGAACAGCGCGCGCGGGATCGCCACGGCGCGGATCCGGGTCTCCGCGATGCCCTCGGCCTGGTATTCCTCGTAACCCATCAGGCAGGCCGTGGTCAGCGCGCAGCTTTCGCCCGCCTGGACGCGGTAGAGCACGATCTCGCGGCCGGACTCGGACGTCTGCTGCACCCGGATGGTCCCGTCCAGCAGCAGCAGGAAGGAGTCCGGCGCCTGGCCGGGGCCGAAAATCCGGCTGCCTTCCGGAAGCTCGACGATGAGGCTGGCCTCGCGCAACTGCGCGAAGATCTCCTCCGGCAGTTGTCGCAACGGCGGGAAAGCGCTCGTCCAGTCCTGCTCCGACGACATCACGACATCCGGCTGCGCCACATCGGCGTCGTCCAGACTTGCCATAGGATCGCGCGTGGGTCGAGGGACGGGATCTGCCCCCCGACCCTAATCTTCGGCACCACGAGGGAGCGCGCATGGACTCCGGCAGCGCGTTGCCTTGCAACCGATCGGCGTCTCACGCATGCGCGGCCGTTGCAGGCGGGCCAGACCAACAGGTTGCCGCACCTGCCGGCAGAGCAAGGCCTGCGCACTCTCGGACCGCGCCTTTCCTCGCTCTTTGCTCTTAGCTCTTGGTGCTTGCCGTCTTGTCGAGCGCCGCCCGCAAACCCTTGGCGAGCTTGATCGCATCATCGTTCGCCCAGAAGTGCATGAAGAAGAGGCGGGGGTGTTCGTCCAGCATGTGGCTATGCAGCGCCGTGACCTCGATGCCGTGGGCACGGAGCGTCCGGATCACGGGGTTTACCTCCTCCCCGCTCAGCACGAAGTCACCGGTGACGGCGGCCTTGCCTGCGCCGGTCGGCTGGAAGTTGATGCCCGTCGCGACGCCCATCGCCGCGACGGGAGACAAGGATAGTCCGCCCTCGACAATTGGATCGCGTCGCGGCACGTTGAACTGATAGACCTCGCCATTGGCCTGTCCCTTGATCGCCAGGATCTGATCGAGCTGCGCCGTATCGAGATCGATGGCCGGCGGCGGCGTAGTCGGCGACGCCGCAACCGTCAACGGTGTCTTGCTGTCGGCGAGGGCGTCGCGGATGGCGGACGCGAGTTTGACGGGATCGCCGTGACCGGCGACATGCATGTAGAACGTTGCTGGGCTCGCGCGGAGCAGATGGTTGTGCACGGCGCTGATTTCGAGCCCGCCGGCGATCATCTTCGCCATCACCGGATTGACCTCTGATTCCAGCAGGACGAGATCGCCCATGATCATGGTGCCGCCATGCGCCGGCTTGAACGCGACCCAGCCGCCGAGCGCGAGCGCCGGCCTGATGGTTACGCCGTCCAGGGTCACCGCGAGATCGGTGCGCGGGAAGCCGTACCGGCGGACGTCTCCCGCCACGGATGGTTTCCGGCCCAATGTCTCGTCGACCTTCTGCCAATCGGTGTCCTGTGCGCGCGCCGTCGAGACGATCGGTCCGGCGCCGTGTGCGAGGAGGCAGGCGCCGAGGCCCAACAGACTCCAGATCGTGCTTCTCATCGTTCGCTCCTTTTGGTCTGTCACTGCCCCATGTTCCGTCGCAGCGTGCTCTCAGATGGCGCCCGCAAAGCGCATCAGGATGCCCGCGATGCACGAGGCGGCGAGCACGACGAGCATTCCCACGTTGAAGCGGAAAATGGCCGTAGCGGCCGCAACCGACAGGACAACGGCCGGCAGGTCGATGCTCATCGGCCGGGGCGCGTCGAATGACAGTCCAAATCCCTGGATCGGAAAGGTCTCGCGGAAGAGGGTGTGTAGCGCGAACCAGATCGACAGATTGAGAATCACGCCCACGACGGCGGCGGTGATGGCCGAGAGCGCGCCGCCGAGCGCCTTGTTTCCCCGCAACGCCTCGATGTAGGGCGCGCCGACGAAGATCCAGAGAAAGCAGGGCGCGAACGTCACCCACGTCGCCAGCAGTCCGCCCAGCGTGCCGGCGAGCATGGGAGACAGTCCGCTGGCCCCGCGGAACGCGGCCATGAAGCCCACGAACTGGACGACCATGATCAGGGGACCGGGAGTCGTCTCCGCCATGCCGAGGCCGTCGAGCATCTCGCGCGGAGCAACCCAGTGATAGTACTCCGCGGCCTGTTGCGCGACGTAGGCGAGCACGGCGTAGGCGCCGCCGAACGTCACCATCGCCATCTTGCTGAAGAAGATCGCGATCTGGCCGAAGACGTCGTTCGGCCCGAGCAGGATCAGCAGTGCGAAGACGGGGACGAGCCAGATCGCGAGCCAGACGGCCGCCACGCGCAGCGTGCGCGCAGCGTTCGGACGGACGTGATCCGGCACGGCCTCGCCGAGCATGCTGTCGATCGCGCCGGCGCTCTTGCCGCCGTGCTCGAGGGGTGCGAACTCCGGCCGGCCGAGGCGGGCACCGACGAAGCCGATGACTCCGGCGGCAATGACGATGATCGGAAACGGCGCCCCGAAGAAGAAGATCGCGACGAAGGCTGCGGCTGCCAGTCCGATCATGATCCGATTGCGCAGCGCACGCTTGCCGACGCGGACGACGGCCTGGATCACGATCGCCAGCACGGCCGCCTTGAGGCCGAAGAACAAGGCTTCGACGACGCCGACATTGCCATAGGCTGCATAGATGTAGCTGAGGCCCATGATGGCGAAGATGCCGGGCAGAACGAAAAGCGTTCCTGCGACGATGCCGCCCGTGGTCCGGTGCAGCAGCCAGCCGATATAGGTCGCAAGCTGTTGCGCCTCCGGGCCGGGCAACAGCATGCAGTAGTTCAGGGCGTGCAGGAAGCGGCTCTCCGAGATCCAGTTCTTCTCCTCGACGAGGATGCGATGCATGACCGCGATCTGGCCGGCGGGGCCGCCGAAGCTCAGCACGGCCACCCGGATCCAGACGAGAAGCGCCTCATTGAAGGAGATGCCGTGGGCGAGCTCGTCCGCGATCGGCTTCCGGGATGCTGCGACGTCCGTCATGACTTCACCTTGCTGGTCGGCCAGTTGTGCGCCTCCTTCGTGGCGTCGCGGCACCAGCGGTAGAAGGCATCATAGAGCAGCAGGCCGGCGCTCAGCTGCTCCAGATCGTCGTCATACATTCGCGATAGGCCGAGTGAAGCGGCAAGGAGGCCAGGAGCCTCGGGCGAGAGATCAAGTCGCGCCGTATCCGCGGCACGCACCAGCGTGGCGAGTCGTTCCAAGGGTGGTGTCCGCAGACCGAGCTCCTCGACCATGACGTCGAAGGTGCAAAGCTCGCCGCGGTGGCTCCAGAAGACATTCTCGATGTCGAAGGGAGTGGCTTGGAAACGCTCGGCGACGGCTTCGACTTCGGCCGGCGTCACGAACAGGAAGACCGCGGCGGGGTCGACGAAGCGACGGATCAGCCATGGACAGGCGATGCGGTCGATCTTGGGGCGTGATCGCGTGACCCAGACGGTGCGGCCGCGGTCGTCCCTGCTCGGAATTCTGTCGGCTGGCACGGTCGGGAGTTGTGCCTCTGTCCAGCCGACGTGCCCGCCCTCGAGGACCTCGGCTGCGACGTTGCTGCACCGGAGCCAGGCCGCGGTGCCTTCGCTCAGCTTCTTGCCTTTCTGGCAGATCACGACAACCGATTGGCCGGTGAAGCTCGGTGCCCATTGCTGGACGTCGAGATGGGAGCGCCTGACGGCGCCGGGGATGAGGCGTGGGTCGGCGGCGAAATCCTCGTCGACACGCACGTCGACGAGCCGTGGCGAGGTCGCCGTGCCGATCAGTCGAGACAATTTTTCGGATGATATCGAGGTGTATGATGATGACATGTTGCGCCCTTGGTGACCAGGACGCGATTCTTGGGCATGTCGCCTCGCGGGGAGATCGCACATCCCCGTAAGCGAAATAAAGCGCTCGATGGCTCGGCTGTCAACTGCCGGATGGGCCGGGAACGCCGCGGAGGTAACGCGCTGATCTCTCCCTGTCCGGCTGGATCCCGGATCGCGGGCCTCACGTGATGAATTCGTGCAGACCCAGCCACCCCGTATAGACCCCGACGAGCACGATCAGAGCCGCCGAGACGTAGGGCGCACGGTGGGCGAAGCGACTGAGCCCGCTCCAGTGCCGCTCGACGTGCCGCAGGCTAAGGGCCGCCGCGACGCCAACCGAGACCATCGTGATCGCCAGACCGATGCCGAAGCACAGCACCAGAATGAAGCCGAGGGCGAACTGCTTCAATTGGATGCAGAGCAGCAAGACGGTGATGGCGGCGGGGCAGGGGATCAACCCGCCTGTGAGACCGAAGGCGACGATCTGCGCGGTCGTGACCGTGCGTCCCGCAAAGCGCTTTCGAATGTCGTCCGCATGGGCGCGTGCGTGGGCATCGTCCTCATCGCCGAGGTCCATGTGATCGTGCCCGTGTTCCTCGAACAGGATCTCGGCAGTGTCACCCGCAAGCGCAAGCCGTGCCTTGAACGCGTGCGGCTCGGGAATCTCCTCGATGCTCTCCAGGTATTCGCTTGCGGCGCGGAAGCTGAAGCTCTGCGCGTCGCCATCTCCGCGAATGGTCGTAAGCTGGAGTTCGCCGGCCGGAGGGAGCGCGCCGGACTCGGTCCGGACTCGCCAGCGTGGCGGCACGCCGTCTTCGAAGATGTCGAGCAACAACGTACGTCCGGTCAGCACGACGGATGTCGGCGCGTCGTGATGATGATGACCGTGATGTTCATTCTTATCCAGCCACGTGCGCCAGACCATCCACACGGCGATGCCGATGATGACGACGGCCGAGATCAGTTGCAGATAGGCTTCGCTCCGCGCCCCGGAGAGTTCCTGGCCAAAGTGAAGCCCGGCCAGCGCGATCACCCACACGATCGCGGTGTGGGAGAGGGTTGCCGACAGGCCGAGCAGCACGGCCTGAAAAACGGTTCCTCGAATCGCGACGATGAACGCAGCCATCATGGTCTTGGAGTGACCCGGCTCGAGCCCGTGCAGCGCACCCAGAACGATGGCGCTGGGGACGAACAGCCAGGCGTTCGCGCTGCCTTGTTGCAGAAGGTGAGACAGGTCGGTCATGCGAGGGTCATTTCAGATAGGTTCGAACCACTTCGATGAGGTCCGCGGCGCCCTTGGCCTTTTCAGGATCCTTTTCGTGCGCCGGATCGACGACATGGTGGCGGATGTGATCCTCCAGCAGCTCGGTGGTCAGGCCTCCGATGGCGCCCCTGACCGACGCCACCAGCATGAGGACGTCGGCGCAGCCCAGCTCCGCGTCCAGCGCCCGTTCCACGGCATCGATCTGTCCTTTGATGCGCCGGACGCGCGCAAGCAGCTTCGACTTGTGTTTGATCGTGTGCGACATCTCCATAAGATAGGGGGGTACCCTACAGAGGTCAACAGGACTCCGGGACCCCGACCGGTCTTTCGCCCGTGGCAGGAGCGCTTCTCGAGCCAGCCCGGCTCGACATGGACGACGTTGCGCGCGACGTGCGTCCGCCGTCCTCGACGCATGATCGGACCGTCCAGCCCGCCTCAGATCAGCAAGGGCAGCTGCGCGTCCGCCCCGGCGTCATTCTGCTGCTGCAAGGATGACAGCGAAACGCCGAGGAGCCGCACCGGCTTCGGCAACGGCATCTCGCTCTGGAGGAGTGCAACGGACAACCGCGCCAGATCCTCGCGACTTCCGACCGCGTGGGCGACGGACCTGCTGCGCGTCATGATGTCGAAGTCGGCGAACTTGACCTTCAGCGTGACCGTCCGGCCTCGGTTGCCGCTGGCTTCACAATGCTGCCAGACCTTGTCGATCAGGGGCTGCAGCTCCGCCAGCATCGGCTCGAATTCCGTCAGGTCCGTCGAGAAGGTGTTTTCGGCGCCGACGGATTTTCGGATGCGATTGGCTCGGACCGGGCGATTGTCGATTCCGCGCGAGATCCAATAGTAGTGGTTGCCCGCTTTGCCGAAGTGCTGCTGGAGGAAGGGCAGGGTCTGATTGCGGATGTCGAGGCCGGTATGAATTCCGAGCGCGTTGAATTTCGCAGCGGTCGCCGGGCCGATGCCGTGAAACCTGCCGACCGGCAGCCCCTCCACGAAGACCGGACCCATCTCCGGCGAAATGACGTATTGCCCATTGGGCTTGCGATGGTCCGAGGCCAGCTTGGCGAGGAACTTGTTGTAGGAGATTCCCGCGGAGGCATTGAGTCCGGTTTCGGCCTTGATCCTGGCCCGGATCTGCAACGCGATGTCGCGCGCCAGCGGAATGCCTCGCAGGTTTTCGGTGACGTCCAGATAGGCCTCGTCCAGCGACAGAGGTTCGATGATCGGCGTGTGCTCGGCGAAGATGGCGCGGATCTGCTGGCTGATGGCCTTGTAGACCTCGAAGCGCGGCTTGACGAAGATCAGGTCCGGGCACTGGCGCTTTGCCGTCACCGACGGCATGGCCGAGCGCACGCCGAACGCCCGAGCCTCGTAGCTCGCGGCTGCCACGACGCCGCGCTCGCGCGATCCGCCGACGGCCACGGGTTTGCCGCGCAGCTCGGGATTGTCCCGCTGCTCGACCGACGCATAGAATGCATCCATGTCGATGTGGATGATCTTGCGAATGGCCGGCGGCGCGGCATCCTGTTCCGGACCGGAGCTTGGCATCGCCAAGCTCTATCAGAGCGTGGCGATGAAGTCTGCCCGGCCCGAGCGCTGCCTGCGACGTCCCTTTGACGGCGGCGTTGCGATGAGATCTGCCCGTCAGGCCATCAAACGGCGGCTGGGGAAAAGCGCTCAGAAAAAAGGATGGCCTACGGTGATTGAAACGAAGCAGCGCAGCCGGGACCCGTTGTCAAAACGGGTCACGCCGCCGCGACCGAAATTCGCCTGGCCCGGCTGTGATGTTCGAGCTCACGTTCCTGGGGACCTCGGCGAGCGTTCCGTCCGCGGACCGCAATCATCCCGGCCTTCTCGTTCGAGCAGGCCGGGATCGCATTCTCGTCGATTGCGGCGAGGGGATCCAGCGTCAGCTGCTCCGCGGTGGGGCAGGCTTTCGGCGGCTCGATCGGATCCTGCTCACCCACGGCCATTTCGACCATGTCCTCGGCATTCCCGGACTGTTTTCCACCCTGCGGCTGCGCAGGAGCGCTGACATCATGCGCGTCCACGGCAGCCCCGGCACGCTCGATGTGGTGGTCCGAATGCTCGCGGGGCTGTGGGGCGAGGGCCGCGCGCCGATCCCGCTTGAGTTCGTACCGCTCAGGCGCGGGGAGGTTCTCGACGCCGGTGAGTTTACGATCAACTGCTTTCCCGTCCGGCACCGCGACACCGACAGCTTCGGCTTCGAATTTGTGAGTCGAGCGCGCCGCCATCTGCTGCCAGAGCGTCTGGCAGCGCTCGCCGTGTCCGATGGGCCCGTGCGGAAGGCCTTGGCGGAGGGCCGGCCGGTCACGCTGGAGGATGGCCGAACCATCGATCCCGAGGATGTTCTGGGGCCTCCGCAGGGACCAAAGAAGCTCGTCATCGTCGGCGATGCGGAAACGACCGAGGGTCTGCACGAGCACGTCCGCGACGCGGACATGCTCGTGATCGAGGCGACCTTCCTCCGGCGCGATTCTGCCATGGCTCGCGACTACGGCCACCTGACGGCCGCGGAGGCCGCCGGCCTCGCGGCGTCCAGCAACATCAGGCAGCTCGTCCTGAACCACATCTCCGGCCGCTATCCCGACGAGGAGATCCTCGCCGAGTCGCGGGAGATCTTTCCTGACAGCCGAGTCGCGATCGATTTCGACCGGATGGTGGTCTAGCGGCTCGTTCGGGCACGTCTGCTACGTCGCACCCGAGCCGCTCTGCAAACGGCTCTGGACGAACGCGATGTACCAGTCGAGGCAACCGGGATTGGCCATCGCATCGCGGTTGATGACCTTGTCGAGGGGCTGCCCGAGCAGGAGCTTCTTGATCGGGAGCTCCTGCTTCTTGCCGGACAGCGTGCGCGGGATCTCGGCAACCGCGAAGATGTCGTCAGGCACGAAGCGTCGCGACAGGCTGCTTTCCACCGCCATGTTGATCTTCCGCTTCATCGCTGCATCGAGCGCGACGCCGTCGCGCAGGACCACGAACAGCGGCATGTAGCTGTCTCGGCCGAGATATTCGAGATCGACGACCAGCGAATCGAGGATCTCCGGCAGCGCTTCGATGGCCGAGTACAATTCGCTCGTCCCCATGCGCAGCCCGTGGCGATTGATGGTCGCGTCGCTACGGCCATAGATCACACAGGAGCCGTCCGGATCGACCTTGAGCCAATCGCCGTGCCGCCAGACCGGCCCGCCCTCGCGCGTCCCGAAGGCGTCGAAATAGCTTGCGAGATAGCGCGCATCGCCGTCGTCGTTCCAGAACCGCAGCGGCATCGACGGCATCGGCGCGGTGCAGACGAGCTCTCCGACCTCGCCGATGACAGGCTTGCCCTGGTCGTTGAAGGCCTCGACCGCTGCGCCGAGCACGCGGCACTGCATCGTTCCGGGCACCTGCGGCAATTCGCGATTGCCGCCGATGAAGGCGCCGGCGAAGTCGGTGCCGCCCGAGATGTTGGCCCACCACATTTGCGCCTGCGCCCGGCTGCCATTGACCTGCGACAGCGCCGCGAACCGCTGATCGAACCAGGCCTGCGTGTCGGCGCTGAGCGGCGAGCCGGTGGACCCGAGGCAACGCAGATGGGACAGATCGCCTGCGTCGGCCAGGTTGATGTCCGCCTTGACGCAGCTCGCGAAGAACGCCGCGCCCGCGCCGAAGAAGGTGGATTTCGAATTCGCCACGAATCGCCACAGCGTGGTCCAGTCCGGACGATCCTTCGGTCCCGCGGGGCTGCCGTCGAAGATGCAGCACGTGGTCCCGTTCAGAAGCGCGCCGACCTGGTTGTTCCACATGATCCAGCCGGTCGAGCTGTACCAGTGATAGCGCTCGCCGAACGAATTTGGCTGATAGGAGCAGCCGATGTCGTTGTGCAGCCCGAGCAGGGCGAGTGTGACGACGATGATGCCGCCGTGACCATGCACGATCGGTTTCGGCAGCCCGGTGGTGCCGCTCGAATAGACGATCCAGAGCGGATGATCGAACGGAAGCCGCTCCGGCTCGAAGGCATCGACGCCAGGGCTTGTTCTTGCCAGAACGTCCGAGAGACGAACCCCGTCGCTCACCTGCGCGCCGGCATCGTCACTGTGCAGGATGACGTGACCGAGTGTCGGCAACGACCGGCGCAGCTCCTCGACGACACCGCGACGATCGTGCCCGCGGCCGGCATAGGTGACCGCATCGCAGGCGATCAGCACCTTGGGTTCGATCTGCTTGAACCGGTCGATCACGGCGGGCGCGGCCATGTCGGGCGCGCAAACGCTCCAGATCGCGCCAATGCTCGCCGAAGCGAGAAACGCGATGATGGCTTCGGGTATATTGGGCAGATAGGCGGCGACCCTGTCGCCGGGCGCCACGCCTTGCTCGCGCAGATGCAGCGCCAGGGCGGCTGCCTTTCGCCGAAGCTCGGGCCAGGTCGTCTCCGTGAGCCTGCCGTCCTCGTGACTGCTGATGATCGCAGGCAGGCCCGCCGCATCGGCGGCGTCGACGTGACGAAAGACCTGCTGGGCGTAGTTGACCGAAGCGCCCGGAAACCAGACCGCTCCCGGCATCGTGCGCTTGCCGAGGACGGTCGAAAACGCGGTCGGCGACTGCAGGTCATAATAGTCCCAGATGCTGCGCCAGAATCCGTCGAGGTCGCGGATGGACCATTGCCGCATCTCCTCGAAGCTTTCGAAGTGGAGGCCGCGATTGTCCCTCAGCCATTGCCGGTAGAGAGCCATTTGCGGGACGTAGGGAGCTGTCATCATTCGTTCCGGCTTGTTTGCATGGTACGGCCAGGAGACGCCAAGAGGCGCTCATTTCGACTTCTGCTTCCGCCGCTTGTAGAGCGCGTTGAAGCCCCCGGCCATGAAGGTCACGAACCGCTCGCGGACCGCGGCGAAATCGTCGGACTTGCACAGGCCGCCGGACAGGCGGTCGATCCGGCCGGTCCGTGACAGGATCAGCGAGTAGGCGCCGGAGGTGAACTGGAAGCTCCAGAACAGGTCCTCAGGCCTGGCGTCGGGCAACGCCTTCTGCAGCAGCCCGATGAGACGCAGCACCAGCGGATCGAGATAGGTGTCCATCATCTCCACGCCATAGCCCGGCGCGTTGGCGACCTGCGCGAAGATGCGGCCGAAGTGTCGCCAGTTGTCCTCTTCGTTGACGTAGACGTCGAACGCGCCGTCATAATAGGCACGCAGCGCGCCTTCAACGGTCGGACGATCTCCGACCTTGGCCTCGTAGGCATCCAGCCCGGCCGTGCGCACCGTGACCGCGTATTCCATGCGGCGTTCGAACACGGCATCGAACAACGCCCTCTTGCCCTCGAAGTAGTAATGGATCAGCGCAGGATGGATGCCCATCTTGTCGGCCACATCCTTGATCGTCACGCCGAAATAGCCGAGCTGCGCGAACAGCTCCTCGCTGGTGTCGAGGATCAGCTTCACCGTCGTCGCGCGCTGTTCCGCGCGCGTGCGGCGCCCCTCGGGTTTCGGCTCTGCTGGCATGCTCTCCGTGGTCCCTGATCGGCGCACACAGGAACGGCACCGTTGGTGTTTTGACGATGAGGGGGTGGGCGCGCCCGGTCAAGCAGGACTTCGGGCTTCCAACATTTTCATTTAGTGCTAAATGAATGAACTTGACCGGCGGCCGGCCGGACGGTAGGTCTCGGAGACCTGATGGAAGGCGGTCGACGATCGGGCGGCGGGCAGCGCGTCGCCAGTCTCGTCGTGCGCGGACATCATCAAAAACAATCGGCTGGCCATGGATCAGCCGCTCACGGGAGGACACATGACACGGATCAAGTCGACGGCGGCTGCCCTGCTGATGTTCGGCGTGGGCCTTTCAGCCCCGGCATCCGCTGAAAAGAAATACGACGTCGGCGCGACCGACACCGAGATCAAGATCGGCCAGACCAACCCGCTCAGCGGGCCGGCTTCCGCTTTCGGTGCCATCGGCAAGGCGGAGGCGGCCTATATCCGCATGATCAACGAGCAGGGCGGCGTCAATGGTCGCAAGATCAACCTCATTCAATACGATGACGCCTATAGCCCGCCGAAGACGGTCGAGCAGGTGCGCAAGCTGGTCGAAAGCGAAGAGGTGCTGACCACGTTCCAGATCATCGGCACGCCGCCGAATGCCGCGGTCCAGAAATATCTGAACAGCAAGGGCGTTCCGCAGCTTCTGGCGGGAAGCGGAGCGTCCCGCTTCACCGATCCCAAGAACTTTCCGTGGACGATCTCCGCCAACCCGAACTACCGGTCGGAAGCGCACATCTACGCAAGATACATCCTGGAGAACTATCCGAACGCGAAGATCGGCATCCTCTATCAGAACGACGACCTCGGCAAAGACTACGTCAAGGGCCTGAAGGACGGGCTCGGCGCCAAGGCCGGCATGATCGTGAAGGAGCTGTCCTACGAGCTGTCCGACCCGACGGTCGATTCCCAGTTGGTGACGCTGAAGGCATCGGGCGCCGACCTCTTCTACAACATGTCGACGCCGAAATTCGCGGCGCAATCGATCAGGAAGGCCGCCGAGCTCGGCTGGAAGCCCGTCCACATCCTGGAGGTCAACGCGACGGCGGTCGGTCAGGTGCTCGTGCCCGCGGGGCTCGAGAATGCCAGGGACATCATCTCGGTCGCCTACGGCAAGGATCCGCTCGATCCGCAATGGGCCGATGACGAGGGCATGAAACGCTACAAGGCGTTCATGGCGAAATACGCGCCCGGCGAGGACGCCAACAGCGGCTTTGCGACCTATGGCTACTCGACGGCCGCTCTGCTCGTCCACATTCTCAGGCAATGCGGCGACGAGCTGACGCGCGCCAACATCATGAAGCAGGCGACCAACATCAAGGGCTTCGTTCCCGATCTCGGGCTGCCGGGAATGTCGGTGACGACGACCCCCGATGACTACCGCATCAGCAAGCAATTCCAGATGATGAAATTCGATGGTCAGCGATGGATCATATCGGGGCCGATCCTGACCGACGACTTCAAGGCGGACTGAAGCTTCTCACCGGGCCACGGCCTGATCGGGCGCTGCTTGTGCGCCCGGTCATCCCGCTGCCTCTGCTTTGCCGTCACGGTGCCGCGGCGAAGGCCGGTGGCCGAAAGCTGACCCCTGTCCATCGGAGCGCCGCTCATGACCAGTGAAGCCGTCTGCCGCCGTCGGGGCTTCGATCCTGCGGCGCTTGCAGCGATCGGCCCGGAACTCGCCGCATTCGTCGATCGCGGGGAGCTCGCCGGCATCGTGTCTCTCACCTCGCGCGGCGGCGAGATCGTTCATGCCGAGACGATCGGCTGGCGCGATGTCGAAACCAAGAGCCCGATGCGCCCGGATACGTTGTTCCGAATCGCGTCGATGACCAAGCCGATCACCTCGGTGGCGGCGATGATGCTGGTCGAGGAAGGCAGGATCGCCTTGGCGGACCCGATCTCCCGGTGGATTCCAGAGCTGGCCGATCTGCGGGTCCTGCGTGACGCCGCCGGCCCGCTCGACGATACCGTGCCCGCCCGGCGCGCGATCACCGTCGAGGATCTGCTCACGCACCGTTCGGGCATCGCCTATGCGTTCTTCTCGGAAGGCCCGCTCAAGCTCGCCTATGAGCGCGCGCTCGGTGATCCCGCGATGAACCGGTCCACGCCCGACGAATGGCTCGCTGCGCTTGGCACGCTGCCGCTGGCGTATCAGCCCGGCGACCGCTTCCACTACGGTCATTCGACCGACGTGCTCGGCTTCCTGATCGGCCGGGTCGCAGGCAAGCCGCTTCGGCAGGTGCTACAGGAGCGCATCTTCGCGCCGCTCGGCATGGCCGACAGCGATTTCTGGTTGCCGCACGCCAAGCGAGATCGTCTGGCGAGCCTGTATGGATATGACGACACGGCGGGGCGGCTCGCGAAGGTCGAGCCGGTCATGTATGACGAGCCGCCGGCCTATACGCCGGGCGGCGGCGGGTTGATCTCG
The DNA here is from genome assembly GCF_032381175.1 of Bradyrhizobium sp. SZCCHNR1093. Lineage (NCBI taxonomy): Bacteria > Pseudomonadati > Pseudomonadota > Alphaproteobacteria > Hyphomicrobiales > Nitrobacteraceae > Bradyrhizobium > Bradyrhizobium sp. SZCCHNR1093. The sequence goes on from NZ_JAUHJJ010000002.1 coordinate 892,129, forward strand.
TCCGCGCCCGACTATCATCGGTTCGCGCGCATGCTGCTGAGAGGAGGCGAGCTGGACGGCGTCAGGCTGTTGCGACCCGAAACCGTCAACCTGATGCGCACCAACCGGCTGATTGACGCGCAGCGCCAGATTCCCTTCGCCGGCATGCCGCTGTGGCAGACCTGCGGATTTGGGCTCGGACTTGCGATCGCCGAGGATTCCGTCGGCAATCCCTATGCCTGTGGCGCACCGGGCTCGATGACCTGGCCGGGCATCTTCGGCACCTGGTGGCAGGCCGATCCCGTCAATGACCTGATCATGATCTATCTGATCCAGCATCAAGTGCCGGTCTCGGCGGGGACAGGGGCCACGATTGCCACCGGGCGCGGCGCTGCCGGCCGCCGTGCTCTTCCCGTCTATCAGCGTGGAACCTACGCCGCGTTGTCCCACATTGTGGAACAAGCGACATGACCGGGGCAGCGCTTGTCACCCCCGCGTGTCGGGCGGATTCGTCCAGGATGTGGACGCCAACATTCCGCCGAATGAAACGTCCGATCAGCGGCGAGCCGCCTGTCCTCACATTGCCGGAGCGGCAACATGCGTTCATGTCATGCCGAGCTTGTCATCCGGCCGTTATTCTGCTCAGTGCTTCTTCAAATTGCGCGATCATGCGCATCGATCGACTGAAGTCGACAGCCCGCGAGGAAACAAGACTATGCGCAAGTTAACTTTGGCCATTGCCCTGATCGTCCCGATGCTAGGTCACGCCGCGCAAGCCGAGGACACCGTCAAGATCGGCTATATCGATCCGCTGTCCGGCGGCGGCGCCAGTATCGGCGAGGGGGGCCTGAAGACGTTCCAGTATCTGGCCGACGAGCTCAACGCCAAGGGCGGCATTCTTGGCCATAAGGTCGAGATCGTGCCGTTCGACAATAAGACCAATCCGCAAGAGAGCCTGGTCCAGGCCCAGAAGGCGATCGACGCCGGCGTCCGCTATATCACGCAAGGCAACGGATCGTCCGTCGGGCTCGCGCTGGAGGATTTCGTCAACAAGCACAACACGCGCAACCCCGGCAAGGAAGTGCTGTACTTCAACTATGCCGCCGTCGATCCGAGCATGACCAACGAGAAATGCAGCTACTGGCATTTCCGCTGGGACGCCAGCTCGGACATCAAGATGGAGGCGCTCACCAACTACATGAAGGACATCCCGTCCATCAAGAAGGTGTATCTGATCAATCAGGACTATTCTTTCGGCCAGTCGGTCCGCAGCGACGCGCGCAAGATGCTCGCGGCGAAGCGGCCCGATATCCAGATCGTCGGCGACGAGCTGCATCCGCTGCTGAAGATCACGGACTTCTCGCCCTACATTGCCAAGATCAAGGCGTCCGGCGCCGACAGCGTCATCACCGGCAATTGGGGCCAGGACATCGCGCTGCTGCTCAAGGCCGCCGCCGATGCCGGCCTGAAGGTCAACTGGTACACCTATTATGCGGGCGGCGCCGGCGGCCCGACCGCCATCAAGCAGACGGGCCTGGATCATCAGGTCTTCCAACTGACCGAAGGCTTCGCCAATTCGGGCCATCAGGCCGCGATGGACTACGAGAAGGCGTTCCGCGCCAAGGTCAACATGTCGCTGTGGTACCCGCGCGCGGTCAACGAGATGCGCATGTTCAAGGCGGCGGCCGAGAAGGCCAACTCCATCGACCCGGTGAAGGTCGCGGCCGCGCTCGAGGACCTCAAGCTCGAGGTGCTGGATGGCGGCACCGGCTTCATGCGCAAGGATGATCACCAGTTCTTGCAGCCGATCTACGTCTCGTCCTTCGGCAAGCTCGCGGCGAACGAGACGTTCGACGAGGAGAACACCGGCTGGGGATGGCACCTGGTCTCCAGGGTCGATACGCCCCAGGCCATGGTGTCGACGACGTGCAAGATGGCGCGTCCGTAACGATCCGCGCCGGCTTCCCGCACGAGGTCAGCGTGCGGGAAGTGGCGCCGGCCGTGCGTCGGTCCGTCAGAGAATGAGCGGCAGGGCATTGAAGCCCGGGACATTCGCGAGTGCGCCGTGCTTGAACTCATCGTCATTTCGACCCTCAACGGCGTGCTGTTCGGCATGCTGCTGTTCCTGCTGTCGAGCGGGCTGACCGTCATCTTCAGCATGATGGGGGTGCTCAATTTTGCTCACGCCAGCTTCTACATGCTCGGCGCCTTCTTCGGCTTCCAGCTCACGAAGTGGGTCGGCTTCTGGCCGGCCCTGCTGCTCGCGCCGCTGCTGGTCGGGGCCATCGGCATGGCGGTCGAGCGCTATGGTCTGCGCAACACGCACAAGCATGGCCACGTCGCCGAGCTGCTGCTGACCTTCGGCCTCGCATTCGCTATCGAGGAGATCGTCTCGATGATCTGGGGCAGGACCCCGCTCGACTATCGCGTGCCGGCGCTGCTGGACTTTCCCGCGTTCACGATCTTCTCGACCAACTATCCGGCGTACAAGCTTTTCATGCTGGCGGTATCGGTGACGATCTTCGTGGTGCTCCTGATCGTGCTCAAGCGCACCCGGGTCGGCCTGATCGTGCAGGCGGCGTTGACCCATCCCCATATGGTGGGCCATCTCGGCCACAATGTCGGACGCGTATTCATGGTGGTGTTCGGGGTCGGCAGCGCGCTGGCCGGCCTCGCCGGCGTCATCGCCGGCCCCGCCTTGGTCACGCAATCCGACATGGCCGCCGCACTCGGGCCGATCCTGTTCGTGGTGATCGTGTTCGGCGGCCTCGGCTCGCTGCCGGGCGCCTTCATCGCCTCGCTCGTGATCGGCCTGGTGCAGACCTTCGCCGTCGCGTTGAACGGCTCGCTGGCGAGTGCCTTCGGACCGCTCGATCCCTCCGCAGGGCCATCGGTGCTCACCGACATCTGGAACGTGACCATAGCGCAGGTCGCGCCGATCGTTCCCTACCTGCTGCTGGTGCTCGTCCTGATCGTGCGCCCCGTGGGCCTGATGGGGACTCGCGAATCATGACCGCAGCAGTCACCTCCGCGTCTCATCTCGCGGCAAAGCCCGCCGGCTCCCGTCTCCGCTTCTACGCCGTCTGGCTGATCGGCGTGGCCGTGCTGATCGTGCTGCCGCTGCTCTTCAATTCGGGCGGATCGCTGACCTCGTTCAACCTGATCGGGATCGCGATCGTGTTCGCGCTGTCCTACAACGTCCTTCTCGGTCAGACCGGATTGCTGTCGTTCGGCCACGCGGTTCATTACGGCCTCGGCGGCTTCGCGGCTTGTCACATGATGAACGCGGTGGTGGCGCATGGCTGGCCGATTCCGCTGCCCTTCATTCCGCTGTTCGGCGGGCTGGGCGGCCTCGCCTTCGCGATCATCCTCGGCTGGGTCATGACCAAGCGCGCCGGCACGGTGTTTGCGATGATCTCGCTCGGCATCGGCGAGCTCGTGGCGTCGTCGTCGCTGATCCTGCGCTCGGTGTTCGGCGGCGAAGCCGGCATCACCACCGACCGCACCGCTCTGCCACGCATGTTCGGCTGGACCTTCGGCCCGCAGCTGCAGGTCTATTACCTGATCGCGTTCTGGCTGGTGCTGTCGGCAATCGCGATGTATGCGCTGACCCGGACGCCCCTGGGACGGATCAGCAATGCGGTGCGCGACAATCCCGAACGGGTCCAGTTCATCGGCTATGATCCGCACGTCGTCCGCTATCTCGCTTATTGTTTTGCCGGGTTCTTCGCTGGCATCGCGGGCGGACTCGCGGCGATCAGCTTCGAGATCGCGAATTCCGCCTATCTCGGTGCAATCCAGTCGGGCCTCGTGCTGTTCGCGACCTTCATCGGCGGGACGGCCTATTTCTTCGGCCCGATCCTCGGCGCGATCCTGGTGACCTATCTCCAGCTCGGGCTGACGAGCCTCACCAGCGTATGGCAGCTCTATTTCGGCATCATCTTCATCGGCATCGTCATGTTCTCGCCCGGGGGCATTGCCGGTCTGCTGATGATGCACCGGCCGCTGGTCCGTGCCGGAACGCTCGGAATGGTGATCCCGTCCTATCTCGTGGCCATCGTGCCGACCGCGGCGCTCGCCTACGGCGTCATCCTGACCATCGAGACGGTCGCGCGCTATTCGGGTGGTGACGCCATCAACCTGTTCGGCATGGCGTTGAATCCGCAGTCGCCGGCGACATGGAGCGCCGCCGCGATTCTGGTGGTCGCCGGCTTCGTCGTCGGGCGGTGGACGTGGCAGCGGATCGCCGAAGCCTGGGACAGGGCCGCCACCGTGGCGCGTGACCGGGGGTATCTGGCATGACCGCAGCGATCGAAGTTCGTGCCGTCGAAAAGCGCTTCGGCAATGTCGGCGTGATCCGCGACCTCAATCTCAGCGTCACCAAGGGCGAGCGCCACGCCATCATCGGCCCGAACGGGGCCGGCAAGTCCACGACGTTCAACCTGATCAGCGGACACATCAAGCCGACCTCCGGCGAGGTGAGGCTGAACGGCGAGGTCATCTCGGGCCTGCGGCCGTTCGAGATCAATCGGCGCGGCCTGTCGCGCTCGTTCCAGGTCACCAACGTGTTCGCCCGCATGACCGTGTGGGAGAACGTCCGATGCGCCGTGCTGTGGGCGACCGGACATCGTTACGCGTTCTGGAAGAACGTCGACAGTCTCCCGGAGGTGCGGGAGCGGACCGCCCAGATTCTCGACGACATCCATCTCACGCATCGGCGTGACATTCCCGCGGGATTGTTGACCTATGCCGAGCAGCGCGAGCTGGAGATCGGGGTCACCATTGCGAGCGGTGCGACGGTCGTCATGCTCGACGAGCCGACGGCCGGAATGAGCCACGCGGAAACCGAGCGCGCCGTGTCGTTGATCCGGCGGCTCACCGAGGGGCGGACGCTGGTGATCGTCGAGCACGACATGAGCGTGGTATTCGGTCTCGCCGATCGCATCTCGGTGCTGGTCTACGGCCACATCATCGCGTCGGGCACGCCGGAGGAGATCCGTCGCGACCCGAAGGTGAAGGAAGCCTATCTCGGCGAGGAGGCCCACTGATGCTCGAAGTCAGGAACCTCCACGCTTACTACGGCAAGAGCCATATTCTGCAGGGCGTCGACCTCGACGTCGCCGCCGGCGAAGTCGTGAGCCTGCTCGGCCGCAACGGCGTCGGCCGCTCGACCACCGTGAAGGCGATCATGGGCGAGGTCAGCCCGCAGGGGACGATCCGCTTCAAGGACCGGGACATTGCAGGTCTGCCGAGCTACAAGATCGCGCGCCTTGGGCTCGGTTATGTGCCCGAACATCGCGATATCTTCCCGAGCCTCACCGTCCGGCAAAACCTCGTGCTCGGCATCAAGGACACGCGGCGGCCGGGGAAGTGGCGCCTTCAGGACATGCTCGACATGTTTCCCAATCTCGCGGCGCGCGCCGATACGCCGGCCGGCGTCTTGTCGGGCGGCGAGAAGCAGATGCTGACCACCTGCCGGACGCTGATGGGCGACCCCGACCTCATCATGATCGACGAGCCGACCGAAGGTCTGGCGCCGCTGATCGTGCAGCAGGTCGGCGATCTGATCGCCCGGATCGCAGCGGCGGGCGTCGCGATCCTGCTGGTCGAGCAGAAGCTCTCGATCGCCATGCGGATCTCGAAGCGCGTCTACGTCATGGGCCATGGCCGTGTCGTGTTCGAAGGAACGCCGGATCAGCTCAAGGCCAACACCGCGGTCCGGCAGGAGTGGCTCGAAGTGTGAGGTGCGCGGACTGCGGGCACGCGTTCGCCGATGCAGCTCGGGCAGAAGTGCAACAGACATCCTGCCGTGCCCGAATCCATCAGTTCAGGTCTGAGGCAATGGATGTCGCAGCATGCGGTGCGGAAACGCGGCGTGGCGCTCGCGCAGCCTCAGGGCAACGAGGCGCGCGATGCAGATCGACGCCGTCGCGATCGCGATGCCGGCGATCATGTCGACGAGGAAATGTCCGCCGCCGATCGGGGTCGAGAGCAGCATCGCGCCGTGGATCAGGACATTGAACGGTCGCAACCAGCGCAATGACCACAATGCCCAGCCGTCGAGGACCGCGGCCGCCGCGTGAAAGCTCGGAAAGGTCACGATCCCCGCGAGATGGCTGGTGTCCAATAGGCGCAGCGTCCCGTCGCGAACCAAGGGCACCTCGCGCGCCGTGTCGAAATAGGCTTGGGGAATGAGGTTTGCGTAGGCCGACGGTGGTAGCTCCAGAGCGTGGTACACGCCGAGTGCAGGAACAAACAAGGTGATGATGCATGTCAGCGCCAGCGTCAGGCTGATCGCGAGGTTGAACTCTGCAAACCGGCGATAGTGGCCCAACAAGGGAAGGGCCACGACGATGATGCAGATCGTCCAGGAAATGGATCGATAGCCGAACGCGAGGGTCAAGACGGCCCACGGACGGTCATTGACGAACGACAAGTACTCGCGAAAGTCGAAGCCGAGGGCGCGATCGAGGGCGAGCAGGTTGGCGTCCTGAAGCGGCAGGTTGGCGGCCGTCGCAATGTAGGACAGTGATGCCAGCACGGTGGATGCCAGTGTGGTCTGGGCCATCCCGGTCAGGAATGAGAACATCCAGGGTTTGGCACGCTGGGCCGACCGTGCATTGGCGTAGCCGATGAGGCCATAGGCGGCCGATGTCGACAGCACGACGACGTAGCCGATTGGTTCGATGCGAAAGTCCGTAAAGATCAGGCACAGTCCGAACAGCACCCAAAGTGCTGTCATGACAGCCCAGTTGAACCGGAACACGGCCCAGGCCGTCGCTGCATCCCCGCTGTCATGCGCCCGTTGCAAGACGCTCTTTGTCCAGGCGAGCCAGCGGCGGCTGAGATCAGGCAATAGACCACCGGCGGCGGTGTCCGACATTGTCGTCCGCTCTCACGTTTCAATGGATTTCGACTTGTTTCCCGTCGGTGTCTTGTTACGGCCAATCAGGCCAACAAATCAACCTTTGCGGGTAAAATACGGAGATACCGTGATGAGATGCTTAACTGAACGTAGCCTGGAATCCTGTATCGGTTGTGTCGAGACCGCATTCATGTCCGGAAAACGAAGCCGCTTTCGTGTCGACACAGCCCTCGTGTAAAGGGTCTTCACCATTCATCATGGGAAGCCACCCGTGGTAGTGCTGTCGTATGCGCCGCAGCTCGCAGGCCGGCTTGCGGGAGGGCCGGTCGCCGCGGTCGCTGTCCGTGCTGCCGTCTTCCGTCCGATCGCCCCGTCGCGATGTCGCGTGCGATCACAGTTTCTGGCGGCCGTAGATCAGGAGCATCAGGATGATCACGGCGCCGTAGATCAGCTGGCGGCCGGCCTCGCTGATCTGCATCACCGACAGGATCGATTGTAGCAGGGTGATCAGCACGACGCCGGCGACGGTGCCGAGATAGCTGCCGCGGCCGCCGAGAATGTGCGTGCCGCCGAGCACGACGGCGGCGATCGAGGGCAGCAAATAGGCGTCGCCCATCGACTGCGCTGCCTTCGAGGCATAGCCCGCGAGCAGCACGCCGCCGAAGGCGGAGAGGGCGCCCGACAGCGCGAACGCCAGCATGGTGATGCGGCGTGTATCGATCCCTGAGAGATAGGCGGCGCGCTCGCGGTTGCCGATGGCGTAGATGGCGCGGCCGAACGTGGTCCGCGACAGCAGCCAGATTGCTGCGCCGCCGATGATCGCCCAGACCAGCACCGCGTTCGGAACGCCGGGAACAATGGTGCCGGTGGCGAGATAGCGCATCGCCTTGGAGGCGGAATCCTGCGGCGCGAAGCCGCCGGTGTAGGCGACCATCAGCCCTTGCGCGACCGCGTTGGTCGCCAGCGTGATGATCATCGAGGGGATGCGCAGATAGGCGACGCCGATGCCGTTCAACAGACCGATGGCGGCGCCGCAGAGAATGCCGCAGGGAATCGCGATGATGGCGCCGGTCGTGCCATGAGCGGCCGCCGCGCAGGCCATCATCGCACCGGTCGTGACGACCCACGGCACCGACAGATCGATCTGGCCGAGCAGGATCACCAGCATCATCCCGGTGGCGATCACGCCCAGGAAGCTCGCGACCTTCAACTGCTGCAGCAGATAGTCCGGCGACAGGAAGCTGCGCGAATAGAGACTGCCCACGAGCAGCAACAGCAAGATGCAGCCAAAGGAGGCGGCCACCGCCGGATCGATCCGGCGCAGCATGGCGATCCCCCGACGGGCCGGTTGTGATGCCGTTGCGTCGCTCATCCGAACCACTCCAGGCGATTGCGCACCCGCACCAGGCCGAACGCTCCGATCGAGACCGCGAGCATCAGCACGAGGCCCTGGAATAGCGGCTGCCACAGCGGATCGAAATCGAACACGAACAGGAGATCGCCGATGGTGCGGAACGCGAGGGCGCCGAAGATCGCCCCGATCGCGCTGCCGCGCCCGCCCATCAGCGACACGCCGCCGAGCACCACGGCCGCGATCGAGAACAGGGTGTAGGCGTTGCCGCTCGCATAGGCGGCCTCGCCGGTATACGAGAAGAACGTCAGGAACAGGCCGCCGATCGCCGACAATAGGCCGGCCAAGGTGTAGGCGACAAACTTGGCCGCGCGGATCGGCGCGCCGGACATGTAGGCTGCGACCTCGGAGGAGCCGGTCGCGAACGCGGCGCGGCCGACGACCGAGCGGCTATAGGGCACCCAGATCAGCAGCGCCGTCACAGCCAGAACCACGAGACTCGTGGGCAGCACGCCGAACAGCCTGCCGGTCAGGGCATCCGCCAGCGTCTCGTTGACGGACCCGCCGGGATTGGGTCGCAGGAACAGCGCGAGCCCGTAATACATCGCGCCCGTGGCGATCGTGGTCACGATCGGCTGCAGACGCCCGAAGATCACGATCGCGCCGTTGATCATGCCGCAGACGATGCCGGTGCCGAGCACGCCGGCCACGCCGAGCGCCGTCTCGGCGGCGGTTCCGACCACGATCCAGGACGCGAGGCAGTTGGTCAGGGTCAGGATCATGCCGACGGACAGATCGATGCCGGCGGTGATCACCACGATCGCCTGCGCCATGGCGACGAAGGCCAGCAGCGTCGCCTTGTTGGCGGCGGTCTGCACCATGTTGGCGCTGAAGCCGGCCGGATGATTGGTCGCATAGAGCACGAACATCGCGACGAAGATCCCGATCGCGAGCAGGGTGCCGCGCTGTTCGGAGAGCCAGTACCGCCACTCGGTCATGCCGGACTCGCTTCCGCTCGCTCGCCCTCGTCGACGTTGAGCGCGCTGCTGACCAGCGCGCGCTCGGTGATCTCGGCCCCCGCGAGCTCGCGCCTGATCGCGCCATCATACATCACCAGCACGCGGTCGCAGCAGCCGATCAGCTCGTCATAGTCGGTCGAATAGAGCAGGATCGCGGCGCCCTCGTCGGCAAGCCGGCGCAGCAGCCGGTAGATCTCCTGCTTGGTGCCGACATCGATGCCGCGCGTCGGATCGTTGAGCAGGATGATGCGCGGCTTGTTCATCAGCCATTTCGCGATCACGACCTTCTGCTGGTTGCCGCCGGAGAGCGCGCTGACGGCGAGATCGGGGGAGGCGGTCTTGATCTCGATCAGGCGGATCATCTCGTCGATCAGCGTCGATTGCCGCTGCCGGTCGATGATGCCGAATGTCGCGAACCGGTCGAAGGCGGCAGCCGAGAGATTGTCGCGCACCGACATCGGCAGCATCAGTCCTTCGGTCTTGCGGTCCTCCGGAATGAGCGCGAGACCAATGCGCTCCGACTTGGCGGTGACGGGGCTGTCGATCGTCACCTTGTTGCCGTCGATCAGAATGTCGCCGCGACAGTCTCGCAGCACGCCGAACAGCGCCAGCAGCAGCTCGCGCTGGCCCTGGCCGTCGAGCCCGCCGAGACCGATGATCTCGCCGGCCTGCAGCGAGAACGAGATGTCCTTCAGCCGGTCGCCCCAACTGACGCTCCTGCATTGCAGCGCGGGCGGCCGGCCATCGATTTTCCGCGGCGGCTTTTCCGGGAAGGCATGCTTGTACTCACGGCCGATCATGAGCTCGATCACTTCGGCATCCGTTTTGGTACCGGCCGGGAAAGTCGCGATGCGGCGGCCGTTGCGGAACACGCTGCAGTCGTCGGCGAGCTCCGCGATCTCGTGCATGCGATGGGAGATGTAGAGCAGCGCCAGCCCCTCGCTGCGCAGGCGCTTCAGCACCTTGAACACCTTGGTCACGTCGGAAGCGGTCAGCGCCGAGGTTGCCTCGTCGAGGATCAGGATCTTGGGCTGCCGCGACAGCGCTTTCGCGATCTCGACCATCTGCCGGCGCGACAGCGGCAGGTCCTTCACCAGCGCACGCGGATGAATATCGCCGGCGCCGGCGCGGTGCAGCGCCTCCTCTGCAAGTCGACGCTGGGCTCGCCGATCGATCATGCCGAACCGCGTCGGCGGATGAGAGATCATGATGTTGTCCGCGACCGACAGGTCGGGAATCAGCGACAGCTCCTGGAAGATGCAGACGACGCCGGCATCGTTTGCCGCGGAAGGACCGGTGAAGGCAACCTCGCGTCCCGCAAGCGTCATGCGGCCTTCGTCCGGCGTGACCACGCCGACCATGAGCTTGATCAGCGTCGACTTGCCGGCGCCGTTCTCGCCGAGAATCGCGTGGATGCGGCCGGGATGGACCTCCAGGTCCGCACCGTCGAGAGCGATCACGCCGCCGTAGCGCTTGGACAGTCCTTCGGCGCGAAACAGCGGCTCGGCCGCGATCATGCTTGCTCCCTCAGTCGTTTGGGCAATAGGGACGGGCTGGCCGCGAGAGAACTCGCGGACCAGCGATCGCACCGGCCTATTGGTTCTCTTTCGACTGGCCCATGATCTCCTGCGCCGTGAAGTTGATGCCGCAGGTCGGGAAGGAGTTGCCGACGAAGAAGTTGTCGGACTGTGCCGGGAAGTAGTCCTGATCCTTCTTGAAGCTCGGATCTTCCACGACGGCGAGCGGCAGCTTGACCGATTGCGGCACCACCTTGCCTTCGAGGGCGGCGAGCGCGACCTTGATCGCGACCGCGACCTGCGCAGGGCCGGTACCGGCGGAAGAGCATTTCAGGCCTTCGGACGCCTTGGCGGCGCAGAACTTGCGGAAGCCGTTTTCGGTCTCGCCACCGAACGGCACCATCTTGTGCTTGGCGTCGAGCATGGCCTGCACGATGCCGGTGTCGCCGCCCTGGCCGGAGATCGCATCGAACGGACCATTGGTCGCGATCGCATCCGCCGTGGCCTTCTGGGCGACGCCGTCGTCCCATTTGCCGACGACCTCGGTGACCTGCCACTTCTTGCCGGAGCCGTCGAGAACGGAGTGGAAGCCGTTGTGACGATCGGTGTCGACCGAGGTGCCGGCGACGCCGCGCACCTCGAGCACCTTGCCGCCGCCCGGCACGTTCTTGACCAGCCACTTCGCCCAGAGTTCGCCGAGACCCTTCTGGTCGACGTTGACGTTGATCGCATCTTCCGTCGCAAGGATGTTGTCGAAGGCGACGAGGATCACGCCGGCCTGCTTGGCACGCTTGATCACCGGCCCGAACGCGGTCGGGTTCTGCGCGTTGACGACAATCGCGTCATAGCCGGAGTCGATGAAGTTGTTGATTGCCGAGATCTGGGCCGGGACGTCCTCGCCGGTCGAGACGACCTTGAACTCCTTCAGCTTGGCCTTGACCTCCGGCTGCGCCGCATAGGCCTTCGCGGTCTGGATCATCTGGATGCGCCAGGTATTGGCGATGTAGCCGTTCGCCAGTGCGATGCGGTACGGGCCCTTCTTGGCCGGAAACTTGAAGAACTTGGTGTCCGCGGTCCACGGCACCATGCATTCAGGCTCGGTCGCCGGTCCCTTGACCATCTCCGGCTCCGCCAGCGCCTTGCCGGCAAACGCCGTGACCAACACCAGCGATGCACAAGTGGCAAGGCATCGCGCCCTCATCGACTTGGACGACATTCGTGACCTCCCCTGTTGTTGTGGCGCCAAATCAATGACGCATGTGCGAGACGCCTCTTTGTTTCCGGAGGTTTGTGCGAGCATTGCTCGTCGTCTCGACCCGCCAAGCGTTACTGATCAATGACAGCGCTGTCAATTACCGTCGCGCGGCTTTTGCCAAGCGGCCGGTCGCATGTCATGAATATGGTTCGGACAAATCCGCGTGAATCAATGTTGCAAGGATCATGTCTCAGAAGCGTCGCACCACGCTGGAGGACGTCGCCCGCATCGCCCATGTCAGCGCTGTCACCGTGTCGCGGGCGCTGCGGCGGCCCGATATGGTGTCGCCGGAGTTGCGCAAGCGGATCGATGCCGCGGTCGACAGGCTGGCCTATGTGCCGAACTTCGCGGCGAGCCGGCTCGCCTCGACCCGCACGCATTCGATCGGCATCGTCGTGTCGTCGCTCTCCAACGGCATCTTCGCGGACTACCTGCAGGCGATCTACGACACCCTGCTGCCGCTCGGCTTTCGCCCCGTCGTCGTCAGCAGCCGCTATTCGGCGGAGGAGGAAGAGGGCGCCATCAGGACGCTGCTGGGCCAGAACATCGAGGCGCTGATCCTGGTCGGGGTGAATCAGACGCGGGCCGCGCGGCGCGTTCTCGAACGTTCGCGGATTCCGGTGGTGCAGACGTTCGAGCTGACCGACGATCCGATCGATCTGAATGTCGGACTTTCGCAGCGCCAGGGCGGCTACGCCGCGACCCGCTTCCTGATCGAGCTGGGACATCGGCGGATCGCCTACCTCTCCGGACAGCGCGACGACCGGGCACGAGCCCGGCTGGAGGGTTATCGCGCGGCGCTGACGGAAGCTGGTTTGGACGGCGAGTCGCTGGTTGCCTGGCTCCCGGCACAGACGACGATCTCGCTGGGGCGGAAGCTGACCGAGGAGATGCTCGCGAGCGGAGCTCCCGGTGCGATCTTCTGCTGCGATGACAACATCGCGCTGGGTGCGTTGTTCGCCTGCCAGCAGGCGGGGCTGGAGGTCCCGCGCCGGATCTCGCTGATCGGCTTCAACGACCTGGAATTCGCGGCGGCCTCCAATCCGCCGCTGTCGACCGTGCTGACGCCGCGCGCCGACATGGGGCGCGTGGCGTCCGAACTGGTGCTTCAGGTGATCGCCACCGGCAAGCGGCCGAGAACGCGTCGGATCGACCTCGGCTTCGAGATCGTCGCACGCGGCAGCACCGGACCGCATCTCGTGGCTTCGTGATGATGGTCGCGCCCTTTCGGGCGCAGTGCTGCACGTGGTGCGGCCGAGCACCCATTGCATCACCCACGAGCAGGCCAATCTCTCGCAAGGAGGCAGCGGCCCCCGCTGGGCGAGATCGCCGCGCCGGCCACGAGCGTTCCCGACCGCCTGGCGGACCAGGCGGTAAGCCAGATGACGAGCCTTGCGACGACCATGTCGCGGCCGATTGCGCGCGAGCCCCGCAGGGTCGCGCGCCGCACGTTCTCGTGCGCCCCGCGTCCCGTTCTGGACGGCTCCGATATTGTCTGACAGAAACGTCGGACGCATCCATCGGGCATCATGACCGCTGCAGCGCAAACGGGGGAGAGCGGCCGGCCAATCCGGCCATGGTGACACGCCTCCGTTGCCTCGGCCGTCGCGCGGCCGCGTGGTGATGCACCGTGCCGAGGTCTGATCTGACCGAGGACGAGCTGCAAGAGAAGCCGGAGAGCTGCCATGAACGCCAATGTCAAACTGCCTGCCGCAAAGGGCGTCTTCATCGACAACACGTGGCAGCCCGCGCAGTCGGGCCGCACCATTGCGATGCTTGCTCCGGCGACCGGCCAGGTGATCGCTTCGATCGCGGCAGGGGATGCGGCCGACATCGATCTTGCCGTGGCGGCGGCGCGCCGCGCGCTCGAAGGCCCGTGGGGCCGGCTCGCCGCGGTGGACCGCGGGCGCCTGCTGTCGAAGCTCGGCCGCCTCGTCGAGGACAATGCCGAGGAGCTCGCGAAGCTCGAAGCGGCGGATACCGGCAAGCCGATGAAGCAGGCCAAGGCGGACGTCGTCGCGGTCGCGCGCTATTTCGAATATTACGGCGGCGCCGCGGACAAGGTGCATGGCGACACCATTCCCTTCCTCGACGGCTTCTTCGTCACCACGGTGTACGAACCGCTCGGCGTCACCGGCCATATCATTCCGTGGAACTATCCGGGCCAGATGTTCGGCCGCACCGTCGCGCCGGCGCTGGCGATGGGCAACGCGACCGTGATCAAGCCGGCCGAGGAGGCCTGCCTTGTGCCGCTGCGTCTTGCCGAGCTCGCGGCGGAAGCCGGCTTCCCGGCCGGTGCGATCAATGTCGTGCCGGGCCTTGGCGAGGAGGCGGGTGCGGCGCTGTCGGCGCATGACGGTATCGATTTCATCTCCTTCACCGGCAGCCCCGAGGTCGGCACGCTCGTGCAGACGGCGGCCGCGAGGAACCACATCGGCTGCACGCTCGAGCTCGGCGGCAAGTCGCCGCAGATCGTGTTCGCCGACGCCGATCTCGATGCGGCGCTGACCTCGGTGGCCGCGGCGATCGTACAGAACGCCGGCCAGACCTGCTCGGCCGGCTCGCGCGTGCTGGTGGAGCGTTCGATCTGGGACCGTTTCCTGGCCGACCTCACGCTCCGCTTCGAGAAGATCACCGCCGGCACCCCGGAGATGGATCTCGATCTCGGCCCCGTCATCAGCGCGGTGCAGAAGAAGCGCATCGAGAGCATGCTGGCGCGTGCCGAGTCCGGCGGCGCCAAGCGCGTGGCGCAGGGCAAGATCGCCGACGGCGTGCCGAGCGAAGGCTTCTACGTCGCGCCTGCGCTCTACCAGCAGGTCGCCCGCGACTCCGAGCTGGCGCGCGACGAGGTGTTCGGCCCGGTGCTGGCGGCGATGCCGTTCGACGACGAGGCCGATGCGATCAAGCTTGCCAACGGCACCGATTTCGGCCTGGTCGCGGGCGTATGGTCGGGCGACGGCTCGCGGGCGATGCGCGTCGCGCGCAAGGTCCGGGTCGGCCAGATGTTCGTCAACGGCTACGGCGCCGGCGGCGGCATCGAGTTGCCGTTCGGCGGCATGAAGAAATCGGGACACGGCCGCGAGAAGGGTTTCGAGGCGCTGTACGAGCTTGCGGCGATGAAGACCCTGATCGTCAAGCACGGCTAGCGGATTCGCATCTCCGATCAATTCCGCCGTGCGGACGTCACTGACAACGCCGCCCGGCGTTGTTGTCAGTCCGCGCGGCGAGGCGCTAGAGCACGATCCGGAAAAGTGGAAGCCGGTTTTCCGAAAAGATCATGCTCAGACAAAGAGCTGACATCAGGGTTTGCAGAAGGAGACGAGCGGATGAGCGACGAAAAAGAATTGTTCGAGAAGGGCCTGAAGGTGCGCCGCGAGGTGCTCGGCGCGGCCTACGTCGATGGCAGCCTCGCCAAGGCCGACGACTTCATGATGGCCTTCCAGCACATCACCACCGAGATGTGCTGGGGCTATGCCTGGACCCGGCCAGGACTGGATCGCCGCACCCGCAGCATCATCAATCTCGCGATGCTGACCGCGCTCAGCAAGCCGAGCGAGCTGAAGCTGCACGTCAAGGGCGCGCTCACCAACGGCGTCACGGTCGACGAGATCAAGGAGATCCTGCTGCACGCCACTGTCTATTGCGGCATTCCCGCAGGGCTCGAAGCCTTCAAGGCTGCGCATGAGGTGCTGGTCGCGGAAGGCGCGATCGCCAAGAAGGACGGCGCAAAGGACGGCACATGAGCGCGCCGGGAAAGATCCTGTTCGTCGGCATCGGCAACATGGGCTGGCCGATGGCCGCGCGCCTGCTCGGCGCCGGCTTTGCGGTTGCGGTCAATGATGCCGTTCCAGAACGGGCTGCGGATTTCGTGCACCAGGTCGGCGGCATCGAGGCGGGGGATCTCGCGGCGGCAGCGGCAGATGCCGACGTCATCGTCACGATGCTGCCGACCAGCAAGCATGTCGCGGACGCGGTCGGGACCCTGCGCGCCGGTCTGAGGCAGGGTCACATCGTGATCGACATGAGCTCCGGCGCGCCGGCCGCGACGCAGGCGATCGCGGCCGATCTCGCGCCGCTCGGCGTGATCATGCTCGATGCGCCGGTCAGCGGCGGCGTGCCGCGCGCGGTGACCGGCGAGCTCGCGATCATGGCCGGCGGCGAGCCGGCTGCGCTCGATCGCGTCGAGCCGCTGTTACGCGCGATGGGCACGACGATCCACCGCATCGGCGGCCTCGGCTCGGGCCAGGCGATGAAGGCGCTCAACAACCTCGTCTCGGCCGGCGGCTTCCTGATCGGCATCGAGGCGCTGCTGATCGGCCAGCAGTTCGGCATCGATCCCGGCCTGATGACCGACGTGCTCAACGCCTCGACCGGCATGAACAACTCGACGCAGAAGAAGTTCAAGCAGTTCGTGCTGTCGCGCCAGTTCAACAGCGGCTTCGGCCTCGACCTGATGGTGAAGGACCTGTCGATCGCGCTCGAGGTTGCGCGTGCAGCCGGCGTCGCCGCGCCGTTCTCCAACCTCTGCCGCGAGCTCAGCGCCAGCGCGCAGGGGATGCTCGGACCCGGGCAGGATCACACCGCGCTGGCGAAGCTGAGCGAGGCGCTGGCCGGCGTCGCGCTGAAGGGGTGACTGGTACTTCTGCGTCACAACCACCGTCATTCCGGGGCAAGGCCGTGGGCCTTGAACCCGGAATCTCGCGATTGTTTTGCGTCCACACCCGACAATTTCGAGATTCCGGGGCAATCGTCAACGCGTAGCCGCTTCGCGCCTTCGCATTGCCGATTGCCCCGGAATGACAGCGGAAACTGCAACTGCTGAGATCCGCGTGACGCAGTCGGACTAACCCTGGCGCCGCAAGAAGCCGGTGATCGTCACCTTGTCCCAGATGCCGGCCGCGGCGAACGGGTCGGCGCGGTTGAAGGCTTCGACCTCGGCGCGGCCGGGAGCCTCGACCAGGAACAGGCTTCCGATCATCGTCGACCCATCGTCGGAGACGAGCGGGCCGGACATCACGATGGTGACGGGCAGGCGCGCGGTGTCGCCGAGATAGGCCTTGTGCGCATCGTAATTGGCAAGCCGGACCGGCAGCGCGTCCGGCTTGTCGACCGCGTGAATCGCAAACAGCATGAATTCTCTCCGCAAGTTGAAGCAGGACGGCTGCATGCCGTCCTGCTTCCGGACTGATGGCTGACCCTATTTCGCGCTGAGCTTGCTCGCCTCCTCGAAGGTCGGGCAGGTCCGCTGCTCGAGCGGAACGTCGAACGGCTGGTAGTTGTCCTTGGTGATGACGGTCGGCTTCAGCACGATCTCGCCGATGACCGGCTGGCCGCGCAGCGAGCGGACGACCATCATGGTGCCGAGGCAGCCCTGGGCGAAGCCGTTGTAGTCGCCGCTGGCGAGCAGCTTGCCGGACTTGATCGCGTCGATCGCCTCCTTGGTGCCGTTGATGCCGATCACCTGGGCCTTGCGGTTGGCGCCGTCCAGCGCCTCGATGGCGCCGACGGCCATGGCATCGTTGGCGGCGAGCACGCCGTCGATCTGCGCATTGGACTGCATCAGGTTCTCCATCACCTGCAGGGCCTGCAGGCGCTGGTAGTTGCCGGGCTGCGACGCCAGCAGCTTGGCGCCGGGGTTCTCCTTCAGCGCGTCGTTGAAGCCGCGGACGCGGTCGACATTGGTCAGCGAGCCCTTGACCCCTTCGATGATGACGATGTTGCCCTTGCCGCCGAGCGTCTTGAGCAGGAACCGGCCGGTCTCGAGGCCCAGGCTGTAGTCGTCGGCGCCGACGAAGGAGACGAACTTGCCGCCCGCCGAGCGGTCGGTGATGTTGACGACGGGGATCTTGGCGTCGTTGACCTTCTCGACGCCGGGCACCATCGCCTTGTAGTCGACCGGCGTGAAGACGATGGCGCTCGGCTTCTTGACCACGACGTCCTCGATCTGGCTGAGCTGCTCGGGGATCGAGTCCGGCTTGGTCGGGATGTAGTGCAGGATCTTGGCGTTGAGCACCTTCGCCATGTTGTCGGCGCCGACCCGCACCGTCTGGAAGAACGGATTGGTCTGGTTCTTGGTGAACACGGCGATGGTCTCTCCATCGGCGCGGGCCTGCGTCGTGACAGCCGTGATCAGGAGTGCGAGCGCGAGGCTGTGCGGTATCCGGTGTTGCATGGTGTTTCCATCCCTCGTTTTCTGAGTTTGCTTATGAGCTCATTGCGTCGGGCGCCGCGTCTTCATGTCGAGCCAGACTGCGATGATGACGATGATGCCGGTGACGAGCGGCTGCCAGTTGGCGCTGATCGCGAGCAGGTTCATGCCATTCAGCACCAGCGTCAGGATCAAGGCGCCGATGAAGGTGCCGAACACGGTGCCGACGCCACCGAACAGCGAGGTGCCGCCGATCAGCACCGCGGCAATGGCCGGCAGTGTCAGGCTCTCGCCGATGTCGGCTTCGGCGGAGTTGAGCCGCGACAGGAAGATGATGGAGGCGAGCCCGGCCATGGTGCCGGAGACGGTGTAGACCAGCAGCAGCCGGCGCGCGACCGGAATGCCGGAGAGGCGCGCCGCAACCGGATTGGCGCCGATGGCGTAGATCTCCTGGCCCCACGTGGTGCGTTGCGCGAAGAATGATCCGATCGCGAGGAACACCAGCAGCAGATAGACCGGGATCGGCAGCCCGAGGAAATAGCCGCTGCCGATCTGGCGGAAGCCGGCCGGGAAGCCATGGATGGTCTCGCCGGCCATGTACCAGTAGGTGACGCCGTTCAGTACCCACAGCATGCCGTAGGTCGCGATGAAGGAGGGGATGCGGAGCGCCGTGACCATGAAGCCGTTGAGGAAGCCGACGCTGCCGCCCGCAAGCAGCCCCGTGGCGATCCCGAGCACCGGCGAGCCGGTCTGATGGATCACGGTGCCGGCCAGACAGGCCGACAGCGCGACGTTGGCGCCGACCGACAGGTCGAGGCCGGCGGTCAGCACCACCAGGGTCAGGCCGGAGGCGATGAAGAAGGTCAGGCTCGCCTGCCTGAGCACGTTGAGGATGTTGCCGAGGCTGAGGAAGGAGTCGCTCAGCACGGTCAGCGCGGCGCAGATCAAGAGCGCGGCGAGCAGCCGGTAGAACACCTGTGCCGCGTTCTGCGACAGGAACGACCGCGGCGGCAAGACGCTCTCTTTGGCGATGTCGGTCATGACCGGCTCCGCAGGCCGTCGAGGAACATCGCGACGATGACCAGCGCGCCGACGCTCGCGACCTGCACCGAGGACGGCAGCGACACCAGGTTGAGGCCGTTGCGCAGCACGCCGACGGCGACGACGCCTAGCACGGTGCCGAGCAGCCAGCCATTGCCGCGCTCGAACGAGGTGCCGCCGACCGCGACCGCCGCGATGGCGTCGAACTCCATTCCGAGCCCTGCGGTCGGATGTCCCGAATTCATCCGCGCGGTCATCAGCAGGCCGGCGATGCCCGCCATCGTGCCGCCGATCGCATAGACCGCGATCAGGAGCCTTGTCGGCGACAGGCCGGCATAGCGGAGCGCCTCACGGTTGCCGCCGAGCGCGAAGACGTAGGTGCCGAACCTGGTGTGATACAGCAGGCCGTGAAACACCGCGTAGGTCGCGAGCCCCATGAGGATCGGCACGGGGATGCCGAGCACGGAGGCCGAGTAGATGTCGCGCACGCCGTGGGGAATGCCGACCACGCTCTGGCCGTCGCTCACGATCAGCGACAGGCCCTGCGCCATGCCGAGCGTGGCGAGCGTCGCCACGAACGGCGGAATCCCGACGATCGCGACCAGCCAGCCATTGACGGTGCCGAACGCCGCGCCGACCAGCACCGCGGCGCCGAGGCCCAGCAGCACGGACTTGGTCGCGAGCGAGACGATGGCGACGCAGAGCGAGGTCAGCGTCAGCACCGCGCCCATCGAGAGGTCGAGCCCTTCGGTCATGATGATCAGGGTCATCGGCAGCGCGAGCATGGTCAGGATCGTCGACTGCACCAGCACGTTGGAGAGGTTCGCGGCCGACGGGAAGCCTGGCGCGATCGCGCCGAACAGCGCGATCAGCAGCACCAGGACGATCGCCACGCCCGGGATGCGCTGCAGCGAGCGGATCGGCGAAACGACGGCGGCGTCACTCATCATGCATCCCCAGTCGCACGATATTCTCCTCGGTCAGCTCGCCGCGCGCCAGGTGTCCGGCGATGCGGCCCTCGCGCATGACATAGGCGCGGTCGCAGACGTGGCAGATCTCGATCTGCTCGGACGAGATCATCAGCGCGGCGGCGCCCTCGGCGACCAGCCGGTCGATCAGCGCGAAGATCTCGGATTTGGCGCCGACGTCGATGCCGCGCGTCGGCTCGTCGAAGATGAACAGCTTGGCGCCGGCCGCCAGCCATTTGCCGATCACGACCTTCTGCTGGTTGCCGCCGGAGAGCAGGCCGACCGTCTGCCGCGCATTCGGCGTCGCGATCCGCAATTGCCGGATCAGCCCGTCCGCGGTGCGCTGCGCGCCGCGCGGATCGTAGAGGCCACTGGGAAACAGCTTCTTCAGCGCCGACACGACGAGGTTGTCGCCGACCGAGCGCAGCAGCGCCAGGCCCTCGCTCTTGCGGCTCTCGGGGATCAGCGCGATGCCGCGGCGGGCCGCGATGTCGGGCTCGCCCGAGATCGGCTCGCCGTCGAAGATGATCTCGCCGGCGCTGACCGGATCGGCGCCGAAGATCGCGCGCGCCACCTCGGTGCGTCCGGAGCCGACGAGGCCGCACAGGCCGACGATCTCGCCGCGCCGCACCTCGATGTTGATGTCGGCGATCCCGGTCGGCGCGCTCAGTCCCTTGACCTCGAGCACGAGCTCGCCCGGCGTTTCCGCGAAATGGCGCGGATAGCTCGTGTCGATATTGCGCCCGACCATCATGCGCACGAGTTGGTCGGGCGTGACGTCGGCGGGGCTGACATCGCCGATGCGGCGGCCGTCGCGCAGCACGGTGATGCGGTCGCCGAGCGCGAACACCTCGGCCATGCGGTGCGAGATGTAGATGATCGCCACGCCGTCCGCCTTGAGCCGCCTGATCAGCGCGAACAGCAGCTCCGCCTCGCGGTCGGACAGCGCCGCCGTCGGCTCGTCCATCACCAGGATACGCGCATTCTGGCTGATCGCTTTCGCAATCTCGACCATCTGCTGCTGTGCGACGCCGAGCGTGTCGACGATGACAGAAGGATCGATGTCGAAGCCGATGCTGTCGAGCACGCGCTTGGCGTCGGCCAGGATCCTGCGGCGGTCGATGGTGCCGGGCAGGCGGCCTTTCGGCTCGCGGCCGAGATAGATGTTCTGCGCGATGTCGAGGAACGGCACCAGCGAGAATTCCTGGAAGATCACGGCGATGCCGAGGTCTTGCGCATCGGCCGTCGAGGTGATCGCAACCTTCTTACCCTTGTAATAGACCTCACCCGCATCGGCGCTATAGGCGCCGCACAGGATCTTCATCAGGCTGGATTTGCCGGCGCCGTTCTCGCCGAGCAGCATGTGGACTTCGCCCGGGTGGATCGTGAACGACACATCATCCAGCGCCTTGACGCCCGGAAACTCCTTGCTGATGCCGCGCAGCTCCAGCAGCGGCGATGGAGATGCGATGGCGGCTGCGGCGCTCATGCCTGCGCTCCGGCGGCGAAGATCTTGCCCGGATTCATCAGGCCATCCGGATCGAGCGCGGCCTTGATGGCGCGCATCACCGCGACGGCTTCGCCGAGCTCGTCCCGGAGATAGTCGACCTTGCCGAGGCCGATGCCGTGCTCGCCGGTGCAGGTGCCGTCCATCGCGATCGCGCGCGCCACCATGCGCGACTGCAGCGCCTTGGCGCCGGCCAGCTCGTGCTCATCAGTTGGATCGATCAGGATCAGCATGTGGAAATTGCCGTCGCCGACATGGCCGACGATCGGTGCGAGGAAGCCGTTGGCGTCGGCGTCCCGGCGCGTTTCGGTCAGGCATTCGGCCAGCCGGGAGATCGGCACGCAGACATCGGTGATGACGGCGCGGGCGCCGGGGCGCAGGCCGAGGCCGGCGTAGAGCGTATTGTCGCGGGCGTGCCAGAGCCGGCTGCGATCCTCGGCGGCCTTGGCCGAGGCGAAGCCTCGGCCGCCATGCTCGATCGCGATCGCCTCCGCCGTCTGCGCCTGCTCGGCGACGGCGGCATCAGAGCCGTGAAATTCCAGGAACAGCGTCGGGGCTTCCCGATAGCCGAGCTTCGCATAGGCATTGATGCCGCGCATCATGACGTCATCGACGAGCTCGATGCGGGCGGCGGGGACGGCCGACTGGATCAGCGCGATCGCTGTGTCGACCGCGTCGTGCAAAGTCGGGAAGCTGCAGGTTGCGGCCGAGATCGCCTGGGGCAGGGGATGCAGCTTCAGCGTGATCTCGGTGATCACGCCGAGCGTCCCCTCCGATCCGACGAACAGCCGTGTCAGGTCGTAGCCGGCGGCGGATTTGCGCGCACGCTTCGCGGTGCGGATCACCCGGCCGTCGGCCAGAACCACCTCCAATGCGAGGACGTTGTCCTTCATGGTGCCGTAGCGCACGGCCATGGTCCCGGAGGCGCGGGTCGAACTCATGCCGCCGATCGAGGCATCGGCCCCGGGATCGATCGGAAAGAACAGGCCGCTGCCGCGCAGCTCGGCATTGAGCTGCTTGCGGGTGATGCCGGGCTGCACCACGACGTCCATGTCGGCGTCATGCACGGCCAGCACCTTGTTCATGCGGGCGAAGTCGAAACAGACCCCACCCGCGACAGCCGCAGCGTTGCCTTCGAGCGACGTGCCGGCGCCGAACGGCACGATCGGCGTGGCAGCCTTGGCGCACAGCCTGACGATGGCGGCGACCTCCTGCGTCGTCTCCGGAAACACGACGATGTCGGGCGGCATCGCCGGATAGTACGACTCGCTCCGGCCGTGTTGATCCCGCACGCCCCGCGCGAGACTCGCGCGCGGCCCGATCAGGTTCGAAAGCCGCTCGGCCAATGCACCGGTGCCGACCCGCAACTCCATCATTCCTCCCGTCCGCATTCTCGTCGATGACAGGACTCTTGACGGTCCTTGTCGCCCGCTCAGCTCAAACCTGATTGGCGCGCTCCGCAAGCCGTTTCAGGCCGAAATCATAATTGAGATGAAAATATCCGTCCGTCACCATGCGGCCATCTGGCGCACGGCCCGGCGGGCAGCGCGTGAAGTCGCGGATCAGGCTGTCCTTGACGCCGAACACGACGTCGGAATCGAGATACTGGTCGCCGGCGACGAACACATGCGTCACCAGCCGCTCGAAGCCCGGCGCCGAGATCATGAAATGCACATGCGCCGGCCGCCACGGATGCCGGCCCTGCGCTGCCAGCATGTCGCCGACCGGCCCGTCGTTGGGGATCGGATAGGCCGCGGGCTTGATCGACCAGAAATGGAAGCGGCCGTCGGCGTCGGTGTGGAAGCGCGCGCGCATGGCGAGATCGCCGATCTGCTCGAGCCGCTGCACGTCATAGTAGCCATCGTCGTCGGAGTGCCAGACGTCGACCACGGCGCCTGCCAGCGGCGCGCCGTCCGCGCTCGACACCGAGCCGGTCACCAGCAGCGGATCGCCTTTCATCGGTCCCGCGATATCGTCGCCGTTGGCGCGTTCCGGCGCCGCCTGGACGAAGAAGGGGCCGAGCACCGTGGTCTCGGTGGCGCCTTCCGGCACCGGATGATTGATGGCGTCGACCAGCATCGAAACGCCGAGCGTATCCGACAGCAGGATGAACTCCTGGCGCTTGTCGTCGCACATCTGGCCGGTGCGGGTCAGGAAGTCGATGCCGTATTCCCATTCCTGCTGGGTCGGACGGACCTCGCGCACGAAGGCATGGAGATGCCGCACCAGCGCCTCGCTGACCTGTTTGATCCGCGCATCACGCGCGCCCGCCAGGCGTTCGAGCACGGCATCTGTGATCGTGGTCTCGTTGAAGTTGCGCAAGACGCGGCTCCTTTCAGAGAGGCTCGCCGAGCCCGGACAGCCGCTCGACATGCCGGACGGTGGCGAGGAAGTCGGTGTCGGCATCGCCTGACGCGATCAGCGCGCCATAGGTCTCACGGACCTGCGCCGCGAGCTGCAGCGGCACGCCGACGGCATGGCCGGCGCCGAGAATCAGATCGAGATCCTTGGCCATCTGCGCGCAGGAGAACGTCGCGGCAAAGTCGCGCGCCAGCAGCGGCGCGGTCTTGTACTTCACCATCGGCGAGGCGACTGCGCTGTCATGCAGCACCTTCAGAATGTCGGGCCAGGCGATGCCGCCCTTGCGTGCGAGGGCGAGGCTTTCGGCCATCATCGCCGCCGTCGTCGCGATCATCAGGTTGACGGCGAGCTTGGCGTAGCGCGCCTCTTCCGCCGCGCCCAGATAGGTCTGCGCGCGCGTGAAGCCGGCCAGCACCGGCGTGATCAGGGTGAACGCCTCTCTTGGACCGGACACGAAGCACGTCAGCTCGCCGGTGTGGGCGATGCTGGCATTGCCGGAGATCGGCGTGCGCAGATAGGCGACGTCGCGAGCGCTCGCGGCGGCCGCGACCGCGCTCGACGCGTCGACACCCACGGTGCTGGTCTCGATCAGGATCGCGCCCGGCGCCATGGCCGCGATCAGTCCGCCGCTGTCCAGCATCGCCGCGCGCAGTGCGGTATCGTCGGGCAGTGACGAGATGACGACGGCATGGTCGCGCACCGCCTCGGCAGCGGACGACGCGGCGGCCATGCCGAGCGCACGTGCCTCGTCGAGCCGGGCGGCGTTGGGATCGAACGCCGTGACGTCATGGCCGGCCTTGGCGAGCCGCGCCGCGATCGGCAGGCCGATCTTGCCGATGCCGATGAAGGCGAGGCGCTTGTCAGGAAGTGACATGGGTGAGGTCCGCCGATTGCTTCATTTGCTGCGCCTGTGGCGACGCGATACTGCCTCGCAGGTTCGTCGACGTGAGGGGGCCGGTCACGTGCCGGTCGCCACGGGATAGTCGACCTGGAAGCGGCCGATCCTGAGGTCGCCGAGCTCGTCGCGGACGCGCAGGTGCTCCGGATGCGACGCATAGGCCTTCAATGCGGCGCTGCTGGCGAATTCGGAGAACAGGACGACGTCGCAGGCATAGTCGACGTCGCTGACATCGAGACCGACCTCGATGTGGGTCAGGCCGTCGATCCGGCCTTTCAAACTCTCGAACAGGGTCTTGACCTTGAGCCGGGCCGCGGCGCGCTCGGCAGCCGTCTCGGCGCGCAGCCGCCACATCACGATGTGCCTGATCGGCCCCGTCATTCGTGCGTCCCTCACCTGTGCTTGTTCTTGTCTGACGATTTTGCCTTGCAGGAAATGGAAATAAAGGACAAAAATTGTAACTCTGTTTTCCGCTCAGCGTAACAATGGACCGTCTGCTCCAACTCGAGGTGTTTTCCAAGACGGCCGAGCTGGGCAGCCTGTCCAAGGCCGCCGAGTCCTTGCGGATGTCCAACGCCGCGGCGAGCCGGCATCTCAGCGCGCTGGAGGAACGGCTCGCGGTGCGCCTGATCGAGCGCAACACGCGCCGGCTCTGGCTGACCGAAGCCGGGCAGGAGCTGCTGCAGCGCTGCGGCCCGCTGCTCAACGAGCTGGCCGAGGCCGAGGACGCCGTCAGCGACCGCGCGCTGTCGCCGCAGGGCATGCTGCGCGTCACCAGCTCGCTGTCGTTCGCGACGATCTATCTCGCGCCGATGCTGCCGGCGTTTCGCGCGATGTATCCAAAGCTGAGCCTGCAGATCATCGCCGCCAACCGCTACCCGGATTTCATCGAGGCGGGCATCGACGTGGCGATCCGCACCCGCGAGCATGAGCCGGACTCGGGCATCGTCGTTCGCCGCATCGGGCAGATGCGGCGCGTGCTGGCGGCCGCGCCGTCCTATCTCGCGAGCCGTGGCTGTCCCGTCGTTCCCGGCGATCTGGTGCGCCACGACATGCTGATCTACAATCTTGCCAATGATCCGTATTCCCTGTCCCTGCGCAACGGCACGACAGCCCAGAGCATTCGGATCGCGCCGACGCTCGACAGCAATGACGGCCAGGTGATCAAGGGCGCCGCGCTTGCCGGGCTCGGCATCCTGATCCAGCCGCTCTACATCGTGCAGAGCGACATTCTGGCCGGCCGGCTGGTGCCGGTCCTGCTCGACTGGGAGCTGCCGCTCTTGACGATGAACATCGCCTACCAGAACCGCGTCAGGCTGCCGGCCAAGATCAGGGTGTTCGCCGATTTCCTCGTCGATCACATCCGGACCCATTCCGACCCGGGGATCTGGATCGAGCCGCCCAAGCCGGATTGAGCCGATGCCCGCGTGCGGGGGAGGGCGGATCATGTTCTGAGAAAAATAATTACCTTGCTATTTTTCGGAAATCATGGTCTCCTGCGTGCATCCCGCCTCGAGCAGAGGGACGTACGCGTCGTCACGAACGTGGAGGTGGGCTGCGATGGACGTGACGGCTGTGCCAGACGAGCGCAGGCGGCGCGGACGGCGAAGTCGTGTGGTCCTGGCCTCTCGACGCTGAGGTCAAGTCCGTGGTCGTTGCTTGACGGCACGCGCGGGCGATGGGGGCAAGAACGCCGATCCCCAGGGAGAGCACGAAGGACACCGTTAACACCGTCGCGCGGGGAAGGCCGGGTCTGTCCGGCTGTACCTGTGGTACCTGCCGCCTGCATTCTTTTGAGCAGGCGGGCCACGGGCCTCAGCCGAGGTCCGGCCTTCCTCGCGCCCTCTCATGATCAGGAGGGACACGACGAACCCACACCTCGGGCCTCGTAGGCCGCGGGAACGCACGCGCTCATCTCCATGGCTGCTCATGTCGCCAACCCAATCCCCGGTGTCGTCCCGGACAAGCGCGCACAGCGCGCCGATCCGGGACCCATAACCCCAGGGCGCAGACGGGCATCCAGTACGCCGCGGCGTCTCGGCGGATCATGGCCGCCGGTGGTATGCTGGTTCGCCCGCCCGCGCGGGCGATGACGGCGGTGATGGTCTGTCCCCGGGGGGGGGAGCGACGCTCGCACGGACGCGAGGTGCCGCAGCCCGCCGCAATATGTCGGTTGGCCCGTAGAAATTCGGATTTGGATCGAAAGATCAATACTTATCAACGGCTTGTGACTGTCATCCGACTGTCATCGAACCTTTATAAAAGCCACACTGAGGCCCCGTAAAGCGGCCGGGGAAGCGCAATCGGGCGCAGATGGCGCTTCGCTTCCCAAGCATGGAGACCAGCTATGAATTTCGTCAAAGCTATCGTCGCTGCCGGCTTGGTCGCCGCATCGACGTCGGCCTTCGCTGCCGACATTACCGGTGCGGGCGCGACGTTCCCGTTCCCGATCTATTCCAAGTGGGCGGACGCCTACAAGAAGGAGACCGGCAACGGTCTGAACTACCAGTCGATCGGTTCTGGCGGCGGCATCAAGCAGATCCAGGCCAAGACCGTGACCTTCGGCGCCACCGACGCGCCGCTCAAGGCCGAGCAGCTCGAGAAGGACGGCCTGGTGCAGTGGCCGATGGTGATGGGCGGCATCGTGCCGGTCGTCAACCTCGAGGGCGTGAAGCCGGGCGAGATGGTGCTGGACGGCGAGACGCTCGCCAACATCTATCTCGGCAAGATCACCAAGTGGGATGACGCCGCGATCAAGAAGCTCAACCCCAGCGTCAAGCTGCCGTCCGATGCGATCGCCGTGGTCCGCCGCTCCGACGGCTCGGGCACGACCTTCAACTTCACCTACTACCTCTCCGAGGTGAGCGCCGACTGGAAGAGCAAGATCGGCTTCAACACCGCCGTCGAGTGGCCGGTCGGTGTCGGCGCCAAGGGCAACGAGGGTGTGTCCGGCAACATCGGCCAGACCAAGAACTCGATCGGCTATGTCGAGTACGCCTATGCCAAGCAGAACAAGCTCACCTACACCGGCATGATGAACAAGGCCGGCAAGACCGTGCAGCCGACCGTCGAGGCCTTCCAGGCCGCGGCCGCGAATGCCGACTGGGCCAAGGCTCCCGGCTACTACGTGATCCTCGCCAACCAGCCCGGCGACAAGTCCTGGCCGATGACGGCGGCGACCTTTATCCTGATGCACAAGGAGCCGGCCGACAAGGCGGCGTCCGGCGAAGCCATCAAGTTCTTCAAGTGGTCGTTCGAGAAGGGCGGCAAGATGGCTGAGGAGCTCGACTACATCCCGATGCCCGACAGCGTCGTGAAGCTGATCGAGAAGACCTGGTCGGCCGACATCAAGAGCTGAGCTGGACGTATCGAAAATCCCCTCTCCCGGCCTCCGGGGGAGGGACGCTACCGGGGTTGCGGCGTGTCCAAGGAACAGGGGGCAGAATTGGCAGAGATGGCGGTTCAGACCGAAGTCAGCGATATCGCGGCCGCTGCCGGACCCTATGACCGGGCACGCGCGCTCAACGCCTTCAAGCTCGGCGACGTGACCTTCTATTGGATCACGCGGCTGTCCGCGATCTCCGTCCTGTTGATCCTGGGCGGCATCATCCTGTCGCTCATCGTCGGCGCATGGCCGGCCATGAGAGAATATGGCTTCGAATTCCTGTGGACGCGGCGCTGGGCGCCGTCGGCCGATCCGCCGGTGCTCGGTGCGCTCGGCCCTATCTACGGCACCTTGGTCACGTCCTTCATTGCGATGCTGATCGCCATTCCGGTCGGTCTGGGCATTGCGATCTTCCTCACCGAGCTGTGCCCGCAATGGCTGCGCCGTCCGATCGGACTTGCCATCGAGCTGCTCGCCGGCATTCCGTCGATCATCTACGGCATGTGGGGCTTCTTCGTGCTGGGGCCGTTCCTGGCCTATACGTTCCAGCCGTTCATGATCAATCTCTGCGCCGGCATCCCCGTGCTGCAGGACATCTTCGCCGGTCCGCCGTCCTATCTCAGCCTGTTCAACGCCTCGCTGATCCTGGCGATCATGGTGTTGCCGTTCATCACCTCGATCTCGGTCGACGTGTTCAAGACCGTCCCGCCGGTGCTGAAGGAAGCCGCTTACGGGGTCGGCTGCACCACCTGGGAGGTCGTGCGCAGCGTCGTCATTCCCTACACCCGCGTCGGCGTCATCGGCGGCGTCATGCTGGCGCTGGGCCGTGCGCTCGGCGAAACGATGGCGGTGACCTTCATCATCGGCAACTCGTTCCGGATCTCATCCTCGATCTTCGCGCCGGGCACCACGATCTCGGCCGCCATCGCCTCCGAATTCCAGGAGAGCGACGGGCTGCACCAGTCGAGCCTGATCCTGCTCGGCCTGCTGCTGTTCGTGCTCACCTTCTTCGTGCTGGCGAGCGCGCGGCTGATGCTCATGCGGCTCGAAGCCAAGGCGGGAAAATAAGCCATGTCCAGCGCTGATACGCTTACACTCGATGCGCCGGTCAATCCGATCTATGCGCGCCGGCGCCGCAGGGACATCGTGATCCGCGGCCTCTGCGTCGCCGCCGCGATGTTCGGCGTCACCTGGCTGGCGCTGATCCTGTTCACGCTGTTCTATAACGGACTCGCCGGCCTCAGCCTGCAGGTTTTTGCCGCCGACACGCCGCCACCCGGCTCCAGCGAAGGCGGCCTGCGCAACGCCATCGTCGGCTCCTTGATCATGACGATCATCGGCGTCGGCATCGGCGCGCCGCTCGGCCTGTTCGCCGGCACCTATCTCGCCGAATACGGCCGCAACGACCGCCTGACCTCGGTGATCCGCTTCATCAACGACATCCTGCTGTCGGCGCCCTCGATCATCATCGGCCTGTTCATCTATGGTGCGGTCGTGGTGCCGATGGGCGGCTTCTCGGCACTCGCGGGTTCCCTTGCATTGGCGGTCATCGTGATCCCGGTGGTGCTGCGCACCACCGAGGACATGCTGCTGCTCGTGCCCAACCCGCTGCGCGAGGCGGCGTCTGCGCTCGGCCTGCCGCGCTCGCTGGTGATCCGCCGCATCGCCTATCGGGCGGCGCGCTCGGGCCTCATCACCGGCGTGCTGCTTGCCACCGCCCGCGTCGCCGGCGAGACCGCGCCTCTGCTGTTCACCGCGCTGTCGAACCAGTTCTGGAGCCTCAACCTTTCCAGGACGATGGCGAACCTGCCCGTCACCATCAACAATTTCGTCCAGAGCCCTTATGCCTACTGGAAGCAACTGGCCTGGAGCGGAGCCCTTCTCATCACTCTGGCCGTGCTCGCCCTGAACATCGGTGCACGCATTCTTGGCGCCGAGAGGAACACCAAATGACCGAACTGTCCGTCTCCGTCAGTCAGCCCAATCACGCTCTTCACGGCAAGGCGCTTCCGGATGCGCCGGCCAAGGTGACCGCGCGCAACCTCAACTTCTACTACGGCGACCATCACGCGCTGAAGAACATCAACCTGTCGCTGGGCACCAACCGCGTCACCGCGTTCATCGGCCCGTCCGGCTGCGGCAAGTCCACGCTGCTGCGCATCTTCAACCGGATGTACGATCTCTATCCGGGCCAGCGGGCGACCGGGCAGCTGATGCTCGACAACACCAACATCCTCGATCCCAAGCTCGATCTGAATCTGCTGCGCGCCCGGGTCGGCATGGTGTTCCAGAAGCCGACGCCGTTCCCGATGACGATCTACGAAAACATCGCCTTCGGCATCCGCCTCTATGAGAAGATCTCGAAGTCGGAGATGGACGACCGGGTCGAGAAGGCGCTGCGCGGCGGCGCGTTGTGGAACGAGGTCAAGGACAAGCTCAACGCCTCGGGCCTGTCGCTGTCCGGCGGCCAGCAGCAGCGGCTGTGCATCGCGCGCACCGTGGCGGTCCGGCCGGAGGTGATCTTGTTCGACGAGCCGTGCTCGGCGCTCGATCCGATCTCGACCGCCAAGGTCGAGGAGCTGATCCAGGAGCTGGCCGAAAACTATACGATCGCCATCGTGACGCATAACATGCAGCAGGCGGCGCGCGTCTCCGACAAGACCGCCTTCATGTATCTCGGCGAGCTGATCGAGTTCGACGACACCAGCAAGATCTTCACTTCGCCGAGTGATCGGCGGACCCAGGATTACATCACCGGCCGGTTCGGCTGACGCCGACGACATTGCCTTCAGGAGATCATCATGGCCAGTGAACATACCGCCAAGGCGTTCGACAGCGATCTGCAGGACCTGACCCGTCTGGTATCGGAGATGGGCGGCCTCGCGGAGCGGCTGATCGTCGATTCCGTCGATGCGCTGGTGCGGCGCGACATCGCGCTCGGCCAGAAGGTGGTCGCCACCGACGCCGAGGTCGACAAGCTGCAGCGCATCATCGAGGAGCGCGCCGTGCTCACGATCGCCCGTCGCCAGCCGATGGCGGTCGACCTGCGCGAGATCGTCGGCGCGATGCGCGTGGCGACCGATCTGGAGCGCATCGGCGACCTCGCCAAGAACATCGGCAAGCGCGTCGCGGCGCTGGAGAGCGACTTCCATCCGCTGAAGCTGATCCGCGGCCTCGAGCACATGACCGATCTGGTGCAGTCGCAGGTCAAGACGGTGCTGGACGCCTATGCCGCGCATGACCTGCCGGCGGCGATGACGGTGTGGAAGGGCGACGAGGAAGTCGACGCCATCTGCACCTCGCTGTTCCGCGAGCTCCTGACCTACATGATGGAGGATCCGCGCAACATCTCGTTCTGCATCCACCTGATGTTCTGCGCCAAGAACATCGAGCGCATCGGCGATCACGCGACCAACATCGCCGAGACTGTATTCTATATGATCGAAGGCCAGCAGATCATGGACAAGCGCCCGAAGGGCGACATGACGAGCTTCGCGACGACGATTCCCGGTAACTAAGAGAGACGGTTCAGACATGGGCGCCCGAATTCTGGTGGTGGAGGACGAGGAGGCGCTGACGACGCTGCTGCGCTACAACCTCGAGGCCGAAGGCTACGAGGTCGAGACCGTGGCGCGCGGCGACGAGGCCGACACGCGGCTGAAGGAGCGCGTTCCGGATCTCGTCGTGCTCGACTGGATGCTGCCGGGCCTCTCCGGCATCGAGCTGTGCCGCCGCCTGCGCGCGCGGACCGAGACCCGGCAATTGCCGATCATCATGCTGACGGCGCGCGGCGAGGAGAGCGAGCGCGTGCGCGGACTCGCCACCGGCGCCGACGACTACATCGTCAAGCCGTTCTCGGTGCCGGAGCTCCTGGCGCGCGTGAAAGGCCTGCTGCGGCGGGCGAGCCCGGAGCGGCTGGCGACCGTGCTGTCCTATGGCGACATCGAGCTCGACCGCGAGAAACGCCGCGTGGCGCGCTCGGGGCGGCCGATCGATCTCGGCCCGACCGAATACCGCCTGCTCGAATTCTTCCTCGAGCACCCCGGCCGCGTGTTCAGCCGCGAACAGCTGCTCGACAGCGTTTGGGGCCGCGACATCTACATCGACGAGCGCACCGTCGACGTCCATATCGGCCGCCTGCGCAAGCTGCTCAATCCCGGCCGCGAGCAGGACCCGATCCGCACCGTGCGCGGCGCCGGTTATGCGCTCGATGATCGCTTCGCCAAGAGCGAGCAGGTGTAAGGGCGATGGGCGTGAGGATGAAGAAGGTGTGAGGCGCGAGCGGGCCCGATTGAGGAGATCGCGGTCCGCTTTCCGCCACGCCGCCGCCGTCTTGATCGTGTCTGCTTCGTGGCCCGTCACGATGTTTCGGTCCCAGCGGACGCCCTTGATCAAGACCATCATCATATCTCTTGTCATGCTGCTCGGCAGCTTGGCGGGCGCCCCGGCCGCCGAGCTCGAGGACGCGGTCGCGGCGGCAGGCAACGGGCAGCATGCGGCGGCGATGCGACGGCTGCTGCCGCTGGCCGCCAAGGGCGATGCGCGGGCGCAGTTCGACGTCGGCTTCATGCAGGCGTTCGGCTGGGGCGTGCCGCGTAATCCGAGCGAGGCGCTGGCCTGGTACCGCAAGGCCGCCGATCAGGGGCTCGCCGTCGCGCAACATTATCTCGGCATCGCCTACGTCAATGGCGAGGGTGTTGCCTCCAACTACGGCGAAGCCAGTCGCTGGTTCAGCCGCGCCGCGGCGCAGGGCTTCGCCCAGTCGCAATACATGCTCGGCCTGATGCTGCTCGACGGCCGCGGTGTGAAACAGGACGTCGTGCAGGGCTATGCCTGGCTGGTGATGGCGGGCCGTAGTGGCGTGCGATCGGCCGGCCGCGACGTGCAGCGGGTCAGGTTGACCGAGCCGCAGCGCGTCCAGGCCCAGAGCGCCATTGCGTCCTGGCAGCCGAAACCGGAATCGGCGGATGCGGGCATTGCCACTCCGCGTCCGGAGCAATTGCTCGGGCTCGATCGCCACATCGGCGAGGTCGTCGATCCCACCTCCTGGCCGGCGTCGTCGATCGGCGTCGTCACCGTCGCGCAATACTCGAGCGGCGGCTGGTGCACCGGCACCCTGGTGGCGCCGCGCGTCGTGCTCACCGCCGCGCATTGCGTCTTCAACGGCGTGGCGCAGGTCAGCCCCGGCAATGTCCGCTTCCTGGCCGGCATGAACCGTGGCACGCCGGCGGCATCGTCGGTCGCCGACAAGCTGATCGTGGCGCCCGATTTCGTCCCGACCCGGCACGACAGATGGTCGCTCGACCGCTCGCCCGCCGATTGGGCGCTGATCGTGCTGAAGGATGCGCTGCCGTCGAAGCCGGTGGCGGTCAAGGCGCTGACCCGCGAGGAGCTCGCGGCTGCGACCACGGCCGGAACCATCTCCGAGATCGGCTATGGCCAGGAGCGGCGCTATTCGCCGACCGGCCAGCGCAATTGCAGCGCCGGCATGACCGGGGATGCCCGGCTGTTGACAGTGCATTGCCTGGCCAATTTCGGCTATTCGGGCTCGCCGATCCTGGCCGAGGTCGGCGGGGAGCCGGCCGTGGTCGGCATCTTCTCGGCGTTCCACGAGGAGACCCGGCTGATGTTCGCCGCCCCCGCGAGCCAGTTCGAGGCGGTCGTGCGCCGCGAGATCGCGGCGCAGAGTGCCTCGGCGCGGTGAGGGAAGGAGCGAGAGAGACGAGGTCCCGCCGCTGGTCATGATCTGTGCGTGACTGGATAGCGGGTTGCCAAGCGAGAGGGCGGTCCGGGAAGCGCCACCCAGGTTTTCCTGCAGCTTTCGCCTGCAGCGGGGCCTTTACCGAACTGGCCTAGCTCTTGCTATAGTCCGAGTATGACGATTGTTCCAATTGATCATCCTCGGGCCGCGCGGCTGCTGTGGTGGCGGTCGCAGCCCGGCCGCAACGTTGCGCTCGTCGGCGGGCTGGTCGCGGCCAACGCGCTCGCCTGGGCCTGGGCATTCGCGCTCTACGCCGACCGGCCCGCCATCGTCGGCACCGCGATGCTGGCCTGGCTGCTCGGGCTGCGCCATGCGGTCGATGCGGATCACATCGCGGCCATCGACAACGTCGTGCGGAAGCTGGTGCAGGACGGTAACCCTCCGCGCGCCGCCGGCCTCTATTTTGCGCTCGGCCATTCCAGCGTCGTCGTCATCGCCACCATCGTCGTGAGCCTCATCGCCGGCGCCGACCTCCTGGATGAAGAGAGTGCGATCAGGGCGATCGGCGGCGTCATCGGCACGTCGGTATCGGCCGGCTTCCTGCTGCTTATCGCGTTGGCGAACCTCATTCTGTTCGTGAACCTCTGGCGCCGCGCCGCACAGCCGCAGTCCGAGATGGAAACAGCCGGAAACAGCGGACGGGGCATCCTCATCCGCCTGCTGCGCCCCGTGCTCCGCCTGGTGGGACGCGCCTGGCACATGTATCCGCTCGGCTTCCTGTTCGGTCTCGGCTTCGACACCGCGAGCGAGATCGGGCTTCTCAGCCTGTCGGCGACCGAGGCTGCGCGCGGCGCGAGCCTCGCCCATGTGCTGGTATTCCCGGCGCTGTTCGCGGCTGCGATGGCCACCGTCGACACCGCCGACAGCATGCTGATGGTCGGCGCCTATCGCTGGGCGCTGACCGATCCCGCACGCAAGCTGCGCTATAACCTCGTGATCACCGGCGCATCCGTTGCCATCGCGCTGGTGATCGGCAGCTTCGAGGCGTTCACGCTGTTGGCGCCGCGGCTTGGCCTGACGGGGGGATGGGCTGACGTCGCCACCGCGCTGGGCGGCGACGTCGCCAATCTCGGGCTCGTCGCGATCGGCGTGTTCGGACTGATCTGGGCGGTCGCCATGCTGCTCGGTCGCAGTCAGCGCGGTTCCGAGGCGACGCCCGGCGAAGCGCTTGCCAGCGTTCGTGCGGGGGCGCTAAACCCGCCGGCGATACGAAGCGGAACGCATAAGACGGGCTAGGAGCGGGGCCTCATGATGGTCGGCTCGGAGGGAACGATCAGGATGCTGTGGCTGCAGGGCGCGAGCTGCGGCGGCTGCACGATGTCGATCCTGGAAAGCGGCGCGTCCGGCTGGTTCGACGAATTGCGCCAATCCGGCATCGATCTGGTATGGCATCCCTCCGTCAGCGAGCAGACCGGGGACGAGGTGGTGGAGCTGTTGGAGGCGATCCGCGACGGTCGCGAGCGGCTCGATCTGCTGGTGCTCGAAGGCTCGGTGGCGCGCGGACCTGGTCTGACCGGCCGCTTCAACATGCTCGCCGGCACCAACCGCTCGATCTATCACTGGCTGCTCGATCTGGCGCCGCTGGCCGACTACGTCGTTGCCGTCGGCAGCTGCGCCGCCTATGGCGGCATTCCCGCGGCTGGCATCAATCCGACCGATGCGGTCGGACTGCAGTTCGAGGGCAGCGATATCGGCGGCGCGCTTGGCGCGGCCTTCCGCTCGAAACGCGGGCTGCCGGTGATCAACGTCGCAGGCTGTGCGCCGCATCCGGGCTGGATGATGGAGAGCCTGCTGGCGCTTACCTCGGGCGATCTGACGGCAGACGGCCTCGACACAGTCGGCCGTCCGACCTTCATCGCCAACCACCTCGCTCATCACGGCTGCTCACGCAACGAGTTCTACGAGTTCAAGGCGAGTGCGGAAGCGATGTCAGAGCGCGGTTGCCTGATGGAGCATCTCGGCTGCCGCGCAACGCAGGCGGTCGGCGACTGCAATCAGCGCTCGTGGAACGGCGGCGGCTCCTGCACCAAGGGCGGTTATGCCTGCATCGCCTGCACCTCGCCGGGCTTCGAGAGCGCGCAGAACTATCTGGAGACGGCGAAGCTCGCCGGCATCCCCGTCGGCCTTCCCACCGACATGCCGAAAGCCTGGTTCGTCGCGCTCGCAGCGCTGTCGAAATCGGCCACGCCGCGCCGCGTCCGACTCAATGCGACGGCCGATCATGTCGTGGTGCCGCCGGGCCGTTCCGGCGACAAGCGCCGTCCATGACGCGGATCACGGTCGGACCGTTCAATCGTGTCGAAGGCGATCTCGAGGTCAGGCTCGATATCGAGAGCGGCCGCGTCGCGCGGGCGGAGGTGACGGCGCCGCTCTATCGGGGTTTCGAGCAGATCCTTGAGGGCCGGCCGCCGCTCGACGCCCTGGTGATCGCGCCGCGCATCTGCGGCATCTGCTCCGTGTCGCAATCGATCGCGGCCGCCGCGGCGTTGCGCCAGGCCATGGGCATTGCGGCAGCACCAAACGGCATCCTCGCGAGCAACATCGCGCACGCGGCCGAGAACGCGGCGGATCATCTGACGCATTTCTACATCTTCTTCATGCCGGACTTCGCCCGCGATGCTTATGCCTCGCACGCTTGGCATTCGGCCGCGGCCGAACGTTTCGCGGCGACGAAGGGCAGCGCTGCCCGCGATGCGCTGCCGGCGCGCGCGCGACTGCTGGAGATCATGGGCCTGATCGCCGGCAAATGGCCGCACAGTCTCGCCTTCCAGCCAGGCGGGACGACCCGCGCGATCGAGCTCGGCGAGCGCGTGCGGCTCAGCGCGATCGCGGCGTCGTTTCGCGGTTTCCTTGAGCGCGTCCTGTTCGCCGACAAGTTGGAGAACGTGCTCGCCTTGTCGACGCCGGACGAACTCGACCGTTGGCGCGAGGGCCGAGCCGGCGACTTCGCGCATTTCCTTCGGCTGGCCGATGCGCTCGCGCTGGCCGACCTCGGCAGCGGACCAGGTCTCTTGATGAGCTTCGGCGCGTATCACGACTTCAATGGAGCTCGTTTTCGCGCTGGCGTCCGCACGAGCAGTGGCGAGGTCCAGGCTTTGCCGTCGGACGGCATCACCGAGGACGTCTCGCACGCCTGGATGCACGATACGTCGCTCGATCCGTCCGAGAGCCGCACCGTGCCCGATGCCGACAAAGCCGACGCCTATAGCTGGTGCAAGGCGCCGCGTCTCGCGGGAGAACCGGTCGAGGTCGGCGCTCTCGCAAGGCAGGCCATCGACGGTCAGCCGTTGGTCACCGCGCTGCTCGCGAGCGGTCGCAGCAATGTCCGCAATCGTGTCATCGCCCGGCTGATCGAAACCGCGCAGCTCGCGCTGTCGATCGAGCACTGGATCAAGGCATTGCGTCTCAACGAGCCGTTTTGCGAAAACAGCGCCAGCGCGGTCGACGGCAATTTCGTCGGGCTCGTGGAAGCTGCGCGCGGCAGCCTCGGCCACTGGCTCGCAGTGCGCTCCGGCCGGATCGAGCGTTATCAGATCATCGCGCCGACGAGCTGGAATTTTTCGCCGCGCGACGCCAACGGCGTTGCGGGCCCGCTCGAGCAGGCGCTCGTCGGCACCGAGGTCGGCGATGCCGGCGCGCGTGCGGTCGGCATCCAGCACGTGGTGCGGTCGTTCGATCCCTGCATGGTCTGCACGGCGCATTGAGCGCGCTGCACACAGGCAGGCGGCAAGCGGAAACAAGATTGTCGGTGCAAAGCGCGTGATTTCCGATTGTCGCGCGCGATCCACCACCGAAGGCTCCGTCGCTGCGATCGCACCGCCTCAAGCATCTGAAATCATTATGATTCAAATCCAGCAATGATGCTGGCCCGCATCTTGCTGTCCTTCTCGCCAGAACGCGATCAGATGATCGCCAACGCGATGTCAGGGGAGGACTCATGGGCGCGGCAACGGAAACCTTTTACAGCGTCATCAGGCGTCAGGGCATCACGCGGCGCAGCTTTCACAAATTCTGCAGCCTGACCGCGACGAGCCTCGGCCTCGGCCCGGTCGCGGCGAGCCGCATCGCCAATGCGCTCGAAACCAAGCCGCGCACGCCGGTCATCTGGATGCACGGGCTGGAGTGCACGTGCTGCTCGGAGAGCTTCATCCGCTCGGCGCATCCGCTGGTGAAGGATGCCGTGCTGTCGATGATCTCGCTCGACTATGACGACACCATCATGGCGGCGGCCGGCCACCAGGCGGAGGCCATCCTCGACGAGACGCGTGCGAAGTACAAGGGACAGTACATTCTTGCGGTCGAAGGCAATCCGCCGCTGAACGAAGGTGGCATGTTCTGCATCGACGGCGGCAAGCCGTTCGTCGAGAAGCTGAAGATGATGGCCGAGGACGCCATGGCGATCATCGCCTGGGGCGCCTGTGCCTCCTGGGGCTGTGTGCAGGCGGCAAAGCCCAATCCGACGCAGGCGACCCCGATCGACAAGGTCATCACCAACAAGCCGATCATCAAGGTGCCGGGCTGCCCGCCGATCGCGGAAGTCATGACCGGCGTCGTCACCTTCATCACCACCTTCGGCAAGCTGCCGGAGCTCGACCGCCAGGGCCGGCCGAAGATGTTCTACTCACAGCGTATCCACGACAAGTGCTATCGCCGACCGCATTTCGACGCTGGCCAGTTCGTCGAGGAGTGGGACGACGAGGCCGCGCGCAAGGGCTACTGCCTCTACAAGATGGGCTGCAAGGGCCCGACCACCTACAATGCCTGCTCGACGGTGCGCTGGAACGGCGGCGTGTCGTTCCCGATCCAGTCCGGTCACGGCTGCATCGGCTGCTCCGAGGACGGCTTCTGGGACAAGGGCTCGTTCTACGACCGCCTCACCAACATCAAGCAGTTCGGCATCGAGCACAACGCCGACCAGGTCGGCATGGTGGCCGCGGGCACGGTGGGCGCAGCGGTCGCGGCGCATGCGGCGGTGACGGCCGTGAAACGGCTCGCCACCAAGCGCGACGACGCCAAACAAGATCATTGATCGCATTCAGGGCAGGCAACGATGGGCATCCAGACTCCCAACGGCTTCAATCTCGACAATTCCGGCAAGCGCATTGTCGTCGATCCGGTCACTCGCATCGAGGGACACATGCGGGTCGAGGTCAACGTCGACTCCGACAATGTCATCCGCAATGCGGTTTCCACCGGCACGATGTGGCGCGGCATCGAGGTGATCCTCAGGAATCGCGACCCGCGCGACGCCTGGGCCTTCACCGAGCGGATCTGCGGCGTCTGCACCGGAACGCATGCGCTCACATCGGTGCGCGCGGTCGAGAACGCGCTCGGCATCACCATTCCGGAGAATGCCAACTCCATCCGCAACCTCATGCAGCTTGCGCTGCAAGTGCACGACCACGTCGTGCACTTCTATCATCTGCACGCGCTGGACTGGGTCGACGTGGTCTCGGCGCTCTCGGCCGATCCGAAGGCGACGTCGACACTGGCGCAGTCGATCTCGAGCTGGCCGCTGTCGTCGCCCGGCTATTTCAGGGACCTCCAGACCCGCCTCAAGAAGTTCGTCGAGTCGGGGCAGCTCGGCCCGTTCAAGAATGGATATTGGGGCAGCAAGGCCTACAAGCTGCCGCCCGAAGCCAACCTGATGGCGGTGGCGCACTATCTGGAGGCGCTCGATTTCCAGAAGGAGATCGTCAAGATCCACACCATCTTCGGCGGCAAGAACCCGCATCCGAACTGGCTCGTGGGTGGCGTGCCGTGTCCGATCAACATCGACGGCACCGGTGCGGTCGGCGCCATCAATATCGAGCGGCTGAATCTCGTCTCCTCGATCATCGATCGCCTGATCGAGTTCAATGAGATGGTCTATCTGCCCGACGTCGCCGCGATCGGCTCCTTCTACAAGGACTGGCTCTATGGCGGCGGCCTGTCCGGCAAGAGCGTGCTCGCCTATGGCGACGTGCCCGAGCATGCCAATGACTACTCCGCCAAGAGCCTGAAGCTGCCGCGTGGCGCGATCATCAACGGCAACCTGTCCGAGGTGTTTCCGGTCGATCACGCCAATCCGGACGAGATCCAGGAGTTCGTGGTTCACTCCTGGTACAAATACCCCGACGAGACCAAGGGACTGCATCCCTGGGATGGCATCACCGAGCCGAACTACGTGCTCGGCCCCAACGCGAAGGGGACCAAGACGGACATCAAGGAGCTCGACGAGGGCGGCAAATATTCCTGGATCAAGGCGCCGCGCTGGCGCGGACACGCGATGGAGGTCGGACCGCTCGCGCGCTGGGTGGTCGGCTATGCGCAGAACAAGGCGGAGTTCAAGGACCCCGTCGACAAGTTTCTCAAGGATCTCGACCTGCCTCTGACGGCGCTGTTCTCCACGCTCGGCCGCACCGCGGCGCGTGCGCTGGAATCGGTGTGGGCCGGACGGCAGATGCGCTACTTCCAGGACAAGCTGATCGCCAACATCAAGGCGGGCGACAGCTCGACGGCGAATGTCGACAAATGGAAGCCCGAGAGCTGGCCGAAAGAGGCCAAGGGCGTCGGCTTCACCGAGGCGCCGCGCGGCGCGCTCGCGCATTGGATCAAGATCAAGGACACCAAGATCGACAACTATCAGTGCGTCGTGCCGACGACCTGGAATGGCTCGCCCCGCGATCCCAAGGGCAACATCGGCGCATTCGAGGCGTCGCTGATGAACACCCCGATGGCCAATCCCGAGCAGCCGCTGGAGATCCTGCGCACGATCCATTCGTTCGATCCGTGCCTGGCCTGCTCGACGCACGTCATGAGTCCGGATGGCCAGGAGCTGGCCAAGGTCAAGGTCAGGTAGCACGGGAGCAGGGTCATGATGGATGCAGTTGCACGCCCGCCCGAGTCGGGGACGGACATCGCCGCGATCGCAGCCGACGCCGCCGGCGAGCATGCGGTTGGCCGGCCCACGGTCTATGTCTACGAAGCGCCGGTGCGCATCTGCCACTGGGTCAACGCGTTCGCGATCATCGTTCTGATGATCACCGGTTATCTGATCGGATCACCTCTCCCGACGGTGTCGGGAGAGGCGTCGGCAAACTTCGTGATGGGCTATATCCGCTTTGCCCATTTCGCTGCCGGACAGGTGCTGGCGGTGTTCTTCCTCGCCCGCATCTTCTGGGCCTTCGTCGGCAACCACCATTCCCGGCAGATCTTCTACATTCCGGTGCATCGCAAGCAGTTCTGGAAAGAGGTGCTGCACGAGATCCGCTGGTACGCCTTCCTGGAACGTGAGCCGAAGATGTATGTCGGCCATAATCCCCTGGCGCAGACGGCGATGTTCATCGGCTTCACGCTGTTCGTGACCTTCATGATCGTCACCGGCTTTGCGCTCTATTCGGAAGGCACCGGGATCGACAGCTGGCAGCACAAATTGTTTGGCTGGGTGTTTGCGATCTGGCCGAACAGCCAGGATGTGCATACCTGGCATCACCTCGGGATGTGGGCGCTGGTCACGTTTGTGATGGTGCATGTCTATGCCGCCATTCGCGAAGACATCATGTCACGCCAGAGCATCATCTCCTCGATGATCTCAGGCGAACGGCAGTTCCGCGACTAGCAGGGGGCCGGCATGGTCGATGAGCGCGGGCGCGATCGCATTTTGGTGCTCGGGATCGGCAACATTCTCTGGGCTGACGAAGGCTTCGGCGTGCGGGTGGTGGAGGAATTCCACCGCCGCTTCACCGTGCCCGACAACGTCACGATCCTGGATGGCGGCACGCAGGGACTTTACCTCGTCAACTATGTCGAGGAAGCCGACGGCCTGATCGTGTTCGACGCCATCGACTATGGCCTTGTGCCGGGCGAGATCAAGCTCGTCCGCGATGACGAGGTGCCGCGCTTCACCGGCGCCAAGAAGATGAGCCTGCACCAGACGGGCTTCCAGGAAGTACTGAGCGCGGCCGACCTGCTCGGCCGCTATCCGCAGCGGCTTGCGCTGATCGGCTGCCAGCCGCTCGACCTCGAGGATTGGGGCGGTCCGCTGACTGCGCCGGTTCGTGCGCAGATCGCGCCGGCGATCGAGCTGGCCTGCGCCCTGCTGGCGGAATGGGGCGCGCCCGCCGTGTCGCGGCGTGAACCGCTCGCCGGCGACGAACGCCTGCTCGCGAACGACATCGACCATCACAGCTACGAGCT
Organism: Bradyrhizobium sp. SZCCHNR1093; assembly: GCF_032381175.1. Taxonomy (NCBI): domain Bacteria; kingdom Pseudomonadati; phylum Pseudomonadota; class Alphaproteobacteria; order Hyphomicrobiales; family Nitrobacteraceae; genus Bradyrhizobium; species Bradyrhizobium sp. SZCCHNR1093. Next base: position 934,362 of record NZ_JAUHJJ010000002.1, read on the forward strand.
GCGGGCGCGCACGGCCGAGTAACCGCGCCGCGAGGGAATCCGACATGTGTCTTGGCCTGCCGATGACAATCCTCGAGACCGATGGCGTCTCGGCGCTGTGCAGCTTCGACGGCGAGGAGCGCCGCGTCTCGGTGCTGTTGCTGTCGAACCCGCCGGTCGGAGCCAAGGTGCTCGTCTATATCGACAACGCCGTTCGCCTGCTCGATGACGAAGAAGCGCGGCTGATCGGCGAGGCGCTGCGCGGCCTGCAGGCGGCCGTGAACGGCGAGAATTGCGACGACTTCTTCGCCGATCTGATCGGGCGCGAGCCGGAGCTTCCGGAGCATCTGCGGTAGCGGTGTGATGCCCTTGGGCGGGCGTCAGATTCCTGGCAACAAGATATCCATAAGTAAAGTAAGTTGCCGGACATTGTCTGGAAAGCGGCTTTCCGATTGATTGCGGAGCTCTTAATTTCAATAAAAATATGAGATATTTCAACGTATTGAGCGTTCCGCTGTCGCGCGGGCGTCTGGCACGTTGATTGCTAACATGGAGAGCACGGCAACGATAACTGGTCAGGGAGAAACGTCGATGGAAATGCAGCAGCGTGACCCCGCGCGCATGCGAGGCGGGTTGCCGGAGGTCGATGCCGGCACCGTCGACGCCTTTCTCGCCGAGGCCGATCGCGCCGGGCTGGTCGCCGTGCTGCTGTCGGCCGGTGATCCCGCGCGGTTTCCGGAGGCGCTCGATGTGGCCATCGTGCTGCCGGAGCTGATCACCGCGTTTCACGGCCGGCTGCGTGGCGCGGTCATCGCGCGCGACGCGGAGGCGGAGCTCGGGACGCGCTTCGGCGTGCGCGTGCAGCCGAGCCTGATCCTGTGCCGCGGGGCGGAGACGCTCGGCCTGATCGCCAAGATCCAGGACTGGTCTGTCTATGTCGATCGCATCTCGCGGCTGATCGACCGGCCGCAGGGCGCGACTGCAACGGTCGTTGCCAGCATCGTCCCAGTCCATCAGCCTGCGGGAGCCGAGCGATGAAGCCGGGATTCTGGATCGCGCCTGAAGGAGCCGAGGAGCCGGTCAACATCTTTCCGATCGGCGAAGAGGCGCTCGATACCTCGCACAAGGGGCTGACCGCGTCCGGGGCCCTGGCCAAGCTGGCCTCGCTCGACTCGGAGGCGTTGGCGCGGAGCTGCCCGCGGGCGGTCGAGCTGTTGTCGACGATTGCAGCGGCCATCGCGGCGCAGACCGCCGGCGCGCCGACGCAATTATTCCGGCTCGAGGGCCTCAACGATCTCGAGCGCCGGCTGATCGACGACGTGCTGGGCGAGGGCGAGGTCGCCGGCGTCGTGGCTCTTCCCGACGGCACGCTGGCTCAGATCCAGGAATCGGTGCTCGCCGGAATATGGCGGGTGCGGCTGGAGGCGGACGAGCGACACGACTACGTCGAAATCGGCGCCGTCCCGGAGATCGTATCGCGCGCCGCCGCCGATCTGACTGCAGGTGACATCGTGATCGGCCCTGTGCCCGAGGGCACCATGAACGCGCTGCCGGTGCTCGCCGAGATCCGCGAGCGCGCGCTGTCCTGGCGACCAGGTCAGCGCTCGCAGACCATCAACTTCACGCTGCTGCCGATGAGCCCAACCGACATGAGCTTCCTGCAGCAGACGCTCGGCAACGGTCCGATCCAGCTGATGTCGCGTGGCTACGGCACCTGCCGCGTGCTCGCGACCGGCATCCGTCATGTCTGGTCGGTGCAGTTCTTCAACGCCATGGACACGATCATTCTCGACACCCTCGAGGTCGGCGGTGTGCCGGTGGTCGCGCTCGCCGCGGCTGAGGATTTCGAGGATTCGGCCGAGCGTCTGACCCAGATCATCGAGGCCTATTTCACATGAGCGGCGGCTTCGAGAATTTCGGTGTCCGCAGCGATCTCGCTGATGACGTGCTGCTGGAGTGCGGCATCTGCTGGACGCGCTACGACCCGGCCGAGGGGGATGGCGTGGCGCAGATTCCGCCGGGCACGCCGTTCGCGGCCTTGCCGGATGACTGGCATTGCCCGAACTGCGATGCGCCGAAAGCCAAGTTCATGGTGGTCGAGCCATGAGCCCTGAGGCGGTCGGGCAGGGGACGTCGGACGTCACGCCGGCCGCGTGGGGCGCGCGTCTTGCCGGCGTCTATCGTGAGATCGGCGCTCGTGCGATGCGCGAGCTGCCGATCTATCACGACGCGCTCGACGTCGAGGCGATCGGATTTTCAGTGGTCGACGGCCGCATCCTCGGCATCGTCGTCACGCCCTGGTTCATGAACGTGGTCACTCCGGCCGCACAAGGCGCCGCGGGATCCGTCGTCAAGATCGTGCTTCCGGCCGGCTCGTTCGAATTCACGATCGGCGATGTTGCCGAGGTCGGTCGGATCGCGAGTTGCTCGCTGTTCTCGCCGATGTTCCAGTTCGAGGACATGGCCGCGGCGCGTGCGGCGGCGGAGGCTGCGCTCGCCGCGCTGATGACGGCGCCCGATGATGAGCCGTCGTCTGAACGCGCTGCGAAGGCATCGGGCGCGATCGATCGCCGTGCGTTCCTGCGCGGCACCCTCTCCGAGGGCCGCGCATGACCCTCACCTTTCGCAACCGCATCGACGTGACGCTGTCGGTCGCCGATCGGCTGATCACAGGCGTCGACATTCAGCCGCGCACGAGGCCGCCGCTGGGACGGCTGTTCGCTGGCAAGCCGGCCGAGATGCTGCTCGCGGCCCTGCCGCGGTTGTTCTCGCTGTGCGCCAGTGCGCACCGGGTCGCGCTGCTCTCGGCGATGGAAGCGGCGCGCGGCGAGCAGGCGCCGCCGTTGACCCGTCACCGTCGGATCAAGGCCGTGGTGGTGGAGCGCTTCGCCGAGCTTATGCGCGGTCTGCTGATCGCGCCATTTGCGCAAAATCGCAGTGACGCGCAGCTGGCGCAACGGCTCTTGCAGGCGGTCGCGTCGCTGCAGATGCATTCCGGCGCTGACACCCAGCAGCAATCTCGCGCTGCAACCTTGTCTCAAATCAAGACGGACATGGTGGTCCTGGGCATAGGCTTGCCAGCGGAGCCGGTTCTACCGGAAACTCCGCTTGCATCTCTGATGGACTCGGCCCGGAAAGCCGTCGACGATGGAGGATGGAGGCACATGCCGGCCGCGCACGACATCCTGTCGGCCGCCGACGATGACGTCATCGTCGCGCAATTGATGGACGTGGGATCTGCCTTTGCTGAGGCTCCGGAACTCGACGGCCGGGCTCCGGAGACCGGGGTCTGGGCCCGGTATGCGGAGCGCCATCAGTTGGCATCAGCCGGTCCCGTCGAACGCCTCTCAGCCAAGATCACCGAGGTTGCCGAGCTGTTCCGCTGGATCGAGGCCGGCGAGGCTGAGGACGAAGCGGCCGACCAGCATGCCATCGCGAGCTACGCGCTCGGGTCGCGGCGCGGCGGCGCCGCGGTTGAATGCGCCCGCGGCCGGCTGCATCACGCAATCGAGCTGGATGCGCACGGCGCGGTCTCGCGTTTCGAGTATCTGGCGCCGACGGAATGGAATTTTCACCCGCGCGGCCCTGTCGTGAGGAGCCTCACCGGGGCTGCGCTGCGCGGAACGGGCGATCGCGAGGCCATCAATACGATGGTCGGATCGTTCGATCCCTGCGTCGGCTATCACCTGGCATTCCGGGAGATGGCCGATGCATGAGATGGCGCTGTGCGAAGGCATCGTCGAGATCGTCGAGCAGGAGGCGCGCAAGGGCGCCTTCTCCACGGTGAAGACGGTGTGGCTGGAGATCGGTGCGCTCAGCCATGTCGCGCCGGAGGCGCTGCGATTCTGTTTCGAGGCGGTGACCGCGAAGACCCTGTTGCAGGGGGCGGCGCTCGAGATCATCGAACAGCCGGGCACGGCGTGGTGCCTGGGCTGTTCGCGCAGCGTCGAGATCAGCCAACGCTACGCGCCTTGTCCGGCCTGCGGCAGTCATCAGCTGCAGGTCACGGGCGGTGAGGACATGCGGGTCAAGGAGCTGGAGGTCGAGTAATGTGCACGGTGTGCGGCTGCAGTGACGGCAAGTCCTCCGTCGAATCCGGTGATCATCATCACGATCACGGTGAGCACCAACATGCTCATGGACATGATCAGTCCGGACATCATCATCATCACGGCCATCACTGCCATGATCATGATCACGAGCATGGTCACCATCACCATGATCATGACCATGATGATCACGGTCACGCGCATGACCACCATCATGATCACGCCGCCGACCGCATCGACTGCTCGGCCAACCCTGCGGGGCAGGAGGTTGCCGGTCTCTCCAGCGGACGCATCATCCAGATCGAACGCGACATTCTCGGCAAGAACAACCGGCTCGCGGCCGAGAACCGCGCACGCTTCGCCGCGCATGACGTGCTGGCATTCAACTTCGTCTCCAGCCCGGGCGCCGGGAAGACCTCGCTGCTGGTCCGCGCCGTCTCCGATCTCAAGCAGAGCCGGCCTGTCGCGGTGATCGAGGGCGACCAGCAGACCTCCAACGATGCCGAGCGCATCCGCGCCACCGGCGTTCCGGCGATCCAGATCAATACCGGCAAGGGCTGCCATCTCGATGCGGCCATGATCGGCGAAGCCTATGGCCGGCTGCCGGCACTGCGCGGCGGGCTGCTGTTCATCGAGAATGTCGGCAACCTCGTGTGTCCGGCCGCCTTCGATCTCGGCGAGGCCTGCAAGATCGTCGTGTTCTCGACCACCGAGGGCGAGGACAAGCCGCTCAAATATCCCGACATGTTTGCAGCGTCATCGCTGATGCTGATCAACAAGATCGACCTGGCGCCGGTGCTCGATTTCGACCTTGCGCAGACGATCGAATATGCCCGCCGCGTCAATCCGAAGATCGAGGTCCTGACGATCTCGGCCAAGACCGGCGAGGGCCTCTCGGCGTTCTACGCCTGGATCAGGAAGCAGTCGGACCGGATGCGGGCGAGCGCGATGAACGCGGTGCAGGGATGAGCACGCCCGGCCGGACATCGGCGGCGAACCATACGCGCCTCCGGCTCCGCGTCCGCGGTGCCGTGCAGGGCGTCGGCTTTCGTCCCTATGTCCATGGCTTGGCGATCCGCCATCGGCTCGGCGGCTTCGTCGCCAACGATGCTGATGGCGTGCTGATCGAGGTCGAGGGCGACGAGGTCGCCGAATTCGTCGAGGCTCTGCCGCGGCAGACGCCGCCACTGGCGCGCATCGACGACATCGCCGTCGAGCCGATCGTGGCCGACGCCGGCACGGGCTTCCGGATTGCCGAGAGCGTGAGTGGGCGCGTCACGACGCGGATCGTGCCGGACGCCGCCACCTGTGCCGCGTGCCTGGCCGAGTTGTTCGATCCCGGCAGCCGCTTCCATCTCTACCCCTTCGTCAACTGCACCCATTGCGGCCCGCGCTTCACCATCGCCGAACGCCTGCCTTACGATCGCCCGTCCACGGCGATGAAGCGCTTTCCGATGTGCGAGGCGTGCCGGTCCGACTACGAAGATCGCGCAGGGCGCCGCTTTCATGCCGAGGCGATCTCGTGTCCAAGCTGCGGGCCGCGGCTCAGCCATGGCATCGATGAGATCGCGGCCGCGCTCGCGAATGGCAGGATCGTCGCCGTCAAGGGGCTCGGCGGCTATCAGTTGCTCTGTGATGCGCGAGATGAGCAGGCCGTCCAGCGGCTGCGCGCCCGTAAGCAGCGCGACGGCAAGCCGTTCGCCGTGATGTTGGCCACGGCCGACGCTGCAACTGAGATTGCCGAGATCGACGCGCCTGAGCGCGCGCTGCTGGAGCAGGTGGCGCGGCCGATCGTGCTGTTGCGCTCACGCCAGCGTGTTGCGTCCTCGGTCGCACCAGGCCTCGCAAAGATCGGCGTGATGCTGCCGGTCGCTCCGCTGCATCATCTGATCTTCCATGTGCTGGAGGCGGGCCGCCGCGCGGCTGCCGACGGACCATGGGCGCTGGTCTGCACCAGCGCCAATCCGAGCGGGGAGCCGCTGCTGACCGACAATGATGAAGCGAGGAGCGGTCTGGCTGATATCGCGGATCTGATCGTTACCCATGACCGAGACATCGTCATCCGCGCCGACGATTCCGTGCTTGCTGTCGTGGCCGGCGTTCCCCGCTTCGTCAGGCGTGCGCGCGGCTATGTACCGGAGCCGATCCGGCTCGCACGTGCCGGGCCGCCGGTGCTCGCGGTCGGCGCTCATCTGAAGGCGACGGTGACGGTAACGCGCGGCGACGAGGCGTTCGTGTCGCAGCATCTCGGTGATCTCGACACGGCAGCCGCGATCCGCTTCTTCGAGGAGACGATCGCGCATCTCACCTCCATCCTCGACGTCGAGCCGGTCGCGATCGCGCATGACCTGCATCCGGACATGGCGTCGACCCGGTTCGCGCAGGCACGAGGTCTGCCGACGTTGCCCGTGCAGCATCACCATGCGCATGCGGCTTCCGTCATGGCCGAACAGGGCGTGACCGGCCCCGCCCTCGCGCTGGTGCTGGATGGCTACGGCTATGGCAGCGATGGCGGCGCCTGGGGCGGTGAATTGCTGTCGTGCGACGGCGCTGGCTTCCAGCGCCTCGGCCATCTCGCCCCATTGAAGATGCCGGGCGGCGACCGGGCCGCACGGGAGCCGTGGCGGATGGCGGCGTCAGTGCTGCACGATTTCGGTCGCGGTGACGAGATCGAGCGGCGTTTCGTAGCGCAGCCCCAGTCGCGCAACATAGTCACGCTGCTAGACCTTGCCGATACCGCGGTCACCACCAGCGCCGGCCGGCTGTTCGATGCCGTAGCTGGTTTGCTCGGTGTCAGCACGGTGCAGAGCTATGAAGGCGAGGCGGCCATGAAGCTGGAGGCGCTGGTGCGTGAACCGGCGACGCTTGAGCGCGGCTGGACCATTGCCGATGGCGTGCTGTCGCTGCGGCCGCTGCTCGCGCATCTGATCGCGCGTGATCTCGACACTGTCGAAGCGGCGGGGCTGTTTCACGGCACGTTGGCCGCGGCCTGCGTCGACTGGATCGCGAGAGCTTCGCGCGCGACTGGCATCGGCACGATCGTGCTGAGCGGCGGCTGCTTCCTCAATGCGCATCTGGCCGAGCAGGTCGTGCGCGGCTGCCGTTCCGCAGGCCTCGATCCGCTGCTGCCGCGCCGGCTGCCGCCCAATGACGGCGGCCTCAGCCTCGGGCAGGCCTGGGTGGCTGGTCTGCATCTCACACAAAGCAATGTGCTGTCTGGAGGGACCGTCTGATGTGTCTGGCCATTCCCGCCGAGGTGATCAAGCTCTTGCCTGACGACATGGCGATCGTCTCGATTGACGGCGTCAGCAAGGAGGTCTCGATCGCGCTGATCGAGGAGATCGCCGTCGGCGACTACGTCATTCTTCATGTCGGCCATGCGCTGGCCAAGATCGATCCGGAGGAGGCGCGCGAGACGCTCGACCTGCTCCGGCAGATGGGCGAGGCTGTGGCGGAGGTCAGGCCATGAAATATGCCGACGAATTTCGCGACAAGGAGCTGGCGACAGGTCTTGCGCGCGCCATCCGCGCCAAGGCCGATCCGGCGCGCGCCTATCGCTTCATGGAGTTCTGCGGCGGCCATACCCATGCGATCGCGCGCTATGGCCTCGAGGACATGCTGCCGGACAATGTGCGCATGATCCACGGCCCCGGCTGCCCGGTCTGCGTGCTGCCGGCCGGGCGCATCGACATGGCGATCGCGCTGGCCGAACGCCCCGAGGTCATCCTCTGCGTCTATGGCGACCTGATGCGCGTGCCGGGCTCGCGCGGGTCCTCGCTGCTCAAGGCGAAGGCGCGCGGCGCCGACATCCGCATGGTGTATTCGACGCTGGATGCGATCGCGCTGGCCGAGCAGAATCCCGGTCGCGAGGTGGTGTTCTTCGCCATCGGCTTCGAGACCACGACGCCGCCGACCGCCGTGATGATCCGGGCCGCCGAGAAGAAGCAATTGTCGAACTTCACCGTGTTCTGCAACCACGTGCTGACGCCGCCGGCGATGCGCGCGATCCTCGACAGCGACGACACGGTCGAGATCGACGGCTTCGTCGGACCGGCGCATGTCTCGACCGTGATCGGCACCGAGCCCTACGCGCCGTTCGCGCGCGATGACGGCAAGCCCGTCGTGATCGCGGGCTTCGAGCCGCTCGACATGATGCAGGCGATCCTGATGCTGATCGAGCAGGTCAATGACGGCCGCCACGAGGTGGAGAACCAGTATCGTCGCGCCGTCACCGGCAGCGGCAACCAGCGCGCCATCCGCGAGGTCGCCGAGATCTTCGAACTGCGCGACCAGTTCGAATGGCGCGGCCTCGGCAGCATTCCGGCGAGCGCATTGAAATTGCGGCCCGGCTTTGCGCATCTCGATGCCGAGCTGCGCTTTGCCATGTCCGAGCTGGTGGTGGCCGACAATCCGGCCTGCGAATGTCCGGCCATTCTGCGCGGCCTGAAGAAGCCGGTGGACTGCCGGCTGTTCGGCACCGCCTGCACGCCGGAGACGCCGATCGGCTCCTGCATGGTGTCGTCGGAAGGCGCCTGCGCGGCGCATTGGACCTATGGCCGCTTCCGCGACCATCAGCGGAGGCTTGCATCATGAGCATGCATCAGCGCCGGCTCGACCTGAAGAATGGCTGCGTCGATCTCTCGCACGGCGCCGGCGGCCGCGCGATGGCGCAACTGATTGCCGGCCTGTTCCACGAGGCGTTCGGCAACGAATGGCTGACGCGAGGCAACGATCAGTCGGCGTTCGACGTTGCGGCCGGCCGCATGGTGATGACGACCGATGGCTATGTGGTGTCGCCGCTGTTTTTCCCCGGCGGCAATATCGGCTCGCTGGCGGTGCACGGCACGGTCAACGACATTGCCATGGCCGGCGCCAGGCCGCTGTATCTGTCGGCGAGCTTCATCATCGAGGAGGGGGTTCCGTTTTCCGATCTGAAGCGGATCGCCGATGCGATGGGAGTGGCGGCGCGCGAGGCCGGCATCGCGATCATCACCGGCGATACCAAGGTGGTCGAGCGCGGCAAGGCGGATGGCGTGTTTATTTCGACGGCCGGCGTCGGCGTGCTGCCGGAAGGCCTCGATCTCTCAGCCGACAAGGCCAGGCCCGGCGACCGCGTGCTGCTGTCCGGCAGCCTCGGCGACCACGGCGTCGCCATCATGTCGAGGCGGCAGAATCTCACCTTCGACACCGAGATCATCTCGGACTCGGCCTCGCTGCACGGTCTCGTCGCCGACATGGTTGCGGCCGGCGGCGCCGGCATCCGGCTGATGCGCGATCCCACGCGCGGCGGGGTTGCGGCCACGATGAACGAGATCGCCCAGCAGTCCAATCTCGGCTTCCGCCTGCAGGAGGAATCGATTCCGGTGAAGCCTGCGGTCGCAGCCGCCTGCGAGCTGCTGGGGCTCGATCCGCTGCATGTCGCCAACGAAGGCAAGCTCGTCGCGGTGGTCGCGCCCGAGGTGGCCGGCGCAGTGCTCGCCGCCATGCGGGCGCATCCGCTCGGCCGCGATGCCGCCGAGATCGGCGAAGCGGTGGCCGATGATCACCGCTTCGTCCAGATGGCGACGGGCTTCGGCGGCGGCCGCATCGTCGACTGGCTGTCCGGCGAGCAGCTGCCGCGGATCTGCTGAGACGCGCGATGGGCATCCAGGGAACGATACTGGTCGTGGATGACGAGGTCCGGTCGCAGGAGGCGCTGCGCCGCGTCCTCAACCAGGATTTCGAGGTCTTGTGCGCGGGCAACACGAACGATGCCGAGAAACTGCTCGAAGGCGAGATCGTGCATGCCGTGATCTGCGACCAGCGCATGCCGCAGGAGTCCGGCGTCAGCTTCCTGAAGCGCGTACGCGAGATGTGGCCCGACCCTGTACGGATGATCATCTCCGGCTATTCGGACTCCGAGGACATCATCGCCGGCCTCAACGAGGCCGGCATCTATCAGTACATCACAAAGCCCTGGCAGCCGGATCGCCTGATCGAGATCGTCCGCGAGGCCGTGCAGCTGTACCGGCTGCAGAAGGAGACGGAGACCGCCGGCGTTGACGTGAAGGCCACGCCGGCCCATATCAAGAAGGTGGTGTCGGTCAAGCGCGGCGCCGCCAAGCAGCTCTACGATTTCGACCGCATCGTGCATTCGGCCGCGAGCCCGATGCGCAACGTGATCGAGCTCGGCCGGCGCGCCGCCGACTACGACATCTCGGTCTTGATCACCGGCGAATCCGGCACCGGCAAGGAGCTCTTGGCGCGCGCGATTCACTACGGCTCCGCGCGGGCCACCAAGGCGTTCGTCGTCGAGAATTGCGGCGCGCTGCCGGATGAGCTGCTGGAAAGCGAGCTGTTCGGCTGCAAGAAGGGCGCCTTCACCGGCGCCTATCAGGACCGCATCGGCCTGTTCGAGGTTGCCGATGGCGGCACCATCTTTCTCGACGAGATCGGCGAGACCTCGCCGGCATTTCAGGTCAAGCTCCTGCGCGTTCTGCAGGAGAGCGAGATCCGGCCGCTCGGCGCGCAGCGCGTGCGCCAGGTCGACGTGCGCGTGGTCGCCGCCACCAACCGGGATCTCGAGGCCGAGGTCGAGGCCGGCCGCTTCCGCCGCGATCTCTACTACCGACTGGCCGCGTTTCCGGTGCACATGCCGTCCTTGCGCGAACGGCCGATGGACATTCCGCTGATCGCCGAGGGTGTGCTGTCGGCGGTGAAGACCTCGTTCAACCGGCCGGATCTGCGTTTCGCACCGGCGGCGCTGGAGGAATTCTCCCGCTATCACTGGCCCGGCAATGTCCGCGAGCTGCAGAACGAGATCCAGCGCATGGCCGTGCTGGCCGATGCCGACGAGCTGCGCTGTCCGCCGTTCGCAGCCCGGCGCAGCGCACGCCGCGCCGCGCCCGCGATACCCAATGGCAAGCTCAATGGTTCCGGGAGCCTGAAGGACAGGGTCGAGGATCTCGAAAAGACCATCATCGTTCACTGTCTGGAGAAATATGATGGTAACATCAGTCGCGTCGCCAGCGAGCTCGGCCTGTCGCGGGTGGGGCTCCGGAACAAATTGTCGAGATACGATCTGAAGAAACATGGCAAAGGCCACTCACTCTCCTGAGTCCGGGGCTGACACGCTGCTCAAGCTGATCGCGAGCAGCAGCACGCTCGAACTCGACAGCGAGCGCGAAGGCGTGTGGATCGAAGTGATCCGCAAGATGGACGAGGTCTATTCCGACCTGCTGCGCTACGAGGTCGATCTCGAGCACAAGAACGCCGAGCTCGAGGAAGCCCAGGCGTTCGTCACCAATGTCATCGAGTCCGTCTCCGACATCCTGGTCGTCTGTGACGCCAGGGGCACGGTGCAGCAGGCCAACTCCGCCTTTCTGCAGACATCGGGACGGGCCTTGGCTGACATCGCCGGTCGCGATATCGCCGAGATGATTGATCCCGATCATCGGCCCAAACTTGTCTCGCTGCTGAAGCCGCGCAGCAGCGCCGAAGTGGTCGACGGTGAATTGCGCTTTGCCGCGGCGGCCGGCGTCAGCTCCGACCTGTTCGCGATCAACAGCTCGCCGCGGCATGACCATCGCGGCCGCTTCATCGGCGTCGTGCTGACGGGCCGTCCGATCGGCGAGCTGCGCCGCGCCTATGAGGCCCTGCACAAGGCGCATCAGGAGCTGCAGCGGGCGCAGCGGCAATTGGTCGAGCAGGAGAAGATGGCAAGCCTCGGCCGGCTCGTCGCGGGCGTGGCCCACGAGCTGAACAATCCGATCAGCTTCGTCTATGGCAACATCCACACCCTGATGCGCTACCGCACCTCGCTGGTCGGCTATCTCGATGCCATCCATGAGCAGCCGGTCAGCGAGGACATCGCCGCGCTTCGCTCGGATCTGAGGATCGACGCCATCCTGGAGGATTTCGGGCCGCTGATCGACGGCACGCTGGAAGGTGCGGTGCGCATCAGCGAGATCGTCAAGAACCTGCGCCGCCTGTCGTTCTCGAAGCTCGGCGAGGTCGAGCGCGTCAACATCGAACGGCTGATCAATACCGCCGTGCTGTGGGCAGGGCGCACCAAGCAGCATCGTGTCGACATCCAGATCGAGGTCGAGCCGGATCTGTGGATCTCCGGCAACGAAGGCCAGCTGCATCAGGTGATCGTCAACCTCGTGGAGAACGCGATCGACGCGATGCGATCGACCGACCTGCCGCGTCTTCTGGTCGCGGTGGCGCGCCAGGGCAACGAGATCGCCTTTCGCATCACCGATAACGGCCCCGGCATCGACAAGGATCACCTGACCCGCATCTTCGAGCCGTTCTTCACGACCAAGCGCGTCGGGGAGGGGACGGGGCTCGGGCTGTGGATCAGCTACGGCATCGTCCGCGAGCACGGCGGCGAGCTGTCCGCGACCAACGAGCCGCAGGGCGGCGCCACGTTCTCTTTCAGCTTGCCGGCGGCTTGACCATAGCGGCGGGGCTGCTGCCGACGCTGAAGTGGGATGCTGGGTATCCCTTCGAAACGATGCTGGGGTTCCTGACGGCGGTGCCGTCGGATGTTGCGGGCCGAAGCCAAGCCCGAGGTGATCAGGACGCCGTCGCGACCGGCACGCGCTCGCGCTGATTGGTCAACCGCGCCAGCAGCACGGTTGCGGTTCGCGTGATGTGTTGCCGTGCGAGATCCTCGGCCTTCTGCGCATCGCCGGCGATCACCGCCCGCAGGATGTCCTCATGCTGATCCCAGATTCGCCGCGGCGTCTCGTCGCGCATCAGCACCTCGCCCATCAGCCGGCGCAGATGCAGCCAATGCGGCAGCGTGGTGTCCTGGATGACGGAGTTGCCGGAGATCTCGTAGAGGAATTCATGAAACTTGACGTCGGCCTCGATCAGCTTCTCGACCGAATGCTCGCGCTCGGCGCTCCGGCCCTGCTCGATCAAATTCGGGCCTTCCTCGGCCGCTCGCTTGGCGCCGCGGGTCGCCGCGAGCCGGCAGGCGAGGCCCTCGGCGACGGCGCGTATTTCATAGAGGTTGCGGATGAAGTCGGTGTCGATCGGTGCGACTTCCAGGCCGCGGCCCGGCGCCTCGCGCACAAAGCCGTGATTGCGCAGCAGCAGCAGCGCCTGCTGCACCGGCTGGCGCGATACGCCGAGGTCGCGGGCCAGATCGTCCTGAATGAGGCGGGCCGATTCCGGCAGTTCGCCGCCGACGATGTCGGAGAGAATGCGCTCGTAGACGCGTTCGGTCAGGCTCGGCTGTGTCTTCAGCGGCGGCACACGGCCTCCACGGGATCAGGTGTGATGTCCGGTCGCGAATGTGGAGCTGCCGTGCCGGAGCCCGGCGCTCGCATTGCGGCCGATGTCGGTCTGAACGGGGTCATAGCGAGAATTTCCGCGCAGTGAGCGTTCGCCGCTGCTTGGGCTTGCTGTCCTGCTGGATTTCGAGGTGATGGATGAACACACTGGCCGCGCGTGAAATGTGCTCGCGGCTCAGCCGTTCGGCCTCGTCGCTGCGGCCCTCGATCACGGCTGCAAGAATGTCCTCATGCTCGTCCCAGACCATCCGGGACATGCTCTGCTCCTTTTGCAGCACGTCGGACATCACGCGCTTCAGGCAGGGCCAATGCGGCGCCATCGTCTCGCCGATCAGCGCGTTGCCGGAGAGGTCGCCGAGGAAGCAATGGAAGGCGATGTCGGTCTCGATCTTGCGGTTGACGAGCCCGCTCTTCACCGCCTCGTGGCCGGCCGCGATGTACGCCGGACCTTCGCGCGCGGCGCGATCGCTCGCGCGCTCGGCGGCCAGCCGCGCCGCGAGGCCTTCGAGCACCGCGCGCATCTCATAGAGGTCCCGAACGAAGCCGGGGTCGAGCGGCGCCACGATCAGGCCGCGGCCGGGCGCGCTCTGCACCAGCCCGCAGCCGCGGAGCAGGATCAGCGCCTGCTGAACTGGCTGGCGCGATACCCCATAAGCCTGGGCCAGATCGTCCTGGATCAGCCGCGAGCCCGGCGTGAGAACGCCGCTGACGATCTCGTCAGTGATCGCTTCGACGACCTGGTCGACCAGAGAGGGAGCGGCGGGCACGATTCGCATGGGTCACCACATTTTGCCGCACATTAGCATGTCAAGTCCGAAAATCCATTTGCGAAGGTATTCGAATTCAGAGTACGAATTCAAAAAAAGGACGCTGCGTTAAGGCAAGTTAAAAAGCGGCCAAATAGGGAGGGACTCCGTTGTCGGAAGATCCGACCAGTCTGGAGCGCGAGCAGGTTTGGTCTGCGCGCTCGGAGGGCCGCGTGCGCGCCGGCGTTATGCTGGCGGTGTCGCGGGCATTGCTGGTGGCCTCGGTCGCGTCGTTCGCCGCGATGGCGCCTGCGCTCGGGGCGGCCGGAGAAGGCCTGACCTTGTCCGATGCGTGGGTGCCGGCGGCGCCCGAGGTGGGACGCGACATCCCGTTGCTGATCACGATCAAGAATGACACGACCGCGCCGGAAGCCTTGATGCGCGTGCGTTGTCCGATCGCCAATTTCTCGGAGCGGCACACCGTCGACCGCGGCGAAGGCGCGCCGGCGATGCGCTCCATTCCCAACATTCCAATTGCCGCGGGCAGCACGCTGGTGCTGCTGCCGACCGCCTATCACGTGATGCTGCTGCAGACGCGGGAGCCGCTCGAGCCAGGCAAGCGCTTCACCTGCACGATCGTATTCCAGAAAGCAGGATCCATCGAAACGGAGGTCGAGGTTCGCAAGTCGCCTTGAAGCGTGTTTGTCGCCTGCTGCCCTCCGCCTTCGGGCTTGGCGGAGTGGTATTCGCTCCAACTCATAATCAATATAATGGGAGAAGGAAACGATGAGGACTAACGTCAGGTCGACCCTGCGGGCGGTGCTGCTGGCCAGCGCAGCCTTCGCCTGTTTCCAGCTTGCATCGCCGGCGCAGGCCGCCGACGAGATGACCCCCGAGCGGCTGCTTAACGCCGACAAGGAAGCCGGCAACTGGCTCCACCATCACAAGAACTATTCGGGCACACGGTTCTCGGCACTGAAGGAGATCAACAAGGATAACGTCAAGAACCTGAAGGTCGCCTGGACGATGCATCTCGGCGGCGTCGAGGGCGGCGGCATCTGGAGCCACGGCGGTCTCGAAGGCACGCCGATCGTCGAGAACGGCATGATCTACGTCACCGACGGCTGGGGCTCGGTCTACAAGATCGACGCGCGCGGTGGCAAGGGCCAACTGGTCTGGAAGATGGATCCGAAGACGGATCACGACTGGGCCGGCGCCATCGCCTGCTGCGGCGTCGACAATCGCGGCGTCGCGCTGTGGGGCGATCTGGTCGTCTCGCACACGCTCGACGGCCGCCTGATTGCGACCAACAAGGAGACCGGCCAGGTTGCCTGGCAGCGCCAGGTTGCCGATCCCGACAAGGGCGAGGTCATCACCGGTGCGCCGCTGATCGTGAAGAACATGGCGATCTCGGGCGTGGCCGGCGCCGAATACGGCATCCGCGGTTGGATCGCGGCGACCGATCTCGGCACGCAGAAGGAGGTCTGGCGCACCCACACCATTCCGGGGAAGGGCGAGCCGGGCAGCGAGACCTGGAAGGACAGCAACGACGCGGCTGCGGCCGGCGGCGGCTCGACCTGGGTCACGGGCACCTATGATCCGGCGACCGACACCATCATCTGGGGCGTCGGCAATCCCGGTCCGGACTGGGACAACGCCTATCGTCCGGGCGACAACCTCTACACCGACAGCTCGCTGGCGCTCGATGCCAACACCGGCAAGATCAAGTGGCACTATCAGCACACGCCGAACGATCCCTACGACTACGATAGCGTCGCCGAGAACGTCCTGGTCGATGTGCCCGCGCCGAACGGCTCGACCCTGAAGCTCGCGCTCGAAGCCGACCGCAATGGCTTCGCCTATGCGATCGACCGCACCAGCGGCAAGTTCGTCTGGGGTCTGCCCTTCGTCAAGAAGGTCACCTGGACCAAGGGGCTCGATGCCGAGACCGGCAAGCCGATCGAGTATGATCCGAAGAACCCGGTGCAGCGCTACAATGCGTCGGTGACGCCGCATCGCGAGAACAAGGTCGCGGACATCTGCCCGGGCAACATGGGCGGCAAGAACTGGCCGCCGACCTCCTACAATCCGGACCTGAAGCTCTGGTACATCCCTGTCATCGAGAGCTGCAACCGGATCACCGTCGAGGAGGCGACCAAGGACAAGCTCAAGCCGCGCGAATTCTGGACCGGTGGCGGACCGAGCCAGCCGTTCAAGATCACGGGCAGCGTGACCGCGATCGACGTCACCACCGGCAAGATCGCCGGCAAGTTGGAGACGCCGTTCCCGAACCTCGGGGGCATGCTTTCGACGCCTGATCTCGTCTTCACCGGCCAGCCCTCGGGCGAGGTGATGGCGCTCGATGCCAAGACGCTGCAGAAGCTGTGGGAGTTCAACACCGGCGGCGGCGTCAATGCGCCTCCCGTGACGTTCTCGGTCGACGGCAAGCAGTATGTCGCGATCCTGGTCGGTCTCGGCGGCGCCTGGGACAAGTGGTTCATCGAATCCACGCCCGAGCTGAAGAAGATCCAGCCCGGCTCGATGCTCTACGTCTTCTCGCTGTGAAGTCGATTGCGGAGCGGAGGCATAGCCTCCGCTCCGTCCTCACCCCCTGTTCGACAAGAAAAACAGATGAAACTCAGTGCGATCACACTCGCTGTGGCGTCGGCTCTCGTCCTCGGCTCCGCTTCGCTCGCATTGGCGCAGTCTGCGGCGCCGGCAGATCCGACCGATGCCGGCAAAGCCGTGTTCAAGCGTGCGAACTGTGTCGGCTGCCACAAATGGCACGGCAATGGCGGCGGCGGCTACGGCGGCGACGCGCTGTCGCTGCGCAAGACCGAGCTCGACCGCCAGCACATCGTCGAGACCGTCACCTGCGGCCGTCCCGGCACGGGCATGCCGTACTTTGCGCGAGGCTCCTATGACACGGCGAAGTGCTACGACCTGAGCCGCCAGGATGTCGGCGAGCGCATGCCGCCCGAAGGCGGCGTGTTCCTGCGGCCCAACGATATCGAGGCGGTCGCGGACTACGTGCTCGCGCACATCAAGGGACGCGGCGAGCCGAGCTACGACGAGTGTACCGCCTTCTTCGGCAACACGTCCCGGGTCTGCGATATCTACAAGGCGAATGCCAGCAAGCCTGCAAGCGAGCCATCGAAATGAAACGGCCAACCTGCGCTGCGATCTTCGCCACGTTCGTGCTGTCCTTCTTGACGTATGCGGCCTCCGCGCAGGCCGTGCCGAACTACGATCTGCGTGACATCACCGTCGGCATGCCGGTCGGCGACCTGCCTAGTGAGGGCTATGTCAATCTGACCTGCGCCAAGGATCCGAATCGCAAGCTCAATGCGTGGTCGGCGTGGCGCGATTGTCCCGCGGACGAGCAGGCGCGGCATGCGGTGCGTTTCGATTTCGATCCGGAGACCAGCCAGGACGGCACCAAGGTGGCCGGTCATCCCGTGCTGCTGACGGTCCTGGTCGACGACAAGGGCACCGTCACCGGCCTGACGATCGAGACCGATCCGAAGGCGCGGCTCTATATTCGCAAGAAGGCGTTCCTGCTCGGCAACCAGGTGAAGTCGCGCTATGGCGCCGAGGGCTGGGACTGCAAGGAGCAGCAGCCGACCGCAGGCGAGCAGCCCGTCGGCGGCGTGTTCCTGCGCGAGGTCTGCAAGAAGACGGTGCCCGGCCGAACGCTGACGGTCGAGCGCGAGCTGTTCCGCAAGCCGGATCAGGACGCCAAGAGCTTCGTCGATCAGACGCTGGTGCGGATCACCAAGGATATCAACTAGCCCGCCGCCGACCTTCATCGCGCTCCGCTGGAGGCGCGCCAGTCGGCGTCGTGAACCCGGTTGGCGGGAGGAAACGACGATGAGGGATCTCTTGAATTTCGGGCAGATGCTGTCGGCCCATGCGCGCATGTCGCCGGAGCGCACCGGTGCCCGCGATCTCGAACGTGCGATGAGCTTTGCGCTGTGGAATGAGCGCACGTGCCGGCTCGCCAACGCGCTGCTCGGGCTCGGCCTTGCCAAGGGCGATCGCGTTGCGATTCTTGCCTACAATTGCGTCGAATGGTGCGAGATCTATGCGGCCACAGCCAAAGCCGGGTTGGTGGCGCTGCCGATCAATTTCCGCCTCACCGCGTCCGAGGTGCAGTTCATCGTCCAGAACGCCGAAGCGGCGGCGATGATCCTGCAGGACGAACTCGTCGGCCTGGTCGAGGAGGCGCGCACGGATCTCGGCATCGCCGATGACCGCTTCATCCATTTCGGCGCGAAGCCGCGTCCGGCAGGCTATCGCGGCTATGAGGACATCATTGCGATGGCCGCGGATCGGGAGCCCGACCAGCAGGTCGCGCTGTCCGATCCCTGGACCTTGATGTACACCTCCGGCACCACCGGCAAGCCGAAGGGCGTGCTGCGCAGCCATCGCAGCGCCGTCCTCCTGTCGATGGTCACCGAGATCGAGCTGAAGCTGAGCCGCAATGACGGCGCGCTGCTGGTGATGCCGATGTGCCACGCCAACTCGCTGAACTTCTTCGGCGCGTTCGGTTATATCGGTGGCGTCAACTCGATCTACTCGCGCAAGAGTTTCGATCCCGAGCACGCCGTGACGACGCTTGCGGACGGCGGCTCCACGTTCACCTCGCTGGTCCCGACGCACTACATCATGATGCTGGATCTGCCGCGCGCGGTGCGCGCGCAGCATGATTTCAGCGCGGTCACCAAGCTGATGATCTCCTCGGCGCCGGCCCGCCCGGAGACCAAGCGCGAGGTGATGGAGATGTTCCCGAAGTCCGGGCTCTACGAGCTTTATGGCGCGACCGAGACCGGCTGGGTCACTATGCTGCATCCGCATGAGCAGTTCACCAAGCTCGGCTCGGTCGGGCGCGAATGCGTCGGCGCCGCGCCCATCCGCATCTTGGATGACGCGGGACATGAGGTGCCAGACGGCGAGGCAGGCGAGCTCTATTCCTCGAACGCTCACACCTTCGACTGCTATTGGCGTCTGCCGGAGAAGACCAAGGAGGCGTTCCGCGGCGACTACTGCTCGGTCGGCGACATGGCCCGTCGCGATGCCGACGGCTACATCCATCTCGCCGACCGCAAGAGCAACATGATCATCTCGGGCGGCGAGAACATCTATCCCTCCGAGGTCGAAGCGCAGGTCGGCGCGCATCCTGGTGTCAAGGACATCGCGGTGGTCGGCCTGCCCGACGACAAATGGGGCGAGCGCGTCCATGCCGTGATCGTGCCCCGCGACGGCATGGCGGTGAAGGAGGGCGATCTGGCCGAATGGGCGAAAGAACGGCTCGCCGGCTTCAAGCGGCCGCGCTCTTACGCCTTCATCACCGATAGCGAGATGCCGCGCAACGCGACAGGCAAGATCCTGCATCGCGAATTGAAGAAGAGATTTACGCAGTGAGTCGCTGCAATGCCGTACGGTCTGATATGTAGCTGCGATGCAGGCCGTCCTCAATTCCGCTCTTCCGATCTTCGCGCTGATCCTGACCGGATTCCTGTGCGGCTGGTTCGGTGTGTTCGACCGCACCGCGACCGACAATCTCAACCGCTTCGCGGTCTATCTGGCGCTGCCGGCGCTGATCTTCACGGCGATGTCCAGGATCGGCGTCGAGCAGGTCAGCCAGTTCGGCTTCATCGGCGCCTTCTGCGGAGGCATTGCCGCGACGTTCGCGACCGGTTTCGTGATCAGCCGTCTGCGCGGCCGTCGCGTTGCCAACGCCAGCATCGAGGGACTGGACGCCGGCTACAGCAATGTCGGCTTCATGGGCATTCCGATGTGCCTCCTGGTGTTCGGTCCGGACAGCGCGCCGGCCTCGATCATCGCCACCTTGTTCACGGCCTGCGTGCTGTTCCTGTTCGCGATCGTGGTCGTCGAGATGGATCTTCAGAAGGGCGCCACGCTCGGGGCGACGGTCGCCAAGGTCGCGCGTTCGCTGCTGACGAGCCCGTTGTTCATCGCGCCCGTGGCCGGGCTCGCGGTGGGCCTCAGCGGCTTTGCATTGCCGGCGCCGTTCCTGAGCTTCACGACGTTGCTTGGTGGAGCAGCATCGCCGGCGGCGCTCGTGTGCATCGGCCTGTTCCTGGCGCAGGAACGGGTGGTGACGCACGATGCGGCTTCGATCGGCATTCTCGTATCGCTGAAGCTCGTGATGCAGCCGGCGGTCACCGCGCTGCTTGCCTTCCACGTGTTCTCGATGCCGCCGCTGTGGTCGCATTCCGCCGTGATCCTGAGCGCGCTGCCGATCGGCTCCGGGCCGTTCACGATCGCCAAGCTCTATGGTCTGGAGGCCGGCGTCACCTCGGGCTCGATTCTCGTCTCGCACATGTCAGCCGTTTTCACCGTCTCGCTGCTCGTGGCCTGGCTCGCGCCGGGCTGATCACGTCACCATCCGCAGGAGTCGTCAGATGAAGATCTCTCCCGACAGTGCCGCCGATCTGATCGCCCGCCTGCTCAAGCGCCGCGGCGTCAGCCGCGTGTTCGCGCTGTGCGGCGGCCACATCATGCCGATCTGGATGCGGCTCGATGCGGAAGGCATCCGCATCATCGACGTGCGCGACGAGCGCGCCGCCGTGCACATGGCGCAGGCGCATGCCGAGCTCACCGGCGAGCTCGGCGTCGCGCTGGTCACCGCGGGGCCGGGCGTGACCAACGCGATCACCGGCATCGCCAATGCCCACGTCTCGCGCGCGCCCGTGCTGGTGATGTCGGGCGGCAATCCGCGGCCGCAGGAGAACCGCGGTGGCCTGCAGGACATGGATCACACCCAGCTCGTGCGCTCGATCACGCGCTATGCGCGCACCGTGCGCGAGCCGTCGCTGGTGCTGCAGGAGCTCGACGAGGCGATCTCCCGCGCCGTCGGCGACGGCGGCGAGCCGGGGCCTGTGTTCATCGATTTTCCCGTCGATACGCTGCGCGGCGTCGTGCCGAAGGCACTGCAGCTCGAGGAGCATCTCGCGCCGAAGCCGCGCGCGGCGACACGGCCTGATCCGGCCGAGGTCGAGAAGGCGGTCGAGCTGTTGTGGTCGGCGCGCCGTGTGCTCGTCATCTCCGGCCGCGGCGCGCGCGGCGCCGGGCCCGAGCTGATCGCGCTGCTCGACCGGCTCGGCGCCGTTTATCTCGACACCGGCGAGAGCAGGGGGCTCGTGCCCGACGATCATCCCTCGGTCGTCGGTGCGATGCGCGGCGCCGTGATGGGCGATGCCGACGTGGTGCTGACGGTCGGCCGCCGGCTCGACTTCCAGCTCGCCTACGGCTCGCCTGCCGTGTTCAAGGACGCCAAGTTCGTCCGCATCAGCGACTCCGCTACGGAGCTGCGCGACAATCGACGTGGTGCGGCCGAGATCCTGGCGACACCAGCGGAGACCTTGCGCGCGATGGTGGCGCTGGCGGGCAACCGCGAATCGGCCGTCGATCGGCAATGGGCCGCAAAACTGCGGGCCGCGCATCAGGAGCGCGCGGCCAAGCTGAAGCAGAGCATGGCGACGGCGCCGGCCGGCTCGGACGGGCGGCTGCATCCGAATCGCGTGCTGTCGGCGCTGCAGGAGGCGATCGGCAATGACGCCGTGGTCATCGCTGACGGCGGCGATTTCCTGTCCTTTGCCCGCGTTGGCCTCAGCGCGCCCTTGATGCTCGATCCCGGCCCGTTCGGCTGCATCGGCATCGGCGTGCCCTATGGCATCGCTGCGAGCCTCGCCTTTCCCGACAAGCCGGTGGTGGTCGCGACCGGCGACGGTGCGTTCGGCTTCAATGCGATCGAGGTCGACACCGCGGTGCGCCACAAGGCGCCGGTGCTGATCGTCGTCGCCAACAACGGCGCCTGGCAGATCGAGGTGCACGACCAGGCCGTGACACATGGCAAGGTCGTCGGCACGAAGCTGCAATTCGCCGATCACGCCGCCATGGCGCGCGCCTTCGGCATGCATGCCGAGCGCGTCGAGACCGAGGAGCAGCTCGGCCCCGCGATCCAACGCGCGCTGGCCAACCGACCGGCGCTGCTCGACATGGTGGTGACGCCGGAGGCGGTCTCGTCCGACGCCAAGACCGGACTCGCCTGGGTCCCGGACCTGCAGCCGCTCGCGGCGTGGGACGAGGCCGAACGCAAGTGGCGGGGCTCGTAGCGCCCTACACCTGCTGCAGCTGCCGCGGCGCGCTGAGCCACAGCGCGAGTAGGGTGCAGACGGCGCCGGACAAGAGATAACCGCCGGCCGAAATCAGGCCGAGATAGGCGGCCAGCAGCAGGGCGGCGAGCGGCGCGAAGCCGGCGCCGAACAGCCAAGCGAGGTCGGCGGTCAGGGCCGAGGCCGTGTAGCGATAGGTGCGCGCGAAGTTGGCGGCGATCGCGCCCGAGGACTGGCCGAACGACAGGCCGAGCAGGATGAAGCCGAGCACCATGTAGATGGTCTCGCCGACCGGGCCGGCGTCGAGCAGTTGCGGCGCGAAGCCCGAGAACACCGCGATTGCGATCGCCGAGCCGATCAAGAGCGATTTGCGTCCGATACGGTCGGCCAGCATGCCAGACGCGACAATGGCGACGACGCCGAACACCGCACCGACGGCCTCGATTAGCAGGAAGCGCGCCGGCGTCTCCTTGGTGAACAGGAACACCCAGGACAGCGGAAACACCGTCACCATGTGGAACAGCGCGAAGCTCGCCAGCGGCGCGAAGGCGCCGATCACGATGTTGCGGCCCTCGTGCCGAATCGTGGTGATGACGCGTGCCGGCTGCAATTCGCGCGACTGGAACAGCTCATCATACTCCGGCGTCACGACCATGCGCAGCCGCGCGAACAGCGCCACGACGTTGATGGCAAACGCCACGAAGAACGGGTACCGCCAGCCCCAGTCGAAGAAGTCGGCCGCGGAGAGATAACCGACGAAGAACGCGAACAGCACGCTGGCGACGATCAGCCCGAGCGGCGCGCCGAGCTGCGGAATCATCGCGTACCAGCCGCGCTGGTGCTCCGGCGCATTCATCGCGAGCAGCGACGCCAGCCCGTCCCAGGCGCCGCCCCAGGCGAGACCCTGGCCGATCCGCGCCAGCGCCAGCAGCCAGATCGCCGCCGCACCGACGGTGTGGTAGCTCGGCAGGAACGCGATCGCGGCGGTCGAGGTGCCCAGCAGGAACAATGCGGTGATCAGCTTGGCGCTCTTGCCGTAGCGGCGGTCGATCGCCATGAAGATCACGCTGCCGAACGGACGCGCGAGGAAGGCGAGCGCGAACAGCGCGAACGAATACAGGGTCTGCGTCAGCTCGTCCGCAAACGGAAACACCAAGCGCGGAAACACGATCACCGAGGCGATGGCATAGACGAAGAAGTCGAAGAACTCCGACGTCCGCCCGATGATCACGCCGATCGCGATCTCGCCCGGATGCGCCTCATGCGTGCGGGAGAGATGGGTTTCGCCGTCGGCGGTCGCCGCTGCCTGTGTCATCGCGCTGCCTGCAGTCCTCTCGTACTCTATTCGCGCTCCGTAATTGTCGTCCTCGGCGCCGCTCCGGTATTGGACAAATTGTCCAATGTCGGCCGTGTCGTCCGGTCGCTAGGTGAGGCCTCGTTCAGAGATCCGCCGTGCGACGAGGTTAAGCGTGCGTTACTGGAAATCCTTGGCTCTGCTGCCGCTGGGGCTCGCGCTCGGCGGCTGCAATCTGGTCGTGCTCGCCCCCTCCGGTGATGTCGCCGCCCAACAGCGCGATCTCGTGATCATCGCGACCGTGCTGATGCTCCTGATCGTGGTGCCCGTCATGGCGGCGACGGCGATCGTGGCCTGGCGCTACCGCCAGTCGAACCAGGCGGCGACCTACACGCCGGATTGGGATCACTCCACCCAGCTCGAGCTTCTGATCTGGGCGGCGCCGCTGCTCATCATCATCTGCCTGGGCGCGGTCACATGGATGGGCACGCATCTGCTCGATCCCTACCGCACGCTCGGGCGCATCGCGGTCGATCGTCCGGTGACGCCGCTGGACAAGCCGCTCGAGGTCAACGTTGTCGCGCTCGATTGGAAGTGGCTGTTCATCTATCCCGAATACGGCATCGCCACCGTCAACGAGCTCGCCGCACCGGTGAACCGGCCGCTGGATTTCAAGATCACCTCGTCCTCGGTGATGAACTCGTTCTACATCCCCGCTCTGGCCGGCCAGATCTATGCGATGCCGGGCATGCAGAGCCGGCTGCACGCCGTCATCAACAAGCCCGGCGTCTATCGCGGCTTCTCAGCCAACTATAGTGGTGCCGGCTTTTCCAGCATGCGCTTTGCCTTTCATGGCCTGTCGGATGTGGAGTTTTCCGGCTGGATCGAGAAGGCGAAGGCCAGTGGCAATCACCTCGGCAAGCCGGATTATCTCGTGCTTGAGCGTCCCAGCACCGACGAGCCGGTCCGCCATTTCGCCTCGGTCGATGCTGACCTGTTCCGCGCCATCCTCAACATGTGCGTCGAACCGGGCAAGATGTGCATGAGCGAGATGATGGCGATCGACGCGAGAGGCGGCATGGGCCTGGCCGGCGTCCGCAACACGCTGCCGCTCGCCTACGACAAGTTCGCCGGCCGCGGCACGGTGTTCGGTGGCGAGCCGAGCTACGTCGCCGGCGGCGTCTGCCTGCCGGGCGACCAGGTCACGCGCATGGCTGCGGAATCGTCGCCCACCGTTCTCGCGCCGCTCGATTGGACGCCGCTGCAGGGCCGCGGCCTTGAACGGCCCAGCCTGCTGCGGCCGTCGAAGGCGTCTTTCATCACGGGGCCAGCCTCCAAGTCGGATTCGTGAGGGTCACATCATGTTCGACACGTCAGATCTCACCCGATTGATCTTCGGCCGGCTCACGCTGGAGTCGCTGCCGCTGCACGAGCCGATCATCATCGGCACCTTCGCGATGGTCGCGCTCGGCGGCATCGCGCTTTTCGGCGCCATCACCTATTTCCGGCTGTGGGGCTATCTCTGGAAGGAGTGGTTCACCACGGTCGACCACAAGCGCATCGGCATCATGTACATGGTCCTCGGCATCGTCATGCTGCTGCGCGGCTTCGCCGACGCGCTGATGATGCGCCTGCAGCAGGCGATCGCGTTCAACGGCTCCGAGGGCTACCTGAACTCGCACCATTATGATCAGGTGTTCACGGCGCACGGCGTGATCATGATCTTCTTCGTGGCGATGCCGCTGGTTACCGGTCTGATGAACTACGTCGTGCCGCTGCAGATCGGCGCCCGCGACGTGTCGTTCCCGTTCCTCAACAATTTCAGCTTCTGGATGACCACGTCGGGCGCCGTGCTGGTGATGTGCTCGCTGTTCGTGGGCGAGTTCGCGCGCACCGGCTGGCTGGCCTATCCGCCGCTGTCGAACCTCTCCTACAGTCCGGATGTCGGCGTCGACTATTACATCTGGGCCCTGCAGGTCGCCGGCGTCGGCACGCTGCTGTCCGGCGTCAACCTGATCTGCACCATCGTCAAGATGCGTGCGCCCGGCATGACCATGATGAAGATGCCAGTCTTCACCTGGACCTCGCTGTGCACCAACGTGCTGATTGTCGCCTCCTTCCCGGTGCTGACGGCGGTGCTAGCGCTGCTGTCGCTCGACCGCTACGTCGGCACCAACTTCTTCACCAATGATTTCGGCGGCGACCCAATGATGTACGTCAACCTCATCTGGATCTGGGGCCATCCGGAGGTCTACATCCTCATCCTGCCGGCTTTCGGCATCTTCTCCGAGGTGACCTCGACCTTCTCGGGCAAGCGCCTGTTCGGCTACACCTCGATGGTCTACGCCACGGTCGTGATCACGATCCTGTCGTACCTCGTCTGGCTGCACCATTTCTTCACGATGGGCTCCGGCGCCAGCGTGAACTCCTTCTTCGGCATCACCACGATGATCATCTCGATCCCGACGGGCGCGAAGATGTTCAACTGGCTGTTCACGATGTATCGCGGCCGCATCCGCTTCGAGCTGCCGATGATGTGGACGGTCGCCTTCATGCTGACCTTCGTGATCGGCGGCATGACCGGCGTGCTGCTCGCGGTGCCGCCGGCCGACTTCGTGCTCCACAACAGCCTGTTCCTGGTCGCGCATTTCCACAACGTGATCATCGGCGGCGTGCTGTTCGGCCTGTTCGCCGGCATCGCCTACTGGTTCCCGAAGGCGTTCGGCTTCAGGCTCGATCCATTCTGGGGCAAGCTGTCGTTCTGGTTCTGGACGGTGGGCTTCTACTTCGCCTTCATGCCGCTCTACGTGCTCGGCCTGATGGGCGTGACCCGTCGGCTGCGCACCTTCGACGATCCGAGCCTGCAGATCTGGTTCGTCGTCGCCGGCATCGGTGCATTCCTGATCCTGCTGGGCATCGCGAGCTTCCTGATCCAGATTGCGGTCAGCATCCTCCGCCGCGAGCAGCTCGCCGACGTCTCCGGCGATCCCTGGAATGCGCGCACCCTGGAGTGGGCGACGTCGTCGCCGCCGCCGGCCTACAACTTCGCCTTCACGCCTGTGGTCCACGACAATGACGCCTGGTGGGACATGAAGCGCCGCGGCTACACGCGTCCGCTCGCCGGCTTCAAGGCGATCCACATGCCGAGCAACACCGGCACCGGCGTGATTCTGGCGGGGTTGAGCACCACCATGGCGTTCGGCCTGATCTGGTACATGTGGTGGATGGCGGCCGGAAGTTTCCTGGCGCTGCTCGCGGTCGCGATCGGCCACACCTTCAACTATCACCGCAGCTTCCACATCGCGGCCGATGAGGTCATAAGCGTCGAGCGCGCGCGCACCGAGCTGCTCGTGGCAGGAGCCAAGTCATGACCGTTGCGATGGGCACCCTGAAGGCCGGGGAACCGGTCTTCTATGTCGTCGACGAGCACGAGCATCCCGAAGGCAGCAGCACGATGCTCGGCTTCTGGATCTATCTGATGAGCGACTGTCTCATCTTTGCGATCCTGTTTGCCGTCTATGGCGTGCTCGGCGCCAAGTACGCCGCCGGGCCGGCGCCGAAGGATCTGTTCGACTTGTCGCTGGTCGCGGTCAACACCTCGTTCCTGCTGCTGTCGTCGCTCACCTATGGCTTCGCGATGCTGTCGATGCAGCGGAACCGCGTTGGCGCGATGCAGGCCTGGCTCGTGGTGACCGGGCTGTTCGGCCTCGCCTTCCTCGGCATCGAGCTGACCGAGTTCGCGCACATGATCCACGAGGGCGCGACGCCGCAGCGCAGCGCCTTCCTGTCTTCGTTCTTCACGCTGGTAGGAACTCACGGCCTGCATGTAACGTTCGGTCTGGTCTGGCTGGTCACCCTGATGGTGCAGGTCAGGACCCACGGCCTGATCGAGGCCAACCGCCGTCGGCTGGTCTGCCTCAGCATGTTCTGGCACTTCCTCGACGTGATCTGGATTGGTGTCTTCACCTTCGTCTATCTGATGGGGATGCTTCGATGAGCTCTGATGCACATGCGCACGGTTCGGCGGACGACCATGCCGGCACGCGCTCGGGCCAACTGATCGGCTTCGGCGCCTCCGTCGTCCTGACGGCGATTCCGTTTCTGCTGGTCATGAACGGTTCGCTCGACAAGCAGGCCACGGCGCTGATCATCATGGCGTTCGCGGCCGTGCAGGTCGTCGTCCACATGGTCTTCTTCCTGCACATGAACACCAAGGCCGAGGGTGGCTGGACCATGATGGCGCTGATCTTCACGATCATCATGGTGGTGATTGCGCTCAGCGGCTCGCTCTGGGTCATGCATCACCTGACCGCGAACATGATGCCGGTGCACGAGATGGGCCAGACGCCGTGATGTCAGCTCCTGCCAACGGGGCAGGGGAACGCGACGAGGCCGGCCGCCGGCGATCCGGCGCGCTGCGGCTCGCGATCGGTGCGGCGTGGCTTGCCTGCGTCGCGATGCTGCTGGCGCTGGGCGTCTGGCAGATCGAGCGGCGGGCCTGGAAGCTCGACCTGATCGATCGCGTCGAGCGCCGCGTTCATGCCGCGCCCGTGCCGGCGCCGAGCCCGGCGGATTGGCCGGCCATCGATCGCAGCGACGACGAGTACAAGCTGATAACGTTGAGCGGCCGCTTCCTCAACGACCGCGAGACGCTGGTCCAGGCGCTGACGGTCGAGGGCTCCGGCTATTGGGTGGTGACGCCGCTGCAGACCGCCGGCGGCACCGTGCTCGTCAATCGTGGCTTCGTGCCCGCGGATCGCCGTGCGCCGGCGAGCCGCAGCGCCGGGAACCCCGATGGCACGGTCGACGTGACCGGATTGCTGCGGATCTCCGAGCCGGGCGGCGGCTTCCTGCGCCACAACGATCCCGCGGGCAATCGCTGGTATTCACGTGACGTCGTGGCGATCGCGGCGGCGCGCGGTCTGTCCGACGTCGCACCGTTCTTCGTCGATGCCGATGCGACCCCGAATCCCGGCGGGCTTCCGATCGGGGGACTCACGGTGATCTCGTTTCCGAACAACCATCTGGTTTACGCGCTGACCTGGTTTACATTGGCCCTCATGCTGGCCGGCGCCGGGCTGCAGCGGCTCCGCCGCGGGCAGAGTGAGCGCGAGGCGCCGGCGGCGCAGGATGTGGAATGGGATCAGCGGCGGCAGGACATGGGTGGATGCGGGGCGGCGTCTTGAGGGATCGAAGCTCGCCGTTCTGTCGGCGGAGATCGGACGTGGCCTCATGAGAAGCGAGGCCCCTAATCTGCCGTTCGGAGCCGTGGCCGCGATCGCCACACCCGAGATCAACGCGCCGCTGCCGACGAAGGACGCGACCAACCGCAAGAACATGGTGCTGCTGATCCAGCTGCGCTGGATCGCCGTGGTCGGTCAGATCGTCACCATCGGCTTCGTGACCACCTGGTTCGGCATTGCGCTGCCGCTGCTGCCGATGGCGGCGATCATCTGCGCGCTGGTGGCGCTCAATATCGCAAGCCATATCTGGCTGCGCACGCATGACGACGTCGGCAATCGTCACCTGCTGATCGCCCTGATGCTCGACGTCGTGGCGTTGACATCGGAGCTCTATCTCACCGGCGGCGCGTCGAATCCGTTCACGTGCCTCTATCTGCTGCAGGTCACGCTGGGGGCCGTGCTGCTCGATGCGCGCTCGTCCTGGTCGCTGGTCGCGCTGACGGTGCTCAGCTTCATCTGGCTCACCATCGAGTACCGTCCCCTGCAACTGCCGCAGCATCACGTCAGCGATGCATTCACCCTGCACATCACCGGCATGTTCGTCGGCTTCGTGCTCGACGCCGTGCTGCTCGTCGTCTTCGTCACCCGCATCAACCGGAACCTGCGCGAGCGCGACGCCAAGCTTGCCGATCTGCGCCAGCACGCTGTCGAGCAGGATCACATCATCCGCATGGGCCTGCTCGCCTCAGGCGCCGCGCATGAGCTCGGCACGCCGCTGGCGTCGATCTCGGTGATCCTGAACGATTGGCACCGCATGACCGCGATCTCTGCCGATCCGGCGCTCGCGGAGGATTTCACGGAAATGGAAGCGGCGGTGCAGCGCTGCAAGTCGATCGTCACCGACATCCTGGTCTCGGCCGGTCAGGCGCGCGGCGAAGGCTCGGCGCCGACAACGTTGAAGGCGTTCCTGACGACGCTGGTCGCCGAATGGAGCGCGGTGCGCTCGGCGCGCAATCTGATGTTCCGCAACGAGTTCGGCTCGGACCCGGCGATCGTCTCCGACGTCGCGCTAAAGCAGGCGATCGTCAACGTGCTCGACAACGCGTTCGAAGTCTCGCGCGAGTGGGTGGAGTTCGTGGCCGAACGAAATGGTGATCAGCTGCTGCTCAGCGTCAGCGATCGCGGGCCGGGCTTTGATCCGGCGATGCTAGGTCAACTCGGACGTCCCTATCAGTCGAGCAAGGGCCGCCCGGGCCGCGGCCTCGGCCTTTTCCTGGTGGTCAACGTGATCCGCAAGCTGGGCGGCAGCGTTTCGGCCTGGAACCACCGGGGACGTGGGGCGACCGTGCGGCTGTCACTGCCGTTGTCGACGCTTGTCATTGGAGAGCGCGATGGCGAATGACCTGTCCCTCTTGATCGTCGAGGACGATGACGGTTTTGCGCGCACCCTGAAGCGCTCGTTCGAACGGCGCGGCTACGAGGCCGTCGTCGCCGGCTCGCTCGAGGACGTCGACGAGATCCTCAAAGAAAAGACGTTCGGCTATGCCGTCGTCGATCTCAAGCTCGGCGGCGCCTCAGGTCTCGTCTGCGTCGAGAAGCTGCATGCGCATGATCCGGAGATGCTGATCGTGGTGCTCACCGGCTTCGCGAGCATCGCGACGGCGGTGGAGGCGATCAAGCTCGGCGCCTGCCACTATCTGGCCAAGCCGTCCAACACCGACGACATCGAGGAGGCGTTCCGCAAGGCGCAGGGCAATGCGCAAGTGGCGCTGGCCGAGCGCTCCACCTCGATCAAGACGCTGGAATGGGAGCGCATCCACCAGACCCTGATCGAGACCGACTTCAACATCTCCGAAGCTGCAAGACGGCTCGGCATGCATCGCCGGACGCTCGCGCGCAAGCTGGAGAAACGCCCGGTGAAGTAGATCGATCCGGTTGTTGTCCGGAGGAGTAGAGCTCATTCTTTCCGACCTACTCCCTTGCCAGCGCCGTTGCCGGATCGAGCCGCGAGGCGCTGCGGGCGGGCATGTAGCCGAAGCCGATGCCGATCGCCATCGACGTGACGGCGGCGCCGACCATTGCAAGCGGCGAATAGATCAGCTGGAAGCCGACGTCGAGCGCGTTGAAGACCGTGCCGAAGCCGACCGCGAGCGCAAGGCCCAGCGCGCCGCCGAGCAGGCAGACCAGCACGGCCTCGATCAGGAACTGCATCAGGATGTCGCTGCGCCGCGCGCCGACCGCCATGCGCACGCCGATCTCGCCGACGCGCTCGGACACCGACACAAGCATGATGTTCATGACGCCGATGCCGCCGACCAGCAACGAGATCACGGCGATGGCTGCCACCAGCAGAGTCAGCACCTGCGTCGTGCTCTCGACGGTCTTGCGGATGTCGTCGGTGTTGAGCACGAAGAAGTCCTTGGCGTTGTGCCGCGCCGTCAGCAGCGCCGTCGCGGCGCGCTCGGCCGCGGCCATCGGCGTCGCCTCGTCGACGCGGACGCTGATGCTGCGCAGCACCTGGTTGCCGAGGAAGCGCGCCTGCACGGTGGTGTAGGGCAGGTAGACGATCGGCGTGGAGCTGGAGCCGAAGCCGGCCTGCTGCTGCTTGGTGATGCCGACGACGCGGCAGGGCACCTTGCCGATCAGGACCACGCTGCCCAGCGGACTGACGTCGGGATCGGGAAACAACGCCTTGCGCGCATTGTCGTCGATCACGGCATCCTGGGCGTAGGAGCGCACGGTATCGGCATCGAGATAGCTGCCTTCGGCGAGCTCGGTGTTCTTGACCCGGAAATACTGCTCGCCGACGCCGGAGATCTGGGCGCTGACCTCGATCGCGCCGAACCGCAACGTGCTGGTGGTCGAGACCGTCGGCGAGATGGCGTCGACATAGGGCTGTTGCGCCATGACCTTGGCATCGGCGAGCACCAGCGTCCTGATCTTGCTGGAGCGCGTATCGCCGAAATCCTTGCCGGGAAAGAATTCCAGCGTGTTGGTGCCGAGCCGGTTGATGTCCTTCAGCACCTTGGCCTGCGAGCCTTTGCCGAGCGCCAGCACCAGGACGACCGAGGCAACGCCGATGATGATGCCGAGCATGGTGAGGAACGCGCGCATCCGGTGCGCATTCATGGCGAGCAGCGCCATCCGCGCGGCCTCGCGGAAACGGTCGAGCTGGCTGCGCCACCACGACGCCGCCGCGGCGGTATGGTCTTCGGTCGCTGCGGCTGGCGCGGGTTCCGAAGTCCGCGGATTGAGCCGGTCGGAAATGACGCGGCCGTCCTCGATCTCGATGATGCGCCGGGCGCGCTGCGCGACGCTCGGATCGTGGGTGACGATGATGACGGTGCGCCCGGAGGCGCTGATCTCGTCGAGGATGCGCAGCACCTCCTCGCCGCTGGCGCGGTCGAGGGCGCCGGTCGGCTCGTCGGCCAGGATCACGTCGGGATCGTTGACCAGCGCGCGGGCGATCGAGACCCGCTGCTGCTGGCCGCCCGAGAGCTGACCCGGCTTGTGGTCGGTGCGGCTGCCCATGCCGAGCCGCTGCAGCAGCGCCGCCGCCTTCCGGCGCCGCGCATTGGGGCCGAGCCCGGAATAGACGGCCGGGACCTCGGCATTCTCAGCGGCCGTGAGTTCGCCCAGCAGATGGTAGCGCTGGAAGATGAAGCCGAAATGCTCGCGCCGCAACGCCGCCAGCTCGTCCGGATCGAGCGAGCCCATCTCGCGGCCGGCGATCCGGTAGCTGCCGGATGTCGGGCGGTCGAGGCAACCCAGAATGTTCATCAGCGTCGACTTGCCGGAGCCCGACTGGCCGATGATGGCGACCATCTCGCCGCGCGCGATCTGGATGTCGACACCGCGCAAGGCATGGACGGTACTCTCGCCGGAGGCGTAGCACCGCCCGACGTTCTGCAGATCGATCAGCACCTCCGCCATCACGGACCTCCGGAGGAGGCCGGCGGCGGCATCACGGTTCGCTTCGGCCCCTCGTCGGGCGTCGAGATGACGACCCGCTCGCCCTCGCGCAGGCCGGACTGCACCTCGGCCCGGATCTTGTTGTTGAGGCCGATGTGAGTGGTGCGCTTCTCCAGTGTTCCTGCGCCGGTCAGCACGCGCACCGTGTAGCTGCCGTCGGGATTGGCGTTGCCAAGCGCGGACGACGGAATGGTCGGGACCTTGCGGGCCTCGCCGAGAAGGATGTGGACCTCGGCCGTCATGTAGGTCATCAGCCGCCCGTCCGGATTGGCGATGTCGAACACGCCGTTGTAGTAGATCGCCGACGACGTGGTGGACGAGGACGAGCTGCTGCTCGACGTGGTCGTCGTGCTCGACGAGAAGCTCGAATCGCTCTTGATCGATTCGGGCGCCGGCTCGATCGATCCGAGCGTGCCCTCGTAGCGATGATCGGGCTCGCCCAGCACGGTGAAATAGACGTTCTGTCCGGGCCGGACCTTGACCACGTCGGCCTCGGAGATCTCCACCCGCACGGTCATCGTCTCGACCTGGCCGAGCACGACGATGGTCGGTGCCGACTGCACCGCATTCACGGTCTGGCCCTGCTGGGTGACGATCGACAGCACGGTGCCGTCGATCGGAGCCGTGATCTTCGTGTAGCCGAGATTGACGCGCGCGGTCTCGATCGCCACCTCGGCCTCGACGATCTGCGCGTCGAGCTGCGCGATCTGGGCCTGGGTCTGCTTCGCGGTCGCCTCGGCGCTGTCGTAGTCGGCGCGCGACGACGCCTTCTGCGCCAGCGTAACCTGCTGCCGCGCCAGGTTCGCCTCGGCCAGCGCCAGGGTGGCGACCTTCTCGTCACGCTGCGCCCGCACGCTCCGCAGGCTCGCCTCGTTGGTGCGCAGCGTGTTCTGTTGCGTCAGCGAGTCGATCTCGGCGATGAGGTCGCCGGCCTTCACTTTCTGGCCGAGCTTGACGTTGAGCGCGACGAGGCGCCCCGAGGCCTGGGCACCGACCGCAACGAGCTTGACCGGCTTCAGCGTGCCGGTGGCGAGCACGGTCTGCTCGATGTCGCCGGTCGTGACGGGTGCGGTGACGAGATTGGCGTTGGGATTGCTGGTCAGCCTCATGACCAGCACGATCGCGGCGGCCAGAACGACGAGCGCTCCCACGATCAGCAGCGGCCAGCGGCGCGGCCGCTTGGGCTTCGGTCCCGGCGCGTGGCCGTCATCGACCGCGACCGCTCGGGGCATCTGGGATAGGGGTGCGTTCATCGGATCATTTCGGAAATACGTTTTGGAATTCAGGACGTGGGCTATTTGGGGTCGACGGACTGCGCGAGATGCGGCCCGGTGCCGCTGTCGACGACCTCGGGCCGCGAGCTGTCGATCGCGCCGGTCCAACCGCCGCCCAAAGCCTTGGCCAGTGCGACGTAGTTTTTCGCCAAGGTCGCGCGGCTGGCGAGCAAATTGTCCTCGGCCGTGAATTGCGAGCGCTCGGCGTCGAGCACGTCGAGGAAAGTGCTGGACCCCGTCTGATAGAGCGAGCGCGACAGCCGTGCAGCCTCGCCATAGCGTCGCGCCGACTCCGTCAGGCTGCGGATGCGGATGCGTTCCTGGGCGAGATTGACGATGGCGTTCTCGACGTCCTCGAGCGCGCTCAACACGGCGCTCTGCCAGGCGACGTGGTACTCGTCGCGCTGCGCCTCGGCGATCTCCACCGCCGCCTGCAGCTTGCCGCCGTTGAAGATCGGCACCGACACGCTGGGGCCGATCGACCAGCCGATGGTCGAGCTCCTGCCGAGATCGCCGAGCTTCAGCGCGCTGGTCGAGACCGAGCCGCTGAGGCTGACATCCGGATACAGCGCAGCCGTCGCTTGTCCGATCTTCGCGGTGAACTGTGCGAGCTGCCGCTCGGCCTTGCGGACGTCCGGCCGCATCACCAGCACGTCGGCCGGGATGCCCTTCGGCAACGGCAGGCGTGGCGCCGGGATCGCCGCAGTGCGCGACAGGCGCAGGCTCAGTGCGGCCGGGTCGCGGCCGAGCAGCACGCCGAGCCGGTGCACGGCCTGCTGATAGCTGCTCTCATAGGTCGGGATGGTGGCTTCGGTGCTGGCGGCGAGCGCGGAGGCCTTGGCGGTGTCGACGGCCGACGCCGAGCCGGCATTCTGCTTGCGCTCGGTCAGCGCCGCGGTCTCGCGCTGCGAGGCAGCCGTGCGCCGCGCCAGCGCCGCCCGCGCCTGGTAGGCGCGCGCATCGATGTAGTTGGAGGCGACGTCGCCGACCAGCGTCAGCAATGTCGCGCGGAGATCGTCCTCCGCGGCGTCGACGCCGTAGGTCGCCGCCTCGACCGCGCGGCGGTTGGCGCCGAACAGATCGAGCTCCCAGCTCGAATCGAAGCCAGCCTGGTACTGGCTGTAGGTGGTAGGAGCGATCGCGATGCCGCTCGTCGAGCTGCCGGCGCTGCGGGTCTCCGTCGCCATGCCGGTGGCGCTCACTGTGGGAAACAGTGCGCCGATGGCCTGGCGCTGCGTCGCCCGCGCCTCGCGGATGCGCGCCTTGGCGGCGGCGACGTCGAGATTGCCGCTGACGGCGTCTGCGATCAGCTGATCGAGCATCATATCACCGAGGCTGCGCCACCAATGTGCGAGCTTCAGCGCTTGCGTGGGCTTGTTACGGTCGCTGCTCCAGCTCTGGGGCATGCCGAAATCCGGCTTTACGTAGTCGGGCCCGACGGCGCAGCCGGCGAGCAGCGGTGTGGCCAGGCAGAGTGCGAGCAGGAGAGGCTTCACGGTGGCTGAGACGATCGCGGTTCGGAAGAGGGCCGCGCCGGCTGAAGAGCCATGCCGCAGGACTTCCCTGTTGATGCTTGTCTGATGCGTAAAGCCTAGGCGTGATACCAATTTCGCAGGATTAAGTCGCGTGAAGAAATGTTTCCGCCTTAACAATACAGCTTACTTTTGCCACGATCGGAGCTCGCTTCGGGCTGTTCTTTTGGACTCAAATCGACCATGTTCCGCGCATGATGTCGTCACACAATACCGCCGTGGCCGCAGACGCAAACATACCGGCAGCTGCGCGCATTCTCTGCGTCGAAGATGACCGGGAGATTGCGGCGCTGCTCACCGAGCTGTTGCAGGAGCACGGCTTCGCGCCGCGCTTCGTGTCCTCCGCGGCCGCGATGAACGACCTCCTGCAGCGCGAGCAGGTCGACCTCATCATGCTCGACGTGATGCTGCCGGACGATGACGGCATGAGCATCTGTCGCCGCCTTCGCCAGATCTCGACCGTGCCGATCATCATGGTGACGGCGAAGGGCGAGGACATCGATCGCATCCTCGGTCTCGAGCTCGGCGCCGACGACTACGTCGTCAAGCCGTTCAATCCGCGCGAGCTGGTGGCGCGGATCCGCGCGCTGCTGCGCCGCTCGCAATTGCATCCCGCCGTGATCGCGGCGCGGCAGGCACCGATGACTTTCGACGGCTGGCGCATCGAGCCGGCGACGCGCACGCTGTTCGATCCCGACCGAGTCAAGATCACGCTGACGAGCGCCGAGTTCGACATTCTCCTGGCGTTCTGCCGCAACGCCGGCCGGGTGCTGTCGCGCGAGCAACTGATCGAGCTGGCGCATGGCGGGCAGGCCGGGCCGGTCGAGCGCAGCATCGACGTTCACATCAGCCGCATCCGCCAGAAGATCGAGCCCGGCGCCAGGAGCTGGACCCTGATCAAGACGGTGCGCCTCGGCGGCTACGTCTTCACGCCAAGAGTCGAGACCATCGATGACGCCTGATAGCAAGCCGTGCCCGCGCCTCGGCCTCACCACGCAGATCGTGACGCTGGCGTCGCTGTCGGTGCTGTTCGGCATGGTCGTGATGATCGCGGCGGCGCTGCTGTTCCTCGATCCGCCCGACGAGCAGGAATCGCCGGCCTACGGCATCGCGCGCGTGGCCGAGGCGGTGCACTTCGTCCGCGCCGCGAACGACCCCGTGGCCGTCGACAGCAGCCTGTCGAGCCTGCGCAGCTCCGGCATCCAGGTCGAGCTCGTGCCGCTGACCTCGCTCACGCTGCTCGCCAAGCCGGTCAGCGACGTGCCATGGACCTCGCGGCTGGCCCGCCGTCAGCTCAGCGTGCTGCGTGACGTCACCTTGCTCCACGGCGTCGGCTATGGCGCGTCGCCGCCGACCCAGATCATCGTCCAGGTCGACGGCGAGCGTGCGCTGGTGTTCGACGACGTGCCGCGCCTCGAATTCTGGTCGATGGTGCTGAAGCCGACGGCGGTGTTCCTGTTCCTCATCCTGATCCTGGGCGTGCTGCTGTCGATCTACGCGGCGCGGGCGATCATCCGGCCGCTGTCGGAGATGGCGCGCGCGGCGGCGGCGTTCGGCCGCTCGCCGGGAGCGCAGGAGCCGCTGAGCCGGCGCGGGCCCCGGGAGATCGCCCAGGTCGCCGAGGCGTTGAATGAGATGCAGGCGCGCATCCGCGCGCTGCTCGACGACCGCACGCGCATGCTGGCCGCGATCAGCCACGATCTGCGCACGCCGCTGACGCGGCTGCGGCTGCGCTCGGAGCGCATCGCTCAGGTCGAGATTTGCAGCGCGATGCTGCGCGACATCGACCAGGTCAGCCGCATGCTCGACGAGACGCTGGACTATCTGCGCGACGACACCAAGGCCGAGCAGCCGGCGCGGATCGAGCTGTCGAGCCTCTTGGAGACGATCTGCTGCGACTTCGCCGATGTCGGCCACGCCGTCACCTTCGATGGACCGTCGCGGCTGGTCTGCGAGGGCCGGGCGCGGGCGCTGTCGCGCGCCGTCACCAACGTGGTCGAGAACGCGGTCAAGCATGGCAGCGAGGTCGTGGTCAGCCTGTCGACCCTGGCCGACGGCATGATCGCGATCGAGGTCGCCGACGACGGTCCGGGCATTCCGCAGGCGCTGCAGGCGCGCGCGCTGGAGCCGTTCGTCAAGCTCGACCAGGCCCGCTCCGCCGGCGGTTTCGGCCTCGGGCTGTCGATCGCGCAGGAGATCATGAAGAAGCATGACGGCGGCATCGCGCTGATGCCCAACGCCCCGCGCGGTCTGCGGGTGCGGCTGTCGCTGCCGCTGCGCATCGCGATGCCCTCGGCGATCCCCGCCAAGGTGGCGTAGCAGACGCCACGAGAAGGAAACCCCGCCGGTGCTGATCCCGGCGGGGCCCTTGCGTTTGCCGATGTCGAGGGACGGCGATCAGCTCACGCGCTTCCAGGTCTGGCCGCCGCAGAACAGGCCGCCGAACGCGCAGCCCTGGACCCGCAAGGTGTTCGGGTTCTTGAGCACGACGGTGGAGTCGTAATTGCCGCCGCCGTCCGGATCGTGGATGCGGCCGATCCATTTGCTGTCCTTCGGCTTCATGTTGATCAGGATCTTCTCCCGCGTCTTCTCGGCAAAGCCGCAGATGTTGGCGCCGCACGGCTCGATCACGACGTTGCCCTTGCCGCCCTCGGTGGCCCACAGGCCGAGCGGCGAGTTCGGATCGGCTGCAGCCGGAGCGGGCTGAACTGCGGCTGGCGCCGCGGCGACGGTGACCGACGCGGGTGCCGGAGCAGGTTGGGGAGCAGGCGCGGTCGCAGCGACCGGTGCCGGCGGCACCGGCATCTGCCCCGTCGTGGATGGCGCGACGGAAGCGGGCGCTGCGGGGGCTGGCGCGGCCACGGCTGGCGCGGCGGCGACGGGCGCGGGCGCATTCACGACCGGCGCAGCGGGCGCCGCGGCGGCGGGGGCCGGAGCGCTGGCCGCAGGCGCGCTGCTCGCCGGCGCATCATCGCCGAGCTTGGACGATGTCAGCCCGCTGAGGTCGATGCCGGACACCTGCAGGCAGGACAGCGACTGGCAGTTGCGCGGCACGGTGACGCGGATCTTGTGTCCGTCGAAATTGAACGCGATCGAGCTGCCGGCCTGCGCGGCGCTGCTCGCGATCAGAACGGCCGCTGCGGCCAGAAAGACGGTCTTCATGGATGAGCTCCCTCGGGACGGCGTCGTGAACCTGAGGGACCTGTTAAACGCGGGCGCCGGCGCGATCTGTGACAGAGATCACAGCCGACGGATGCGTGTCTGAAAACGACAACTCCGCGCGGGAAGGTGGGCGATGGCACGCCGCCGGCCGACAGCCGCCCGTCGATTGATCGAGATCGGATCTCAGCGATCAGATCATCCCGACGACGATGGCGCCGACGAATGCAAACACGATACACGTGACCACCATGCTCAGCCGATCGGCAGGGCTCATGGGACGGCTCCCGTTTTCGTATCTCTCGCGCACCTGACGTGCGCGTCGCTCCTGACGCAGGCGTTCCGCGGAGCGCGCGCCACACATATCCGATCGGCATCGGCAAAAAAGACAGCGCGGTTGTCGCTTCCCCGCAAATGGACTGCCTTTCACGTCACGATGGTTTGCGCGCCGTAAATGGACGGCATTGACAGGTCCTTAAGCAAATTGCCGCAAACCTCTGCATATGACGCGCGGAGTTCGTTTGTATCTCGTCGGCTCCATCGTCCTTGTCTCGCTTGCGGGTTGCGGCCGTGGATTCTTCCAGGAGCGCGAGCCGTGGCGGGCCGAGGCCGAGATCGCCTGCCTGAAATCGGGCGCGGTGAAGGAGAGTGCGGATATCGTCCGCATCAATCCGATCTCCGGCCCCGGCATGTGCGGCGCCGACTATCCGCTGAAGGTGGCAGCGCTCGGCGAAGCGACCACGAGCTATGGCTTCGCCGATGAAAGCCTGCGTCCACCGGCCGCGATCGGCGGCCAGCCGCGCTGGCCGATCAACCCGCCGCCGCAACGCTACGCCCCGCCCGCGACCTATCAGCCGCAGGCCGCGCCGCAGCCGGCCTATCCCGCGTCGAGCGCGGCCTATCCGAATTCGGCATCGCCGTCCTATGGCGCTCCTCCCGGCGCGCCACTACAGCTCGAGCCGCCGGTCGGCGAGGACGACGTCGATCAGCCGGCCGACGCGGCCTATTCGCCCAATCGCGGTCAGCCGGCCGCTCGCACCGCCTATCCGCCGCAGGAACCGCTGCCGCGGCTCGGACCGTCGCGCGATCCGGTCGGCACCGTCGGCCCGGTCGCGGTGAAGCCGACCGCGACGCTCGCCTGTCCGATCGTCTCGGCGCTTGACCGCTGGCTTGCGGAATCGGTGCAGCCGGCGGCCCAGCGCTGGTTCGGCACCAAGGTCGTCGAGATCAAGCAGATCTCGGCCTATTCCTGCCGCGGCATGAACGGCAATCCGAGCGCGCATATTTCCGAGCATGCCTTCGGCAACGCGCTCGACATCGCCGCCTTCACGCTCGCCGACGGCCGTCGGATCAGCGTCAAGGATGGCTGGATCGGCCTGCCGGAGGAGCAGGGCTTTCTGCGCGACATCCAGGGGGGCGCCTGCCAGCAGTTCACCACCGTGCTGGCGCCGGGCTCCAACGTCTATCACTACGACCACATCCATGTGGACCTGATGCGCCGTGCCAGCCGCCGCCTGATCTGCCAGCCGGCCGCGCAGTCCGGCGAGGCGGTGGCGGCGCGCGCGCAGCAGCGGCGCTATGGCTACGGCCAGCGCGAGCCCGACGTGACCAGCTCGATCCCGTCGCGCAAGCAGCCGCGCAGCATCGGCCAGCTGATCAACGAGGAAGACGAATTCCGGGACTATTGAGAGGGGCGAATAGGGAATAGCGAGCAGCGAATCGGGATCGGGACGATCACCTGCTCGCCATTCGCCATTCGCTAGCGCCTGTGCGCGGCTGTGGATTTCTCCCGCCGTCGGCCGCGCGTGAAGGCACTCTGTCCCGCCGCGAAACGCAAACGCCGATGTCACGCGCTGCGCATTAGGAGTCCGTTGACCAGTTTTGCCGTCCGCCATTGGCCGACACTAGACCTGCCACAGTCGCCAGGAACAAGGCGCGCGGGGTTCTGGTTGCTGCCGGATTGGGAGAGGCGGAGATGGTATCGTATCGCATCAAGGCGATTGGGGCGGGCTTCGAGGTCGGCACCGCCGAGCAGGCCGTGCTGGTCTGCCGTTCGCTGAAGATCGCCCGCCGCGCCGTCGCCGACGCGCAGCGCCTGGAGCGGATGCCGCCGAAGCCGATTCCCTGGCGCACGCCGCCGCAGAGTGAGACCTCCGCTGGCGGAGCGGACGATGCCGCGCGCAGCGAGGATACCGACATCGAGGTTCTCGTCGTGTCGGATGGCCCGCCTCTGTGCTGCTGACTAACCGGCGCGGAAGCGGCAGAACTGGAACTGCTGCGTCGAGTCCCATGGCGTGCGATGCGCCTCGGTGCAACTGTCCTCCAGCGTGAAAGCAGGACCCAGCGCTGCGGCCAGGCTGTGGGCGTCGTAGCGGACGACCGGCAGTCCGCTGCACCTCTCCGGACCATCGGGCGCGAACGTGCCGATGATGACGGCCCCACCGGGCACCACCGCCGCGCGCAGGCGGTCGACGTAGGCGGCCCGGTCCTCAGGCGCGGTGAGGAAATGGAAGGCGGCCCGGTCGTGCCAGACGTCGTAGCGCGCGTCCGGCGTCCAGGTGGTGACGTCGGAGGCGATCCACGTGACCCCGGCTGCCGCCGCGCCGAGCCTGCGGCGCGCCGTCGCCAGTGCCGCATCGGAGATGTCGAGCACGGCGAGCGCGCTGTAGCCGGCCGCGAGCAGCGCATCGACCAGCCGCGAGGCGCCGCCGCCGATATCGATGATCCGCGATGTCGGCGTCGCGCCGGCCTCGCGGATCAGCCGCAGCGAGGTCGCCGGATCGTCCTGGTACCAGCTGACCTCGGTCTCGGCCTTGGTGGTGTAGACGTTCTGCCAATGGGTGGTGCGGTCGGACATGGTTTCGGTCCCGAGGAGAGGCACACATTATAGCACGCGACGGCTCGAACTCTTGCCCAGGCGGTGGTGGGCTCCCCTCCCCCTTGCGGGGAGGGGTCGGGGGTGGGGTTCCCCACGCGCTGAACGTGGTGAGATCCCCATCATCTGTCGAGAACTCATGGGGTGCGTAACGCGACACGCAACGAAGCGTCGTGCCTGTCGGCGCGCTGGCTCTCATCAACGGCGGGACCCGTGAATACCAACCTCCAACCCCTCCCCGCAAGGGGAGGGGAGCGCACCGCCTGCGCGGCGATAGCGTGCCTTGAACGCGCTGCCCGAACGGTCATGCCGCTACGACGATCAAGTCCTCAAAACGTCCCCGCCACCGTCACCCGGAACGTCAGCGGCTCGATCGGGTGCAGCACGCGGTCCATCACGCCAGTCTGGCAGACCTGCGCCGGAACCGGCGTCGCGGGCGGCGACACATAGCAGTCCTTGTAGAGCTGGTCGGTCGGCAGCAGCGAGCCGTAACCGTAGGAGATCTGGCTGGCCTTGGTGTTGAGCAGGTTCAGCACGTCGAGCTGGATGCGCCAGCCATTGGCGTCGCGGAAGCCGATGCGGCCGTTGAACACGCTGGTCGCGGTCGAGCGGAAGTAGTTGTCCTCCGTCAGCGGCGTCGCGCCGAGATAGCGCCAGCGCAGGCCGCCGAACCAGCCGGTCTTCTCGCCCAGCGTGATGCCGGCCGAGGCGATCATCGACGGCGCGTTGGGGATGTAGTTGCCGGGCGCATTGCCGCGCAACACCTCGGCGGGCGCCCCGGCCGCGACGAGCTGATTATAGGCATCGGCCTGGTCGGTGTTGTCGCCGACGAAGCGGGCATGCGTCATCGCCAGATCGGCATCGATGTCGATCCACGACGCCGGCCGATAATGGTTGGTCAGCTCGAAGCCGTAGCGCCGGCTCGGCCGGCTCGCCTCGGTGTCGCCGGCATCGCCGGAGAACAGGATCTCCGAATCCTGGTTGAGCATGAAAAGGCTGAGCGACGAGTCGAGTCCCGGAATGATGCGCGTGCGTACGCCGACCTCGGCGCCCTTGGTGCGGACGAGAAGCGGCGAGGAGGCGAGCTTGTTGGTCGGATCGGCCGGATCCTCGGTGGTGGTCGCGCCGCGGGCATCGTTGCTGTGCATGCCATAGCCCGCGCCAAGGAAGAA
The DNA here is from genome assembly GCF_032381175.1 of Bradyrhizobium sp. SZCCHNR1093. Taxonomy (NCBI): domain Bacteria; kingdom Pseudomonadati; phylum Pseudomonadota; class Alphaproteobacteria; order Hyphomicrobiales; family Nitrobacteraceae; genus Bradyrhizobium; species Bradyrhizobium sp. SZCCHNR1093. Next base: position 977,022 of record NZ_JAUHJJ010000002.1, read on the forward strand.
TTCGGTCTTGTCGAACGGCCCGATCACCATGCGGAATTTCGGGCTGCCGAGGCTGGCTGCGGCATCGCCGGTGTTGTTGCCGTTGGTCAGCGAATACACGTGGGTCTGATAATAGTCGCCGCGATAGCCGACCGTGGTGCGCAGCCAGTCGGTCCAGCGCACCGTGTTTTCGACATAGAGCCCGACGCTGCCTTCGCCGACCTTGTCGGCGCGAACGACGCCGGTGTTGTTGGCATCGATGTCGGAGAGCAGCACCCGCTGACGGGTGTTGGTCAAGGCGAGCGCGATGTCGTCGTAGCGCGTCTGGATGCCGACGGTCGTCTCCATCGGGCGCCCGGCAAGGCTGCCGTCGAAGGTGCGCGACGCATTGGCCCCGAGCATCAGCCGGTCGTCATGCTGGTGGAACTGGTCGCCATAGGTGGGGTTGCTGAGTGCGTAGGTGAAATTGTTGTAGAGATCGAGCTGGCTCTTCACCACATAGGCGTTGGCCTTCCAGGAGCCGGCGTCGTCGGTGCCGGCGATGCGGCCGGACAGCGCGAAGCGGTTGGTCTTGCCGCCGTCGGTCGGATCGACCGCATCGTAGCGGCCGAGCAGGCCGGAGGTGATGGCGCGCTCCGGCACTTGGTCGGTCGAGGTCCAGCGGTTCGCATAGGCCATGCCGGTGATCGAGAAGCCGTCGGTCGCGGTGCCCTGCGAATACCGGATCAGGCCGTTCAGCTTCTTCGCATCATCGGGCGTGGTCCACGGTCCGTCGTAGCGGCCGGCCTCGCCGGCGACCAGCAGATGGCCATCGCCGACATGCACCGAGTCCATGCCGAAGAAGCGGCGATAGCCGAAGCTGCCCGCCGTCATCTGCGCGATCGCCTTCGGCACGCTGTCGACCAGCCCGATATGCACGCTGCCGACCGAGGCGAAGTCGCCCTCGTCGGCGAAGTAAGGCCCCTTGCGCACGTCGACCCGGCCGATCGTCTCCGGCATCAGCCAGTTGAGATCGGCATAGCCCTGGCCATGGGCATGGGTGCGCATGTTGACCGGCACATCGTCGACGAAGAGCGCGAGATCGGTGCCGTGGTCGAGATTGTAGCCGCGCAGGAAATACTGGTTGGCTTTGCCCTCGCCCGAGTGCTGCGTGACGATCAGGCCGGGCACCGCTTCGAGCACCTCGCCGGGCCGCGTGGCCGGGCGGGCGTTGATCTCCTCGCCGGAGATCACGACCTCGCTCGCCATGCCCTGCGGCTGCGCCGGGCCGGAGCCGACATTGGGCGCGCCGGACGGTGCAGCCGCGGCCGTGGCGGCCGAGATCACATTCGCAGCCGCACCGGCCGCGCCCGGCTTCGGCCGCTGCGCCGCGCGCCGGACCTGCGGCTTCGGCTTGGCCGTGCGTCGGGGGGCATCCACGTCGACCGTCGGCAACTCGGCAGGGGCCCGTTCCGGATGGGCGTTTGCCTGCTGCGCCAATGCCGCCATCAGCACGCCAACACTCGCCCCACGCCACCGCATCGTCACGCCCCTAGAGCTCGCCACAGGGCATGCATCTTCAACTGCCGCGCGCCTTCGTTGGCCCGCGACATGCTCGCTTGGATCGCCCTACTGTCGAATGTTAAAGAACGCTAAGGTGACACCGGTATGATGTCAACGTGAATACATCATACTCATGCGGTGGATAGGCGCTTGCCGCGCAGCTCGAGGAGACGGACATGCAGCGCCTGACGATCACGATCGACGACGATCTGCTGGCCGAGGTCGACGCCTTCATGGCCCGGCGCGGCTACGACAATCGTTCGGAGGCGTTTCGCGATCTGCTGCGCAGCGGCTTAGAGACGGCTGACGCCGGCGCCAGCGACAGCCGCCACTGCATCGCGACGCTCAGCTACGTCTACGACCATGCCGCGCGCGAACTGCCGAAGCGACTCACCCAGGAGGCGCACGATCATTCCGGCCTCGCCCAGGCGACCCTGCACGTGCACATCGACCAGGAGAGCTGCCTCGAGGTCACCGTGCTCAAGGGCGAGCGCCGCGAGGTCAAGGCCTTCGCCGACCACGTCATCGCCGAACGCGGCGTCCGCCACGGCCACGTCGCGATGATGCCGGTCGAGGCGGCGCAGGATCATGAGCACGCGCACAGCCATTCGCATTCTCACAGCCACAGCCATTCGCATTCCCACACCACGAAGAGCGGGAAGAAGTAGAAGCGGCTCGGCAAGGACAGTAGGGTGGGCAAAGGCGCGCCCCCAATCCTGCTGATCACACTCGATGCATCACGCGCCGTGCCCACCGCGGCGCATCGGCTGAGAATGGTGGGCACGGCGCCGTTGCATCGTCACCCGTGGCTGCGGCGGAGCAAGGCGTCCTTGCGCCGACGTGTCCCCAAGCCGATCAGGCGGAGGCAATCGAGAGTCTTGGCGCGGCCCCTGGATCGCGTCGCTTCGCTCGCGATGACGCCGTGCTACTGCGGTCGCGCGCCCTAGAATGCCGTCGCTCGTGCCGGTGATGACAATGGTACGAGATGCCGCAGGTACTTTGGCAGCGGCGGGGAAGGTTTAATCCTGAAACGCGTCAACTGGTGCATTCACGACAGCAGATATTCCGTCGCTGTTGCGCCCAGAATCCCATTTTGTCCCGAAGCGGACATTGTTCATCGTGGGCTTATCGAACGAAACGCAATCCATCTAGCCGCCGACGATCGTTCGAGCCAAACCTTCATACGCTCGCTTACCCAATGGAGCGTATGCTCACGAGCGATGTCCGTGCCCGGATGTCGATCTGCGCGGAAGGAATGTGTGCCCTGGACCTGCAATTCGGGCGTAGGCCGGACGGCGAGAGCCCACAACCGAGGCATCTGCGCCAGAAGAGTGGGTTCGTGGGAGCATCCCAAAATGTAGTCCTCTGGTTCGCCTGTCTCGGGATACGACATCGGCTCATTGGTATCCGTGCTCCAAGTCTGCCAATCGAGGCGGACGACTTTCCCATACTGAGTCTGCTCGAAGTCAAAGCCAGTCAACTGGCTGCGTTCAAGGTCACGTCGAAATTCGTCGGTGACGATGATGAAGCCGAATGGCTGGGTCATCGGCGGCACATATGGGCCAGTGCGCAAGATGCGGATGATCGGCGGTCCGACGCACTCGGTCGCTTCAACGAGGCCGTTCAAAAGAATATCGCCGTAGTCACCCCAGGGAGATCTGACGGATTCCATAGCGAAGAACTTTGACATGGTAGGCCCAGGATGCGCGGCTGCCGAGCTTCGATTGCCCCAATCCGCAACCGCTTGCAAGGTCGGCTCGCGCCCCTTCTCGGACGCTAGGCTTCTTCCGCGGATACGGCGCCGTGGTATCGTCGCCCGCTGCTGCAGCGGTCGCGCGCGGTTAAAGCCGGCTGCGCGCAGAATCCGATTTCGTTTGCCCGATCAAGCTGATTTGCCCTGTCCAGTCCCTCGCGCAAAAATTTTCATCTTCCATTTTTCCGAATTTCATGGTTGTCTACCGCCATCCCGGCTCGATCGAAGAGGGACGTTTCGCGGTCGTCACGAGCGTTGGAGGCGGGGAGTGGTGGCCTGTCGGCGCGCAGCGCGCTGGAATCGCGAGCGGACGAACGCGACCGGCAGGACGATGAAGTCGTATGGTCCTGGCGCCCCGATGCTGGCGTCAAGTTCGCAGCAGATGCTCGCGCATCTGCGCGGGCGACGGTGGCTACAAGCCCGGACACCGGGGAGATTACGTATAAATCGTAAGCCCATCGCGCGGGGAGGGCCGGGTGTGTTCGGCCAGACCTGTGGTACCTGCCGCCTGCATTTTTTTGAGCAGGCGGGCCACGGGCGCGGCCAGCGCCCGGCCTTCCCTGCACCCTCCGATCGATCCGAGGGTGATCCGAACGCAAAGCTCGGGCGTCACCAGCCGCGAGAAGGAGAGCGCATGTCTTATGCTGGCATATCTCGGGCTGACATGTCTTGCGCCGATATCTGTTGTGCCGACATCGGCGCGCGCATCGCTGCGGTCAGCGGCGTCTCAACTCTTGATGCTGTAGGTCGCGAGGAACATGCGGACGGCGCTCGCCACCACCTTGTGCGTCTCGTCGGGCGAGGGGGCGGGGGCTCCCTGAAAGATGAAGGGCAGGAACAGCGTGGCCTGGCACATCAGCTGGAATTGCGATGCGGCGAGGTGACAATCGTCAATGGCGAGCTCCTTGGCATCGACACGGGCCTGCAGATAGGCCGCAAGCCGGCCGATCGTGCCCTCGATGACGCAATCATAGTAGCGCCGCCCCACCTCCGGCATGCGTTCGGCAATCGCCATCACGGTGCGGATCGCCGATCCGCCGCCGGGGCGGCAGACGACCGCGATCCAGGCGGTGCCGAATTCGTACAGCACGGTCGCGGCGTCGCGGGCGGGATCGAAGCTGAAGTTCGAGGCGCCCCGATGCACGGTCTCCTCCGCGACGATCGCCTCGAACAGGCGGAATTTGTCGGCGAAGTAGACGTAGAGCGTGCCCTTGGAGACGCCGGCCGCGCGTGCGATCTCGCCCATGCTGGCGCCGTCGAAGCCCATGTCCATGAACACCTTGCGGGCGCCTTCGAGGATCTGGCGCCGTTTCGAGGAGTCCTCATCCGGCATCACCTGGGTGGTGTTATGGTCCGCCTCAATCATTGGTTTAGGCTGTTCCCGAAGATTTGGCCGGCGCCAACGTCACCAAGGCATCCGCGCGGATATGTTGCGATAGCGAAGATGTATATTGACCGAACGGTTCGGTCAATGGTAGATGTGGATTGACCGAACGGTTCGGTCGGGATTTTCGGGGCCTGAGCGGCCCCGCTGTCATGGGTGGGAGTCTCTGATGGCCGCTGCAAGAGATCAGGCTGTACGGGCGCGCCGTCCGGACGCCGAGGAAACGCCGAAACAGCCGAGCGCTGAGTCGGCCCGCCCGCAGCCCAGCGACACGGCGCAGCGCAAGCCGGCTGATGCCAAGCCGGCTGAGCTGAAGGCAGACGTCAGCACCGAGGCGCCATCCGAACGGCCCGCGCCGGCCGGCGCTCCTGCCGCAGCGAAGCCGCAAGCCGAGCCCGCCGCCGCGCCGAAATCCGGCAAGCGCAAGCGCGTGCTCGCCAGCATCGGCGTGCTGCTCGCGCTCGCCGCCGCCGGCTATGCCACGCACTATTATCTGGTCGGCCGCTTCATGGTTTCGACCGACGATTCCTATGTCCGCGCCAACAACACCATGCTGGGCGCGCGCGTCTCCGGGCACATCCAGGAGATCGTGCCGCGGGACAATTCGGTGGTCCGCAAGGGCGACGTGATCTTCCGCATCGATGACGGCGACTACAAGATCGCAGTCGACGCCGCGCGCAGCAAGATCGCCACCCAGGAGGCGACCATCGCGCGCATCGGCCGCCAGGTCGCCGCGCAGCAGAGCGCCGTCGAGCAGGCGCAGGCCAATCTCACCTCATCCGAAGCCGCGATGAAGCGCGCCGGGCTCGACTATGAGCGCCAGCAGGCGCTGAGCAGCAAGGGTTTTGCCTCGCATGCGACCTTCGAGCAGTCGGAAGCCACGCGCGATCAGGGCATGGCCGGGGTGCGCGCCGCGCGCGCCGCGTTCGACGCCGCCCGCGACAATGTCGAGGTGACGAAGGCGCAGCAGGTCGAGGCCCAGGCGCAGCTCGCCGAGCTCAAGACCTCGCTCGCCAAGGCCGAGCGCGATCTCGAATTCGCCACCGTGCGCGCGCCGGTCGACGGCACCTTCTCCAACCGCCTCGTCAACACCGGCGATTTCGTCGCGGTCGGCCAGCGGCTCGGCAACGTCGTGCCGCTCGATGACGTGTTCATCGACGCCAACTTCAAGGAAACCCAGCTCAGGCGTATCCGTCCGGGCCAGCCGGTGACCATCAAGGTTGATGCTTACGGCGCGCGCGGCTTCAAGGGCGTGGTCGACAGCATCTCGCCGGCCGCGGGTTCGGTGTTCACCCTGCTGCCACCGGACAACGCGACCGGCAACTTCACCAAGATCGTGCAGCGCCTGCCGGTGCGCATCCGCGTGCCGAAGGACGTGGCGCGGCAGAACCTCTTGCGCGCCGGCATGTCGGTCTACGTCACGGTGGACACCACCGACGGCGCCAAGGATGCCGACAGTGACGGAGATCTCGACGCGCCGGCGACGGTGCAGGGGAAGTAGCAAGTTGATCTAACCGGCGCGCTTGCATTCGCTGTCGCGTCATCGGAAGTCAGCTCCCTCCCCCTTGCGGGCGAGGGTTGGGGTGGGGGGCTCCGGGCGAGACCGCCGTTGGGGACCCCCACCCCCGACCCCTCCCCGCAAGGGGGAGGGGGAGCGCACCTGTGACGCGGCGCGGTCATCGACTCCAGCGGACTCATTAGACCATGGCCACCGCCACCACAGCCAATCCCACCATGAGCGCACCGGCGGCGCCGTCGGACCGCATCGCGCCGCGGCGGCTGATCGCGTTCCTGATCATGGTGTTTGGCATGTTCATGTCGATCCTGGACATCCAGATCGTGTCGGCGTCGCTCAGCGAGATCCAGGCCGGACTGTCGGCGAGCTCCAGCGAAGTGTCCTGGGTGCAGACCGCCTATCTGATTGCCGAGGTGATCGCGATTCCCTTGTCCGGCTTTCTGTCGCGCGCGCTCGGCACGCGGCTGTTGTTCGCGATCTCGGCCGCGGGATTCACCATCTCCAGCTTCCTGTGCGGCTTCGCGTCCTCGATCGAGCAGATGATCGTATGGCGCGCGCTCCAGGGCTTTCTCGGCGCCGGCATGATCCCGACCGTGTTCGCCTCGGCCTACACGGTGTTTCCGCGCTCCAAGTTCAACGTCGTCGGCCCGATCATCGGGCTCGTCGCCACCCTTGCGCCGACGGTCGGCCCGACGGTCGGCGGCTACATCACCGACGCGATGTCCTGGCATTGGCTGTTCTTCGTCAACATCCCGCCGGGCATCCTCATCACGGTCGGCGTGCTCGCCTTGGTCGATTTCGACGAGCCGCATTTCGAGCTGCTCGACCGCTTCGACTGGTGGGGCCTGCTGTTCATGGCCGGATTCCTCGGCTCACTCGAATACGTGCTGGAGGAGGGGCCGCAATATGAGTGGCTGCAGGACACGTCGGTGGCGATCTTCGCCGCGGTCTGCGCCGTCTCGGCGGTGTGCTTCTTCTGGCGCGTGCTGACGGTCGACGAGCCGATTGTCGACCTCTATGCGTTCGGCGACCGCAACTTCACGGTCGGCTGCCTGCTGCAGTTCTGCATCGGCATCGGCCTCTACGGCCTGACCTACATCTATCCGCGCTATCTCGCCGAGGTGCGCGGCTACAGCGCGCTGATGATCGGCGAGACGATGTTCGTGTCGGGCGTGACCATGTTCCTGATGGCGCCCGTGGTCGGCCGGCTGATGGTGAAGATCGACATGCGCCTGATCATCGCCTTCGGCCTCGTCATCTTCGCCATCGGCTCCTACCAGATGACCGGGATCACCCGCGACTACGATTTCTGGGAGCTGTTCGTGCCGCAGGTGCTGCGTGGCGTCGGCATGATGTGCGCGATGGTGCCGACCAACAACATCGCGCTCGGCACTCTGGCGCCGGACCGCGTCAAGAACGCTTCGGGCCTGTTCAACCTGATGCGCAATCTCGGTGGCGCGGTCGGACTCGCCGTGATCAACCAGGTGCTGAACGACCGCACCGACCTGCACATCTCGCGCCTGCACGAGCGCGTGACCTGGGGCAATGCGACCGCGGTCGAGACCCTCAACATGCTGCAGCAGAAGCTGCAGGGCATGGGCGACTCGGCGCTGATGGCGATGAAGCAGCTCTCGCAGATCGTGCACCGACAGGCCGTGGTGATGGGCTATGGCGATGCCTTCTTCATGCTGACCTGCTTCTACATCGCGCTCAGCTTCATGGTGATGCTGCTCAAGAAGCCGAGCTCGCCGATGGCGGGCGGCGGCGACGCACATTGACGTGAGCGGCTCCTGCGCGTGCCGCGGGTTGCCAAATCATACCGTCGATGGTATGGAGCAGGAATTGTCGCTCGAACCGGGGAGATTTGCATGACCACATCGCATCTGCAGATCGCATGCACCCGCTCGATGCCTGTCTTGGTGTTCGGCCGCTCGCTTTGAGCACCATCGCTTAACTTCCCAACGCCTGATTACTTATCCGCAGACCGCGCCTGCCGCGTCCGTCTGCCTCATTTGGAGCCGGCCTGGCGCGACGAGCGCGGCCGGATGATGCCATGACCGTCGACGTCTCCGGCCTGAAGGCCGACAAGCGTCCCGCCGCGATCCGCGTCGTGATCCCGTTCGTGACCCGCCACTGGCTGAAGCAGCCGCGTATGACCCTCGGCATTGCGTGCGCGCTGTTGGGCGCCACCGCTGCCGATCTGTTCATGCCGCTGTTCTCCGGCCGGCTGGTCGATGCGCTCACTCTGGGCCCAGGCAATGCCGATGCACGGCACAGCGCGCTGGTGGCGTTCGCCGCCATCGTAGGCCTCGGCTTCGCCTCGATCGTGCTGCGATTGTCGGGCCTGCAACTGATCGTGCCGTTCACGCTCCGCATCATGTCCGATGTCGCGCGCGACGCGTTCGTGCGCGTGCAGCGGTTCTCGACCGACTGGCACGCCAACAGCTTCGCCGGCTCGACCGTGCGCAAGATCACCCGGGGCATGTGGGCGCTCGACCTCTACAACGACACCATCCTGCTGGCGCTGCTGCCGTCGCTCTCGGTGCTGCTGGGCTCGATGGTGCTGCTCGGGCTGCACTGGGGCGCTCTGGGCGGAGTGATCGCGATCGGCGCAGTGCTCTATGTCGCGATGACCGTCGTGTTCTCGACCCGCTACATCGCCCCGGCCGCGCGCATCTCCAATGCCTGGGACACCAAGGTCGGCGGCACGCTGGCCGACGCGTTGAGCTGCAACGCGGTGGTGAAGTCGTTCGGCGCCGAGGCGCGTGAGGACGGTCGGCTGATGCGCGTCGTCAGCCGCTGGTCCCGGCGGGTCAATCGCACGTGGCTGCGCTACAACACCACGGCTGCGGTGCAGCTCGGCGTGCTCTTGTGCCTGCGCTCCTCGGTGATCGGCGGCGCCGTGCTGCTGTGGATGGCAGGCAAGGCCTCGCCGGGCGACGTCACTTATGTGCTGACCAGCTATTACGTGATCCATGCCTATCTGCGCGACGTCGGCATGCACATCAACAACCTGCAGCGCGCGGTCAACGACATGGACGAGCTGGTGGCGATCCATGGCGAGCCGATCGGCATCGTCGATGCGGCGGACGCGAAGCCGATCGCGGTGACCGGCGGGCACATCGTATTCGATGCGGTGACGTTCCACTATGGCGGCCATCGCAGCTCCCTCTACGACAGGCTGTCGGTGGACATCCGGCCGGGCGAGCGGATCGGGCTGGTCGGGCGCTCGGGCTCCGGCAAGACGACCTTCGTCAAGCTGGTGCAGCGGCTCTACGACGTCAGCGGCGGCCGCATCATGATCGACGGCCAGGACATCGCGCACGCCAAGCAGGACTCGCTGCGCAGCCAGATCGCGATCGTGCAGCAGGAGCCGATCCTGTTCCACCGCTCGCTGGCCGAGAACATCGCCTATGGCCGGCCCGGCGCCAGCCAGGCCGAGATCGAGCAGGCGGCGCGGCTCGCCAACGCGCATGAGTTCATCGCGCGCCTGCCCAAGGGCTACGGCACGCTGGTCGGCGAGCGCGGCGTCAAGCTGTCGGGCGGCGAGCGGCAGCGAGTGGCGCTGGCGCGGGCGTTCCTGGCGGACGCGCGCGTGCTGATCCTGGACGAGGCGACGTCGAGCCTCGATTCGGAATCGGAGGCGCTGATCCAGGAGGCGATGGAGCGGCTGATGAAGGGCAGGACGGCGATCGTGATCGCGCATCGTCTGGCGACCGTGCGCAGTCTCGACCGCATCCTGGTGTTCGATCGCGGCCGCATCGTCGAGCAGGGCAGCCACGCCGCGCTGGTCGGCAGACCCGGCGGGCTCTATCGCAGCCTGTTCGAGCGCCAGGCCACCGAGTTCGGCCAGCTCTCGGCGGCCGGATGATCAAAATGGTGAGGGGCCCGGCGCTGTCGGCGCCGAGCCCCTCATGAACATATCAGCCGGCCTGTAAGCCGGGTTCTGTAGGGCACCGTCAAGCTTGCGCATGACGATACGTGACGGCCATTCCTCTGGGATCGCGCTTGCGCGCGACCTCGGGCAACCTACCCGGACGGCGAGCCTGACATCGCTCCGGCGGACGTCATCGCCTTGGCATCATCTGCCTTGGCGATTGTCTCCGCGTGGCCATCCCTATTCGGTTTTGCTCCCGGTGGGGTTTACCATGCCGGTTCCGTTGCCGGCCCCGCGGTGCGCTCTTACCGCACCTTTTCACCCTTACTGCCTCCCTCGCGGGAGGAAGCGGTTCGTTCTCTGTGGCACTATCCCTGGGGTCGCCCCCGCCGGACGTTATCCGGCACCGCATGTCGATGGAGCCCGGACTTTCCTCCCCGGCGGCCTTTCGGCACCTGCCGGAGCGGCCGTCCGGCCGACTGATGCAGCTTGAATGGGGCTTCTCGACCAGCACGTCAAGCCATCGCCATGCCGGCGGAAAATATTATCCTTCGCGTGTCGTTCCGTGTCGACGCCGTTCGACTGGATGTCGGCGATCCAGCCGAAGAGAGGAGCAAGTCCGATGCAGTATCTGTTGATGATCTACCTGAATGAGGCCGAATACGCGAAGATCGAGAAGGAGGCTGAAGGCAAGATGCTGGCGGAGTACCAGACGTTCACCCAATCGATCATCTCGAGCGGCAATTACAAGGGCGGTGACCGGCTGCAGCCGACCTCGACGTCGACGACCGTGCGGGTGCGCGACGGCAAGATCCTCACCACGGACGGTCCGTTCGCCGAGACCCGAGAGCAGCTAGGCGGCTACTACATGATCGAGGCCAAGAATCTCGACGAGGCGATCGGGATTGCCGCACGTATTCCCGGCGCCCGTTTCGGCTCGATCGAGGTGCGGCCGGTCTGGCAATACAATCATTGAGACCGGTGCGGCTCGCTGCCGAGAAGGTCACCGATGACGCCTGATGCGATCGACAGGGTGTTCCGTGATGAGGCCGGCCGCGCACTCGCGACCTTGATCCGGCTCGTCGGTGACTTCGATCTGGCTGAGGACGTGCTGCAGGATGCGTTCGCTGCGGCGCTGCTCAAATGGCGGGGGTCCGACGCCCCCGCCAATCCGCGGGCGTGGCTGGTCAACGTCGCCCGCAACAAGGCGATCGACCGGATCCGGCGGCGGAGCAATTTTCGCGACAAGGAGGCGGAGATCGTTCATGCGATCGAGCGTGACGCCGCCAACGACGACGCGCCGTCCGATCTCGACGATGACATGCTGCGGCTGATCTTCACCTGCTGCCATCCGTCGTTCGCGCCGGAGGTTCAGGTGGCGCTGACGCTGCGCACGGTCTGCGGCCTCACCACCGCCGAGGTCGCCCGCGCCTTTGTCGCCGGTGAGGAGGCGATGGCGCAGCGCCTCGTGCGCGCCAAGCAGAAGATCCGCCTCGCCGGCATTCCCTATGAGGTGCCGGGACGCGACGCGCTCGAGGAGCGACTGCGCGGCGTCCTGACCGTGATCTATCTGGTGTTCACGGAGGGCTATCTCGCGACCTCAGGTACCGAGCTGATTCGCGAGGATCTCGCGCGTGAGGCGATCCGGCTGGGTCGCCTGCTGCTTGGCTTGATGCCGGAGGCGCGCGACATCAAGGGCCTGCTCGCGTTGATGCTGCTGCACGATGCGCGGCGCGCCGGCCGTACCAATGCGGCGGGCGACATCGTCCTGCTGGAGGAGCAGGACCGCGCGCTGTGGAATCGCGAGCAGATCGCTGAAGGGCTGGGGCTGGTCGAACAGGCCCTGGGCATGAAGGGGCTCCCGCAGCCCTATACGGTCCAGGCGGCGATTGCCGCGCTTCATGCTCAGGCCTCCAGCTACGCTGAAACGGATTGGCGGCAGATCGTGGGGCTCTACGAGGTTCTGCTGCGGATCGCGCCATCGCCCGTGATCGAGCTCAATCATGCAGCCGCCGTGTCGATGGTCGATGGCCCGGCGCGGGCGCTGGCGCTGGTCGATGCGCTGGCCGCGCGCGGCGGATTGAAGCAGTACGATCTTCTACCGGCGGTGCGGGCGGACCTCCTGCGGCGGCTCGGTCGGCGCGACGAGGCGCGCGCCGGCTACCGCGAGGCGAGCGCAGCCACGCAGCTCGCGCCGCTCAGGCGTCTGTATGCACGGCGGCTCGGTGAGCTCGACGCTGAGGCCTGACGTGTCAGACGCGCGGCGCCTGATCCTCGGCCGGCAGGCTCGTCAGCAGCGCATGCAACGTCCACAAGGTCGAGCGGTCGGCGATGCCGTCGATCTTTTCGGGGCGGAAGTGCCGTTGGAACGCGGTGACGACATCCATGGTGATGCCGTCGAATTTGCCCGTGATCGGCACGCCATAGCCGTATTTGGCGAGCGCCTTCTGCAAGCCCTTGACGTCATCGCCGATGCTGCCGAGCTTCAACGTCTCGCCCTTGGTGATCGCCGCCGGCTGCACCCAGTGGCCCACGCCCGAATTCGCCAGCGAATGCCACGGGAATTTCTCGCCGGGATCCTTCTTGCGCGCGGGCGCCACGTCGGAATGCCCGAGCACGCGATGCGCCGGCACATTGCGGCGAAGCATGATGCCTCGGCACAGCGCGATGACCGCCGCGATTTGCCGCGGTGGGAAATCCGGATAGCCCCAATCGTGGCCGCGATTGACGATCTCGACACCAATCGAGCAGGAATTGATGTCCTCGTCGCCGCCCCAGGACGAGAGACCCGCGTGCCAAGCGCGGAAGGCCTCCGGTACGCACTGGACGATGCGTCCGTCCTCAAGCACGACGTAATGGGCGGACACCTCGCTGCCGGCGGTGCAAAGCTTGGTGATCGCCCCTTCGACATCCGGCATTCCGGTGTAATGAAGAATGATCATGTCCGGCTGGCGCCCACCCTTGCGCTCGCCGAAATTGGCCGACGGGATCACGTCGGAGGCGATCGACGAGTCCGGCGTGAAGACCGGCAGGTCGGAAACGCCCTTGGGGATCGGCAGCGCACGGGGACGCTTCGATTCCGGCTTGTCGGATGGATTTGGCATGAACGACTCGAAGCGGACGGCGGCGGCGATGGCTCAAACCGAATATGGGCAGGCACTACTCTTTTACATGTCCCAGCCGCAATCGAAATCGCATGCGAGCCCTCGCTATTGAGCGGACCGTTGTATGGCGATTGCCAGTCCGCCGAACGGCGCGACGGCGTGCAGGACGAACGGTCTACCGGGCAGCTCCGCCTCGCGGTCCAAGTGCCCAACATCCGCCACAGACCGTCAACTGTTTGTTAACGCTAAACGCCGTTACTGAGTGGTGAAGAGCCAAGCCGGCTTTCGGGACGGCAAGCCGCCACGATGCAAGGTCCTGCACGGCAGATCACGATCGAAAGCGGTTCCGGGGCGCTCCGGCGCCGCGCGATCGCTGTCGGATCGAGGGTCTCGACAAGGCCGGATCGTGCCGCTGATGTGGGGACGGCTCGACGGATGACCGACCGTCCCGGGAGATGGCTTGGCGAATTGACGGGCGCGAGGATCGAAGGCGCGATGGGCTCGCTGCCGAACAAAGTCAGTCTGAAGCAACGGCGCGCTTGCGGAGCGGCCGCGTGAGCACGGCTGACCAGCGACACGTCCCGGTGCTCGGCCCCGAAGCGGTCGAGATGCTGGCGCCGCGCGCCGGCGGAACCTATGTCGATGCGACCTTTGGCGCGGGTGGCTATACGCGCCTGATCCTGGCGACGGCGGGAACACGGGTGATCGGGATCGATCGCGACAGCACCGCAATCGCCGGCGGCGCGAGTCTCCTCGCCGAAGCGGGCGGTCGCCTGACACTGGTCGAGAACCGCTTCTCGGCATTGGCCGACATCTGTGCATCGCAAGGCCTCACACATGTCGACGGCGTCGTGATGGATGTCGGCGTATCCTCGATGCAGCTCGACTCCGCCGCGCGAGGCTTCTCGTTCAGGTTCGACGGCCCGCTCGACATGCGGATGGGCGGCACGGGGCCGACGGCTGCCGATGTCGTTGCGCACGCTGCCGAGCGCGATCTGGCCGACGTCATCTACATCTTTGGCGAGGAGCGGCACTCCCGCGCCGTGGCGCGGGCCATCGTCGCCGCGCGCAAGGAGCAGCCGATCACGACGACGCGGCAGCTCGCCGACATCGTCGCGCGCGTGGTGAGATCGAAGCCTGGCGACATCCATCCGGCGACGCGCACGTTCCAGGCGTTGCGCATTCTCGTCAACGAGGAGCTGGACGAGCTCGAACAGGCGCTGGCGGCAGCGGAGCGCGTGCTGGCGCCGGGCGGCCGCCTCGCGATCGTCTCGTTCCATTCGCTCGAGGACCGCATCGTCAAGACGTTCCTGGCCGAGCGCAGCAGGACTGGCGGCGGCTCCCGCCATCGGCCCGAGGTGGCCCAGGAGGCACCCAGCTTCCAGCTGCTCAACCGCAAGCCGGTGGTGGCCGCGGAGACCGAGACCGAAGCCAATCCCCGGGCACGCTCCGCCAAGCTGCGCGGCGCCGAACGCACGGCCGCGCCGGCGCACGCCTCGGCATCATCATCCCCCTGGCCGCGCCTGGCCGACGTCCTGCGAGGAGGGTGACCGATGCGCCTCCTGCACCTCGTCGTGATCTGCTCGCTGATCTTCGCGGCGGCCTATGTCTATCGCATCAAGATGGACTCGACGGCACGGGTCGAGCGCGTGCTGCAATTGCGCGCTGAGATCCGCGAGCAGCGCGAGGCCATCGCAGTGTTGCGCGCGGAATGGGCCAAGCTCGACGCGCCGCTGCGGCTGCAAGGGCTGGTCGAACGGCATCTGCCGCTGAAGCCGCTCAACGCCACACAATACGACAGCCTGAAGAATCTGCCGGAGCGGCCGCCGCGATTTGCGCGACCGGACAATCCGGATCCGATCGGATCGATGATCGATGCGATCGACGCGATCAACGAAGAGCCCCCCGTGACCGGATCGGTGCGTCGCCCGGAGGATCAGCAATGAGCGATCAGCGTCGGCCTCACGTCAAGCCGCAGGAGCCCTGGCGGCAGCGACTGGTGCGCACGCTGCTGTATGGGCGCGATGTCGATCGCACTGCGAAGGCGCGCGTGCGCGTCGGCCTCGCGATCGTCGCCTTTGCCGCGGTCTACGCGATCATCGGCGGCCGCCTCGTGATGTTCGCGATCGGCTCGGATGGTCCGAGCGCGCGGCGTGCCGCGCAGCAGGACGCCATCGCCACCGCGCGGCCCGACATCGTCGACCGCAACGGTGCCGTTCTCGCCACCGACGTCAAGACGCCGAGCCTGTTCGCCGAGCCGCGCCGTCTCATCGACAAGGACGAGGCGATCGAGCTTCTGACGGCGACCTTGCCGGATCTCGATACGGGCGAGGTCCGCGACCGACTGCTGTCGCGCAAGGGTTTCGTCTGGTTGAAGCGCGAGATGACACCGAAGCAGCAGCAGGACATTCATCGCCTCGGCCTGCCGGGCATCGGCTTCCTGCGCGAGAACAAGCGCGTCTATCCGACCGGCAACGAGGTGGCCCATCTGATCGGCCTGGTGAACATCGACAACCAGGGCATCGCCGGTATGGAGAAGTGGCTCGACAATCAGGGCCTCGCCGACCTCCATCGCGCCGGCTTCGCCACCGATCGCCTGCAGCGCCCGATCGAGCTCTCGGTCGATCTGCGCGTCGAGCACGCGCTGCGCGATGAGCTGCTCAAGTCCAAGGACAAGTTCAAGGCCAAGGCGGCTTCCGGTCTCGTCGTCAATGTCAGGACCGGCGAGATCATCGCCATGGTCTCGCTGCCGGATTTTGATCCGAACAACCCGAAGGAAGCGCACGATCCCGATCGGATCAACCGCCTGACCACGGGCGTGTACGAAATGGGTTCGACCTTCAAGGCCTTCACCCTGGCGATGGCGCTCGACAGCGGCAAGTATGATCTCAACTCGCTGTGGGATGCGCGCGGACCGCTGCACTACGGCAAGTTTACGATTCACGACGACGAACCAAAGGGCCGCTTCCTCAACATGCGGGAAGTGTTCTACTTCTCGTCCAACGTCGGTGCTGCCAGGATCGCGTTGGCGCAGGGCGTGGACGCGCACAAGGCGTTCCTGCGCAAGATGGGCCAGTTCGACCGGTTGCGCACCGAGCTGCCGGAGAGCGCCTCGCCGATCCTGCCCAAGCGCTGGGCCGAGTTGAACACGGTCACGATCGCGTTCGGTCACGGCATGGCGGTGGCGCCGCTGCAGGGCGTGATGGGTGTCAGCGCGCTGGTCAATGGTGGCTATCTGATCCCGCCGACTTTCATGAAGCGCACCGAGGCAGAGGCGATGCAGGTCGCCAAGCGCGTGATCAAGCCGGAGACCTCGGAGAAGATGCGCTACCTGATGCGTCTGAACGCCGAGGTCGGCACCGCGCGCAAGGCCGACGTGAAGGGCTATTACATCGGCGGCAAGACCGGCACCGCCGAGAAGGTCATCAACGGCCGCTATGCCAAGAAGAAGGTGCTGACCCTCTTCACCGCCGTGATCCCGGCAGACAAGCCAAAATACCAGCTCCTGATCATGCTGGACGAGCCGCAGTCATTGAAGGAAACCTATGGCTTCATCACCTCCGGCTGGAATGCCGCGCCGACGGCTGGTGCCGTGATCTCCCGGATCGGGCCGCTGCTGGGAATCGAGCCCCGCTTCGACCTGCCGCCGTCCGACCGCCAAATTCTTGCAGCATCGCGGCTGACACAGTAAGCCGTCGTCGAATCGCGAGCTTTGGAGCTGCCGCCGCCCGGGGCGGGGCCAGGACTGGCACGGAACCAGGATGAAACTTCAGGACCTCCTGGGCGATCAGGCGACGCTCGACGCCCGCATCGCCGCTGTCGAGATCTCCGGCCTCGCGGTGGACAGCCGCGCCGTGCGGCCCGGCGACCTGTTTTTTGCTCTGTCCGGCACCAAGACCGATGGCACCCGCTTCATCGCGGCGGCGATCTCGGCCGGCGCGGTCGCCGTGGCCGGCGCGGCGGGCCCTGGAACGGAGCTGGCCGTGCCATTCATCGCGCTGCCAAACCCTCGGCGGGCGCTCGCGCTCGCTTCATCTCGGTTCTATCCGCGCCAGCCGGCGACCATTGCCGCCGTCACCGGCACCAGCGGCAAGACGTCGGTCGCCGCCTTCACGCGCCAGATATGGCAGCGCCTCGGCCACAGTTCGGCCAGCATCGGCACCGTCGGGCTGGTGTCGGACAAACGCACCGTCTACGGCTCGCTGACGACGCCGGATCCGATCGCACTGCATCGGCAGATCGACGAGATCACGCAGGATGGCGTCACCCATCTGGCGTTCGAGGCCTCGTCGCATGGGCTCGATCAATTCAGGCTCGATGGTGTCAGGGTCTCGGCCGGCGGGTTCACGAACCTGTCGCGCGACCACATGGACTATCATCCTGATATCACGCACTACCTCAACGCCAAGCTGAGGCTGTTCCGCGATCTCGTGCCGCCGGGCGGCCCTGCCGTGATCTCGGCTGATCATGAGTGCTCGCCGGAGGTCATCGCCGCGGCGCAGACACGCGGTCTTCGCCTGATGACGGTGGGAACGCATGGGGACGGCGCTGGAGAGGGCATCCGGCTGGTGGCCACTGCAATCGACGGCTTTGCTCAGCAGCTCCAGATCCAGCATTGCGGCCGCATGCATGCGGTCCGCCTGCCGCTGGTCGGCGCGTTTCAGATCGAGAATGCGCTGGTCGCGGCGGGCCTTGCGATCGGCACCGGCAGCGATCCGCAAGCCGTGTTCGAATCTCTCGAGCAGCTCGAGGGCGCCAGGGGCCGGCTCGAGCTGGTCGGCGAGCACAATGGTGCACCCATCTTCATCGACTACGCGCACAAGCCGGACGCGCTTGCCAAGGCGCTGCACGCGCTGCGGCCCTATGCTGCGCGAAAACTCGTCGTCGTGTTCGGCGCCGGCGGCGACCGTGACACCGGCAAGCGCCCTTTGATGGGCGCGATCGCCGCTGAAGGGGCCGACAGCGTCATCGTCACCGACGACAATCCGCGCAGCGAGGATCCGGCTGCGATCCGCGCCGCGATCCTGGCCGCCGCACCCGGTGCGCGCGAGATCGGCGATCGGGCGGAGGCGATCCAGGTCGCGATTGGCGAGCTGCAGCCCGGCGATGCGCTCGTGATCGCCGGCAAGGGCCACGAGACCGGACAGATCATCGGCAGCAATGTTCTGCATTTCAGCGATCACGAAGCGGTCGCGGACGCGTTGGCATCGAGGACACCATGACGAAGGCGCTGTGGACCGTGGCGGAGGCGGCGCGCGCGCTCGGCCTCGCCGGTGACTATCCGGAGAGCCCGATCGATTTCGTGACGCAGGACAGCCGTGCCGTGAAGCCCGGCAGCCTGTTCGTTGCGCTGAGCGGCACGCCGAGCGGTGGCTTCGTGTCGAGCTTCGCCTCCAGCCGCGACGGCTGGGAGTTTGCGGCCAACGCCGAAGCGGCCGGCGCCGTCGCGATGATCGTGCCGCACAGGATCGACGGCATCACCGTGCCGCAGCTCGTGGTGCACGACACGCTGATCGATGGATTGTGGACGCTCGCGCGCGCTGCAAGGGCGCGCTTTCATGGCCCGGTGATCGGGCTCACCGGCAGCGCCGGCAAGAGCTCGACCAAGGAGTTCATCGCCGCCTATCCCGGAGCGTCAGCCAGCCCGTCGAGCTTCAACAATTTCTGGGGCGTGCCGCTGACGCTGTGCAATGCCGATCCGGGCGCTTCGGTCTGGGTCGTCGAGATGGGCATGAATCAAAAAGGCGAGATCGCGCGGCTGACGGAGCTGTCGCAGCCGACGGTGGCTCTCGTCGTCAACGTGCAGCCGGTGCACCTGGAGAAGCTCGGCAGCCTGGAAGCGATCAGGAAAGAGAAAGTCTCGATCGCGTGCGGGCTGCCGGCTGACGGCGTTCTCGTGCTGCCGGCCGATCTCGCTGCGCCGGAATGGACGGGCAAAGTGATCCGCTTCGGTGGCGGCACTGACGTGCGCGAGCTCTCGCACACCTCGCGCGGCGACAGCTGGGATGTGTCGGCAGACATCGCCGGTCGCCGCGTCGCCTTCACGGTGACGCCGGGGGCGCCGCATCGCCTGCACAATGCGCTGGCGGCGCTCGCCTCCATCGCGGCGGCCGGGCTCGATCCGGCGCTGCTCGCGCCGACGCTCGGCCAGGTCGGCATCATGACGGGCCGCGGCGTCGAGCAGACCATCGGCGACATCGTTCTGATCGACGACAGCTTCAACGGCAATCCGGCCAGCATGGCGGCGGCGCTCGACAGCCTGCAGGCGCGGCCGGTGCGGGGGCGGCGCATTGCCATCATCGGCGACATGCTTGAACTCGGCGACGAGGCGCAGGCCTATCATCAGGGGATGGTCGCTCATCTCGCCGGGGTCGACGGCGTCTATTGCGTCGGTCCGCTGATGCGTCACCTGTTCGACAGCCTGCCGCAAGCGAAGCGGCTCGGCTGGCACGAGGATCCGGTGACGCTGGATCCCGGCCGGGTCGCGGCGCTGCTCGCGCCGGGCGACGTCGTCGTCATCAAGGGCAGCAAGAAGATCTTCTGGGTCAACAAGTTCGTGTCGAAGCTCGCCGCGGCGTTGCAGGGCGTCGGTTGAAATCGGGCGATATCGCGGCGCGGCAGAAGGATAGTTTTCCACTGGTGGCCGAAGCGGTCATGCCGGACGGATCGTTCCCGTCGGGCTACGATTCGCACCCGGCCCCGATCATGGTTAAAAGAGACTGGACCGGATTCGCGCACGAGCAACCGTGTTGGCGTGGCTTAGTCTCGGTGAGGCGGCATAGGCGGGTTGGATGTTCTACTGGTTGATCGAGCTGACGAATACGTTTCCGAGCCTTTCGGTGTTTCGCGGGCTCTTGAACGTGTTCCGTTACATCACCTTCCGGACCGGCGGCGCCGTCGTCACCGGCGCGCTGTTCGTGTTCCTGTTCGGCCCCTGGATCATTGATCATCTCAGGCTGCGTCAAGGCAAAGGCCAGCCGATCCGCACCGACGGCCCGCAATCGCATATCATCAGCAAGAAGGGTACGCCCACGATGGGCGGGCTGATGATCCTCTCGGGGCTCGTCGTCTCCACTGTGCTGTGGGCCAATCCGCTCAATCCCTATGTCTGGATCGTGCTCGCGGTCACGCTCGGCTTTGGCTTCGTCGGCTTCTATGACGACTATCTGAAGGTCACCAAGCAGTCGCATTCGGGCTTCGCTGGCCGCCTCAGGTTGCTGATCGAGGCTGCAATCGCGCTGGTCGCCTGTTATGCGCTGGTTCGCCTCGGCCGCGATCCATCCTCGACAGGGCTGGCGATTCCCTTCTTCAAGGACCTCGTCTTCAAGTTCGGCTGGCTCTATGTCATCTTTGGCGCCTTCGTCATCGTCGGCGCAGGCAATGCCGTCAACCTGACCGATGGCCTCGACGGCCTTGCGATCGTGCCGGTGATGATTGCCTCGGCGAGCTTCGGTCTGATCGCCTACCTCGTCGGCAATGCCGTGTTCTCCGACTATCTGCAGATCCATTACGTCGCGGGCACCGGCGAGCTCGCCGTGCTCTGCGGCGCGGTGTTGGGCGCGGGCTTAGGCTTCCTCTGGTTCAACGCGCCGCCCGCCTCGATCTTCATGGGCGACACCGGCTCGCTCGCGCTCGGCGGGATGCTCGGCTCGATCGCGGTCGCCGTGAAGCACGAGATCGTGCTGGCGGTGATCGGCGGCCTGTTCGTGCTGGAAGCAGTGTCGGTGATCGTGCAGGTCGCGTCGTTCAAGCTGACCGGCAAGCGCATCTTCAGGATGGCGCCGATCCACCATCATTTCGAGCAGCTCGGCTGGACCGAGCCGCAGATCGTGATCCGGTTCTGGATCATCTCGGTGATGCTGGCGCTCGTCGGTCTCTCCACCCTGAAGCTGCGCTGATGGGTCCGTATGCCATGGATTGTCATTCCGGGGCGCGCGCAGCGCGAACCCGGAATCCCGAGATTGCGGATCAGCGCTGCGCGGTGTCCGGAACGACGGAGTTCTTCCCATGATCCCCGTCACCTCATTCGCCGGCAAGACCGTCGCTGTGTTC
Organism: Bradyrhizobium sp. SZCCHNR1093; assembly: GCF_032381175.1. Classification (NCBI taxonomy): domain Bacteria; kingdom Pseudomonadati; phylum Pseudomonadota; class Alphaproteobacteria; order Hyphomicrobiales; family Nitrobacteraceae; genus Bradyrhizobium; species Bradyrhizobium sp. SZCCHNR1093. The sequence continues at coordinate 998,229 of NZ_JAUHJJ010000002.1, forward strand.
GGACTCGGCGGCTCGGGGCTGGCTTCGTGTCATGCCCTGCGGGCCGGCGGCGCCGAAGTGATCGCGGCCGACGACGGCGCCGATCGGATGACGGAAGCGGCGAAGGCGGGTTTCATCACCGCCGATCTGCGCACCGTCTCCTGGGCGAACTTCGCCGCGCTGGTGCTGGCGCCGGGCGTGCCGCTGACCCATCCCGTGCCGCATTGGAGCGTGCTCAGGGCACGCGAGGCCGGCGTCGAGGTGATCGGCGACATCGAGCTGTTCTGTCGCGAGCGCAGGCGGCACGCGCCGGATGCGCCGTTCGTCGCGATCACCGGCACCAACGGCAAGTCGACCACGACCGCGCTGATCGCGCATCTGATGCGGGTCGCCGGCTACGACACCCAGATGGGCGGCAATATCGGCACCGCGATCCTGTCGCTCGAGCCGCCGCGCATGGGCCGCGTCCACGTCATCGAGATGTCCTCCTACCAGATCGACCTGACGCCCTCGCTCGATCCGAGCGTCGGCATCCTGATCAACGTCAGCGAGGACCATCTCGACCGTCACGGCACGATCGAGAACTACGCGGCCGTGAAGGAGCGCCTCGTCGCCGGCGTGAAGCCGCAAGGCACCGCGATCGTCGGCGTCGACGACGGTTTTTCGCGCGCGATCGCCGACCGGCTCGACCAGGCCGGCAAGCGCGTCGTGCGCATCTCGGTCAAAAATCCGCTGGCTGACGGGCTGTATGTCGAGCACGAGACCATCCTGCGCAGCTCAGGCGGGGCGCGCAGCGAGGTTGTGCGGCTCGGTGGCATCGGCTCGCTGCGCGGCCAGCACAATGCGCAGAATGCGGCCTGCGCGGCGGCGACTGCGCTCGCGCTCGGTGTCAAGGAGGACGTCCTGCAGCAGGGGCTGCGCAGCTTTCCCGGCCTGGCGCATCGCATGGAGCAGGTCGGCCGCCGCGCCGACGTGCTGTTCGTCAATGACTCCAAGGGCACCAACGCGGATGCGACCGCGCATGCGCTGTCGTCCTTCGCCGACATCTTCTGGATCGCCGGCGGCAAGCCCAAGGCCGGCGGCATCACCAGCCTCGCGGGCTTCTTCCCGCGCATCCGCAAGGCCTATCTGATCGGCGAGGCGGCCGCGGAGTTTGCCGGCACGCTCGGTGACAAGGTGGCGCACGAGATGTCCGGCACGCTGGAGATCGCGGTGGCGCAGGCGGCTGCAGACGCTGAAGCCTCCGGCCTGAAGGAGGCCGTGGTCCTGCTGTCGCCGGCCTGCGCTTCGTTCGACCAATTCCGCAACTTCGAGATCCGCGGCACGCGCTTCCGCGAGCTGGTGCAGGCGCTGCCGGGCGTGAAGCCGGTGGCGTAGCTTCATCGCGACGGTACGGTGTGTTGGATTCTCCTCTGCGCGGAGGATGACGGTGTTTGCTCAGCAGGCCGGACGCTTGAACGATACGACGCGCATCTGCTGCAGCACACACCGGTGTCGTCCCGGCGAACGCCGGGACCCATACCCCCATGAAGCGGTTTGAGGCACGCGGGTCGTTGGCATTTTGTCCGTTCACGATGGCCGCGGCGTATGGGTCCCGGATCGGCGCCGCGACGCGCTGGCGCGTCACGGCTTGTCCGGGACGACAGCGGAGGAATCCTTAACCCTTCAATAACCATCCTGGGTGCCAATGGGCTGATTTCATAAGGCCTCAGGTGGACGCCCGATGCTCTCCCGTGAAGAACGCAATCCGCTGTCCGACTGGTGGTGGACGGTGGACCGCCCGCTGCTCGGCGCCATCCTCGCCTTGATGCTGTGCGGGGTGATCCTGTCGCTGGCGGCCAGCCCTCCGGTCGCGACCCGGATCGGGCTCGATCCGTTCCACTTCTTCAACCGCCACGTCCTGTTCCTGCTGCCGTCCTTCATCGTGCTGATCGGCGTGTCGTTCCTGTCGCCGCGCCAGATCCGGCGCAGCGCGCTGGTGGTGTTCGCGGTCGCCATCGTGCTGATCGTGCTGACGCTCGCGATCGGGCCGGAGGTGAAGGGCTCGCGGCGCTGGATCACGCTGATCGGCGTCAACATCCAGGCGTCCGAGGCCGCGAAGCCAGCCTTCGTCGTGGTTTCCGCCTGGCTGTTCTCGGAATCGGCGCGGCGGCCCGACATGCCGGCGACCACGATGGCGTTGGTGCTGCTGATGATGCTCGTGTCGCTCTTGGTGATGGAGCCGGATTTCGGCCAGACCATGCTGGTCCTGATGGTCTGGGGCTCGCTGTTCTTCATCGCCGGCATGCGCATGATCTGGGTCGCAGGCCTCGCCGGCGCCGCGGCCGCCGGCCTGTTCGGCGCCTATCTCTTGGTCCCGCACGTCGCCGGTCGCATCAAGCGCTTCATGAACCCGGCCTCCGGCGACACCTTCCAGGTCGACACCGCGATGGAGGCGTTCTCCAACGGCGGCTGGTTCGGGCTGGGGCCGGGCGAGGGCATCGCCAAGCGCAGCCTGCCGGACAGCCACACCGATTTCGTGTTCGCGGTCGCCGCCGAGGAGTTCGGCATCATCCTCTGTCTGGCGCTGGTCGCGCTGTTCGCCTTCATCGTGATCCGCACGCTGTCGCGCGCCTATGCGACCGAGGACGGCTTTGCGCGCTTCGCGGCCTCGGGTCTGGCGATCCTGTTCGGCATCCAGGCGGCCATCAACATCTCGGTCAACCTGCAGCTGATCCCGGCCAAGGGCATGACCTTGCCCTTCATCTCCTACGGTGGCTCCTCGATCGTGTCGCTGGCCTATGGCGTCGGCATGATGCTGGCGCTGACCCGACAGCGGCCGCGGATGGAGGTCGAGGCCGGCGACGCAGCCGGCGCGCTGCGCAATTACGCCTAGGCCGCCTGGCTCGCAATGACCGCACATTGCCTGTACACAAGCGCATGACCTCAACCGCGCCTCTCATTCTGCTCGCGGCCGGCGGCACCGGCGGCCATCTGTTTCCTGCTGAAGCGCTCGGCGTCGAGCTGATCAGGCGCGGCTATCGCGTCCGTCTCGTCACCGATGAGCGCGCGCTGCGATACAGCGGCCTGTTCACCCCGGACATGATCGACGTGGTGCCGAGCGAGACCGTGCGCAGCCGTTCGCCGTTGGCGCTGGCCCGCACCGCGCTGCTGCTCGGCAGCGGCACCATCGCGGCCTTCAACCTGATGCGGCGGCTCAAGCCCGCGGCCGTGATCGGCTTCGGCGGCTATCCGACCGTGCCGCCGCTGCTGGCGGCGCGGCTCGCCGGCGTGCCGAGCCTGATCCACGACGCCAACGCCGTGCTCGGCCGCGCCAACCGTTTCCTGTCCGCGCATGTGAAGGCGATCGCGACGTCGCTGCCTGGCGTGCTCGACCGCGATCCGGCGCTTTCGGCGAAGACCACCACGGTCGGCACGCCGATGCGTCCCGCCATCCTCGAAGCGGCGGCCATGCCCTATGTGGCGCCGGAGACTTCGGGCCCGTTGCGGCTGCTCGTCGTCGGCGGCAGCCAGGGCGCGCGCATCATGAGCGACATCGTGCCCGGCGCGATCGAGCGGCTGGAGCCGGCCCTCTGGGACCGACTGGTGCTGACCCAGCAGGTGCGGCAGGAGGACATGGCGCGGGTGCGCGCGGTCTATGACCGGCTCAAGATCAATGCCGACCTGCAACCCTTCTTCACCGACCTGCCGGCGCGGCTTGCTGCCAATCACCTCGTGATCTCGCGTTCCGGCGCCGGTACCGTCGCCGAGCTCGCCGCGATCGGCCGTCCTTCGATCCTGGTGCCGCTGCCGGGCGCCATCGACCAGGACCAGTTTGCCAATGCCGGCGTGCTCTCGGACGCGAACGCCGCGATCCGGATCGTGCAGAGCGAATTCACCTCCGACAGGCTGGCCTCCGAGATCTCGGCGCTCGCCGCCGAGCCCACGCGTCTCGCAGCGATGGCCCAGGCTGCGCGCGCGGCCGGGCGGCTCGATGCCGCCGAGCGGCTGGCCGACCTCGTGATCAGGACGGCGGCGCTCTAGTTGATCGAGTGTGATGCGATGACGAACCGGAGCGCTGACCAGGGCGCCATCGCGGCGGATGATCATCCGATGCGTTTGCGACGCCATCCGTCCTTCGTGCCCGTGTTCGTCGGATTTTGCGATCAGCTGATTGCGCCCCTGCGTGGCCAGCGCCTGATGATCAAACTGTTCGGTCAGCGCGCCCCGACGGAGATCGTCGCACATATCGTGATGATGCATATGTCGGCGCGCGAGCCGGTCGAGCGCCCGACCCTGACGCGACTGCAGATGCGGCTGCCGGGTCCGCGGCAGACGGCGGCGTTCGTCGCGCTGTTGCGCGGTCTGTCGCTGGTGACCGTCGAGCGCGATCCCGGGGACGCCCGCATCCGCTATCTGGTGCCAGGCGCCGTCATCCTCGAGGGTCTGCGAGGCTGGCTTGCCATGCATCTGGATTGCCACGCGCGGTTGACGCATGCCGACGGACTGAGCCTTCGTCTGCAGGACGACGCCGCGTTCTACGCGGAGACGATCCGGCAATGTGCGAGCTGGCTCTGCCGCGACAACCGGCCCCTGACGGGATTTCCCGATCTCGCCTGGACCGACGAGCACGACAGCGGCATCCATCTGGCGCTGACGCTCGTCGCCCGTTCCGCCGCCGGGCGCGTGGCCGTCGACATCTCGACGGCGGAGCTTGCGGCGATGCTCGGCGTCTCGCGCTCCCATATTCGCAATCTGCTCGCGGCCATGGAGGGGCGTGAGCTGCTGCGCTTCGGCGACGGACGCCGGCACCTGACGCTGACGCCTGCTTTCATCGCCTCCGTGGAGGCCTGGTTCTGCCACCAGGTGTGCTGGCTCGCGGCCGCAGCCGCGCGTGCAGATCGCGCGCTGCGGCCGGCTTGACGCGTCAGATCATCGTGACCCGGCCGGAGCCGATGTCATAGATGCCGCCGACGATCTTCACCTTGCCCTCGGCGACCATGCGGCCGACGATCGGCTTGGCGGTCGACAGGCGCCGGACGTTGTTGCGCACGTTCTCCGCGGTGGCTTCGGCCAGCAGATCCTGCGGCTTCTTCGCGATCGCAGCCTCGACGCCGGGTTTGAGCGCATTGATCAGAGCGGGCAGGTGGCCTGGCAGCTTGGTGCCGTCCTTGAGCACCTTGATCGTGGCATCGATGGCGCCGCAGCCGCTGTGACCAAGCACCAGCACGAGAGGCGTGCCGAGGAACTTGACGCCATATTCGAGGCTGGCGAGACCGTCGTCGTTGACGAAATTGCCGGCAACCCGGACCACGAACAGCTCACCGGGCCCCTGATCGAACACCAGCTCCGGCGCGACCCGTGCATCGGCGCAGCTCACGATCGCGGCGATCGGGTATTGGGCCGCGGCGCGCGCCGCCCGGCCGGCCGAGAAATCCTTGTTGTCGAGATTGCCGGCGACGTAGCGCGCGTTGCCATCGACGATGCGCTTCATCGCGTCGTCCGGCGAGATCGCGTTGGGGGGTGTTGCGATGTCGCTCGTCTGCTTGGCTTCCTTCGCAAACGCCGGAAGCGCGCCGAGCGCCGCGGCAGCCAGCACTGCGCCGCCGCCGAGCAGCCGACGGCGGGACAACACGGGGGATTGCGGTTCACACAGCGAGCACATCGGCGGGGATTCTCCATCAAGAGTTGAAAGATGCGCGACCGGCATGCCGGCCGCGGCACTACCCATGCCACGCGAACTGACGCGGTGAACGCGCAAAAATTGCAGGTATCCCGTTGGGACGGGTTTGCGTGGGATCGCGCTTAACAATTTGTGAAGCGGGCATCCCCGGCGGGAACTGCTCGCCCATCGCGGCCGCGAAGCTGCCAAAATCGGCCAAAATCGGGCGGGCGCCTGCGAATTTGGCGATGTTTACGGCCGGGGCGGACTTGTCCAGGCCGGTCATGTCTTGCAAGAAGGGCTGATGATTCGCGGTCGCGCCCCTCCGCCGGGCGCCCGGAACCCTTGAGACGAGACGCCCCATGAGACTGCCGCGCGAGATCGGACCCATCCACTTCGTCGGGATCGGCGGCATCGGCATGAGCGGCATCGCCGAGGTGCTGTGCAATCTCGGCTACACGGTGCAGGGTTCGGACGCCTCGGACAATGCGAACGTCGCACGCCTGCGCGAGAAGGGCATCACCGTCAGCGTCGGGCACAAGGCCGAGAACGTCGCCGGCGCGGATGTGGTCGTCGTCTCCACTGCGATCAAGCGCGACAATCCCGAGCTGATGGCCGCGCGCGCCCAGCGCATCCCCGTCGTCCGCCGCGCCGAGATGCTGGCCGAGTTGATGCGGCTGAAGAGCTGCGTCGCCATCGCCGGCACCCATGGCAAGACCACGACGACATCGATGGTCGCGGCGCTGCTCGATGCCGGCGGGCTCGATCCCACCGTCATCAATGGCGGCATCATCAATGCCTACGGCACCAATGCGCGGCTCGGCGGCGGCGAGTGGATGGTGGTCGAGGCGGACGAGAGCGACGGCACCTTCCTGAAGCTGCCGGCGGATGTCGCCATCGTCACCAATGTCGATCCCGAGCATCTCGATCACTTCAAGACCTTCGACGCCGTGCAGGAGGCGTTCCGCACCTTCGTCGAGAACGTGCCGTTCTACGGCTTTGCCGTGATGTGCATCGATCACCCGGTGGTGCAAACGCTGGTTGGCAAGATCGAGGACCGCCGCATCATCACCTACGGCGTCAACCCGCAGGCCGATGTGCGCCTCGTCGATCTGACGCCGATGGGCGGCGGCTCTCGCTTCAAGGTGGTGTTCCGCGATCGCAAGAGCGGCGCGACGCACGAGATTGCCGACATCGCGCTGCCGATGCCCGGCCGGCACAACGCCTCGAACGCAACGGCGGCCATCGCGGTCGCGCGCGAGCTCGGCCTGTCCGACGAGGCCATCCGCAAGGCGATTGCCGGCTTCGGCGGCGTCAAGCGCCGCTTCACCCGCACCGGCGAATGGAATGGCGTGACCGTGATCGACGATTACGGCCATCACCCGGTCGAGATCGCGGCCGTGCTGAAGGCGGCGCGCGAATCCACCAACGGCAAGATCATCGCCGTGGTGCAGCCGCATCGCTACACAAGGCTGCAGTCCCTGTTCGAGGAGTTCTGCACCTGCTTCAACGACGCCGACGCCGTCGTCGTCGCCGACGTCTATGCGGCAGGCGAAGCCCCGATCGAAGGCGTCGATCGCGACCATTTCGTGCTCGGCCTGCGCGCCCACGGCCATCGCGACGTGGTGCCGCTGCCGAAGGCCGCGGACCTCGCCGGCATCGTCAAGGGCCTCGCCAAGCCGGGTGATCTCGTCGTCTGCCTCGGTGCCGGCAACAACATCACGCAATGGGCCTACGCGCTGCCCGGCGAGTTGAAGGCGCTGGGATGAGGGCGGTATTGTTGGGCGAGCTGGTAGCTCCACGGCATACTCTGCTCTCTCCTCCCTTGTGGGGGAGAGGTGGAGAGGGGGGTACCACGAGCGCCGGCGCCTGGGGCTCACCCCCCTCCCTGACCCTCCTCCACAAGGGGGGAGGGAACGGAGAGTGCGTGCCGACCCTGACGATGTCGGGGCACGATGCGAGAGCGGCCGCATGACCTTCCTCGACATCACCCCCGACCTCAAAGCCGCAATGCCGGAGCTGCGCGGGCGGCTGCTGGCCAATGAGAGCCTGGCGCCGCTCACATGGTTTCGCGTCGGCGGTCCGGCGCAGGTGTTGTTCACGCCGGCCGATGCCAACGACCTCGCTTATTTCCTGGGGCGGCTTCCAGCCGATCTGCCGGTCACCGTCATTGGCGTCGGTTCCAACCTCATCGTGCGCGACGGCGGGGTGCCCGGCATCGTCATCCGCTTGGCGCCGCGCGCGTTCGGTGAGGTCAAGGCGGAAGGCGACATCGTCACGGCCGGGACGGCTGCGCTCGATAAGCGCGTGGCCGAGGTCGCAGCATCCGCCAATCTCGCCGGCCTCGAATTCCTGTTCGGCATCCCCGGCACGATCGGCGGCGCGTTGCGGATGAATGCCGGCGCCAATGGCGGCGAGACCAAGGACATCCTGGTCGAGGCGATTGCGATCGACCGCAGCGGGGAGACCCGTCTCTTCAACAATGCCGAGATGAAGTTCACCTATCGCGCGAGCGGCGCCGATCCGTCGCTGATCTTCACGGCAGCGCGCTTCCGCGGCACGCCGTCGGCGCCGGAGGCGATCCGGGCGCGCATGGCCGAGGTGCAGGCGCATCGTGAGACGGCGCAGCCGATCCGCGAGAAGACCGGCGGCTCGACCTTCAAGAACCCGTCCGGACATTCCGCCTGGAAGCTGGTCGATTCCGCGGGCTGCCGCGGCCTCAAGGTCGGCGGCGCCCAGGTTTCCGAAATGCACTGCAACTTCCTGATCAACACCGGCGATGCCACGGCCGAGGACATCGAGACGCTCGGCGAGACCGTGCGTGCGCGGGTCAAGGCGAGTTCGGGCATCGAGCTGCAGTGGGAGATCAAGCGGATCGGAGTCAAGGCGAGCTGATCGCCCCGCTTGCTCAAGTGACGTCAGCGCAATCGCGACTGCGGTTGTGAGATCAACCGAGAAGACATTGATGCGCACCACGATTTTGTTCGGCGGCTCCAACAAGGAGCGCCTCGTCTCGGTCGCCAGCACCAAGGCGCTGCATGCCGCGCTGCCCGAGGCTGACCTCTGGTTCTGGGAGGCCGACGACACGGTGCATCAGGCGAGTGGCACGGCGCTGGTCGCGCATGCGAAGCCGTTCGAGGAGCCGTTCACCGCCGATGGCCCCCGGATCGGGACGCTCGTCGAGGCTCTCGATCGCGCCAGGGCCGAGGATCGGGTTCTGGTGCTCGGTCTCCACGGTGGCCGGGCGGAGAATGGCGAGCTTCAACTGATGTGCGAGCTTCGCGGCGTGCCGTTCACCGGCTCGAGCTCGGCCGCCTCGCACCTCGCCTTCGACAAGGTCGCGGCGAAGCGCTTCGCCGTGCTCGGCGGGGTGACGGCGGCCGAGGGCGTCGCGCTCGATGACGCCGAAGCGGCGCTGGCGCGCTACGGCAGGCTGATCGCCAAGCCGGTGAAGGATGGATCGAGCTTCGGGCTGATCTTCGTCAACGCCAGCCAGGACCTCGTTGCCGTCAAAGCGGCAGCCGCGACCGAGGAGTATCTGATCGAGCCCTTCGTCACCGGGACGGAGGCGACCTGCGGCGTGCTCGAACAGGCCGATGGATCGCTGATCGCGCTGCCGCCGATCGAGATCCTCCCCGCAGACGGCGCCTTCGACTATTTCGCGAAGTACCTCGCCGCGGCGACGAAGGAGATCTGTCCCGGCCGCTTCAGTCCGGAGGTGACGGCCGCGCTGCAGACGGAGGCGATCAAGGCGCATCGCGCGCTGTCCTGCGGCGGCTATTCGCGGACCGACTTCATCGTCTCGGCCAATGGCCCCGTCTATCTCGAGACCAACACGCTGCCCGGGCTGACCGCGGCCTCGCTCTATCCCAAGGCGCTCGCGGCACAGGGCATCGCCTTCGTCGATTTCCTCAATCAGCAGATCGCCTTGGCCGAGGGGCGCAGTCGCCGATCAAACGTGCGGTAGACGCACCGGAGGTCCCCCGGCCCGGCGTCCCCCGATGGTTCCTGTAACCTGTAAAATGCTTAAGAATTCCAGGCAAGGTCCTCATAAATCGGAGAAAAAATTCGTCTCTCCGGACCGATTTTACTTTTTGTTTACCAGGACGTCCGAAGGTTAACGCTGGCGCCTCAGTGGTGCTCGGCTGCCGGGTCGTGACGTCACCAGTGTCCGGCCGGCCGGGAGCGCAGGCGCGGGTCCGCGAGTATCTGCGGGCGCAACAGTTTGATGAGCTCGTGCAATGGATGGTGCAGGACGCCTCGCTCGATCGCAGAGGCCTCAAGCGAACCTGAAAGCCGCTGCCCTTGGCGCGGCAATCCTGCTGCGCGAGTATGTCTCGGCCCGCCTTCCGCGTGTCCGCTTCGCGCGGGGATACACGAAGCAACCTCTGGGCCGGCGGTCGACCCGAAGAGATCTTGCGCCGATGCAGGCCGCGCTCGCGCCGATGGTCGAGCGTGAGGCGCCGCCGCGCGTGGTCGAGCTCGTCGAGCGCTATTTGCCGCGCCGGCTCGGCACCGTGGCGACCGTGGTGCTCTTGTTCGGCAGCGTCTGGCTCGGCATCGTCAAGGGCGGCCACGCCCAGGACGTCAGCGCGGCGCTGTCCGACACCCGCAATGCGCTGGCCAATGCGGCCGGCTTCCGCATCACGGCCGTGGCGATCAATGGCCGCAAGCAGCTCACCCAGGACGAGATCCTCGCCGTCGGCGGCGTCACCGGCCGCTCCTCGCTGCTGTTCCTCGATGCCGCCGCCGTGCGCGACAGGCTCAAGGCCAACCCCTGGATCGCCGACGCCACGGTGCAGAAGTTCTTTCCGAACCAGCTGCAGATCGACGTCGTCGAGCGCAAGGCGTTCGCGCTCTGGCAGCAGGAGGGCCGCCTCTCGGTCATCGCCGATGACGGCGCCGTGCTCGAGCAATATGTCTCGCGCCGTTTCCTGACGCTGCCGTTGGTGGTCGGCAAGGGGGCCGAGAGCCGCGCGCGCGATTTCCTGGCGCTGCTCGCCCGCTACCCGCAGGTGCGCGCCGTCACCAAGGCCGCCGTGTTCGTCGGCGAGCGGCGCTGGAACCTGCGTACCAAGGACGGCCTCGACATTCGCCTGCCCGAGCACGATGTCGGCAACGCGCTCGCCACCCTGACCCAGCTCGATCAGGACGATCGGCTGTTCTCACGCGACATCGTCGCCATCGACTTGCGGCTGCCGGACCGCCTGACGGTGCAACTGTCCGAGGACGCAGCGAAGGCGCACGACGAGCTGTTCAAGGACAAGAAGTCCAAGAAGAAGGCCGGTGACGCATGACCGGCTTCGATCGCCAGACTCCGAAGACGCGCCCGATGGGCCAGAAGCGCACCGCGCTTGTGGCCTCTCTCGATGTCGGCACCAGCAAGATCGCCTGCATGATCGCGCGGCTGAAGCCGGCGCCGCCGAGCGACGCGCTGCGCGGCCGCACCCACACGGTCGAGCTGATCGGCTACAGCCAGATCCAGTCGCGCGGCGTCAAGGCCGGCGCCGTCGTCGATCCCGTCGAATGCGAGCAGGCCGTGCGGCAGGCGGTCGCGCTGGCCGAGCGCATGGCCAGGGTGCGGGTCGAGTCCGTGCTGCTGCCGGTCGCCGGCGGCCGCGTCATGGGCCATCTGATCGAGGCCACCTCGGACATTCGCGGCGGCGCCGTGACCCAGGCCGATGTCAGCCGCGTGACCTCAACCGGCATGCATCACGCCACCGGCGACGGGCGCGCGGTGCTGCATGCCTTGCCCGTCGGCTACACGCTCGATGGCGTGAAGGGCATCCGCGACCCCCGCGGCATGCTGGCGCGGCAGTTCGGCGTCGACATGAACGTGGTCACGACCGACGCCACCGTGGCCAAGAACCTGATGCTCGTGGTGGAGCGTTGCCATCTCAACGTCGAGGCCATGGCGGCAAGCCCGTATGTTGCCGGGTTGTCGGTGCTGACCGACGACGAGGCCGATCTCGGCGCTGCCGTGGTCGAGATGGGGGCGGGCACCACGACGATCGCGATCTATTCCGGCGGCCGCTTCGTCCATGCCTCCGGTTTTGCGCTCGGCGGGCATCACGTGACCATGGATCTTGCGCGCGGACTATCAGCGTGCATTGCAGATGCCGAGCGAATCAAGACGTTATATGGCACGGTGCTGACTGGCGGGTCCGACGCGCGTGAGTTGATGTCTGTTCCGACGGCCGGTGACAACGAGCGGGATGTTCCGCAGATCGTGTCCCGCGCCACCATCGCGAACATCGTCAGGCACCGCGCAGAGGAGATTTTTGAAATGGTCCGCGACCGGCTGAAGGATTCGCCCTTTGCGGCAGAACCCAAGGCGCGCGTCGTCCTCAGCGGAGGCGCCTCCCAGCTGACGGGGCTGGTCGAGCTTGCGACCCGGATCCTCGACCGCCCGGTGCGTGTCGGCCGCCCGCTTGGCTTCGGCCGTCTTCCCAACGAGGCCAAGAACGCCGCCTTCGCGGTGCCGACGGGGCTGCTGGTCTATCCGCAATACGCGCACCTCGAACATGTCGAACCGCGGCATACGCGGCAGGTCGGGACAGGAACCGACGGCTACTTCGGAAAGGTCGGACGATGGCTACGCGAGGGCTTCTGATGACCGGTTTCCATCCCATGCGATTTCCAACAACACCAACCGCGGCCGGCGGCCGGGGCGAACCCACCCGCGCGTGATCGAGAGGCAATCATGGCACTCACTATTACCCCTCCTGATATCCACGAGCTGAAGCCCCGGATCACCGTGTTCGGGGTCGGCGGCGCGGGCGGCAACGCCGTCAACAACATGATCACGGCTGGCCTTCAGGGCGTCGACTTCGTCGTCGCCAATACTGACGCGCAGGCGCTGACCATGTCCAAGGCGCAGCGCATCATCCAGATGGGCACGCAGGTGACCCAGGGCCTCGGCGCCGGCTCGCAGCCGGATGTCGGCGCCGCCGCCGCACAGGAGGTGATCGACGAGATCCGCGATCACCTCTCGGGCGCCAACATGGTGTTCGTGACCGCCGGCATGGGCGGCGGAACCGGCACCGGTGCAGCTCCGGTCATCGCCAAGACCGCGCGCGAGATGAACATCCTCACCGTGGGCGTCGTCACCAAGCCGTTCCACTTCGAAGGCGCGCGCCGCATGCGCACCGCAGAATCGGGCATCTCGGAGCTGCACAAGGTCGTCGACACGCTGCTGATCATCCCGAACCAGAACCTGTTCCGGGTCGCCAACGAGAAGACCACCTTCGCGGACGCCTTCGCGATGGCCGACCAGGTGCTCTATTCCGGCGTCGCCTGCATCACCGACCTGATGGTCAAGGAAGGCCTGATCAACCTCGACTTCGCCGACGTCCGCGCCGTCATGCGTGAGATGGGTAAGGCGATGATGGGCACCGGCGAGGCCTCCGGGGACAAGCGCGCGCTGACCGCGGCCGAGGCCGCGATCGCGAACCCGCTGATCGACGATTCCTCGATGAAGGGCGCCCGTGGTCTCCTGATCTCGATCACCGGCGGCAAGGACCTCACGCTGTTCGAGGTCGACGAAGCCGCGACCCGCATCCGCGAGGAGGTCGACCAGGACGCCAACATCATCGTCGGCGCCACCTTCGACGAATCGCTGGACGGCCTGATCCGGGTGTCGGTGGTTGCCACCGGCATCGAGCAGGCGCAGTTCAACCGGAACGTTACGACCTCACAGCCGGCGGCGGCTGTCGCTCCGATTGCCGCCGCCCCGACCGCTGTTGCGGGTCTTCCTGAAAGCCGCCTCGCCGATCTGACCGCGCGCCTGCGCGCCGACAATCAGCGCCTGGCTGAACGCGCCGCCAAGCTCGAGCAGCAGGCGTCGCAGGCTCCGGCCGTCGCCGCTCCGGCACCCGCGCCGATGGCGCCTGCGCCGCGTCCGGCGCCGAATCTCGAGCGCGATACGCTGGCCGCCGTCGCGGCCGCGATGGCAAGCGAGCCCGGTCCGTCGGCTGCCCCGGCGCAGGCAGCGTCCTATGGCGATGTGACGGTGCGCCCGATTGCACAGAAGCCGTCGCTGTTCCCGGAGCCCGAGGCGCAGCGCGCGGCTCCGATCGAGCCGGCGGCCTTGCCCGAGACCTTCATTCCGCAGGCCGCCGAGCGGGTTCCGGTTCGCGCGCCGCGCATGCCGAAGTTCGAGGACCTGCCGATGCCGGCCCAGGCCGAGATTCGTCAGGCGAGGGGCGACGAGGGCGACGAGCATCCGCAGAAGACCCGGATGTCGCTGCTGCAGCGTCTCGCAAATGTCGGTCTCGGCCGCCGGGACGAGGACGCCGAACCTCTGCTGCCGGTGCGGACCGCGGGTCCTGCCATGCCGCAGATGCCGCCCCTGCCGGAACGGAAGCCGCAGCGGAACGTTGCTCAGCAGGTTGCGAGCCACGAATCGCCCGTCTCGGAGTATGCCCGCCGTCCCGCACCGCAGGGGCTGGATGTCCATGGCCGTCCCGCGCCTGTGTCCCCGGCGCCACAGGGAGACGACCATTTGGATATCCCGGCTTTCCTCCGCCGGCAGGCAACCTGAGAATTGTTACAGCCCTGACGGTGCTGAACAGGCCCGGCTCGCGAGAGCCGGGCCCTTTTTTTGGTCTCGCGGCGCGCGCTGATCTCCCTTCAACTAACTGATTTTAAATGATTAATTATTCTTTCGGTGTTTGGATCGGGAACCAGGAGGGTTAAGGCCACGTTCCAGTTTGGTTAAGGGTTGGCGCGAATACGGCAGAGATGGGGTAACAATCCGTAAAGAAGCGTGAGTTGGCGCTCTTTGGGGCTCTCGTTAAGTTCTGCCGTGACTTGGGGATGCCTGAAAGTGAGTCGGCTCGCGAGGGGCGACCGATGAAGGGTCAGGCGGGGTCTTGGGCGATCGTCGATGAAATTCAGCCGGCAAACAACGCTTCGTTCGCAAGCCACCGTCACCGGTGTAGGCGTCCACTCCGGTGCGCCTGTCAGCCTGACGATTGGCCCGGCGCCGATCGATGCGGGGATCGTGTTCCTCCGCACCGGCCTCGATGGGGCCGACCGCGAGGTCCAGGCCTCCTTCGGTTCGGTGATCGCGACCGAGCTCGCGACGGTGCTCGGTGACCGCACCGGCCCGTTGGTCTCGACCGCCGAGCATGTTCTCGCCGCGCTGCGCGGCATGGGTGTCGACAACGCCCTGGTCGAGGTCGACGGCCCCGAGGTACCGATCATGGACGGTAGCGCTGCGCCGTTCGTCGCTGCCATCGACCAGGCCGGGATCGTCAATCAGTCGGCTCCACGGCGTTACATTCAGGTGCTCAAGCCGGTCCAGGTGACCATGGGTGCCTCGACGGGCGAGCTGCGTCCCAACAACTCCGGCTTCCGGGTCGAAGCCGAGATCGATTTCACCAATCCCGTGATCGGCCGCCAAGCCTATCATTTCGAACTCAATCCCGAGCGCTTCCGCCGCGAGATCGCCCGCGCCCGTACCTTCGGCTGCATGAGCGACGTGTCGCGGCTGTGGAGCGCCGGTTTCGCGCTCGGCTCCTCCTTCGACAACACGCTGGTGTTCGACGAGGACCGTCTGCTCAATCCCGAAGGTCTGCGCTACGCGGACGAATGCGTCCGCCACAAGGTGCTGGACGCGATCGGTGATCTGGCGCTGGCCGGCCTGCCGATGCTCGGAACCTATCGTTCGGTCCGTGGCGGTCACAAGCTCAACCACGCGGTCCTGACCGCTCTGATGGCCGATCGCACCGCCTGGCGGATCGTCGAAGGCGAGACCGTGCGGCGTCCCCGCGTGGCCGCGGACGCCGTCGGTGGCATGGTCGGTGGCATGGTCGCCCCGGCCTACGGTCCGGACGTGTCCTGAGCGCCTGCTGCGAGGCTCGAGCGAACGGATAGCGTCCCTCGTGGGGCGCGATGGGGCAACACGATTCTGCTGTCGGTATTTGCTCGGTTGCAGATCTTGTACGCTGAATTTTTTGTCATTGATTGTTGCCGACCGCATCCTTCCTCATGGACGGGCTGTCGGCATTTCCAGGTTTTCCCGCGGCTTCTTCAGCGATAACCATGATGCACGGCGGCAGCCTCGATCTTGCCTTAATCTGGGCGGATTGGCTTCCTATGCGGTTGGTTGATGAAGTGTTTTCGGCTAGAGAGGCCGGGGCCGCGTGATGCGTGCCACTGGCGGGGCTCTTCCTTCGCGGTCATGAAGCGACCTTCATGGTGCGCGGCGTAGATCAGATCACAGGCATCGGGTTCCAAAGAAGCATGTCGATACAGCGTCTCACGCGCGACCTCCGTCATCCCGCAGCAAGCATCGGCCGGCTCCGCCTCGCCGCGTCGCTGATCCTGCTGGCGCCGTTGTTGAGCGGCTGCGGCACCGGCGGACTCTGGGACAAATTCCTGGCCAAGGACGACACCTTCGTCGATGAGCCCGCGGACAAGCTCTACAATGAGGGCTTGTTCCTGATGAACGAGAAGAAGGACGTCAAAGGCGCGACCAAGAAGTTCGAGGAGGTCGATCGCCAGCATCCTTATTCCGACTGGGCCCGCAAATCGCTGCTGATGTCGGCCTACGCGTCCTATCAGGCCGGCGACTACGACGGCTGCATCGGCGCTGCCACCCGTTACGTGACGTTGCATCCGGGCAGCCCGGACGCGGCCTATGCGCAATACCTGATCGCCGCGTCGCATTACGACCAGATCCCGGACATCAGCCGCGATCAGGGCCGCACCGAGAAGGCCATTGCCTCACTCGAAGAGGTGGTACGCAAATATCCGACCTCCGAATACGCCACCAATGCCAAGGCCAAGATGGAGGGCGCCCGCGACCAGCTCGCCGGCAAGGAGATGGATGTCGGCCGCTATTACATGCAGAAGCGCGACTACACGGCCGCCATCAACCGCTTCAAGGCGGTGGTGACGCAGTATCAGACCACGCGGCACGTCGAGGAAGCGCTGTATCGCCTGACCGAGGCCTACATGACGATCGGCATCGTCGGCGAAGCCCAGACGGCGGCGGCTGTGCTCGGGCACAATTTCCCCGACAGCAAGTGGTATAAGGACGCCTACAATCTCGTGAAGTCGGGCGGCGTCGAGCCCGAGGAGAACAAGGGCTCCTACATCTCTCGGGCCTTCAAGAAGCTGGGCCTGGGCTGAGCGGTCGGCCAGATCGGCTGGTCGGTCTGGCTTTGTTCTGTATTCTTGTTTTGTTCTCTATTTGCTGCTAGCATCGAGTCGTTCGCTCAGGGGCGTTCCGCCCCGTTACGAAGGACTTCGGTTCCATGCTGGCGCGACTGTCGATCCGTGACATCGTCCTGATCGAACGACTCGATCTCGAATTTTCCCATGGACTTGCGGTGCTGACCGGCGAGACCGGTGCCGGCAAGTCGATCCTGCTCGACGCCTTTGCTCTCGCTCTCGGCGGCCGCGGCGACGCCAGCCTGGTGCGCCACGGCGCCGACCAGGGGCAGGTCACGGCCGTGTTCGAGATCGGCAAGGATCATCCCGCCGCCAGGATCCTCGCCGCCAACGGCCTGGATGCCGATGGCGAGATGATCCTGCGCCGCGTTCAATACGGCGACGGCCGCACCCGCGCCTTCATCAACGACCAGTCGGTCAGCGTGCAGACGCTGAAAGCGATCGGCGCCACCCTGGTCGAGATCCACGGCCAGCATGACGAACGTGCGCTGGTCGATGCCGCCACCCACCGCCGGCTGCTGGATGCCTTTGCGGGCCTGGAGAAGGATGTCGCCGCGGTCGAGGCGCTCTGGGCGGCCCGCCGGACCGCGGTCACGGCGCTCGATGAGCATCGTGCGAGCATGGAGCGCGCGGCCCGCGAGGCCGATTATCTGCGGCATGCCTCGGACGAGCTGAAGAAGCTGGCGCCAAAGGAGGGCGAGGAGACGCAGCTCGCCGCCCGCCGCACCGCCATGATGCAGGGCGAGAAGATCGCAGGCGATCTGCGTGACGCGCAGGATGCCGTCAGCGGCAACCAGTCGCCGATTGCCGCGCTGGCTGCGGCGGTCCGCCGGCTGGAGCGACGCGCGGTCAGCTCGCCCGCGCTGGTCGATCCAGCGGTGAGGGCTATCGATTCGGCGATCAACGCCCTGGAGGAGGCCGATCAGCATCTGACGGTGGCGCTCGCGGCCACCGATTTCGATCCGCTGGAGCTGGAGCGCATCGAGGAGCGGCTGTTCGCGCTGCGCGCGGCCGCGCGCAAATATTCGACGCCGGTGGACGGTCTGGCTGCTTTGGCTGCCAAATATGCCGCCGATGTGATCCTGATCGATGCCGGCGCCGAGCAGTTGAAGAAGCTGGAAGCGGCGGCGGCGGCGGCCGATGCGCGCTATGCCGCGGCGGCGGCCAAGCTGTCGGCGGCGCGGACCAAGTCGGCGGAGAAGCTGAACCGGGCCGTCCATGCCGAACTCGCCCCGCTCAAGCTCGAACGCGCCAAGTTCATGACCCAGGTCGACAGCGACGCCGAGGCGCCGGGGCCGGAGGGCATCGACCGGGTCGAGTTCTGGGTCCAGACCAACCCGGGCACGCGGCCGGGTCCGATGATGAAGGTCGCCTCGGGCGGCGAGCTGTCGCGGTTCCTGCTGGCGCTCAAGGTCGTGCTGTCCGACCGCGGCTCGGCGCCGACCTTGGTGTTCGACGAGATCGACACGGGCGTTGGCGGCGCGGTCGCCGATGCCATCGGCGCCCGGCTGGCGCGGCTCGCGCACGGGGTTCAGGTGATGGCCGTGACCCATGCGCCGCAGGTCGCGGCCAGGGCGGACCAGCATCTCCTGATTTCCAAGGATGCGCTGGATCGCGGCAAGCGTGTCGTCACCCGGGTCAACACGCTCGCCACCCTGCACCGCCGCGAGGAGATCGCCCGCATGCTGGCCGGCGCCGAGGTCACCGCCGAAGCCCGCGCCGCCGCCGACCGGCTGCTGGAGGCTGCGGCGGCATAAGCCGAGGGATCGGGCCGAACGCTTTTGGCTCCGGCGTGCGCATTGTGTAAACCGTCGTTTCGGGGCGGCCTTCGGGCCGTCCCGCCATGACGAGCAGACAGTACGCAGCATGCCCAAGACAGCAAAACCGAAGCAGCCCGTCGACGTTGCCGATCTCACCAAGGCCCAGGCCAAGGTGGAATGGAAGCGGCTGGCGCTGGAGCTCGAGACCCACGACAGGCTCTATTATCAGGATGACGCGCCGAAGATCTCGGACGCCGCCTATGACGAGCTGCGTCGCCGCTTCAATGCGATCGAGAAGCGTTTCCCTGAGCTCGTCAGCAGCGAGTCTCCGTCACAGAAGGTCGGCGCTGCGCCCTCCGGCCGGTTCAAGAAAGTGCGGCATGCGGTGCCGATGCTGTCGCTCGACAACGCCTTCGCCGAGGAGGACGTGCGCGACTTCGTCGGCCGCATCGCGCGCTTCCTCAAGCTTGCCGACGATCGCATCGATTTCTCGGCCGAGCCGAAGATCGACGGGCTGTCGATGTCGCTACGCTATGAAGGCGGCGAGCTGGTCACCGCCGCGACCCGCGGTGACGGCGCCGAGGGCGAGGATGTCACCGCCAACATCCGCACCCTGAAGGACGTGCCGCACAAGCTGCACGGCCGCAACCTGCCCGACATCTGCGAAGTGCGCGGCGAGGTCTACATGACCAAGCAGGCCTTCCTCGCGCTCAACGAGCGCCAGAAGGAAGCGGGCGACACCATCTTCGCCAACCCGCGCAACTCCGCCGCAGGTTCGCTGCGGCAGAAGGATCCGGCCATCACCGCCTCGCGTCCCCTCGGCTTCTTCGCCTATGCCTGGGGCGAAATGAGCGCGATGCCGGCGGAGACGCAGAGCGGCATGATCAAATGGTTCGAGCGCTGCGGCTTCACCACCAATCCGCTCACCAGGCTCTGCCACTCGGTGGAGGAGCTGATCGCGTTCCATCATCACATCGAGGAGCAGCGCGCCGAGCTCGACTACGATATCGACGGCGTCGTCTACAAGGTCGACCGCATCGACTGGCAGGAGCGGCTCGGATTCGTGTCGCGCACGCCGCGCTGGGGCATCGCGCATAAGTTTCCGGCCGAGCGCGCCATGACCGTGCTCAAGGACATCGAGATCCAGGTCGGCCGCACCGGCTCGTTCACGCCGGTCGGCAAGCTTGAGCCGGTCGGTGTCGGCGGCGTCATCGTGCAGAACGTGACGCTGCACAACGAGGACTACATCAAGGGGATCGGCAACAAGGGCGAGGTTCTGCGCGAGGGCCGTGACATCCGGATCGGCGACACCGTCGTGATCCAGCGCGCCGGCGACGTCATCCCACAGGTGGTCGACGTCCTCATCGACAAACGGCCGGAGCACGCCAAGGAATTCCACTTCCCGAAGACGTGCCCTTGTCCGCTGCATACCGACGTCGTGCGTGAGGAGATTGCGACCGGCGAGGAGGGCTCGCGCGCCCGCTGTACCGGTGAGTTCGCCTGTCCATTCCAGAAGATCGAGCACCTCAAGCTGTTCGCCTCGCGCCGCGCTTTCGACATCGATGGTCTCGGCGAGAAGCAGATCCAATTCTTCTTCGACCAGGGCTGGGTCAAGGAGCCCGCCGACATCTTCACGCTGGCCGCACGCAACAGCAAGCTGAAGCTCGAGGAGATCGAGGGCTATGGCGAGACCTCGGTGCGCAATCTCTTCAATGCCATCGACGCGCGGCGCGAGATCGCGCTGGAGCGCTTCATCTTTGCGCTCGGTATGCGCCATGTCGGCGAGACCACGGCGCTGGCGCTGGCGCGGGGCTATGGCTCATGGGAGGCGTTCCATGAGGCCTGTCTCAAGGTCGCCAATGGCGACGAGGAGGCGATCGCGGAGATGGATGCGCTCGACCAGATCGGCGACACCGTGATCAAGAGCGTCGCCGCCTATTTCGGCGAGGACCACAACCGCGGCATCGTCGAGCGGCTGACGAAAGAGGTCAAGATCCTCGACGCGGAGAGGCCGAAGCGCAATTCGCCGATCGCCGCCAAGACTGTCGTGTTCACGGGCACGCTGGAAAAGATGACGCGCGATGAGGCCAAGGCGACTGCCGAGCGGCTCGGTGCGAAAGTGTCGGGATCGGTGTCGAAGAAGACGGACTACGTCGTCGCCGGTCCGGGGGCAGGCTCAAAGCTGAAGGACGCGCAAAAGCACGGCGTGCAGGTGCTCACCGAGGACGAGTGGCTGCAGCTGATCGGGGAGTAGCTGCTCCGCAGTGTTGGTTGCGACAGACGCTGGATGCGACACCAACAGTTGTCATCATCCGCGAAAGCGGATGATCCAGTATTCCAGAGGCATTTGTCATAGGGCCGAGACGCCTTGGCCTGCTGGATACCCGCCTGCGCGGGTATGACGCCGAGAGTGACGCGCGGTCGTGCAGTCGCTCTCGCACCTCCCTCACATTACCCCGGCTTCGTCCTCTTCCGCCGTCTCGATCAGCTCCTTCGTCACCTTCATCTGCGTGCGCGGGACCAGGAAGATCATGCTGCAGGCGCAGGCGAGGGACAGGGTGAGCATCGCTGATGTCAGCGGCAGCGTGCTGCTGAAATGGCCGCCGAGCCAGGCGCCGAGCTGCGACGTCAGCGCGCCCACGCCCATTTGCAGGAATCCCATCGCGCCGGAAGCGGTGCCCGCTGCGCCCGGCCGGACGCTGATGGCACCGGCTGCGGAATTCGCCATCACGGCGGCATTGGCGAACATCAGCAGCATCTGCGTGCCGAACAGCACTGATGGCACCTGGTTGAAACCGAACAGGCTCCAGGTGAAGTTCAGCGCGGCACTGGTGAGCTGCAGTCCCAATCCGAACCAGATCAGTCGATCGAGCGAATGGCGCGGCGCGTAGCGCACGCAGAACAGGTTGCCGACGAAATAGGCGAAGCCCGTGGTCGCAAACCACGCGCCATACTCCGCCGAGGAGCGGCCCATCTGCACCTCGACGATATACGGCCCGCCGCCGGCGAAGGCGAAGATGATCTGCGACGCCAGCACCTGGCACAGCATGTAGCCGAGGAAGGCGCGGCTCCTGACGAGCATGGCGACGTCGCGGCGGAAGCTCGCGCCTTCGATGCGGGCAGGGCGCGTTTCCGGCAGGGTCAAGGTCACGGCGATCGCGATCACGATCGACAGCGCGGCGACGACGTAGAAGATGGCGTGCCAGCCGAACGCGATCTCGATCAGGCCGCCGGTCAGCGGCGACAGCATCTGCGCGATCATCATGACCGCGACGACGAGGCTGATCATCGCGCCGATGCGCTCGCGCGGATAGAGATCGCGGATGATGGCGCGGCTGATCACCATGCCGCTGGCGCCGCCGAGCGCCTGGAAGAAGCGCGCCGCGATCAGCTGGGGCAGGGTGTCGGCGAAGATGCAACTGACGCTCGCGACGATCGACAGCGCGAGCCCTGCAAGCATCACGGGGCGGCGGCCGAAGCGGTCGGAGAGCGGCCCGAGCAGCAGCTGCGAGATCGCGATGCCGGCCATGTAGAACGACACCGTCATCTGCACGACGGAGGCGTCGCGCCCGAACGTGGTCGCGAGCAGCGGCAGGGCCGGCACCAGCAGGTAAAGCGAGATCGGCGCCAGCCCGGTCATGACGACCAGGAGGACCAGCACGGTGCGCGAGGGGACGGCGCGCGGTGGCGCCGCCCCGGGCGGTCTGCTGATCATTCCATGCATGGTGCCGCTCAAATCAGGTGAACGCCCTGACTGTAGCGGCCTTCCGCTTCGCGGAAACGCCTGTTTCGGCATGCGCCCATGCGGGCAGCGGGACAGCTGGTAGCAGGGCGCGCGGATCGCTACAGTGGCGCAGTCGCCTGATCGAGCCAGCGCTGGTCGTTCTCGTCGAGTGCTGCACGGACCGTTTCCCTGACCCGGGCATGATAGGCGTCGAGCCATGCCCGTTCCTCGGCGGTCAGCATGGCGACGTCGATCAGGCGGCGGTCGATCGGCGCCAGGGTCAGCGCCTCGAAGCCGTTCATCGGCTTCTCCGCGCCCGCGACGTCCTTCGCCACCACGAGCTCGAGGTTCTCGATGCGGATGCCGAACGCGTCGGTCTTGTAGTAGCCGGGTTCGTTGGACAGGATCATGCCGCGCTTCAGCGGTGTCGTGCCGAGCTTCGAGATGCGCGCGGGTCCCTCGTGCACCGACAGATAGCTGCCGACGCCGTGACCGGTGCCGTGCTCGAAATCGATGCCGGCCTGCCACAGGAACTGTCGCGCCAGGGTGTCGAGCTGGGCGCCGGTGGTGCCATCGGGGAAGATCGCACGTGCGATCGCGAGGTGGCCGCGCAGCACGCGGGTGAAGCGGTCGCGCATCTCCTCAGTCGGCACGCCCACGGCGATCGTGCGGGTGACGTCGGTGGTGCCGTCCTGATATTGCGCGCCGGAATCGATCAGCAGCAGATCGCCCGGCATGATGCGGCGGTTGCTCTTGCGGGTGACGCGATAATGCACGATCGCGCCGTTGGGACCGGTACCCGAGATGGTCGGGAACGACACGTCCTTGAGCGCGCCGGTGTCGCGGCGAAAGCTCTCCAGCGCCTCGACCGCATCGATCTCCGTCAACGTGCCCTTCGGCGCCTCGCGATCGATGAAGGCCAGAAAGCGCACCAGCGCGACCGCATCGCGCTGATGGGCGCGCCGCGTACCGTCGATCTCCACCGCGTTCTTGGCGGCCTTGAGCAGGCTGACCGGATCGGCGCCGCGCACCGCCTTGCCGCCGGCGCCCTGGATCAGGCGCGTCAGGGCATCGGCTGCCGTGGCGCTGTCGAGCGCGATGGCTGCGCCGGATTCCGCGAGCTCGGTCAGGCGCGGTGTCAGCACGTCCGGCTCCGCCACCTCGGCGCTCTGCTCGAGATGATCGCGTGTCAGGTTCGAGAGCTTGCGGGAATCGATGAAGATGGTCGGACGTCCGGTCTTCGGCACCAGCGCATAGGACAGCGGCAGCGGCGTGTGCGAGACGTCGGCGCCGCGGATGTTGAAGGTCCAGGCGACGTTGTGGGAATCGGACAGCACCAGCGCCTCGACGCCGAGCCGCTCGATCTCCTGGCGGATCCGGCCGAGCTTGTCCGCCTCGCTCTCGCCGGATAATTCGGCGCCGTGGATGGATACGGCGCCGAGCGGCGGCAGCGGGCGTTCGGTCCAGATGCTGTCGACCGGGTTGCTCTCGACCGGCACCAGCTCCGCGCCGGCCTTGGCACAGGCGGCGGCCAGTCGTTCGGCCGCGGCCGTCGTATGCAGCCACGGATCGAAGCCGACGCGGTCACCGCTCTGCAGGTGTCGCGTCAACCAACTCTCGGGCGGCGGCTCGATCAGCGATTCCACGGTCCAGGCCTTGCCGTCGACCTGCTTGCCGGCCTGCAGCGTATAGCGGCCGTCGACGAAGATCGCGGCGGCCTGCGGCAGCACGATCGCAAGGCCGGCCGATCCGGTGAAGCCGGTGAGCCACGCCAGCCTTTCCTCCGACGGTGGCACATACTCGTTCTGCTGCTGGTCGGCCCGCGGCACGATGAAGCCGGTCAGCTTGCGCCGTGCCAGCTCCTCGCGGAGAGCGGCCAGCCGCGCGGTCAGCGCCACGCCGGTTTCGGGTTCTTCGAACGTCTGGAACAGAGCTTCGAACATCGGTCTCATACTTTAGAAGTGGATCTTGCCGCGTCGGCGACGAATACTCCTCCAGCAGACAGTGCAGTGCACGAAGAATCTCCTTGCATTCGCCTGTGCAAAAAGATTTGCTGTCGCATGCCGGTCATCCGAAAGAGATGCGGCGAGGAAACGTATGGACGTGACGACCACGATCGTAAAGATCATCCACGGTCGCATGATCCGGGGAGTGCCTCAACTCAACGGCGAGGGGATGCACGATGCCTGCTTTTACCTTCGAAAAACTATCGGCGCCCGCGCCAAGTGGACCGGCGCCCGCACCGGTCGAGAAGCCGCGCAGCGCGCTGGCGGACCTCGTCAATCGTCTCGTCGCGCCGCGCGTTCGACGTGCCTCTCGTAGTCAGTCCGACTCCACCTCCCAGCAGAGCCAGCCGAAGACGTAATCGCGAGCTTGCCGCACCCAGCGTGCAGGTTCGATCCATGCCATGAGCTGATCCGCCTCACTGCTGCTTTTGCAGCAACAGGCTGCTCCACCCCTCGATTCTCAAATGCCGGACCGGAACCAGGCCGCGGGCACGATAGGCGGCGCAGACGGCGCGTGCCTGCGGGGTCAACAGGCCCGAGAGGATCACGAAGGCTCCGGGCGCGAGGTGGCGCTGCATCGGCGCAGCCAGCTGGCGCAGCGGGTTGGCCAGGATATTCGCCAGCACCAGATCGAACGGGCCGCACCGGGCGAAGTCAGCGGCGGCGAAGCCGGTAGCTCGGATGACCCGGACCAGGGGGCCTGCGCCGTTGAGCCGGGCGTTCTCCCGCGCCACCATGACCGAGGGCGCATCGATGTCGCTCGCCAGCACGGACCGGTGCGTCGCCTTGGCGGCGGCAATCGCGAGCACGCCGGTGCCGGTGCCGAGGTCGAGCACCCGTCGCGGCGCGCGGGTCTTGAGCACGTGATCGAGCAGCAGCAGGCAGCCGCGCGTGGTGCCGTGGTGACCGGTGCCGAAGGCGAGCGCCGCCTCGATCTCGATCCCGAGTTTGTTGCCGGGCACCCGCTGCCGGTCATGGCTGCCATGGACCATGAAGCGGCCAGCCGGCACCGGGACGAGGTCGTCCAGGCTGGCCTTGACCCAGTCCTTGGCCTCGACGACTTCGAATGCCAGGGTCTGGGCTACGTCGGAGCCCGCCGCCCCGCCGACGAGCTCCCGCACCAGCGTCTGATCCGGCGGATCGGCGAAATGAACCGTCACGTCCCAGCGGCCGTCCGGCCGCTCGAAGGCAGCGACCGCGGCATCACCTTCGAAGAACACCTCGGTCAGGACGTCGACGGCCGGGCGCGCGGTCGCTTCATCGGCAACGGTGAAGCTGGCCTTGTGGGTGGCGGGCGTGGTCGTTGAGGTCATCAAGGTGGATCCTGGCGAGATTTGACGGCGTGGTTAAGGGATTTGTCTGCCAACGCAAGCGATAGGACCGGAAATCTGCCAGGTTGGAACATTCAACGGTTGTATCTTGCCGCTGGCGGGGCGGCGTAAAAGTTGTGATTCAATTCCTGCAAAGAATCTCTGCAACTTGAACAGAGCGCCTTATCTCAACTTTAGGTTCTGGCCGCCTAATTTTCTCGTCATGGGAACCGGATGATCCTCGGTTCCTGGGTTGGGAAACGAGGTTCAGATGAAGACCACTCTGCTGAAGTTCTTGCGTGATGAATCTGGCGCCACCGCCATCGAATACGGCCTGATCGCAGCCGGCATCTCGCTGGCCATTATTGCCGCAGTCAACGGCCTGGGCAGCTCGCTCAGCAGCAAGTTCGAGTCGATCAACACGTCGCTGAAGTAATCCGCCTGACACGGCGTTCTCGAAGAACCGGGCCTCAGCGCCCGGTTTTTCTGCTTTTGGGGTGGGGGAATCTCGAAAGCAGGTCCACAGCATACCCACACGGCCGTGCACTGCTTATTGGATCGTTCATCCACTGCGCGTCCACAGCTTGTCCACACGGACGCCCACCCGCCTTTCCACCCCTTATCCTCAGCCGAACAGGGCGCGATGGTCGGCCAGGATCGCCTGGGCCGCATTGTGGCCGGGGGCGCCGGTGACGCCGCCGCCGGGGTGGCTGCCCGAGCCGCAATGGTAGAGCCCTTTCAGCGGCGAGCGATAATCGGCGTGACCGAGCATGGGGCGGGCCGAGAACAACTGGTTCAGGGTCAGCGCGCCGTGGAAGATGTCGCCCCCGATCAGCCCGAACTGGCGCTCGAGGTCGAGCGGTGACAGCACCTGCCGACCGAGCACGCTGGCCGCAAAGCCCGGTGCATAACGGTCCACGGTCGCGATCATGAGGTCAGCGACCTCGTCGCGATGATTGTCCCAGGAACGGCCGTCCGGCAGCTCGGGCGCGACATGCTGGCAGAACAGGCTGGCGACGTGCTGCCCTGCGGGCGCCAGCGTCGGGTCGAGGGTGGAGGGGATCAGCAGCTCGACCACGGGATCGCGGCTCCAGCCATGCGCCCGCGCGTCGAGATAGGCCTGGTCCATGTAGCCGAGGCTCGGGCCGAGGATGATCCCGGCGGACAGATGGTCGCCGTCGCCCGGCAGCGCGCTGAACGAGGGCAGCCGGCCGAGCGCCACGTTCATGCGGAACGTGCCCGAACCGCAGCGCCAGTTCCTGATGCGGCTCAGGAACGGCGCGGGCACGGCGCCGGCCGGCACCAGGCGCGTATAGAGCAGCTTCGGGTTCACGTTGGCGACGACATGGCGGGCGCGGATGGTGCGGCCATCCTCGAGCACGACGCCGACCGCGCGGTCGCGCTCGACGATCACCTCGCGCACGCCGGCCTCGACCTCGATCAGCGTGCCCAGCTCCTTCAGGTACCCGGCCATCGCCTGCGTGATCGCCCCCATGCCGCCGATCGCATGGCCCCAGACGCCCTTCTTGCCGTTCACCTCGCCGAAGGCGTGATGCAGCATCACATAGGCCGAGCCGGCGGCGTAGGGGCTGGCATAGTTGCCGACGATGGCATCGAAGCCGAACAGCGCCTTCACCAGATCGGTTTCGAAGATCTCGTCGAGCATCTCGCCGGCCGAGCGTGTGAACAGGTCGAGCAGATCGCGCTGCTGCTCCAGCGACAGTGCGCGCAGGGTGTTGGCCGTGCCGAGCGCGTTGAAGGCCTCGCGGATCGCCGACAGCCCGAACTGGGCGACCAGGTTCGGTGGCGCCCGCAGCACGATGCTGCGCAGCACGTCCGCGATGGCCTCGAGACGTGCCGAGAACGGGCCGATCGCGTCGGCGTCCCGCTCGCTCAGCCGCGCAACTGAAGCCAGCGTGCGACCCTCGCCCGTCAGCAGATAGCGGCCGTCGGCCGAGGGCAGGAAGTTCTGCGCCCGGCGCTCGACGATCTCCAGCCCGTGCTCGTGCAGCTTCAGGTCGGAGATGACGCGCGAATTGAGCAGGCTCACGGTGTAGGACGCGACGGAGTTGCGGAAGCCCGGATGAAACTCCTCGGTGACCGCGGCGCCGCCGACCACCTTGCGGCGCTCGACCACATGCACGCGCAGGCCCGCCATCGCGAGGTAGGCCGCACAGGTCAGGCCATTATGGCCGGCACCGATGATGATGACCTCGGTTTCATTCATGTCAGCTTCAAAAAGCCCTGTTTAATGACCCGCACCGGGAACCTCGGCTGGTGCTGTCGCGCCGGACGGCTGCGACGTCAAGGGAAACTCCATTCTGCCTCAGCTCCTCGCCATACCGCCCTGCGATCCGCTATGTCTCGTCTGCTCATCGCGGTCCGGTCTTGGCATCTGATGCCGGCCGCGCCGCTGCCGGAGTTGTCATGACCTCAATCGCCTCGCCCGCCGCCGTCGCTCAGCCCTCTGCCGCACGCAACCGGCTGGTGCTCGTCGTCTATACCGCCGCAATTTTCGTCAGCGCGCTGCTGCTGTTCTCGGTGCAGCCACTGTTCACCAAGATGGTGCTGCCGCGGCTCGGCGGCTCGCCGGCGGTGTGGTCGGTGGCAATGGTGTTCTTCCAGACCTTGCTGCTCGCGGGTTATGCCTATGCGCATTTTCTCACCCAGCTGCCCAGCCGGGTGCTCCCGATCGCGATTCATCTGCTGCTGCTCGGTTTCGCCATCCTGACGTTGCCGCTGTCGATCGCGAGCAGCTGGGGCGACCCGCCCAGCTCCGGTTACGGGCTTTGGCTGCTCGGCCTGTTCACCGTGTCGATCGGCCTGCCGTTCTTCGCGCTCGCTGCCAACAATCCGCTGCTGCAGGCGTGGTTCGTGCGCTCAGGTCATCCGGCCGCACCCGACCCGTATTTCCTCTATGCATCGTCGAACATCGGCAGCTTCCTGGCGCTGTTGTCCTATCCTCTGCTGATCGAGCCGATCTTCAGCCTGCGCGTGCAGAACCTGATCTGGACCGGCGGCTATGGCCTCCTGATCGCGCTGATCGCCGGCTGCGGCGTCCTGCTGCTGCGGTCGCCGGTGATCGTCACGAGCCTGCTGCACACCGGGGACAGCAATGCCCCGGCGCCACGCTGGCTGCTGCGTCTGCGCTGGATCTTCCTGGCCGCGGTGCCCTCCGGCCTGCTGATTGCGGTGACGGCGCATATCTCCACCGATGTCGCGGCCGCGCCCTTGCTATGGGTGCTGCCGCTGTCGCTCTATCTGTTGACCTGGGTGCTGGTGTTCCAGTCGCGGCCGCTGCTGCCGCACAAATGGATGCTGGCGCTGCAGCCGCTTGCGATCGCCGGCGTCGTCGTCCTGCTCGCTTTTGGCGGCGAGCAGAATCTCGCGCTCACGCTCGGCGGCCATCAGCTCTGCTTCTTCATCATCGCCATGGCCTGCCATGGCGAGCTCGCGCGCACGCGCCCGCCGGCCAAGTATCTCACCGGCTTCTATGTCGCGCTGTCGTTCGGCGGCATGGTCGGCGGCCTGTTCGCCGGCCTGATCGCCCCCTTCACCTTCTCATGGGTTGCCGAATATCCGATCCTGCTGGCGCTCGCGGCGCTGTGCCGGCCGGCGGCCAATGAGCGCTTGCCACGGATCACGCGCTGGTACTGGCTCCTGCTCGCGGTCATTGCCCTCGCGCTGCTGGTGCCCGCCGGAATGACCGGCAAGCTCACGACCTATCTCGAGGACCACCGCGTCTATGTCGCGGGCGCCGTGGGCGTGCTCGCCGTGCTGCTCGCTCTGCTGCTGAACGGTGGCCGCTGGAAGGTGTTCGCGACGGCCGCGCTCGCGCTCGTCCTGATCCGCGCCTATCCGGCCGATGACGGCCGCGTCGAGACGGTGCGCAGCTTCTTCGGCGTGCACAAGATCGTGGTGACCTCCGACGGGCACTATCACGTGCTGATGCATGGCACGACCATCCACGGCGCGCAGAAATATCTCAACGCCGACGGCTCCAAGGTGACGGGGCGGCCCGAGCCGATCACCTACTATCACAAGGACGGCGGCATCGGCCGCGCCATCACCGCGATCCGGGAGCGCAAGGGCGCGCCGCTCAAGGTCGCCGTGATCGGCGTTGGCGCCGGCACGCTCACTTGCGCAGCCGAGCCCGGCGAGATCTGGAAATTCTTCGAGATCGACCAGACCATGATCGATACCGCCAGCGATCCGAAATATTTCAGCTACATCAGGAACTGCGCGCCGGACTTCAAGCCTGTCATCGGCGATGCCAGGCTGACCTTCGCCAAGGAGCCGGACGGCGCCTACGATCTCATCATCGTCGATGCCTATTCCTCGGATGCGATTCCGATCCATCTGGCGACGGAGGAGGCGATGGCGATCTACAAGGCGAAGCTGGCGCCGCAGGGCGCCGTCGTGATGCATGTCTCCAATCGGCATCTGGAGCTGGAGAGCGTCGTCGTCGGCATCGCCGACGCCAACGACCTGAAGAGCTGGGTCTACAACGAGGACTCCGGGCGCGACGACGAGTACATCTTCTCCACCGACGTCGTCATCAGCGCGCGCGAGGACGCCGACGTCGGCACGCTGGCCTCCTCGGACAAGTGGACCGAAACCGAGCCGACCGACGGCGAGCGGGTCTGGACCGACGATTATTCGAACATTCTCGGCGCCGTGTATCGGCGGCTGCGCGACGGCGAGTAACAGGGCACTGCCGCCGTTCGACGTCGCCGGGCCCGGATCGCCGCGATGATGGCGTCTGCGCCCAAAGAGGTGCGCGCCTCGTCAGTGGCGGGCCTCGGTTGCATTGCCGCATTGATTTCTCGAGCGTCTGATCGCTGACTTTGCTGTACCGCATCGCAAAACGCAGTGGTTACGCGCTTTCTGCGTGGGCCTCTGTTGCGTGCCCGTCATGACCATGCTACCTTGAGGTGCGCCCCTCATTTGAAGTCGGTACTTTGCGCGTCTTCGAATGGGTGGGTTGGGGCACGCACGCGCAGTCGAGCTGGATCGCAAACTGAGCGGTGAGGGACCGGTCTGGTCGTCTCGCCCTGAGCGAACGATCGCGCGGACGCTGTCCAGATCGAGGTGCTGTTCGTCCGGGCGGAGCCAGCGGTTCGGACGAGTTCGCGACTAGATATCGTTCGACTACAAAATGCCGGCCGCATCAAAGCAGGCCGGCTTCACATGGGAGGGGTTCAATGAAGCGTCTTTGGATTGCCGGTGCGTCTGCCTTGTTGTCGATGGCGCTCGGTCTCGGCTCCGCGGGAGCCGCGGACAAGAAGGTCCTCGCCTTCGTCGTCAACGGCGCGTCCGACTTCTGGAAGATCGCCGAAGCTGGCGTCAAGAAGGCGCAAGGCGAGCTGCCCAACTACAACCTGCAGCTCAAATATCCCGAGCAGGCGGCAGCCGCCGTGCAGCAGCGGATGCTGGATGACCTCGTCGCGGCCGGGGCTGCCGGAATCATGGTGAGCGCCGTCGATCCGAAGAACCAGACTGAGCACCTCAACAAGATTGCCGCACAGACGGTGCTCTTCACCACCGACAGCGACGCTCCGCAATCGAAGCGCATCGCCTATATCGGCTCCTCCAATACCGAGCTCGGCAAGGATGCCGGCAAGCTGATGCTGAAGGCGCTGCCGAATGGCGGCAAGTGCGTCGGTTTCGTCGGCCTGCTCGGGGCTGACAACGCCCGCGAGCGCATCGAAGGCGTGAAGGCGACCATCAAGGGATCGAAGGTCGAACTGGTCGACGTACGCGGCGACGAGATCGACCAGACCCGGGCCAAGCGCAATGTCGAGGACATCCTGGCGGCGATGCCGGACGTCAGTTGTCTGGTCGGCTTCTATTCCTACAACACGCCGCGCATCTACGAGGTGCTGAAGGAGGCCGGCAAGCTCGGCAAGATCAAGGTCATCGGCTTCGACGAGGATCCGATCACGCTCGGCGGCGTGAAGGACGGCGCGATCGAGGGCACGGTGGTGCAGCAGCCGTTCGAGTGGGGCTATCAGGGCATGAAGCTGATGGCGAAGGTCGTGCAGGGCGACAAGTCCGGCGTTCCGGCCAACGGCATCATCATCGTGCCCGGCAAGGTGATCGAGAAGTCCAACGTCGACGACTTCATGGCGCAGATGAAGCAGATGCTGAAGAAGTGACGCGACGGCCGGCGTGCGCGAGCCCTTCCTTGAGCTGATCGACATCGGCAAGACCTATCCTGGCGTGGTCGCGCTCGACCACGCCAGCCTGTCGGTCGCGCCCGGCGAGGTGATCGCCCTGGTCGGCGAGAACGGCGCCGGCAAGTCGACCTTGATGCGCGTGCTCGGCGGCGTGGTGGAGCCGAGCAGCGGCACGATCCGGATCGATGGCGTGGCGCGGACCAGCTACACGGTGGCGGACGCGATCGCGTCCGGCATCGCCTTCGTCCACCAGGAGCTGAACCTGTTCGACAATCTCGATGTCGCAGGCAACGTCTTCATCGGCCGCGAGCCGGTCTATGGCGGCCCGCTGCGGCTGATCGACCGCAAGACGCTGCGGGCCAAGGTGCGTCCGCTGATCGCGCGCCTCGCCGCTGATTTCGAGCCGGATACGCCGCTCGCCGAGCTGTCCTTGGCGCAGCGCCAGCTGGTCGAGATCATCAAGGCTTTGTCGCTCGACGCGCGCTGCGTCATCATGGACGAGCCGACCTCCAGCCTGACGCTGTCGGAAACCGAGCGGCTGATGCAGGTCATCGCCGGCCTGAAGGCGGACGGGGTCAGCGTCATCTTCATCACGCATCGCCTGAACGAAGTCATGCAATGCGCCGATCGCGCCATCGTGCTGCGCGACGGCCGCATGGTCGGCGCGCTGACGCGAGACGAGCTCAGTCCTGCCGCGATGATCCGGCTGATGATCGGCCGGGACCTGCGGTCGCTCTACGTGCCGCCGGCCGCGCCGCCCGGCGAAGCCGTGCTCGACGTGGTGGAGGCCGTGACCGCGACCTATCCCAACCAGGCCGTCAGCCTGCAGCTCCGGCGCGGCGAGATCCTCGGGCTTGCAGGTCTCGTCGGCTCCGGCCGCACCGAGCTCGCGCGCGGCATCTTCGGCGTCGAGCCGCTGCTGGCCGGGGGCATCAGCCTGGAGGGCGAGCCGATCCGCATCTCGACGCCGCGCGCGGCGATCGATCGCGGCATCTATCTCATTCCGGAAGACCGCAAGGCTTGCGGCCTGCTGCTCGACCTGTCGATCGCCGAGAACATCTCGCTGCCGGATCTCGCCTCCTATCTCAGCTTTGGACTTGTCGACATCAGGCGTGAGACCGAGAATGCCGATCGGCAGCGCGAACGGCTCAAGATCCGGGCGTCCGACGTCAAGGTCTCGGTCGGCACCTTGTCCGGCGGCAACCAGCAGAAGGTCGTGCTCGCCAAATGGCTGTCGATGCGGCCAAAGGTCCTGATCTTCGACGAGCCGACCCGGGGCATCGATGTCGGCGCCAAGCAGGAGATCTACGACATGCTGCGGCGGCTGGCGGATTCCGGAGTCGCGATCCTGATGATCTCGAGCGACATGGAGGAGGTGATCGGGGTGAGCGACCGGATCGCCGTAATGCATGAAGGCATGATTTCGGGCTTCCTGGCCCGCAACGAGTTCAGCGAGCACAACGTGCTTCAGCTCGCCGTCGGCCATACCGTCTGAGCGAGGGCGCCCGTGCAGAAGAAAGATCTCAGCCTGCTGATCCTGATCCTGGTGGTCGGCGCCGTCGTGGCCTTCATCAACCCGCGCTTCCTGCTGGTCGGCAACCTCTCCAATACCGCCAACCAGGTCGGCATGTTCGGCATTTTCTCGATCGCGGAGGCCTTCGTCATCATCGTCGGCGGCATCGAGCTCGCCGTCGGCTCGGTGATCGCGTTGCTCGGCGTGCTGTTCATCGACCTCATCGTCAACCGGGACGTCGACTGGATCGCTGCCTTGTTCCTCATCCTCGCCGGCGGCATCGCCATCGGCTTGGTCCATGGCACGCTGGTCACCAAGATGCGCATCCAGCCCTTCGTGGTGACCTTGTGCGGGCTGCTGATCTATCGCGGCGCGGCGCGCTACTACACCGAGGATGCCACCGCCGGCTTCGGCTATGGCGCAAGCTTCCCGGCGCTGGAATGGCTGGCCGCCGGCCGCACCGATGTCCTCGGCTTTCCACTGCCGCATAGCGTCGTGGCGCTCGTCATCGTGGCCGGCATCGCCTGGCTGGTGCTGCACCGCTCGGTGTACGGCCGTTATTTCTACGCGGTCGGCAAGAACGAGGAGGCGGCGCGCTACTCCGGCATCCGGTCCGATCGGGTCACGATCGCGGCCTATGTGATCTGCGGCGGGCTGACAGCGCTGGCAGCGGTCCTGCTCGCGATGTACACCCGCTCGATCTCGCCGGCGGTGCACGGCTCGTTCTACGAGCTCTATGCGATCGCGGCGGCGGTGCTCGGGGGCTGTTCGCTGCGCGGCGGCGAGGGCTCGGTCATCGGCGTCGTGCTCGGCACGATCCTGCTGCAGATGCTGCAGAACCTGGTCAATCTGCTGGGCATCCCGAGCTCGCTCAATTTCGCCGTGATGGGCACGGTGATCCTGATCGGCGTGCTGGCCGATCAGTATTTCGTGCAGCGGCGCACGCGCATGCCGACGGCCCGCGGGCAGGCCAGCGCCGATCGCGCGTCCGCCTCGCTCGGGCGGGTCAACGCCGAGTGAGGAGGCGCCGATGCGCTGCGTAACAGCGCCCGGCCGCGAGGATCAATGCGCGATCAGTCCTGATAGGTGTAGTAGCCGCGCGGCTGATAATAAGAGCGCGGCTGGTAATAGCGCGGCTGCGCGTAGCTCGGATTGCCGTTTTGGTAATCGTACTGCTGCTGCGGATAGGCCTGCGCGTCGTAGACGCGCCGGGCCGTGCCGCGCGGCGCCGGATAGCGCACGCCGTTGTCGCTGCCGTCGGCGGGATAGATGTAGCCGTCATCGGGCCGCTGCTGCGGAACGACCTGGCGTCCCGGCAGCATCTGTGGCTGCGGCGTCAGCACGACCGGCTCGCCACTGTCGTCATACTGCTGCGGCACGTCGCGGCGGGCAACAGCGGTGCCGCGGCGTGGATTGCGCGCCAGCGCCACCTCGGCCGAGCCGGTCAGGGTCACCGTGGTGTTGAGCACGCCGTCCTTTTGCACCAGGTCGTAGAGCGTCGTGGCATTCGCCTTCGACAGCCGGACGCAGCCGTGAGACGCGGGGGTGCCGAGCCGGCCCTCCGAATCGGTGCCGTGAATGGCGTGGCCGACCTTGGTGAAGAAGATCGAGTGCGGCATCGGCGCGTCGTCGAACTCCTTGGAAAAATGATCAGCTTCCATGCGGAAGGCGCGGAACGAGCCATTGGGCGTTTCGCGCGAGGGAATGCCGGTCGAGACCGGCCACCGGTAGCGCTCGACGCCATCGACGGCGACCGTCATGATCTGGTTGTTCTTGTCGACGGTGATGTCGATCTTGGCCAGAGCTGGCGTGGCCGACAGAAAGGCGAAGCCGGCAACTGCAAAAAGGATGGTACGCATCTAACCTCTGGCCTCCAGGGCCCTCGACTGTGGAGAGACCTCAAACGGGACTTCGACAACGCCCAGGTCATCGCCTCGGTCTGCACTATGTCGGAATTGCGGGCTTTGTTCCAGCCGAGGGCACCCTCAACCTTAATGGCGGGCAGGGACCGGACAAAGGCTCCCCGCGTTCATCGGCGCTGACATTTTCGCGACCCGCGGATGGCCTTTCATTCCGGCGCTTAGGACCTCTCTAATCGGTCCAATTCGTCACGACCGCGCAACTTTTTGGCCGCATCCGCGTTTCAAGGATTCCTCCATGCGGTTTCCAGGATTCAAAATGCTGACGATGAAGGCCAAGACGGCGGTGCTCGACGATCGCGCGCCGCAGAAGCTGACATATCTGCTCGCCGCGCTCGCGCTGGTCATCCTGGCGCTGGCCTGGCTGGCGCTGCCGCAATTCGCCCATGCCCAGGGCATCATCCGTGGCGCCCATGAAGGGGCCCACGAAGGCAACCGCATCGCCGGCCCGGTCGGCGGCGTCGTCGGAGGCGCGGTCGGTGCGGGTGTCGGCGGAGCCGTGGGCGCCGTCGAGGGCGTGCTCGGCATTCCACACCGCTCCTATTACCACCGGCACTATCACTGCCGGGGATACCGCGATGGCTACGGCCGCTTCCACTGCTACCGCTGAGCTGGAACGCCGCCCCCGATGCCGGCTCAATGCTTGAGCCGGTATCCGGTCTTGAAGATCCACCAGATGATCGCCATGCAGATCGCCAGGAACAGCAGCGTCACGCCGACGCTGATTTCCACCCTGACGTCGGCGATCTCGTAGAAGCTCCAGCGAAAGCCAGAGATCAGGTAGACCACCGGGTTGAGCAGCGCGATCGAATGCCATGTCGGCGGCAGCATGTTCACCGAGTAGAAGCTGCCGCCGAGGAAGGTCAGCGGCGTCACCACCAGCATCGGGACCATCTGCAGCTTCTCGAAGCCGTCGGCCCAGATGCCGATGATGAACCCGAACAGGCTGAAGGTCACGGCCGTCAGCACCAGGAACGCCAGCATCCACACCGGGTGCTGGATGTGCAGCGGCACGAACAGGCCGGCGGTGGCGAGGATGATCAGCCCGAGAATGATGGATTTCGTCGCGGCCGCGCCGACATAGCCGAGCACGATCTCGAAATGCGAGATTGGCGCCGAAAGGATCTCGTAGATCGTGCCGATGAATTTCGGGAAGTAGATTCCGAACGAGGCGTTGGAGATGCTCTGGGTCAGCACCGACAGCATCACGAGGCCGGGCACGATGAAGGTGCCGTAGCTGACGCCCTCGACCTGGCTGATGCGCGAGCCGATCGCGGCGCCGAACACGACGAAGTAGAGCGAGGTCGACACGACGGGCGACACGATGCTCTGCAGCAGCGTGCGCCAGGTGCGTGCCATTTCGAACTTGTAGATTGCGGCGACCGCGCGAAAATTCATTGCCGCACCAGGCTCACGAAGATGTCTTCCAGGGATGATTGCTTGGTCTCGAGATCGACGAAGCGGATGCCGGCGGTCCTGAGATCGCCGAGCAGGCTGGTGATGCCGGTGCGCTCGCCCTTGGTATCGTAGTCATAGGCGAGCCGCCAGCCGTCGTCCGACAGCGCGAGATGATAGGGCGCGAGCGCCTCGGGGACGGCTTCGATCCGGTGCTGCAGATGCAGGCTCAGCCGCTTCCGGCCGAGCTTTGCCATCAGCTTGGCCTTGTCCTCGACCAGGACGATCTCGCCCTTGTTGATGACGCCGACGCGATCGGCCATTTCCTCGGCTTCCTCGATGTAGTGCGTGGTGAGAATGATGGTGACGCCGGCGGCCTTGAGCTCGCGCACGACGTCCCACATGCCCTTGCGCAGCTCGACGTCGACGCCGGCGGTCGGCTCGTCCAGGAACAGCACCTGCGGCTCATGCGACAGCGCTTTGGCGATCATCACGCGGCGCTTCATGCCGCCGGACAGCGTGATGATCTTGGCGTCCTTCTTGTCCCAGAGCGACAGGTCCTTGAGAATCTTCTCGATCAGGGCGGGGTTGTTGGGCTTGCCGAACAGTCCCCGGCTGAAGCTGACCGTGGCCCATACGGTCTCGAACGAATCGGTGTGCAGCTCCTGCGGCACCAGCCCGATCAGCGCCCGCGCGGCGCGATAGTCGCGGTTGATGTCGTGGCCGCCGACCGCGACCTTGCCCGTAGACGCATTGACGATGCCGCAGATGATGCTGATCAGCGTCGTCTTGCCGGCGCCGTTGGGCCCGAGCAGCGCGAAGATCTCGCCCCGCTCGATCGCGAGATCGACATTGTTGAGTGAGGTGAAGCCCGAGGAATAGGTCTTCGACAGGCCGGTAACGGAAATGACGGGAGGCATCACGAGGGAATTCGATCCGAGGGATTCGAAAAGGGCAGGGAGCTGCGCGAAGGAGGGGGCGCAGGCGCGGGCGAAGCGCTCAGATAGGAACGGCGGTGCGTTACCGCAATCGCGCGCGCCGCTCTCGATCGTGTCGCTTGTTGGGTTTTTCCGTGGCTGGCGCCGGTGAGTGTTGCTGCGCAGCCACGTCCGGGGGAGGAACGCGCCCCGCAATGTCCGACGATGTTGCGTCCGCGAGCATCTTGGGTACGGTCGCGCCGTCTCGACATTTCCGCCGCGGAGAAGGACCGATGACGCCACGCGCCAGCACCGTTCGACCCACCTGCAAGCGCAGCCTCTCGGCGCGCTGCTTTGGCATGGTGGCGCTGGCCGTTGCGCTGGCTCTGCCGCTCGGTACCGGATCGGTGCGGGCGGCGCCGAGCCCGGCGGCTGCGAGTGCCGCCAGCACCACGCATGTCTATCTGCTGCGCGGCGTGCTCAACATCTTCTCGCTCGGGCTGGACGACATCGCCGCCAAGCTGGATTCGCAGGGCATTCCGAA
Source organism: Bradyrhizobium sp. SZCCHNR1093 (assembly GCF_032381175.1). Lineage (NCBI taxonomy): Bacteria > Pseudomonadati > Pseudomonadota > Alphaproteobacteria > Hyphomicrobiales > Nitrobacteraceae > Bradyrhizobium > Bradyrhizobium sp. SZCCHNR1093. The sequence continues at coordinate 1,036,297 of NZ_JAUHJJ010000002.1, forward strand.
CACGGTCGCCAATTTTGTGTCGTGGTCGTCGCTCGCCGACGAGGCGGCGGCCGCCTATCGCGCCGGCCGGATCAAGACCATCATCCTCGTGGGCCATTCCTCGGGCGCGACGGCGCTGCCTGACATGATCAACAAGCTCGGCCAACTCGGCGTGCCCGTGAAGCTCGCGATCGGGCTCGACTCGGTGTTCAAGACCAAGCTCGTCGGCGGCAACGCCGAGCGCTACATCAATTTCTACATCGCCAGCGGCGCCGGTGAGCCGGTCCGCCGCGACGACGGCTTCCGCGGCAAGCTCGAGAATGTCGACGTTCAGTCGGTTCCCGGTGTCGGCCACGTCACGATCGAAAAGAACCAGATCATGCAGCAGAAGGTGATCGGTGCCATCGACGGCGTGGTGTTCGGCGGTCGGGGCCGCCCGGCGGCGGCGCCGCCGACCCGCATGGCCGCCCCGCAGCGGGCTGCCAACGTCACCGGTTACCGGTAATAGGCGGCCGCGCCACCGGGCGCGCGCCCCAAAATGCTCCCATTCGGCGGCGACAAGCGGTATGGCAGGGGGGAGACGACCCTGCTTGATCTGAGCTTGAGAGCTTTCCCGGGAGCGCGAATGACCAGCGTGGCGCGAATCGCGAGGCGGTGGCTCGGCCCAGCCAAGGCGGCTGCCGGCAGGAGATTGCTCGCGATCCTCGTTACCGCACCTCTCCTCGCCGGACTTGCCGCCTCGAGCATCTCGCAGGCCGCCCAGCCCGGTGCTGCTTCCGCCCCCGCGCCGACCAGATCAGCCAAGGCATCCCCGGCAGCAACCCCCGCGGCGATCCGCGCGGTACCCCCCGCGCCGCCCGAGATCAGCCAGCCGCTGCCGCCGCCGCGGGTGTACCTGTTCCGCGGCGCGCTCGGGCCGCTGTTCTCGACCGGGATGGACCGTCTGGCCGAAAAGATCGAGCAGGCCGGCTACCGGGCCAGTGTCTATGAATTCACGCTGTGCGACCTGATCGCGCTCCAGGTGGCCAAGAACTACCGCCAGGAGCCGGGCCCGATCGTGCTGATCGGCCATTCGATGGGCGGGCTGTGCAGCGTCCGCATCGCGATCACACTGCAGGAGCAGAACATCCCGGTTGCCCTCGTCGTCACCGTCGATCCGGCGCATGCGACCAAGAGCGTGCCGCCCAACGTGCAGCGCTTCATCAACCTGTTCCTGTCCGACAACATTCTCGGCGGCGGCGACGTCAAGCCCGAGCCCGGCTTTCGCGGTCATTACGCGAGCTTCGACATGAAGGATCATGACGAGGTTACGCACATCAACATCGACAAGATGGAGGATGTGCACGCCCAATTGGTCACCATGATCAGCCAATTGTCGCAGACCTCGGCCACTGCCGAGGCCGACCCGGTGCCGCTGCGCTACTTGGTGCCGCCGAAAGCCTCCGTGGAGTTGTGGGACAGCGGCACTGCACTGGCAGTGCGGCCGGGCGAGACCCTGGACCAGATCGCCACCAATTATCGCGTTCCGCTCTGGGCTCTGCAGCAGTCCAATCGCGGCCTCGCCGCCCAGCCGCTGGTCCCCGGCCAGCGCATCATCCTGCCGCGCCATCTGCTGCCGCAGGTGGCAAGCCAGCCGCCGCAGCTGCCGTCGGAAGCCCAGGTCAGGCGCTGAGCGCTTCAGCCCGGCGGCAGGAACGGAATGATCATCGGCACGCGCTGCCGGTAGGTGACGTAATCCGGCCCGAGCTCCTGAGCGAGGAAGACCTCTTCCATCTTTGCCTTCCAGGCCATCCCGAGCGAGATCAGGACGGCGCCGAGCACGGCGGTCACCGTGCCCACCGCGATGCCGGTGGCGATCATGCCGAGGATCAGCCCGGTATAGATGGGGTGACGGACCATGCCGTAGGGGCCGGTATCGATCACCTTGTGGCCTTCCTTGTGGGTGATCGCGTTGGACCAGAAGCGGCCGAGATGGATGCGCGCCCACCAGGTGAAGGCGATGCCGGCCAGGGTCACGATGGTCAGCAGGTAGACGCCGGTCTCGCCGGGATTCCAGAACGGCTTCTCGCCGAGCAGGCGCGAGGTCCACGGCGTGAACAGGATGCCGCCGAGCACGATCAGCGCGTGATAGCGGCTGGTCTTGATCACCGTCACATGCTTTCGGGTCTGCCCCGACCAGAACGAGGCGCCGACCCAGCTCGCGAGCCAGATCAGCCAGATGATGGCAAGCAGCGAGGTGGGCCAAGTGGTGGTCCATCCGCTGAACGCAAACGACGAGATGGGGCTGGCATCGCCGGACATGTCTTGGAACCGTTGTGAGACCTGGGACCGGCTGCTCTTAGCTATTCGGCCGCGGTGCGAAAAGGGTGTTGTTTGTCGTCGGGCCGCCTTCGCGGCTCGGAATCGAGCAGAAAGGCGATCGTCTCGCGCAAGCTCGGCTCGATCGGGCGCGGGGCGTAGCCGAGCTCGCGCTTGGCCCTGTCGATCGACAGATCCGAGGCCGCGCGGGCGATCCGCACCCCCTCGGCGGTGCCGGACGGGCAGCGCTTGGTGAGGTGATCGGAAACGAACTCGAGCATGCCCGCCGACAGCTCGGCCAGCCGGCCGGGCACGGCGACCGCGACATGCTTGCGGCCGCTGATCGCCGCCATCAGATCGAGGATGCGGCTGAGGCGCAGGCTCTCGCCGCCGAACACGTAGCGGCCGCCGACCCTGCCGCGCTCCATCGCCAGGATCAGGCCCGCCGCGACGTCGCGGACGTCGACCAGGTTGACGATGAAGTCGAGGTAGAGCTGGAGCCGGCTGTCCAGGAAGAGGCGCAGCATCTGCGACGGCGGTGTCAGGTTGCTGTCATGCGGGCCGATCGGCATCGTCGGCGTGCCCACGACGACGGGGAAGCCGTCCGCGGCGGCTGCCATGGCGCGAGCCTCGGCGAGCGCCTTCGAGCGCGTATAGGCGCCCGGCATCGCGTCGGCCGGAGGTGCGGTCGGCGCCGAGGCGGCGCCGGTCGAGCCCGGATAGTCGAACAGGATCGATTCCGTCGAGCAGTGCAGGAACCGGCGCACCCGGCCGGCACGCGCCGCCGCCAGCACGGTCTCGGTGCCGACGCAGTTGACGCGAAAGAAGTCCTCGCGGTCCGGCATCCACATGCCGGGCAGTCCGGCCAGATGATAGACCTGATCCGCGCCGGCGACCGCCTGCTTCACCAGGCCCGCATCGAGCACCGAGCCTTCGATGTACTCGACGTCAGCGATCATGTGGCTGGGGCAGCGAATGTCGAGCACACGCACCTCGGCGCCCCGCGTCGTCAGCGCAGAGACGAGGTGATGGCCGATGAAACCGCTGCCGCCGGTGACGAGGACTTTCATTTAGGGACGCGAGTGCTGATCGCCTTGAAGCCGGTCCGATGCGAGCCGATCCGGCGACCAGTTCGGCGCGATGAGGTCGGCCACCGAAGGCCGCAGACCCAACGCCATGTACAATTTCGCCATCACGAACATCGGACCGAGAAAGAGATGCGCCGGATGATCCAGCAGAGATGGATTGTTGCGCTCGAACATCTTGTGGCCCACGGCCTGCGAGACGAAACCGAAGATGATGAGCGCGGCAAACAGCGCCCAGAAGGCGACACCATGGACGTGATCGGCGATCATCATGGCCGCAGCAAGGAACAGCACGGCGAAGGCGAGGATGCCGGCCCCGAGTGCGGCATCGAGCAGCAGCCAGTAGAGCAGGACGGGCAGCGCCAGCACGGCGCCGAGGCCGATCCGGATGCCGAGCGCGTCGAAATGCCACAAGCTCAGGGGCAGCACGGCGCCCAGGAACAACAGGATGATCCCGAACACATGCATTAGGCCGTTGCGCGGATCGCGATGATATTCGACGTAGTCGACCATCTGGCGTCGGAACATGGCGTTCATGGCTGGCTCGCTCGTCAATGAGATCGACCGCCGCTCAATCGACGGCCGCAAAGAGGGGGCTATACCATCAAGCGGCTGCATCGACAAACCCGGCAATCGCGGCCCGGCCGCATCGCCGGGCAGAGCGCCGACTTGAAAACGGGTTCCATTCGCGCCGGCCGGAGAGCGCACCGGCAACCTGCTGAAACAACAGTCGCACCGGCAGCGCTCCGGGTTCATGGCTTCCGCGCAGATCCCAATTGCATCAATTGCGATGCTTGCGGGGGCCCTGCTTGCTGGGCGTCGCCGGAGCAGTGGGCGGAGGCGGCGCTGCGGCCTCTTCGACGGTTTTTGCGATCGGAATGACCTGGATCTGCTGATTGACGGCGGCGGTCGGCTTGGACGGGTCAAGCAACTGCTCCTCGCCAAGTCCGATCGATTGCAGCCGTTTGACCGAGATCTTGAAGGTGTTCGCCAGGATGTCGCGGATCGCGTCGGCGCGGCGCTGGCTCAGGATGACATTCGACTCGCGCTTGCCGTTGGCTTCGACGTGGCCGACGATCAGGAACGTGTAGGGCAGGAGGTCGGAATACACCATCGCATCGGCGATCCGCCCGACGGCTTGGTATGATTCCGGACGCACGATCGGGGTGTCCACGTCGAATTGGATGTCGACGTTCAAGGCCGGCAGATTCATCAGCTCCGGCGCGATCGGCGGACGCTTCTGCGGCGGTGGCTCGTTGCGGCTGCGGATCCTGGAGCGCTCCTGGGTCTGCTGCTTCAGCGCCGGCAGATCGAGCGTGGGCGCAGTCTCGAAGCGGCTGAGCTGGCGCACGATGTCCTCGCGACTCACCTCCTGCGACCATACGGGCGCGCTCGCGGCCGCCAGCGAAGCCGCGATCAGCCCTGACAGCAGTGATCTCGCTGCCCGCCGCATCAGCGATACCCCGCTTCGCCCATCGCCTGCTGACACCGCGCGCTCACACCGTTGGTCGTCATCAGGCACGGGATCGATTTGCTGGTCTCCTTCGTGGAGCCGCCGCACAGCTTGACGATCTCGCGCTGGCAGGCATTGGCGACCGTGACCCGCGCGGCGATGCGCTTCTGGATCGCCTCGAACGCCTTGAAATAGGTTGCCTTGCACTGCGCGGAGACCACGTCCTGGTTGCGCGAGAGGCATTCCTTGAGGCGGTTGGAGTCGAGGTTGACGCCGCGGCAATTGGCGGTGATGTCAGCGCCGCAACTGGACGCGATCAGCCCCGCGGAGTCGCCAAAGCTCATCGTCTGCGCCGCCGCCAGCGAGGGCACACACAGCGCGACCGCAACACTCAACAGAATGTATCCTCGGACCATGATTGCATCTCATACGATGCACGCTGCCATGGTCAAGGCCAAACAACGGCGAAGTGTGAAGCTCGATTGCGACGCGCGGCAACGGCCGCCCGGCGGCGCGGCCGTCGCGCCAGATCACGCCCGCTGGACGAAGCTGTCGACGACGTGCTTCTCGCCGGCCTTGTCGAAGGCGATGGTCAGCTTGTTGCCGTCGATCTTGACGACGCGGCCATAGCCGAACTTCTGATGGAAGACGCGGTCGTCGAGCGTGAATTCCGACGTCGTGCCGGTGGATTTCGCCACCAGCTCGCCCTCGATGGTCATCGGTCCGCGCTTGCCACGGCCGAAATTACCGCCGAACGGATCACGGCCTGAGAACGGCGATGGTTCTTCCTTGAAGCCGCCCTCCGACGAACCGCGCGCTGCGCCCGGCCGACGTGCCTGCGCGCGCTGCCAGCCCGGCGTGGAATAGCTCGATCCGAACGATTCCACGTTGTCGAAGCGCGACGGGCCGTAGCCGCCCGCACCGCCCCAGCCCGAGCCCCCCTTCGATTCGGTGATCTCGACGCTCGCCGCGGGCAGCTCGTCGAGAAAGCGCGACGGGATCGTGGTGGTCCAGGTGCCGTGGATGCGGCGGTTGGTGGCGAAATAGATTTTTGCCCGACGCCGCGCGCGGGTCAGGCCGACATGGGCGAGGCGGCGCTCCTCTTCCAGCCCGGCGCGGCCCTGCTCGTCGAGCGTACGCTGGCTCGGGAACAGCCCTTCCTCCCAGCCCGGCAGGAACACGTTGTCGAATTCCAGCCCCTTTGCCGAGTGCAAGGTCATCAGCGACACCGCCTCCTCGTCGGCGGCGCCCTCGCGGTCCATCACCAGCGAGATGTGCTCGAGGAAACCGTGCAGGTTCTCGAACTCCTCCATCGAGCGGACGAGCTCCTTGAGGTTGTCCAGTCGCCCGGCCGCATCGGCCGAGCGGTCCTTCTGCCACATCTCGGTGTAGCCGCTCTCGTCGAGCACGATCTCGGCGAGCTCGGTGTGCGACGTGACCTCGCGCTGGGCGCGCCAGCGCTCGAACTGCAGGATCAGCCCGCGCAGCGAGCCGCGTGCCTTCGGCTTCAGCTCGTCGGTCTCGACCACCGCGCGCGCCGCCTCGAACAGCGGGATGCGGCGCTTGCGCGCGTGGTCGTGCAGCATCTGCACGGTGGCGTCGCCGAGCCCGCGCTTGGGCACGTTGACGATGCGCTCGAAGGCGAGATCGTCGGCCGGCGAGTTGATGACACGCAAGTAAGCCAGCGCATCGCGGATCTCGGCGCGCTCGTAGAAGCGCGGGCCGCCGATGACGCGATAGGGCAGGCCGAGCGTGACGAAGCGGTCCTCGAACTCGCGCATCTGGTAGGAGGCGCGCACCAGGATCGCGATATCGTTGAGATGCTCGCCCCGGCGCTGCAGCTCCTCGATCTCCTCGCCGATGCCGCGCGCTTCCTCCTCGGAATCCCAGGCGCCAGTGACGGTGACCTTCTCGCCCTCGACGTCCTCGGTGTGCAAGGTCTTGCCGAGCCGGCCTTCGTTGTGCGTGATCAGGTGCGAGGCGGCGGCGAGGATGTGCCCCGTGGAGCGGTAGTTGCGCTCCAGGCGAATGACCTTGGCGCCGGGGAAGTCGTGCTCGAAGCGCAGGATGTTGTCGACCTCGGCGCCGCGCCAGCCATAGATCGACTGATCGTCGTCGCCGACGCAGCAAATGTTTTTGGGAGGAGACGCGGGGCTGGGCGCAGCAACACCCGTCTCGTCATCACCGGGCCGACGCGCAGCGTCGTGACCCGGTGATCCATCTTCTTCCGAAGACGCGATGGATTGCCGGGTCGAGCCCGGCAATGACGAACCAGAGGACGACGGCGCCTGCGACAGCAGCCGCAGCCACAGATATTGCGCGACGTTGGTGTCCTGATACTCGTCGACCAAGATGAACTTGAACCGGCTCTGGTACTGCCGCAGCACGTCCGGGTTCTCGCGGAACAGCCGGATGCTCTCCAGCAGCAGGTCGCCGAAATCGGCGGCGTTGAGGATCTTCAGCCGTTCCTGATAGCTCGCATAGAGCTTGCCGCCCTTGCCATTGGCGAACACGGCGGCCTCGCCCGAGGGCACCTGGGATGGCGCCAGGCCGCGGTTCTTCCAGCCGTCGATCAGCCCGGCCAGCATGCGCGCCGGCCAGCGCTTGTCGTCGACGTTCTCGGCCTGCAGCAACTGCTTGAGCAGACGGATCTGGTCGTCGACGTCGAGCACGGTGAAATTGGACTTGAGCTGCACCAGCTCGGCATGGCTGCGCAGGATGCGGCCGGAGATCGAGTGGAAAGTGCCGAGCCACGGCATGCCCTCGACCGCCTGTCCCAGCATCTCGGCAAGCCGCGTCTTCATCTCGCGCGCCGCCTTGTTGGTGAAGGTCACCGACAAAATCTCACTCGGCCGTGCGCGCCCCTGGCTCAGGATATGCGCGATGCGCGTGGTCAGCACCCGGGTCTTGCCGGTGCCTGCGCCGGCGAGCACCAGCACCGGGCCATCGAGCGTCTCGACCGCCTGGCGCTGCTCCGGATTGAGGCCCGCCAGATAGCGCGCCCCACCGGTCGCGGCGGCGCGGGCGCGCGCGGCGATGCCGCCGGCGACGGGCTGGTGGTCGGGCGCAGGAAAAGGGCTCACGCGGTTGGGCTCGGTCATCAGCGAATCAGTCTCGTCCCTCTGATGGCATCATACGACGGCATCACGAGGTCTGCAGGAAGGAGCCCTCATAGCAGGGATTGACGGCTATATGGGGCCGGCGGGGGCGTTTTACAGCCCTAAATCGGGGCAGACGGACGCCGCTCCAGCTTCGATGGGCGTTTGTTCCGGCAAATCGCGAATTTTTAGCGGCCCGCGCGCCCGGAACCTTTGTTCCGAGCCACGATTGTCCTGGCAACGGCGCAAGCTCCGCGTCGCTTTGAACCGCAATCGAGAGACAGAGGTCGTGTCATGTTAGGCTGGGTTGTCACCTTCCTGGTTATCGCATTGATCGCCGGCATCCTCGGCTTCGGCGGCATCGCTGGTGCGTCGATCGAGATCGCCAAGATCATCTTCTTCATCGCCATCGTGCTGTTTCTGGTTTCGGCCGTCGTGGGCCTCGCCCGCGGCCGCAGCCGCGTGTAGTCGGCCTCATCCCTGACAATGAGGTCGGCGAAGGGCGCGGTGCCTCGCAAGAGGTGCTGCGCCCTTTGCGTTCTGGGGAGGTGTCAGGCCGGCGCAGTCAGCGCGACCTGCACCTTGGCGAGCGCGGGATCGAGCGCAACGGAGGCGAGGCGCGCATCGTTGGAGAGCGCGGTCAGAGTGAGCGTCTGGTCCTGCACGCGGAAGATCCGGCACAGCGTCGTCGCCTCGGAGGCGTCGCGCAGCATCACCGACAACGGCGCGATGTGGGTCTCGTCGGCGATCTTCTCCGCCACCAGCGCGAGCCGCGTCGCCGCTGCCGCAAGCTGCTCGGTGCGGTGGGCAGTCGTATTGGCCGCAAGCGGCAGGCCTTCCTCGTTGGTGAGCAGCACGGTCTGGAAGCGGCCGACTTCGGCGATGCGGTCGAGCAGCGGTACCAGCTCGCGGCGCCGGCCGGGCCGGCTCGCGAGCTGCGCCAGATCCAGCGAGATACGCTCACGCTCGACCAGCGGCGCCAGCACATCCTCGATCGCGCTGCGCAGGCTGGTCTCCCGCTCGATGGCGTCGTGGCTGCTCTGCTCTTGCAACTGGTCGAGGCTGGCCGCCTGTATTTGCACCTGCCGCCGCAACAGCTCGCGGGACAGCGCGCCCTGGCGGGCGCCGAACAAATAGCCCGAGGTGAGCAGCAGAATGGCGGCGCCGAGGCCGCTCACGATGGCATAGATCGTCATGGTCGCTTCGTCGCTGTGAGTTGACTGCAATCGTCGACGCCCGCAATGCGCAGCACGGCCTTGCGGTCGCCCGCGACCGCCTGGGCATCGCCGCGCGCCTCGCCGGCGCCGGCCGCGCGCACCGACATCCGCTGCGCGGAGAGCCCCTCGCGCTTCAACTGGGCCGCGATCTCCTTGGCGCGCGAATAGCTCAGCAGCACGTTCAGATCCTCGGTGCCGCTGGCGTCGGTATGGCCCTCGATGATGATGGTCGCCTCACCGTGGCGCGCGAGCGCGCGTTGCAGGATCGCCAGCGACCGCTTCATGTCGGCAGGGTTCGGTCGCGCGCTGCCGCGCTCGAAGCCGACCGCCAGCGGGGCGAAGCACTCGGCGGGGGGCTTCGTCGTGCCCTGGGGCTCCGGGGGCGCTGCCGGGGCGATCGGCGGAGTTGGTGGCGCGATCACGACGGGAGCGATTGCGGGCGGCGTCGGCGGCGCGATGATCGGCGCCGGTTCGACGATCCGCGCCTCCCGTCGCTTGGGAGCCGCGTCGGCAACGCGGTCGTCGCGCTGCGGCACGGCCGTCACCGGCATCGCGGCCGTCGCGACCGGCGGCGTGGCGGTGCCTTGCTGCCAGAGCGCTGCGGACATGACGGCGATCAGGGTGCCGGCGACGGCGAAGGCCGCGGCGAGCCAGACCGGTGCCTCCTCGCCGGCCACGGCGCACGCATCGACGCGCATTGCGGGCGACGGCGGAACGGAGTTCGGGGAAGGCGCCAGCATGTCAGCCCACGGGCACCTTGAATTTCGGCGTGATCAGGTCGATGCCGCATTCGAGCCCCGCGCACCACGCGATGAACTGGCGCGACATCGTCGCATCCGGAAACAGCGCGCCGTGCTGCGGGGCGATGATCTCGATGTCGAGCGTGCTGACCATCTGCGCCCACGCCTTCATGACGCGGTTGGAGACCATGTAGCGCCGGTGAAAGCCTTCCATGAAGCGCGTATGCGCCTTGAAGTCACGCACGACGGTGTAGTCGACGCCGATCGAGGCGCCGAGGTCGCCGCTGTAGAGGATCTTCGAGATCGGATCGTAGAGCTGGAAATTGCCCTCGCTGTGCAGGAAGTGCGCCGGCAGCGCGTAGAGCCTGCTGCCTGCGAGGTCGAACACCATGCCCTCGTCGGGAATCGGCTTCAGCCGGTGGGCGACGATGTGGTCGAAGCCGAAATGCGGCACGAAGCGGGTCCATAGCTCGGAGATGTAGGCGTCGGCATCGGTCGTCATCAGCCAGCCGTTGATCGCCGCGACGATGTCGGGGTCCTGGTGCGACAGAAACAGATATTTCAGCCGCCCGCCCGAGAGCTGGCTGAAGGTCTCGCTGAGCACCCTGGAATAGACCTTGTGGCCGCCAGGATCGAGCAGCATGCCGACGCGGTCGTGGATGATGAGATGCTGGTTCGCCTGCACCGCGAGATCGCCGGCGCCGAAATCCTCCAGCAGGATGTTCTTGTGAACGCCGTCGTCATAGAGGACGGTATTGGCCATGAAACTACTCCCGCCGACGCCGCGTCGTCGCCGCGCGCCGGCTCATTGGACGACGGTGCGCTACAGCACCTTCTGCAGCGACCGGACGGCTTCGCGCATGTCGAAGAAGGTGAGCCCGAGCTTGCTGTTCTCGTTGGTGAGCGCGAGCAGCAGCGCGCCGCGGCCGGCGCTGACCAGCACGGCATAGCCGGACTCGCCGCGGATGATGACCTCCTGCAGATGGCTGCGGCCGAGCTCCATGGCGGCGCGGCCGCCGAGCGACAGCAAGGTCGCGGTCATGCCGGCGACCCGCGTCTCCTCCATGTCGGCCGCGAGCACGCTCGCGATCATCAGCCCGTCCTCCGAGATCAGCGCGCAGGCCTCGACCCCGAACGAGTCGCTCTGCAGCTTGCGCAGCACCCGGTTGATTTCATCGAGTCGTGACATCGGCTTCTCCTCGACGGCGCGCGGGGCAAACTTGGAATGAAACTGACTTTGAGCCATGGCGGGATCCTGGGTGTCATCTTGAGCTGTTGAAACGGAAGCGGTCGGAATGTCGGGGTGTGCAGTAATGGAGGAGGGATGCAGCGGGTCGTCCGGGACCAGCGTCGTCGTTTGTTCCGGACTGCCGTCCGGCGCCGTCAGCGCGCGCGTTTCGATCGTATCAACCGCATCGTCGAGCGCGCGCTGCTCGGCCTTGATGCGTGAGCGCGAGACCGGCGGATCCATCGCCTGCAACTGGGTCACCAGCGCCTGGCGTGCCGACTGGTAGACTTCGGCGCGGCGCTCGGGGGAGGAATCCGGCAGATTCTCCATCGCGCGCGACAGCAGGATGAAGTAGTCGGCGGTGGTCACAGGAACGGCTGCCGCATCCTCATGCGGACCGTGCGCTCGGCTCAGCAGGCTTGCGAGGCGTCCCATCGCTCTCTCGTCAACTCTACGCAACTAACGATGCGTAAGGTTAGGTCGGCACAAGAGACGCGACGAATGATCTGAATCAAATTAACTAGATTCGGGACCAAGCTGCGCAATCCGGCCGTCAGGTCGACCGGGGTCGACCATCGTGCCGCCACGATTGCCTCCGTTGCGCCCGATTGATGCCGCGTTCGGCGCAACTGCGCCTCTGTTGCAACCAGAATCAGCTACGATGACGGCGGCGAATTGCAGTACGGGGAGGGCAATGTGAACGTCCGGGACTATGTGCGGCGCGATGCGACGGCGCTTGCCGCCGCGGTGAAGGGCGGCGAGACCAATGCGGCGGAGCTGTTGCAGCTCGCACTGGCGCAGCACGAGCGGACCCAGCCGAGGACCAACGCCGTCTGCAGGCTGATGGAGCGCGAGGCCCGTGCGCAGCTCGCCAAGCCTGCCAACGGCCCGCTCACGGGCGTGCCGTTCCTGATCAAGGACTGCGCCCAGGACTATGCGGGCCTTCCGACGGCCTATGGCAGCAAGGCGCTGTCCGGTTTCGTCGCCGGAGAGCATGCCTCGGTCGTCAGACGGTATCTCGAAGCCGGCCTCGTGATCTTCGGCAAGACCAACCTGCCGGAGCTCGCGCTGAAGGGCGTCAGCGACTCCCGCGCCTTCGGCCGCGTCAGCAACCCCTGGAATCCCGCACACACGCCGGGCGGCTCCAGCGGCGGCGCCGCCGCGGCCGTCGCTTCGGGCGTCGTGCCGATGGCCGCCGGCAATGATGGCGGCGGTTCGATCCGCATTCCCGCCGCCTGCTGTGGTCTGTTCGGGCTGAAGCCGTCGCGCGGCCTGGTCTCGTCGGGCCCGGGCTTCGGCGAGTACTGGTTCGGGGCCTCCTGTGAGGGCGTGCTCTCGCGCAGCGTGCGCGACACCGCGCTCGCGCTCGACGTCATCGCGGGCAGTGAGCCGGGCGATCCTTTTCTCACCGCCGAGCCCGGCGTGGTCTACGCCAATGCGGTTGCCCACGATCCCGGCCGCCTGCGCATCGGCTACACGACGGCGTCGCCGATCGGGACGGAGGTGCATGCCGAAGCGAAGCTCGCGGTCGACAACGCGGTGAAGCTGCTGCAGGGCCTCGGTCACGAGGTCGAGGAGGCCACCCCCGACATCGACGGCGCCGCGCTCGCGACCTCGTTCCTGCACATCTATTTCGGCCAGGTCGCGGCGCTGGTGGCCGATGCGCGCGGCAAGGGCGCGAAGCGCGAGGAGTTCGAGCTGCTGACGCGGGTGCTGTCGACGCTGGGCGGCGCGATCTCGGCGGGCGCGCTGACCGCGCAGCTGCTGAAATGGAACGGCTTCGCGCGCGCGCTTGCCCGCTTCCATCTGCGCTACGATCTGCTGCTGACGCCGACGCTCGCGCATCCGCCGATCCGGCACGGCCAGGGCGATCCCTCGACCGCCGAGCAGACCCTGCTCGACATGCTCGACCGCATCGGCCTGCTCGGGCTGTTGACGCGCTCGGGCGTGCTCGACGGCATGATCGACAAGATCGCCCGCGACAGCCTGCAATACGTCCCGTTCACGCAGCTCGCCAATCTCACGGGCACGCCGGCGATGAGCGTGCCGCTGCACTGGACCGCCGACGGCCTGCCGCTCGGCGTGCAGTTCACGGGCCGGCTCGGCGACGAGACACGGCTGTTGCAGCTCGCCCGCCAGCTCGAGCAGGTGCAGCCCTGGTTCGACCGCTTGCCCGACTGGGTGGTGCAGAGCTGACGATCTCAGCGCTTGATGATGACCACTTCGAGATACTCCGACGGCACCACCATCGTGCCGTCCTCGGCGCGATTGAGCGTCCCGATCAGCGCCAGCATGTCGCGCTTGAGATCGGCCTGGCGGTCGCCATCAAGCGCAGCGAAGGCCTTGAGCACCGGACCATAGTAGGTCTTGAACACGTCGACGAAATGCTCAGGCGAGCGGTAGCGCATCGCGAAATGACGCCGATGGCAGCGAATGTCGGCGGCATCGGCGAACATCTCTCGGATGCGTGCCTCGGTGCCCCACAGCGCCGGCGATTTGGCGCCGGCGGGCGGTGGCAGATATTTGCCGAGCGTCTTGAACAACTGGCCGATGAAGCCGTCGGGGGTCCAATTGGCCAGGCCGATCTTGCCGCCGCTGCGGCATACCCGGGTGAGCTCGGCGGCGGCGCGCTCCTGCCGGGGCGTGAACATCACGCCGAATGTCGAGACCACCACGTCGAACGTGCCATCGCCGAACGGAAGCGCCTCGGCATCGGCCTCCTGGAACTGCACGGACAGGCCGTCGGCGGCGGCACGCTGGCGACCGCGGTCGAGCAGGGCAGGCACGTAGTCGGTCGAGACGACGTTGCACCAGCGCCGCGCCGCAGCCAATGTGACGTTGCCGTTGCCGGCGGCCACGTCGAGCACCTTCTGGCCGGCGCGGATGTCAAGCGCCTCGCAGAGTTCCTCGCCGACGATCTGCAGCGTGTTGCCGACGATGGCGTAGTCGCCGGACGACCACGCGCTGTGCTGGCGTGCCTTGAGCGCGGTGAAATCCGGCTCTGCGGTCACGCCGGCCTGAATTGCAGCTGATGCGGTCATGATGGTCTCCTCCGGAGAATGCAGCGCTGTTGCGCGCGCTGATGTGTGGAGACGTACGCGGCAGGCCTCGGGCAGCGCTATCCAGATCGCGACACGGCCATCCGGATCGTGAACTTTTCGAGCGCCGCCGATGACCCATAGGCAATTGGACGTCGTCGCATGATGGACGGAGATCAGGTTCCCCTGGCGGCGCGGCAGCCTTTGCCACGCAGCGTACGCCGCGCGCTCGAAGCGATGCATGACGACCTCGGGCGGCGCTGGACGCTGGCCGATCTGGCGAAGATTGCCGGCGTTTCCGGACGGACCTTGCAGCGCCAGTTCGTCAGGTCGATCGGCCGGTCGCCGCAAATGGTCCGGCAGGAGCTCGGCTACGCGCGCGCCCGTGTCGAGTTTCTGCAGGGGCGCGCCGGCGAGAAGGTGATGGACGTCGCTCTGCGCTGCGGCTTCCCGCATTACGGCCGCTTCGCCGCCGGCTATCGTCGCTGCCACGGCGAGACGCCGTCGGAAACCCTGAGGCGGCAGGCGGTCTTGATGGCGCAGCTCGCCGCGTCGCGCACCACCATTGCGCCGGTACGCGACCGGCCGACCATCGCCTTCGCCATGATCGCCACCGATCCGAGCGTGCGCGAGCTGGCGGACGACCTCGCGGCCGAGCTCACGCTGGCGCTGACCCGCGCCGGATTTGCCGTGACGACCCAGCCGCGCGCGGCGCGCTACCGCATGAACGCGTCGCTCCACGGTCGGGATGGCGCGTCCCGGCTGCTGCTGCAGCTGATCGACCAGGACAGCGGCGGGCTGATATGGGCGCATCGCGGCGAGGTCATGCTGCGGTGGGAGGCCGACAGTCACGAACGGTTGGCCGCCCGCGTGGCGGCATCGCTGCTGCAAAGCCTGCGCCGCGCCGAGATCGATCGGGCGCTGCGCAAACCGGATGAGGATCTGACCGCGCAGGATCTCGCGCTGCGCGCCATGCCCGGCGTGCTGTCGCTCGACGCCGACGGCAACCGCAGTGCGCTCGAGCTGCTGCATCAGGCCATCGCCCGCGATCCCCGTCATGCCCTGGCCACGGCGCTCGCGGCCTGGGCCTACGGCCAGCGCGCGGTCTATCATTTCGGCACCGCGCCCGGGCAGGATCGGCAGCTTGGTCGCGCCCTGGCGCAGCGCGTGCCGACCGAGCTTGCGGATGCGACCGTGCTGTGCGTGCTCGGCAATGCGCTCACCTTGCTGGATGAGCTCGCCGAGGCCGAGCAGGTGGTGGGCCGGGCGCTCGCGCTGGATGGCGGTGCCGCCTGGGCCTGGAGCCGCAGCGGCTGGCTCGATGTCTATCGCGGCGATGCCGCGTCGGCGATCGAGCGCTTTCGGATTGCGCTGGATCTCGCGCCGCAGGACCCGCTCGCCTTCAACGCCCTCATTGGAATCGGCTGCGCGCATTTCGCCGCCGGGACCTACGCGGAGGCGGCGCGCTGGCAGCAGCGCGGCCTGCGCGAGCACCCGTCGTCGCTGTGGGTGCACCGGACCATGTGCCCGTCCCACGTGCTGGCGGGTGAGCGGCCGGAAGCCCTGCGCAGTCTGCAGGCGCTGCGTGCCGGCTATCCGGACCTGACCCTGGCCGAGGTCCAGCGCGGCATGCCGCCGCTGCCGGACGCCTATTCGGCCCGGGTATTCGAGGGATTGTCCGACGCCGGCCTGCCGGCGTAGCGGCGGCCGGTCACCGTCATCTCTTCGGCATGCCGATGGCGCGGCCGAGCCCGTCGGGCCGCGGCAGCGTGGCATGCGCCTGCAGCACGCGGGCGATGTTGGCCTGGATGTCCGGCGGAAACGGCGCGACCTTGCGCTTGGTCATGTCGATGTGCACCGACATGTTCTCCGAGGTGGCGGAGACCCAGCCTTCCTCGGCATGGCGCAGCTCCTCGAACGTGTGCAGCCGCTTCTCGTCGGCGGCGATCAGCCAGACCGCGACCACAACGGGATCGCCGAGATGAATCTCGCGCAAATAGCGCACGTGGCATTCGGCGGTGAAGGTCGAGCCCTGGCGCTCCGTCATGTAGGCAGGTCCAATGCCGAGCTCGGCCCAGATCTGGTCGATCGCGCGGTCGAACATCACGTTGTAATAGGCCATGTTGAGGTGGCCGTTGTAGTCGATCCATTGCGGCTCGATCTGCATGACCTGTGACAGAAACGGTCCGGCGCCTTGCGCTGCGGGCACTGCATTATCGCTCATCGGCTCTTCCGTTTGCTCCCTTGACCCCTTGATCGTCCTTTGTCACGGTCCGCCCAACTTTCGGAGGAAGCAGTGGCGACGACGATCCCCCATCACGATTTGAAGCGGCCCGCGCCGGAGGCGCTGAAAAGTGCGCTCGACGCGCTCGCGGCCCGCTTCGGCAACAGGCTTATCACCTCGCAGGCCGTGCGCGAGCAGCATGGCCATACCACGACCTGGCTGCCGACGCAGCCGCCGGATGGCGTGGTGCTGGCGCAGGAGACGGCCGACATCCAGGACGTCGTCCGGATCTGCGCGCCATTGGGCGTGCCGATCATTCCGTTCGGCACCGGCACCTCGCTGGAGGGCCAGGTCAATGCGCCGGCGGGTGGCATCTGCATCGACATGCGCGACATGAACAAGGTGCTGGAGGTGCATGCCGA
The DNA here is from genome assembly GCF_032381175.1 of Bradyrhizobium sp. SZCCHNR1093. Lineage (NCBI taxonomy): Bacteria > Pseudomonadati > Pseudomonadota > Alphaproteobacteria > Hyphomicrobiales > Nitrobacteraceae > Bradyrhizobium > Bradyrhizobium sp. SZCCHNR1093. Next base: position 1,053,079 of record NZ_JAUHJJ010000002.1, read on the forward strand.
GGACCTCGACTGCGTGATCCAGCCCGGCATCACCCGCAAGACCTTGAACGAATATCTTCGCGATCAGGGCCTGTTCTTTCCGATCGATCCCGGCGCCGACGCGTCCCTCGGCGGCATGGCGTCGACGCGGGCCTCCGGCACCAATGCCGTGCGCTACGGCACCATCCGCGAGAACGTGCTGGCGCTGAAGGTCGTGCGCGGCGATGGCGAGATCATCAAGACCGGCACCCGTGCCAAGAAGTCCGCCGCCGGCTACGATTTGACGCACCTGTTCATCGGCGCCGAGGGCACGCTCGGCATCATCTGCGAGATGACCATCCGCCTGCGCGGCATTCCCGAGACCATCGCCGCGGCGTCGTGCTCGTTCGAGACCGTGCGCGGCGCCTGCCAGGCGACGATCCTCGCGATCCAGACCGGCATTCCGATGGCGCGCATCGAGCTGCTCAATGCCGCGCAGGTCAGGGCGTGCAACGCCTATTCCAAGCTGACCTTGCCGGAGACGCCGCTGCTGCTGCTCGAATTCCACGGCAGCGCGGCCGAGGTCGCCGAGCAGTCGAAGAACTTCGCCGAGATCGCGCGCGAGTGCGGCGGCGGCGACTTCGCCTGGACTACCAAGCCCGAGGACCGCACCAAGCTCTGGCAGGCGCGTCACGACGCCTATTGGTCGGTGAAGGCGATCCGGCCCGGCGTCGGCGTGGTCGCGACCGATGTCTGCGTGCCGATCTCGCGGCTCGCCGATTGCGTCACCGAGACCGAGGAGGATCTTGCGCGTCTCAAGCTGACCTCGCCGATCGTCGGCCATGTCGGCGACGGCAATTTCCACTGCTCCTTGATGTGCGATGTCGACGATGCCGATGAGATGGCGCGCGGCGACGAGTTCATGCATCGCCTCGTCGAGCGCGCGCAGGCCATGGACGGCACCTGCACCGGCGAGCATGGCATCGGCCAGGGCAAGCAGAAATATCTCGAGTCCGAGCTCGGCCCGGAAGCGCTCGATGCGATGCGCGCGGTGAAGCAGGCGCTCGATCCGCAGAACATCTTCAATCCCGGCAAGATCATCCCGGCGCGCTGACTGGCAATCCGAGCCGAGCTGAGTTTCGGATTTTGGTTCGGCGTGCAGGGCCGCTGCTCACATCTCCCTCCTTGCGGGGAGATGTCGGATCGCGTGACGATTCGCCAAATAGAAAATGCCGCCGCGTTTGACACGCGGCGGCATTTTGTTTCCGTTCAGATCAACGGCAGACGCGGCGCGGTCCCCACGGGGTCGGCCGCACCCAGCAGGTGCGCGGGCCGAAGCCGCCGTAGCCATAGGGGCGGTAGACGCGCGGGGCGGGCCGGCAACGGCCCCAGCGGTCCGGGAACCAGCCGGGACCGCAGCCGCCGGCGACGCGCTCGACATTGCTGTCCGGAGCAGCCGGCTGAGCCGGCAGCGTGAAGGCCTGCGCGGCCGACGCGCCCAACATGACGGTCGCGGCGAGCAGGGCGGAGGTGAACAGATTGCGCATTGCAGTGCGGTCCTCTCGTTGGTTTCGAAGCAGTGTAGTCCTTAGACGTCGTCGGACAGGTTTTGGTTTCGCAATTTTCTCGACGCCGCGAAACCTCTTCCTGGTACCACAGAGATCTCCATGACACCGATCGCGCGATGCAGCTCTGCTGATCATGTGGCGCATCGCTGCAGTTTGGTCGCCGTCGTGCGGTGTTCTAGCAGACATTCGCTGCAAGGAACATGAACGATCAGCGACGCGTCCTGCTGGCTTTCGTCGCAGGCGGCATCATTTGCCGCCTTGCTGCGCCTTTGCGTCCTTCAGCGCCGTCCTGCAGCCGTCGGAGAGCTTGTCGAACTTCTCGATCATGCATTGCTTGATGCGGCCGCCGCCCGGCATGATTCCAGTACAGAGCGTACGCACATCGTCGCCGCAGGCCTGGCGCATGGCGCTCCTGTCCTGAGCCTGGGCGGCGGTGCTGGAGATGACTATCAACAGCAGCGGAAGCAGCTTGTGCATGATCGGTGATCCCTTGCTTTTGCCGCGGCCGACGGGCCGGGCATCGTGAGGCGGATGTCTCGCCGATGAGTTTAGCGCGGGTATGTCGACCGTCGCCGCGACGTGTAACCGTTTGTATCACGAGGTCACCGCTTGGAACGCAAGCGTCGACCTGCCGCCGAGGTCGTCGTTGACCACGGCGCTCTCGGACACCCTTCCCTCAAACGTGCACATCCGACGCAACGGCCCGCAGCTTCTGCAGCGCGTGATCGACGCTGTGGAACACGCGATCCCGCGGCAGCACGTCGTACAGGCCGAATCGTTCGAAGGCCTCCTGGGCCCGCAGCGATTCCAGCCGCGCCACCGCGAACACGACGCCGGTCTCGCTGCAGGTGTGGATCACGTCGCGCAGGGTCTGCGCGGCGGTGAAATCGATCTCGACGATGGCGCTGGCCTCGAACACCACCAGCCGCGGCTTGCGGCTGCGCAGCATGCGCCGCATGTCGGCGCGGAATGTCGCCGCATTGAGGAAGCTGAGCGGTGCCTGGAAGCCGACCACGGCGATGTCGGACAGCTCCTCGCCCTTGATCTGCGGATGCGCCGGCCACCAGATCGTCGTGTCCGGCACGCGCTCGAAGGCGATGAGGTGGGCGCGTGTCGTGCTCCAGATGCCGTGCAGCAGCGACAGCGCAATGCCGAGCGCGACGCCCTGCTCGATCGGCAGCGCGACGATCGCCACCGCGGTCGCCAGGATGAGCAGGAACTCGCCCTTGGACGCGCGATAGACGCTTGTGATCTGCGCGACGCGGATGATGCGTAGCGCGACGAACAGCAGCACGCCGCCGAGCGCCGCTTCCGGCACATTCGCAAGCAGCCGGGCTCCGAACAGCACGAGCAGCAGCACGATCGCGGCGGCGAGCAGGCCCGCGACGTGGGACCGGCCGCCGGTCTCGACCACGATGCCGGTGCGCGGCGGACTGGCATTGACCGGAAACGCGCCGAACAATCCGGCGAGCAGGCTGCCGGCACCGGCGCCGAGGAAGTCGCGGTCGACATCGGCCGACCGATCGGGATCGGAAGGGAACGAGCGCGTCGTCGCCGACGTCTGCACCATCACCACGACCGCGATCAGGAAGGCGAGCGGGATCAGCTTCGCCCATTGTTCCGGTCCGATCAGCGGCACGGACGGCATCGGCACCGTGCCGGCGATCTCGCCGATGACGGGCACGCCGCCCCCCTTCAGCCCGGCCGACACCACGAACAAGGTCGAGGCCGCGAGCGCGATCAGCGCGCCGGGTATGCGGGCGCTGATCCGCTCGCAGACCGTGATGGTCGCGAGCACGCCGAAGCCGATGAGCATCGTGTACGCGTTGGCCTTGCCGAGTTCGCCCGCCAAGGTGGCGATCCGCGCCAGCGTTGGCCCGCTCGGTGACGGCAGGCCGAGCACGCCCGGCAATTGCGAGACGATGATGTGCACGGCAATGCCGGCCAGGAAGCCTACGGTGACCGGCACCGACAGCACGTTGGCGATGCCGCCGAGCCTGAAGCCGCCGGCCAGCACCAGCATGACCCCGACCAGCAGCGCCAGCGCCGCGGCCAGGCTGCCGTATTCGGGCGTGCCGCTGGTCGCGAGCAGCGCCAGGCCGCCGGCGAAGATCGGCGTGATCGTGGAATCGGCGCCGCAGGACAGGAAGCGGTTGGCGCCGAACAGCGCGAACCCCAGGGATCCCGCCATGAAGGCGAAGAAGCCGGTCTCGGGCGTGAAGCCGCCGAGCTTGGCGGTCGCCATCTGCTCGGGAATCGCGATCGCCGCCAGCGTCAGCCCGGCGGCGAGATCGGCGGGCAGGGCGCTGATCCGCCAGCCTCGCAGGGAGCGGAGCATCGGCCAATGATGATTGCCGTCGTGGCGTGGTTGCTCGCTCATGTCGATGTCTCCGAGTGCATCGCGGCCGAGCTGTTCGTCCGCTCACGCAAGATCGCGATCCCAAGGTGGCTCGGGCGCGAACGCCGCGGCGAGGTGGTCGATGAAGGCGCGCACCTTGGCCGATGGCGTGCGATCCGGCAGGTAGACGGCATGCACCGCCAGCAGGTCCGATGGCGGCACGTCGAGCGTCAGCGGCACCAGCCGTCCTGCGCGGATCTCGTCGCCGACGATGAAGGTCGGCTGGTAGATCACGCCTTGCCCGGCCAGGGCGGCGGCGAGCAGCGCATCGCCATTGTTGGCGCGCAGATTGCCGCTCACGGTGACGTCGATGGCCGCCTTGCCGCCCATGCGCCAGCGCGACGGGCCGGACGCCGCCAACGTATAGCCGAGGCAGTTGTGGCCGGCGAGATCGGCCGTGGTGCGCGGCGTCCCGTGGGCGGCGAGATAGGACGGCGCCGCGCAGACCATCATCCGGCACGGCGCCAGCCGCCGCGCCACCAGGCTGGAGTCCTTGAGCGTGCCGATGCGGATCGCGAGATCCCAGCCTTCCTCGATCAGGTCGACGAGCCGGTCGTTGAGGCCAAGCTCGACGCTGACGCCGGGATAGAGCGCGGCGAAGCTTGCAAGCAGCGGCGCGATCTGGCGCGTGCCGAAGGCGAGCGGGACATTGAGCCGCAACAGGCCGCGCGGCTCGACCCGGTCGGCCGCGATCGCGCTCTCGGCCGCCTCGAAATCGCCGAGCACCCGCTCGGCGAGATCGAGATATCGCCGACCGGCCTCGGTGATGGTCAGCCGGCGCGTGGTGCGGTGAAACAGCTTCGTGCCGAGTCGCGCCTCCAGCGCTGCCAGATGTTTCGTGACCATCGTTGGCGACATGCCAAGCGCACGCGCGGCCGCCGACAGGCTGCCAGAACTGGCGATCCGCGACATCACTTCCAGTCCAGTCAGACGGTCCAGCATTCAGCCTCACTCGCCGGGTGTGAGGTGTCTCGCTAGCAGACTCGTGAGGTGCGGGGAATCGTCACTCTTGCGGACGGGGGCGGGGGTGGGCGTCCGTCATAACGATGGCGCGAATCAGTCGCGCTGCCTTCGCGTCATCGCACTGCAAGTGAAAAGATGTCGCAACAAATTCGGGTTCTCGCCGGTATCAGTTGCCGCGCCACAGTGCAGTCCCGAACAATGCCGCATTTGATCACTTCCTGACCCAAAGCGGGTCAACTTGGTGCCCGACTTCGTTTTCAGTTTCCGCCCCGCGCGAGCGCCTTCTGGGGATGCACTCGCTTGCACATGTATTGAGTTTGTGAGGATGGGTTGATGAAAGCAGTGTACACTCTTGCTGTTGCCGCCTGTGGCGTCCTGCTTGCCGGCACGGTCGCGCAGGCAGGAGATTTCAGGGTCCAGCGGCCCGTAGCAGTCTACGATGCCCCGTACTACAATTGGACCGGCTTCTATGCCGGCGCATTCGCCGGGGGCGCGCACGGGCTGTGGACCATCGACTTCTATCGCAACAACAATCACGGCCATGCCGAGGAGGGCGCTGATGGCGTGGCCTTCGGCCTCTATGGCGGCTACAATTATCAGTTCGCCAATCGCTTCGTGGTCGGCGCCGAGGTCGATCTCGGCCGGTCCACCGCGTCGCAGAGCAACGACATCTTCGACAACGATTCGTCCTACGCCAAATACGGCATGTTCGGCTCGGTCCGCGCGCGCGCCGGCTATGCGTTCGACCGCTTGCTGGTCTTCGGCACGCTCGGTGTCGGCATCGCCAACTTGACCAACAATATCCAAAAGGGCCGCAACGCCGGCGAGCAGGTGGTGTGGGAGGATCAGGTGAAGGCCGGCCTCACGACAGGCGTCGGTGTCGAATACGCCTTCACCAGCAACTGGGTCGGACGCGGTGAATATGTCTACACCGACTACGGCAACGTGACGCTGTTCAATCGCGACGGCAACCGTGCCGACTTCAAGAACGAACTCCACCTGATCCGCGTTGGCGCGAGCTACCGGTTCTGATCGGGAGCGGCGGCATGTGCCCCCGGTTTCCGGAGGCATGTCGGCGTCATGCAACGGTGGACGAACGGGGCGTCGGCATTCGAGGCGCCGTGGCGTCGGTGCGTAAGGCGGTACGTCCACGACGAACCGCCTGCCACCTCACCTCAATGGTTTGAGCTGTCTTTCCTGGCGGCCAGATTATCGTCTCCCAGGGAATGATCTATGTCTCGGCACTATCCATTGGGAGCCCGAGATGATCGATTCGCGCACTGCACCCTACGCCGCCCTGCTGCTTCGCCTGACGCTGGGTGGCTTGTTCCTGGCCCATGCCAGCCTCAAGCTGTTCGTGTTCAGCCCGGCCGGCACTGCAAAATTCTTCGGCAGCATCGGCCTGCCGCCCGAGCTCGCCTACCTCGTCATCACGGCCGAGATCCTCGCCGGCATCGCGCTGATCCTCGGCGTCTACACCCGCTGGGTGGCGCTCGCCGCCGTGCCGATCCTGCTCGGCGCCATCTTCACCGTCCATGGCTCCGCGGGGTTCTTCTTCAACAATCCGAAGGGCGGCTGGGAGTATCCGGCGTTCTGGGCGGTGACCCTGGTGGTCCAGGCCCTGCTCGGCGACGGCGCCTACGCCCTCGGCGGCCTTCGCAGTAGCCTTGCCGGCGGCCAGCTCCGCAGCGCGCATTGATGGTGAGGGGCGGTTGCCCATCGCCCCAATCTCGATGTCATCCCCGCGAACGCGGGGATCCATAACCGCAGGGCGCTATTTGGGGCAGGTGAGACGACCAGTCTGTTCCAGCCGCGACATCGCGCGGTATGGGTCCGGGTCGGCGCCCGAACGTCGCGATGCGACGCTCGGGCTTGCCCGGGACGACAGTTGTAGTTTGGGGCGCCACCTGAGATACCAATTGAACCAGGAGCCATGACATGACCCTGCCCAGCATCTTCCTGTCGCACGGTTCGCCGATGCTGCCGCTCACGGACTCGGCGGCCCGTGACTTCCTCGTCGGTCTCGGCCACAGCCTGCCGCGGCCGAAGGCGATCCTGGTGATCTCGGCGCATTGGGAGACCGACATCCCCACCGTCAATGCGGTCGCTGCCAACGAGACGATCCACGATTTCTATGGCTTTCCGCGTGAGCTCTATCAGTTGCGCTATCCCGCGCCGGGCGCGCCCGATCTCGCGCACGCCGTGGCGGCGCGGTTGCAGGCGGCCGGCCTGCCGGTCGGCATCGACCGCGCGCGCGGCCTCGATCACGGCGCCTGGGTGCCGCTGCTGCTGATGTATCCGCAAGCCGACATTCCGGTGCTGCAACTCTCGATCCAGACCGAGCGCGGTCCAAGGCATCATCTCGAACTCGGCCGCGCGCTGGCGCCTTTGCGCGAGGAAGGCGTGCTGATCATCGGCAGCGGCAGCTTCACCCACAATCTCGGCGAATTCCGCAAGCGCCGGCTCGACATCGACGACCCCGCGCCGTCCTGGGTGGTCGACTTCGCCGACTGGGTGCACAACGCCGCGATCGAAGGCCGCGTCGACGATCTCGTCGACTACCGCCGTCTCGCTCCGCATGCGCGCGACAACCATCCGACCGACGAGCACTTCCTGCCGCTGTTCGCAGCGATGGGCGCGGCCGGCGAGGGCGGGCGCGTCGAGCGCCTGCACAACAGCGCCAATTACGGCGTGCTGCGCATGGATGTCTATGCGTTCCATGGCGTCGACGAGGCGAGGGCAGCGGCGTGAGCCGCTGAACTCATTAGTTCTGCAATGTCCAAGCCGCCGTCATTCCGGGGGGATGGCCGCTCGCCTTGAACCCGAAATCTCGATATTGGCTGACGTCTTCTACTAATCACGAGCGATGGCGGAGCGTTGCCTGCCCGTCGGGTTACTATGTCGCAGGTGATTTCGCTTGTGTCGTCGGGCAAATCACCGCGATCCTTCCGCGCATCCCGCCTCACTTGCGGAGGGGCGTTGCGCGCGATCGTCACGACACGCGAGGCGGGGAGCGGTGGCCGCGAGAACTCGCAGCATGTCCTTTTCGATGTGCGGACGAACGATGCTCTTGCGGACGTGAAGTTGCAGGGTTCTGATACCTCGACGCTGGTATCACCGCGCAACGCGTGAAACGCGTTGTCGCGCATGGCGGCCAACAAGCCGAGCGCCAGGAAGCCTGCATATAAGCGTGAAGACCATCGCGCAGGGAGGGCCGGGTGATCTCGGCTGAACCTGTGGTACCTGCCGCCTGCATTTTTTTGAGCAGGCGGGCCACGGGCGCGGCCAGCGCCCGGCCTTCCCTGCGCCCTCCTGATTGAGGGTGAACGGACGTTGCACAGCCCGGGCATGTCATGCCGCGGAATTATAGATGCGCGTTCGATCGACGGATTCAAGCTATCGCCACAATCGTCATTGCGAGCGCAGCGAAGCAATCCAGAATCTCTCCGCGGCACGAGTCTGGATTGCTTCGTTGCGCCGCTGCGCTCGCAATGACGGCGGAGAGGAGCTGCCTCCAATCTGTGCGCCGCACACATGACCTCGGAGGTAACTGACACGGGATGGCGCGGCGTAGAAAATCCTTGACCCCTCCGCATGCAGATGATGCGAAGGATGCACCAGGGAGTGAAACAACAATGCGCCTGCCGTTCTATTATGGCTGGGTCATCGTCGCCGTGACCTTCGTGACGATGGCCGTCGGCGTCAATGCACGCACGGCGTTCTCGCTGTTCTATCCGCCGATCCTCGCCGAATTCGGCTGGGACCGCGGCGTCACCGCCGGCGCGTTCTCGTTCGGCTTCGTTGCCTCCGGAATCGTCAGTCCGCTGATCGGACGGCTGATGGATCGCACCGGCCCGCGGGCCGTAATGGAACTCGGCGTCGCGCTGATGGCCGGCGGTCTCCTGCTCGCGCCGCTGACCTCGCAGCCCTGGCATCTCTACATCACGATCGGCGTGATGGTCGGCGCCGGCAGCGTCTGCCTTGGCTATTCCGGCCAGTCCTTGTTCCTGCCGAACTGGTTCATTCGCCGCCGCGGGCTGGCGATCGGCATCGCCTTCGCCGGCGTCGGCGTCGGCTCGATGACGCTGTTGCCGTGGGTGCAGCACATGATCGCGCAGACCAACTGGCGCACGGCCTGCACCGCGATGGGCATCGTCGTGCTGGTCGTGCTGGCGCCGATCAATCTGCTGCTGCGCAAGAAGCCGGAGGAGATCGGCCTGCGTCCCGACGGCGACGTCGCGCCGCTCGCCAATGCGGTCAAACCGGTCTCCAACATCGTCGATGCCGCCTGGGCCGGCACCGACTGGACATTGTCGCGCGCGCTGCGCACGGGCCGGTTCTGGTGGCTCGCGCTCGGCTATTTCTTCGGGCTCTACGTCTGGTACGCGGTGCAGGTGCACCAGACGAAATACCTGCTCGAGATCGGCTTCAGCTCGAGCGTCGCGGTGTGGGCGCTCGGGGCCGTCAGCCTGCTCGGGATTCCCGGCCAGATCGCGCTCGGCCATCTGTCGGATCGCCTGGGGCGTGAGGCGGTGTGGGGATTAGGCTGTCTCGGCTTCGCGATCTGCTTCGCCGCGCTGATCGCGCTCAAGGCCGCGCCGTCGCTCGTGCTGATCTACGTCATGGTGGCGACGCAGGGCGCGCTTGGTTACGGCCTGACCTCGGTGATGGGCGCGGTCGCGCTGGAAATATTCCAGGGCGCGCATTTCGGCAGCATCTTCGGAACGCTGATGCTGATCGGGCTGTGCGGCGGCGCAGCAGGGCCGTGGGTGACCGGCGTGCTCTATGACTACACCCTGAGCTACACGCCGGGCTTCGTGATCGCCTTCCTCGGCGCCTTCGTCTCGGCGGCGGCGATCTGGATCGCGGCACCCCGCAGGGTCCGCCTCGTCGCCGGCCAATTGCACAGGTTAAGGACGGCAGGGGCCACGGCGTGATGTGTGATCCGGCCGACTTGCCATCGCCGCGCGGCCGTGAGCTAATCGGCCAATCCAAGGGAGGGACCACATGAACGAGCATGTCCAGGCCGCCAAGGCTGCGCCGCTGTTCAATCCGCTGTCGCCGGAGTTCATCCGCGACCCCTATCCCTTCTATGCGCAACTGCGCGACAACGATCCGATGCATGTGACGCCGTTCGGCGCGTTCCTCGCCAGCCGGCACGCGGAATCGAGCCTGGTGCTGCGCGACAAGCGCTTCGGCAAGGACTTCGTCGCGCGTTCGATCCGGCGCTACGGTCCCGACATCATGCAGGAGCCGGTGTTCCAGAGCATGCGGCATTGGATGCTGCAGCAGGACCCGCCGGACCACACCCGGTTGCGCGGCCTGGTCGTGAAGGCGTTCACGGCGCGGCGGGTCGAGGACATGCGGCCGCGCATCCAGGAGATCGTCGACCGCACGCTCGATCAGGTGATCCCGCAGGGCCGGATGGACCTGATCGAGGACTTCGCGTTCAAGCTGCCCGTCACCGTGATCTGCGATATGCTCGGCATTCCCGAGGAGCATCGCGAGGCGTTCTACAAGAGCTCGCGCGAGGGCGGCCGGCTGCTCGAGCCGGTGCCGCTGTCCAAGGCCGAGATCGCCGAGGGCAACGCCGGCAATGCCTTGTCCAAGGCGTATTTCCAGCACCTGTTCGAGCTGCGCCGGAAACATCCCGGCGACGACCTGACGACGCAGCTGCTGCAGGCCGAGGAGGACGGTGCCAAGCTCAGCCATGAGGAGCTCACCGCCAACATCATCCTGCTGTTCGGCGCGGGGCACGAGACCACGGTCAACCTGATTGGCAACGGCCTGCTGGCGCTGCACCGCAATCCGGACCAGTTGGCGCTCTTGAAGGCGCGGCCGGCGCTCATCACCAACGCGATCGAGGAGTTCCTGCGCTACGATTCCTCGGTGCAGCTCACCGGGCGGGTCGCGCTCGAGGATATCGAGGATCTCGGCGGCCGGCGGATTCCTGCGGGCGAGAGCGTGCTGTGCCTGCTCGGCTCGGCCAACCGCGATCCCGCCGTGTATCCGGACAATCCGGAACAGCTCGATATCACCAGGCCAAACGTGAAGCCGCTGTCGTTCGGCGGCGGCATCCATCATTGCCTGGGCGCGCAGCTTGCCCGGATCGAGGCCGAGATCGCGATCGGAACCCTGCTGCGGCGGCTGCCGGAGCTGAAGCTGGACGATCCGGACAACCCGGAATGGCGGCCGACCTTCGTGCTGCGCGGCCTCAAGCGGCTGCCGGCCCACTGGTAACCATCTTCGTTAACGGAGTTGTGCAACGCCCCCGGAAAGACCGACAGCGCTGTGACTTCGCCATACTTAATCCTATATGATGCAGCGCTCCGGTATCGATGCCAGTGGGCCGCGGCCGCATTGGTTTTAAGGTTGGGACACCGGAGCGTTGTCCTTTGAGGGAGACCCCGTGCAGACGACCCTGCTCGGCTTGGCGATTGCCTTCATCCTTGCGCTCCTTGCTGCGCTGATCGGCCCGTACTTCGTCGACTGGAACCAGTTCCGGCCGCAGTTCGAGGCCGAGGCGAGCCAGGTCATCGGTGTGCCCGTGCGGGTCGCCGGTGCGCTGGATGCACGGCTGTTACCGACGCCGACCTTAAGGCTGCGCCAGGTCACGTTCGGCGGCGCCAACCATCTCGGCAAGCTGCGCGCCGACAAGCTCGACGTCGAGTTCAGCCTCGGCGATCTGATGCGCGGGGAATGGCGGGCGAACGAGCTCACCATCGGCGGCATGGCCGCCGATCTCGGCCTCGATGCCAAGGGCCTGGTCGACCTGCCGGCTGCCTCCGGCCGCTTCAACCTGGCCGCGCTCGCGATCGACCGGCTCAATCTCACCGGCCGCGTCGCCCTGCACGACGCAGCCAGCCGCTCGACGCTGGAGCTGACCGACATCGTCTTCTCCGGCGACGTGCGTTCGCTGGCTGGCTCCCTGCGCGGCGACGGCGCCGTGTCGATCCGCGGCGGCCGCTACCCGTTCCGGGTGTCGTCGAGCCAGGACAAGGACTCCAACGGCCTGCGCGTCCACCTCAACATCGACCCGGGCGAGCGTCTCGTGATGGCCGACATCGAAGGCCTCATCAGCTTTCCCAACCGCTCGCCGAAGTTCGAGGGCGCGCTGACGCTGTCGTCGCCCCCGAAAGAGCAGGGCGCCGACAACGACAAGCCCGCCCAGTCTGCGAAGGAGCCGTCCGCAAAGCAGGCCCAACAGGCCAAGACACGTCCGCTGAACCAGGCCGGCGCGACGCCTTGGCGCATCGCCACCAAGATCGTCGGCGACCAGGCGACGGCCAAGCTCGACCAGATCGAGGTCAGCTTCGGCCAGGAGGATCGCTCGCTGAAATTCGCAGGCAGCGGCGACGTCCGTTTCGGCGCCGCCCCCGTGCTGAAAGCCTCACTGTCCGCACGCCAGCTCGATGCCGACAAGCTCCTGGCCGGCGGTGACGACGTCAAGGACCGGCGGGCGATTGCGCCCGCGCTGGTGCTGCCGGCGCTGCGCAACTGGATTGCACAACTGCCGACCTTGCCGATGCCGGCCAACGTGCAGTTCGCGACCGAGCAGATCATGCTCTCCGGCCGCCCGGTGCAGAACTTCACCGCCGACTTGCACAATGAGCCGTCGGCATGGAGCCTCGAGAAGGTCGATCTGCGCGCGCCCGGTTCGACGCGGCTGACCTTCCGGACCATCGGCATCTCGACCTCGGTGACATCGGGCTTCACCGGCGCGCTCGATCTCGAATCGTCGGAGCCCGATACGCTGGTGGCCTGGCTGCAGGGCCGCAGCGACAGCAGCTACCGCACCCAGCGTCCGCTGCGGCTGCGCGGCGACCTCAACGTGGCGCCGGAGCGGATCGCGATCGACAGCCTCAAGGCCGATATCGACGGCGGCTCCGTCGATGGACGCGTCGCTCTCGTCAACCGGTCGGCCGGGCCGGGCTCGCGTTTCGAAGCGGTGCTGAAGGGCGACCGGCTCGACCTCGACGCGGCGATGGCCGTGACCCGGTCGCTGGTCGGCGTCACCGGCGAGTGGCCCGCCGAGGCCACCGTGGCGCTCGACGTCGGCCGCGCCAAGCTCAGCGGCCAGGAGCTGCGTCCGCTCACCGCGCGCTTTTCCTACGATCCCAAGACCATCGCCATCGACCAGATCAAGTTTGGCCAGAGCGGCGGCGTGACGAGCGAGGGCTCCGGCCGTTTCGATCGCGCCGACGCGACCGGGCGGCTGGTCGTGACCTCGATGGCCGGCTCGCTCAAGGAGATCACGGCGCTGGTGCAGCCGTTCGCGCCGCAGATCGCCGCGCGCTTCGATGCACTCGGCACGCCTGCCGGTGCTGCCCGGTTGAAGCTCACGCTCGATCTCGCCAAGGATCCTGCCAATGCCGACCGCAGCCAGGCCAAGGCGGTGCTTGATCTCGATGCGCCGCAACTCAAGGGCTCGGCGACGCTGACGGCCAAACCGTCGGCGGCGGCGCTGCGCAGCTTCGAGGTCGACGCGATCGATCGAACCGAGCTTGGGATCGAGAGCCGCGTCGCGGCCGAGCAGGGCAATGTCGTGCTGGCGCTGCTCGGGCTCGATCGCGTCGCGGCGGCCGGCAACGGTCCGGCCCAGTTCGACGCCAGCGTGACCGGCAGCTGGCGCACGCCGCTACGGGTGAATGCGAAGCTGTCCGGCGCCGGGCTCGATGGCGATGCGCAAGGCTCCGTCGATCCCTGGGGGGACACCGCCAAGGCCAACGTCAATCTGCGCCTGCGCAGCGCCAATCTGTCGCCGTTGTTCGGATTGAAGCCGCAGGATCCGGCGGCGCAGAACATCCGCCTGTTCGGCCGTCTCGGTCTTTCCAACAATCGCGTGACGCTCGACGACATCGACAGCACGGTCGGTGGATCGCGGCTGCGCGGCCGGCTCGCCCTGGTGCTCGACGAGGACAAGCAGATCGATGGTGAGCTCGGGCTGGACGCGCTCGACGTGCCGCAAGTGTTCTCGGTGCTGGTCGGCGCAGCCGGGCGTGAGCAGGCCGAGCCTCTCGGCGCAGGTCTCTTGAAGGGATGGCGCGGGCGGGTCTCGTTCCAGGCCCTCAGCGGCGCCATTCTGAACGGCACTGATCTGCGTCCGCTGGGCGGCGCCATCAAGAGCGACGGTCAGTCGCTGAGCATCGAGAACCTCAAGGGCAAGCTCGGCGGCGGCGACGTCACCGCGACCGTCGATGCGCGCTCCAACGCGAATGGTCTCGTCCTGAACGGCCGCGTCGAGCTCGCCGGCATCGACGGCAACGCGCTGCGCTATCACAGCCTGAAGATGCCGACCGGCAAGGTTTCGGCGCAGATGACGCTCGCCGCCGAAGGGCGCAGCGTGCAGGCACTGGTCAACGCGCTCTCGGGCAATGGCACGGTGACGCTCGACAATGCGGCGCTCCCCAATCTCGACCCGCGGGCGTTCGATGCGGCGTTGCGCGCGGCCGACGCAGGCCAGGTGAGCGACGACGGCAAGTTGCGGCAGGTGATCGAGCCGGTGCTGACATCGGGGACGTTGCCGGTCGCGTCTGCTCAGATCCCCTTCATCATCCGCGATGGCCGGCTGCGTGTCGGCGCCACCACGCTCGAAGCGCAGGGCGCCCGCGCCGTCGTGTCCGGTGGCTTCGACATTCCTGCCGACCAGGCCGACATTCGCGCCAGCCTGAGCGCGAACACCGTCGGCAACGCCAACAGCCGTCCCGAGATCCAGCTGTTCGTGATCGGCACGTCCGAGGCGCTGACGCGCGCGGTCGACGTCACCTCGCTGTCGTCGTGGCTCGCGGTGCGTGCGATCGATCGCGAAACGCGGCGTCTGGATGCGATCGCGCGCGGCGAGGTGCCGCCGGCCTATCCGTCGTCCACCGCGTCGCTGCCCGGTGCACCCGAGGCTGGCCCGGCCGCGCCGAGCGCGGCCGACGTGCCGCTGCCCGGGCGTGATCCGCGGCGTGAGCCGCGCGCCAAGCTCGGCGGTCCCCGCGCCGTCGTGCCGCCGCTGACCCAGCCGCTCTCCGCTCCCGCGCCTCAGCCGGCGGCACCGGTGGCATCGAGCCAGCCGCAGGTCGCGCCCTTGCCGCCGCCGGTCGAGATCAAGCCCGCGCCGGGTGCGCTGCCGCCGCGCCCCAGGCCCGTGCCGCGTCCGCCGGTCGTGCTGACGCCGCCGGGCAGCCCATGATGCCGGCTGACGGCGTGCGGGGACCGCGCCGATGATGACGTTGCGACAGGTCGAGGTCATCCGCGCGGTCATGGTGACGGGCACCATCAACGGCGCTGCGCGCCTGCTGAAGGTGTCGGCACCGGGCGTCAGCCGTCTGGTGAAATACACCGAGCGTTCGCTCGGCATCCGTTTCTTCCAGCGCCAGAACGGCCGCTATTTCCCGACCCCCGAGGCGCAGAACATCTTCGAGCAGATCAACAGCGTCTACGAGAAGGTCGACGATCTCAGCTACATCATCTCCAACATCGGCCGCGGCGCGCTGTCGGAACTGCGCGTCGGCTCGGTGCCCAGCATCTCCCAGGTGATGGTGCCGCGCGCGATCGAGCGCGTCCGCCGCCGCTATCCCGATCTCGGCATCGACATCAACATTCTCAAGATCGAGGAAGCGATCGACTATCTGATGCTGGGCAAGGGCGAGTGCGTGGCGATGAGCTACCGGCTCGATCATTCCGGGCTCGAATTCCTGCCGCTGGCCTTAGGCGAATTGTTCTGCATCGTGCCGCCGGGACACGAACTCGCCGGCCGCAAGCAGGTGTCGGCTGCCGAGATGACGCGCTATCCGCTGATCGGCATCGATCCCAACGACCCCTACGGCCGGATCATGGCGGAGATCTTCGCGCGCAACAAACTCAGCTACAACATCTCGATCAAGGCGCGCTTCGGCACCACGGTCTGCGCGCTGGTGAAGGCCGGGCTCGGCATCGCGGTGATCGACCAGTTCACGGTCGCGCATGGCGGCTATCCCGGCATCGAGTTGATCAAGATTGCCGAGCCCACGCGGTTCGACACCTACATCGCCGTCAAGCGCGGCACGCCGCTGTCGCTCTACGCCGAACACTTCATCGACTGCCTGCGCGCGGAGATGCGCGCGCTGGAGCCCGGCCGACGTCAGGTGGCCAAACCGGCGAAATCCGGCGGCGGCAAAAAATAACATGATGTTAGGTTCAGCCGATATTTGAGTAATTGTGTTAGCGAGCGAACGCGCTATCGTCTGCATCGAAATCCGCGCGTGCGACGCTCGCACGTCACAGCAGCAAGAGACAAAAGCGAACGTGCCCGATCTTTCCGCGCTCAAAGCCCGCAAATTCCTGACCGGCTTGATCGGTGCGCCGATCGCGCATTCGGCGTCTCCCGCGATGCACGAATATGCCGCGGCGGCGCTCGGCATGCGCTGCCATTACCAGCTGATCGAGGTGGCCGGTGCCGATCGCGCGGGTCTGGCGACGCTGCTTGAAGGCGTGCGCCGGCTCGGCTTTGCCGGGGTCAATGTGACCTATCCCTACAAGGAAGCTGTGGTCGAGCTGCTCGACGAACTCGCGCCGAAGGCGGCGGCGATGGGCGCCGTCAATACCGTCGTCGTGCGCGATGGCCGGCTGATCGGCCACAATACCGATACCACCGGCTTCGAGCGGGCAGTGGCGCCGCTGGTCAGCCGGACCGGTCGCGGCGTCGTGGCGCTGATTGGGGCCGGCGGGGTTGGTAAAGCGATTGCGTTCGCGCTTGCGAACCTCGACGTCGCAGGCTTGCACATCTACGACACCGAGCGTGCGCGTGCGGAGAAGCTGGCGAACCTGCTTCCGGGCGGCAAATCCATCACGGTGGCCGATAGCGTCGAAGAGGCGCTGCAGGGGGTGGTGGGCGTCGTCAACGGCACACCGATCGGGATGCTGCCGAACCGCGGTACGCCGGTGCCGGAACACTTGCTGCGCGTCGATCTCTGGGTCGCGGACGCCGTCTATTCGCCGCTGTGGACGCCACTCCTGAAAGCCGCCAAGGCCCGGGGCGCCCACGTCCTGCTCGGGCGCGAGCTCGCGATCTATCAGGCGGCGGACGCGTTCGAGCTGTTCACGGGGCTCGTGCCCTCGACCGAGGCGATGGGCGCGGCGTTCGACAACCATATGGCGGAGAGATATCCGGCGGTTGACGCCGCCTGACCAAACCGGCCAATACGCGCCGGACTAGTCGTTCAAGCAAGAAACGCAAACAAGCGTTTGGAAACAGAGGAGGAAACAACGTGAGATCGATCACCCTGGCTGGCCTGTGCTCAGCCGTGCTGCTGTCCGGAGCCGCCTTCGCGCAATCCGGCGCCCCCATCAAGATCGCCAATGTCGCCGAGCTCTCAGGCGGTGGCGCCACCGTCGGCAACAACTGGAAGAACGGCATCGATCTCGCCGTCGAGGAAATCAACGCCAAGGGCGGCATCCTCGGCCGCAAGATCGAGGTCAGCCATGCCGACTCGCAGTCGAACCCCGGCGTTGCGCGTGCGCAGGTGCAGAAGGCGCTCGATGGCGAGCCCTACGTGCTGCTCGGGCCCGGCTATTCCGGCTCGGTGAAGGTGACGGCGCCGCTGGCGGCCGAGGCCGGCATCACCCAGATCATGGGCGGCGAAGCGGCCGAGCTCACGCAGGCCGGCAACAAGTTCCTGTTCCGCACCTCGTTCGGCCAGCAATCGTCGATGCCGAAGGTCGCGAAGTACATCAACGATGAGCTGAAGGCGAAGTCGGTCGCGGTGGTCTGGGTCAACAATGATTTCGGCCGCGGCGGTCGCGACGTCATCACCAAGGAGTTCAACCGTCTCGGCATCAAGGTCGCGGCCGACCTCTCGACCGAAGCCGGCCAGGCCGACTTCGCCGCCGACGTCAGCAAGATCAAGGCGGCGGCGCCGGATGCGGTCTTCATCTATGTCAACGAGGAAGAGAGCGCGCGCATCCTCAAGGAGATCAAGCGCCAGGGCGTGACCGCGCCGCTGATCGGCGAGACCACGCTGGTCGGCCAGAAGGTGATCGAGCTCGCCGGCGATGCCGCCAACGGCGCCCGCGGCCATGTCGGTCTCACCACCGACGCACCGATCGAGGCCATCAAGGCGTTCCGCGACCGCTTCGTGAAGAAGTACAACTACGTGCCGGATCACAACGGCCTCAAGGGCTATCTCGCGATCTACATGGTCAAGGCCACGACCGAGAAGATGGGCAAGGTGGATTCCAAGGCCTTCGCCGACACGCTGCACGGCCTGACCATCAAGACCTCGACCGAGCCGAATATCCTGATGGATGTCACGTTCGACCAGAACGGCGACATCGATCGCCAGGGCTTCCTGGTCGAGGTGGTCGAAGGCAAGCAGGTCGTGAAGCAGGTGCTGCCGAAGCTCAACTGAGGACAACGGTCGACCGGCGGCGCCGGAGGGGATGCTAGTGCCGCCGTCACCCAAAGGCTTAGGGGGAAACGATGTCCAATCTGCTCGACCTGATCGTGGCGGGTCTCGCCACCGGCGCCATCTACGCGCTCGTTGCCGTCGGCTTCACCTTGCTGTGGCAGACCTCGCAGACCATCAACTTCGCCCAGGGCGAGTTCGTGATGCTGCCGGCCTTCCTGATGCTCGCGGTGATGCATCTCGGCGCGCCGTTCTGGCTCGCGGTTCTCGTCGGCATCCTGTTGTCGGCACTGCTGCTCGGTCTCGCCTTCAAGATGCTGCTGGTCGATCCGATGCTGCGGCATGGCGTGCTGCCGCTGGCGATCGCCACCATGGCGCTGGCGGTCGGGATCAAGGAGGCGGTGAAGCAGTTCTTCAGCGCCGAGGCCTCGCCTTTCCCCTCGATCGTGCCGGTCGGCGATGTCTCGATCCTCGGACGTGCGATTTCGCTGCAGAGCCTCGGTGTGCTCGCCGTCGCGATCCTGGCCGTCGTCGGCCTGACCACACTCTTGAACCGTACGTCGCTCGGTCACCAGATGCAGGCGGCGGCGCAGAACCCGACGGTGGCGCGCATCATCGGCGTGCCTGTCGAGCGTATGATCCTCCTGACCTTCCTGATCAACGCCGTGCTGGTGGCGCTGGCCTCGCTGCTGATCACGCCGATCTATCTCGCGAAGTTTTCCAGCGGTGAGGTGCTCGGGCAGGCCGCGTTTATCGCCGCCATTGTCGGCGGCTTCAACCAGGTGCGCGGCGCCATTGCCGGCGGTCTCCTGATCGGCGTCGTCGACAACCTCGCCGCCGCCTACGTCTCCACTCAGTATCGCGCCGCCGTTCCGATGGTGCTGCTGATCCTTGTCATCCTGTTCCGGCCGCAGGGCCTGCTCGGACGCGCCGAGGAGCGTACGGTATGAGCAAGCACAGCAAACTGCTTCTCGTCGCGCTCGGTCTCGTCATCATCGCGGGTCTGATCATCATCCCGATGAACTTCAACCGCTACGGCCTGTATATTCTGAGCCAGTGGGCGGTCATGACCATTGCGGCCATGGGGCTCAACCTCACGCTCGGTTATGCCGGACAGGTGTCGCTGGCCCAGGGCGCGTTCGTCGGCATCGGCGCCTACGGGGCCGCGATCCTGACTACGCATGGCTGGCCACTGATCGCCGCGCTAGGGCTCGTCATCGTGATCTGCTTCGCCGTCGGCTGGCTCTTGGGCTATCCGGCGCTGCGCGTGCAGCACCACTATCTCGCCTTTGTCACGCTCGCCTTCTCGACCTTGGCGTTCCTGGTGTTTCGCAACGAGAGCTGGCTCACCAACGGCATCTACGGCATCAGCAACATTCCGCGCCCGGAAATCTTCGGCTTTCCGACCCGCAAGCCATTGCCGTTCTATTACCTCTGCCTCGGCTCGCTCGGTCTGGTGACGCTGGCGATGTGGTGGCTGATCCGCTCGCCCTGGGGCCGCGCCTTCATGGCGCTGCGCGAGAACCCGATCCGGGCGCAGTCGCTCGGCATCGACACCAGGCGCTACACGCTGATGGCGTTCGCAATCGGCTCCGTGCTCGGCGGCATCGCCGGCGTGCTCTATGCGCCGCTGACGCAATATGTCGACCCGGTGCCGTTCAACCTGCAGCTTTCGCTCGACCTCCTGATGATGGTGATCGTCGGCGGCGCTGGCTTCATGCTCGGGCCGTTCCTGGGCGCCATGATCGCGGTGCTGCTGCCGGAGTGGCTGCGCTTCGCCGAGGGCTACTATTTGATGCTCTATGCCGTGGCGGTCATCCTGCTGCTGATCTACTCGCCCACCGGCATCCTTGGCATTATCGATCGCTATCTCAGCTCACGGCGAACCCAGGCTGCCTCCGCGCTGCGGGCCGCGGCCCAATCCAAGCTGGAGGCCGCGCGATGACCGCAGTCCTCGACGTACGCGACGTCAAGAAGAGCTTCGGCGGCATCACCGCCGTCAACGGCGTCAGCTTCGACGTGCACGAGGGCGAGATCCTCGGCCTGATCGGCCCCAACGGCTGCGGCAAGTCGACCCTGTTCAACTGTATCCTCGGCCAGCTGGTGCCGAGTGCCGGCGAGGTCAGGGTCGACGGCAAGCTCGTCACTGGACAGCGTCCGGCGGAGCTGAACCGGCTCGGCGTCAGCCGCACGTTTCAGTTGCTGCAGGTGTTCCCGAAACTGTCGGTGCGCGACAATCTGATCCTTGCGGGACAGGAGCATCGCGGCAGCATGCTGTCGCGCCTGTTCGGTCCGTCGGATGCCGGCCTGACCACGACCGCCGATCAGATGATCGGCTTCTTCAAGCTGGAGCACCTCGCCAACGAGCCGGCCGGTGGCTTGTCCTATGGTCAGCAGAAGCTGCTCGATGCCGCGATGGCCTTCATGGGCGGCCCGCGGCTGGTGCTGCTCGACGAGCCTGCAGGCGGCGTCAACCCGACCATGCTGGGCGACCTCAAGGAGCGGCTGATCGCGATCAATCGCGAGCGCCGCGCCACCTTCGTCGTGATCGAGCACAACATGGAGTTTGTGATGTCGCTGTGCTCGCGCGTGATGGTGATGGCGGAAGGCAAGGTGCTTGCGATCGGCAAACCCGACGAGATCAGGGCCAACCCGGCCGTGATCGAAGCCTATCTCGGACACTGAGGGAGCCGGCGATGAGCGATCCCATTCTCGATGTCCAGAACCTCGTCGGCGGCTACGGCAAGATGACGATCCTCAACGGCACGACCTTCTCGGTGCCGGCGGGCTCGATCACCACCGTCATCGGTCCGAACGGCGCCGGCAAGTCGACCGTGTTCAAGGCGATCTTCGGCCTGCTCAAGCTGCGCGAAGGCAAGGTGGTCTTCAAGGGCCGCGACGTCACCGGCTTGAGCCAGCGCGCGCTGCTCGGCGCCGGCATCTGCTACATCCCGCAGGGCCGCAACATCTTCGGCGAGCTGTCGGTGCGTCACAACATCGAGCTTGGCGGCGTCGCCGCTTCGCGCGATCTCGATCTGACCGCCCGCGTCGAGGCGGCGCTCGACGTCTTTCCGGTGCTGCGCAAGAAGGCGGATCGTCAGGCCTCGACCCTGTCGGGCGGCGAGCAGAAGCAGCTCGAGATCGCGCGCGGGCTGCTTCTCGAGCCGCAGCTGGTGCTGATCGACGAGCCCTCCATCGGCCTGTCGCCCTTGATGGTGCATCAGACCTTCGACATGCTGAAACAATTGCGCGACCGCGGCGTCTCGGTGCTCCTGATCGAGCAGAATGCGCGCTCGGCGCTGGAGATCTCCGACTACGGCATCGTGCTCGAGCTCGGCCGCACCCGCATCATCGACAAGGCCGATCGCGTGCTGGCCGATCCGCGCATCGGCCAGCTGTTCCTGGGCGGCGCGATGGAGGAGACGGCGGCATGAACCAGCGCTCGATCGCAACCGTCTCCATCTCTGGCGCGCTCGACGAGAAGCTCAAGGCGATCGCTGCCGCCGGCTTCGATACGGTCGAGATCTTCGAGAACGATCTGGTCGCGTTCGGGATGCGGCCGCGCGAGATCGGGCAGATGTGCCGCGACCTCGGACTTGCGATCTGCGCCTATCAGCCGTTCCGCGATTTCGAGGGCATGCCGGAGCCGCAGCGCGCGCGCAACGTCATCCGCGCCGAGCGCAAGTTCGACCTGATGCAGGAGCTGGGCACGGATCTGCTGCTGATCTGCAGCAGCGTGTCGCCGGCCTCGCTCGGCGGCATCGACCGCGCCGCCGCCGATTTCCACGAGCTCGGCGAGCGCGCCGCGAAGCGGGGTCTGCGCGTCGGCTATGAGGCGCTGGCCTGGGGCCGTCACGTGCATGACTATCGCGATGCCTGGGAGATCGTGCGCCGCGCCGATCACAAAGCCATCGGCGTCATCCTCGACAGTTTCCATGCGCTCGCACCGGCGCTGCCGACCAACGCGATTCGCTCCATTCCCGCCGACAAGATCTTCCTGGTGCAACTCGCCGATGCGCCGAAGCTCGAACTGGATGTGCTGTCCTGGAGCCGGCATTTCCGCAGCTTTCCCGGGCAAGGCGATCTGCCGGTCGGGGAGTTCATGGAGGCGGTGGCCGCGACCGGCTATACGGGGCCGCTGTCGCTGGAGATCTTCAACGATCAGTTCCGCGCCGGCTCGGCGCCGCGCACCGCGCTCGACGGCATGCGCTCGCTGCTGCTGTTGCAGGATGACCTCGCCGGGAAGATGCCCGCCCAGCCGGAGCCGCGCTTCGAGCCTCGGGTCAAGAGCCACGGCATCGGCTTCGTGGAATTCGCGGTCAGCGAGGACAAAGCGGAGTCTCTGGCGAGACTGTTCGGGCAGCTTGGCTTCCGCAAGACGGGGCGTCACCGCAGCAAGGCGGTGCAGCGCTGGTCCCAGGGCGCAATCGAGCTGGTGATCAACTGCGAGCCGGCCAGCTTTGCGCATTCGCATTACGTCACGCATGGGGCAGGCGTCTGCGCGTTGGCGCTGGACGTCGACAGCGCCGCTCGTGCCATGGCGCGGGCGCAGTCCTTGAAGACGCGCACCTTCACGCAGCCGGTCGGGCCGGGGGAACTGGAAATTCCGGCGATCCACGGCGTCGGCGGCAGCCTGTTGTACTTCCTGGATACGCACGGGCGGCACTGGGACGTCGATTTCGAAGCTGTCGCCAGCGACAGGAGCACCGACCGTCTCGTCGCGGTCGATCACATCGCCCAGTCGATGCCGTATGAAGAGATGCTGTCCTGGCTGCTGTTCTATGCCGGGATCATCGACTTCTCGCGGCTGCCGCAGATGGAGATCGCCGACCCCCGAGGCCTCGTGCAGAGCCAGGCGATCGTCAACGGCGATCGCAGCCTGCGCTTCATCCTCAACGGCTCCTCGGCGACGCGCACCTTGTCTTCGCGTTTCATCTCCGAGTTCTTCGGTTCCGGCGTCCAGCACATCGCGTTCTCCTGCGACGACATTTTTGCAGCCGTGGCCGAGATGCGCGCCCGCGGCGCCGGCTTCCTCGACATTCCCGATAACTACTACGACGATCTCGAAGCCAAGTATGATCTTGCGCCCGAGACGATCGCAGCGCTCCGTGCCAACGAGATCCTGTACGACCGCGACGGCGACGCCGAGTTCTTCCAAGTCTACACCCATATCTTCGAGGAGCGCTTCTTCTTCGAGATCGTGCAGCGGCGCAACTATCAGGGCTTCGGTGCGGCCAATGCCGCGATCCGGCTGGCGGCGCAGGCCCGCGAGGTGCGGCCGGACGCGATGCCGCGGCTGTAGCTCAGGGCTCGGGCCGGATGCCGGGCAGGCGGACGATCTCCTCGGCGAGATAGTCGATCAGCAGCCGCACGCGCGCGATGCCGGCGCGCTCCGGGACGATCAGCATGTTGAGGGGAGTCGATGGCAAACGGTGGTCGGGCAGGATGACCGTCAGCCTGCCAGCCGCGATGAGGTCGTCGACCAGCCACGCATGGCTCCCGCCGATTCCGCGCCCGGACAGCACGGCCTCTCGAACCGCGAGTCCGTGATTGGTGCGGAAGCAGCCTCTGAACGGCACCTCATGGCGTTCTCCGTCGGGTCCCATGACGACCAGCGACTCGCTGTCCGCGACGTTGGTCATGCGGATGCCGTCATGCCCGATCAGTTCCTGCGGCGTGCGCGGCGTGCCGCGTCTCGCGAGGTAGTCGGGAGAAGCGACCAGCAGCCGGTGCGAGTGGCCGAGCGACCGCAGCTTCAGAGAACTGTCGGTGAGCGGGGCGAGACGCAGCGCGATGTCGACACCCTCCCGCACGAGGTCGATG
This sequence comes from Bradyrhizobium sp. SZCCHNR1093, assembly GCF_032381175.1. NCBI lineage: Bacteria > Pseudomonadati > Pseudomonadota > Alphaproteobacteria > Hyphomicrobiales > Nitrobacteraceae > Bradyrhizobium > Bradyrhizobium sp. SZCCHNR1093. Next base: position 1,077,159 of record NZ_JAUHJJ010000002.1, read on the forward strand.
CGCTCGTCGGTCAAATTGAGATCGATCGCGATGTCCGGATAGAGATCCTGAAACGCGAAGACCAGCCGCGCGACATGCAGGATGCCGAAGGCCGCCGTGCAGGAAATCCGGATGATGCCGCTGGCAGCGCCACGCGCACCGCGCGCCTCGTCGCCGGCCTGTTCGATAAGCCGCAGGATCTGGACGCAGTTCGTGTAGTAGCGGCTGCCTTCGTCGGTCAGGGTGACGCGCCGGGTGGTGCGGCTGAGCAGCGGCACGCCGATCGCATCCTCCAATTCCTGAAGGTGACGCGAGATGGTGGACTGGCCCAGCCCGAGCTCGCGCGCCACGGCCGACAGGTTGCCGCGCTCGGCGACCCGGACGAAGCTGCGCATGTTGATGAGGCTGATGTCTGATTTATCCATAAAACAGCATAATATTATCGATATATGCCATATAGTGGATAAGTTGGCGCGCGTCTATGTTCCGGCTGTTCCAGCAAAGGATCCAAGCCATGAACGTGCTGCTCGTCTTCGCCCATCCCGAACCCCGCTCGCTGAACGGCGCCCTGCGCGAGGTCGCCGTCGCCGAGCTCAAGGCCCAGGGCCACGAGATCCGGGTCTCAGATCTCTACGCGATGGGCTGGAAGTCGGCCACCGACCGCGCCGACTTCCCGCTCTTGCCGCCGGACGGGCCTCTCAACGTCGCCACCGCGTCTGGCGAGGCCTTCAAGACCCACACCTTGACCGAGGACGTCAGGGCCGAGCAGGACAAGCTGCTCTGGGCCGACGCGGTGGTCCTGCAGTTTCCGCTGTGGTGGTTCACGATGCCGGCGATCCTCAAGGGCTGGGTCGACCGGGTGTATTCCTATGGCTTCACCTATGGCGTCGGCGAGCACAGCGACAAGCGCTGGGGCAACCGCTATGGTGAGGGTGTGTTTGCCGGCAAGCGCGCGATGCTGGTCGTGACCACCGGCGGCTGGGAGGAGCATTATTCGGCGCGCGGCATCAACGGGCCGATCGACGATCTCCTGTTTCCGATCAACCACGGCATCCTGTTCTATCCCGGCTTCGACGTGCTGCCGGCGTTCGTGGCGCACCGGGTCAACCGGCTCGATGATGCCGGCTTTGCCGCGATCGCCGAGCGGCTGCGCGAGCGCATGCGGACGCTGTTCACGGATCAGCCGACCCCGTACCGGCGGCAGAACCACGGCGACTATCTGATCCCGTCGATGCAGCTTCGTCCCGAGCTCGGCGCGCCGGACGCGCGCGGCTTCGCGCTGCATGTCGACGTCGCGCGCTGACGCGGAGGGCGCGGGCTCAGCCCGCGCCCATCGCGACCGCAATGTGGTAGGTCGCGAACGCGGCCGCATAGGCGAGCGCGAACATGTAGAAGAAGGTGACGGCCATCCAGCGCCAGCTGCCGGTTTCTCGGCGGATGACGGCGAGGGTCGAGGCGCATTGCGGGGCGAAGATGTACCAGGCGAGCAGCGCCAGCGCCGTGGCGAGGCTCCATTTGCTGGCCAGCACCTGTCCGATCTGCTCGGCGGCCTCCTTGCCGCCCTCGATCGCATAGACGGTGCCGAGCGCGGCGACTGCGACTTCGCGGGCGGCCATGCCGGGCACCAGCGCCACCGCGATCTGCCAGTTGAAGCCGACCGGCGAGAGCAGGGGGGCGATCGCCTGGCCGATCATCGCCGCGAGGCTGTAATTGATCGCGGGCTCGGTCGCGCCCTCCGGCGGCTGCGGGAACGACGCCAGGAACCAGATCAGCACCATCATCGCGAAGATCGTGGTGCCGGCGCGCTGCAAGAACATCTTGGCGCGGGTGTAGACGCCGATCGCGATGCTGCGCAACCGCGGCATCTTGTAGTCCGGCAGCTCCAGCATGAACGGCGCCGGCTGGTAGTCGCGCATCAGGAAGAACTTCACCAGGAACGACACCAGCAGCGCGCTGATGATCCCGGCGGCGTAGAGCCCGAACATCACCAGGCCCTGCAGGTTGACCAGGCCCCACACCTTGGTCGGCGGGATGAAGGCCGAGATGATCAGCGTATAGACCGGGATCCGCGCCGAGCAGGTCATCAGCGGCGCGATCAGGATCGTGGTGAGCCGGTCGCGGCGGTTATCGATCACGCGCGTCGCCATGATGCCGGGAATGGCGCAGGCAAAGCTCGAGAGCAGCGGGATGAAGGCGCGGCCATGCAGCCCGGCGCCGCCCATGATGCGGTCCATCAGGAATGCGGCGCGCGCCATGTAGCCGAAATCTTCCAAGAGCAGGATGAACAGGAAGATGATGATGATCTGCGGCAGGAACACGATGACGCTGCCGACGCCGGAGATCACGCCGTTCTGCAGGAAGCTCTGCAGCAGGCCTTCGGGAAGCTCGTCGTGAACGAGCTGGCCGAGCGCATCGAAGGCCGCCGACAACACCTGCATCAGCGGCTGGGCCCAGGCGAACACCCCCTGAAACATCACGAACAGGATCGCCAGCAGGATCAGCAGACCGCCGACCGGATGCAGCGCGATGGCATCGATCCGGGCAGTCCAGGTATCGGGCCGCTCGGGCAAGCTGACCGTCTCCGCGATGATACGGTCGGCCTCGCGCTGGGTGGCGCGCAGCTCCGGGACCGTGAGAGGACGCCAGGTGTTGGCGCGCTCTCCGGTGGCCGCGGCCGCCCGGGCGAGGAGCTCGTCGGTCAGCCGCAGCAGGTCGTCGGTGCCGCCCTTCCGCACGGCGATCGACGTCACCACCGGCACGCCCAGCGCTAGCGACAGGGCGGGGACGTCGACCGTGACGCCGCGCCGCTTGGCGATGTCGAACATGTTGAGCACGAGCGCCAGCGGCCGGCCGGTGCTCTTGAGCTCGAGCAGCAGCCGGATCGTCAACCTGAGGTTGGTGGAGTCGGCGACGCACAACACCAGATCGGGCAGGACCTCGCCGGTGGCACGTCCCAGCACGAAATCCCTGGTGATTTCCTCGTCAGGGCTGCGACCGCGCAAGGAATAGGTGCCGGGCAGGTCGACCAGCGAGACCTGGCGGCCCTGCGGGGTGACGAATGCGCCCTCTTTGCGCTCGACCGTGACCCCAGGATAGTTCGCGACCTTCTGGCGGCTTCCCGTCAGCGCGTTGAACAGCGAGGTCTTGCCGCTGTTGGGCGTACCCACCAGGGCCAGATGCAGCAGAGGGCTTTCCATGACGACGCTTTCCGCGCGGCCTATGCCACGATGACGGCCATGGCCTCGCGCCGGCGGACCGCGACGGTGATGTTGTCGACACGCACGGCGATCGGATCGCGCCCGACGATCCCCTCATGCAGAATTTCGACCCGGGCGCCCTCGACGAAGCCCAGTTCGATCAGCCGGCTCTCCAATTCGACGTCCGGCAGGGACGAGCTCGCGCCGCCCGCAGCCAGATGCTGGATTGTTCCGGTATAGCCTCGCCGGGCAAGACCGAGCGGCTGAGGCGGCCTTGTATCGCAGATTTCGCTCATAGCCTGTATTTTCAATCGCGTGCCAAGAGGTCAAGCGCGGCATGTTAAATGCCGCTGCATCTTAGAGCGATTTTAAACAGGCCGGGCGGACCGCCGTCTGATCTGCCTCAAGGAGCCGCGGCGGCTGCCGTGTGCCGGGCGTCCACCGCCGCCTTCGGCTCGAGGCCGGAAGAAGCTGCGGCGCGGCTCTTGAAGTGGTCGAGCACGAACAGCCGGATCGCCGAGGACAGGTTGCCCTGCTGGCGATTGTTGTCGATCTCTCCGACCAGCTCGGACAGGGTCATGTTACGGAGACCCGAAATCTCCTTCATGCCGTTCCAGAAGGCCTCTTCGAGGCTGACGCTGGTCTTGTGGCCAGCAACCACGATTGAACGTTTTACGACGGGCGACTTCATCACGCGTCCTCGCCATTGATACGATGTTGATCGAGTAATTCGTTCGCGCGCTTGTCGCGTTGCGCGTCATTTGCGCGTTCGGACTTCGTCCTGCCGAAGCGAGCGCGGTTGCTTTCGGCGACCTTCGCTGCTTCATCGCGCTCCACGCGCTTTCTGAAACGTTTCAAGTTGATGACATCACCCATGCTTGCTCCAATCATCTAAGCCATCGAACGTCGTGACGAGAGCATACGCATTGCGCGGATGAGCCCAGGCGTTCTCCAGACAATCACGTCATCGCTCCCTGATAGTTCGAGGGCCAGTCGCGTCGTTGCGAGCGGGATTTGTTTACTCACCAAACGCAGCAGAACTTGTAGTCGAGAGTATCCTTTAGGGGTTAACGGCGAGAATTGCATCACCCCCCGTAGTACTACGGGGCTACCGTCAGGGTCGTCCGGGCCGCGTCATCTTCTCGGGCTGCACGAGGCGGTCGAATTCGTCCTCAGACACGAAGCCGAGCCTTAAAGCTTCCTCTTTCAGCGTCGTGCCGTGCTGATGCGCTGATTTGGCGACCTTGGCCGCATTGTCGTAGCCGATCTTCGGCGCAAGCGCCGTCACCAGCATCAGCGAGCGCTGCATCAGCTCTCGAATCCGATTCTCGTCGGCGCGAATTCCCGTCACGCAATGTTCGCTGAATGAACGCGCTGAATCACCTAGTAATTGTACGGACTGCATCATGCAATGTGCGAGCAATGGCTTGTAGACGTTCAGTTCGAAATGCCCCTGGCTGCCGGCCATGGTGATCGCCGTGTGATTGCCGAACACCTGGCAGCACACCATCGTGAGTGCTTCGCACTGCGTCGGGTTCACCTTGCCCGGCATGATCGAGGAGCCGGGCTCGTTCTCCGGCAGGATCAATTCCCCCAATCCCGAGCGGGGGCCCGATCCGAGAAAGCGGATGTCGTTCGCGATCTTGAACAGGCCGGTGGCCGCCGCGTTGAGCGCGCCATGTACGTACACATAGGCGTCGTTGGACGCGAGCGCTTCGAATTTGTTGGCGGCGCTGGTGAAGGGCCAGCCGGTGATGTCGGCAACATGCTTGGCGAACAGCTTCGCGAATTTCGGATCCGCGTTCAGGCCGGTGCCCACGGCGGTGCCGCCTTGGGCCAGCGGCAGGAGCTCTCGCGCCGCCGTCTCGATTCTTGCGATCGCGCTCTCGACCTGTGCGGCGTAGCCGGAGAACTCCTGGCCGAGCGTGAGCGGCGTGGCGTCCTGGGTGTGGGTGCGGCCGATCTTGACGATGTCCGCGAACGCGTCCTGCTTGGCGCGCAACGCCGCCAGCAGCTCCGACAGCGCCGGCACCAGATGGCCCGAGATCGCCCGTGCCGCGGCGATGTGCATCGCGGTGGGGAAGGAGTCGTTGGACGATTGGCTCATGTTGACGTGATCGTTCGGATGCACGGGCTTCTTGGTCCCGCGTTCGCCCCCGAGCAGTTCGCTGGCGCGGTTGGCGATCACCTCGTTGAGGTTCATGTTGCTCTGGGTGCCCGAGCCGGTCTGCCAGACGACCAGCGGAAAGTGGTCGTCGAGCTTGCCGTCGATGACCTCCTGCGCCGCTTGGACGATGGCGTCCGCCATGCGCGGCTCGAGCAGTCCGAGCTCGCGGTTGGTCTGCGCCGCGGCCATCTTCACGAGCGCGAGCGCGCGCACGATGCCGATTGGCATGCGGTCGTGGCCGATGCGGAAATTCTGCCGGCTGCGCTCGGTCTGCGCGCCCCAATAGCGGTCGACGGCGACCTCGATCGGGCCGAAGCTGTCGGTCTCCGTGCGCGTCGATCCGTGCGATGATGAACTAGCTGAATGTGCCATGAAGCATGCCCGTGATTGGTTGCGAACCGGCGTCGACCGGTTCGAGCATGCTTCAATCTAGTGATCCGACCGTCGTTCCGCGCGGGGCGAATGCGCCTACTTCTTGCGGAAACGGTCCAGACGCACGACTTCGGCGCCTTCTCCCGGCGTGGCCGGCGGCAGCGGCTTGTCGTCGCCGGCTTCGGCCGGCGTCGCAGGCAACGGACCGGCAACGGCCGACGGCGCCGGCGCGGCCGGCAGTTTCGGCGCGGCCGGCGTCTCGGCAATCGCCTCCGACGGCTCGAACTGCAGTCCGAATTGTACGGACGGATCGAAGAAGCTCTTGATCGCGTGGAACGGCACCACGAGGCGCTCAGGGATGCTGCCGAACGACAGGCCGACTTCGAACCGATCCTCCGAAACCACCAGATCCCAGAACTGGTGTTGCAGGATGATTGTCATCTCCTCCGGATATTGCGCCAGCAGCCGCGGCGACAGCTTCACGCCTTCGGCCTTGGACACGAAGGTGATGAAGAAATGATGCTCGCCTGGGAGCCCATGGGCGGCAGCGTCGCTCAGCACCCGGCGCAGCACCCCGCGCAACGCGTCGCGCGCCAGCACATCGTATCGAATATGATCCGTCGCCATGATCGGTCCTGTGTCGTGTGGGGCTGCGCCCGACGCTTCGGGCCGCCGCGCCCGGCAGGGCAGCAGCATTCCCGACTCGCGTCAATCACATCGTACCCGGCATCGGCGCTGAGGTCAGCAGCCATGCCGGTCGATCGCCAGATATGGGAACGGGTAGAAGCTGGCGGAAGTCCGGTCAACGAAGGAATGAACCGAAGCCGCGCCAAAAAACTGGGGACAGACAGTACGGCCCCTGAAGCGGAGACGGGTTAAAGCGGGGCAGGTGAAAGTGGAGGCAGCTGAAAGTGGAGGCTTCTGTTGCCAGGTGCCTCCGAACCCCGCCTAACGGAGCTTAACCCGTTAGGACTTTAAGGTGGTCTTTCAAACTGCGTTACGCAGCCTGAGCAACCGGAGCAAAGTTGTCGTTGGCAACTATTGCAGTAGCCCGATAACGGCGGAACAATACCGGGAAAAAGCTCGCCCTTTACGCCCTCGTCGATCCTATTTCGCCCCCGCCAAAACCCATCTGTCGGTGGGCTTTGGTGGAGGCGCCGGGTACCGCCCCCGGGTCCGAATGGTTTATTTCGACGGCGATTTATTTCCATAGCCGGCAAGCCGGCAGGTCCTATATAGGCCGGCGGTCAGCGGATGCACAGGGCCGAAGCACCGCGACACGCGACAAAAATGTGGGCGGCTGCCGGGAACCCTCTGGTTCGACCTTGGCAGGCTGGTTTTCGTCCTCCTACAGTGCGGCATGCCTTCCGAAGTTGCGCTGGTTGCCCCTCCCGCGGCCGACATCGCCAAACACCCGCCCAGCCTTCGCACGCTCTTCTTCGCATTCGCGAAAATGTCGCTGTCGGGCTTCGGTGGCGTGCTGGTGTTCGCTAGGCGTGCAATCGTCGATGAACATCGCTGGATGACGGCGGAGGAGTTCAACGCGACCTTCGCGCTCTGCCATTTCCTGCCTGGACCCAACATCGTGAATTTCTCCGTGGTGTTCGGCGCGCGGTTGCGCGGTGTCGCGGGCGGAATCGCTGCCTTTGTCGGCCTGCTCGGACCCCCGATGCTGCTGATCACCTCTCTCGGCGCCATCTACGGTCATTTTGGACAAGCCGACACGTGGCGACGGGGGCTTGCTGGCGTGTCCTGCGTGGCCGTGGGCCTGTTGGCGTCGGTGGTGCTTCGCATGATCTCGCCGCTCCTCAAGAAGAGCGACCTGGCGGGCGTTGTCCTCGTGGCCGGCGTGTTCGTGGCGATCGGGCTGGTGCGGCTGCCGCTTCAGGAGGTTCTGCTGGTGGCCGTGCCGCTCAGCCTTGCCGTCACCTATGCCAAGACGCGGTGGGCACGATGAGCGGGGACGACAATCCGCTGTTCCAACTGTTCTGGACCTTTGCGTTGATCTCGCTGTTTGCGGTTGGCGGCGCAGTTGCGGCGATTCCCGAACTGCAACGTGTTGCAGTCGAGGTCCGGCACTGGATGACCGACAAACAGTTCGCCGATGTGTTCGCACTCTCGCAATTGTCGCCCGGGCCCAACGTTCTGATCGTCACCCTGATCGGCTATTCGGTCGCAGGCGTGGCAGGTGCGGCGGTCGCGACGATCGCGATGTGCGGTCCCACCGCCGTGCTCTCCTATTTTGTCAGCCGCTGGCTCTCGAATGCGCGGGATGCGCGCTGGCCCGCCATTCTGCAGGCGACGCTGGTGCCGCTGTCGATCGGCTTGATGGCGGCGAGCGCATGGATTCTCGGTCAGGCTTCCGACCAGACGTGGCGGGCGTTCACGCTGACGGTCCTTGCCGCAGTCGTTGCATCGATGACGCGACTCAATCCGCTCTGGCTGCTCGCCGCGGGCGGCTGTCTTGGTTTTGCTGGCCTTCTCTAGGGAAAGTCGCTAGGCAAAATAGAAGCGCGACCGGTTTGCTCCGGGCCGCCGAACGAAAACAGTGCCGGCCATCAAGGCCGATCGGGGAGGGCGAGGCATGGCCGAGACCACGGGCCAATTGTCGGGCGAAACGGCGGGCATGCCGGCCGCCCGCAGCGCGACCGGCGCATCGATCATTCTGGTCCTTGCCTTCGCGCCACAGATCATCGAACTGCTGATCGCCTTGGCTGGTCTCGTGGCGCCACTATCCGGACGCGGTCCGCTGCAGGTCATTGCGGCCCATGCGTCGGCCTTGTCAATGGCGATCCCGAGCCTGGCGCAGCAATATGCCGCAAGCGGCAAGACATCGCTGTCTTCCGATGTTCTGCTGGCTCTCATCTACACCTATCCGCTGATCGCGGTCGCGGTGTTCACATTCATGGCACGTCCACGCGCGCCGCAGGACTATTTCGGTGGCGTCGTGCTGATGGCGATCGCGCTGTTCGCGCTGTGGGCCTCCAGCGATCTGCAGGGCATGCGCGGCTTCTCGTTCGGTGCCGGAACTGCGCCGCGGATGTTCGGTCTGCTGCTGCTGGGGCTCGGAGCTGCCGTGGCCGTGATCGGCGTCGTGAGTGAAGGCGCGCAGCTTGCGACCTATCACTGGCGCGGACCGCTGTTCGTCTCGCTCGCGATCCTGACCTTCGCCGTCTCCATTCGCCCGCTCGGACTATTGGTCACGGGGCTTGCAAGCTTCCTGATCGCGGCGATCGGCAGCCCCGAGACGCGCTGGCGCGAGGCCCTGATCGTCGGCATCTGCCTGACCGGCGGCTGCGCGCTGCTGTTCCCCTACGTGCTGGGGTTGCCGATGCCGCTGTTGCCGCGTTTCCTTTTGCAGTGAGGGCGTGATGGATCTGTTTGCAAATCTCGCCCACGGTTTCGCCGTCGCGTTGTCGCCGATCAATCTGCTGATGTGCCTGATCGGCGCGCTGGTCGGCACGCTGGTCGGCGTTCTCCCGGGCATCGGGACCATCGCCACCGTCGCGATGTTGCTGCCGATCACCTTCGGCCTGCCGCCGGTCGGCGCGCTGATCATGCTGGCCGGCATCTACTACGGCGCCCAGTATGGCGGCTCGACGACGTCGATCCTGGTCAACATTCCTGGCGAGGCGACGTCGGTGGTAACCGCGCTCGACGGCTTCCAGATGGCGAAGCAGGGCCGTGCCGGTCCGGCGCTGGCGATCGCCGCGATCGGCTCATTCTTTGCCGGCTGCGTTGCCACCGTGCTGATTGCGATCCTCGGCGCGCCGTTGACCAGGCTCGCGCTGGCGTTCGGCCCAGCCGAGTATTTCTCGCTGATGGTGCTGGGCCTGATCTTCGCAGTCGTGCTGGCGAAGGGCTCGGTGCTGAAGGCGATCGCGATGATCGTGCTCGGACTGCTGCTGTCGATGGTCGGCTCGGACATCGAGACCGGCGTCTCGCGCATGGCCTTCAATATTCCCGAGCTCGCCGACGGCCTGGGCTTTGCCACCGTCGCGATGGGCGTGTTCGGCTTTGCCGAGATCATCCGCAATCTCGATGCCGGCGCGGAGATGGACCGCGACCTCGTGCAGAAGAAGATCACTGGCCTGATGCCGACCCGGAAGGATCTGAAAGACTCCACGCCGGCGATCCTGCGCGGCACGGTGCTCGGCTCGATCCTCGGCATCCTGCCGGGCGGCGGTGCGGTGATCGCCTCGTTCGCGGCCTATACGCTGGAGAAGAAGCTCGCGCGAGATCCGTCGCGGTTCGGTCGCGGTGCGATCGAGGGCGTCGCGGCGCCGGAGAGCGCCAACAATGCGGCGGCCCAGACCTCCTTCATTCCACTGCTGACGCTCGGCATTCCGCCGAATGCGGTCATGGCGCTGATGGTCGGCGCGATGACCATCCACGGCATCGTGCCGGGCCCGCAGGTGATGCAGAAGCAGCCCGACCTGGTCTGGGGCATGATCGCCTCGATGTGGATCGGCAATCTCATGCTGATCATCATCAACCTGCCGCTGGTCGGCATCTGGGTGCGGCTCTTGCGCGTGCCGTACCGGCTGATGTTCCCGTCGATCGTGATCTTCTGCGCGATCGGGATCTACTCCGTCAACAACGCGCCGGTCGACGTCGTCCTGGCGGGCGCGTTCGGCCTCGTCGGCTACTGGCTGATCAAGCATGATTTCGAGCCGGCGCCGCTGCTGCTCGGCATGGTGCTGGGGCCGCTGATGGAGGAGAACCTGCGCCGCGCGCTGTTGATCTCGCGCGGCGACTGGTCGGTGTTCCTGACGCGGCCGCTGTCCGCCGTGCTGCTCGCGATTGCCGCGGGGCTGCTGGTGCTGGCGGTGCTGCCGACGCTGCGCCGCAAGCGCGACGAGGTTTTCGTGGAAAGCGAAGGCTGACCTCGCGGGCCAGCTCAACGCCGCCGCTGCCCAGGCGCTCGACGACGAGGGCGTCCGCAAGCGCCTGCTTGAGTTCGATAGCGTCATTCCCGGTGCTGCGGACGGCACGCCGGAAGCGCTGGCGGCGCTGGTGAAGGCGGAAATCATCAAGTGGACCGCGGTGCTCAAGCCGGCGAGCTAGCGCGAGACGACCATCGAGGCGGAAGGGGCAGGGCGGAACGCGCGGTTCCGCCCTTGTCATTTGCGGCGGCGGCCGACAATTTTCGGGGTATAATTGGTGACCGGGCCGAGTCGAGGCTAGGGCCGGGCGATTCCTGCCGTTAAATTCGCCGCCTTCTGCGAAAGGCCGCCAGCGCGCACCATGCACCAGTATCACGACCTGCTCGAACGCATCCTGTCCGACGGCGCGGAGAAGCATGACCGCACCGGCACCGGCACGCTCTCGGTGTTCGGCCATCAGATGCGCTTCAACCTTGCGGCCGGCTTTCCGCTGGTGACCACCAAGCGGCTGCCGCTGAAGGCGATCGTGCACGAGCTGCTGTGGTTCCTGAAGGGCGACACCAACATCAAATACCTTCACGACAACGGCGTCACCATCTGGGACGAGTGGGCCGATGCCAATGGCGATCTCGGCCCCGTCTACGGCTATCAGTGGCGCTCGTGGCCGACGCCGGACGGCGGCCATATCGACCAGATCGGAGGCGTGATCGACATGATCAGGCGCAATCCGGATTCGCGCCGGCTGATCGTGACCGCCTGGAATCCAGCCGACGTCGACAAAATGGCGCTGCCGCCGTGTCATTGCCTGTTCCAGTTCTACGTCGTGAACGGCAAATTGTCGTGCCAGCTCTATCAGCGCTCGGCCGACGTGTTCCTCGGCGTGCCCTTCAACATCGCCTCCTACGCGCTGCTGACGATGATGGTGGCGCAGGTGACGGGATTGAAGCCCGGCGAATTCGTGCACTCCTTCGGCGACGTGCATCTCTATTCCAACCACATCGAGCAGGCGCGGCTGCAACTCACCCGCGCGCCCCGTCCGCTGCCGACCATGACGCTCAATCCGGACGTCAAGGACATCTTCGGCTTCCGCTACGAGGACTTCGCGCTCGCCGGCTACGATCCGCATCCGCATATCAAGGCCGAGGTCGCGGTCTGACGCATGCCACTGTCGATCCGCAGCGCCCGGCCTGACGACATCGGAAGCGTGTTCGCGCTGATCCGGGAGCTCGCCGACTACGAGAAGCTCTCGCACGAGGTTTCAGCCAGCGAGGCGGACATCGCCGCGGCGCTGTTCTGCGCGCATCCCACGCTGTTCTGCGACATCGCCGAGTGGAACGGCGAGGTCGCGGGCTTTGCGGTCTGGTTCGTCAATTTCTCCACCTTCGCCGGAAAGCCCGGCATCTATCTCGAGGACCTGTTCGTTCGCCCCGCGTTCCGCCGCAACGGCATCGGCCAGGCGCTGCTCGGCCATCTCGCTCGCACCTGTGTCGAGCGCAACTGGGCGCGGCTGCAATGGTCGGTGCTCGACTGGAACGCGCCGTCGATCACCTTCTACAAGTCGCTCGGTGCCGAGCTGATGGACGACTGGAAGCTCTGCAAGGTCATGGGCGAGGCGCTCGCTCAGCTCGCGGAGAGGGCGCCGTGATCGAGATCGTGCTGATCGTCGCAGTCGCCGACAACGGCATCATCGGCGCCGCCGGTGCGATCCCGTGGCGGCAGAAGAGTGACATGCAGCGCTTCAAGGCGATGACCATGGGCCGCCCGATCGTGATGGGCCGCAAGACCTTCATCTCGTTTCCGCGCCGGCCGCTGCCGGGCCGCACCAACATCGTCGTCACCCGCGATGCCGAGTTTCGCGCGCCGGGCGCGATCGTGACCCATACCGTCGATGAAGCGCTCGGCATCGCGCGTGGTGATGCGCTGCGGCGTTCAGCCGCGGAGATCGCGGTCATCGGAGGCACCGAGCTCTTTGCTGCGACGATGCCGATCGCCGACCGGCTGGAGATCACCGAGGTGCATGCGAGCCCGCTTGGCGATACCGTGTTTCCGGCGATCGACCCGGCCCAATGGGAGGAGGTGGCGCGGGAGCGCCATGCCTCGGGGCCTGACGATCAGGCCGAATTCTCCTACGTCACCTATCGCCGGCGGCGGTGAGCGTTTGCCGGTGGGACCGGCGCGACGGCCGTTCAAGACCGTCCGTTAATGATGAAGTCGCGTTGTTTGGCCGCGTGGCGGATTTGAGGCCGCGGCAAACCGGCGCTTCCGGCCCTGTTTACATTGACAAAACCCGGTTCGGGCTTAGCTGGAGCGCTACGTTGTAAGGGGCGGAGCCGTCCCTTATAACCCGGCGACCGTCGGGGCCGGCGTTGGTGCACACTCAGCCTCTCGGAGGAGATCGATCGATGGCGTGGAAGAATCAGGGCGGAGGCCCGTGGGGTCAGGGTCCGAAGGGGCCCTGGGGCTCGGGACCGCAACCGGTCGGTCCAAGGCCGCCCGACCTGGAAGATCTTCTGCGGCGCGGCCAGGACCGGCTGCAGCAGTTCATCCCCGGTGGCGGCTTCGGCACCGCCGGCGTCCTGCTGATCGTGCTCGGCGCCATCATCATCTGGCTCGCCTCCGGCATCTACCGCGTGCAGTCCGAGGAGCTCGGCGTTGTGCTCCGCTTCGGCAAATATGTCCGCGATGAGCAGCCGGGCCTGCGCTATCACCTGCCTTATCCGATCGAGACCGTGCTGCTGCCCAAGGCGCTGCGCGTCAACTCGATCTCGATCGGCATCACCGCCAATGACGATCCCGGCCGGCGCGGCCGCGGCGGTCGCGATGTCCCCGAGGAAAGCCTGATGCTGACCGGCGACGAGAACATCGTCGACGTCGACGTCACCGTTCTCTGGCGCATCAAGCCGAAGGGCGCGGCCGACTTCCTGTTCAACATCCAGAACCCCGAGGGCACCGTGAAGGCGGTGGCCGAGAGCGCGATGCGCGAGGTGATCGGCCGGTCGAACATCCAGCCGATTCTCACCGGCGCCCGCACCGTGATCGAGCAGAACGTGCAGGAGCTGATGCAGAAGACGCTCGACAACTACGGCTCCGGCATCCAGATCACCCAGGTGCAGATGCAGAAGGTCGATCCGCCGGCCCAGGTGATCGAGGCGTTCCGCGACGTCCAGGCGGCGCGTGCCGACCTCGAGCGTCTCCAGAACGAAGCCCAGACCTACGCCAACAAGGTCGTGCCGGATGCGCGCGGTCGCGCCGCGCAGATCCTGCAGGTCGCCGAAGGCTACAAGGAGCAGGCGATCGCCGAGGCCAAGGGCCAGAGCGCGCGCTTCCTCAAGGTCTATGACGAGTACAAGAAGGCGCCCGACGTGACCCGCGAACGGATCTATCTCGAGACCATGGAGCGCGTGCTCGGCGGCTCGGAGAAGCTCGTGCTCGACAGCGGTGCCTCCGGCGGCCCCGTGCCGCTGCTGCCGCTCGGCGATCTCCTACCGCGCCGTACGGCACCGGCCGCTCAGCAGGGAGGCGTCCGATGAGGTCCCCCGTTGCAGGCATCGTCGCGCTCGTCGCCGTGCTCGTGCTCGTCGTCATCGGCTACAGCTCGCTGTTCACCGTGCAGCAGACCGAGCAGGCGCTGGTCGTGCGGTTCGGCAAGCCGGTCGACGTCGTCACCGAGCCTGGCCTGAACTTCAAGGCGCCGTTCATCGACAACGTGATCTCGATCGACAAGCGCATCCTCGACCTCGAGAACCCCTCGCAGGAAGTGATCGCCTTCGACCAGAAGCGGCTCGTCGTCGACGCCTTCGCGCGCTACAAGATCAAGAACGCGCTGCAATTCTACCAGAGCGTCGGCTCGATCCAGACCGCCAACGTCCAGCTCGGCACGCTGCTCAACGCCTCGTTGCGCCGCGTGCTCGGCGAGGTCACCTTCACGCAAGTCGTGCGCGACGAGCGCGAGGGCCTGATGCGCAAGATCCGCGATCAGCTCGACAAGGAGGCCGACGCCTATGGCATCCAAGTGGTGGACGTCCGCATCCGCCGCGCCGACCTGCCGGAGGCCAACAGCCAGGCCGTGTACAACCGGATGAAGACCGAGCGGCAGCGCGAGGCCGAGGAGTTCCGGGCGTTCGGCGGCCAGAAGGCCCAGGAGATCAGGTCCAAGGCCGATCGCGAGGCCACCGTGATCGTCGCCGAGGCCAACTCGCAGGCGGAGCAGACCCGCGGCGCCGGCGATGCCGAACGCAACCGGCTGTTCGCCGAGGCCTACAGCAAGGACCGCGACTTCTTCGCCTTCTATCGCTCGATGACGGCGTATGAGAACGGCCTGAAATCCGGCGACACCCGCTTCCTGCTGCGGCCCGATTCGGAGTTCTTCCGCTACTTCGCCAACCCCTCGGGGAAGCCGGCGGCGGAGACGTCGTCCACCGCCGGCTCGACCGCGGCCGTCGCGGTGCCGGCGCCCAAGCCCTGATGGCACCTGCCTGATGCCCAGGGCGGTTGATCCGGGCGAATAGGAGTTGACATGGACGGGGCGAAGCCGTTGCTTCGCCCCGTTACATATCAAGAAGGTCGAACGGGAGGTCCGGGTCCGATGAGGTCCATTGCGTTTTCCGATTTCCTCATCGGATTAGGTATCCTGTTCGTGCTCGAAGGCCTGATGTTCGCGGCCAGTCCGGAGTGGATGCGGCGGGCCATGAAGACTGCGATGACCACGCCCGACAACGTGCTGCGCGCGGTCGGCATCGGCTCCGCGGTGGCCGGTTTGGTCCTGATCTGGGTGATCCGGCGACCGATCTGAGCGGCGGATTGTTGTGCGTTTGCGCGTTCGCCGAACGAGGGGCGGCCGCGGCAAACGACGGTCCGCCGGCCGGCCAACGCCATTGTGAGGCGATGGCTGCGCCATTTTGCCGTATTAGGTCGCCCTCAATGATGAATCTGCGGTCCGATCCGGCGTGCTTGCGTCCCCCGCCGGTTCCGGCGCACTGTAACGGTTGAATTTGCCGACTTTTCTGGAGATCCGCCCGATGACCGCAACCCTTGCTTTCAGCCGTCGACTGCGCCCGATCCTGACCGCGGCGGTTCTTGCCGCGGGCTGGGCGCTCGCGCCGGCCCCGGCCTCGGCGCGGGGGCCGGAGGGGATCGCCGATGTCGCCGAAAAGGTGATCGACGCCGTCGTCAACATCTCGACCTCGCAGACTGTCGAGCCCAAGGGCGGCTCGTCCGAGGGGCGGAACGCCAATCCGCAGGTGCCGCCGGGCTCGCCGTTCGAGGAGTTCTTCGACGACTTCTTCAAGAACCGCCGCGGCGGTCCGGGCGGCCGGGGCGGTGCCGACAACTCGCCGCGCCGCACCAACTCGCTGGGCTCGGGCTTCATCGTCGACGACTCGGGCGTTGTCGTCACCAACAACCACGTCATTGCCGATGCCGATGAGATCAATGTGATCCTCAACGACGGCACCAAGATCAAGGCCGAGCTGGTCGGCGTCGACAAGAAGACCGACCTTGCGGTGCTCAAGTTCAAGCCGCCGCGGCCGTTGACCGTCGTCAAGTTCGGCGACTCCGACAAGCTCCGGCTCGGCGATTGGGTGGTCGCGATCGGCAACCCGTTCAGCCTCGGTGGCACCGTCACCGCCGGCATCGTCTCGGCCAAGAACCGCGACATCTCGTCGGGGCCCTATGACAGCTACATCCAGACCGACGCCGCCATCAACCGCGGCAATTCCGGCGGGCCGCTGTTCAACCTCGAGGGCGAGGTCATCGGCGTCAACACGCTGATCATCTCGCCGTCGGGCGGCTCGATCGGCATCGGCTTCGCGGTGCCATCGAAGACCGTGGCCGGCGTCGTCGACCAGTTGCGCCAGTTCGGCGAGCTGCGCCGCGGCTGGCTCGGCGTGCGCATCCAGGGCGTCACCGACGAGATCGCGGAGAGCCTCAACATCAAGCCGGCGCGCGGCGCGCTGGTCGCCGGCGTCGACGACAAGGGACCGGCCAAGCCGGCTGGCATCGAGCCGGGAGACGTCGTCGTCAAGTTCGACGGCCATGACATCAAGGAGCCGAAGGACCTGTCGCGCATCGTCGCCGACACCGCCGTCGGCAAGGAGGTCGACGTCATCGTCATCCGCAAGGGCCAGGAGCAGACGCTCAAGGTCAAGCTCGGTCGGCTCGAGGATACCGAGAAGGTGCAGCAGGCGGCGATCAAGAAGGACGAGCCGGCCGAGAAGCCGGTGACCCAGAAGGCGCTCGGGCTCGATCTCGCCGCGTTGTCGAAGGACCTGCGCGCCCGCTACAAGATCAAGGACAGCGTCAAGGGCGTCGTCGTCACCGGCGTTGACCAGGCCTCCGATGCCGCCGAGAAGCGGCTGTCGGCCGGCGACGTCATCGTCGAGGTCGCCCAGGAGGCGGTGACCTCGGGCGTCGACATCAAGAAGCGCGTCGACCAGCTCAAGAAGGACGGCAAGAAGTCGGTGCTGCTGCTCGTCTCCAACGCCGACGGCGAGCTGCGCTTTGTGGCGTTGAGCCTGCAATAGGGTAGGAGTCCACGCCTCCACATCGCGGGGCACGGTGCGTAGGGTGGGCAAAGGCGCACCGTGACCTACGCTTGGTACGACGCTCTCTCGCGCGCCGTGCCCACCATGTGGCTCTGCGTTCGCGGCACGACGGTGGGCACGCTGCCGCCCTGCGGACGGCCGCTTTGCCCACCCTACGGCAGCTACAGACTCCGCTGTCGTCCCGGCGAACGCCGGGACCCATAACCTCAGGGAGCGGTTTGGGGCGCGCTGTCAGCAAACCCGCGCCTCACGTCCGACGCGGGACGACAGCGGTGGTTTGGTCGGATTCACGGCTCAAACAGCGATCGACGTGGGGGCGCGTTCTCGCGGCGCATCGCGCCCGAGGTCTGCAATCAGTTCGTCCCTCGCGACAATGCAGAGGGCGCAGGGAATGCCGGGTGAAGGCCTCACCCATGGCCCGCCTGCTGAAAAAATGCAGGCGGCAGGTACCACAGGCAAAGCCGATTCAACCGGCATTCCCTGCGCGACGGTCTTCACGCTTATACGCAGTCTCCCTGGTGCGCCGGGCTTGTTGGCCACCATTGCCCATGCAATGCGAAGCATTGTCACGAGCGTGACACCAGCATCGGGGTGTCAGGACGCTGCGACTTCACGTCCGCGAGCGATCGTTCGTCCGCACTCTCATTGAAGAGAATGCTGCGATCTCTCGCGGCCACCGCTCCCCGCCTCGCGTGTCGTGACGATCGCGCGCTACGCCCCTCCGCAGTGAGGCGGGATGGCGCTAGACAATCATGAATTCTGTAAAATAGCAAGATATTTATTTTTTCCAGAAGTAAACGGGCGGCAGCCGCTCCACGGCAGGCGCCGGCTCAGAGCGATCGCTGGTTGACCCGCTTCGAAAGCTCCTCGGCACTTTCCTTGCGCTCGGAATAGCGGTCGACCAGATAGTCCGCCCGGTCGCGCGTCAGCAGTGTGAACTTGACGAGCTCTTCCATGACGTCAACGACGCGATCGTAGTAGGACGACGGCTTCATGCGATCGGTGTCGTCGAACTCCGCGAACGCCTTCGGCACCGATGACTGGTTCGGGATGGTGATCAGCCGCATCCAGCGGCCGAGCACCCGAAGCTGATTGACCGCGTTGAACGACTGCGAGCCGCCACTGACCTGCATCACGGCCAATGTCTTGCCCTGCGTCGGCCTGACGGCCCCGAGCGACAGCGGGATCCAGTCGATCTGGGTCTTCATCACGCCGGTCATCGCGCCGTGCCGCTCCGGCGAGCACCACACCATGCCTTCGCACCAGGTCACGAGGTCGCGCAGCTCGCGGACCTTCGGATGATCCGGCTCGGCGTCGTCGACCAGCGGCAAGCCGTGCGGATCGAAAGTCCGTGTCTCCGCGCCATAGCGGGCGAGAATGCGCGCCGCTTCCTCGGTGAGAAGCCGGCTGAACGAGCGTTGCCGGAGCGATCCGTAGAGCAGCAGGATTCGCGGAGGGTGGGAGGAGAGCGCAGGCTCCAGCAGTTTGGCGCGGTCGATCGGATGGAAGGAGGCTTCGTCCAGCTGCGACATCTCATCGGGCACTGCGGCATCTCCGGCCTCGAGCGGCTTCCGGCATTCCCTGTGCGAGCAGGGCCTGACCGGGTCGCCATGCAAACGGCTCAAGCAAAATGGCCGCCCGGATCATGCCGGTCAACGGTGGGGGCATGCATAGATCGATGGAGCGCTCTCGGCTGCAAGCCCTGTCGCGCGCGAAGATGATCCGGCCAATTGCGCGATGTCAGGCCAATGCACGCGCAGGATGGTCTTGCCGCCGGCGGCCGGAATGTCCGTGCGACTGGTCTCGACGACGCGGCCGCCGAGCGGGGTATGAAAGCGGAGAGCGGCGATATTGGCCTCGAAGACCCAAAGGTGCAGCGGGCTGGGCGTCTGGGCTGTCCGCGGAGCGGATGTCCAGGATCTTCACCACGCGCGACGCCACGCGTTTTCTCGGATAGGGAGCGCGGCCTCGCCGAGCGAGACGCGCGCTGCCTATGTGACGATGGGTTGCTCGCGTCGCTCAGTTGCGAACGCTGCCCACGGTGGTCGGAGCGACGAGAGCGGCGCTGCGACGGTGCTGGGCGAGCACGGCGAGCTGGTGCGGGGAGGCGGCGCTGTCCGCGGCGATGGTCTGCTGCGCGGCGGATGCACCGACGACAGAAAGCTGGTGCGGGGTGGCCGGCAGCGCGCCGACTTCGTAGCTCGGCAGCTCACCGGCGACAGCCGCGCCGGTCAGCAGCGCGAGGGCAAGAAGAGAGCCGGGAATGATGTGCTTGATGGTCATCGGGAGGTCCTTTTGTGACGATGATCGATTGCATCGCGTGCAATCGCTTTCGTTTCCTTGGACACTCCCTAGCCTTGTCAGCTTTATATGCGCTGCAGCATGATTTGACAATTCATCGATTGGTGATGCGGTTAAGACGACGCTGCGCGCCCCGCCTTGATGCGGAGGGCGAATGATCTGATCTGCGATCTGAGATGAGATTGGAATGAAGTTACGTGCGAGTGCATAGGATTGAAATAAAATCCTAATGATGTGCTGATCAGGCTTTTCGTAACGGCTTTGCTTGCGGTGGCGATTCGTATACGGCGTCCGATTGCGATCGCCGAGCGTTCGCAAGACTTTGATCAAATGTCACGCGCAGCAGGCTGCGCTGATCGCGAAGCGACGACGCAATCCAGAGCCTTGCGTCCGACTCTGGATTGCTTCGCTGCGCCGCTGCGCTCGCAATGACGGCCTGGCGGCTGCCCATGAATGCGTCCTCTCTCACAACAAGGGGAGAGGGCGCCGTATTGCGCTTCGCTTGCACGCGTCGTTTGACATCCGCGCCACGGCGGCGGCCCTGTCAGTCGACGAACTGATCGCGCGTGTAGCCTTGCGCATAGAGCAGGGCGGTGAGGTCGCCGTGGTCGATGCGGGCCGAGGCGGCGGCCGAGACCGCGGGCTTGGCGTGATAGGCGACGCCGAGGCCGGCCGCCTCGATCATGCCGAGGTCGTTGGCGCCGTCGCCGACCGCTAGGGTGTCGATCTCGTCGAGATCGAACGACTCGCGCAGCTCGATCAGGGTGGCGAGCTTGGCGTCGCGGCCGATGATCGGCTCGCGCACCTCGCCGGTGAGCTTGCCGCCATCGATGACGAGCTCATTGGCGCGGTTCTCCTGGAAGCCGATCTTGGCCGCGATGGCGCTGGTGAACAGCGTGAAGCCGCCGGAGATCAGGCAGGTATAGGCGCCGTGTGCGCGCATGGTCATCACCAGATGACGGCCGCCCGGCGTCAGCTTGATGCGTTTGGTCAGGACCTCGTCGACGACGCTCACCGGCAGGTCCTTCAGCAATGCGACGCGTTCGCGCAACGCCGGCTCGAACGCGATCTCGCCGCGCATGGCGCGCTCGGTAATGGCGGCGACACGCGGCTTCAGCCCGGCGAAGTCGGCGAGCTCGTCGATGCATTCCTGGCCGATCATGGTGCTATCCATGTCGGCGAGAAAAAGCTTCTTGCGCCGGACGGCTTCGGGCTGCACGACGATGTCGATCGGCATGTCGCCGCGCAGGTCGCGCAGGCGCGCCTCGAGCTTGTGGACCTCGCCGTCGTGGGCGAAGGGGATGTCGATCGCGACCTCGTCGAACAGCCAGCGCGGCGTGCCCGGCGAGGGCAGCACGGCCAGGAAGGCCTCCACGATCGTGGTATCAAGCGCGGGATCGGCGGGATTGCAGATGAAGGTGGCGACGAGAGACATCAGGTGACTTTGCCAGGGATCAACAAAGCCGTGCTTATCGCAGGGCCGACCGCCAGCGGCAAGTCGGCGCTGGCGATGGAACTTGCGCAAAAAGCGGGCGGGGTCGTCATCAACACCGATTCCATGCAGGTTTACCGTGACCTGAGAATCCTGACGGCGCGGCCAACACCTGACGACGAGGCTGATGTGCCGCACCGGCTCTACGGCCACGTCGATGCATCCGTGAACTACTCGGCCGGCCACTATGTCCGGGATGCCGCGGTCGTTCTTGCCGAGGTGCACGCGGCCGGGCGGCTCCCGATTTTCATCGGCGGCACCGGGCTGTACTTCAAAGCGCTGACACGGGGATTGGCGGCGGTCCCGCCCGTCCCTGACGACGTCCGAGACGCGGTGCGCCTGCGGCTCGACCGCGACGGGGTCGAGGCGCTGCATGCCGAGCTGGCGCGGCGCGATCCGGCGGCGGGCGCGCGGCTGAACGTGCGCGACCGCACCCGCGTCGCCCGCGCGCTGGAGGTGATCGAAGCCACCGGTCGGCCATTGGCCGAGTGGCATGCCGAGACCACCCCGCCGCTGTTGCCGGCGGGCAGCTATCGGGCGCTGTTCATCGCGCCGGAGCGCGAGACGCTCTATGCGCGGATCGACGCGAGGTTCGATCTGATGCTGGATCGCGGCGCGCTGGAGGAGGTTGAACAGCTGGCGGCCCGCGGGCTCGATCCGCTGCTTCCGGCCATGAAGGCGCACGGCGTGCCGGCGCTGATCCGTTACCTCAGAGGGGAGATCTCGCGGGAGGAGGCGGCCGTCATCGGCAAGGCCGACACCCGCCACTATGCCAAGCGGCAGTTCACCTGGTTTCGGCATCAGCTGCCGGAGTTTGAGTGGATGAGTCCAGAGGCGGCACGAGGGTGGGTGGCCTCGCTCTAGGAAGATCGTCATTCCGGGACATCGCGAAGCGATGGGCCCGGAATCCATAACCACGATCGTGAGTATGGATTCCGGGCTCGCCCTCCGGGCGCCCCGGAATGACGACCTCGTTGGGTGATGGAGCTCGTCCTCTCACCACAGCGGATCGCCCTGTCTTGAGAGCGCCGGCCAAATTACCGCTCGCCGAACGGAAAATTCCGCGTTAACATTCCAAAATCGCGCTGACGAGACGGCTTTGCCTTGACATTGGGGCATCGCTGGCTATGTTTCGCGCAACCTTTGGGAAGCTCGCTCGGCATCATGCGCAACTTTATTTCCATCCTCCTTATCGCCGTCGTACCCAGGCGCACCGCCGGGGATGGCTAGCGGCCATCCAAATTCCGAGCGGTGCGCAGGGCCTTCCAGGGCCCTTTTTTATTGCCTGGAAGCCAGCGATCCGACCGAAACGACCCTGACCCAAGTGACCAAAACCGACCGACCAAGACGACAAGCCGCTGACAGAAGCGATCCGGAGCCTGCCATGACCGACAAGAGCCACGATCCGAACCAGATGACCGGCGCCGCGATGATCGTGCGCGCGCTCATCGACCACGGCGTGCAGCACCTCTTCGGCTATCCCGGCGGCGCGGTGCTTCCGATCTATGACGAGATCTTCCAGCAGAGCGAGGTCGAGCACATCCTGGTCCGCCACGAGCAGGGCGCCGGCCATGCTGCCGAGGGCTATGCCCGCTCGACCGGCAAGCCCGGCGTGGTGCTGGTGACCTCCGGCCCAGGCGCCACGAACATGGTGACCCCGCTGGCGGATGCGCTGATGGATTCGATTCCCCTGGTCTGCATCACCGGCCAGGTGCCGACGCATCTGATCGGCAACGACGCGTTCCAGGAGTGCGACACGGTCGGCATCACCCGGCCCTGCACCAAGCACAATTGGCTGGTCCGCAACGTCAACGATCTCGCCAAGGTGCTGCACGAGGCATTCTACGTCGCGACCACGGGCCGTCCGGGTCCGGTCGTCGTCGACGTGCCGAAGGACGTGCAGTTCGCGACCGGAACCTATCATCCGCCGCGCAAGTCCGACGTGCACATCTCCTACGCCCCGCGCGTCAAGGGCGATGCGACGCAGATCCGCAAGGCGGTGGCGCTGCTGGCCGGCGCCAAGCGGCCGGTGATCTATTCCGGTGGCGGCGTCATCAATGCGGGGACCGAGGCCTCGAAGCTGTTGCGCGAGCTGGTCGAGGTCACGGGCTTCCCGATCACCTCGACCCTGATGGGGCTGGGTGCCTATCCGGCGTCGGGCACCAACTGGCTCGGCATGCTCGGCATGCACGGCACCTACGAGGCCAACATGACGATGCATGATTGCGACGTCATGCTGTGCGTCGGCGCGCGCTTCGACGACCGCATCACCGGCCGCACCGACGCGTTCTCGCCGAACTCGAAGAAGATCCACATCGACATCGATCCGTCCTCGATCAACAAGAACATCCGCGTCGACGTGCCGATCATCGGCGATTGCGGCGACGTGCTCGCCGACATCCTGCAGGTGTTCAGGGCCGAGGCGAAGAAGCCCGACATCAAGGCGTGGTGGCAGCAGATCGCCACCTGGCGCGCGCGCAACTCGCTCGCCTTCAAGCCGAACCGCGACGTCATCATGCCGCAACATGCGATCCAGCGGCTGTTCGAGCTGACGCGCGGGCGCGACACCTACATCACCACCGAGGTCGGCCAGCATCAGATGTGGGCGGCGCAGTTCTACGGCTTCGAGGAGCCGCACCGCTGGATGACCTCGGGCGGTCTCGGCACCATGGGCTACGGCCTGCCGGCCGCGATCGGCGTGCAGGTGGCGCATCCCGACAGCCTCGTCATCGACATCGGCGGCGACGCCTCGGTGCAGATGACGATGCAGGAGATGTCGACGGCCGTGCAGTACGAGCTGCCGGTCAAGATCTTCATCCTCAACAACCAGTACATGGGCATGGTGCGGCAGTGGCAGCAGCTCCTGCACGGCAACCGGCTGTCGCATTCCTACTCGGAGGCGCTGCCGGACTTCGTCAAGCTTGCCGAGGCCTATGGCGGCGTCGGCCTGCAGGTGTCTAAGCCCGGCGATCTCGACGGCGCGATCAAGGAGATGATCTCGGTCAAGAAGCCGGTGCTGTTCGACTGCCGCGTCGCGGCGCTGGAGAACTGCTTCCCGATGATTCCGTCCGGCAAGGCGCACAACGAGATGATCCTGCCCGCGGAAGCGTCCGATCCGGCCGCGGCGTTCGCCGGCGGCAAGGCGCTGGTGTGAGGACTGATCGTGAGGGCGATGCCAACCCAACACTCCGCTGTCATCGCCCGGCTTGCCGCCTTCGCTAAAGCTTCGGCGCGCCCTGAACGCGCGGCCTCGTCGAAGCCTTGGCGAAGACGGGACCGGGCGATCCAGTACGCCGCGGCAGCCGTGGCTCTCACGACTGCTGGTGGGTACTGGATGCCCACTTTCACGGGCATGACAGTCGTTATGAGGAGGTGGCCGTGTTCACACTAGCCGAGCTCGAAGCCGCCCACGCCATCGTCGCGGCCGCGGTGCCGGCGACGCCGGCGCATGCGTGGCCGCTGCTGGCGCAGCGGCTGGGGACGCATGTCGTCGTCAAGCACGAGAACCATACGCCGGCGGGCGCCTTCAAGGTGCGCGGCGGGCTGGTCTATGTCGACAACCTCAAGCGCACGCGGCCGGACGTCCGCGGCCTGATCACCGCGACGCGCGGCAATCATGGCCAGAGCGTCGCGTTTGCCGGCCGTCGCAACGGCCTGCCGGTGACGATCTACGTGCCGCGTGGCAATTCGGTCGAGAAGAACCGCGCCATGGCGGCG
The DNA here is from genome assembly GCF_032381175.1 of Bradyrhizobium sp. SZCCHNR1093. NCBI lineage: Bacteria > Pseudomonadati > Pseudomonadota > Alphaproteobacteria > Hyphomicrobiales > Nitrobacteraceae > Bradyrhizobium > Bradyrhizobium sp. SZCCHNR1093. The sequence goes on from NZ_JAUHJJ010000002.1 coordinate 1,101,812, forward strand.
TTCGGCGCCGAGCTGATCGAGCACGGCAGCGACTTCCAGGAGGCGCGCGAGGAGGCTGGCCGCCACGCCGCGCGCGACGGCCTGCACATGGTGCCGTCGTTCCATCCCGATCTCGTGCGCGGCGTCGCCACCTACGCGCTGGAGCTGTTCCGCAGCGCGCCCGATCTCGACGTGCTCTACGTCTCGATCGGGCAGGGCTCGGGCATCTGCGGCTGCATCCTGGCGCGTGATCTCTTGGGCCTGAAGACCGAGATCGTCGGCGTGCAATCGACCGAGGCGCCGTCCTACGCGCTGTCGTTTGCGGCCCGCACCGTCGTGACGACCAACAGCGCCGATACGCACGCCGACGGCCTTGCCACCCGCAGTCCCGATGCCGATGCGCTGGCGATCATTCTCAAGGGGGCTTCGCGCATCGTGCAGGTCAGCGACGCCGAGATCGCCGAGGCCGTGCGCATTCTCTGGACCGACACCCACAATCTCGCCGAAGGCGCCGGCGCGGCACCGCTCGCAGGTGCGTTGCAGGAAAAGGGCAGGCTCGCCGGCAAGCGCGTCGGCCTGGTGCTCACGGGCGGCAACATCGATCTCGACCTGTTCAGACGCTGGGTGATGCCGGCGGCCGCTCATGCCGAAGCGGGGGCCGCATGAGGAGCTCGCAACTCGCCACAAACACCGCCGTCATGCCCGGGCTTGACCCGGGCATCCACGAACCGCGCGCTCGACGCTCGACGTGGATGGCCGGGAGCGCAGACAAGTCTACGCAGTCTGCGCAAGGCAGACTGCTATGCCCGGCCATCACGGCTGAAATCCTATGGGGACACCAATGAACCAGCCAGCATCGGCCTATTTCATGGAAGAGCGTCACGATCCGAACGAGACGCACACGCTTGCGGTGCTGGTCCAGAACGAGCCGGGCGTGCTCGCGCGCGTCATCGGCCTGTTCTCGGGCCGTGGCTACAACATCGAGAGCCTCACCGTCTCCGAGACCGAGAGCCAGAAGCATCTGTCGCGCATCACCATCGTGACGACCGGCACGCCGATGGTGATCCAGCAGATCAAGCACCAGCTCGACCGCATGATCCCGGTCTACCGCGTCGTCGACATGACGCTGACCAAGCGCGCGATCGAGCGCGAGCTCGCAATGGTCAAGGTGCGCGGCACCGGCGAGCCGCGCGTCGAGGCGCTGCGGCTGGCGGATGCGTTCCGCGCCCGGGTGATCGACGCCACCACGGAAAGCTTCGTGTTCGAGATCACAGGCAATACCGACAAGATCACGCAATTCATCGATCTGATGCGTCCGCTCGGCCTGGTGGAAGTCGCCAGGACCGGCATTGCGGCGATCGGGCGGGGATCGGAAGGGATGTGAGCCATGCTGGCGCGCGACTGGTACTACAACGAACGCAACCGGATCGGGCTCGACCATGCCGTGGCCTCGATCTATGGCTCGGGCGATGATGCCGACGAGCGCGCGCGCGCCGCTCTGACGATGCTCGGCGTCAAGCCGGGTTGGCGGGTGGCCGACATCGGCTGCGGCAACGGTGTGCTGGCGACCGAAGCGGCGCTGCTGGGCGCGGTGGTCGACGCCATCGACATCTCGCCGGCGATGCTGGCGCTGACCCGGATCTACAGCCGCGACCGCCGTACCGCGGTGCGGATGCATTCGGCGGGGCTGCTGTCGTTCGCCTATGAGGCTGCGACCTACGACCTGATCGCCAGCGAGTTCACGCTGCACCATCTGCCGGACTTCTGGAAGGCGGTGGCGCTGGCGCGGATCTTCGCGGCGCTGAAGCCCGGCGCGCAATTCTTCCTGCGCGACATCGTCTATGTCAGCATGCCCGATGGCGCCGAGCGCTCAGTCGAGCAGTGGGCGGATTTCAACATCAAGAACCACGACCTCGCTCGCGACAGCGTCATCACCCACATGCGTGACGAGAACTCGACCTTCGCCTGGGTGATGGAGCGCATGCTCGCCGAGGTCGGATTCGTGACCGTCTCCGCCGACTACCATGCGCCGATGCACGCCACCTACGTGCTGCAGAAGCCGGCGGGGCAGGGCTAGGCGCTGATGTTTTTGCGCGACGGTGAGGTGGGCACGCTGCCACCCTCCCCTGGAGGGGGAGGGGCGGCTCACATCGCGCGAAGCTGCGATGTGAGCCGGGGTGGGGTGATGCCTCCACGCCGGAGCCGTGTCTGCGGCCCACCCCACCCCGATCGCGCATTGCATGCGCGATCGACCCTCCCCCTCCAGGGGAGGGTGAAGAGTCGTCGTGCGGAGAGAACTCATTAGAATGTCCCAGCAGCTCCTCATCGCCTTCGTCACCTTCGCGTTCGTGATGGCGTTCACGCCTGGGCCGAACAACATCATGCTGCTGTCGTCGGGCGTGACCCATGGCTTCCGCCGCACGGTGCCGCACATGATGGGCGTCAGCTTCGGCTTCGCCTTCATGGTCGGGGCCGTCGGCTTCGGCCTCGCCACGGTGTTCATCTCCTATCCGGTGCTGCAGGAGGTGCTGAAATATCTTGGCGCCGCCTACCTGATCTATCTCGCCGTGGTGATCGCGTTCTCCGGATCGGCCAAGCCGGATGACGACACGACGCCGCGCGGCCCGATGTCGTTCTGGGGCGCGGCGCTGTTCCAGTGGGTCAACGCCAAGGGCTGGGTGATGGTGATCAGCACCATCACCGCCTATGCCGCGATCGCCAGCTTCCCTGCCAATGTCGCGCTGCAGGTCGGGATCAGCTTCGTGATGGCGATCGGCTCGACCATCACCTGGACCCTGTTCGGGACGGCGCTGCGGCCGCTGCTGAGTTCCGAACGCGCGGTGCGCGGCTTCAACATCCTGATGGCGGTGCTGCTGCTCGCCTCGCTCTATCCCGTCTTCATGGACGCATGAGGGAGGCGGCCGCCATGCGAGATCGGGGTTTCCAAGCAGGGCCAAAATGCTCTAGACACGGGCCGGATTTCGTCCGGGCGCAGCCGCCCGTGCCTCACCCAAGCGTCTGACTTTTCAGCCAATTCCGGCCATCTCAAAGAGGAAACGACAATGCGTGTCTACTACGATCGCGACGCCGATCTGAACCTGATCAAGGGCAAGAAGGTCGTCATCGTCGGCTACGGCAGCCAGGGCCACGCCCACGCGCTCAACCTGAAGGATTCCGGCGTCAAGGACGTCGCGATCGCGCTGCGCAAGGGCTCGGCTTCGGCCAAGAAGGCCGAGGGCGCCGGCTTCAAGGTGATGGAAGTCGCCGAGGCCGCCAAATGGGCCGACCTGGTGATGATGCTGACCCCGGACGAGCTGCAGGGCGACATCTATCGCGAGCACCTGCACGACAACATGAAGCAGGGCGCCGCGCTCGTGTTCGCCCACGGCCTCAACGTGCATTTCAACCTGCTCGACCCGCGCCCCGATCTCGACGTGCTGATGATCGCCCCGAAGGGCCCCGGCCACACCGTCCGCTCCGAATACCAGCGCGGCGGCGGCGTGCCGTGCCTGATCGCGATCGCCAAGGATTCCTCGGGCAACGCCCATGACCTCGGCCTGTCCTACGCCTCGGCGATCGGCGGCGGTCGCGCCGGCATCATCGAGACCACCTTCAAGGAAGAGTGCGAGACCGACCTGTTCGGCGAGCAGGCGGTGCTGTGCGGTGGCCTGGTCGAGCTGATCAAGGCCGGCTACGAGACCCTGACCGAGGCCGGCTACGCGCCGGAGATGGCCTATTTCGAGTGCCTCCATGAGGTGAAGCTGATCGTCGACCTGATCTATGAAGGCGGCATCGCCAACATGAACTACTCGATCTCCAACACCGCCGAATATGGCGAATACGTCACCGGCCCGCGCATCGTCACGGCCGAGACCAAGGCGGAGATGAAGAAGGTGCTCGGCGATATCCAGTCCGGCCGCTTCGCCCGCGACTGGATGCTGGAGAACAAGGTCAACCAGACCTCGTTCAAGGCGACCCGCGCCAAGCTCGCCCAGCATCCGATCGAGGAGGTCGGCGCCCGGCTGCGCGACATGATGCCCTGGATCAAGAAGGGCGCGCTGGTCGACAAGTCGAAGAACTGAGTTCGCGCAGGACCTGCTGAGAATTGAGAACGGCGGGCCGAGGCCCGCCGTTTTTGTTTGGTAGGTGAGTCCTTAGGCTGTTTCAGGACGTCGCGCGGCGTGAGGCCAGCGGCGCGAGCAGGCGGACGATCTCGCTGACAGCGACCAGGCCGACGAGCCAGGCGGCGCTGGTCAGGCCGAGGCGGGCGACGATCGGGAGCGTGAAGCTCGCGGCACCGCCGAGCGCGGGCGTGGCGGCCAGCAGCACCAGCTCATACGCCGTGTAGGCGCCCAGCAGGGCGGCGGCAAAGGCGAGCGGAGCCGGGCTTGCGCGCAGAGCCTGCAGCACGCCCCGGGCCGTGGCAGTGGCGCTGAGCGCGGCGGCGCCGATCATCGCGCCCCAGGCCAGCGTGTTGGCATCGACCGGATAGTGCAGGGCGCCGAAGCCGATGCCCTGGTTGACCAGCCAGGCGCCGAGCATCACCGGCAGCGCCGTGCGCAGCGGAAGCATGGCGGCCGCAATCACGGCGAAGGCCGCAAACGGCGTCGCGCAGGCGAACACGAAGCTCGCCAGCGCACAGGCGGTCGTCAGCAGCGCGAAACAAAACGCGGCTGCATGCCGCGGCGGGACGGGCGCGAGGCGAGCCTCGGAACCTGAGGGGGCGAGGACGTCGAGAGTCATGGAACATCTCCTGTTGTTGCAATTGTAGTCCAGTTTTGAGGTGGCTGTCAGCCGCTTCGGGAGGTCTGCATCACTGCACGCCGAAGCTCGCGAGCCGGATGCCGCCGAACACGCCGAAGCCGGGCGCCAGGAAGCCGGTCGGGTTCTGGGTGTGACGGTTGAACAGGTTATCGATCCGGCCAAACACCTTGACCTGGTCGGACAGCGCGTAGTCGCCGCGCAGGTTCACGAGCGCATAGCCGGGTGCGACGAGGCCGGTGGTCATGCCGTCGCGGCTGACATCGAGCCAGTCGCCGACCCGCAGCAAGGTGGCCGACAGGCTCAGCGCATCGATCGGCAGCCAGGTGGCGGTGGCGCTCCATTTCTCCTTCGGCCGGCGCAGCAATTGCTGGCCGGTAGCCGCGTCGACGGCGCGGGTGAAGGTGTAGTCCGCGCGCAGCGATATCCGATCGGTGAGCCGCGCCGTCACGAAGCTCTCGGTGCCTTCGGTGGTGGCGAGGCCGACATTGGCGTAGGAGGTGAAGGTCGCGTTGAAATTGATCAGGTTGGTGATGCTGTTGTGGAAGTAGGTCGTGCCGAAGCGGACGCGATCGTCGAACAGCGGCTGTTCGAAGCCGGCATCGTAGCCGGTGCTCTGCTCCGGCCGGAGGTTGGGATTGGCGAAGAAGTTGAACGCCGGAAAATCCTGGTGCAACTGGCTCAAGGTCGGTGCCTTGAAGCCGGTGCCGTAGCTCGCCTTCAGCTTGGTCTCGGTGACCGGCAGGATCACCGCCGGCGCGATCCGGTAGGTGCCATGGCCGCCGAACTGGTCGTTGACGTCGTTGCGCAGGCTCGCCACGACGAACCAGCGCTTCGCGAACTCGGTCTGCAGCTCGACGAAGCCGGCCTTGTTGCCGTTCTCGGCCGAAAGGTCGGTGGTCTTCAGCCGTTCGGTCTGCTGCTCCAGGCCGACGATCAGGTTGTTGCGCGGGGCGAGCTCGGTCACCGCGTGCCAGTCATATTTGATGCGCTCGCCGGTCGCGACCGCGGCGACGGGATTACCGGCCGTCAGATCGGACGACCAGTTGTTCACATAGTTGACGCCGAAGTAGTTCCTGATGCGGCCGCCGAGCAGCGACCATACGGCTTCCTCGCGCGTCGCCAGTTGATGGACGGTATGGTTGCTCTGGGCGGCGTCGGGAAAGCTGGGAAAGCCGCTGTCGCCGGTGAACAGCAGGGTGGCGTCAGTGTAGCGGACCACCGAATTGAGCGTCCAGGCCTCGTTGAGATCGACGCCGAGCTTGGACGAGGCGGTGACGTTGTCGTAGGCGTTGCCGATCGCCTTCTGCCCCGCAGGCAGCAATTGCCACGGGGTCACCGGAACGTCACCGACGTGCAGATGCGCGACGTTGACTGCGTAGTTGACATTGTCCTGAGAGCCGCTCAGCCCCGCGCTCTGGTTGAAGGTCTTGAACGAGCCGCTCTCGACCGAGGCGGTCGCCCGCGCCGGTCCGTCGCCCTTGCGCGTGATCACCGAGATGACGCCGCCGATGGCATCGGAGCCGTACAGCCCGCTCTGCGGCCCGCGCAGCACCTCGAGCTGTTGGATGTCGGCGGCGAGCAGATGCGCGAAATCGAACGCGCCGTTGCCGTTGGTGACGTCGCCTGCGTCGATGCCGTCGATGATGAGCTTGGTGTGGTTGGCATTGGTGCCGCGCATGAAGACGTTGGTCTGGCCGCCCGGGCCGCCGGCCTGCACGATGTTCAATCCGGGGACCGTGCTCAGGATGTCCGGCACGGTGCGGGCCTGCTGCGCGGCGATATCCTTGTCGGTCACCACGGTGATCGCATTCGCGACGTTGGCGACCGGCGTCACAACGCCGGTCGGGCTGACGGCGACGGGGGCGCTGGCCGGCACTGCCGGCTTTGCAGCCGGCGTCTGCCGTCGCGCGGCGTTGCGGGTTGGAGAACCGCCGGACACCGCCGGCCCTGCGGCAGCCGGCTGGCGCGGCGCGTCAACCTCGACCGGCGGCAAAAGGTTGGGGGAGGCGGATTGCTGCGCGGCTGTCGGGAAAGCACCGAGCAGCGCAAACGACACGAGGACGCAGAACGACGACAGAACGGCGCGATGCCGCCTGGCATGGGGAACGGGAGACACGAGTGACCTCGGCATGACGTCAGTGGCACGTCACCGCGAACGAGGTCTCACGCAGGCCTTTGCAGACCTGCCTGAAAACGATGCCAATAACGCCCCGACCGGCATCCTCGCGTGTGACCACGGCTGACGGCAGGTCTCCTGGCTCGCGGGTCATCACCTCCACGTCGCCTTCCCGGGACCGAGATTTCCCAGTGGCCTATGACGCGAGATTCGCCGCTTACAGTTGCGGGGGCAGCTGCGGCCTTCGATCACGTCTCTTGCGAGACGCATCCGGCACCGCATTCCCTTTTGAGCCCCGGTCGAGGGGCACCGTCACGATCACCGTAGGAGTGCGGGCGCACCAAAGTCAATCCGGCGCCCGGTGATCTCCTGGCGATAACGCTGGCCGGTCGGCTTGATGATGCCCGGCCGCCTGCGACAACCATAGCTGTCGTCCCCGCGTTCGCAGGGACCCATAGCCGCCGGCGGTCGTGTGGCGAAGGACGACGATCCAGACATTTTTCCGCCAATTCACATCACGCTGTATGGGTCCCTGCGTTCGCAGGGACGACAGCGGAGTATGAGGAGGCTCGCGAGTCGTTGCTGATGAGGATTGCGTCTTGTGAGCACCCGCTCACTTCTCGACCTTGTTGTGCACCATCCAGAATCGCAGCGTGCGCTGGGCGGTGTCGAGCGACAGGCGGCCGTAGTCGCGTTCCGCGAGCTTGAGCGTGTCGCTGTCGATGGCGTGCTTGATCGGCCGGTGGGTCAGGATTTTCGCCACCACCGACCAGGCCAGCCCGGCGGCACGGCAGGGGATCAGCACGATGTCGGTGCGCGGGCCCTCGAGCACCTTGGCCATCATCTCGGTCGGGACGTTGTTGAGCAGGCCGAGTGCGGCGGAAACCTCGCCGAACCGGCGGGTCTCGGCGAAGAAGGCGATGGCGGCATCGTTGAGCTCGTTCAGCCCCTTCATGCGCTTGACGGCCTCTTCGGCGAGCGTGAAGTCGCGGCCGACCAGGCCGCCGTCGCTGCGCGCAACGTCGGCGATCGCCTTGAGGATCTTCTTGATCTCCTGTTGCAACGCCGGCGGCGCCGAGGCCATCAGCTTGGCGCGCACGGCTTCGGTGGCGCGGCGCAGGAGGTCGCGCAGGTGCTTGGTAGGCAGATCGATGCGCAGCCCGATGATCTCGGACAATTCGTCGTCGTCCTCGGCATGCGCCATCATCCCGGAATAGCCGGTATCGGAGAAGCGCGCGGTCTGGTTGTTGGCGAGCTTGCGGATGACCCGGCGCTCGCCGCGGTCGACGATGATGTCGGTCACCGCCTCGGTCAGATGCGGACGGCTGGAGATCGCCATCAGGTGATCCTGGCCCTTGGTCGCCGCGACCTCGACCAGCGTATGCTCGGTCAGCCGGCTCGAGTGCATCAGCACGCTCTCGGCCACCGAGATTTCGTCGTCACGGGCGAGCTGCTGGATCAATTCGACGGGCGCGTAGTCGACCGGCGCGAGATGCTTGGAGAGCTCGGCCCGCGCGCGGGTCTCTACTCGCGAGACCAGCATGCACAGCACATTGTCGAACACCTTGATCTGGTCCTCGGTGAGGCGTTCGCCGTCATGCAGGAACAGATTGGTGACCTGGCGCAGCGTGTTGACGCGCTTCGCCGAGGGGCCGCTGCGGACGGCCTCTTCGAGCTCGGTGATGATGGAGTGTTCTGAAGGCGGGAGCTGTTCTGGCTGTGACACGATCGCGCTCGTTTGTCCGGATGGCCGGAGCGACAGCGACGCGCTTGTGATCCCGCTGCAAGGCTCTCGGCCGGAGCAGTTTTCGGCACGGGCGATAACAACGCGTTAGGGTCGGAGGACGTAGTACCCCGGAGAAACACGGATACGGAAAATTAAGGCGATACGCGTAGAGGGGGACGACGAGCTGGAGCGCGGTCTTCCGGAGATTCGCCGGACAGGCGATGGAATGAGGCCCGAACACCTCCCCGCGGACGCGGCGACGACAGGCCAGCGAAACGGAAAGGTTAATGATCTCATAATGTCACGGACCTTCCTTCATCCAGTTTGCTCGCTGCCCTCGATCTCACGTCAGCTGTCATCCTCCCAAGCATTGAAACTTAAACCCCATTCTTGCCGCGGCCATTTTGCTGATGCGCCGTGCGCTGCGTGCGGTCTCCCGGTGTTCCAGGGCGGGCTCGGAAGAGGGATGATCTCGCGCGAAAAATCAGCGCCAGCATCGCGCTGCATCCCGTGCGATAATCGCCGCGCAAATCGTTGAGGTCGCCATGAAATCCGTCGTCATCACCGGCGCGTCCACCGGCATCGGCTTCGCCTGTTCGAAGCTCTTGCTCGCGCGTGGCTTCCACGTGTTCGGCAGCGTTCGCAAGCAGGCTGATGCAGACCGTCTGCGCAGCGAGCTCGGCGCCAACTTCACGCCGCTGCTGTTCGATGTGACCGACGAAGCGGCGGTGAAGGCGGCCGCCGGCGAGGTGCGAGCGGCGCTCAAGGGCGAGACGCTCGCCGGTCTGGTCAACAATGCCGGCATCGCCGTCGCGGGGCCGGTGACGGAGCTGCCGATCGAGCAGTTTCGCCATCAGATGGAAGTGAACGTCATCGGTCCGGTCATTGCGACCCAGGCGTTCGCGCCGCTGCTCGGCGCCGATCCGGCCATGAAGGGAGAGCGCGGCCGGATCGTGATGATCAGCTCGGTCGCGGGCCGCAACGGCAACCCGCTGATGGCGCCGTATTCGACCTCGAAGCATGCGGTCGAGGGGCTATCCGAGAGCCTGCGCCGCGAGCTGATGCTGTTCGGCATCGACGTCATCGTCATCGCGCCGGGGGCGGTGAAGACGCCGATCTGGGCCAAGGCCGAGGAGGTCGACCTGTCGCCGTATCAGGCCTCGCCGTTCTTCCCGGCGCTGCAGAAGATTCGTGGCTTCATGCTGCATCTCGGCAAGACCGGGCTGCCGGCCGAGACCATCGCCGCGCGGGTGGCCGACGCCTTGACCCTGCCGGCGCCCAGGGTGCGCTACGAGATCGCGCCCGATGCTATCAGGCAATGGATCGTGCGGGTGCTTCCGAAGCGGACCGTCGATCGCATCATTGCCAAGCGGCTCGGTCTGACGCCGGTGATCAGGGCCTGATGCCGGCGATGACGACCATCGGCAAGACCCAGGCGGAGCTGACCCGCCTGGTCGAGGAGGAGATTCGCGCGCAGCCGGGGTGCGAGACGGCACGCGTGCCGGCCGTTCATGCGCTCGACGTGCGCAGTGGCCGCAACTGGGAGATCCCGCACGTCGTTCTCGGCGATAGCCTGATCAGCGACGTCGACCGCGCCGTGATGAGCGTGCAGCGCCGGCTCGGGCGCGAGCTTCACCTGATCGATGATCCCGTCACGGAGCCAGCGTCGGAAGCCGCCGCGACGCCGCAGATCGACACCGACGACTCCTGACATTCCCTGCGCTGACGTGAGCCCTGCGGGCTCAGGTCAGCAGGCCCTGCCGCAGCGCCAGCCGTACCAGCTCGATGTCGCTGGCGACGCCGAGCTTGTCCTTGATCAGCGAGTGCAGGTTGGCAACCGTCTTCGGGCTGAGATGCAGCGCTGACGCGATCTCGTCGGTGGTCCGTTCGGCCAGCAGCATCTGCATCACCTCGAACTCGCGCGCGGACAGGACGTCGGCGGCCGCCCGCTCGCCGGAGAGCCGGCTGAGCGCGAGCTCGTGATCGATGTCGGGGCTGATCGCGATGCGGCCGGCGAGCACGTCCATGACGGCGCGCACGAGGGTCTCCGGCGGGCTGCTCTTGGTGACATAGCCGCGGGCGCCGGCGCGGATCGCCTGCACCGCGAAGCCCGCATTCTCATGCATCGTGAAGACGAGGATGCGCGCGCTACGATCCCATTGCCGGATGCGGCGGATACCCTCGATGCCGCCGACGCCCGGCATGGTCAGGTCCATGATGACGAGATCGGGCCTGACCTCCTTGAACAGCCGGTAGGCTTCGGCGCCATCGGCGGCTTCGGCGACCACGCGCAGTCCCGGCTGCTTCTGCAGCATCGACCTGTAGCCCTCGCGGACCACGGCATGGTCGTCGACCAGCAGGATGGTGCCGGCGGGCGCCGTCATGCCGCGCATGCCGCTTGCGGCTGGGTAGGCGAGAGGTCGGGCAGGGCCGGCAGCGGAATCTCGACGCGGAGTCGCGCGCCACCGCCGGAGGCGGCCGCGAAGCTCATCTGGCCTCCCATGGAGGCGACGCGCTCGCGCATGCCGAGCAGGCCCATGCCCGGCTTGTCGGGAGCTTCACCTGCGGGACCGTCGTCTTCGACGGTGAGCACGGTCGCGCTCGCCGGCCCGTCCTGAAGCGTCAACTGCAGCCGCACGCGCGTCGCTCCGGCGTGCTTGACGGCATTGGTGAGCGCCTCCTGGGCGATGCGGTAGAGGTTGGTGGCGATGATGCCGGGCAGTCGGTCGATGCCGCCCGACAGGCTGATCTCGAAAACGGTGCGGCCGTGCTGCCGCCTGTTCCACCCGGCGACGAGGCCTTCGAGGCTGGCGGCGAGGCCGAGCTCGTCGACATCAGGTGGACGCAGCCGCATCAGCGCGCCGCGCAATTGGTCCATCATGTCGCTCGCGGTGCGCGCGATGCCGTCGCATTCGCCCACCAAAGCGGGGCAATCCTGCGCCGCGCTGTGACGGATCGACGCCGCGAGCGCCCGGATCGCCGCCAGCGACTGGCCGAATTCATCATGCAGCTCGCGCGCGAGGTGGCGGCGCTCGTCGTCCTCCAGGGCGATCAGGCGCCGGGTCAATTCGCTGCGCTGGGCCAGCGCTGTCTCCAGCCCCTCGGCGAGCTGGTTGAAGGCATCGCGGATCGCCGACAGCTCGGCAAGGTCGAACGGCGGCAGCCGTGCCGACAGATCATGGGCCGCGATCCGCTCCAGCCCGGCGCGGATCAGCCGGGTCGGGCGCAGCGCGCGGGCCAGCGCGGCGTAGGCCAGAATGCACAGCAGCGCCAGCGCCGTCCCGAGCACGGGCAGCAGCCGGCTGAGCTCGCGCCAGGCCTCCGCGGTCATGACGCCGGCATCGGCCCAGACGACGGCATCGCCGGTCCTTTCGCCGCGAAAGCTGACCGGCCGTGCCGCTTCCCGGCCTGGATCGAACAGCCGCCGATACAGCATCGCGAAGGCGCGGGGCGGATCGTCCGTCTGCGCCTCGGCGCCGCCGCAGATGCGCTGCACGATCGCGCCGTCGACGCCGCGATAGGCGATGCACAGGCCCGGTCGCATCGCGGCGGCGGCGACCGCATCGAGGTCGGGAAAGCCGGCCGGCGGGCTGTTGACCCAATGCATCTTGCTTTGCTGCAATTGCAGCGTCCTGGCCGTGATCTCGGCGATCCGCTCATTGCGCGCATGCACCGAGCGGTCGGTGTCGAACAGCACATAGGCGCAGATCGCCCCAAAGCAGAGCGCCGAGACCACCGAGATGCGCAGGGTCAGACGGTATTTGAGGTCGTAGCGGGTCCACATCTTCGGCACGTCCATGGTAGCCCTGCCCGCCGGCATTTAACGGCAGAACCGCCTGGGCCAAAAGCGCTGCGGCCTGGTCGCCGTCACCGTCGTGAAAATTTCCCGTGCCGCGCCGGGACCGCGGCCGCTGCGGCCATAGCGCCGCTGCGCCTAGCTTTGGATCGCCAGACATCGCTGCAGGGGGATCCCATGTCGAACCGTCGCGTCGTCCGTTGTCTCGTTCTCGCGCTTGCTTTCGCGGCCGGTCCGGTCCGCGCCGCCTCCGGCGATGTCCCGGCTGTGCTGGTCGACGATTTCAGCTATCTCGACACGTCCGGCGAGCCGGTCGATCAGACCGCAGCGCATCAGCGGCGGCTGGATGCATTCATCGCCGCGCTCCGCAGCGACGTCGCCGCCGACGCGCGGCTGCGGCCGGTCAGCCCGTCCTGCGCGCCGTCCTGTCCCACCGATGCGTCCCCGGAGGTCCGGCTGCAGATGGCGGCCGAGGCCGGCGCAACCGTCGTGATCACCGGCGGAGTCCAGAAGCTCTCCACGCTGGTGCAGTGGGCGCGCGCCGCGGCCATCGACGTCGCCTCCCATCGGGTCGTCTTCGACAAGGTCTTCACCTTCCGCGGCGATAGCGACGAGGCCTGGCAGCGCGCTGCGATCTTCGTTTCGCGCCAGGTCCGTGACGCACTGGCGCCGCCGGAGCCGATCCGGCTGGCGCTGCTGCCGTTCGAGCTCGACGACACCAGCGCAGGCGCGGCGCTCGGCGAGACCGAATCCGACCAGAAGGGGCTGCAGGAGGCGACCGACGCGGTGCGGCAGCTGCTGGCACAGTCCGGGCGCTATCGCCTGGTGGACGCGGCCGGCGAGATCAAGCCGGGGCAGCCGGTGCGTGAGTGCGACGATTGCGAGGCCCGGGCGGCCCGCGCCGTCGGCGCCCAGCAATCGCTGCTCGGCATCGTCCGGCGGATCGGCCGCACCGAATACATCATCGGCTTTCGTGTCCGCCAGGCCGACAGTGGCGCGCTCGTCGCCGCCGGTGACAGCGGATTGCGCCTCGGCGCCAATTATTCCTGGAGTCGCGGCGCGGTGCGTCTGGTGCGCGAGCGGCTGCTCGAGACCGGCACCCAGAATTGAAAAAGGGCGAGGATCGGTACGCGAGGATGGCTGTGATGCCACCTCTCGTCGTGGCGCGAGACGACACGCCGCCCTCCGTGCAAATCCGGGCTGTTGTGATTTGTGACGATTTCATTACGGTCGGATGACAGGATAGGCTTCCTTGATCTGTCGGCATGCGCCGGCGAAGGGCGCCTGCATTCGACCGCCTGATGTCACTGACCCCGAACGACCAACCGATCACCACGCTCGCCGCGGCGAGCGCAACACGCTCCGCGGCCGTCCGGCTGTCCGCCGTCGCCGCGCCGCATGTCGCGGCGCTGGCCCTGATGCTGCACACCGAGACCGATTTCGGCTCGCGGCTCGGCTTCGTGCTGGCCTGGGGCATCCTGAACTGCTTCTGGCTGGTGCTGCTGCGGCGGCCCGCGGTGTCCGGCGCGTTGGCGTTGACCATGGTCGTGGTGCTGGTGCTGCTGTCGCAGCTCAAGCACGCCGTGGTCCAGATGACGGCGAACTTCGTCGACGTGATGCTGATCGACCACGACAGCGCGGCGTTCCTGTTCACGATCTTCCCGAACCTGAAGCTGTCGGTGCTGGTGGCGGCCGCCGTTGTGCTGCCGCTGATGGGGCTGCTGTGGTGGGCGGATCCGTTCCGGATCGCGCGGCTGCCGGCGCTGGCCGGCAAGCTCGCCTGCCTTGCTGCGCTCACGCTGTATTCGCTCAACTGGCGCGACGAGACCTGGCGCGGCTATTATGACGACGGCTATCTGTCGAAATTCGCCCGCTCCGGCGTCACGGCGGTGTCGGACTTCGTCGCCAACGGCTTCATGGAATCCGACGCCACGGCTGATCGAAGTCTGGCTGCCTTCGTCCCGGATTCCTGTCATCCGGCCGCGCGCCGGCCGAATATCGTGCTGATCCACGACGAATCCAGCTTCGACATCCGCTCGGCGCCAGGCATCAAGGTGCCGGATGGCTATGGCAGCCACTTCAAGTCGTTCGACGGCAAGGCGCGGCAGTTCATGGCCGAGAGCAATGGCGGACCGAGCTGGTTCACCGAGTACAACGTGCTGGCCGGCTTGTCGTCGCGCTCGTTCGGCCGCTTCGCCTATTTCGTGACCCGGATCGCGTCCGGCCGGGTCGAGCGCGGCTTGCCGCTGGCGCTGCGCAATTGCGGCTACGACACGGTGTCGCTCTATCCCGCGCAGGGTGCCTTCATGAGCGCGCGCAGCTTCCAGACCACGGTCGGCGTCGATCGTTTTCTCGACGCGCGCGATCTCGGCGCCAAGGGCGTCGAGCCCGACGGCTTCTTCTACGATGCCGCGCTCGATCTAATGCAGCACCGGCCGCGCGGAAAGCCGCTGTTCATGTTCGTCTATCTCGCCGCCAACCATTTCCCGTGGGAGACGACGTTCCGGCCCGACCTGACGCCGTCCTGGCGAGCGCCCGGCAATCTGCCTTCGATCGATGAGTATCTGCGCCGCCAGGCGATGAGCGCGACGGACTATCAGCGCTTCCTCGCCAGCCTGAAGAAGCGCTTCGGCGACCAGCCGTTCCTGATCGTGCGCTACGGCGATCACCAGCCGGAGTTCTCGCCGCACATTCTCGATCCCAAGCTCGACGAGGCCGGCATCGGCGAGAAGCTCGAGAGCTACGATCCACGCTATTATCAGACCTATTACGCCGTCGATGCCGTCAATTTCGAGCCGCGCCAGAGCGCGGTCGTGATGGATCGGATCGACGCCGCCTATCTGCCGCTGGTCACCTTGGAGGCGGCCGGCATTCCGCTCGATCCGTCCTTTGCCGAGCAGAAGGAGATCATGCTCCGCTGCAAGGGCGTGTTCTACGCCTGCGGCGACGGCGCCGAGGCGCGCCGCTTCAACCGCATGCTGATCGACGCCGAGCTGATCCGGGGGCTGTGACCGGCCGACGCCAAGGTCGGCCGGGCAACGTGTTTGCAACGCCCGCTGCTACTCCGCCGCCGTGTCGGTGACGATGCCGCCGATGTTCTGCCAGTGCGCGCCGTCGAACTGGATCATCTGCAACTGCTTGTTGACGCGATAGTCCGTCGGCGAGGTCGTGATGCTGATGCCGGGCAGCAGCATGCCGAGCTCGACACGGTTGAGGTTAGTGGCCTGCTTCAGCACGTTCTCTCGCGTCAGCTCGTCGCCGCACTGCTTCAGCACCTGGACCAGGAGCTCGGCGGTGATGTAGCCATAGACGTTGAAGTTCGAGCCCTTGTCGCCGTCGGGATAGTACTTCTCCATGAAGGCGAGATAGCGCTGTACGCCGGGGTCGTTCTTGAAGCCTTCTTCGAGCGGATCCTTGACGTAGCCGACGCTGATCAGACCCTTGGCATTCTCGAGCCCGGCGGGCTTCAGGGTGGCGCCCATCGAATTGGCGTTGATGTCGACGATGTGGACCGGCTTCCAGCCGAGCTCGGCGACCTTCCTGATCGCCTGCGCGGCCTGCTTCGGCGTCGAGGCGCTGAACAGCAGGTCGGCGCCAGCATCCTTCAGCTTCAGAATCTGCGAGTCGATCGTGGGCTCGGTGATCTCGTAGGAGGTCTCGGCGACGATCATCTTGGCGGCCTTGTCGCCCAGCCCGGCCTTCAGGCCGGCGAGATAGTCGCGGCCGAGATCGTCGTTCTGGTAGAGCACGCCGATCTTGGCGTCGGGATAGGTCTTGAGGATGTATTGGCCGTAGATGCGGCCTTCGACGACGTAGCTCGGATTGAATCCCATCGTCCAAGGAAAATGCTTGGGATCGGTGAAGCGCGAGGCGCCGGTGGCCGCGAACAGCTGCGGCACCTTCTTCGTGTTGAGATATTTCTGCACGGCGACATTCGGTGCGGTGCCGATGATCTGGAACGTCAGCAGCACCTCGTCGCTCTCGACCAGCTTGCGCACCTGCTCGACCGTCTTCGGCGGTGAATAGGCGTCGTCATACTGGATCAGGTTGATCTTGCGCCCGTTCACGCCGCCCTGGTCGTTGATCATCTTCATATAGGCGGCCTGCGCCTTGCCGATGGTGGCATAGGCCGACGCCGGGCCGCTCAGCGGCACGGTCTGCCCGACCTTGATCTCGCTGTCGCTGGCGCCGGTATCGTACTTCTTCTCGGCGGCCAGCGCCGGCGCGGTTGCCGCGAGCGACAGCAGAGCAAGCGCGGCCAGCGCGGTGGTCCCAATCCTCATCACATCCACTCCCTGAATATCTTTTGTGAAACTCACTCGGCCTTGATGGCGGCGTCGCGGATGACCGCGCTCCACTTCTTGGTTTCGTCGGCGATGAACTGGCCGAACGCTGCAGCGTCGCGCGGCTGCGGATCGAGCCCCTGGGCGAGCAGCTTCTGCTTCACCTCGGGTGCGGCGAGATCGGCGAGGATCTCGCGCGACAGCCGGTCGACGATCGGCTGCGGCGTCGCGCCCGGCGCCATGAAGCCGTACCAGCCCGACGCGACCACGTTCGGCAGGCCCTGCTCGCGCAGGGTCGGCGCCTGCGGATAGATCGCGCTGGGCTCGGTGGCGGCGACGCCGAGCACGCGGAACTGGCCGGCCTGGATGTAGGGCAGCGCGGTGCTGATCGCGGTCAGCGTCGCATCGACGCGGCCGGCGAGCAGCTCGGTGTAGGCCATCGAGTCGCCGCGGAAGGGAATGTTGAGGCCGGTCACCTTGGCGTCGCGGAACAGCAGCTCGGCCGCGAGATGCGGCTGCGAGCCGGCACCCGGCGAGGCGAAGGTCAGGCCCTCGGGCTTGGACTTGCCGTAGGCGATCAGCTCGGCCAGCGTCTTGAACGGCGCGTTGGCGCTGATCATCAGGAAGATCGGCGCAACGACCGTGCCGGCCACGGGGCGCAAGTCCTTCACCGGATCGTAGGTCAGCTTGCCGAACAGCGCTTCGGCGGTGACGTAGGGCGCGGCGGCGTAGAGCAGGGTGTAGCCGTCGGGTGCGGCGCGGGCGACGAGGTCGTTGGCGATGCGGCTGCCGGCGCCCGGCTTGTTCTCGATGATGAACTGCTGGCCGAGATGGTGCTCGAACTCCAACGCCAGGAGGCGCAGCGAGATGTCGCTGGCACCGCCCGCGCCATAGGGACAGATCAGCCGCACCATGCGGGTCGGCCAGTCGCCCTCGGCGCGTGCGAGAGGGCCGTTGCCCAGCGCCAGCGCGGCTCCTGCGCCGAGCAGGCCGCGGCGCGTCATCGTCGGTTGTCTCATCGCGCGTCTCCCTGTCTGCTGCATCCGTTGTCCGGGCTGCTCCGGCGCGTTCTTCGCCGCGCCTTGTCGTCTTTGCTCGCGCCGCGTCAGATCACCTTCCTGCGGGCGAGATCGTCCATCTCCTGGTCTGATAGTCCGAGCCAGCCCTGGTAGATCTCGCGGTTGTCCTGGCCGACGTCGCCGGCGGCATGGCGCAGCGTGGCGGGATCGTTGCCAAAGCGCGGCACGACGTTCGACATCGCCACCGAGCCGAAATCGCGGTCGGGCACGCGCGTGATCATCTCGCGCGCGATCGCCTGCGGATCAGTCGCGATCTGGTCGATCGCGTAGATCGGCGCGATCGTTCCCTTGGCCGCGGTGAAGCGGGCGACGACATCATCCAGGTCATGCGCGGCGCACCAGGCGGCGAAGATCGCGTTGAGTTCGGCCGCATGCTTCACCCGCGAGGCATTGTTCGCGAAGCGCGGATCCTCGATCAGGTCAGGACGATCGATCGCGCGACAATTGGCGGCGTAGAGCGCGTTGGTCGAGCCGGCGAGCGTCACCCAGCGATCGTCGCGGGTGCGATAGACCGCGGCCGGCGCCGAGTAGCCGTTGGCATTGCCGATCCGGCTGCGGCTGAAGCCGAGCTGGTCGTGCTCGACCGGCAGCACGTCGAGCAGCCGGAACACGGCCTCCGTCAGCGCCAGGTCGATCTCCTCGCCCGGCGCCCCGGGATCAACAGCCCGCTTCCACAACGCTGCCAGCACGCCGAGTGCGCCGAACGCGCCGCCGATGGCATCGCCGATCGGATAGCCCGGATGGGTCGGCTCGCCCTCGGCCTCGCCGGTGATGTAGGTGAGCCCGCCCATCGCCTCGAAGATGCGGGCAAAGCCCGGACGGTCGCGGTACGGCCCGTCCTGGCCGAATGCGGTGGCGCGCAGGATGACGAGGCGCGGCTGGATCGACCACAGCACCTCTTTCGTCAGGCCCCAGCGGTCGAGGGTGCCGGGGCGGAAGTTCTCGATCAGGACGTCGAAGCGCGGCAGCAGCCGCTTGAACAGCGCGAGCCCCTCCGGCGTGCGCAGGTCGAGCGTCGCGAGGCTCTTGTTGCGGTTGGCGGTCTTCCACCACAGCGGCTTGCCGTCCTTGAACGGCGGAAAGGTGCGGACACCGTCGCCATGGCCCGGCATCTCGATCTTCAGAACCTCGGCGCCGTAGTCGGCGAGCAGCGTCGCAGCGAACGGTGCGGCGATGATCGTCGCGATGTCCAGAACGCGCAAACCCTGGAGTGGCCCGGCCATGTCGTGATGCACCTGTCTCAGCCGGCTTCGGCCGCAAGCGCCGGCTCCGGCGCGCGCCTGATGATCTCGGGCTCGGCTTCGTTGATGAGCGCCCGGATGCTGGCGGCGAGCGCCGTGATGCGCGGACCGATCTCGGCCTCGAGCTGACCCGGCTGCAGCCGGAAAGCGGGAATGCCGCAATTGATCGCGAAGGCGCGGCCGGAGCTGTTCGCGTAATGCAGCGGCGCAGCGACGGCGTGAATCGCGGGCATGTATTCGCCGACACAGGTGCAGAAGCCGCGCTCGGCACATTGCGTGATGCCGCCGAAATAGAGCGTGCGGAAGCTGGCCCATTGCCTGGCATCGTCGGCGGCGAGCTGCGCGTCGAAGCGCGCGGCTTCGGCTGGAGGCAGGATCGCGGCCGCCGCGCGTCCCATCGCGGTCGCGACCACGGTGATCGGCATGCCGATGTCGGGAACGTGCGGCCCGACATCGCCGGAGCGCGCCGTCTCGACATACACCACGGCGTTGCCGTCGAGCAGGCCGATCGAGACGGTGCCGCGCACGCTGGCGGCAAAATCCTGCATCAACGGTCGTGCGAGCTGCCGGAACGGCATGTCGGCGAGCAGCGGATGCGCCATCCGCAGCGCGCGGACACCAAGGCGATATTTCGCGAGGTCCTGGTCGAAGGAGAGATAGCCGAGCTCAGTGAGCGTGTGGGTCAGCCGGGCGACCGTAGGCCGCGGAATTCCGGTGCGCACCGATATGTCCATGTTTCCGAGCACGGGAGATTCCGTCCCGAACGCCTCCAGCACGATGAGGCCCTTGGCCAGCGTGGTGGCAAAGGCGGCGTCGCCGGCGCTGTCGGCCAGCATCGTTTCGAGGGCGCGATTGCGGACGGCGAGGGCGGATCGTGGAGGTGCGGGCATGCGGCGGAGAATGATCCAGGAATTTTGGAGAGTCCATATATTTGTAGATGTAATGATTAAACGTCCACTATGTGGACAAATGTCGGACGTGCGGTGGCCACGCGCGATGCTCGCCCGATCGTGGCTTGTGACGCGGGTGGAGGCCCGCTACCGGTGCCGCCTCAACGTCCGGGAGGCCAATCGATGTCGACATCAGTCAAGCAGATGCTGGAAGCCGCCAACGCCGCGGTTCCGAAGATCACGCCGGCCGAGGCGCAGGCCATGATCGCCAAGGGCAACACCCTCATCGTCGACGTGCGCGATGCGCCGGAGGTCGAGAAGAGCGGCAAGATTGCCGGCGCCGTGCACGTTTCGCGCGGCATGCTCGAATTCCGCGCCGATCCGGACTCGCCCTATCACGACAAGAATTTCGCCAAGGACAAGAGCGTGATCCTGTATTGCGCCTCGGGCGGCCGCTCGGCGCTGTCGGGCAAGACGCTGAAGGATCTCGGCTACGACAAGGTGTTCAACGTCGGCGCGTTCAAGGACTGGGCCGAGAATGGCGGCGCGGTGGAGAAGCCGATCGAGCCGGGGATGTGAGCGTGCCCAGCTGATTGGTGCGGCGGTCGCAGCGCCAACCACCGCCGTCATTGCGAGCGAAGCGAAGCAATCCAGGGCTCCGCAAGGACTCTGGATTGCTTCGGCGCTACGCGCCTCGCAATGACGTGCTGCGAAGGCGAAGGCTTACTTCGCGATCTTGCTCCACAGCCAGCGCGCCACCGCCTGCGGCGAGGACTGTGCGTCACTACCGGAAGCGCGCAGATTGGCCTGCTGCATGGTCGCGATGTCGATGCGGCCGAGCAGCGGCCGTAACGCATCCTGCAATGCGCGGTCCTCGGCGCGCTTCGGCGACAGCAGCAGGATCGCGTCGTAAGGCGGGATCGCCTGCTTGGGATCGTCGAGCACGACGAGGTCGTATTTCGCGATCAGCCCGTCGCTGGTGTAGCCGGCGATGACGTCGACCTCGCCGGACGCGACTGCCGCATACATGAAGTCCGGCTGCATCTGGCGCTGGGCGCGGAAGGCGAGACCATAGGCGTCGCGCAGGGCCGCCCATTCCGGGCGCGAGAAGAACTCGTAGTCGCCGGCGATCGACATCTCGGAGGCATGGCGCGCGAGGTCGGCGATCGAGCGGATGCCGAGGGCTTCCGCCTTCTTGCGCGGCATCACCAGCGCATAGGCGTTCTCGAAGCCGAGCTCGCCGAGCAGGGTGACCTTGTCCTTGGCGAGATCCTGCTTCAACGCATCGAGCAGTGCGACGCGCGGCAGCTGCTCCGTGTGGTGGAACTGGTTCGCCCACAGCGTGCCGGAATACTCGACATAGAGATCGATGTCGCCGCTCTTGAGCGCACCATAGATGACGCTGGAGCCGAGGCCGGCGCGGGATGTGGCCGTGAGGCCTGCCGCCTGCAGCCGTTCGCTGAGCAGCGCCGACAGCACATATTGTTCGGTGAAGGTCTTGGCGCCGATCACGTAGCGCGCGGACGTGCCGGCGAGCGAGGGCAGCAGGCTGGCACCGACCATCAGCGCGATCGTCGCGGTGCCGAGGCCCACGCGGGCGCGGCTGCGCGTGCGCAAGCCATGCTCGATCAGCGCTAGCAACTGATCGACCGCAAGCGCCAGCACCGCGGCGGCGACGCAGCCGAACACGACCAGCACCCAGTTCTGGGTCTGCAATCCGGCAAAGATGTAGTTGCCGAGCGAGGTCTGGCCGATCGGCGTCGACAAGGTCGCGGTGCCGATCACCCACACCGCCGCGGTGCGGATGCCGGCCATGATGACCGGCAGCGCCAGCGGCAGCTCCACCATCGTCAGCGCCTGGCGCTCGGTCATGCCGACGCCCTTGGCGGCCTCAATCAGGCTGGCGTCGACGCCGTTCAGCCCGGTGATGGTGTTGCGCAACACGGGCAACATCGAATACAGCGCCAGCGCCAGCATGGCCGGCAGGAAGCCGAAGGCCGAGAACGACAGGCCGAACCAGCGCAAGCTCAGTGCCGCCAGCGCCAGCAGCAGCGGATAGAACAGCGCCAGCAGCGCCAGTCCCGGCACCGTCTGCACCACGCTGGCGACGCCGAGCAGCAGATTGCGCAGGGCAGGGCGATTGCGCGCGACGAGCGCGAGCGGGAAGCTGATGGCGAGACCGAGCGCGAGCGCCGCGATGCTGACGCGCAGATGGCTGCCGAGATAGTCGGCGAGATGCGACAGCGCCTCGGCGAAGCGTGGATCCGACAGGACGCTCATGCCGCCCCGCTGTCGGGCAGCAGCGCCACCAGCCGCGCCGCCTGCCGCCGCGGCGTCGTCATCAGCTCCGTCACGTAGGGGTCGCGGCTGGCCGCGAGCTCGGCCGGCGTGCCGACCTCGACGAGGCGTCCGCCGCGCATCACCGCGATGCGGTCGGCGAGCAGCAGCGCCTCGGTGATGTCATGCGTGATCATGATCGTGGTCAGCGCGAGCTTGTCGTGCAGCGCGCGATAGTCGCCGCCGAGCGCATCGCGCGTCAGCGGATCGAGCGCGCCGAACGGCTCGTCCATCAGCACGATGCGCGGCCGCGCCGCGAGCGCGCGGGCGACGCCGACACGCTGGCGCTGGCCGCCGGAGAGCTCGTGCGGCAGCCGGTCGCGATGCGCCTTGCGGTCGAGCTGGACGAGGTCGAGCAGCTCGTCGACGCGCGTGGCGATCTCGGCCGGCGGGGTCCCCAGCAGCCTGGGGGTGATGCCGATATTGGCGGCAACCGTCATGTGCGGAAACAGCGCCCCGTTCTGGAACACATTGCCAACCCGGCGACGCAGGCTGACAGGATCGAGGCCAGCGATATCCTCGCCGGCAATCCGGATCGTGCCGCCGTCCAGCTCGATCAGGCGGTTGGTCAGCCGCAGCAGCGTGGTCTTGCCCGAGCCGGAGCCGCCCACGATTGCCAGGAACTCACCCTCGGCGATCTCCAGCGATACGCCGTCGACCGCGGTCACAGCGCCTGCCGCGCCGGGGAAACTCTTGCGGACATTGGCGTAGACGATGAACGGCGTGCGCTGCATGCGGCCTTGTGGAACGGTTGGCCTTGGGCTCAGGCAGAACACCTAGCACGTCCGGCCGCCGCGTTGAACTTCGCCCCGCAAGCGGCTAAGCCGTCCCGGCCATTCTCGGGGGAGGAACTTGGACGTGACGATGCCCACGGCCGCCGCGGTCGCGCTGGAGCGAACGACGGTGGCATTCCGTCTCGCCGGCGGACGCACCTACACCGCCGTCGAGACGGCGGATCTCAGCGTCGCCGACGGCGAGTTCGTCGCCATCGTCGGGCCGACCGGCTGCGGCAAATCCACCCTTCTCAACGTGGCGGCGGGCCTGCTGAAGCCGGCGGCCGGCAGCGTGCGGATCTTCGGCCAGCCGCTGGCCGGCCTCAATCGCGACGCCGGCTACCTGTTCCAGGCCGATGCGCTGTTCCCATGGAAGACCGCGCTGGAGAACGTCGCGATCGGGCTGGAGGTCGCGGGCACAGCATCGAAGGATGCGGCCGCCAAGGCGCAGCAATGGCTGACCTCGGTCGGCCTTGGCGCATTCGGCAACCGCTATCCGCACATGCTGTCGGGCGGCCAGCGCAAGCGCGTCGGCCTTGCCCAGGTGCTGATCCGCAATCCGCGTATCATCCTGATGGACGAGCCGTTCGGGCCGCTGGACGCGCAGACGCGGCAGATCATGGGCAATCTGCTGCTCGATCTCTGGAATGCCGACCGCAAGGCGGTGCTGTTCGTGACCCATGATCTCGAGGAGGCGATCGCGCTCGCCGACCGCGTCGTCATCATGTCGGCGGGGCCGGCCTCGCGCATCATCGGCGACTGGCGCGTCACGCTGCCGCGCCCGCGCGACATCTTCGAGGTGCGCATGAAGCACGAGTTCCACGAGCTGCACCGCGAGATCTGGCAGACGCTGAAGGCCGAGGTCGAGAAGACCTACAAGCAGGCGGAGGCAGTGTGACGGGGCGTTTGCAGGGCTTGAGCTGTCGCGCGCTTCCTTCTCGGCCACGGCGGTGCGCTCCCTCCCCCCTTGCGGGGGAGGGTTGGGGTGGGGGGTACCCAGCAAAGATTGGTGCTCGTGGCACCCCCACCCCCAACCCCTCCCCGCAAGGGGGAGGGGAGCAGAGCGGCGTGAGAGGCTTCACCTTCGTACCCACCACACCGCATGGAGCAGCGTGATGTCGCGTCTCGGTCTGCTTGCGCTGCAATTGCTGGTCGCCGTCGTCGCGATTGCGCTGTGGCAACTGCTCGCCACCGTGCCGGTGTTTGGACGCATCTGGCTTCCGCCATTCTTCTTCTCCAACCCGGTCGACGTATTCGCGCAGGTCGTCAAATGGTTCGCCACCGGCGCGATCTGGAAGCACCTCGCGATCACGCTGTGGGAGTCGATCCTGGCGTTCGCGATCGGCTCGCTCGGCGGCGTGCTGGTCGGCTTCTGGTTCGCGCGCAAGCCGCTGGTGGCCGCGGTGTTCGATCCCTACGTCAAGATGGCCAATGCGCTGCCGCGCGTGGTGCTGGCGCCGATCTTCACGCTGTGGCTCGGCCTCGGCATCTGGTCCAAGGTCGCGCTCGGCGTGACGCTGGTGTTCTTCATCGTGTTCTTCAACGTCTATCAGGGCGTCAAGGAGGTCTCGACCGTGGTGCGCGACAATGCCCGCATGCTCGGCATGAGCGAGCGGCAACTGATGCGCCACGTCTATTGGCCGTCGGCGCTGTCGTGGATGTTTTCGTCGCTGCACACGTCGGTCGGCTTCGCCGTCGTCGGCGCTGTCGTCGGCGAATATCTCGGCTCCGCGGCCGGCCTCGGCTATCTGATCCAGCAGGCCGAAGGCATCTTCGACGTCGCCGGCGTATTTGCCGGCATGTTCGTGCTGTCGGCGTTCGTCATCCTGATCGACATCTGTGTCACGCTGGTGGAGCGTCGGCTGCTGGTCTGGCGCCCGGATGCGGCGGATGGGCGATGATGGGCGCGGTGCTTCCACGCCCACCGCTGTCGTCCCCGCGAATGCGGGGACCCATAACCACAGGACGTCGTTTGTGGTACGCGCGATGACCAGTCTTCTCCAACCGCGACATCACGCGGTATGGGTCCCAGCGTTCGCCGGGACGACAGCGGCAATTCGGGGCGGCCTTCTCATTCACAGCACACACGCCTAATCTGACCGATAACATGAACGGAGGAAATCAATGAACAAGATGTTGGGCCGGGTCACCGGCGCGCTGCTGGCGCTGACGCTAAGCACCGGTCTCGCCAGCGCTGCCACCAAGGTCACGATCGCAATCGGGGGCGGCGCCTGCCTGTGCTATCTGCCGACCGTGCTGGCCAAGCAGCTCGGCGAATACGAGAAGGCCGGGCTTGAGGTCGAGCTGGTCGACCTCAAGGGCGGCTCGGATGCGCTGAAGGCCGTGCTCGGCGGCAGCGCCGACGTCGTCTCCGGCTATTTCGATCACTGCGTCAATCTCGCGGCCAAGAAGCAGGAGATGCAGTCCTTCGTCGTCTACGACCGCTATCCCGGCCTCGTGCTGGTGGTGGCGCCGTCGCACAACAAGGAGATCAGCTCGGTCAAGGATCTCGCCGGCAAGAAGGTCGGCGTCAGCGCGCCGGGCTCCTCGACCGACTTCTTCCTGAAATACATGCTGAAGAAGAACGGCCTCGATCCGTCGGGCACGGCCGTGATCGGCGTCGGTCTCGGCGCGACCGCCGTGGCCGCGATGGAGCAGGGTCAGATCGATGCGGCCGTGATGCTCGATCCCTCGGTCACCGTGCTGCAGGGCAAGCATCCGGATCTCAAGATCCTCAGCGATACCCGTACCCAGCACGATACGCTGGAGGTGTTCGGCGGCGAATATCCCGGCGGCGCGCTGTACTCGACGGCGGCCTGGATTGCCGGCCATGACAAGGAGACGCAGGCGCTGACCAACGCCATCGTGGCGACGCTGGGCTGGATCCATTCGCATACGCCGGAGGAGATCATGGCGAAGATGCCGGAGGAGCTGGTCGGCAAGGACAAGGCGCTCTATCTCGCGGCGCTGAAGAACACCATCCCGATGTACTCGCAGACCGGCAAGATGGACCCGAAGGGCGCCGACGCCGTGCTCGCGGTGTTCAGCACCGGTTCGCCCGACGTCGCCAAGGCCAATGTCGACGTCAGCAAGACCTTCACCAACAAGTTCGTCGAACAGGCGAAGGGCACGAAGTAGGGGAATGACCGAGGTCGTCATCCACCGCGTCACCGCGCTCGACCTCAAGGTCGAGCCGTGGGAGTGGCCGTTCGCGAATCAGCGCCGCGACGACATCGCGGCGCATTTCGCCGAATGCCGGCGCGCCAAGCCGGGCCTATGGAACGGTCGCGTGCTGCTAGGGCGTAACCCGCGCTTCGCGGACGGCCTGTTCGAAGCGAGCTATTTCGAGACCGATTTCGCCAGCCTGCTGGCGTGGCGCGACTGGGGCTTTCCGGATCGCTCCGCCTTCAACGGCTTCGGCATGGGCGCGCTGCGTGCCGCCGACGGCGCCTTCGTGCTCGGCGAGATGGGCGTGCATACCGCCAATGCCGGCCGGCTGTATTTTCCCGCCGGCACGCCGGATCTCGCCGACGTCAACAACGGCGTGCTCGATCTCGCCGCCAACGTCGCGCGGGAGGTCGAGGAGGAGACCGGGCTCGCGCCATCGGACTATCAGGCCGCGGCGCATTGGGACTGTGTCGTGACCGGCGCGTCGATCGCGCTGATGCGCGTGCTCGACGCCTCCGACATGGGCGAGGCTCTGCAGCGCCGCATCGAGGCCAATCTCGCGGCCCAGGACGAGCCGGAACTCTGCTCGATCCGGCTGGTTCGAAGCAGGAGCGATCTGACTGCGGCGATGCCGCGCTTCGTGACCGCCTTCCTCGAAACGCAATTCAGCCCCGGAGAGCCGTCCTCATGAGCAAGAAACCGCGCACGCTGGCCGATGAGCTCGATGGTTTCATCTCGCCGTTCCGGATCGATGGCGGGCACAGATTTCACCTCAAATCGCACAAGACCAAGGTCAAGGGTGGTCTCGACAAGGAGCAGGGCGAGGCGATCATCGAGCAGAACCGCCAGCGCCTCTCCGATTTCCAGGAGAAACTGTACGCACAGGACCGCTGGTCGGTGCTGGTGCTGCTGCAGGGCATGGATGCATCGGGCAAGGACAGCGCCATCAAGAGCATCTTCGAGGGCGTCAATCCGCAGGGCTGCGAGGTCACCTCGTTCAAGCAGCCGACTTCGAAGGAGCTCGATCACGATTTCATGTGGCGCAGCGCCATCGCGCTCCCCGAGCGCGGCCGCATCGGCATCTTCAACCGTTCCTACTACGAGGAATGCCTGGTCACGCGCGTGCATCCGGAGATCCTCAAGGCCGAGAAGCTGCCGCCGAGGCTCGTCACCAAGAACATCTGGCGCGAGCGCTTCGAGGACATCTCCGCTTTCGAGCGTTACTTGTCGCGCAACGGCACCGTGATCCTGAAGTTCTTCTTCAACATCTCCAAGGAGGAGCAGCGCGCGCGCTTTCTCGACCGGCTGGAGGAGCCGGCGAAGAACTGGAAGTTCTCGATGGGGGACATCACCGAGCGCGCCAAGTGGCCCCGCTACCAGGCGGTCTATCAGGACATCGTGCGCCACACCTCGACGCCCTATGCGCCGTGGCACGTCGTTCCGGCCGACCACAAATGGTTCGCCCGTGTCGTCATCGGCTCGACCATCGTCGCCGCGCTGGAAAGCCTGGATCTGCATTTTCCGCGCGTCGATGCCGCCTCGCGCGAGGAGTTCAAGGCGGTGCGGAAGGCGCTGGAGAGCGAAGGCAAGGGCGGCAAGAAGGGCGGCGGCTGAGACGCGAAGCCAAAGCCGCAATCACCCGGCATTGCCTCACGCCGCGCCGGCCTGCCGCCGGTCGGCGTCGCCCGCCACCAGGAATCGACGCTCGAAATCGGTGGCCGGCATCGGCTTGCCGAAGTGATAGCCCTGTCCCTGCTCGCAGCCGAGCCGCAGCAGGAACTCCGCCGTCGCCTCGTTCTCGATGCCCTCGGCGATCACGGACAGGCCGAGCTGCTTGCTGAGGCTGACCGTCGAGCCGACGATGGCCGCGTCGTCGGCCTGGGTCAGCACGTCACGCACGAAGGAGCGGTCGATCTTCAGGCCATCGAGCGGGAATTTCTTCAGGTAGCTCAGGCTCGCATAGCCGGTGCCGAAATCGTCGAACACCAGGCTGACGCCGAGCGCCTGCAGCCGGTTGAACGTCTGCAGCACGCCGGGTTCGTCGTGCAGCAGGATGTCCTCGGTGACTTCGAGCTCGAGCAGGCGCGGCGACAGGCCGGTCGACGTGAGCAGCTTGCTGACGAAGGCGGCGAGGTCGCCGGACTGGAACTGGGACGGCGACAGGTTGACGCCGACGCGGATGTCGTGGCCGGCGAGCTGCCATTGCCGCGCCTGCCGGCAGGCGGTGGCCATGACCCAGGTCGCAACCGCCTCGGACAGATGCGAGGTGTTGACGACCGGAATGAAATCACCAGGAGGCACGAGGCCGCGCGTCGGATGACGCCAGCGGATCAGCGCCTCGGCGCCGATCACGCGGCCGTTCAACAGCTCCACTTGCGGCTGGTAGAACAGCTCGAATTCGTTCCGCTCGACGGCGAGCGCAAGCTCGGCCTCCAGCGTCAATCGCTGCTCGAGCTCGCGGCGGATGGCGCTCTCGAACAGCACATGGCTGCCCGGCCGGTCCATCTTGGCGCGACAGAGGGCGAGGTGCGCGTTGCTGAGCAACTCGTCTGCCGAGTGCCCGCCCTCGGGATGCACGGCGACGCCGAGGGTGACCTTGACGCGCTGCTGACGCGTGCCCGCGTCCAGCGGCGCCTCGAACAGCTGCGACAGATGGTCGGCGAGCTCGGCCACGGTGCCGCCGATGGCGGAGCAGGGAATGGCGACGGCGAACTCGTCGCCGCTGAGCCGGGCGACGCGGCCCATGTTGCCGATCTCGGTGCGGAGCCGCTCGGCCGCCGCGCGCAAGACGCTGTCGCCGAAGGCGTGGCCGAGCATGTCGTTGATGCGCTGGAACGCATCGAGCCCGATCACCAGCAGCGCCACGCGGTCGGACGCGGCATCCGCGGTCTCGATCATGGCGGCGAGCTCGCTCTGCAGCGTGTTGCGGTTGATCAGCGCGGTCAGCGTGTCGTGCTCGGCGAGGTAGCGGATGCGCTCGGCCTCGCGCTTGCGCACCGAAATGTCGCGCAGGATCACGCCGTATTGCAGGCCGTCGGCGCCCTGCCAGGCGGAGAAGCTCGCCTCGACCGGAAACACCTCGCCGTCCTTGCGGCGGCCGTCGAACTCGATCGTGGATCCGCCGGGCATCAACGTCGCCGGCAGCGCCGCCTCCTGCTGCGGAAACAGGTCATGCGTGTCGCTGCCGTCGGCGCGCAGGCGCGCGAAGGGCTGGCCGATGATCTCGTCGGCACCGTAGCCGAAGATCGCGACGGCGCCCGGATTCCACACCGTGATCCGCCGGTCCCGGTCGGTGCAGACAAGCCCGTCGCCGATCGACATCGCGATTCGCTCGAAGCGGCTCTCGGCAACGTGCCGTAGCAGGCCGCGGAAGCCGATCTCGTCGAGGGCCGTTGCCGCGAGATAGGCGACCAGCGCGATCTGCAGCAGCGAGGTGTCGAGCACCAGGGCATAGCGGTCGTGCAGCAGCAGCGCCGCGGCCTCGATCAGGACGCTGATCATGGCGATCAGCAGCGCGCGCCGCGCCGCCGAGAGCTGCCGCCAGCTCGCCAGCATGATGATGACGATCAGCAGCAGGCCGGCCATTGTGGCCGTCGTCGATGTCGAGAGCAGGGTGCGGTGCTGAATGATGGACTCGGCCGCCAGCGCCTGCAGCATGACGCCGGGCAGAACGCGACCGTTCGGCACGCTGTAGTAGTCGCCGAGCTCGATGGCGGTCGCGCCGACGATCACCCGCTTGTCCTTGAGCCTGGCCAGCGCCGCCGCGTCGCCGCGGACGACGTCGACATACGACACCCTCGGCAGGGACGATGGATCGATGCCGTAGTCGACCAGGAACGAGCTGTGCTTGACCGCATCGCTTCCGGCGAGGAACGCTCCCATGGACTGCAGGTAGGTCTTCGCGCCGCCGGTCTCATCATTTTCGCCGAAAGCGTAGCTTCTGACGCGACCGTCGCGTGCCACCTCGATGTTCACGAAGGCCGACCATGCGAGCTGCTCGAACTGTGGCAGCGGTCGGTTGAGGTGAATGGCGGTTTCCTTCCCCGCCGCATCGAGCTGCCTGAAGACCGGCAGCACGACCGAGCTCTTGGCATTCTGCAGCGCGTTCAGGAAGGCCTGATCGCCGGCCGCGTCGGACGGCGTGCTGAAATCGACGTCGAAGGCGACGTCGCGGACACCGGCGCGCTGCAACTGCTCCAGCAGGTGCGCATACTGGGTCCGCGGCCACGGCCAAACGCCGATGGCTTCGATCGAGCGCGGGTCGATCGCGACCACCGCGATCTCGCCGCTGGCAGGGCGGTTGTCGAGGCGGAAGCGCAGATCGACGAGAGCTTGGCTCAACAGCTCGTGGCCGCCTGACAGGCCGACCGTCAGCAGCGCAACGACCACCAGAATATGCGGCATGAACCGCCTGAACATGCCCTCTCCCCAATGACTGCGTGCCACGTCGACGCCCGCTTTCGCGATCCCAATCTCATCCCACTCCGACCGCAGAGCCATCAGGAATCGTGCTGGCCTGCGCTCCCCCATGACCACGCATGCCGGCGTGAAGCTCGATGGCGGATCCTCAGTTCTTGTTGTGACCGTAGGCGTGGGCATTGCCGTTGCCGTGGCTGCCATTGCCATGGTCGTCGCTATTGCCGTTGCCGTTGCCGCTACCGCTGTTTCCGTTGCCGCTGTTTCCGTTACCGCCGTTGCCGTTACCGTTGTTGCTGTGGCTGTTGTTGCCTTGGCCGTTGTTGCCGTTGCCACTGCCGCCATTGTTGTTGCCGTTGCCGCCGTTGCCATTGCTGGCGGCATTGGCGCTGGCGGAGCCGCTCGGTGAGCCGATCGCTGCGGTGACGGCGGCTGCGATCGAGGAATCTCCCGACGTGCCGCTCGCGGTGGCCGAGTTGTTCGTCGCATTGCCGCTGTTGCCGCGCGCATCATTCCAGGCGGTGCTTCGTCCTGCACCGGCGCTCGGCGTGTGGGCGCCATGGGCGAGGCCGCGCGTCGCCTTCTGGATGTTCAGGTTGACCTCGCCGATCGATGACGAGATCCGCACGACACCCGGCTTCGCGCCGCCGAGGCCCGTTGCCGAATGCTGCTGTGCGACGACCGTTGCGCCCGAGCCGTTGGCGTTCAGTGCGTGGATCACGCTCCCCTTCGCTTCGCGCGGCGGATGCAGGCCGTCGCGCGGCACCGGAACGCGATCGATCGTGGAGGCGCGCGGGCGACCGTGCTCGATCGGGCTGAAGGTGCCGGAACCGGACAGGCTGAGGCCGGAGCGGCCGGTCGCAAAGGCGGTGGCGGCCTGGCCGGGCATCACCTGGGCGATCTGGCCGGTCTTGAAATCCGACACCTGCACCTGGCCGCGGCTGACCTCGACCTTGGTGCTGCGGCCTGAGATCGTGACGCTGAACTGCGTGCCCTTCACGACGGCGGCGAGATAGGGCGTCTCGACCTCGAAATGCTGGACATTGCGCTTCTCGACGTCGAGCAGGATCGAGCCGGCGCGCTGCAGGATGGTCGTCGCCATGCCGTCCTTGGGCGCGGCGGGCAGGCCGACTTCGGAGTTCGGCGCGATGACGATCGTCTCGGCGCCGCGTGTCAGCCGGACGCGGCCGGTCGGCCCGGTGCGGATCGTATCGCCTGGCTTCAGCGGGTCCTCGCGACCGAGCGACACCTGCGCTGCGCCCTGGGTGGTGACCCAGACCTCACCGGACGATTTGCTCACCAGCCACGGCTCACCGTCGGCCGCGAATGCGGCCGGCGTTGCACCGAAAAGGCACGCGGCGACTAACGCCGGTATCAGGAAGCGCTTGAAGGACATGGCACGAACTCGCGTCGTTGGCGGCTTTTGAAACTAATCGAAATGTTTCAAGAGACCCTTAGGAGTTGCAGCCGTGTTTGCTTCCCGCATTTACGCTTCATTGACCTTAACAAACTAAAAACGAGGCATGCGCGCTGGTTGTGTTGAGCGAACTGGAAGGGCTGCGGGTTGGCGCGACAGGGCCATCATACCGCACGCCTCGCGACGGCTGCATGGAGCCGCGCTTGCCGCCGGCATTTCGCTGTCGGCGGCGGTGTTTGCAGCGACGGCCCACGCGCAGCAGGTCAGCCAACCGAGCTTCGATCCGCGGCAGACCGAGCGATATTTCGACGAGCAGCAGTCGCGCTCAACGCAACCGGCACCGCCGCGGCCGCGGGCGCCGCAATTCGCGACCCAGGGCGGCGGCGATCGCAAGCCCTTGTTTACCATGCGCGCCGTCACCCTGACGGGGGCGTCCGCGCTGCCTGCCGAGCAGCTCGCCGCGAGCTATCAGCCCTATCTCGGCAAGCCGGTGTCGCAGGCCGACCTCGCTGCGATCGCGACAGCGATCAGCGATCAGTATCGCACCGCCGGCTATCATCTCAGCCGTGCGATCATCCCGCCGCAGGACATCCGCGATGGCCGGGTGCGGATCCAGATCGTCGAAGGCAGCATCACCGAAGTGGCCTTGAAGGGCGCCGGCGCGGAAGAGTTCGGCATCAGGCCGATGCTTGGCCCCGTGCTGGCGGAGCAGCCGTCCCGGCTCGAGACCCTGGAGCGGCAGTTGCTGCTGATCAACGGCCGCGGCGGCGTCCGTCTGGTTGATTCCTCCTTGGAAGAGATCGGCGGCACCACCGGCCGGTTCCGCCTGGTGATCGAGCTGCAGACCTGGCACGTCTACGGCTTTACCGGGATCGACAATCTCGGCTCGTCGACGGTGGGCCCGTGGCAGAGCTATGCCACCGCCGCCTTCAACTCCTATCTGCTGCCGGGCGACACGCTCACGGCCAACATGTCGACAACTCCCGGCGATCCGCGCCAACTCGCGTTCGGGCGACTGTCCTACGACGTGCCGGTCGGCACCGACGGGGCGCATATCGGCGCTTCCGCGCTGTATAGCGAGGTGCGACCGGGCGACTGGAGACGGCTGTTCAACGACAACACCGTGACCGAGACGCTCGAGCTGCGCGGCGGCCTCGCGCCGATCCAGTCGCAGCGCGCCTCGCTGAAGCTCAATCTCGCGGCCGCCTTCAGCGACGTGACCGAGCGTGACCTGTTCGGCATCTGGTATCGCGATCGCATCCGGACGCTGACCTTCACCGCCGACTACCGCTGGAAGGATGATGTCGGCGGCGACAGCTATCTCACGCTGGCCTATCGGCAGGGACTGAACGCGTTCGGCGCGACGCGGCTCGACGATCCACTCGCCTCGCGCACGGGCGCCTCGCCGAGCTTCTCGGTCTTCAACGGCTGGTTCGCACGCTATCAGACCTTGTCCGAGGCGTGGTCGCTGAAGCTCGCGGCCGCCGGGCAGCTCGCCTCGGGTCCGCTGTACAATTCGCAGCAGTTCTATCTTGGCGGCCTCGCCTATGGCCGCGGCTATGGCAGCGCCGAGATCAGCGGCGACAACGGCGTCGCCGGCACGTTCGAGGTCCGCTTCGAGCAGAAACCGAACTGGCAGTATCTCACGAGCTATCAGCTCTACGGATTCTTCGATGCCGGGCTCGCCTGGAACGACGGCTTCCGGCCGTCCGACGGCGTGGCGCTGACCTCGGCGGGCGCCGGGGTGCGCTTCACCTTCCCGAACGACTGGCGCGCCGATCTCGGCGTCGCCGTGCCGCTCAGCTACCGCGCACCCGACAATTCGACGCGCAGCGCGCGTCTGCTGTTGACGCTGTCGAGCGTGCTGAAGCTGTGCCCGCAGCGCGGGCAGGGCCCCTGCATCTGAGGCCCTCGGCGGCGGTCAGACCGGCTTGCCGGAGCCGTGGAACAGCCGGCCCTTCTCGGTGATCAGCACGATGACGAGCGCGCTCGACGTGCAGACCAGGAAGCCCGCGGCGAAGGGCAGCGCGGTGCCGTCGAAGGCCTGGCCGACGATGGCGCCGGCGGCCATGCCGAGCAGGGTCGTGATCGAGCCGTAGAGCGAGGACGCGGTGCCGGCATTCGCCCGCTGCGGCTCCATCGCCAGGGCGGTGAAGTTCGCGAACATCAGGCCGAACGTAAACATCATGCCGGCCGACAGCAGCATGAACAGCCACAGCGGCAGCATGCCCAGAACGGCCGCGCTGAAGCAGGCCAGCGCGATGACGACACTGCCGACCAGCGCGCCGTGCGAGATCATGCGCATGCCGAGCCGTCCGACGAGGCGGGCATTGAGGAAGCCGGCCACCGCAATGGTCACCGCGATCGCCGCGAAGGCGAGCGGGAAGTAGTGGCCGAGATGATAGACGCCGGTGAATAGCTGCTGCGAGGACAGGACATAGCCGAGGACGGCGCCGAAGATGCCGCTGGCCGCGAGCGCATAGCCCAGCGTCTGGCGGTTGGTGAGGGTGTTGCGGAAGGCGGCGGTGATCGCGGCGATCGAGAACGGCTTGCGCTCGCTCTCGGGCAGCGTCTCGGGCAGCCGCACCGCGGTCCACAGCAGCGCGACGATGCCGTACAGGGTCAGCACGACGAAGATGCCACGCCACTGCGTCAGCAGCATCACCGCCTGCCCGAACGACGGTGCGATCACGGGGATGGCGATGAACACCATCATCGCCAGCGAGACCACGCTCGCCATGCGGCGGCCGGCATAGCAGTCGCGCACGATCGAGGTCGCGATCACGCGCGTCGCCGCGGTGCCGAGGCCTTCCAGCGCGCGCGCCAGCAGCAGCAGCTCGAACGACGGGGCGGCGATCGCGAACAGGCTGGCGACCGCATACAGCACCATGCCGCCGATCAGCACCGGGCGCCGACCGAAGCTGTCGGACAGTGGGCCGATGACGAACTGACCGAGGCCGAAGCCGATGACGAACGCCGACAGCACCGTCTGCAGCCGGTTGGCGACGTCGATGTGGAATGAGGCGCCGATGTTCGGCAGCGCCGGCAGCATCATGTCCATCGCCAGCGGATTGAGCGCCATGATCGCGGCGACCACGATGACGAATTCGGTGAAGCCCATCGGCCGGTGACGGACGATCTCGATGGTGTCGGCACTGGTATCAGCCAAGGCGCGGGCCTTCCATGGTGTAGGGAAATGCGGAAATGGGCACCCATACGTATCGTCTTTGCTGCGTCGCACAAGGCGTGTTTCGGAATGGCTGGTCACCGGCGCCGGCCGTTGGCGCGATTGTGACCCGCCGTGACCCGCTGAAAATTGCGCCGGCGGCGACGCGATGGTAACGGCCGTGTGATCGACGTCCGGATCCAGGCCAGCATGAAGACCTACAAGATCGTCGTCTATGTCCCTGAAGCGGCGGGGGACGCCGTACGCCACGCGATGGGCGAGGCCGGCGCCGGCCGCATCGGCAATTACGACCACTGTTCGTTTACCGCGAAGGGCGTGGGCCGGTTTCGTCCGCTGGCAGGCGCCAATCCAACCATCGGCGCGGTCGGCCAGCTCGAGACGGTCGAGGAGGAGCGCATCGAGACCGTCTGCGCCGAGGACCGGCTGAAGGCCGTGCTACAGGCGATCCGCGCTGCGCATCCCTATGAGGAGCCGGCGATCGACGTCTACCCGATCGAGGTGGTTGCGTTGCGATCCGCCGACAGTGCTTGATCTCGTTGAAGACCCGTTCGACTTTGTTGCGTCCCCAGTCATTTCAGCGTCGATTTCGCGCTCGCTCCATTTGAGCTTCTCGGGCGCTCTTTGTGAGCTAAAGCAGGAGAGCCAGCTATCTTAGTTTGGCTTGTCAATCTGCCGCCTGATCTCGCCGATGAACGCCGCCAGATTCCGGTCCTCCGGCGTCATGATTGCGAGCCTTTCAGCGTAGCCCAGCGCCGCCTTTGCGTCGCCTGTCGCGCGGCTGAGCGAAATCAGAGCGGACAACACATCCCTATCATTGGGATGGCTTTCCAGAGCTTCCTTCAGGACCGTGATTGCCTCGTCGACTCGCCCGCCGGAATGCAGCGCCACCGCGTAGACATAGATGTAGCGTGCGCGTCCCGGCTCGAGTTCGGTTGCTCTGCGCAACTCGGCGAGCGCCTGATCGTACCGCTTCAGCCGGGTCAAGCTCAGGCCGAGTGCGTGATGCGCGGCCGCGTCGGCAGGTGATGCCGCAATTGCTCCGCGCAGAACAGTTTCTCCGTCGCCGTCGCGGCCAATTTGGCGATAGAGGTCGGCCAGATTGATGGCGGCCGCCGCATAGTGCGGGCTGAGCCTGAGGGCTGCCTTGTACTCGGTCTCCGCGTCCCCGGTCCGTCCGCGCAAGGCCAGGAAGTTTGCCAGTGCGGTGCGGGCCTCGGGCCGTTCGGCATTGGCGCGCTGCGCCGTGATGAATTCGCCTGCCGCCTGATCGAAGCGTGCGCGATCGGGCAGCGGCTGGCTTGCAGTCGGAACGGAAGCGAGCAGGGAGGCGACCCTGATCCGCACGCCACGCACGGGATCGGTGAGCAGCGGCGAGACCAGCGGCCAAATCTGGCCGGCAGGCACGTTTTCCAGCATGTCCAGCGCGCCGATCCGCACCATGGGATCGGGATCGGCCAGGCCTGCCCGTGCGGTCGCAATGTTCGCCGGAGCGATGCGCGAGGCGAGTTCGCCGAGCGCGCTCGCACGCGCCACAGCCGGCGCGTTCCTGTCCGCGGCCAGAAGGCCAAGCAGCGCGGCGGCGTCGGCCTGGTCGCTGCGTGCTGCGTGGAACGCGGGCCCATAGGTCTGGAAGCCCTTTCGGTCGGGCCCGAACCATTGCTCGATCGCGTCGGCGGCCCATTGCGCTGGCTTGTCGCTGTGGCAGTCGTTGCAGGCGTTCGGGGTCCCCAACGTGACCGAAAGATCCGGTCGCGGAACGCGGAAGGCGTGATCGTGACGCGGGTCGATCTGCATATAGGTACGCGCCGGCATGTGGCACGACATGCAGGTCGGCGCCGGATCGGCGCCCGCGTGATGGCGATGCTTTGCATCGGCGTATTTTTCGGACGCATGGCATTGCAGGCAAACGCCTTCGCCGGAGACTCGGAGCTTTGCGCCGTGCGGCTCGTGACAATCGCTGCAGGCAACGCCGGCGGCAAACATCTTGCTCTGCTTGAACGGCGTATAGTTATAGGGCTCCTCCACATCGCGGATCTGGCCATCGGCATGATAAGTGGTCCGCGTCAGCGCCTCGACCATATGGGTCTGGGACAGCGATTGACCGGGTGCCCAGTCCTCACTGAAGCCGGCACGGCGCGCGTGGCATAGCCCGCACGTCTCGATCTCCTTTCGCAGCGCGGCCGGCGCGGCTGAACGCATCGCATTTCCGCTCCGCGGATCGATCGGCCAAGTGACGCCGCGCCGTTCATCGAAGCGGACCAGCAATCCCTTGCTCGGATCCTCGTGCTTGCCGAACGGCCACCAGCGTTGCTTGTCACGCGCCCAGGCGGCGTGGGCGGAGCCCTGACCGTGACAGGTCTCGCAACCGACGCTGATTTCCGCCCATGTCGTCGCGAAGCGATCCGTCGCGGCGTCGTAATGCTTGCGCAGGCCGGTCGAGTGGCATTCCGCGCACATGAAATTCCAGTTCTGGTTCAGCTTGGTCCAGTGCAGGACGTCGTCGTGCTTGATCTCTTCCTCGGGATGGAGATGGAACCAACGCTGGCCGCCGTTGTCCTTGGGCCGGCCGTCCCATGCGATCGGCAGCGCCTGGATGCGCCCATCTGGAAATTCAACAAGATATTGTTGCAGCGGATCGATACCGAACGTGTACTTCACCTCAAACACGGCAAGCTTGCCGTCGGGCCCGTCGGTTTCGATCATGAATTTTCCGCCATCGCGGAAGAGGCGGGACTGCACACCGAAATAGTCGAAGCTCTTGTTGAAATCGCCGAGCACGGTCTTGTCGGTCGCGTGCGCCATCGCGGCCTTGTGCTGCGAAATATCCCATAATTTGGCTTCTGCCTGATGGCAGCCGGCGCAGCTTTCGCTGCCCACATAGGTGGCGACGAATGAGGCCTGCGCCGTGGAGGCCGGTCCGCCGGCCTTGAGGAGATGAAAAACCATGCCGACCACCAGCACGAGCGCGATCGTGACCGCTACTGCAATCCAGGTCGCGCGCCTGGAGAAGGCCGTTTCGCCGGAAGCAAGCCGATCCTGCGGCGCAGCCGGTGATGGGGCCGCGGCGGATCCCTTCCGCGATCCCTTCGTGCCGGCTTTTGGCCGCCTGCGTGTCAACGCTTTTACCTCACGGCCCAATTGGTCAGCTTGCGATCAAGCTGCTCCGTCGGTCATTTCCGCAAATGCAGGAATGTTTGCCAAGGTCGCTTGACCTGCATCAAGGCGTGCCTCCCGGAGGCCCCGATGATGAGCTGTCCGATGGGAGGATGCCAAGATGAAATTATCAATTGCCCTAACAGGGCTGTTGCTGGTGACGGGGTTCGTAGCCGCGAGCACTGAAAGGGCTAGTGCCGTCGTGTATTGTCAGTATGTCGAGTATCCCGTCGGCTGCGTCGTGAGGCCCGGCGTCGTGCTGCGGCCCCGCCCGGTGGCGCGCGCCGTGGTGACCCCAGGCGTGCGCGTGCGGGGAACGCCGATGAATCGAGGCGGGCCGGTCAATCGCGTCGGCAGACGCTAGAATTTTCGCTTCTCCTTGAGCCGGTTGGGCTGGCCGAACGTCATTGCCCGCGCCGATGATCGCGATTTGCGGGCAGGAATTGTTCCGGCAGCGAGAAGCCGTGTCAAATTGTCTCATTTGAAGGCAGTGATCATGAAGCAAATAGTGAAGTTGGCTGTGTCGGCGCTGTCATTGACGACGCTACTCGTGCTTCCAGCATTGGCCCAACAGTCGGCGCCGCCGAGTGCTGTGTTGCCGACCGAGCGATCGGTTCTGCCGATTCCTGAACCGCACCCTCCACACAGCACCGTATTCGATGCGCGCGATGCGACGCCGCCGCCGCGGTTTGAAGTCAAGGCGCCGGCCGGTGCACCCAATGTACTGATCGTGCTCATCGACGACATGGGCTTCGGCCAGTCGAGCGCGTTTGGCGGCCCAATCAGGATGCCGACGGTCGACCGCCTCGCCAACGAGGGTCTCCGCTACAACGAGTTTCACACCACGGCGCTTTGTTCGCCGACCCGCGCGGCGCTGCTCAGCGGCCGCAACCATCACATGAACAATTTCGGATCGATCGCGGAAACCGCGACGACCTTCCCGGGACAGACGGGCCAGCGTCCCAACAATGTCGCGTCCGTCGCGGAGATGCTGCGGTTGAACGGCTACAGCACGGCGCATTTCGGCAAAAATCACGAGACCGCGGCATGGGAGGTCAGTCCCTCCGGCCCGACCGACCGCTGGCCGACGCGCCAGGGCTTCGACAAGTTCTATGGCTTCATGGGCGGCGAAACCAATCAATGGGCGCCGCTGATTTACGATGGCATGACCCAGGTGGAGCCGTCGAAGGACCCGAACTATCATTTCATGACCGACATGACCGACAAGGCGATCGACTGGATGCGGTCGGAGAAATCGCTGACGCCGGACAAGCCGTTCTTCATGTATTTTGCACCCGGCGCCACCCATGCCCCGCATCAGGTGCCCAAAGAATGGATCGCCAAGTACAAGGGCAAGTTCGATCAGGGCTGGGACAAGCTGCGCGAGGAGACGTTGGCGCGGCAGATCAAGCTCGGCGTGGTGCCACCCGATACCAAGCTCGCCCCGAAGCCGGACGCCATCCAGGACTGGGACAAGCTGAGCGCTGACGAGAAGAAGCTGTTCGTGCGCCAGATGGAAGTATTCGCTGGATTTGGCGAATACACCGACACAGAGATCGGCCGCCTGATCGACGCCATCAAGACAACGGGCCAACTCGACAATACGTTGATCTTCTACATCGTCGGCGACAACGGCGCGAGCGCCGAAGGCGGCGCGAATGGCCTGTACAACGAGATGACCTATTTCAATGGAGTGCAGGAAACCGTCCAGGACGTCTTGAAGCACTATGACGAACTCGGCGGTCCCAACACCTACGGCCATTACGCCGCCGGCTGGGCGGTCGCTGGCGACACTCCGTTTACCTGGACCAAGCAAGTGGCCTCGAGCTATGGCGGCACCCGCAACGGCATGGTCGTCCATTGGCCGAAGGGGATCGCGGCGAAAGGCGAGCTTCGCCCGCAGTGGCATCACGTCATCGACATCGTACCGACCATTCTCGAAGCAGCGAAACTGCCCGAGCCCAAGAGCGTAAATGGAACGGTCCAGACTCCCATCGAGGGCGTGAGCATGACCTACAGCTTTGCCGACGCCAAGGCGCCGAGCAGGCATGCGACGCAGTATTTCGAAATCTTCGGCAACCGTGCGATCTACAGCGACGGCTGGCTGGCCGGTACGGTGCACCGGGCGGCCTGGGAAACCAAGCCGCGGCGGCCGCTCCAGCAGGATATCTGGGAGCTTTACGATGCGCGATCGGACTTCAGCCTGAGCAACGATCTGGCGGCCAAAAATCCGGACAAGCTGAAGGAGATGCAGGAGCTGTTCCTGAGGGAAGCAGTGAAATACAACGTGCTGCCGCTCGACGACCGCACCCTGGAGCGCACCAACGCGGCGCTGGTCGGACGTCCCGACCTGATGGCCGGCCGCACCAGCCTGACGGTCTACGAAGGCATGATCGGGATGACGGAGAATGTCTTCATCAACCTGAAGAACCAATCGCACGCCATTACTGCCGATCTGGACATCCCGAAGGGCGGAGCCAATGGCGTCATCATCGCCCAGGCCGGACGGTTCGGTGGCTGGACCTTCTACCTGAAGGACGGCAAGCCGACCTACACGTATAACTTTCTCGGTCTGCAGCGATACACCGTAACCGCCAAGCAGGCTCTTCCGGCAGGCAAAGCCGCATTGCGCTTTGAGTTCGCGTACGACGGTGGCGGCCTGGGCAAGGGTGGCGTGGGCACGATCCTCGTGAACGGAAAGACCGTCGCGACCGGCCGGATCGAACGAACCCAATGCTGCTTCTACTCCGCGGACGAAGGCGCTGACGTCGGCGCCGATGAGGGCACGCCTGTTACCGAGGCCTACAAGGTGCCGTTCAAGTTCACAGGCAAGATCGGCAAGGTGACGATCGATCTAGTGGGTATGAAGAAGGCCGACACTGAAGAAGCCGTCCAAGCCCGCAAGGCAGCGGCGTTGAAGAAAGGACTGTCCGATTGATGCGCTCTTCGCGCTCGCCAGGTCAGTGATCGGTCCCTTGAGAAGGAGGGGCAATGAAAACAGCCATTCTGGCGACGATCCTTCTGGCCTCGAGCCTAGGGGGAGCGGTCGCGCAAAATGCAAGCACCGCGGAACCCGAGGTTCTCGCTGACGGCAACGGCGCTGTCAGCAGGCGCTTCGATAACACCAGCAAGGTTCGTTTCATCGAGATCTTCCTCGCAGGCCGCGATGCGAAGACGGGGAAGGTGGTTGCCGCCTGCCACAACAGCATATTCACCTCGAAGGGAATCCCCGCGTCGAGAGACACTGCCCCGCAAATGTTGGTCGAAGGCCTTGATTTCGAGGCCATGAAGAAGGACTTCGGCGTGCTCGGCGCATCGTTGAATGGTCCGAAAATCTGGCTGCCGGATTGGGTCGAGGTCACCGTCGGAAAGCAAAGAGAGTTCAACGGAATCGCCACCGCATGGGTCGCCCAGTTGAATCTTGGCAGCAACGTGAGCGTCTCGGAAACCACTCCGTACAAGCCGATCACCATCGCGCGGGAGAGCGGGCTCGGTTGGAAAAAGGGCGCCCTGGCGCTTCTTCTCGACGATGCCGAGGGCAATACCTGGATCATGAAGGGATTCCAGCTAGGCCTCAAGCCGCAGCATACCTTCGAACAATTCGTTGCCGCAGGAGCAAGCAACTTCAAGCAGCTCCCGCCCGGGTGGAAGTTCCGGATCAAGACGCTTGAGAAAGATCTGACCGAGGTACCCAAAAGTGGTATCGCTACGATCATGTCGGACGAGTTTTTCAATGTCTACGACAAGACCGGACCTGGGATGAGCGACTACAAGCCGTAGTCGTCGACGACAACTCAGGCATGCCGCCTGAAATGGGAGCGTGGGGGGTACGATTGCAGCGCGATAGATCGGGACGCAGGTCCGGCTTCCTGCGATTGTGGCTGAGCGGCGTTTTCGCGTCCGCCGCGTTCGCTTCGTTTTCGCCTCTGGTCGCCCATGCCGATGAGAGCGGCATTTCGTTCTGGCTGCCGGGATTGTACGGCAGCCTCGCCGCAACGCCTGCCACGCCGGGCTGGTCGGTGGCTGCCATCTACTACCATACGAGCGTGGGTGCCTCAGGCGCGGCCGCGGCGTCGCGCGAGTTCCAGGTCGGACGATTTTCTCCGACCGTCAACATCGATCTCAATCTGGCTTTGCGCGGCCAGGCCGATCTGATGTTCATCGCGCCGACCTACACGTTTGCGACGCCCGTGCTCGGCGGCCAGTTGTCGGCGACGCTGGCCAGCGTCTACGGCAGAAATTCCGCGAGCATCGCCGGTACGTTGACGACGGTTGCCGGTCCGATCGTCAGCACGCGCACCGGATTCCTCGAAGATGCACTCGTCTCTTACGGAGATCTCTATCCGACCGTGAAGCTGAAGTGGAATAACGGCGTCCACAACACCATGGTCTACGGCACCGGCGATATTCCCGTCGGCGACTACAGTCGGAACCGGCTGGCCAACATCGGCATCGGTCACGGCGCCATCGACTTTGGCGGCGGCTACACTTATTTGAATCCGACGACCGGCACGGAATTTTCGGCCGTCGGCGGCTTGACCTACAATTTCAAGAATCCCGATACCCAATACCAGAGCGGCATCGATTTCCATCTGGACTGGGGCGTGTCGCAGTTCCTGTCGAAGCAGGTCTTCGTCG
This sequence comes from Bradyrhizobium sp. SZCCHNR1093, assembly GCF_032381175.1. NCBI lineage: Bacteria > Pseudomonadati > Pseudomonadota > Alphaproteobacteria > Hyphomicrobiales > Nitrobacteraceae > Bradyrhizobium > Bradyrhizobium sp. SZCCHNR1093. Next base: position 1,144,775 of record NZ_JAUHJJ010000002.1, read on the forward strand.
GTTTCGTCGGCTACGCCTATCAGCAGATTACCGATGACTTCGGTCAACCCGCCGTTCTCGGCGGCTTCCGCTCGCGCGTCCTCGGCGTTGGCCCGCAGATCGGATATATTTTCCAGATCGGCAGCAATCAGGCGTTCCTGGGGCTGAAGGGATATGGCGAGTTCGACGCCGCCAACCGGCCGTCGGGCTGGAACACGTGGCTGACGTTCTCGATCTCGGAGGCCGCGCCCGCCAGCACGGTGGCGCCGACTTGGCACAAAGTGTCGAAATAGAATAGAGAAGTATCGACCTCCCGCATTGGACTGAATTCCGGCATTGTCATATCGGGTGGTTCCGCGGCGGTGCAGCACGTCCGTCGCTTCGGACCGAAACGGCGGTCGAGCTGCGCTTACCCACTCCGGATTGATGAGTACGTGTCCTAGCATGCGGGAGCTTCGTTTCACGTTGCGCGGCTTTGGCGCGGTTTTGGTTGCAGCGCTGCTGGCGCTGTCGGCCCATGCGGCATTTGCCGGCGACGCCGCACCGGCCGATCAGATCTCGGCGTTCCGGCTCGCGCATGGCGAAGGCCGCGTGACGCGCGACGCGACGCTCGACCGCATCGCGATGGAGCAGGCGCGTGCGATGGCCGACAAGGACGATCTCAGCCACGAGGTGCTCGGCCCGTTCACGCGCCGCGTGGCGCCGTCGAAGGCCGGCCGCGCGGCCGAGAACATCGCCTACGGCTATGACAATTTCGACAAGACGCTGGGACAGTGGATCAACTCGGCGGGTCATCGCAAGAATCTGCTGCTCCCCAAGGCGACCAAGGTCGGCATCGCCAGCGCAAAGAATGCCAGCGGCAAGCGCACCTATTGGGCGATGGTGATCGCGGGCGACTACGACGCCGACAAGCCGAAGGGCGCTCCGAAGAGCAAGGCCAAGGCCATCGTCGCGCAGACCGCGACCCGATCCGAGAAAGGCAACGCCACGCCGGTGACGCGCTGGGGCGCCAAGCCGCCGACATCCGCCTCCAAGGACTGCCACCTCAGCATCAAGGTCATCGGTCTCTGCATCTGAGCGCAGTGACCTGCGGCCATGGCTGAACGCGACGCCCGCCGCGCGATCACGGCGTTGTGCGAACAGCGCACGTTGTCGGGGCGAGCTTTATCAGCTATGCAATTAATGGTTGTCTTTTGGGCAGCCACTATCGTGAAGATTTTTCATCTCATTTTGAACGGAGACCATCATGGCAGTCATTGAGCAGACCTCAACCACCAGCACCAACCCGCAGACCGCCTCGGCGTCCTTCCAATGGTCGCTCACGTCCTACGAGGAACAGGGCAATCTGTGGCTCAAGTGGAGCACGAACGCCCCGTTCCGCGCGCAGCAGGGGCAGATCTCCGTCTACAGCGGCAGCAGCTTCCCTTCCGATCCGAAGAAGGACCGCAAGGCCTGGTCGTGGGACAACGAGCATGGCGGCGGCTCGGGATGGGACACGGGCCTGCGCTACGGCTCCGACTGGTACTGCGCCTGGATCGCCGAGAAGAGCCCGAACGGGCCGTACGCCTACGCGGTCACGCTCGTCACCAAGCTCGCCTGAGCTGACGCGCCGTAAGAGGTGGGATCTACGATCCCACGCGATTGGCCGCGCTGAGACCTGTGCCTCAGCGCGGCTGCTTCTTCAGGTGCAGATAGCCGGGATCGAATTCGCCGATCGCGCATAGCCGCGTCCAATCGTGCACCGTCAGCGTACCGCTGCGGAAATCGACGGCGCGGCTGGCGCGCAGCTCGACCAGCGTGCGGTTGACCGTCGCGATTGCCATGCCCAGCGCCTCGCCGAGCTGCACCAGGCTCACCGGCAACGGCAACTGATCGTCCCGGACGTGGCCGAGCGCCCTGGCGCGATAGAACAGCTCGCAGAACAGATGCGCCATGCGCGCCGGCTTGCTCCGCGCGCTGTTGTTGGTGACGGCCTCGCGGAAGATCGACGCATCGATCAGCGTCTCGCGCCAGATCGCAAAGCCGAGCGCCGGCCGCCGGCTGATCGCGCGGATCAGCTCCTTGTGCGCAATGCTCGCCACCACCGCCGGCCCGATCGCGCAGACGGCGTGATCCATGCGGTCGAGGAAGATGGCCTGGGCGTCAGGCCAGTCGCCTGGCATGTGGAAGGAGAGATATTGCCGCGCGCCGCTCGGCAGCAGGTGATAGCGCGCCACCCATCCGGACAGCACGACGACGGAGCGGTCCGGCTCGTCGCCCTGGCGGATCAGGTCCTCATGATCGACCAGCTCGCGCGGGGCGAAGCTGAGCGTCTTGATCTCGGCGACGTCGTCGTTCGAGAGCTGCGAATGCTCCTTGAGCTTGGTGATGACGGTCCGGTTCGCTTCCATCGCAATCGTGCCCGTGTCGTCCTCTCGCATATCAAATGAGATGATGCCGCCGGCAGTTCCTAGCTAAAGTTGAGCGCAGAAGATGCGGGTAATGTCACCGGGCGCCGCCTCGGGAGAACAGTCATGCCCCACATTGCGTTCCTCGACCTGGTCCGGCGCTTGTTCGGCGGTGCAGCTGCCGATGGCGAGAGCAGCACGGTGGGGAACGACGGCCGCTCCGATCCGTTGGTGCATCCGATGTCGGATCAGGAGCTCTCGCGCGCCATCCGCGATCTGCGCCGCCATCGGCCATCCGAGACCGCGCCGAACAGACCCGCACGGCGTTCGTCGGCTGCGCAGCGCGATCGCTCGTGACTAGACCGGTCGCGCCGGCGCCGTGTCCTGCTCCATCAGAAACAGCATCAGCCGCACCAGCTCGTCCTCCAGCTCGCGTGTGCCGACGAGGCGATGCTCGCGCATGACGGCGGCCCGGATCGGTCCCAGCGCCGCGCGCACCAGGATGAAGCGGCGCGCGGCCGGCATCGTCTCGCTCCGCAATCCCGCCGCCTCGATCAGCCGCTCGGTCATGCGGTCCACCATCTCGTGCAGCGCCTTCTGCAGCTCCGCGTCATGGCCCAACAGGCCGAGAAGATAGCGCCGCACGCGGTGGCGGCCGGCGAACGGGGCAAAGCCCTGGCGCACCGCCGCGCGGACGATCGCCTCGCGGCCGAGCCCGCGATGCGTCTCCAGCGCCTCCGCGAACTGCGCCTCCTGGCGGGCGAACTCGCGCAGCACCAGCGCACGCAACAGCGAGGTCTTGTCCCTGAAGTAGCTGTAGAGCGTGCCGATCGAGAAGCCCGCGCGCTCGGCGATGGCGTTCGTGCTCAGGCCCTTGCCGCCGCCGCTCTGCAGAAGTTGAGTAGTCGCCTCGAAGATCACGTCGAGGGTCTGCCGCGTGCGCTTCTGCACCGGGGTTTTTCGAAGTATTTCAGGAGCTTGCTGCACGGTCTGGACCTTGGCTGGCGGACGGGCGAAATCGAGTAGGCGTTGCCGCCGGCTCGGGTTGGATCAGAGCCCGCATGCGGGCGGCCGGACAATGAGTGGATGGGCTCCGGGCCGAGCCTGCTTGCACCGGGTTGAACCTCATTTGAACGAAGGACTGATTGCCATGCTGCGCGTCGCATTCCCGTTTGTCACAATCATCGCCATCTCCCAATGTCTTCTGTCGCAGGCCGCGCTGGCCGGCAACCGCGCCGCCGCCGACAGCTGCGCCGCCAAGCTGTCGCCGGTGGCGAAGCAGATCTACGACGTGACCGCGCCGGCCATCGGCCCGGACAGCGTCGTCAAGGACGCGATCGTCGAGCGTGTCAGGCCGCTGGTGTTGGCCGGCAAGTTCGATCGCGACACCGCCCGCGCCAACGCCACGCCGGCCGGCGAATGCCTGGTGCTGCTGAAGTAGGTCGCGCCGCGCCCCATAAGGTTTGGAGGCTGCGACGGGACATGAGGCCGCAGCCTCCCGGAGCAGGCGGCGTCGCTCCGGGACAACCCGGCTTGGCAAGTCAGCCGGCTCGCACATCAATAGGTGATGCTGGACCTTCTCACCCGTCACTGGGTTGCCGGTGCCGCGTTCATGGCCGCAGCGCTGCTGGCGGCCTGTCGCTGCTGCTGCACGTGATCATCGCCGCCAACGCCGTCCGGCGCGCGTCGCACGCCCGCGCGGTGGCCTGAGCGCGCGTCCTCATTCACCCGGAGCGAGCTGGATCGTCCGTGCCGGCTCTGGCCGACGGCGCAGCCGTCTGCGTGAGACGTAGAGCAGCACGCCGGTGATCCCGAACAGCGGCATCAGCGCGGCGGCGAGCATGAAGACGAATTGGCCGGGCCAGCCGAGAATGCTGCCGCGGTGGATATCCAGGATCCGCGCCAGGGCGCGCTCGCCCACGGTCTTGTTGGCGTAACGCTCGGCCGCGAGCAGCCGGCCGGTCGCGCCGTCGATGCGGAATTCGTCGCGCCTGCCGTCGAGCGCCTCGCTCGGCCAGGTGCGCACGCGCACCGCCGTGCCGACGCCCGTGGGCAAGGTGAGCTGCATCACGGCAAAGCGATCCCCGATCTGTTCGCGCAACGTGGCCCACACCAGATCGAGCGCGACGAGCTTGGCCTGCGCTGTGGAATCTGCGCGGCCGTCGCGTGAGGCCTTGCCGGGCATCGGGGCGGGCGACGAGGACGGCGCGAGCAGCCAGGTCAGGCCGTCCTTGTACCAGGCGTAGGAATAGGAAAGACCGGTCAGCGCCATCACAAGGTAGATTGGCAGCACCCACGTGCCGATCACGCTGTGCAGCGAGCGATGCAGGCCGCGACCGTTCAGGCCGAGCTGCGGCTTGAGCCACAGCGTCGCGCTGCCGGCCCGTCGTGGCCAGCGCAGCACGAGGCCCGTGATCAGCAGCACCACGAGCCCGAGCACCGCGGCGCCGGTGATCTGGCGGCCGGCGCCATTGCCGTCGCCCGGCAGCAGCAGCCAGCGATGCAGCCGGCGGACCGTGGCGAAGAACGCCTCGCCGCTGATCGGGCCGAGCACGCGGCCGTCATAGGGATCGACCAGCGCCGAGGTTGGCCGCCCGCCGTCCTCTCCGCGCGCGAAGCGGATGCGCACGGCGGCGGTGGGATCGCGCGACAGCGTGATTGCGGCCACCTTGCCGGCCTCGGGATCGGCCTGCAGCCGCGCGACGAGCTCCGACGGCGCGAGCCGCGCCTCCAGCCGCGGAGCGACGCGCGCCAGCGAGGCGTTGAGGCCGGCCTGGATCTCGTCCTCGAAGCTCATGACCGCGCCGGTGAGGCCCATCAAGGCGAGGATCAGCGCCGCCGCGAGGCCCAGGACGGAGTGGATCTGCAGCAGCGCTGGTTTGATGCGCATTGGCGTCAAGCGGCGTCCTCCCTGCCTCGTTGCTAGAACTTCACCGTGGCCGACAGCGACACCCGCCTGGCATCGCCGACGGCGACGTTCAGCGCGCTCACCGCCGACGGATAGTAGACGTTGTCGAACAGGTTCTTGACGTTGAGCTGATAGATCACCGGCAGGTTCTGGTGCCTGGTCTCATAGGTCGCGAAGAGGTCGGCGACCACATAGGACGGCAGCACGAAGCTGTTGGCGGCGTCGCCGGCGCGGTCGCCGACATAGCGCGCGCCGCCGCCGAGCCGCAGCTGGCCGGGCAGGGCGGTACCGAAGTCGTAGACGAGATAGAGCGAGGCGGTGTCGAGCGCGACGTTCTGCAGCCGCTTGCCGGCATAGACCGGATCCTCCGTGACCCTTGCGTCGGTGTAGCCGTAGCTGCCGATCATGCTCCAGTGATCGGAGAGCTTGCCGGTGACGTCGAGCTCGGCGCCGCGCGAGCGCGCCTTGCCGGCGGTGGTGTATTCGACCACGTTGCTGGCATTGGTCTGCGACACCAGCACGTTGCGCTTGGCGATGTCGTAGACGGCGACGGTGCCGGACAGTCGCTTGTCGAGGTCGAACTTGAAGCCGGCCTCCCAGGCCGTGCCTTCTTCCGGCGCGATGCTGGAGCCGAGCACGACGCCGCCGCTGAGCGGGGCGATCGTCGAGTTCGGCTTCAGCGATTGCGTGTAGCTGGCATAGAGCGAGAGCTGGTCGCTGAGCTTGAGGATGGCGCCGCCGAGCGGCAGCACCTTGTCGGCGGCGACATCGGTGTTGGCCTTGAACGGGCGTCCGCGTCCGGCGATCTGCTCGTAGTCCATGTAGCGCACGCCGCCGACCAGCGCGAGCTTGTCGGTGAGATGCAGCGTGTCCTGCAGGAACAGCGAGTAGGTGCCGAGCTTGTCGGTCTGGTCGCTGTCGGTGGCCGAGATCGTCGTGCCCGGCTGGATCAGCCCATAGACCGGGTTGTAGATGTTGAACGTCGAGACCTTCTGCCGGATGAGGTCCTGGCGATAGATGGTGCGATACTGCGCGTCGCCGCCGACTAGCACCTCGTTGCGCATCCCGCCGATCCAGAAGCCGCCCTGCAGATAGGAGGTGCCGTAGCTGACCCTGCTGAGCGAGCCCCAGGTGCCGTCGTTGCTGCGCGTCTCCGCGCCGGTGGTCGCGTCGATGGAGGTGATGCGCAACTGGTTGGCGCTGTAGGTCTCGGTGTTGTAGCTGTAGGCCGCGGTCAGTTTCCAGTCCTCGTTGAGCCTCTGCTCGACCGAGGCCTGGACGAGGTCGGATTGTCCCCACATGTTGTTGTAGGGCTCGTCGAGCCGCCGCGTCGCGGGGATCGCCAGCGGCGCGCCGTTGACGAAGGCGGTGCCGCGATCGAACGGGCTGATGAACTCGCGATGCTCGTAGGTGAGCTGGACGGTCGTCATGTCGCCGTACCAGGCGAGCGACGGCGCCACCAGCATCTCGCGGTGGCGGCCGAAATTGCGCCAGTAGTCCTCGCTGACGCCATAGCCGATGAAGCGATAGGCGAGGCCGTCATTGCCGATCGGACCCGTGATGTCGAGCGTGCCGTCGGCACCGGTCTTGTCGTTGGCATAGGCCGAGCCGAGCAGCGTGACCGAGCCGTGCTGATACAGCTCCGGACGCTTGCTGATGGTGTTGACGATGCCGCCGGGATCCATGATGCCGTAGAGCAGCGAGGCCGGCCCCTTCAGCACCTCGACGCTCTCGACCGCGGCGGTGAGGCTGCGCCCCTGCACCAGCGGCATGCCGTTGCGCATGATCGAGCCGTCGCGGTTGTCGCCGAAGCCGCGCCGCATCACCGCATCCTGGGTGCCGGCGAGCGTGTTGGTCTGGGTGACGCCGGAGATGTTGGCGAGCGCGTCGTCGAGATTGCGCGGCAGCTGATCCTTCAGCACCTGCGCGGGCACGACATTGACCGACTGCGCCGCATCGAGCGGCGAGGCGCCGCTGCGCAGGGTCGTCGCGCTCGGCATGGCGCGGTAGGCGAGCTTGGCGGCATCGAGCACTGCGGCCTCGGCTGCGGCGCGCTCGGCGCGTGTCGGCATCGGCGGCGGCTGCGTAGCGCGCCGTGACGGCTGCGCCTGGGCGCGGCGCTGTGGCGCGCCAGAGGTGGCTTGAGGTTTACGCTTCGGTGTCGACGAGTCCACCGTCACCGGCGGCAGCTCGGATTGAGCATGCAGTGTGGAGGAGCAGAGCAGGTCGGCGGTCAGGGCACTCAGGATCGCAATCGTGTGACACGTGCCGGAGCGCGGATCGCGCCGGCCTTCCATCTTCGTCATCGTTTACTTTCACTTCCAACGTCGCGCCGTTCAAGCGAACGGTTTGCATGACGTGGTGTGTAGCAACGAGGTCGAGCGATGAACACGCCGCGTGTCGTTGAATTGCTCTAAGCAGCGCGGCGCCGAAATGTTCTGAATTGGTTCGGACATGCGCGCGCACGCGGCAGCTTTGCGGCCTCGCGCGCGAACTGATCATGGCGTGCGCAGACCGATGCACGAACGTGCAGACGTTGCGCATGCGCGGCGCTTCTTCACCCGCTTTGGCGAATGAAGCACCGTCGGTCTCATTTTTCGGGACTCGGCGCCGACCCTTGTCAGCGCATCGGCTACGTCGTGCCGGAATGCGCGCTCATCGTGCCCCATCGATGCGCGCGATCGGCCGGGACTATTGTGCCGCGGCGAGCTCCAGCTCCGCCGGCTTGCCGGGCCCGATCAGCGGAATGTCGAGCGTCACGCGCGTGCCCTGCTGCGGCTGGCTGTCGAGCTCGATGCGGCCCCCGAGCGTGGATGCGACGAGGTTGAAGGCGATGTGCAGGCCGAGGCCGGCATTGCCCTTCTCGCGGCGCGTGGTGAAGAACGGATCGAACACCCGGCCGCGCACGTGGTCGCGCATGCCGACGCCCTCGTCGGCACAAACGATGCGCACCGAGTCCTCGCTGGGTGGTGCGACCTCCACGGTGAAGACGCCGCTGATGTCGCCAGGATAGGCATGCGTCGCCGCATTGAAGGCGAGGATGCTGATGACCTGTCCGAGCGCGCCGGGATAGCTGGTGAGCACGATGCCCTCCGGGCAGGAGAGCACGACCGTCAGTCCCTGGCGCGCCAGCAGCGGGCGGAGCTTCGCGACGTGATCGCTCATCCAGCCCAGCAGTTCGAACGTCTGCAGCGTTTCGTTGGCCTGGTCGACGGCGACCTGCTTGAAGCTGTGCACCATCTCGGAGGCACGGTGCAGGCTCTGCGTCGTCAGGTGCAGACCCTGCTGCAGCCGCTCGACCCCCCGCGCCAGATCCGAGCGGCGCACCGGGCCGCCGCCGAGCATGCGGGCGATCGCCTCGACGTCGCCTTCCATCGCCGTCGACGTGGTCAGCGCGAGGCCCAGCGGTGTGCTGACCTCGTGGCCGACGCCGGCGACGAGCTGGCCGAGCGAGGCCAGCTTCTCGGCCTGCACCAGATGGGCCTGCGTGGCATGCAGATCGCGCAACGAGGCCTCGGAGCGTTCCTTCTCGCGCTGCAGCGCCTCGGCGGTGCGGAACTGCTTGCGTGCCTGGTACTCCCGCGCCCCGACGGCATAGAGCGAGAGCAGGCAGGCATTGCCGACCAGCGAATGATCGATGAAGCGCAGGCCGGGCGGCAGCGGCTCGGTCGCAAGACTCTCGGCCACCGCCAGCGCGCTCCAGCTCGTTGCACAGAAGATCGCGTAGGAGCCGGTGCGCAACGGCAGCATGGTCGATACGAACAGGATGACGATGATCATGCCGGCCGCGGAGTAGGTGAAGCCCGACGGCAGCACCCAGTAGATCGTCGGCAGCACGCAGCCGGGGATCACGCAATAGACCAGATGAATCGGCTCGGCCCATCGGCGCGCCGGCGTCGACAGCAAAGCCGTCAGCGGCAGCAGCACCAGCGCGGCGGTCCCGCCGCGGATCGCGAACGTGGTCGGCACGATCTCGGGATAGAGCACCCAGTCCCACAGCGTGTAGCCGGCAAAGGTGAGGGCGCCGAGCAGCATCGCGATCTGCGTCCAGGCGGTGCTGCCGCGGACGTAATGGTCGACGAAACGCCGCTCCTCGACGGTATCCTCGAAACGGAGACCCAGACGCTCCAGCAATCTCAACATTATGCCACCGCAATCGAAAAACGATCCCCCGCCGCGGAGTGAGAGCCTCGGCGGGAGGGCAGACATACACGAGATGCGTTGGTTGAGAAAACGACGGGAGATCGCATCCGCCGCCCGCGGCACGCAGAGCGCTATGAGAACTGTTCCAATTCTCGCCGTGCGGCATGTCTCCGCCCAGCCGAACGGAGCCGATCAGTGCTGCAGCATTTGCGCTCGACTTTCGTCAGGCTGCGCAGAGCCGCCGAGGACTCATGGCGCCGCATGACCCTCGACCACCACGTCCTTGCCGTAGCGGCCCTTCGTTCGGAACGTCACCTTGTCGCCGTCGAAGCTGAGCCGCCAATTGCGCTCCTCGCCCTGGCCAACGAACTGGGCGTCGATCACGAAGGTCGTGGCGTCGATCCAGCTGCCCTTCATGGCCCGGTAGGTGAAGGGCTGCCAGGGATGGGGCGGCGCGGTCTTGCGGTAGAGGCCATCGAGGCCGATCGGGCTCTGCAGATGCACCGTGCCTCCGGCGCGGTCCCGCGAGGGGATGTCCCAGGTGACCTGCGGTTCCGGTCCCGTGAGGTCCAGCTTGATCGTGTTGATGCCGAGCGGGCCGGGCGGGAAGCTGTAGGTCTTGCCCGAGATGGAAGCCGCCATCTCCGGCACGGCTCCGACCGGGCCTCGCGTTTCCGTCGCGACCTCGCGGACATCAGCGGCGAGCGCGGCTGCCGCTTCCGGCGCCGCAGGCAGGGCGCTGTCAGATGTCACAGTGGCCGAAATGGTGTTGGCGAGCTTGCGGAATGGACAGAACTCGCGCGCGGTCATCACCGCCACGATGTCGCGGTCGGGCAGCACCATGATGACCTGGCAGTGGTAGCCGACCGCCATGAACACGTGTTTGTCCGGCAGGGCCCAGAACTGATCGGCGTAGGAGAGCCCCGGATCGAACTTCGCATTCATGCTGACGGTGGCGTGGTTGACGGCTTCGATCCAGTCCGGCGGCAGCAATTGCTGCTCGCCCCAGCGGCCGCGCCGCAGATAGAGGTAGCCGATCTTCGCCATGTCGCGCGGCTTCAGCGCCAGCCCGAAACCGCCGGCGGAAATTCCCTGGGCATCCTTGAACCAGGCGTGCTCGGTGATCTCGAGCGGCCCAAACAGCCTCTCCTTGGCGAAGTCCTCCGCGCTCTTGCCGGTGAGCTTCGTGACGATCGCGGAGAGCAGATGGGAGTTGCCGCTGTTGTAGTAGAACATCTCGCCGGGCGCTTGCGCCATCGGCCGGTCAAGGATGTACTGCACCCAATCCGGGCTCCGGCCCATCTCGTAGAGGGATGTCTCGGCGCCGCCGCTATAACCCTCGTCCCAGTCGAACCCGGAAGTCATGTTGAGCAGGTGCTGCACCGTGAGCGCCTGCTTGCGCGCGTCGACATTGTCGATCTTGCGATCCTTGAAGAAGTCGAGCACCGGATGATCGAGACTGTCGAGCACGCCGTCCTTGAGCAGCATCGCAATCAGCGTCGAGACCACGGCTTTGGTCGCGGAATTGATGATGTGCGGCTCGTCGGCCTTGTAGGGCGCGTAGCTGGCATCGAGCACGATGCGGCCATGGCGCGTGATCAGCAGGCTGTCGAACCGCATCGCCTTGCCGGAAGCGACGAGTTTTGCGAGGGCCGCCGAATCCATCCCTTCGTCCTCAGGCGTGGCGGTCGCCCAGTCGGATTGAGGAAAGCGGGCGAGGCTCAAGTCCTCGGCGAAGGCTGCGCTGGAGAACAGCCGGGCCACCAGCAGCGCCGAGAACAACCAAAGTCCGGTCTTGAGACGCGCCATGTCGAATGTCTCCGATGAGCGACTTTCAGGTTATGGTATCAGAGGACCGCAATCCATCAAAGATTGTGTGATAACCGGCGCGCACGTCGAAGAGCCGGCCCATTGCTCGGGCGTAGATTGAGATGAGGATTGAAGTGACCATGCAGGCCGGCATACTTCGACGTTTTCATGACGTTTTTCTTGGTGTTGCATTTGCCGTCGCGGCTCTGCTCACGGTCCTGGCGCGACCTGCTTCGGCCGAAGGCGAACGCGTGATCGCGGTGCCCGAGCTGCATGCGATGACGCCCGAGGCGGGAGATGATGCCGCCCTTCTGACGAGCGCGCTACGCGCGCGATTCCACGCAATGCCGTCGCTCCGGGTCGTCGAAGAGCCTGTCCCGATGGCAAGCCCAGGTCATCCGGATATTCTGCTGCCGCAATTCGAGAAATCTCGAGATCTGCATTTTGATCTCGTGCTGGTCGGCAACGCTGCCGTTCTCAGCGATGGCCGGCACAAAGTCACTCTGCGGATTTGGAACGTCGAGAAGCGAACGCAACTCCTCGGGCAACAATACGTGTTCAGCGCGCACCAGGGCCACGATCAGGAGATTGCCGATCTCGTTCGGGACGCGCTGGTCTCAGCCCTCTCGCAATAGGACCGGGGGTCCCGCCCAATGCGTCCGCAGCGCAGCCGCGATGCTCTGCGGCCGCTCGACGATGCTCCAGTGGCCGGCGTCCGCCTCGACATGGAGCGGCGCTCCGTGCGCTTGCGCAAACCTGCTGAGCGTGTCGAGCGGCACGAAAGGGTCCTGCGTGCCTGATATCACCAGCCCGCGCCGCGGTAGTTTGTTGAGCCGCGCGATCCAGTCGCCCTTGAAGCGCAGCCCGTCGGCGGAGCGATACAGCGCGAGGATCGCCCGGCGCATCGGGGCCTGCCACGCGGCGGCTTCGCGCGCCGCCAATTCGGATGGCAATCCGTTCTGCCGGAACATCCGCGCCATCGCGCTCTGGGTCGACACCGCCATGAAGATCTCGCCGAGCACAGTCGTGTTCCAGATCCGTGCAATGCGATGTCCCCGATAGTCCGGATCGAGCGCACCGCCGGCCACCGCCCAGGACCGCACCAACTCCGGCCGCAGCGATGCGGCCCGCAGCACCAGCAGCGCGCCCCAATCATGCCCGACCAGGTCGAGCGGCCCGACCGCCGCGTGCTGTGCTTCCATCAGCGCGACCAGCCAGTCGGCGTAGGCATCCTTGGTGCAGGCGAAGCCGGCAGGAGCCTCGTCACGGAAGCCGGGTAGGGAGGGGATGGCAACGGTCTCGCCGATGGCGGCGATCAGCGGGCCCCAGATTGCAGGCGTGTCCGGCACGCCGTGGACGAAGATGCGGTTTGTCATGAGGTCATGTTACCACACGCTCGATCTTCGTATTCGACGAAATTCCCTCTTTCCTTTTTTCAGAAAACGTGCTTCTCTACGTCATCCCGCCTCATCGAAGAGGGGCGTACGCGTCGTCACGATACGTGGAGTGCGGGGAGCGATGGCCGTGAGGCGCCGGTGGACGACCGGCGTTTTGCGGACGGCGAAGTCGTGTGGTCCTGGCCTCCCGATGCTGAGGTCAAGTTCGTGCCGTTGCGCGAAGCCGCGGCGCGGGCGATGGGGGCAAGAACGCCGATCCCCAGGGAGAGCGCGAAGTAAGCCGTAAAGCCGTTGCGCAGGGAAGGCCGGGTTGTCCTGGCCGATCCTGTGGTTCCTGCCCCGTGCATTTTCTATCGCACGGGGGCCGCGGGTGTCGGCAGACGCCCGGTCTTCCCTGCACCCTCTGATGGAAGAGGGTTCGATGCCGGTGAACAACTCGGGCACGGATGTGTCGCGGGAGCGTGAAATGCGTGCTGGTGCAGATGCCGACAACCACACCCTCACCGTCATCCCGGACAAGCGCGCGGTCACGCGTGCGCCGATCCGGGATCCATAACCCCAGGGAGATCTGCGAGGCACGATGGCCGCTCCAACTCGCCCAGCCAAATCCGCCGCGGCGTATGGATCCCGGGTCGGCGTCCACCAACGCTGGCGCGTTGGCGGCCTTGCCCGGGATGACACTATTTATAGGGAGAGCGGCGCGTGCCCGCCCCAATACGTCACCCCTCCTGACCATTATTCGGCGTTGCGAGACCCTCCCATTCCCAGTAAAAGCGCTGTCGAGGGCACCTCGGCAACAAACCGTCAACGGTTTTGCCGCACAGTTTTCGTGTTCTCGCAAAGGGTTTGGCAATGCTGATTCGCAGCGCAGAGATCGAGGCCATCGCCGGGGCAGACGCCCGGACGATCGCGCTCGCCGCGCTGCAGCCCGCCGACCTGATCGGCGCGATCGAGCTTCTGCTTCTTAGCTGCCCCTGAGGGCCGGCTGGGCGGGATGCGCCTGGGCACTCAGGGGGCTGCTTCGACACCGAAACACCCTTCAGCGCCTCTGGAAGCCACGCGCACCACCCGAAAAGTTCGAGGAAAGCAGATGTCCAATCCCGTTCAGTCCGACAAGGACCGCGTCGTCATTTTCGACACCACCCTGCGCGACGGCGAGCAGTGCCCCGGCGCCACCATGACCTTCGAGGAGAAGCTCAACATCGCGGCCATGCTGGACGGCATGGGCGTCGACATCATCGAGGCCGGTTTCCCGATCGCGTCCGACGGTGACTTCGAGGCTGTCAACGAGATCGCCAAGCGGTCCCAGAACGCGGTGATCTGCGGCCTGTCGCGCGCCGGCGCCAAGGACATCGACCGCTGTGCGGAGGCGATCCGCCCGGCCAGGCGCGGCCGCATCCACACCTTCCTGTCCACCTCGCCGGTGCACATGAAGTACAAGCTGCAGATGGACCCGCAGCAGGTCTACGAGCTGGTGATCTCCTCGGTGACGCGCGCGCGCAACCACACCGACGACGTCGAGTGGTCGTCCGAGGACGGCACCCGCACCGAGTTCGACTTCCTGTGCCGCTGCGTCGAGGCTGCGATCAAGGCCGGCGCCACCACCATCAACATCCCCGACACCGTCGGCTACGCCGTGCCGGAAGAGTATTACGACCTGTTCAAGCGCGTGCGCGAGAGCGTGCCGAACTCCGACAAGGCGGTGTTCTCGGTCCACTGCCACAACGACCTGGGCATGGCGGTCGCCAACTCGATGGCCGGCGTCCGCGCAGGCGCCCGCCAGATCGAATGCACCATCAATGGCATCGGCGAGCGCGCCGGCAATGCGGCCCTGGAAGAGGTCGTGATGGCGATGCGCGTGCGCAACGACAAGCTGCCGTACTGGAACAAGATCGACACCACGCAGCTCACCCACGCCTCGAAGGTGGTCTCGGCCGCGACCTCGTTCCCGGTGCAGTACAACAAGGCCATCGTCGGCCGTAATGCGTTCGCGCATGAGAGCGGCATCCATCAGGACGGCATGCTGAAGAACGCGCAGACCTACGAGATCATGCTGCCGGAGACGGTCGGCGTGAAGCAGACCTCGCTGGTGATGGGCAAGCATTCCGGCCGTCACGCCTTCGTCCACAAGCTGGAGGAGATGGGTCACAAGCTGGCAGGCAACCAGGTCGAGGACGCCTTCGTCCGCTTCAAGGCGCTGGCCGATCGCAAGAAGCACATCTACGACGAGGACATCGAGGCTTTGATCGACGAGGGCATGGTCAGTGCCCATGACCGGATCAAGCTGCTGTCGCTGTCGGTGATTGCCGGCACCCGTGGTCCGCAGCGCGCCACCATGAAGCTCGACGTCGACGGCGTGACGAAGATCGAGGAGAGCGAGGGCAACGGGCCGGTCGATGCCGTCTTCAACTGCATCAAGTCGCTGGTGCCGCACGAGGCCAAGCTGGAGCTGTACCAGGTCCACGCCGTCACCGAGGGCACCGACGCGCAGGCCGAGGTCTCGGTCCGCCTGTCGCAGGATGGCCGTTCGATGACCGCGCGCGCGGCGGATCCGGATACGCTGGTGGCATCTGCGAAGGCCTATCTGGGTGCGCTCAACAAGCTGGTCATGAAGCGCCAGCGCGACGTGGCGCAGGGCGCGGGTACGGCGGCCGCAGCGGCGAGCTGAGCTCACGATCGTCGGTTGGGGCCGAACCTTGCTTCGTCATTCCGGGGCGACGCGCAGCGTCGAACCCGGAATCCCGAGCTTGGCTTGCGCCAGCGCCAATAACCTCCGGATTCCGGGCTCAGCCGCTTGCGCGGCCGCCCCGGAATGACAGTCATCACCATTTTTGCGCTGCAGCATGGGAATCCCCGCCTCTGCGGCTAACGGTCAATGGCATTCCGGCCGGTGACCCGCTAACAATGTCCTTGGCATACAAAGCGGGGGCGTCATTGCAATGTCCCCCGAAACGTCGGGAGGACACCTTGCACTTCAAGTTTCGCCATGTGATCGCCACCGCCGCCTCGCTCGCGGTGCTCGCTCTGGCCGGCCCGGCCCTCGCTGCCGACAATCCGATCGTGATCAAGTTCAGCCACGTGGTGGCCTCGAACACCCCGAAGGGCCTCGCTGCCGACAAGTTCAAGGAGCTGGCCGAGAAATACACCGACGGCAAGGTCAAGGTCGAAGTCTATCCGAACTCGCAGCTCTACAAGGACAAGGAAGAGCTCGAGGCGCTGCAACTCGGCGCGGTGCAGATGCTGGCGCCGTCGAACTCCAAGTTCGGCCCGATCGGCATCAAGGAATTCGAGGTGTTCGATCTGCCCTACATCCTGCCCGACCTCGCCACCTTGCGGAAGGTGACCGACGGCCCGCTCGGCGCCAGGCTGCTGAAGCTGCTCGAGCCCAAGGGCATGATCGGCCTCGCCTACTGGGACAACGGCTTCAAGCAGATGAGCGCCAACAAGAAGCTCGTCGATCCCGCCGACTACAAGGGTCTGAAGTTCCGCATCCAGTCTTCGAAGGTGCTGGACGCGCAGTTCCGGACGCTCGGCGCGATTCCGCAGGTGATGGCGTTCTCGGAAGTCTACCAGGCGCTGCAGACCGGCGTCGTCGACGGCCAGGAGAACACGCCCTCGAACATCTATACCCAGAAGATGCACGAGGTGCAGAAGTACATCACGCTGACCAATCACGGCTACATCGGCTACGTCGTGGTCGTGAACAAGAAGTTCTGGGACGGCCTGCCGCCGGATATCCGCGCCGCCTGCGAGAAGGCGATGAAGGAAGCGACCGCCTACGGCAACAACCAGTCGGCGAAGGAGAACGACGACGCGCTCGAGGAGATCCGCAAGTCCGGCAAGACCGAGTTGGTCAAGCTGACGCCGGCCCAGGACGAGGCGATGCGCAAGGCGATGATGCCGGTCTACAAGGACGTCGCGGGGCGCGTCGGCCAGCCGCTGATCGACGAGTTCCTGAAGGAGACGCGCGGCACGACCAACTGATGGCGTGAGGCGAGCGGTGCGCGGGCCATGGTCCGCGCATCGAGGGGGTGAAGCACTCGGCGCGCAAGAAGGCAGACGGCGCAGCCAAGCGCCGCGGACGTTTGATTGTGGGGGTAGGGGACTTGGGCTTTCTGTTGCGCATCCTCGATCGGCTCGAGGAGATCCTGATCGCATTCCTGATCGCGGCGGCGACCTCGATCATCTTCCTGGCGGTGCTGCATCGCTATCTGGTCGGCGTGCCGCTGTTCTATCCGCTGCTGTTCCCGATCGACATGTCCTGGGCGCAGGAGCTCTGCATCTACATGTTCGTGTGGATGGCGAAGTTCGGCGCCGCCTACGGCGTGCGCACCGGCATCCATGTCGGCGTCGACGTCGTCGTCAACATGATGCGGCCATCGCTGCGCAAGGTGACGATCCTGTTCGGCCTGCTGTGCGGGGCGCTGTTCACCTCCATCATCGGCACCATGGGCGCCAAGTTCGTCTACGGCCTGTCGCAGACCGACCAGGTGACGCCGGACATGGAGCTGCCGAGCTGGCTCGTCTACCTCTGCATCCCGCTCGGCTCCTATCTGATGTGCTTCCGCTTCCTGCAGGTCGCCTGGCACTATCTCCGCCACGACGAGCTACCGCATCATGATCATGCGGCCGTCGAGGGCATCGAGACGACGAGCGTGGAGGCCGCGCGATGAGCAGCCTCCTCATCTTCAGCCTGCTCATCTTCCTGATGCTGACGGGCATGCCGATCTCGATCGCGCTCGGCCTCACCGTGCTGTCGTTCGTGTTCTTCATGACGAACGTGCCGACCGAATCGGTCGCGCTGAAATTGTTCACGGGCATCGACAATTTCGAGATCATGGCGATCCCGTTCTTCATCCTGGCCGGCAACTTCCTGACCCATGGCGGCGTCGCCCGGCGGATGATCAATTTCGCCACCTCGATGGTCGGGCACTGGTATGGCGGCCTCGGCCTTGCCGGCGTGATGGCCTGCGCGCTGTTCGCCGCCGTGTCCGGCTCGTCGCCGGCGACGGTGATCGCGATCGGCTCGATCATGCTGCCTGCAATGGTGAAACAGGGCTTCCCCAAGCGCTTTGGTGCCGGCGTCATCACCACCTCGGGCGCGCTTGGCATCCTGATCCCGCCCTCGATCGTGATGGTGGTCTATGCGGTCGCGACCGGCGGCAGCATCGCGCTCGATCCGGCCGGCCATCGCGTCTCCTCCGCCTCCGTCGGTCAGCTGTTCATCGCCGGGGTCATTCCCGGGCTGATGTTGGCGAGCCTGCTCGGCTTCACGACCTTCTACCGGGCCTGGAAGAACGACTATCCACGGATGCCGCGGGCGAGCTGGGCCGAGCGCCTCGTCGCGTTCCGCAAATGCATCTGGGGCCTGCTGCTGATCGTGATCGTGCTGGGCGGCATCTACACCGGCAAGTTCACGCCGACCGAGGCCGCGGCCGTCAGCGCCGTCTATGCCTTCGTCATCGCGGTGTTCGTCTATCGCGACATGTCGCTGAAGGACGTGCCGAAGGTGCTGCTCGGCTCGGCCAATATGAGCGCGATGATCCTCTACATCATCACCAATGCCGTGCTGTTCTCGTTCCTGATGGCGAACGAGAACATCCCGCAGCAGATCGCCAACTGGATGGCAGGCGCCGGCGTCAACTGGGCGGTGTTCCTGCTGGTGGTGAACATCCTGCTGCTGCTCGCCGGCAACGTGATGGAGGCGACCTCGATCGTCTTGATCATGGCGCCGATCCTGTTCCCGGTCGCGGTCAAGCTCGGCATCCATCCGGTGCATCTGGGCATCCTGATGGTGGTCAACATGGAGGTCGGCATGTGCCACCCGCCCGTCGGGCTCAACCTCTACGTGGCCTCCGGCATCGCCAAGATGGGCATCACCGAACTGACCATCGCCGTCATGCCCTGGCTGCTGACGATGCTGGGCTTCCTCGCGCTCGTCACCTACGTGCCGGAAATCTCGCTGTGGTTGCCGCGCATGCTGGGGATGCTTTGAGGCGCGGCAACAAACTGAAACTGATTTGCAAAAACAGAAAGGTATTTGAAGCAATTACATCTTCGTAAGGTCGCACACTCTGTCCAAACTGTAAGTTGAAGGCGCGGAACGGCAGGCTCATGCTGATCCGAGTTTCCAAGGAGGTTGGCATGAGAAGGTTCACCATCGCCGCAGTCGCCGTGCTCGCCATCGCCGGCTCGACCGCGGTCTACGCCCAGCGCGGCTGGTTTCATGATCACATGCACCATGCGCGCATGAATCCGGAAGATCGCGCCGCCATGCTCGATGCGCGCATCGCTTCCGTCCATGCCGGACTGAAGCTGACGGCGGACCAGGAGAAATTGTGGCCGCCGGTCGAGAGTGCGGTGCGCGATCTCGTCAAGCTGCGGTTCGATCGTGCCAACGCGCGAATGAAGGCAGCCGATGAGGCGCAGGACAAGGATGTCGATCCGGTGGCGCGGCTGCGCGAGCGTGCCGACACCATGGCGGTCACGGCGGATGCGATGAAGAAGGTCGCCGACGCCGCCGACCCGCTCTACAAGACGCTCGACGACGGCCAGAAGCGCCGGCTGTCGATGCTGACCCGGCCGATGGGGCGCATGATGGGACCGGACGGTCCGCGCCATCACCGCTGGATGGAGCGCGGCGAGGGCGGCACGGAGGATGGTTCGGGCTTCGGCGAGCATCGCTTCGGCCCGGGACCGATGGGCCGCATGGGCTGGTCCGAGGAGGAACGCGAGTCCGGGCGGCTCTGACAGCCGTTTAACGATCCGTCTGATTTCATTTGGGGAAAACCGCCGCCCGCCGGCGGTTTTTCTGCATCGAAAGTGCCGAAAAATCCTCAGGGATCGCTGGACATCTCGGAATCGCTTTGCTAAACGACCGGCTCTCGCGGAAGGCTTTCTCCGGATGCAAGATCCGGGCGCATAGCTCAGTTGGTAGAGCAGCTGACTCTTAATCAGCGGGTCCTAGGTTCGAGCCCTAGTGCGCCCACCAAGCCTTTCAAGGACTCTTGGCTGATCCCGTGAATTGGCTGATCCCGTGAAGCCATTCCGACAAGCGGTCATTTCGGAAGATGCCGGCGCTTGATCTCGCCATTGAGCCGCTCGATCGGATCGGTCGAATGCAGCTTGGCGCGATGCGGACAGGACCTTGCTGACTGAAGCCTTGATGTCTTCATCCGCGTCGGAGATCACAAGTTTGACGCCGCACAGCCCACGGCGGGCGAGCACGTGCAGGAACGCCGTCCAGAATGTCTCGGAGGGACGATGTCCATGCCGAGAACCTCGCGGCGGCCGTCGCTGTTCAGCTGCTCGCCTTCCGGAGTGACCTAGCGGCCGTCGGTCTGCCGGCCTGGCCTCCCGTCGTGGACAGGTGAGGACGCGCCCGGTTTTTCGTATTCTCATCACATGCAATGCGTCGAGCCTACCGCGCCGGGGTTTTTTCCCTTTTTACTCGCACTTTCTTCAACTGGGCCCAAGGCTTGGAGGGAAAAGCGGGCCTGGAAACCACTCTGCGCTCCAGGCAACGGAGATGTTAGAATAAGCTCGCCGCCAACGCCGGAGGCGATGGCTCTTGCAATGGCCAGGCCCAGGCCGGATCCTTCTGCATCAGTACGACCGCGCTCGAAGGGGCGGGACAGGCGCGTCAGCAACTCTGGCGGAACCGGCGGTCCTTCGTTGGTCACCGTGAGCACGCCAATGTTTGAAAGTGTCACTGTGACCGGAGCGTCCGACGCTCCGTGCTTGAGGCCATTCTCGATCAGGTTGCGCGCCAGAATGGCAAAAGCATCGGTATCAATATCCAACAGAACCGGCGTGGCAGGAATATTGAGAACAAGCCGGCCGGCCGTGGCCGGATCGCGCATTATCTCGTCTGAGACTAATTTCAGCACGGATGCGATGTCGATCGTCTCCTTGGCTTGAAGGCGCCCGCCCTCGGCCTTTGCCAGTTGCATCAACTTTTCAGACAGTCGCCAAAGCCGCCGCAGCGCCGTCTCGATCTGCTGTGCCCGACTTTGCGCCGCAGCGTCCTGCGTCTCCGCGATCAGCCGCTGTGTCTGCGCCAACGCGGCGGCGATCGGTGTACGCAGTTCGTGCGCAGAGTTGGCAGTAAAGCTTCGCTCAGCTTCCAGTGCACGCCGAAGCCCTTCCAAGAGGTGGTTCACAGCGTCGGCAATCGGTGCGATCTCGGAGGGCAGGTCTGCGACCGGAATCGGAGACAGGTCGCCGCTGCCGCGCGCCTCTATACCCCTCCCCAGGCGCCTGACCGGCGCCGTCGAGACGCGCACGACGCCCCAAACCGCCACAAGACCGAGAGGCACCAAGAGGCCGAGCGGCAGAGCCAGGCCGAGGAGAGCCTTGTTTGCGACCTCGCGACGGTGGGCAAGCGGTTCTGCCACGGCGATCGTCACCGTGTTTCGCAGCGCGGCGTCGAAGTAGAGTCGGTGGGTCGGTGTGTCGACGAACCCCGTCTTGGCGAAAGGCGGAAATATCGCGTCGTCAGCGCGGTGCGAGCGCAGCAGCACGGACCCGCGCGCGTCGCGTACGATATAAGTGAAGTACTCGTCATGCTCCCTCAGGGTCGCAATACGCTGCGAGGTGTCGCCGTCCTCGCGGTCCAGGATGTCGAGCACTGCGAGTGGAAGAAGGCGCTGGGCTGTTTCCTCGAGCGCACTATCGAAAACCCTGTTCATTTCGTGGCGCAGCCTTTGAGCCGTCGCGACGGCTGCGACGATCCAGAGAAGTGCGATGCCGAGTCCTAGCCACAGCGAGATGCGCCACTGCAAGCTGCGCGGCGGCATCATGCGCTGTGTCCCAGTCGGTAACCGAGACCACGCACCGTCTCGATGACGTCGTGTCCGAGCTTCTTGCGAAGCCGACTGACGTGCACCTCGATGGTGTTGCTCTCGATCTCTTCTCCAAATGAATAGAGCCGTTCCTCAAGAATGGTCTTTGACAGGACCCGACGCGGTCGCTGCACGAAGGTCTCGAACAGCACCCATTCTCGCGCTGTCAAGTTGATGTTCTTTCCTGCACGGGTGATTGAGCGGGCGGCCAGATCGATCTGGAGATCGCCGATCCCGACAAGTGGATTCGGATTACCGGAATAGCGACGCGCGACGGCGTTCAACCGCGCCGAAAGCTCCGAAAGATCGAAGGGCTTGATCATATAATCGTCCGCGCCGGCGTTGAGGCCTTCAATGCGATCGGAGAGTTGATCGAGTGCCGTCAGGATGATGACCGGCGTCACCGTGCCCTCGGTGCGGAGATCGCGCAGGAGCTTGATACCGCGACCGTCGGGCAGCATCAGATCCAGTAGAAGCAGGTCATAGGCCGTGCTGCGCAGATGGTCCTGCGCGGCATCAAGGCGGGTAACCCAGTCAACTGAGTGTCCATCGGAGACGATCTGGTCGCGCACCGCAGCGCCCAGAATCGTGTCGTCTTCAATCAGCAATATCCGCATCGCCTCATTCCGCCCACCCCCCCATCCATCTCGGATCATAGATAGTCATAGAGGGGAATCTGACGTTGACCTGACGCAAATGCCACAGCGTCTTCAGGTCGCCGTCAGGAAACCGGCTCACAAGGACGACAGGTTGAGGCTTCGAACGGGAGCAGGAAACGTGAAAGCGATAGCAGTGATCGTGGCCATTCTGATGGGCACTCTGGCGCCGGGTCTGGCGGTGGCTGATAATGACGACTGCAAGGTTCCCATGGCCCAATGGCAGCCGCGCGAAGCAGTCGAGCAAATGGCAAAGGCGCGCGGCTGGACCGTGCGAAGGATCAAGATCGACGACGGATGCTTCGAGATTCGAGGGCAGGACGAGAACGGTCGTGACATCGAGGCAAAGGTGGATCCCGCATCGCTCGCCGTGATCCGCGTGAAACAAAAGCGTGGAGAGCACGGCAGGAACCGCGATGATGAGGAAGACGGTGCCCGGCGTGGTGGACGCTCCGGGCCGGGGGGAGCCCCTGAGCCAGCGGGAGTACCGCCTTCCAACGGGCTTTTTCAGGGCGGTGCCGCCCCCAAGGCCGAAGTCAAGTGATGCCGTGGTGCGGAGTCCATCTCGTTGGAGCCGTGATCAGAGAAGGTGAGAGTCGGCGCCATTGACTTCCATTGCCTGAGGCGAACGAGCACATCGCGTTCAAGTGCGCCCCGCCTGCTGCGGGGCGTTTGCCGTTTTTGAAAAGGTCCAACCTGACGGCTGCCTGAAGCAGATTCCTATCGACCTTCAGGAGCACGTCATCTGCGGTCTTCAGTCTTGGTTCGATCAATACGCCACTGCTGGAGACCAACAATGAAATCGCTGCTCGCCGTCCTTGCCGTCACCACCGCGCTGACCGCTCCCGGGCTCGCCATGGCGCGTCCTGTCACGTTGACCACCACGCTCAGCAATTATGGCGGGAACGGAGCCTATCTCGCGCTTTACGTGACCGATTCCACGGGCGCCTATAAAGGCACGCTGTGGGTGGCGGGCTCAAAGTCCAAATATTACAGCCATCTCAGCGGTTGGAACCGAGGATCCCGCGGAAACCCCGCCGAAATCAACGGCATTACGGGGGCCAGCGTCGGTGCCGGCCGGACGCTGAAAGTCACGCTGGACCTCGCGGATGCGCTCTTTGATGCAGGCTACAAGCTCCACATCGATGCCGCCGCCGAGGACATGCGGGACAGCCCGTCCGAGGTGGTCGTTCCGCTGACATCCGCGGGAGCAAGTCGGCCCGCGGCGGGCCGAAGCTACGTCCGCTCCTTCACCTACGCCATGTAGGCCTATGGACAGGGATGGATGTCATGCTGCGCTGGATTCATCGGATTCTAGGCCTTTTCGTCATCATTCCGCTGATGGCACTCGCGATCAGCGGTTCGGTGCTGTCGGCGATTCCGGCCTGGGATCGGGCTGAAGCAATTTCGCCAAGCAGTGTCACCGTCGCCGCTTTGGCTGGCCGAGTCGTCGGCACCTATCCTGGTGTGGAGGAGCTCAAACGCCTGCCCTCCGGTAAGATCATCGCCTTCTATTCCGGGAACGACGGCCCGGCCGCGAGCGTGGTGAACCCTGTGAGCGGTGAATTTGTTTCGGACTACACGCGCTCGGCATTCGAACGCTGGATGACCAACCTGCATCGCTCGTTCTTTCTCGGCGATAGCGGGCGCATGGCCGCGGGCGCCGGCGCGCTGGCGATGCTGGTCCTGCTGCTGTCTGGCCTGCAGATGACCGCCCGACGCATGGGAGGATGGGGACAGATTCTCAGCCGGGCGCGCGGCAATGGCATTCAGCGACTACATACCGACCTCGGCCGGCTGGCGGCTGGTGGGCTTCTGCTGTCAACTCTGACGGCGCTCTATCTGTCGCTCACCACGTTCGGACTGATTTCGGACGGCATGTCGCAGGCGCCCGCTTTCCCGACGGCGACGACCCGCGGCCCGGCTCTTCCCGTCGAGCAAATCACGGCCTTGCGCGGGATCGATCTTTCCCAGCTCCGAGTGCTGACTTTTCCCAACCCGGCGAACCCGGACGATCTCTTTCACCTGACCACCGCGACCGGCGAAGGATATGTCGATCCCGCGGGCGGAGGCCTGCTGGCCTGGAACGCCCATTCGCTCGCCCGGCAGATCTACGAATTCATCTACATGCTGCACACCGGCCAAGGGCTGTGGTGGTTCGGCTTGTTGCTGGGCGTCAGCGCCCTCAACGTTCCGGTACTTGGCTTGAGCGGAGCTGTGATGTGGTGGAGCCGGCGCCGTGCATATGCTCCAATTGCTGACAACGTTGTCGCCAAGAACGCCGACACCGTGATCTTGGTGGGGAGCGAGGGTGGCAGCACATGGGGCTTTGCCCGCACGCTGCACGCCGCCCTGACGGCTAACGGACACGGGGTTCATACGGCCTCGATGGATAGCTTGTTGCGATCCTATCCATCGGCGCGGCGCATGTTCCTGCTGGCCGCGACCTATGGCGACGGTGCGGCTCCCGCGTCGGCCACCGCGTTCCTCGAACGCCTCGACGGGATCGCAGAGCCACCGCGTTTCCCAATCGCGGTCCTCGGCTTCGGCGACCGGCAATTTCCGCAATTCTGCCGTTTCGCTCGCGACGTCGAAGCGACGTTGGCGCGGAAGGGCTGGGCGTCGCTGATGCCGCTCGAGACGATCGACCGTCAATCCGCGCAGGAATTCGCGCGGTGGGGCGAGGCGCTGTCGCAGGTCATGGGCGAAGAGCTGGCGCTGCTGCACGTGCCTGAGCGGCCGCGCACGCATACCCTGACGCTTGTCGACCGCGTCGACTACGGCGCGGAGGTGCAGGCGCCAACCTGCGTGCTGCGCTTCGCGCTGCCGATGAGCCACATGTTCGCGCGCGTCGCAGGGGGCGGCTGGCCGCGCTTCACGGCAGGCGACCTCATAGGCATCGTGCCGCCGGGCTGCACCTCGCCGCGCTATTATTCGTTGGCCAGTTCGACCAGCGATGGATTTGTCGAGATCTGCGTGCGCAAACATCCCGGCGGGCTTTGCTCGGGCCTGCTTCACGGGCTTGAGCCGGGCGACAGCGTCGAGGCCTTCGTGAAGGCCAATCCAGCCTTCCGTCCGGCGCGCGGACGAAAGCCGGTCATCCTGATCGGCGCCGGCACCGGCATTGGTCCCCTGGCGGGATTGGTCCGCGCCAATTTCTCGCGCAGGCCCATGCATCTCTATTTCGGCGGTCGCGATCCAGCCT
This sequence comes from Bradyrhizobium sp. SZCCHNR1093, assembly GCF_032381175.1. Taxonomy (NCBI): domain Bacteria; kingdom Pseudomonadati; phylum Pseudomonadota; class Alphaproteobacteria; order Hyphomicrobiales; family Nitrobacteraceae; genus Bradyrhizobium; species Bradyrhizobium sp. SZCCHNR1093. Next base: position 1,170,102 of record NZ_JAUHJJ010000002.1, read on the forward strand.
CGGACTTCCTCTATGAGCGCGAGATCGCCGGCTGGCTGAATGACAGACGGCTGACGAGCCTCGCCACCGCCTTCTCGCGCGTGAAAGGCGGCGGCTATGTGCAGGATCGGCTGCGCAAGGACGCCGATCGATTTCGTGCCCTGATCGCCGGTGGTGCGCAGGTCATGGTGTGTGGTGGGCGCGACATGGCGGCGGGCGTGACGGAGGCGATAGCTGATGTGCTCGCGCCGACCGGCCTGACGCCCATGGTGCTCAAGGCCCAGGGGAGGCTTGCTGAAGATGTCTACTGATCTTGTTCGCCACGCATTGAGCGGCGCCACGATGGGAACGCGCTGGTCGGCGCTGGTCTATGCTTTTCCTGACACCGACATTGCCGCACTGGAGGCCGCCCTGGCTCGTGCCGTCGATCGCGTCGACCGCCAGATGTCCACATGGAAGCCGGACAGCGATCTGATGCGATTGAACTCGGCCGCGCAAGGCGTCTGGGTATCCCTACCTGCCGAGATCATGCAAGTTCTGCAACGGGGCGTGACGATCGGACATGCATCGGGCGGAGCCTTTGACATCGGCCTGGGGCACCTGGTCAATGCCTGGGGCTTCGGACCTGCTGCCTCTGCTCCCGACAAGGACGCGATCCAGATGGCGCTTCGTGAGCGACTGCCGCCAACCCATACGGTTCTAGAGCTGGATGTGCCGGGAAGCAGGGTGCGCAAACACGCGCAGTCTACGTTGGACCTTTCAGGAATCGCCAAGGGTTTCGCCGTGGACGAGATGATGCGAACGGTCGAGGCCCTCGGTATTTCCAATGCGCTGGTCAGTCTGGATGGAGAGCTGAAAGCACGAGGCGCCAAGGCGGACGGAACACCTTGGCGCGTTGCGGTGGAAAAGCCTGACTACGAACAGCGCGGTCCGCTTGGCGTCATTGAATTATGGGACGCGGCGGTCGCTACTTCAGGCGATTACCGGCATTGGATCGATCTCGGGCGAAAACGTCTGTCTCACACCATGGACCGGTCACGCGGCGGTCCCATCGACAACGCAATCGCCTCAGTCTCCGTCGTCGCGGCAAGCTGCATGGATGCTGACGCATGGGCGACGGCATTCATGGTCCTCGGTCCGGTGCAGAGCAAGGCGCTGGCGCAGGAGCAGGGCCTCAGTGCCCTGCTTATCCAGCGAGGGAACGAGAGGTTGGTCGAGATTCCGGTCGGTCCGGCGTTCGAGGTGCCTTGGGCAGCGTCGGCGGAGATGAGGCGGCAAGATCTATCACATGGGTGAGGTCGATGTGCACGCGCTCCGCCTAGCTGCCTAGGTACGGCGGCAAACGGCCATGCGGTGGATTGGCTCTCGATGCTGGATCTTGGTTCCGACAAATCATCGTGATGCAGCCGGATGGAGAGGTTTGACCAACATCAAGCTCGCGCATCGTCGCCCATCTAGCTTCCTCTGCGAATTTTTCGTCCGCGACGCAGAGGAGATGGTCATGAAGGCGCTCGTCTATAACGGTCCGGGAAAGAAGGCCGTTGAGGAAAGGCCGAAACCCGAGATTTCGGCTCCGACCGACGCCATCGTCAAGCTTGTGAAGACGACAATCTGCGGGACTGACCTCCACATATTGAAAGGCGACGTTCCGACCTGTGTACCCGGCCGAATTCTTGGCCATGAGGGCGTCGGCATCGTCGACAAGATCGGCGGCGCCGTTACCGCCTTCAGGCCGGGCGATCACGTCATCATCTCCTGCATTTCCTCCTGCGGGACCTGCGACTATTGCCGGCGCGGAATGTATTCCCATTGTGTGAACGGCGGCTGGATCCTTGGCAACCGAATCGACGGAACGCAGGCGGAATACGTGCGTACTCCGTTTGCTGACACCAGCCTTTATCATGTGCCGGCCGGAACCGAAGAAGACGCGTTGGTGATGCTGAGCGACATTCTTCCGACCGGCTTCGAGTGCGGCGTGCTCAACGGTAAGGTCCAGCCCGGCTCGACGGTGGCGATCGTCGGCGCCGGCCCGATCGGCTTGGCAGCCCTGCTGACGGCCCAATTCTACTCGCCGGCCGAAATCATCATGATCGACCTCGACGACAATCGCCTGGAGATGTCGTCCCGCTTCGGCGCCACAACTGTCATCAACAACAAGGATGGCAAGGCTGTTGAAAAGATCATGGAGATGACGGGCGGTCGCGGCGTCGACACCGCCATGGAAGCGGTCGGTGTGCCGGCGAGCTTCATCGTCTGCGAGGATATCGTTGCGCCCGGCGGCGTCATTGCCAATATCGGTGTTCACGGCGTCAAGGTCGATTTGCACCTGGAGCGACTGTGGGACCGCAATATTGCGATCACGACAAGGCTCGTCGACACTGTCACCACGCCGATGCTGCTTAAAACGGTACAATCTCGCAGGATCGACGCGAAGAAGCTCATCACCCATCGGTTCAAGTTCGAAAAGATCCTGGACGCCTATGAGACCTTCGGAGCAGCTGCCAGTACGCACGCCCTGAAGGTACTGATCGAGTTCTAGTACCCGGACTCATGGCCGGGGGATACGTCGGCCTTTGAAGGGGCGCTGGCGAGCCTTTTTCTCGATCCAGACGAAGGGTTCAGCTCTGTCGTTGCAGGCTTGGACGAAGGCATCGATCGCACGACTGCGACATTTTGGGAAAGACGCGCGTAACCTGCGGACTGCCGAGCTTCAGCGCTGATCGCCGAATGTGACACTTCGATGAATGATCCAGCGCAACACCGCACCGTTCGCCGGCTGCTACGAGGCCGTTATCAAACTGCGACGTGCGCCGATGAAAACTGAAATTGTCAGAGAGCTCGGACAAACCGACATCCTGCTGCCGCAGCTCGTGGCAGATGGACTGGCCGCCAACGATCGCATCAAGCTCCGCCTCAGCGCGCTGCAGGCCGCGGTCCAACATGCAAGACAGCCGCGCGCGAACGTGCCTGATCTCGCGATGGAGAGCCGCGCTGCCGGGCTGGCGCCTGCGGCGCTCGTCACACTGATCGGCGGCGCACATCTTGCTGGCGATGACAAGGTGGTGGCACCGGGACTCGCTCCTCTGCTGAGGGGCATCGAGGGCGATATTCTCGCGATGATCGGTGCCGCCGCCGCAGGCAATCCGTCGGAAGGCCAGCAGTTCGAAAGACGCCTGGCCTCGATCCGCAGCGCGGGTCACCTCGAAGCGACGCCGGAGATCGAGATCGCCCGCGTCGGTCGGCTGACCGGGGTCGAGCATGACGGACCGGACAGCCTGCATCGGCTGGTGATGGACCTGCACAAGGCATTGAACCGTCTGGCCGCGAGCAACTCGGAGGAGGTCATCGCCGGCGCGCATATCTTCGGCGTGCAGGACGCCGATCGCGCACCGATCGCGAGCTTCATGCGCGGGCTCAACGAGACGAGATCGCTCAAGTTCAATCATCCCGGGCTCGATACGACCGCAATCCGGGCGGGCGACCGGCTGGTCATCCAGAACGATATCGGCACCACCGATGCGCATGTGATCGTCATCGTGGTCACGGCGAGCGCCGTGACCATCACCTATACCGACGTTCATCTGGCGCGCGCGAAGTTCTTCGTATCGCTGTTCGACGAGTGTTCGCTGAAATGGAGCGGCCTGGACAAGCATGCCGCCGCGGGGCTCGAGGACGACGGGACGTTCTATCTCGTCACCGGATCTTGTGAGTATGGAGCGCCCGACGACCGCGACGAATTGCTCGCCGCCATCGGATCTTCGCTGGTGTTCCTGATCGACTGGAACAAGGCGCGCAAACTGCTGCGCAGCTGGGTCGCCAAGACCGATGCGGTTCGTATCCTGGAATGGGCGGCGCGGCAGCGTGTCGGTCACCGCGGCTTTCTGGAGCTTGGCGGCAGCGAGCTGCTCGGCGCAGCCGTGCGCAGCGCGGCACCGACGCGCATCGGCTTCGGCGAGCGGCTCGACCAGGTGCTGGAGCGAGAGGCAGCGATCGGTTTCCTCAAGACGTGCCTGCAGGTCTCGACCGAGGCTTTGCGCGAGGGGCAGTCGTCACGGCTGGCGCGGGACCGGATCGGCGCCGAGTTGGTCAGGCATCTCGATCGCGTCGATAGTGGATTGCTCGCGATGGTGCTCCGACAGATCGGCCTGGCGCGCGATGTGGCGGCGCTGGTCCAACAGGCCGTGTCGATGATCGAGCCGGAGCCGACGTTGGTCAGGCAGCTCGCGGAGCGGGCGGGCCGGATCGAGCGGAAGGCCGACAGGATCGCCATCGAGGCGCGTGCGGAAATCGCGCGGCTCGCTGCGCGGCCGGTGATCGGCGACCTGGTCGACCGGATCGAGCAGGCGATCGATGAGTTGGAGCAGGCTGCGTTCATTGCGTCGCTGGCGCCGGGCGCGCTGAAGCCCGAGATCAGGTCCGCACTGGGGGCGCTCGCGTTGGTGGCGGGGTCGGCAACCGAGCACGCCGCGTCGGGCCTCGCCGCCGCTGCCGAGGTCCAGGAAGGCCGCCGAGCAGATTCGGAAGATGCGTTGGCGGCGGTTGCCCGGCTGATGGATGCCGAGCACCAGGCGGATGCCAAGGAACGGGAAATCACTGCGAGCGTGTTCTCCGGCGGGCTCGATCTGGCAGCCTCTCTTGGCGCTCTGGAGCTCGCGCGGGCGATCGAGCGCGCGACCGACTGCCTGGCGAGCTTCGGCCATTTGCTGCGGCGCTACACGATGAGTGACCTCTCGGCCTAGGGAACGAAGTGATGATGATGGTGCGGATCGGGGATGGCCGGCGCGAGCTGCCTGGCGCCGAAGAGGTCGGGGCGAAGGCGGCAAATCTCGCACGGATGGCGGCGCTGGGTCTGCCGGTGCCGCCTGCGTTCGTGCTGCCGGTGCAGCTCTGCGCCGACGTGGTGGCCGGCAAGGGGCAGGCAACGCGCCAGCTCGTTGACGGACTGAAAGGAGGGATCGCCTTTCTCGAGCAGGCGACCGGAAAGTCGTTCGGCTGCTCGCGCAATCCGCTGCTCGTGTCCGTCAGGTCCGGTGCGGCGCGGTCGATGCCGGGCATGCTGGATACCGTTCTCAATGTCGGCTGCACGTCGCGCGCCGTGCGCGGTCTGGTGCGCGCAACGGGGCGGCCGCGGCTGGCCTGGGACTGCCGGCGGCGCCTGCTCGAGAGCTACGCCGAAACGGTCATCGGGATCGATCCCGCCCCGCTTGCCGAGCGATTGAGCCAGATGATTGCCGCCGAAGGCGTCAGCAACGAGCGTGAGCTGGACAGCGAGGCGCTCGAGCGGCTGGTTTGCGACGAACACAAGCTTCTGGAAGAGGCCGATGATGACGGATGGCTCGAAGATGCCGCGGTGCAGCTGGAACGCTCGGCGCGGGCCGTCTATCGATCCTGGACCAGTGAGCGGGCGCGGACCTATCGCCGGCTCGAGGGCCTCGAGCATCTCAAGGGCACGGCGGTCACGGTGCAGGCCATGGTGTTCGGCAATGGCGGCATGTCGTCCGGTGCGGGCGTCGCATTCTCGCGCGATCCCTCGACGGGAGCGGACGAGCCGGTCATCGACGTCATGTTCGATTCGCAGGGCGAGGACGTCGTCTCCGGCCGAAGGACGCCGGAAACCGAGAGGGCCCTGTCACGGGCGCTGCCGGATGTGGCGCTGGGGCTGCGTGCAACTCTGAAGCGGCTGGAAAGTGAATTTCGCGATGTGCAGGACATCGAATTCACCATCGAGGAAGGCCGATTGTGGATCCTGCAGACAAGAGCCGCCAAGCGCACCCCGCGCGCCGCGCTCCGCATCGCGGTCGACCTCGTGCACGAAGGATCGATCACGCGGGAAGAGGCCCTGGGAAGACTTGATGGCATCGACGTCGAGGCACTCACGGAGACCTCGCTCGTTTCGACCGGCCAGCCAGCAGCCGTGGGAGTTGCGGCTTCCGGCGGTGTCGCAACGGGGCGGGCGGCCTTCGACAGCGCGTCCGCGGAACGCCTCGCGGCGGCAGGTGATCCGGTCATTCTGATCCGTCACGACACCAGCACCGCAGACATCGCGGGTTTCGCTGCAGCTTCCGGGATCGTCACGGCCGTTGGCGCCCGCACCGCGCATGCCTCTCTCGTCGCCCGTCAGATGGGCAAGCCCTGCGTGGTCGGTTGCGCCGCGATCCGGGTCGATGGTGAAGCGCAGCAGGCACGTATCGGCGCAGCGGTCGTGTCCCCCGGCGACTGGATCACCGTCGACGGCAATACGGGCCGTCTCTACCTGGGACGCGGCGAAATCGTCGCGCAACGGCCCGAAGCTGAGCTTGCGGAGCTGTCGGCTTGGCGGTTTCCGCGCGATCCGGCGCCTGGAGGCGCAATCGCTGAAGCGCCCGCGGCCTGACCAGTTGAACCCTGGTTTAGGCGAAGGACCGGATCATACGCCGCTCAATCAGCGGGTCGTAGGTGCGCCCACCAGGCCCCCGACCAAGCCTTCCCCGGTTTCTCCAGCGCTTGATGCCCGGCTGAGCTCTTCCAGGGCCTGTCGCACCGACTCGACGAGGTCCAGCGCCACCGGCGAGGGGCTGCGCTGCGGCGGAAACACCGCGGCGAATTCGAAATCGATGCGCGGCGTGAATGGCCGCATCACCACGCCGCGGCCGTCGAATTCGCGCGCGGTGAACGGATCACAAATCGAGACGCCCAGTCCCGACGACACCATCCCGCACATGATTTCCGACAGCGTCGTCTCGACCCGCAGCACGCGCCTGACATCCTCGCGATGGAAGATCTGATCGATCAGATGCCGGCTGGTGGAGCCTGACGAGAGCGAGATGAAGGTCTCCCCCTCGAAGTCGCGCGGCACCAAGATTGTCTTCGCACAAAGCCGATGGCCTGCCGGGAGGACGGCGACGCGCGCCAGCGCCGGCAGCTTGATGCTCGGCAGGCCGGCATGGGCGATCGGCACCTCGGCAAATCCGACGTCACATTGCGCGTTCAGCACCCAGTCGATCACGATCGGCGAGATCACGCCGAAAAACGCGAGATTGAGATTGGGCCGCTCCTGCAGGAAGCCGCCCGCCAGCCGCGGCAGATAGCCATTGGCAAGAGCGGGCAGGGCGGCGATGCGCAGCGTGCCGGTGCGCCGGCCGCGAATTTCCTCCGCTGCTGCAGTGATGCGATCGAGCCCGACGAAGGAGCGTTCCACCTCCATGTAGAGCGCTGTTGCCGCGGCGGTCGGCACCAGCCCGGTGCCGCGCCGTTCGAACAGCTCCATCTTGAGCAGCGCCTGAAGGTCGCGCAGCAGCCGGCTGACCGCCGGCTGCGTCACCGCCATCAGCTTGGCGGCTTCGGTCACACTGCCGCTCAGCATCATCGCCCGGAAGGCTTCGACCTGCCGCGAGTTGATCCGCGCCATCAGTCCTCCAGTCCATAACATTTGCGTATGAACAGGGTGCCATTATTCATTGGACGATCAAAGCCTCTGCTGCGATCTTTTTTGGCAGGGTGAGGGGTGGCTCGTTTTTTAGGCTCGTCAGCTCCGGGTTTTCTGGACTGCGGATGCATCGGCCAAGCCCGATCTCCCTGGGGCGGTTATTCAATACCGTCTCATATCCAAGATGATGGAGATCGGTCCGATGAAGCACCCTAAACTCCTGATGGCGGTCAGCGTCGCCGTCCTGGCTTCAGCCTCTCAGGTCTGGGCTCAGCAGAAGACGCTCTATGTCGCCGGCTACGGCGGCTCGTTCGAGAAGACCATCCGCGAGGAAGTGATCCCGCCGTTCGAGCAGGCCAACGGCGTCAAGGTCGAATACGTCGCCGGCAACTCCACCGACACACTCGCCAAGCTGCAGGCGCAGAAGGGCAATCAGCAGATCGACGTCGCCATCGTCGATGACGGTCCGATGTACCAGGCGATCCAGCTCGGCTTCTGCGACAAGGTCACCGGGTTGCCTGGCGATCTCCTCGATGTCGCGCGCTTCAAGGACGACAAGGCGGTCGCGATCGGTCTCGTCGCTACCGGCCTGATGTACAACAAAAAGGTGTTCGCCGAGAAAGGCTGGGCCGCGCCGACGTCGTGGAATGATCTCAAGGATCCGAAATACAAGCAGCTGCTCGTCATCCCGCCGATCAACAACACCTACGGCCTCAACGTCCTGCTGATGCTGGCCAAGATGAACGGCGGCAGCGAAGCGAACGTCGATGCCGGCTTCAAGATCTTCAAGACCGACATCAATCCGAACGTGCTGGCCTACGAGCCGTCGCCGGGCAAGATGACCGAGCTCTTCCAATCGGGCCAGGCCGTCATCGCCGTGTGGGGCAGCGGCCGTGTGCAGAGCTTCGCCAACACCGGCTTCCCGGTCGATTTCGTCTATCCGAAGGAAGGTGCCGTCAGCCTGCTGACGACGGCGTGTCCGATCGCCAAGACCTCGGTCTCGCCGCTGGCCTCGAGCTTCATCAAGCTGCTGCTCGATCCGAAGATCCAGCTCACGATGCTGAAGGAATATGGCTATGGCCCGGTGGTGAAGTCCGTGGTCGTGCCCGAGGGCGTCGGCGCGATGGCGCCGATCGGCGAGCGCGCCGCCAAGGTCTATGCGCCGGATTGGAGCGTGGTCAACGAGAAGCGCGAGGAATGGACCAAGCGCTGGAATCGCGAAGTCGAGCGCTGACTAGTCGTTTGTTGCGAGCCTCTCTCGTCGACGGCGGTCTTCTCCCTCCCCCCTTGTGGGGGAGGGTCGGGGAGGGAGGGACCACACCAATGGTCTTCGGGCCGCCCCCCACCCCCAGCCCCTCCCCGCAAGGGGGAGGGGAGTGCACCGTGCGCGCGGCGCCAGCATTCCTCGCCCATCTGGATCCAAAGCATGTCCTTCCTCGAGCTCGACCGCGTCGGCAAGTCCTTCGGCCCCAACACGGCGGTCGAGGAGTTCAGCCTCGGCGTCGCCAAGGGCGAGTTCATCTCGTTCCTGGGGCCGTCCGGCTGCGGCAAGACGACAACCTTGCAGATGATCGCGGGATTCCTCGACCCGTCGCACGGCGCGATCCGGCTCGAGGGCAGGGATCTGGTCGCGATGCCGCCGGCGAAGCGCGGGCTCGGCATCGTGTTCCAGAGCTACGCGCTGTTTCCGCACATGACGGCGGCCGAGAACGTCGCCTTCGGCCTGGAGATGCGCAAGGTCGCGCGCAAGGATCGTGAGGAGCGCGTGCGCGCGGCGCTCGCGCTGGTCGGCCTCGCCGGCTATGAGGACCGTCATCCGCGCCGCATGTCCGGCGGCCAGCAGCAGCGCGTCGCGCTGGCGCGCGCACTGGTGATCCGCCCGAGCGTGCTGCTGCTCGATGAGCCCTTGTCCAATCTCGATGCGCGCCTGCGCGAGGACATGCAGATCGAGCTGCGCCAGATCCAGCGCAATCTCGGCACCACGACCATCCTCGTCACCCATGATCAGATCGAGGCGATGTCGCTATCCGACCGCATCGTCGTGATGAGCAAGGGGAGGATCGAGCAGATCGGCACGCCGCAGCAGGTCTACGAGCAGCCGGCCTCCGCCTTCGTCGCGCAATTTCTCGGCAAGACCAACGAGTTTGCTGCGACCGTGGACCGCACCGGGGGGCAGGCCAGACTGGTGGCGGGATCTTGGAGCGCGCCGGCGCCGGCCGGCGTGGCCGGCTCCGTCGCCGTCAGCGTCCGGCCCGAGCGCATCAACTTCGGTGACGCCGGTCTTGCAGGGCGCATCACGAGCCGCATCTTCCAGGGCAATCACTGGCTGTTCCAATGCGACACCGAATGCGGGCCCGCCATCGTGATCCGGCAGAATGACGGCCAACCGCAGCCTGAGCAGGGCGCAGCGGTGCATCTCGTCTGGCAGGTCTCGGACATGAGCCTGCGCGCCGCGAAGGCTGCAGCATGAGCGCGACCATCGCGTCCAACTCGTCCGAGACGCGCGCCGGCCTTTCGCTGGCGCTGCCGGCCTTGATGCTGTTCCTGGGAGTCGTCGTGATCCCGTTGGCGATGACGGTGATGCTGTCGTTCCATGATTGGGGCCAGTACAAGGGCATCGAGCCGGTCTTCATCCTGAAGAACTGGATCGAGATCTTCGACGACCCCTACTACGCCGAGATGTTCTGGCGCACCTTCCGCGTCGCGGTGCTGGCGACCTTGATCACGGCGGTGTTCGGCGTGCCCGAGGCCTACATCCTCAACCGCATGCAGGGGCCGTGGAAGGGCCTCTTCCTGCTGGTGATCATCGGCCCACTGCTGATCTCGGTGGTTGCGCGCACGCTCGGCTGGGCGCTCCTGTTCGGCGGCAACAACGGGCTCGCCAACAAGCTCTTGATGACATCAGGCCTGATCGATTCACCGGTCCGGTTCATGTTCACCGAAACCGGCATGGTGATCGCGCTGGCGCACGCGATGATGCCGTTCATGGTGCTCGCGGTATGGACCGCACTGCAGCGGCTCGATCCGCAGGTCGAGAATGCGGCGTTGTCGCTGGGTGCAAGCTCGCTGACGGTGGTCCGCCGCATCGTGCTGCCGCAGATCATGCCGGGCGTGCTGTCGGGCGCCATCATCGTATTCTCGCTGTCCGCCAGCGCCTTTGCGACGCCGGCGATCATCGGCGGCCGCAGGCTCAAGGTCGCCGCGACGCTCGCCTATGACGAATTCCTCAATACGTTGAACTGGCCGCTCGGCGCCGCGGTTGCCGTGCTGCTGCTGATCGCGCTCGTCCTGATCGTGGTCGGCTCCAATGCGCTGATCGAGCGCCGCTACCAGGAGATGTTCCGATGAGCAGGAACGGTGCTCTGGCGCTGATCTTCCATGCCGTCTTCGTCGTCTTCATGGTGGCGCCGATCGTCGTCGTGTGCTGGGTCGCGTTCACCCCGGAAGGCTTTCTGTCGATTCCGATCACGAGCTTCTCGCTGCGCTGGTTCAGGGCGCTCGCCGACTATCCGGAATTCGTCCACGCCTTCGGCGTAAGCCTGTGGCTCGGCGCGCTGTCGTCGTGCGTGGCGCTATTGTTCGCGGTGCCGGCGGCGCTCGCGATCAGCCGCTATCGCTTCCGCGGCCGTGACGCGCTGTCGGCGCTGTTCCTGTCGCCCTTGATGATCCCGCATGTGGTGCTCGGCATCGCCTTCCTGCGCTTCTTCACGTCGGTCGGCATCGGCGGCACGTTCGTGGCGCTGGTGATCGCCCATGTCGTCGTGGTGTTTCCGTTCGCGCTGCGGCTGACGCTTGCGGCCGCGACCGGCATGGACCGCTCGATCGAGATGGCCGCGATCTCGCTCGGCGCCGGCGGCTGGACGATGTTTCGCCGCGTCACCTTGCCCGCGATCCTGCCCGGCATCGTCAGCGGTTGGATGCTCGCCTTCATCCAGTCGTTCGACGATCTGACCATGACCGTGTTCCTGGCGACGCCCGGCACCGAGACCCTGCCGGTACGCATGTTCCTCTACATCCAGGACAACATCGATCCGCTGGTGACATCGGTATCGGCCAGCGTCATCGCCATCACCATGACCGTCCTGATCCTGCTCGACCGCTTCTACGGGCTCGACCGCGTGCTCACCGCCAAAGGCGGCGACGCAGGACGATAGGAGACACTACGATGAGAGACTATGACGTCGCCGTCGTCGGCGGCGGCCTGCTCGGCTCTGCGATTGCCTGGGGGCTCGGCCGGCTCGGCCAGCGCGTCGCCGTGCTCGACGAGGGCGATATTGCCAAACGCGCCTCGCGCGCCAACTTCGCGCTGGTGTGGGTGCAGAGCAAGGGCCTGGGCATGCCGGCCTATACCGGCTGGACGGTGCGCGGCTCCAAGGCGTGGCCGAAGCTTGCCGAGGAGCTGAAGGCTCAGACCGGGCTCGACGTCGCGCTGCAGCAGAACGGCGGCTTTCACCTCACGCTGGGCGAGGCCGAGTACGAGCAGCGCACGCAACTCGTCGCGCGCATGCACAATCAGGTCGGCGCCGCCGACTACCAGATGGAGATGCTGCCGGCGGCAGAGGTGAAGAAGATGCTGCCGCTGATCGGCCCGGAGGTCTCCGGCGGCAGCTTCTGTCCCTATGATGGCCACGTGAATTCGCTGCGCACCTTCCGCGCCCTGCATGCCGGCATGAAGCAGTTCGGCGTCGACTATCTGCCAGAACGCGCGGTCGGCGCGATTGCCCGTGAGGGCGATGAGTTCAGGCTGACGACGGCGCAGGGCGAGGTACGCGCAGCGAAGGTGGTGCTCGCGGCAGGGAATGCCAACCAGGCCTTGGCCCCCATGGTTGGACTGTCGGCGCCGATGGGCCCGACGCGCGGCCAGATCGTCGTGACCGAGCGCACGATGCCGTTCCTGCCGCATCCGCTGACCACGATCCGCCAGACCGACGAAGGCACGGTGATGATCGGCGACAGCAAGGAGGACGAGCTCGACGATCGCGTGCAGAACCATCCGATCAACGCTGTCATGGCCGATCGCGCCCAGCGCACCTTCCCGCATCTGGCGCGGCTCAACGTCGTCAGGAGCTGGACCGGCATCCGCGTGATGCCGAAGGACGGCTTCCCGATCTACGAGCAGTCGGAGAACCACCCAGGCGCCTTCGTCGCCTGCTGCCATTCCGGCGTGACGCTCGCGGCGAACCACGCGTTCGACATCGCGCGCATGGTCAAGGACGGCGCGTTGGAGCCGGAGCTGGTCGGCGCATTCACAGCCAGGCGCTTCGACGGCGAAGCGGAAGCGGGCGGCAGTGGCTACTACTGATAGTGAGAGGCCCGGCACGGGCGCGGAGATGATGATGTTCAAGCGAGCAGAGGGTGACGCCAGGCGATCGGTGACGATCCATGTCGAAGGCAAGGCGATCGCCGCGCGCGAAGGCGACACGGTCTCGGCGGCGCTGCTTGCGTCGGGTCTCGACGTCAGGCGCTCGACCGCGGTCAGCGGCGCCAAGCGGCTGCCTTACTGCATGATGGGCGTGTGCTTCGATTGCCTGGTCACAATCGATGGCGTCGGCAATCGGCAGGGCTGCCTGGTCCCGGTCGCCGAGGGCATGCAAATCGAAATCCAGAAGGGCAAGCGGGAGATCGGCAAATGAGCGCGGCGCCGAAGCATGATCAATACGACGTCGTGGTGATCGGCGCTGGCCCGGCCGGGCTGGCCGCAGCGACCGCGACGGCCGGCGCCGGCCTGTCGACTTTGCTGCTGGACGAGAATGCTGGTCCCGGCGGGCAGGTCTGGCGCGCGATCAGTTCGACGCCGGTGAAGAGTGAAGCGCTGCTCGGCACCGATTATTGGTCCGGGGCCGAGATCGCAAAGTCTGCCGAGACCAGCGGGGCCGAGATCATCCATCGGGCCACGGTGTGGAGCCTCGATCGCAAGCTCGAGCTCGGCGTCTCCGTCGGCGGCGGCTCGGCCTTCATCAAGGCCGGGCGGGTCATCATCGCGACCGGGGCGCAGGAGCGCCCGTTCCCGATTCCCGGCTGGACCCTGCCCGGCGTGATGACGGCGGGCGCGGCGCAGACGATGCTGAAATCGTCGGGGCTGGTGCCGGATTGTCCGACGGTGATCGCAGGGCAGGGACCGCTGCTGTGGCTGCTCGCCGCCCAGATCCTGCGGCTTGGCGGCCGCATCGACCGCGTGCTCGACACCACGCCGCGCGCGAACTACGTCACAGCACTGCCGCACGCCTTCGCCTTCGTGACCTCGTCCTATTTTCTCAAGGGGCTGGCGATGATGCGCGAGGTGCGCGCGAAGGTGCCGGTCACCACGGGCGTGGTGGAGCTCGCCGCCACCGGCAACGGCAAGCTCGACGCCGTCAGCTATGTCGCCGCGGGCGGCAAGCGGGAGACGCTGCCGGCCGAGCTGTTATTCTTGCACCAGGGCGTGGTGCCGAACGTCAATCTGGCGATGGCCGCTGGCGTCGAGCATCGCTGGAATGAGCTGCAGCTGTGCTGGACGCCCGTGCTGGACGCCGGCGGCAACAGCTCGATTCCGGGCATCGCGATTGCCGGCGACGGTGCCGGCATCGGCGGTGCGCAGGCCGCGCTGTGGCGCGGACGCATCGCGGCAGCCAGCGCCATCAAGGCCCTTCGGCCCCAGGCAAAGGTTTTGGACTATTCAGCGCAGTTGAAACGCGCCGAGCGTGGCCGTGTCTTCCTCGACGTTCTATTCCAGCCGGCAGAACAGTTCCGTATCCCGCAAGGCGACACCATCGTGTGCCGGTGTGAGGAGATCACCGCCAAGGACGTGCTCGACTCCGTCGCGATCGGGGCCACCGGACCGAACCAGCTCAAGGCCTATCGCCGCACCGGCATGGGGCCGTGCCAGGGCAGGCTGTGTGGCCTCACCGTCACCGAGCTGATGGCGCAGGCGCGCGGCAAGACCCCGCAGGAGATCGGCTATTACCGGCTGCGCGCGCCGGTGAAGCCGATCATGCTGTCCGAGCTCGCGAGCCTGCCGAAGACCGAAGAGGCGACCAAGGCCGTGGTGCGCGGATGACGGTGAAGAAGGATGCCATCATCGTGGGTGGCGGCATCCACGGCTGCTCGACCGCGCTGCATCTATGCCTGGCCGGGTTGAAGCCGGTGCTGATCGAGAAGGACTATGCCGGCCGCCACGCCTCCGGTGTCAACGCCGGCGGCGTGCGCCAGCTCGCGCGCGACGTCGCGGAGATTCCGCTGTCGATCCGCTCGATGGGCATCTGGGAGAACATCAGCGACCTGGTCGACGATGATTGCGGCTTCGAAAGCTTCGGCCAGGTGCTGGTCGCCGAGAACGACGCGGAGCTCGACGCCTGCCGTGCCCGCGTCGCCGATCTCAATGCGCGCGGCTTCAGCCATGAGGAGCTGATCGACGGCACGGAATTGCGCCGCCTCGTGCCGGCGGTGGCGGAGAGCTGTCCGGGCGGCGTGGTGTCGCGGCGGGACGGCGCGGCGCAGCCTGCGCGCACCACGACGGCGTTCCGCCGCAAGGCGGAGCAGCTCGGCGCGCTCATTCGCGAGGGCGTGGCCGCGACGAACATCCGCAAGGACGGCAAGCTCTGGCATGTCGACGTCGGCCCTGAGAGCTTTGCCGCGCCGGTGCTGGTCAATGCCGCCGGCGCCTGGGCAGGCCGCGTTGCAGAACAGTTCGGCGAGCCGGTCCCGGTCGAGACTATCGCGCCGATGCTGATGATCACGTCTCCCGTCGCGCACTTCATCGATCCCGTCGTCATCCTGCGCGGCCGCAAACTGTCATTCAAGCAGTTCCCCAACGGCACGGTGCTGATCGGCGGCGGGCACCTCGCCATCCCCTATCAGGATCGCAACGAGACCGTGCTCGACTGGCGCAAGCTATCGGAGAGCGCGCGCACCGTCGCGGAGCTGTTCGAGGTGATGCGCAGCGCGACCATCGTGCGTGCCTGGGCCGGCATCGAGGCGCGCATGCGCGACGACATTCCGGTGTTTGGACCGAGTGCGCGGCACGAGGGGCTGTATCACCAGTTCGGCTTCTCCGCGCACGGCTTCCAGCTCGGCCCCGGCGCCGGCGCGGTGATGGCCGAGCTCATCGTGCACGGCGGCACCCAGACGCGCATCGGCGATCTCAGCATTGCGCGCTTTCAGACTTCCACCCCTTCGTCAACGACATGAGGACATGATGACGATCACCCGCAAGATCCGCTCCGCCATTCATCACCGCATCGTCGAGGCCAACGGCTTCGTCTTCATCGGCGGCACCATCGCCGACGACACCTCGGTGTCGATGGGCGAGCAGACCCGTAATATTCTCGGCAAGATCGACGGCTTCCTGAAAGAGGCCGGCACCGACAAGTCACGCGTCGTCTCGGGCCAGATCTTCGTCACCGACCTGTCGAAGAAGAAGGAGATGGATGCGGCCTGGACCGAGTTCTTCGGCGACGATCTGCCGGTTCGCGCCACGGTCGGCGTCTCCGATCTCGGCGGCGGCGCGCTGATCGAGATCGTCATCACCGCCTTGAAGGGCTGAGCACAACGCCTCGGCTCGGAGAAATGTGATCGAGGGTGACGCGCGGACTCGCTCCGCGCGTCATTTGCTTTTAAGGGGATTTCGATCGAACATGGTATGACTGCAACGTCACGCGACGAAAGACGACCTCATGAGCGATGCCCGCACCGTTCCATCTCCTTCCGCCGGTCTCGCTGCCGTGTTCCGGCACATCGACGCCGAGAGGGAGCATTTTCTCACCCGCGTGATGGACTATGTGCGCCATCCCTCGATCAGCGCGCACAATGTCGGCATTGCCGAGGTGGCTGCGCTGCTGGTGAGGATGCTGCGGGAGATCGGCCTCGAGGCCGAGGCGGTGCTGACCGCGGGTCATCCGATGGTGCTGGGACGCTGGCACAACAAGCCGGGCGCGCCGACCGTGCTCCTCTACGGGCACTACGACGTGCAGCCGCCGGATCCGCTGGAGCTGTGGCTGAGTCCGCCGTTCGAGCCGACCATCCGCGACGGCCGCATCTATGCCCGCGGCATCGGCGACAACAAAGGGCAGCATTTCGCGCAGCTCATGGCGATCGAATCGCATCTCAAGGTTCACGGCGAGCTGCCGTGCAACGTCATCTTCCTGCTCGAAGGCGAGGAGGAAATCGGCAGCCCACGCATTGCCGAGTTTGTCGCCACGCATCGCGAGAAGTTGAAGGCCGATTTCGTGGTCACCGCCGACGGCCCGATGCATGCGTCGGGACGGCCGACCATGACCTATGGCGTCCGTGGCATGTGCTCGTTCGAGCTGCGCGCCAAGCACGCCATCCGCGACGTTCATTCCGGCAATCTCGGCGGCATCGTGCCGAATCCGATCTGGACCCTGGTGCATCTGCTTGCGACGATGAAGAATGCCGCCGGCGAGATCACCATCGACGGTCTCCACGACGCGATCGTGCCGCCAAGTGCGCTTGACGTCGCTGCGGTGAAGCGTTTGCCGCTCGATCTCGATGCCGCCAAGGCAAGCCTCGGTCTCAGCCGCCTCGATGCGCCGGCAGAACGCGGCTACTACGAGCGGCTGATGTTCCACCCGACGCTCACCATCAATGGCTTTCACGGCGGCTATGGCGGCCCCGGCAGCAAGACCGTCCTGCCGTGCGAGGCGGTCGTGAAATGCGACATCCGCCTGGTCGAAGCGATGACGCCGGGCGACGTGCTGGCCAAGGTCGAGGCCCATGTCAGGAAGCACGCGCCCGAGGTCGAGTTCATCCCCCGCGGCGGCATGCTGCCCTCGCGCGTGCCGCTCGATTCGCCCTATGGCGCAATCATCCGCGACGCGATTCGATTGGCACAGGGCGTCACGCCCCTCGAATTTCCGTGCACTGGCGGCAGTCTGCCGGACTACGTCTTCACCAAGATCCTCGGCGTCCCGGCCTTCGTCGTTCCCTATGCGAATGCCGACGAGGCCAATCACGCGCCGAACGAGAACATGACGATCGACTGCTTCTACAATGGCATTCGCACCGGTGCGGCACTGCTCGACCGCGTCGGCGCGCGCGAGCGCTGATGCCGGTGCAACGTCCATCACGATCTCGCGTGCAGTGCGGGAGGCGTCATCGAGCAGCCATGAACGGATGGCAAGCACACGCTGGTTGGTCGCGTTGCGGGCGAATCGGACGCACGCGGCGAGATCGCGCATGGATTAACGCAGTTGATATCGCCTAGTCTCGGAAGAGATTAGTAAACGCCGCTTCAGGGCTCGGAGCTGCCACATGCACGACCCCGTTGACCAGCCGAGTGATTCGGTAAGTTCCGCTTCTCCTTGTGCGCGCGATCAGCGCAGCGCTCCGGAACATTCCGCCGCGGTTCCCGTGATCCAACTCGACCACGCGCCCGCAATCGATCCCGCGCCCAATGTCGATCAGGCTGCACAAAGCCTTGGCGCTCTCGGTCGGAAACGGTCCGATGGCGCGCATCTTGTCACACCGACCATGTGGCGCTGAGAAGGATTCGTTCTCGGCGGCCATCGGACAGGCGATGTCCGGCGACGAGTTCCTGAAGAACACCTTCGCCAACAACGCATTCGAGAAATTTGAGATCGCCGCCTACACGTCGCTGCTCTCGCTGTGCCGTGCCGCCAGCGTCGAGGAGGCCCGCGCGCCGCTCGAACAGTCGCTGCAGGAGGAGGAACGGAGAGCAGAGTGGGTCGACTCCGATGTCGAGAAGGTCACGCTGGAATTCGTTCGCCACGAGGAGCGTCAGACGGCGTGACCTGGCGGTATCTCGGTCGGGATAGGAACCCGTCGGCGCGATGACAACCTCCGGTATCATCCGGATACCCACGAATCTCCTGATCTAGTAAGTAAAACCTAGCCCTTCTTGGGGCGTTTCCTCCCTGGACTTGGGCCGCCTGCACCTTGTGTGTCGGCGGCCTCTTTCTTTCAGGGGGCGGGTCAGGTGCTGGCTCCGCAATCGGAGCCATGGGCGGTCGGTCCAGTCGCGCTCCTGGAAGCCGGCTTGAGCGGCCTCCGGCAATATTTCACCGCGATCGCGCGCGACCTGAGCCTCACCGCCGCGCGTGCTGCCAGCGCAGCAGCCGGCTCTCGGCCGCGCCCATCGCGAGCGCGGTCATGTAGCCGATGATTCCGAGCAGCATCACGCCGGCAAACAGATCCGCCGAGCGGAACGAGCGCGCCGACAGCAGCACCCATTGGCCGAGGCCGTCGAGACCGGCGAGCATCTCGCAGACGACGGCGAGGATCAGCGCGACCGTGAGGCTCAGCCGCATGCCGGCGAGGATGTCGGGTGCGGCCGATGGCAGCGCGATCTTGAAGATCACGGCGAGCCGCGACATGTGCAGCACCCGCGCGACTTCATAGAGTCGCGGCTCGACCGCGGCGAAGCCGTGGATCGTCCCGAGCAGCAGCGGCCACAGCGAGCCGAACGCGATCACGAACAGCGCCATGCCCTGGCTCAGTCCAAGAAAGGCGATGGCGACGGGAATGATCGCCGAGACCGGCAGCGGCCGCAGCAGCTCCAGCGTCGGCGCGACGTAGATGCGCATCGTCTTCGAGGAGCCGATCATGGCGCCGAGCGCGATGCCGGCGGCGGAGGCGAGCAGCCAGCCATAGGCCATATGCGTGAGGGTGCCCGTGAGCTTGGTCAGAAGATCGCCGCTCGTGAAGCCATGCAGCAGCGCCGCCCAGGCGCGGTTGGGGCCGGGAAGAAACACCGGCGATATCAGGCGCTGATCGGCGGCGAACTGCCACAGCACGATGATGCCGGCGGCGACGGCGAAGCTGGCGAGGCGCCAGGCGGCGACCGACCACTTCATGCGGGGTCTCCCATCGCGGCCGCGCGCCCGAACAAGCTCTGTTGTGCAGCCATCAGCGCGGTATTGAGCGCAAACCCGGTCACGCCGATCCATACCAGATAGGCCAGCATCAGATCGGGCCGCAACGCCTGCTGCGCGGTCATGATGCCGGCGCCGAGGCCGAGCGGGTTGATCGCGATCTCCACCGTGACGGCGACGATCAGCGCGATGCCGGCGGCGAGCCGGAACGCCAGGAAGATACGGGGCAGGGCGGCGGGGATGACGATCTTCCTGATGCGATCGCGCTGCGTCAGCCGCAGCACGCGCGCCACCTCGAGCAGCCGCGGCTCGATGCCGCCCACCGCGGCACGCGTCACGATCAGCACCGGCCAGACGCAGGCAAAGGCGACGATCGCGATCTCCATGCGATAGCCGAAGCCGAGCGCGATCAGCGCGATCGGCAGCAGCGCCACTGAAGGAATGGGCCTGATCGCCTCGATCGTGACCTCCATCAGCCGGTTGAAGATAGGCGACAGGCCAAGCGCGATGCCCAGCACGAGGCCGATGGTGCCGCCGAGCGCGAGGCCGGCGAACACCGAGGCGAGCGTGTCGCGCGTCGCCGCCAGCAGCGAGCCGTCGGTCAGCGCGCCCAGCAAGGCGAGCGCGATCGCGCTCGGCGGCGCCAGCGAGTCGCTCTGCACGCCGGCGAGCCGCATCCAGGCCTCGAACACGAGCAGCGCCGCGAACGGCAGCAGGGCGGGCTTGACGCGACCCGGCATCGTCATTCGCTCGCCTTGATGAAGTCGAACAGCTCGCGCCGCAGCCGCAGGAACTCCGGATGCTCGCGCGTCGCCAACTGGTCGCGCGGCCGCGGCAGGTCGATCTGCATCGTGAGGCCGACGCGGCCGGGATGCGGCAGCAGGCCGACCACGCGGTCGCCGAGATAGATCGCTTCCTCCAGATCATGCGTGACGAACACGACGGTGGCGCCGGTCGCCGCCACCAGCGCCAGCATCTCGTCCTGCAGCCCCTGTCGCGTCATCGCGTCCAGCGCGCCGAACGGCTCATCCATCAGCAGCACCTTCGGATCCTGCGCGAGACAGCGCGCGATCTGCAGCCGCTGCTGCATGCCGCCGGACATCTCCGTCGGATATTTGGCCGCATGGCCGGCCAGCCCGACCTTGGCCAGCAGTTCGGCGATGCGTGTCTCGCGCTTGATGGCGGGCATGCCGATCGTCTCCAGCGCCAGCGAGATGTTCCCGGCGGCGGTGCGCCACGGCAGCAGCGCCTTGCCATAGTCCTGGAACACGACCGCGATCTCGCGCCGCGGCGCGCGCATCGCCTCGCCCTCGAAACGCACCGTGCCGCCGCTCGGCTGATAGAGGCCGGCGGCGAGCCGCAGCGCCGTGGTCTTGCCGCAGCCGGAGGCGCCGACCACGCACAGGATCTCGCCAGCTGCGACCTCCAGGCTGATCGTGTCGATGATCGTCTTGCCGCCGAGCACCAGCGCGACATCGTCGAAGGCGATCTGCGCGCGCACAGGCGAGGGAGATGATTGCACCAATGCGAGGGCAGGCTCTGCCATCTCAGGATCCCTTCGGATGCGGATAGACGATATCGACGGTCGAGCGCAGATGTGCCTCAAGCCGCGCTTGGGCCGCGGCGGCATTGCGCGCGAGCACGAGGTCGGCGAGCGTCTCGTGCTCTTTGATGAAGCCGCTGCCATCCTCGAAGCTGCGCATCATGACGCGGCGGTAGCGATAGGCCTGGTCGTAGAGATCGGAATGAGCGGCGAGCAGGCGCCGTGATCCGCAGGCCCCCAGCAGCGCGGTGTGAAACGCCTTGTGCAAGCGATCGAACTCCGGAGCGCCTTCGCGGAACTCGCTCTGCATGCGCTGGATGTAGCGGCGCATCTGATGGAGCGCGGCGATGATGCCGGCCTCCCATTGGTCGTCGCCGCTCTGCATCGCCAGCCGCAGCGCCTCTTTTTCCACGACAGTGCGCATGCGCGTGATGTCAACGAGATCGTCGCGGCTGACCTCGGCCACGCGAAAGCCGCGCTGGCCGATGCCGACGATCAGGCCGCGCGACACCAGCCGGGACAGCCCTTCCCGGACCGGCGTCGGCCCGATCTCGTAGCGCTTGGCAAGCTCGACGATCCCAAGCCGCGAGCCGGGGGCGAGGACGCCGGCGACGATGTCGCGCTCGATCAGCGCGGCGGCGCGCTCGCTGAGCGTGTCGCTGCTCGGCGGCTCGGTCTGCGGGATCGGGTGTGGTGCCGTCATCAGTCGAGGATCAGCTTCTTGAGATCGAGCTTGCTCTGCAGCATCTTCTGCGCGGACATCACGTCGATCCACCAACCAAGCTGCTCGGGTTTCAGGACCGGCTCGGCGTAGTTGGGCGTCGTCAGCTTGACCAGCTCTAGCGGCTGCTTGGTGAACTTGGCGATCGCGGCCGAGGCCTTCTCCCGGTCGCTGTTGACGACCGGCGCCGCCTCGGCGATGGCCGCGCGGAATTTCCTGACGGTCTCCCGGTTCTTCTCCGCCCATTCGCGCGAGGCCGCATAGAAGACGATCGGCTCGGTGCGGGCGAGCTCGGCCGCGTAGTGCGCGCCCACCGTGCCGAGATTGGCATTGGTCATGCGCATCACGAAAGGCTCCGCCGTCAGCACCGCATCGACGCCGCCCGACTTGATGGTGTCGGCCATGGTCGGGAACGTCACTTCGACGAAGTTGATGCTCTTCGGATCGACGCCCTTCTCGACCAGCCATTTCACGAACAGCACCTGAAGGAACGCGCCGATGCCGGGGGCGCCGACCTTCTTGCCCTTGAAGTCCTGCGGGCCGTTGATGGTGACGCCATTGCGCACGAAGGCGGCGATCGCGTCGTTCGAGGTCTTGGTCATGATCGAGGCGCCGGAGACGGCGACCAGGTCGAGACCGCCATCGGCCGCCTGGAGGAACACCGTCGAGGTCGGCCCGCCGATCTGGATCGAATTGGAGAGGATGGCCGCGGGGATGTTCGAGTTGATCCCGATCAGCACCATCTCGGCGTCCAGGCCGTGCTTCCTGAAGATGCCTTCGTCGACCGCGACCATCGCCGAGGCGCAGTCCGAGGTGGCGGTGCAGCCGATCTGGATCTTCTCGGCGCGTGTCGCAGATGTGAGCGCAAGCGTGGCCAGCACCGATCCGAGCGCAGCACTGATGATCCGATGACGCATCCTTGACTCCTCCCCCGGGCGTCCGTCTCTCGGACGCCTCTTGTTTATCGATATTTTCTATGTTTGTATATTTTCAGACAGAACACAAGGGGAGGCCAGCGTGAAACTTGCGACATTTCGAGCGGAAGGCGGGGAGCGGATCGGCGTCGTCCATGGCGGCGATTCCAAGCTTTTCGATCTCACCGCGGCCGCCGATCGCGCTGGCAAGAGCAATCCAGCGTTCGGCTCGATGCTGTCGTTGATCGATGCCGGCGAAGCTGCGCTCGACGCAGCACGCGCGCTGGTCGAGCGCTATGGCAGCGACGAAAGCCTCTCGCGCGACGTCGGCGGCACCGAGCTGCTGGCCCCGGTGCCGGAGCCGCGGCAGATGCGCGACGGCATGTCATTTCCGCTGCACATCCTGCAGGCGCCGCGCGGCCAGCGAAAGCTCGCGGCGCGGCAGCGCGGCGACGCGGAGGAGCTCGCGCGCATCGATGCCGAGCCGCTCGGCGAATTGCCCGAGGTCTATCGCAAGGTCCCGATCTTCTACATCACCAACCGCTTCAGCGTGCGTGGCCCCAACACGACGGTGAAATGGCCGCGCTACAGCAAGGTGATGGACTATGAGCTGGAGTTCGGCATCATCACCAGGGGCAAGGGTAAGGATATTCCGGCCGCGAAGGCGCGCGATCACATCTTCGGCTTCACGATCTTCAACGACTTCTCCGCGCGCGACACGCAGCGCATCGAGATGGACGGCCGGCTCGGCCCCTCCAAAGGCAAGAGCTTTGACGGCGGCAACGTGATGGGGCCGTGGATCGTGACCCCGGACGAGATCGGCGATCCCTATCGCCTGAAGATGGAGGCGCGGGTCAACGGCGAGGTCCGCTCGCGTGGCGTCAGCGAGGGCATGCTGTTTTCGTTCGAGGAGCTGATTGCCTATATCAGCAAGGACGAAACCCTGATGCCGGGCGAGTTCATCGGCTCGGGCACCGTCGGCAATGGCTGTGGCCTGGAGCTCGGCTGGTATCTCGAACATGGCGACGTGATCGAGCTCGAGGTCGAGAAGATCGGCATCCTGAAGAACAAGGTCGAGCGGCAGGACGTCTGATCCTGCTGCCGACGACAACAACCAAGAACGACAAAGAGAGGGGACCGCCCATGGCCCGCAGGCTGATCGATATCTCCGTGCCCTTGCAGAACGACGTGCCCGCCGATCCGCCCGGCAATCACCCGGCCATCACCTATATCGATCATCAGCAAGGCCTGCCGCGCATGCTGCAGTTTTTCGACGGGCTGAAGGCCGAGGATCTGCCGGACGGGCAGGGCTGGGCGGTCGAGCAGGTCAACCTGTCGACCCACAACGGCACGCATCTCGATGCGCCCTGGCACTTTCATCCGACGATGAACCGCGGCGAGCGCGCCTGGACCATCGACGAGGTGCCGCTGGAATGGTGCCTGCAGCCGGGCGTGAAGCTCGACTTCCGTCGTTTCCCGGACGGCTATGTGGTGACCGCGAGGGATGTCGAGGATGAGCTCAAGCGCATCGGCCACACGCTGTCGCCGCTCGAGATCGTCGTCGTCAATACCTCGGCCGGCGCGCGCTTCGGCCAGGCCAACTACGTCAATTCCGGTTGCGGCATGGGCTATGAGGCGACCATGTATCTGCTCGAGCGCGGCGTGCGCCTGACCGGCACCGACGGCTGGAGCTGGGACGCGCCGTTCGTGTTCACCGCGCAGAGATACGCCGAGACCCACGATGCCGCGCTGATCTGGGAAGGCCACAAGGCCGGACGCCACATCGGCTATTGCCATCTGGAGAAGCTGCACAATCTGGAGCAACTGCCGTCGACGGGGTTCATGGTGTCGTGTTTCCCGGTCAAGATCGAGCGCGCCTCGGCCGGATGGACGCGGGCGGTGGCGATCATCGAGGGGTGAGCGGCTAATCTCCGATTGAAGTCACGACATGGGTTCTGGCGCGTTTGATCTTCGCGTCATTCCGGGGCGGCGGGCGCCAGCGCGACGAGCCCGGAATCCATCGAGCCGCGCGACGTGCTGAAGGATGGATTCCGGGTTCGCGCTGCGCGCGCCCCGGAATGACCGAGGAGAGGACTCGGCAAAGCCAAAGAGGGAGCTCGTCGCGCGTCGTGGTGACAGTTGCGAGCCGACCTTGACTGCAAAATCAGGCCGCTCTCTCTCATCTCGCTTTAGCAACTACACGCCAGCATGACCTCGTTCCGCCGCAGCATCGGCAGGGTCCAGGGCGGATTGTAGAACGCGAGCAGCGGCGATCCGGTGACGGTCAGCCCCTTGTGCTGCGCGTAGTCACGCAGTTGGCGAGTTTTGTCAGCGATGATGCCGTCGGAGGTGGAGCCCGAAAAGGTGATCGCGACCATGCGCTGCGCAGACTGGGCCGTCAGCTTGATCCGGGCATCGGCCGGCGGCGGCAGAGTGTCGAGCGACCAGTTCGAGGGCATCACGAAGCTGATGCTCCAGCGATCGCTTGCGACGCCATCGTCGGGCGCGGTGGCGGCACTGGCCTGCTGCTGCACCGGCGCGGTCATGGCGATCTTCGCCTTCGCCTGGTTAGCGCCGAAGATGTAGGCCCCGACAATGCGGAACCCTTCCTCGATGGCGGGCTTGCGCGCACCCTGCACCTCGGCCTGCGCGATGATCATCGGCGCATAGGCGCGGATCTCGAAGTCGCCGTCGCGCGAGACGACGTCGTATTTGGGTTGTTCGACCCGGCTCATGATCGGCCCCGCGGCGATGGCGGCGCCGGCCAGCGCGAGCACGACGATGCCGGTGAGCCAGAGCAGCATGCGGCGTCTCCCGGGTGGTGTCGGCTCGGTCATGGCGGTTGCCGTTTGGGTGGTGGAAACACAGAAACGAAGCGCACGCGCCCCCGGATCAGCAGACCGGCCTCTACGATGCTAACAGGTCTTAATCGCCCTGCTGCAACCAATGCGCGCGGGCTCTATTGAGCAGATCCGCGAGAGCTGCAGGTTGCATCTCCCATCCGCCGCCAAGCGTGCCGTCGGCGCCCGCAAGCGATCGGGCGACTTTAACGAACCGCCCTTCCTTGTTGGAATTGCCCACAACGTCGTAGCCGATGAGCTGTTCTCTCGATCCCGGCGTGGGGGAGTACGGACGAAAGGCGTGCACGTCCTTCCATTTCAAGAGGCCGCTTCGGAACAGCGTATGCTGGGTGACGCCATCGGGAGTGAGGACCAAGCGGTCCGGACGAAAGATGCTCCACCCGACGAAGGGGATGCCGAGGCTGAAGAAGCCGATTCCGGCGTATCCGATGAGGTGATTGGCCTCAGGATCTTGGACCATGAAGAGGGCCGCCGCGAGCAGGGCGATACAGGCAAGTAACCCGAGCAGGGATTTCGACCGTGATGAATGGATCACGACCGGTGGCCGGTCAAGGCTCCCTTGCATTGTGAATCCCTCCGCATCCGGTGGGCTGCACCGTGCTTAGATGTCGTATGCCTGGCGCATGTTGAAAAAATCTTAAGTAGGACCGGAACTTTCGGTGGACGGTCCTTGGCAGCCTAAGCCGAAATTTCTCTTTCGTTTTATCGGAAAATGTGCTTATATCGCTTATCCCGCCTCATGCAGAGGGGCGTACGCGTCGTCACGATACGTAGAGGCGGGGAGCGGTGGCCGCGGGCCTGTCAGGTGCTGATGCGCTGGACGATTGGCAAGCCTGCGGACGTTCAAGCCGTGTGGTCCTGGCGCCCCGAAGCTGGCGCCAAGCCCGCTGCGTCATGACGTGACGCGCGGGTGACGGGGGCAAACAAGCCGGTCCCCGGGGAGAGCTCGGAGCAGACGTTCACCCATCGCGCAGGGAAGGCCGGGTCTGTCCGGCTGAACCTTGTATGGGGAGTAAGTTGTCAAGAGGGGCGTCGTTTGTTGGGGGCGGTCTTTGGCGCCAAGGAGAG